>CAZBEC010000009.1:0-199076 GCA_964490815.1 uncultured Thalassospiraceae bacterium
GCGGCGACAAACATTCATATCGATAAAGATGGTAAAATCGCTGGGCTGTTCTAGAGAAAGATTTTTTGAAAAGATGAAAGACATGAGCGAAGCAACGATTATCGACGGCAAGGCCTTTGCCGAAGGACTACGCAAGCGCATCGGAACGGAAGTCGGGCGCCTGAAAGCGGACCACAACCTGACGCCGGGACTGGCGGTGGTGCTGGTCGGCGAGGACCCGGCATCTCAAGTGTATGTGCGCAACAAGGGCGTTCAGACTAAGGAAGCCGGTATGAACTCATTCGAGCACAAGCTGGATACGGATACTTCCGAAGAGACGCTGCTTAAGTTGATCGACGAGCTGAACAACGATGATGCGGTCAATGGCATTCTGGTGCAATTGCCCCTGCCGGATCATATCAACGAACCCGCGGTACTTGCCGCCATCGACCCGGCCAAGGACGTGGATGGTTTTCATGTCGTCAACGTCGGCCTGCTGACCACCGGCGACGACAAGGCCATGGTGCCGTGCACGCCGTGGGGTTGCCTGATGATGCTGAAGGATCAATTGGGCGACTTGTCAGGCAAGAAGGCATTGGTGCTGGGGCGTTCAAACATCGTTGGCAAGCCGATGGCAGCGCTCCTACTGAAGGAAAGCTGCACCGTCACCATCGCCCATTCGCGAACCAAAGATCTGGCCGACGAATGCCGCTCGGCAGATATTCTGGTCGCCGCGGTGGGCAGGGCGCAAATGGTTCCCGGCGACTGGGTCAAGCCCGGCGCCACTGTTATTGACGTCGGCATCAACCGTATCGACGCGCCTGAAAAAGGCGAAGGTAAGACCCGTCTGGTTGGCGACGTGGATTTCGACAGCGCCAAAGAGGTCGCCGGCGCCATCACGCCGGTTCCGGGTGGTGTTGGTCCGATGACCATCGCCTGTCTGCTCAGGAACACGCTGGCAGCCGCTTGCATCCAGCACGGCCTGGACGTACCGGAAGTCTAAAACGAAAACAGAACGGGCTGCTAAGGCTAGGCTTTAGTCCAGCCCGTTCAGGTATTCCTGGGCAATCCCGCAAACCATTTCGACGATGAATGGGGTCATTTCCTGCGCGGTGACGGTATTTTGTCGGGTGTGAATCCAGCCCAGGTAAGTCAGGCTTCTAACCACAAAGAACAGGGGCAGGGCGTCCAGATCCTTCTGACTTAATGGGCGTTCGCTTTGATAGCCATCCAGCAATGCGCGCTCCATGGTCGCGTATTCGGGCTCATCTCGCAGCCACATCAGCGCTGTGGCTATTTCGAACAGGTGCCATCCGAAGCCCGCGTCATCGAAATCGATAAGCTGGATGTCGTCGCCCGCCACGAAAACATTCTCCGGCACCAGATCAGCATGGATTAGCCCATAGTTTTGGTCGTTGCGGCCGAAGTCATCCAGTTTCCCTGCCGTGACTTTGCGGATCTCCTGCAGCAGATCCACCTGGTCCGGCGTGAGGGCGGCAAGCTCCCAGAATCGGCCCCAAAGCGGGCTATCGCCCACCAGGCCATCTTTGTCCCAGGCATGGCGGATCATGTCATTTTGCTCCGGCCAGCCGGCCGTCAGGTTGTGAAGTCTCGCCGTCGTCTTTCCTATGTTTCCAAAAACGTTTTCTATTTTGTCAGGGCTTATATCCAGCGGTTCTCCAACTTCACCCAGCATCTGGCCGGAAAGCCAGCTTAGCATGTCTACTTTCCATACCCCTGGAACATCATCAGAGGAGGCATCCACGGTCCACCTCCCGTTCGCAGGCATGACCGGCTTCGGAACACTTATGCCGTTCTGGGAAAGCATCGACATCCATTTGAGTTCTGATTCCAGGTTTTCCTGATCGTGATATCCCTGCCGGTGGACACGCAGTACCGCCTGGTTCCCATCGCCGTCAATTACTTCAAAAACGGCGTTTTCACGGAATTTGATGAGCCTTGGCTCGACATCCGTGACGTTCCATTTCCGCAATGCGATAACGGCAAGTTTTTGCAGGCGCGCCGCTTGCTCATCGGCTGGCAATTCAAAAAATTCAATCATGTTCTTCTCATCAATAAATGTCATTTAGCGGGTCAAAATTTTCCTAAAATTCCGTCCAGCTTGTTGAACAAGTGGTCGGCATTCTTTTTCGTAAATACCAGTGGCGGGCGAATTTTCAGCAGGTTGTCGTGCTTGCCGATCAGTCCCATGATGACGCCCCTTTCTCGCAATCTATTGACCACCAGCCTGGCCAGTTTGGAATCGGCTTTTCGTGTCTTCTTGTCTTTGACGAATTCGCCGCCAAAGAACAAACCAGACCCGCGGACGTCGCCGATCACGTCATATTTTTTTGCCAACGCCTTCATCTTTTTCTTGCTGTAGGCGCCGACGTCGCGGGCGTTCTTGATCAGATTTTCTTTTTCCATTACGTCCAGCACGGCCATGGCGGCGGCGCACGAAACCGGGTTGGCCCCGAAGGTGTTGAAGTAGAGGTTCTTGGTTCTGAACACCTTCATGATTTCCTTGGTGGTGACGACCCCCCCGATGGGATGGCCGTTGCCCATGGGTTTTCCCATGGTGACGATATCGGGTTGAAATCCACTGTGCTGGTGGCCCCACATATGGGTGCCAGTGCGGCCAAAACCGGACTGGACCTCGTCGGCTATAACGACGCCGCCGGCCTTGTGAACCTTATTGACGATTTGGCCCATGAACCCCTTTGGCAGATCGGGAAAACCTTCGTTGGCGAAAATTGGGCACAATAGAAACGCCGACAGGCCTTCGCCGGAGGCCTGAATGGAATCGATCGCCGCGTCCAGATGTTTAAGAACCCGTTTTCCCATGTCGGCGACGGTTTTTTCGCCCGGTTCCAGGTGATAGCTGTCGGGCGCGGGGATGGTTCGGTTGTAGAAGCTGTACCCGTCATCTCTGGGCAACAATGTCGCCAGCTCCATGACGGCGGTTGTGTTGCCGTGATAGGTGCAATCGGTGACGATAACGCCCCGGTTTCCGCTCACCGCGCGGGCCATTCGCAAGGCGACGTCATTGGCTTCGCTTCCGGTGCAGGTATAAAGCATGGTCGAAAGAGGCGCATCGAACGTATCTATCAGCCGCTCGGCGTAATCAAGCACCATATCGTGCAGATACCGGCTGTGTGTGTTCAGGGTGGCGGCTTGTTTATGTTGGGCTTCGACCACATGCGGATGGCAATGGCCGACATGGGGGACGTTGTTGTAGGCGTCCAGATATTTGCGCCCTTCGTGATCATAGAGCCAGACGCCTTCGCCACGCACGAAATGCACCGGGTCGTCATACATGTAGACGTTGTTGGGTCCCAGCAGCTTTTTGCGGCGCTTTAGAAGTTTCCGTGCGTGGGCGGAAATTCTTTTTGATTCTGTTAGGTTCATCGTTCTTCCAAATCTTAAATGACTTGATCGATCATGAGAAAATCACCTGAATATCGGTGAATTCGTGTAGGCCTTCCTTGCCGAACTCGACCCCGATACCCGAGGCCTTGACTCCACCGAAAGGGGCATTGGGCTGGATCATGCCATGCTGGTTAATCCACACAGAGCCGCAATGAAGCTGTTTGGCAACTCTCCTGGCGCTCTTCTTATTGACCGACCAGACCGACCCGCCCAATCCATTGGGATTGTCGTTGGCCATCTTGATGGCCTCGTCCACATCGCTGTACTTGATTACCGGCAGCACCGGGCCGAACTGCTCCTCATCGACAAGGCGGTCGCCATTGGCCAGGCCGCTTATCAGCGTCAGCGGGAAAAAATGCCCTGGGCCCTTGGTTCTTGAAACCCTGCCGCCCATCAGGATTTTCCCACCTGCGTCTTTTGCGCTTTTGACAAGCTCAACAACTTTGTCGAATTGGCGTTTGTTTTGAATGGGACCGATGACGCTGTCCTCAAGTAATCCGTCGCCGACTTTTATGGTACGGGCGAAAGACCGCAGCTCCTTGCAAACCGCGTCGTGAATGTCTTCGTGAACGTAAAGCCGTTTCAAGGCTGCACAAGTCTGACCACCGTTGATGAAGGCGCCCCAGAAAAGGCCTTCGGCAATGGATTTTGGATCTGCATCGGGCAGTACGATACCCGCATCGTTGCCGCCCAGCTCAAGGGTCAAACGCTTCATGGTTTGGGCGGCGCTTTGCATAATTTTCTGCCCGGTATCACACGATCCGGTGAAAACAATTTTTCCGATGTCTTCATGGGATGACATTTGTGCACCCAAAGAGTCTTCCCCGGTTACGCAATTCACCACGCCGGCGGGCAAAACTTCGTTGATCAGCTCTATCATGCGAATTGTCGATAAAGGCGTGAACGGCGAAGGCTTGCAGACAACCGTGTTGCCCGCACGGATCGCCGGCATGATGTGCCAAATCGCTATCATGACAGGAAAATTCCAGGGCGTGATCGAGCCGACAACCCCAATGGGCTTTCGATACAGTTTGACCTTGCCCTGGCTGTTGTTCTGTATCGTTTTGGGCTTTAATTTCAAAGATGCGGTATGATCCGCCCAGGCCATCGCGCCGCCAATTTCCCAGCGTGAACCCAGACCGTTCAGAGGCTTGCCCTGCTCCCGGGTCAGCAACTGGGCCAATTCCTCCGCATGCTCGCCAATCTTGATCGATACTTCCTGACAGATTTTTCGGCGTTTCTTGTCGGGCATGGCGCTCCACTTTGCGAACGCTCTTTGGGCGGCTTTGACGGCGCGGTTGAGATGCACATTGTCGGCGATTGGCGCCATGCCGACGATCCCGCCATTAGCCGGATTGTAGACTTCAAAATGTTTGTTGGTCGGCACCTTTTTGCCACCGATGATGAGTGAAAATGTTTTCATGCCTTTATCTTTCGCGCTCAGTCTTCCCCACTTAGGGGTCCGGGGTTCGCCAGCAGGGCGGCGGTTAAATTCTTAATTGCCTTTAGGTATCGTTGTTTCGTTGATGGATTTTCTGACACCTTAATCGAGGCTTCGCGCATTGCCCCGGTTATCAGAACCGTCAAAGCTTGAATGGAAGCTGTCCCTTGCTTGTTTTTGCCCGCCAAGCAGTTACTGAGATCTTCGGCAATAAACCGGCCGAAAGTTTCGGAGGCCCCTCCTAAAACGGGTTCCAGGATGACGGTTAGCGACGGCCGAATATGGCTGTAGAACCTCCCCTTTTCAGGAGATGAGCATAAATCGAACAATGCCGTCGCCAGTCCCAGAATGCGCTTTTGGGGGTCGGATTCCCGCTCTCTCAGATCTGATCCGATGGCGATAACTTCTTCGCTCAGCTCGACGTAGATTTCTCGGAATATCTCCTCGACACCGCCGGGAAAATAGCCGTACAGCGTACCTCTGGAGATTCCTGCGTGCTGCAAAACCTTTTCGGCTGAGCACTTGGTAAAACCAACTTCGTTGAATGTGGCCAAAGCTGCGATCAAGATCTCTTCGCGAGTACGCCGCTTGTTGCGCTCCCTAAGGGACATTGTTGGCTTTGACGTATTTTTCATCGGTCTTCCGCGAGGCATTTTTTAAAAGATTTTCTATACAAAAAATATACATATCGTATAAAACTTAAACATAGTGTATATTTTTTTGAAGATATAGCAATACTGAATCCGACCCCGAATGATTTGCTCAGGACCAGACCTAAAGAGCAACCACAATTAGGTCTGCTTTACCTAAGGAAGCGGACAAAACACCGGGCTCAATGAAAAGCTTGAAAATAGTCACTAGCGGGAATTGGAAATTTGCAGTTGTTATAATCTTGTTTGGTAATTCGTATATAATGATCGCTCTCTCAAGGTTCACGAAAACTTGTATCGAGTGCTCTTATCACCGGATAAATAAAGTAAGAGATCAAGCGTCTTTTACCGACCTTGATTTCCGCCGACACGGACATTCCCGGGATCAGGCGAAAATCGTCGGTGATGTTTCTCAAATGATCTTTGGTTATAACCAGGCGGGCCCGGTAAATGGACTTCTCGCCACCGGCTTTTCGAACTTGGAAGGTATCTTCGCTGATGATCAGCAACTCGCCATCCAGGGTTCCGTGTTTCTGATAGGGAAGCGCCTCCAGCTTGATCCGAGCCGGATCGCCGACGCGCAACTGGGCGATATCCTGGGGACGCACATCGACTTCTATTTCCAGCGGTACGTCGATGGGCACCATTGTGAAGAAGGGCTCAGCCACGCGTACGACCGACCCAACGGAGCGTTCGGCGATATCCAAAACAACGGCGTCCCGAGGAGCCGTCAGTTGAACCAACGTGCTGCGGCGTTCCTGCTTTTTCAAATCTTCGGCGATGCGGTCACGTTCGCGGCGGATCTGTACCAGTTCCTGGCCGATACGGGATTTACGCTCGCTGATGAAGGCCCGGCGCTTAGCCTCCAAGGTATCCAGTTTGTGGCGAAACTCGCGGGCCTGATTCTTGGTGCGATTGAGTTCGCGTTCGATGGCAAACCTCTCGGATTGAGATTCCAGCAGGTTCAGGCGCGATCCTGAATTGCGACGCAGTAATTCGGCCCGCATGCCCTCTACCTCGGTCATGATTTTCAATTGATCCCTCAGATCGGCGATCTCGGCCCGGTTGGTTCGTTCCTGGGCTTGCAACTCATGGATTTCGGCATCCAGCGCCGCCATATTGGCCTGATATTCTTCGTGACGTTTGTTGAAAATCCCCAATTGAAGATTCTGTTCGTCTGTATCTTCCGAGAACTGGCCGGATTTGTCGCCGGCCAATTCGGCCTCAAGCCTCGCCACCTGGGCGGCCAGGCTAACGAACTGTCCACGGCTGGCGGTCACATCAGCATCGGCGAATGTCGCATCAAGGGTCGCCAGAATTTGTCCCTTGCGTACGACCTCGCCGCGGCGAACATTTAGGGTGCGCACGACGCCGGTTTCGATAGGCTGGACGACGATCTTCGACGACGTCGTGATTAGTTTTCCCTGAGTGGTGACGATACGATCGACCATGGCCAGCGAAGCCCATGTTACGCTGGCGGCGATTAAGGCGACGACAGAAAGAAGAGTCCATTCGGCGGCTTTGGGCGCAGGGCGCTCCTCAATAGCGACAATGTCCGGCTGGAACTCAAGAATTTCCGGCTTTTTTACCTTGGCAGGAACGATCTGGGACGGGTCGATATGCGTAATTGTATTATCCATGACTCAGATGCCTCGTCTGCTTGCCCCAGAGTTGTTGATAAATTTCCGAGGATTGAAGAAGTTCTGGGTGGGAACCGACGTCGGTGATTTTCCCCTGGTCGAAAACGACGATGGCATCGGCATCGGTCAGGGTGGAAAGCCGGTGAGAAACGATGAACAAAGTCCGGCCTTCTGCGATACGACTCAGATTGGCTTGCACGATGGCTTCGCTTTCAGGATCTAGGGCGCTGGTTGCTTCATCGAAGATCATGATGCGCGGCTGCGGAAGCAAAGAGCGTGCAATGGATAACCGCTGTTTCTGCCCGCCTGACAGATTGGAAGCATTTTCTTCCAGCACCGTCTCATAGCCTTGCGGTAGACGCTGAATGAACTCGTCCGCGCCGGCCAGATGCGCGGCTTCAACAATTTCGGTAAACGTCGCGTCCGGTTTTCCGGCGGCGATGTTTTCGCGCACCGTTCCGCGAAATAGAAAACTTTCCTGGATGACGACACCGATGGAACGGCGCAAGTGAGCCAGATCGATTTCCCGGATGTCATGACCGTCGAATCGGATCAAACCATTCTGGGCGAAATACAGACCTTGCAGCAAACGGGTAAACGTCGTCTTGCCCGACCCGCTGCGCCCAACCACGCCGACAACGCTACCCTCGCGAACGCCCAGGGTGATCTGGTCCAGCGCAGGTACCGAACTGCCGGGGTAATAGAACGATACGTTTTCAAAGGCGATGTTGCCTTTCAGGTCCGGCGCCAGTCCGGCGACATTCAATTCTGCTTCCGGCTTTCTGTTCATGACCTCGGCCAGCATACGGATGGATAGGGAGGTCTGCTGGAATTCGTTAACCAGCGATACCATTTGCACCAGCGGGCCGCTGACGCGTCCGGCGATCATTTGGATGGCGACAAGTTCGCCAACCGTCAGCGTGCCCTGGAAAACGAACAAGGCGCCGAAGAAAACCACAGCCACAGTTGATAGCTTCTCGATAAAACCAACCAGTGACCCGGCGATAGTGGAAATCTTGCCTACGGCGAATTGCCGATTGACGGCTTCGGCCGTTTTATTGTTCCAGATTTTGCGCTTGTGGGGCTCAATGGCCAACGCCTTGACTGTACGCATGCCATGAATGGTTTCCACCAGCATGGCCTGGCGTTCCCCCTCGGCCTCGTACAGGTATTGGAGGTTACGCCTGAACACAGGCATGATCGCGAAAACAATCCCGGCGACGATGACGGAAAACAGGATGATGATCGCCGCCATGGGAAGATTGTAAACAAGCAAAATGGGTACGAAAACGAACAATGCTGTGGCGTCCAGGGCGGTCATGAAGACCTTCCCGGTCATGAATTCGCGGATCGATTCGGTCTGCTGCATGTGCTTGGTCAGTACGCCCGCCGAGCTCTGTTCGAAAAAGTTTATCGGCAGCTTCATAAGGTGATCAAAGGTTCTGGATGACAGGCGAACGTCTATTTTGTTGGTGGCGAAAAGCAGTAAAAAATTTCTAAGAAAAGACAGAATAGCATCGAAGAAAATTGCTCCGATGACGCCGATAGTCAGAACGAAAAGGGTGGTTCGACTTTCATGGACCAGAACTTTATCGATGACGATTTGAAAAAAGAACGGCGTTACAAGGGCGATTAGATGCAGGGTCAGGGCGGCCAGCGCAACATAGCCGAACGAGCGCGACTGCTTGAATATTTCAGGGATGAACCAGCGCAGACCAAAGGGCTGATTCAGATCTCTGATCTTGTAGGTTCGCTTGACCAGGACGACCTCGCCCGACCAGACTTCTTCGATCTCTTGGCGCGTAAGAAAAATGAAACCGGGTTTGTCGGCCAGTGGATCTATGATCGCGAGCGCCTCGCCTTCTTCATCAGCCTTCAGGCCTGAAAACACGACCCAATTTCCGTTCTTCAGTTTGGCTAGCGCGGGGTAGGCTTCGCCCAGTCCGGCCAATCCAGACCAGCCGACCTTGACGGACTTAGCCTTTAGGCCGTTGTCCTTGGCGATCTTCAATATTTGATTGCGCGACGCCTCTTCATGTTCCATCGCGTATTCGTGCAGAATGCGCTCTACGGTTAACGGCACGCTGTGATGGGAAGCAACGAGTATCAACGCCTTGATGCCCGTATGGGCGGGGGGAGCCTCTTCGGTTTCTACCTTAGCCTCGGGATTATGAGGCGGTTCCTGGTTCCCTTGTGGGGTGGGGGTCACTTGGTCCAGCATGACATTCTGTCTCCGGAAAAAAACAGGGGGGCAAGCGGGCCCCGCCGCCTAAAAATTTGACGACAGGGCCCACCCAGCCAGCGTTAGTTGAAGTTGGGCGAGCTCGGCGCTTCATCAACAACAGGGGGCGTATCGGCGGTGGGGATGACCATTTCGGTCCCGTCTTCCGCCGTTTCCCGGACGACGACGCCGGATTCGATCAGCTTCTGCACCAGGTTGCCCATGGTGCCGAAAGCATGCAGGAACCCGTCCATGGGCATGACGACGCGTTGACGCACTTCCATGCGAGCCTCGTCCTCTTTGCCTTCAATGGGTTCCATGGAAACCAGCTCGGCCCTTATGACGCCGCCCGTATAATCGATACGGCCGACGGTGTCTGCGAAGATTTCTTTTGTCATTCTGACATTCCTTCTTTCAAAAGTTTCACTCATTCGGGTTTTGGCTTTGACATTATGCCGCCGCCAAAAGACCCGACTGCTTCTTGGTTTGATCCACCAGACTTGACGAAGAGGCACTGGCGAACGTGATGCCGGTTGTGTCGCGAAGGGCGACGGCATACGTGCTCAACCGGTAACGGTTGTCGCGCTGGGCATCGCTCTTCACGGCAACGTGGTAGTCACCTTCCTTCAGGTTGGTCGTCACGTATTCGGAAGACCTTCCGGATCGCTTTGACATCGCCAACTGGTTGCCGTCCTTGTCATACAGGTACAGATCGCCATCGTCGTAGTAGTTGTAAAGCGACAGCGAAACCCGGCTATCGGAGCTGACGCGGAACTTGTAGTAGTCTTGGGCATCTCCGGCGCCGACGTTTCCGTACTTGTAAGTGGAACGCTGAGCGACCAGACCCATATCGGTGGCCTCGCCAATGCTGTCGTCGCTGACTTCAGCACGAATCGAAACCCGGCCCATGTTGCTCCACTTCATGCCGTCGAAAGCCTGGGCATAAAGATAATCGGAGCGGCCACCGACACTTCCGGCGACGAATCTGGTCTGGTCGATATCCGAAGCATTAACGGTGACCCACTTGCGGGCCGCCTGGACGTTGCCGTTCACCCGCAGGCTACCGCTGGTCGCACTGCTGGAGGTATCGTAGAAACGATACTGGGTAATGGCGTCGCCATCGGCGTCCGTAACCTTGAACATGTCTTGGATAGACATGCTGGCGCCGGTCTTGACAGTCATGGTTTCGTAGGACACGACGGGGGCATGATTGACCCGGCCCTTGGTGGTGACGGTGGAGCGACCATAGTTGCTCCATTTGTCGCCATCGAAGGCCTGGACATAGAGATAGTCCCGCTGACCATTTGATGCTCCGCCATGGAAACGAACGTTTTCCAGATCGCTGGCGCTGACTGTCGTCCACTGACCCTCTCCAACTTTTTCGCCATTCAGCGTAAAGTAGCCGCTAGCGGAATTTCGGTTGGAGTCATAGAAGCGGAATTGGGTCATGGCGTCGCCATCCTTGTCGGTGACGCTGAACAAGTCGGTTGCAGCAATGCTCTTGCCTTGATCGACTGTCGTGGATTTGGCCACAACCACTGGGGCGTGGTTGACCTTGCCGATGGTCGTCACCCGCGAATAGGCTGAATTGGACCAAGTCTGGCCGTCAAAGGCCTGCACCCGGATGGTGTCCGTAACGCCGTTCAGGTCACCGGCGGCGAATGTGAGCCGCGAAAGATCCTTGGCGTCGACATTAACAAATCCGGCCGTCATGACCTTTTTGCCGTCCAGCATGAAGTAGCCGCTTCTGGTTGACGTGGAATGATCGTAGAAGCGGTACTTGGTCATGGCGTCGCCATCAACATCGGTGACGTTGAACAGCTCCGAAGCCGCCATAACCTTGCCCTGATCCAGCTTTTTGGCGCCTGCCGATACGATCGGGGCATGATTGACCGGGGCACGGGTCGTGATGGTGGAACGGGCATAGTTGCTCCACTTCTCACCGTCGTAGGCCTGGACGTAAAGAGTGTCCCTTTGGCCGTTGGATACGCCGGCGTGGAACTGCATCTTCGCCATTTCATCGGCACTAACCGTGATCCAGCCGGAAGCCGTCATCTGAACGCCATCCTGGGTGAAGTATCCGCTCTTGGATGACCTGTTGGAATCGTAGAAGCGATACTTCGTGATCGTGTCGCCGTCGGCGTCGGTAACCGTGAACAGTGACGATGCAGCAACCACATCGCCCTTATCCATGGTTTTGTCGCCGGTGGAAACAACGGGTGCCCGGTTCGGGTCGCCGGATGTAATCCGGACCTTGCCGTAGTTACTCCAGTAAGCGCCATCCTTGGCTTGGACGTAGATCAGGTCCTTGGTACCGCCGACCGTGGCGGAACGGAAGGTTAGTTTTTCGAAGTCGGCCGCCTTGACCGTCACCCACCCGCTGGTGGAAATGGCCTTGCCGTCGATTTCGAAATGACCGCTGGTGCTTCTACGGTTGGCGTCGTAGATCCGGTATTCGGTGATGGCGTCACCATCCGCATCCGTGACATCGAAGACATCCGATGCCGAAACCACGGCTCCTTTATCGATCTTGACGTCTTTGTCGGCCACGACGGGGGCGCGATTGGCCTGCTTCGTGGTCAACGTCGACGTCACTGATTTGCTCCAGTTCTTGCCGTCGAAGGCCTGGATCTCAAAGGCGTTCGTACCTGCGCCGTCGCCCGTAAAGACGCTGGTGCGGTTTTTGTCTGCCGCCGAGATAGTGATCCACTGACCAGCCGGTTGGGCGACCCCGTTGACCTTCAGGCTGGCGCTGTCACCGTCCGCATTCATGTCCTTAATGCGGTAGTGGGTGATTGCGTCACCATCGGAATCGAAGGCATAGAACAACCCGTTCAGGGACATGGAACGTCCCGTGTAAGTCGTACTTTCGCGACCAACCACTGTCGGTGCGCGGTTGCCGGGCGTAGAGTGAATGTACATCGTCGTCGGGTGACGGCTCCATTCCGTGCCGTCGTAGGCCTGGAACTGGATATTGTCCGTGTTGCCGCCTTCGCCGCCGACAAAGCTGACTTTGTTCAAATCAGCCGCCGACACCTCGACCCAAAGACCGGCCTGTTGCTGGACACCGTCCACCATAAGCCGGGCGCTGCCCGCCTGACCGTTGTTGTCGATGAAACGGAATTTAGTGACGGCTTCGCTGCCCTCGGTAACCGTGAACATCGAGCTGGCCTGGACGACCTCGCCGGTTTTCATCCGGCGGGAATAATCCGCCTGCAACTTAGGCGCTTGATGCTTGCTCAAGGTGCGGGTCACCACTTCGGATGTCTCAACATCGCTCCAACCGCTATCTGAATAGGCCTGGATCTTGATGTTGTCGACCCCGTCTTTGGCGCCGCCGGTAAGGCGAACACGAACGAGGTTACGCCAGTCGACCTCAACCCATTGACCGGCGGCCTGCACGGCGCCGTCCAGTGTCAGGGTTGCGCTTCCGGCATTACCCGTAGCGTCCATGAACCGAAATTTGCTATTCTTGTCATGGTCGGGGTCATAGGATGAGAACAGGTCCATGGCGCTAAGCTGTTGACCTGGGCTAATGGAAACATCCTTGGCTTCGACCACTGTCTTTCGGTTGGCAGGAAGGCCATTGTCGACGGTGGTGATTTTGGCTACCGCCGTTTTGCTCCACTTAGCCCCGTCATAGGCCTGGAAGCGAAGTTCATCGGTCATACCGGTCTGGCCTGCGAAGAACCGGAGCTTGTCAAAGCTTTCCAGCGTCATCGTTTGCCAACGTCCCGGCGTGTAGTAACCGGAACCATGATCGGTGCGGAAATGACCTGACTTGTCGTCATCCCAACGTCCGGAACCGGTAACGGTGGCGTCCCAGAAACGAACCATGCGGATTTTATCGCCTTCGGCATCGGATATATTCAAGATATCCTTGACGCTGACGAAATCACCACGATTCACGTTCATGTCGGTAACCGTCAGGGTGGGTGCGTTGTTGTTGGCGAAGTCAAAGTTGGCTTTAACTTTTACGTTCGCCCGGTTTCCCCAGCCGTTTCCGTCAAAAGCTTCGACGGAGAAAAAGCCGGTGTCATGGTGCCAATATTTGTCACCACGATCGGCGGTGACATATTTCAGGCGGGACATTTCTTCAGTGGAAACGGTGAACGACTCGCCCCAACCGTCGGATCCGGGGTTGATGATCTTGCCGTCCAGTTCGAAATGGCCGCCTTCCTTATGGCGAAGCTTGGTCACGCGGAAAGAAGTGATTGCATCGCCGTCCGGATCGTACGCCGTTATCAAATTTTTGACGTCCAGCGTTGTTCCGAAAAGGACATTCTTTTCATCGCTACCCACTTCAACGACGCCGCCGTGGTTCCTGCCGTTGTGCAGGCCACTGATCGGAGGCTTGAAACCGCCGTCTTTGGCGCTAAAGGTGATATCGGCATTGCCGGAGAACACATCCTTGAAGGTGACGCTGTCATCGCTGTCAAGGCGCGAGATGACAAGGCTGTCACCGTTGCGCGAAAAAGACAGATCAGAACGATTGACGTCAGCGAAGCGAATATGACCGCGGGCGTCGGAATCATGAATGACGTCCGATCCCCATCCAGCATTGAAGACGTAGGTATCGTTGCCAGCGCCGCCTTTCAGGGTGTCATTGCCAGCACCGCCAGACAGCCTGTCATTGCCGGTGCCGCCGTCAAGAACGTTGTCCAGACCGTTGCCGATCAGATTGTCGTCACGGCTCGATCCCACTGCGTTTTCGATTTTGGCGCCGTAAGCTACGGCGACGTTGCCTTTGACGTTGCCGAAGGAGCTGTAAGAGCCTTCATTCAGGTTAATCGTGGCGCCTCTGCTTTGATTTGCAGCGCTGATGGTGTCAATTCCACCGGCATCCCAGATGGTGCGAACGTCTTTCCCGTCGGTGGCGAACTGATAGACATTGTCGCCGGTGCGGGTTGTCATGTTTGCGCCGTACAGTTTCTGGGCTGCCGCAACGTCATGCAGCATGGGAGTTGCCGGATAGGCCCTGTAGTCGGCGTTGCCGAAATAAGACATCACCGAATATTTGTGTGAATCCTGCGCATACCCGCGATCGCCGGCAGAAGCCGAACCGTTGTAATTGCCGGGATGGCTTAGGCCCAAAGCGTGACCGATTTCGTGGACCAGGGTCATGTGACCATAGTCACCGTTATTAAGCCGCGAGTTGTGGCTGTAGTTCGGATTAACCCAAACATCGCCGCCGCGACCCGAAGCCGGGTAGTAGGCCCAGGCCACTTTCGGTCCCGTCGTCGTGTTGGCGAAATGCATCTGTGCGTCATTGCCCTCGGCCTTCACAAACTTGATGTTGGCGACATCGGCCCACAGCGACAGCGCCCGCTCGACACCAGCCTTTTGGGCGCTGGACATGCCTGAAAACCCGGCCTTTTCGCGTCCGGTAGCGTAGTCAGACGAAACGGTTGTGGGGAAGCTGTAGGTGATTGTTGTGGGGGATGATCCGCTAACGCCCCAGCGGCGTCCGGTTCTGGTAAGGTTCTGAACAATCTGATCCAACGACCAGTTTGCAAAACCGTTTGAGTCCGAGGACGAGTGACTCTCGTGCTCGGGGTGATCATGCCGGCCGGCATGATCATCAGTGTTATTAGCCATTCTTGGCCTCCTATACAGTATTCTACCGTGTGATATGGAACCCTAACGGGCAGTGTGGTGGATTGTTTTAAGTCTCCTTTCTCGCTATCGTTGTTTGCGGTGTCTGCCTTGGATTGAGGGTTTCCATCGACCGACTTCACAAACGAGCGAATCGACAATAACAGGTTTTAACTACGGGTGTAGTGATCCAGATCACACAATATCGTGATGGCGATAGAATCTTTAAAAAAATTTGTCTTAGTCCTTACAATCACCCTGTTTGGTGAAGGCATGTTCAATTTTTCCATGGCTGAATCTATGGATCCATTCCTGGCGGATGTGGATAAAATTGCCGTTCGGGTTTATGTGGAGCCGAGCCAAAAATTCCCTGTAACGATTCTCACCCAAATAATTTCTGAAGCTGCCGCTGATGCTCTTCGAGAAGTGGCCCAACCAAACCAACACGTCGTCATTCTTGAAAACGTTGACCCCCGTCTTTCCCGCCCAAAAACTCTTGTTGTTCTCGTTCACGGCAGAATTATGCCAGGGGGTGAATTTAGAAACGAAAAGTCGGAAAACCTATTGGTCTTGGCTATGCAGTTGGGGCGGGCCGACCAGCCGGGGCTTTCCGGTGACCTTTTTCCCGCCCCCCCCGGCGCCATTCCGTTTTCGGATGCGGGCTTGTTTCTAAATCCGGAAACCAAAGTTTCGAATAAATTATTAGTGACCATTCGGGAAATGATGAGAAGCGCAATTGATGGTCAAAAATAGGTAGAACTTTCACCTAAATTGTAAAGTCTGCATTGGGTCATTTCCGGAATTTATTACTCGCCCCGAACTGAGTCTGTTTTCCCCCATAAAAGCAGACATCCTGTATGTAGCTTTGCAAAAGGGTTTATAGGCTGATATGGCACTAAACGAAGCAGAGCAATTGCTCTGATTATGATCTGTTCTTATCGTCCAAACGAGCATGGCCAGAAGATTGCAGCCGAACGATGTTAATGCGGTTGTCCATCTGATGTTATCGATTTGCCCCGAAGGCGACCCATGTGTGATCCAGGGAGCGCGTGGCATTTTCGCATATTCTTATCGCGGCATAAAATATTGATATTTATAAGAAAAATTGGCGCACCCGACAGGATTCGAACCTGTGACCTCTGCCTTCGGAGGCAGGAAAATCACATAAGAATCCTTTAATATCAACCATTTATTTAGGTGCTGTCACTGGCATTTTAGGAATAACATCCCATAAAGTAGATTGTCACTGATTGGGGTGGTCACAATATGGTCACAGCCTGTTTATCAAAATTAGTGAATGGGGGGTGGTGGTGACTAGCTTTCGTATTCCTTGAATATGACCCTGCCTTCTTTGAGGGCTTGATTATATTCATCAATCTCTTTTTGGGTCTTTTCCTCATCAATGAGTGGCGTCTCTTGCGTGCCACGTTGTCCATAAGCGTATTTTACATTGGAACCTGGGATAACGCCGTCAAAAGCCTCATTTTCTCTACGTGGGTCATCAAACGGAAGAACCTTGTTTCTAGCGTCTGCTTCGGCTTCTTCTTTGGAAGAAAAAGGCCCAGCAAACCACATTCCTACGCGCGGCCTATTAAATGTTAGCCAATACCAACCTTCTTCCCTGTCAGAATTGGGATATTTCGCATTGGTATGTTCGTGCAGTTCGTAGCCGTAGTTGAAGTATGTGTTGATACACTCATCGACTGCCGCCTTATACTCAGTAGAATCTTGCACCTCTGGAGGGTGGCTATAAACAGTGAATGTCTTTTTTTTCTTAAACGGCCACATAGCATTCTCCAGACTTTAGTGAAAATAGCACGAAGCCAGAACTTGTTAAACTATTTGGCTCATGCGTTTAGTCACCGTTGCCACTGTAATTTAGGTAAGAACATACCCTAAATAAGGTGACATAAAGTTAGGTAAGGAAAGTTTTCTATCAATTTAGGTTCTGGAACCGGCGGCATTCTTGGGTGGAGGAAAAAATTCACCCTCTTCTTAAAGCGCGGGTTTACCTAGCAATGTTCATACCCACGAGGAAGCAAAACAGCCCAAAAATAGTCCACTTAAAAACAAACCATGTGGCACGGAACGGGAATGTGAGTACGCGAGCCATCAAATCACCCCAAATCCACTAATGATTTTTGGGCATCGGTATTCTGCTCAATATAAAGCTGAGTCATTGCCAGCGAACTATGACCAGCCAATGCCTGAACATCTCTTAAAGAACCACCTGCACGACTTACGTTCCTACTCCACACCGTAATTGCAGACCTCCTGCCCGAATGTGATGAGCATCCATCAAAGCCAAGATTGACGTACAGCCGCTTGAACCAATGAGCGATGGAATTGGCTGACATACGCGATCCACGTTCGCTAGAAACAACATTGGATGCCAAATCAAAAGGAAACCGGCGTACCGCACTTTTGGATTCCGCCAAATCCTTCAAAACCACCAACGCCGCCTTCAACTCTTTATTAAGAGGAATGGTTCTCCCACCATTTTTGCCTTTGCTAGCATCATTTCGAAGCTGGATGGCGTCTGCAACGTTGCCTTCTGGATCAGTGACCATCTCCCAAGTGATATTTGACACCTCTTTGGCGCGGCATGCCGCTTTGCAAGATAAAAGAAAAATAACGGTATCACGCTCAGGATTCCTCGTGGTTTGAAGAAACTGTAGCGCCGTGCGGATTTGTGCCGGTGAAAGAACTTTCGCTTGTTTGCCTTGACCCATCATCTTACTCATCATAATTTCAATCTATGAGAGTATTTTATGACGAGTTAATCAATCGAGTCAAGTCATTGAGGGCTGAAACCCGCACGGATGCTGGTCTTCACATAATTTCATAGTTTGATGGTGAATCGGGTTAGGCTGATTTGTTGGACAAACTAACCCGCTCAGATGCCAAGGTTCGATTGTCAATAGACAGCACAAATTGATTACTGCCTTCTGCTGGAAGCAACACAATGCCCAATTTAGAAATAGCCACCTTATTAAATATATTTCCCACTCAAAAAATCTTCTAATTCGAAGATACCAACCAAATCCACCTGAGGTCCGGACTTGTAAGAAAATACTTTTATTCTAGACGGGTCATCGTGAAATGGATTTTTCCTTCTTACGTTATAAGCAATTGTTAAACAGTTAGAAATTTTGTGTATTGAATTGAATATTAAATCGAAATTCACATAGTCGTTGGAAAATGGGGACCATCTGGGAATTTCATAATATGAGCGTTTTAGTTCGATAAATTCAATCGGACTCCCATCTTCTCCAAGTCTTATCAGATCAATGTCAGATACCCGCAATCCTGCTCCCAATGCACTTCTTTGCCAATTGTGATATGCGCTACTCGTTGCATCGTTTACTGCCTTCCCTACGGGTCTTTCCGAAACAGGCAATCCAAAATCTGAATAGAGTTTTTTTAAACCTTCAAGGCTAAGTTTTCTTTCCCTATTATCTATTACGACTTTCACCTCATCGAGTTCACCTGCTTGGTCATCAAATTCCAGATGCACTATTGGCAAGCCGGAAGTCTCAGATAGAAAATTAACGGCATCCTCCAGTTCCTGCTGATGAACCCAACTTTTACCTTTGGCAAAAACGATAATTTTTGGTTCCGCAGGAGCGCAGCCATATATCAAAACCCAAGCATTCCCAACAGCCCAAACAAAATTGTTATTGTTTCTTTTTTTTATCTCATCGTATACAGCGTTGGTTTTGTAATATTCTCCCATGTCACTTCCCCCATAAGATTATGATATCCTGCACTCAACTTTGATTGATGAAGTTTCTCTCTTTCGATGTCGTTTTGATCGCCAATACACCAACCCAACAATAACGAAATATCACTATACATTTTCAAAATGCCACCTCTGACAGCTTGGTGACGACATCATAATCAACGTCAATGGCATCAAAATGCCGCTTGCCGCATTCAATCTTCTGATTTTCCTTGTTGCGTAGTTCTTCTTTATCTGTGGTGCTTTTGGTCTCGCGCACGAAGTAGAGTTTCTCGTCGCGTTCCGTCACAAACGCCCAGTCGGGATTGTATGGGCCAATGGGCGTATCAATCTTGAACCACTTGGGAAGTTTAACGAATAGTTTCACATTCTGATTGTTGTCGAGGTCACGGGCAAACCGGCGCTCCACTTCCGAGTCAAACTCAATATGGTCGAACAAGCACTTGTTTCCGTTCTGAACCTCATACAAGTTTGACAAGTAGCGGGATATGCCGTCTTCCGCATCTTGTTCAATCCGGCTCATCTCCCAATGCTGACCTAAGATTTTTTCATACTGGATGCCTTTCAACATCAGGTCATGAAGGGCACGGGAGATTTCACGTCCTGCCAATGACATGAACTGTTGGGGATTTTTTTTGAATTCTCCAAGTCTGCCAGAACGCTTCAGTATCTGAACTAGCGTATGGCGGGTCAGTTCCGTTTCCTTTTGAAGATATGCCAATATATCCGGCAGAACGACAGCAGGTTCCAACCGCGTGGTTTTGTCATCCAGTACAACGTCCGTATCCACCCCCGCCTTGGTAACGGCTACCTCAACCTTGGTTGTGTGCATTTCCAGCGCCTTGATAGCTGGAAGGTCTTTAATGCGCTCGACGCCCCGATTGATTAGCTCCGTCGTGTCGAACTTAACCCTGTATCTGGTGCGATATTTGATACGATCCCAAAGCTCACTGAAATCTTCACGCAGTTGAACGGCTTTCTGAAAACCCACTGACTTTTTCTGTCTAGCATCGGCAACTCGGTTCTTGAACACATAACGGGAAATTTCGTCGATGATGGCAGGCTTAATATCTGCGAACTCATCCGAGACCTTCAGGTCAAAATGAGGGTCACTTGGATCAAACGTATCAAGGATTTCACCCGCAGGGTTGATGTACCCGGCATCTTTGATTTCATCCCAGATACGTTTAGACGTATCTTGGCCAATTGCGACTTCCTCGCCTTCTGCAACACGAACGATTTGTGCGAATGCCTTTTTCTCAACACGCCCAAATTTAATCCCAAAGTCTTCTTCAAACTCTGACTGAAGGCTACGGGCGAAAGACTCGTAGGATTCATTGGCGATAACGGTCAGGCGATTGACGTGTTCGTCATGCACCCGTTCACCCTTGGCATTTACTGGCAAGCGCAGCCCACGTCCAATTTCTTGCCGTTTACGGTCTATGGATCGGGTTTCATTCAGGGTGCATATCTGGAAAACGTTTGGATTATCCCAACCTTCACGCAATGCCGAATGGGAGAAAATAAAGCGAAGCGGTTCATTGGGGTCGAGCAACTGCTCTTTGTTCCTCATGATTTTCGCATAGGTATCTTCATCATCTTGGGTCTTGCCGGTGGTATCCTTATCCTTGCCCTTTTTATCCTGCGAAAAATAGCCATCGTGAACCTCTTCCACGGGAAGTTTTTTCAGGTCTTTGAAACGGGAGGCTGAAGAAAATTCGGTGTAGGCTTCTTCGAACCATTGGCCAATCTTGCCAAGGCTTGTCGTACCGTCATCGTTGTAAACACGGTAATTGGCGACCTTGTCGATGAAGAACAGCGACAGCACCTTAATATCCCGATCCTTCAGCATTTTTTCCTTTATCAAATGCTGCAAAACGGTTTCCCGTACCTGTTCACGCATCACGTCTTCAGCAAATCCGCCGATTTCGGAACCTAAATCAATCCATGTGCCAGTATTGAACTCAACTCCCTCCGCACCGGGTGTGCCATCGATATTCCCAATGACATAGCCATCTTGATAAATCGGATTTTCTTTTGACTTTTGATACAGGTCATCGCCCTGCTTCACCGTCACGCTGGTAAGCTTTGGCCCCTTCGGGTCGGTTTTGAAAATTTTCAGCTTCGCCTTTTTGGGGCTGCTTTTGTAATCAACGGATTCCAGTTTCACATATGCATCGTTGGCATTGTCGTCAGCCAATACACTGGCTACCTCGATCCGCTTTACAAGGCGCAGATCATAAGCACGGATGGGGTCTAACTTGTAGAGCAGGTTATAGGGGTTCTTGTGCGTTGCTGAATAACGGAGCGTGGCAATGGGCTCCAGCCGCGCAATCGCTCCCTTGGATTTCGTAGTATTGTCCACGCTTTGGGGTTCATCGATTATAACCACGGGGTTCGCAGCCTGAATGAACTCAATGGGTTTCCGACCCGACATTTTGTCATTTTCACGGTTGATGACGTTAAGCTTCTTAAGCTCTTCATCCGTCATCTCGGATGTTTCCTTATCCGGCACGTCCTTCACGAAAGACTGGATATTGATCACCATGATCTGGATTTGATTGCTGGTGGCGAACTGACGAACCTTGCCGAGTTTCTTGGAATCATAGACAAATGGATCGAACGGCACTTTGCCGTATATCGCCTCAAAATGTTCCTTGGTGATTTCGATACTTTTCAGCACGCCTTCGCGAATGGCAACGCTGGGCACGACGATGATAAATTTCTTCAGACCATATTGCCGGTTCAATTCGAAAATGGTGCGCAGATATACATAGGTTTTCCCAGTACCGGTTTCCATTTCGATGGAGAAATCCTTGCCCTGCAATTCATCCAACATCTCAATATCATTGGCTTCCTGAACTTTTTTAACATTCTCCAGAAAGGCATCATCTGTCAGAGTCAATTGATTGCCAATGCCGAGGTCGGATAACGCCATACCAGTGCCGCCTGCTGAAGCACTAATCTCGAACTGGCTTTGCGCTATGGGTTGTCCATCGAATGCCTTGACAACAGCGTTAATTGCATCTTGCTGAAATTCGAGGGAGGGATCGAATTTGAGTTTCATTCGGCCACCTCCATAGAGGGGGCGGCATTACTCTTTGCAAGATTACAAGCAGGACAAGATACTTGTCCATTTGCTACTGTTGTCTTACCTCCTTTTGAGTGAGGAAGAATGTGGTCTGCGTGCCAATCAGACCACCCAAGCTTCTCCCCACTGCAATGGGTTTGGATTTTGCAGCAACCGTCATCTTTTCGATATATTGCCAAGCGTTGTTCATGTGTAAAATCACGTATGATATCAATCGTAGGAATGTCAGGAAGGGCAAGAAAAACTCTCTTTTCCATAAACTCCATCCGCCCTCGAATAGATTCCTCTCCGTCCGTGGAATAACTGGTCAATCGCCTGTATTCGATAAGTTGCGGGTCTCGTTGATCTTCCTCCAGGTCTTCCTGTTTGCGACGCTGGGTCTCAAAGTTGATAAACCATGTCGCCAAATCTTGCTCGGTTCCTTCGTGGACAAAATTCTGGATCAGTGTCGATGCAAGGCAATAGAGCGTAATGGCATTGTATCGCTCGAGTTCTGGCGTCTTTTCAGGAAATGCACGAAGGAGGTAATCAAGAACACGCCCAACTTTTTTGGCAATTTTCCCGTTGGGGTCAAATCCTGAATTTTCCTTATACATTCGATTAAGGTCACCATCACGAACACCCGTTGGCCCACCAGCCATTTCCAAACAGGTCATCTGCGCAGCTATATGGTCGAACGTGAAACGTGAGTCTGTGAATTTACAGTTCTTATAAAATTCATGCGAGGCGAGACTCTTTACAAAGTCACGCATCTTTCCGGGCATGGCATTTCGTTTTTCTTGTGCCTTCAATGTGGTTCCGTTTTGAAGACGCAAAAACATATCCCTGACTTCGTCTTCTTCCTCGTTCTGAATGGCATCATCGACAATAACAACGTCAACCGGATAGGCATCGAAGACCATGCCAATATCCATATCAAGATCAGTGTATTTCTTGCTGGCGATGTCTATGCCGTCGATTGGGTCTGCATTTTTGGCCAAGGCGAACTCGCCTGCCTTGAATTCCCAAATCGTTCTTAATCGTTGCTGCCCATCAATCACTTCATATTTGACGCCATCTTCCCGGTCTACGCTTCGCCAATACAACTTCGGAATATCGTATTCCCGCAATATGGAATCGATCAAAAGCTGTTTCTGCTTTCGTGACCACGCAGGTGGCCTTTGATAATCGGGTGTTGGATCAATCCTGTTTTGCTGACTGCATATAGTTGCAATTGGCAGGGGTTTTTTGCTCATCTTCATTTCATTTCTCCCCCTATACCGTACTGAACACGATTTCGCTTTCCTGCGCGGCGGCGCGAGAGGCGAAGGTTTGGACTGCGTTGGTTTTTAGTTGGTCATTGCCTTGGAAGGCTTCATCAAGGCAGATTACCTGAATGGGATCAGCTTCGGCCAAGGCATCAATCAGGTCTTCCGTAACTTCCTTTTCAAGACAGATTAGCAAAGCCCCCTCAGCAATGGCGAAGACTTCCTTCCCCGCCATGGTGTGCTTTTCAATTCTTGTGGTGAGTTCAAACCCAGCTTTCAGGAGAAGTTCATAAAGTATGTCTTCTGCGCTGGCTTCCTTGGATACATGATCCACATGCATTTCAAGCTGGTCGCCGTTTTCGTCAAACGCCTCAGCTTTCCCATCCCATACTTTGAAGTTGGACCTGTCGAGCTTCAGAACTTTGAAGCCTAAATCAATTTCTTGACTATCTTTACTTTCGCTAATTCTCTTCCCTGCTCGACGAACCCGTTCTTTGCTGATTTCTGCAATATTTGGCGGAAAAGAATTTTCGATGCAAAATTTATAAGCAACTTTTTGATCATCCTTATCAGGACTCAATAGCTCAGGAAGCTGTACCAAAATAAAATTTGCTTGGGAATTATTCGAATTATTTAGCTCAAAACATGCATGAGCAACCGTTCCTGATCCAGCAAAAAAGTCGATTACTATTCCTTCTCCTCCGAGAAAATAGTTAAGCAAAGACTTAGAGAAACCAACTGGCTTTGGGTTATCAAAAGGAATACCCATTGCCTTTAATAAGGCATCATCGCTACCCCCGAAAGGAAGTACTGATGGAATGTTTTCATCCATATTTTCTTCAAGTAAATACTTTCTTTCGGGCTGCTTTGTTTCATCTTCACCAAAAATAATGAGGTTTTTCTTCAGCAATCCCTCCATCGTTTTTGGGGGGTTTCTCCACCCCCTATCTGGAACAGGGCAGGGCTTTCCCGTAACTGGGTGAACCAACGGAATAAAATATTCGTCAGGAGCTTTCTTTTTATTGGGCCATGCCATCGACACAGTTCTGAAAACTTGTCCATTTGAATCAATGTGTTTGTATGCAGCCTCTCCTCCTGACACGTCTTGCTTTGATAGCCAGGAGCGATATTCTGAAACTGCATCATTTAGAGAGAATGTTTTTTTGAAGTTTGCCAAATCAATTGGAAGATCAAATTCCCTCGATATCGCTTCGAGATTCTCCGGCAAACATTCGGTATTCAGTTTCTCGAAACACCCCCTTGCTTTAGCAATCATGCGTTCCGCATTATTTTTTGAGCGTTTAAGAGGATGCTTGTCTCGGAAATATTCTACATTTTTTGCGTATACTAATATTGTCTCATGTTGAGTTGCTATCTTGGTTGCATCTCCCTTGGGATTTTTCTTATCCCAAACAATAGGGCCGAGGTTGTTTTCAGGGCCAAACACATCATCAAGCACTAACTGAAGATTGACGGCCTCGTGTTCGTCAATATGAGACACCAATATGCCGTCTTCCCGAAGGAGATTTTTTGCAAGAAATATCCTTGGGAAAATCATCGACAACCATTTTGAGTGATAACGACCTTCACTTTCAGATGTTGTGCTAAATTTGATCCCTTCGGCGTCGCTTTGCTCAGTGTAAGCCAAATATGTTTTCAGATTTTCCGCATACTTGTCAGGGTAAATAAAATCTCCATCGGTGTTATAGGGCGGATCGATGTAAATCATCTTGACCTTGCCGAAATAAGACTTTTGCAGGAGCTTAAGCACTTCCAGATTGTCCCCTTCGATGAACAGGTTTTCCGTTTCATCGAAATTTTCGGACTCGTCACGGCAGGGCTTCAGGGTAGCAACACTGGGAGCTTGAATGACCGTCATGCAATCAGATTTTCCCGGCCAGTTCAGACCGAAGCGTTCCTTATCCGCATCGACCATATTTCCCAGCACGCGCTGAAGGGCATCAAAATCCACTTTATCTTCGACGAACACCTCGGGGAAAAGCTGCTTCAGTTGCTGGCGCTTTTCTTCCGCAACATCCATGGATTCCAAAATCATTTTAGTATCATCAGTCATTTTTGTGTCCCTGTAGCCTGAGGCATTTTCATTAGGTTATATTCCAGCGCACGGTGAACAACACCTCATCCGAAACATCTTGTCGCAGGCGTTCTTCTACTTCATCCAAAAGTCCATCTTTCTGGGTTTCAATAACCCGCGCCTGATTATCGTATTCTCGCCAAGCCGTGTCGCGCTTAACTTCTAGGGCTTTGGCTTTTCTTTGAAGTCCCAGTTTTTCCTGTAGATTGCCAGACGTGCGCACCTGTTTTTTTAGTTCCTTGATTTGATCATCGAGGTCTTTCAGTTCGCCCTTCAGCGCCTTGCGCTTATCCGACGCCCAATGATCAAGTTTATCCATTTCATCATCGAACCATTGAGCGCGATGGGTTTCTATTTCACGCAAGATGGATTTTTGTTGACCTTCAAGGGCCCTATTCAGCCGGTCAGAATCGACACTCGATGATTCATTGGCAATGGTTGCCGGAACCTGCAAGAGCCGCCTGACCTGTTCCGCATCAAGGACAGTGCCATTGTCGGTTGCACCTGCAAACAGCATGTGGTCTTGGGCATCCGATCCGGTTATAGTCAGCTTGCCCACAGCTATAATGCCAGACTGCCCAACAAGCTTCTCGACCTGAATGGCATTCTGGTTCCAACCCGAATAGTCAATGTCGAGTTCCGCCACTGGAAGTTCACGACTTGCCGCTTGTTTCAGGATAAATTGCGCCAATGGGTGCCCCAAACGAAAGCGGTGGGCTTGCTCTGCTTTTTTCGACAGATGATATTCACCAAGGGGAATGTCCGAGGACGCGCCAATGGGTAATGATGCAATCTTGAAGCCATGCCCTTCACTCCAAAATTCTGCCACGCCCTTCAATTCGTGGCGGGTCATGTTCCAGAGCATGGTTTCGTAACGATCCAGATACGCCGTGCTTTCTTCCATGTTGACGCGGAGTTTTTCGTGGACTTCGGCATCAAAGTTTTCCAGAAGCTGGCGACGCGTATCATCAAGGCTTTCCGATATGCTTTCTTCCATTTCCTTTTGCAGGAAATCGAACTCCATCTGAATGTCTTCGGTGGTGCGGCAGTTTTGATAGATGGAAACGATACGCTTCTCGAACTCGACGCCTGACTCAATGGCACCAAGCACTTCATCGCTGGCACCGAAAACGCCGGAAAATAGCTGGAACTTTTCGGACAATAATTCATAGACGCGTTGGTCGGCGGCATTCTTTTTGTTCAGGAAGTTGACCACGACCACATCATGCTTCTGTCCATAACGGTGGCATCGTCCAATGCGCTGTTCAATGCGTTGTGGATTCCATGGCAGATCATAGTTCACCAGCATGGAACAGAATTGGAGGTTAATGCCTTCCGCTGCTGCTTCCGTGGCAATCATAATACGGGCATCATCGCGGAAGTGTTCGACAATAGCCGCACGCATATCCGCCGTTCGTGATCCACTTATTTTGTCGGAACCTTTATTGGCTTCCTTCCAAGTAGCATATATTTCCTTCGATTTTTGATCGGAGTTCGATCCGTTAAACAGAACAATCTGACCTGAATAGCCTTCGTTATTCAACAGGCGGACAAGATAATCCTGCGTTCGGCGGGATTCCGTGAAAATAATGGTTTTATCCGCCGCGCCTAATTCCTTGGCTTTTTTGAACCCAGCTTTCAGGGCTTTCAACAGGGCTTTGCCTTTAGCGTTTTCGGCGATGGATACAGCAAGATCACGGAACGCCTGAAGATCAACAATTTCAGCCTTGATGGTTTCGATTTCATCTTCCGTAAGGGGTTCGGGGACGGGGTCGTCTTCCGGCCATTCATCAATAACTTCCTCGAACTCTTCAAAGTCTTCGGAAAGTTCATCTTCAAATTCTTGCTGGTAGCGTTCCAGTTCGGCGTTGTCCTTCAATTGGCGTTCCAGCTTTCTTGCCAAAGAGTCCAATGCCCCTGCAATTGCAAAGGTCGACGACGCCAGAAGCTTTCGCATTATAAGCGTCATCAACGTGCGCTGACTGGACGGCAGTGCCTGAAGGCATGGACGTCGCAGGTAATCCGACACCATGTCGTAAAGGGTCTGTTCTTCTTCCGTGGGAACGAACTCTTCGGTAATGGCGATGCGATTGGTGTAGCGGATATATTCGAGCACTTGTCGCCGGAGGGTGCGGTGGCATATGGGTTCCAGACGGCGCTGCAACTCATTAAACGATTCATCGCCAGTCAGTCGCGCATATTGGCTACGAAAACTTTTGGCGTCACCGAAGGCATATTCATCAATGAAACTGACCAGCCCATAGAGTTCCATAAGGGAATTCTGTAATGGTGTCGCGGTCAGCAACACTTTCGGCACATTTGAAAGCGCTGAACGCAGGGCGCGGCCAATCTTGTTGCTGGGTTTGAAAACGTTCCGCAATCGGTGGGCTTCGTCAATTATGACCAAATCCCATGGGATAATCATAAGTTCTTCATCGTGCCGAGCCGCGAACTGAAAAGAACAAGTCACGATTTCCGGTTGTTCAAACGGGCGGCGAACACCGTCCTTGATCGTCCGGTTATAGTTTTTGGCTTCCATAATCATGGCGGGAAGAAAGAACTTGTCGTTCATTTCCTGTACCCACTGTTTTCGCAGGCTGGCCGGTGTGATAATTAGGATGCGCCGTTTGCCCTCTGCCCATTTTTGCGAAAGCACTAAACCGGCTTCGATAGTTTTTCCCAAACCCACTTCATCGGCAAGAATTGCGCCCTTGGACAATGGCGACTTAAAGGCAAATAAAGCAGCGGAGACCTGATGGGGGTTCAGATCGACCTGCGCGTCAAACAAAGCACCAGCCAGTTTTTCAGAGTCGGCAGCAGAATGTCGGCGCGATAATTCGTGCGCGAAGTATTTTGCGTGATAATCGGTAAACACCCCTGCCGTCCCCCCCCCTTAAGATGCGTTGGACTTCCTGTCCAAACTTTCACCCTTTGTCATTTTTTCAATTTCATCACGGCGAAACCGCCATGACCCGCCGACCTTGAACCCCGGTATTTTTCCGTCCGCAGCCAACCGGTAGGCGGTTTTCTCATTTAGCTTCAGATATTCTGCAACTTCCTTGATCGTGAAGATGTCTGAACTCATTGCAATCACCATCTATGATCAAAACACCTTGAGAAAATACTTGAAAATTATGGACGCGGCAAGGTGGTATGAAGGCTATAGATCATCTATTTCGGCGATTTTCTGCTTTGGACGCAATGGCAAAGGGCCAGCGAATAAATATTGGCATCCACACCAACACGGGGAAGCGGAAATGAGAGCATACGAATTTATGACCGAGGACTATAGGGTGTCGCCATCGCACCGTATGACATTAAGGGATTTACATAAAAAGCGGCTGAAAATTAACGATGATCAGAAACAAGAGCAGGAGAAAAATTTCATCCGAAGCATCATGTACTCTGACAACTCGTGGAAAGTTGAAGCTTTGGAGATTGCCAGACTTGAATTGGAATTGGCGCAGTTGCGAGCGGATATCAACAAAACTGATGCCGAAGCAGCCGAGATTGCCAACAAGAGTGCCATCGCCCTTCAACGTTCCGCAAAATCAGGCATCGATGCAGCCGGAAAATCAAAAAAGCACGTTACCAAACTGGCTAAAAAGGGCTTGGGTCGAAAAATGAAGACATAGTCCGCACGATAATGCCGACAGAAAGCCAGACGTCGCCCCAGGAAAGCCGACAACGCATTTTCAGCACCTACCACACCCGAAAGAGCGACAAATCCATTCTGGGGCATTTGTCAGCTAATCAATTGTTATTGCTCAAACAACTGCGCCATCACTTCGCGCACTTATGTGAACACATTTCACATTATTGACTGGACTCAGATTCCATCGAGAGCGAACGTCGAGTCACTTTTAACAATGATGGAGTTATACCATGACAAACAAGAATCTATTCCAAGCAACCCCCAAGGAGATAGAAATAACCGGCTTTATTTTCTCCGACCTTGATTCCTATCTTGGCGAATACGACCACCGCCATGCACTCTTCGGAACGGAAGAATATGAACTGCAAATGATCGATGGCAACCAGATCGATCAGGAACTCTTCACCAATCTGAAAATAGACCAAGCCACCATTGCTGAATGGTTCCGTGAAATCCAAATTTTGACCTTTGATGAAAAGGTCGGGTTATGGTTCCTTGTCGGGTGCTGTGGCTATCAACTGGCATCAGCGCTGAATGCTATTGCGGATGGCTTGACCATTTTCCACGGCTCAAAGAAAGAACTGGCTGGCTTACCGTGGTGCCGACACCTGCCTTCAGCGCATAATGTTGATCCCCTGTTTCAGGAATTCAGTTTTGCTGGTGAAACGTGGGTTGGTAGTCCGCTGGTTTATTGAATGCGTGATTTTGGAATCAGCATTCGGTAGTTTGAACCAATGTCTATAATCACCCGACCACTGTTGGAAATGGTCAGAGACCAATCCCCCCTTTCAAGCGATGGCGTTCATAGCCTCGATCATTGGGTGCGCGTTCTCAACAACGGCAGAAAACTTACCAAACAAACCGGCGCTAACATCAAGGTCGTAGAACTGTTCGCCGTTTTTCACGATAGCTGCCGTGTTAACGAGGGACGTGATCCTGAACACGGCTTTCGGGGGGCACAGTTTGCTTCTGAAATGCGTGGAACGTGGTTTGAGATATCCGACGACGAAATGGATCTCCTGTTCAATGCCTGTGAGCATCATACAAACGGATTTACGGAAGCCGATATTACAATCCAGACTTGTTGGGATGCCGACAGGCTTGATCTTGGTCGGGTTGGCATCACACCTAATCCAAAATATCTATGCACGGATGCCGCCAAGAGCGATGAAATGCTGGAGTGGGCGCATTACAAGCGATTGGATCGCCAATTCGAAAATCGAAAATTTCTTGACCTCCAATTGGGGTAAGCTTTGGGGCAGTTATGATGGAGCAAACTAATGATGAACCCTGAAACCTTCCGGCGCTGGCGAAAACGCCACGGCATGACGCAGGAGGAATGTGCGCAGGAACTGGGTTTCAAAAACCGTCGCCAGATTATCAACTATGAAAAAGGAGATAGTGAAATTCCAAAATATGTTTGGCTGGCAACCGTTGGGTTTGACTGGTTGGCTGATCAGGCGAAATGATGGCACCAACATCGCGTCTGTCGTAGTTTACCAAATCTACAGCGGCTATTTAGATATCCCCCGAAACACGAAAAGCTTCGGATAATTATGCAGAACAACAAGCAGACTATTATTGCAAAGGCCAAAGACCTTCTTCGTTTAGATAGGGAATGTATTGAATTGTCCTATGAGATGAAGAAGCCTACTTCTAATGAGGGTCTCAAAGAATACCTTTCTGAGCTTATGACTATCTGCTCTCGTGCTTTTGAAACCAAAAATCAAATCCAACAATTGCTAAGGGACGCTCCCAGCATTTCCATACAAGATGAAGAAACCCTAGGACTCATTCGAGATATCAGGGATGACAAAGAGCTATATTCCGTTTCGCAATATGTGCGAGTAGCATCTTTCTTCAATCGTGGAACAGATAACGAAGACGATTTATGGGATTTGGACGCTAATGATTTTGTCCGCAACGACCCTGACGCCCTTCAGGATTTTCATACGAGCATTGATCATATTTCATACATTGTTGGAACAATGCGAGTGGGAGCACTGATTTCTCGCAGGCAAATTCCAGAAAGTGGAATAGCATACTTCAACGAAATACGAGAAAGCTTTGCCTTTGGTCTCTATCGCTCCGCAATCGCACTATGCCGAGCAATGCTTGAAGCTACTTTTTTTGATACGCTCAAGCGAAGGGGCTATGTGAAGAAGGGGCAATCAAAAGTAATTAAGCTTGATATTGCAAAAGAGGACACGCTCTTTCGATTAATTAAAGATGCTCACAAAATGGGGGTCATAGATTACGATTCTAAAGAAGATGCGTTCTTTGTGAAAAACCAAACAAATACAATGGTTCTCCATGCCAAAGACACACCTTATGAAATTTCAGAAGACTTGGCATTTGACATTATTCGCAGAACGATTGGCATCGTTGAACGACTCTACCATCAATAATGTGTAGTAATTCAGACCCGATCTGACAGTTGCCGGATTCTGACGCGTTTTCTGATCCAGCAAAGGGTCAGCGCCGCTTCAATTTAATGACTCGTGCCCCAACCACACGATTATGAAGCCCACTTGCTGTCTTTCAGGGATTTCATCACCGACACAATGGCGTTCTTTTTTCGACGGCTTCCGTCAAAATCAGCTTCATTCAAGTTCTCCACGATTTCATTTTCGTTTAGCCCAAATCGCTTCAATGCCAATCCAAGTCGAAAGAAACCTGTATGACGAAGTCCCATTCCTGATGGTGTACTTTTATAAACCGCTATGGCATTGGCGATGCCAGCAGTCTTGCCAATGCTGGCATCTTCAGACTCCAGTTTGTCCCTAAGAGCGTTCAGCTTGTCAGAACCACCCTGTCTTGATTCAACATTGTCGTTGGTAAATTCCAACTGCTGGCGGGTGATTTCCGGGTCTTGAGACATGGCGATTGCGGCGACACCCCATTCCCATGGATCAAGTGCGTCACCTTCAAAATCCTCAAAGAAAGAGTCCATTGGGTCTTCAGCTTGGCAGGGCAGATAGAACAATGACGATGGCACGAACTTACTGGTATCAAATCCATGGCGCTTAACCCGTTTGCCGATTTTGGCAAGGTATTCGGCTGTCCTATCATCAAAATAGCCGTTCAACTGCCCCATCATGTAATCGACGACGTACTTGTGGGATTCGAGACTCATGGGTTCCGTGGTCGGAATGAACACCCGGTAACGGTCTTTGCCAGTCCATGTATTCATGCAAACCATTCGCAGGTCAGGGAACTTCTTTTGGAATTCCCGCCAACTCAGATCGCCACCATCATTGTCCAGCCATATGCCCCATATATGGGTAATGTTCTCGATACCTCGGCTGGTATTGGCGGACTTAGCTGGGTCAAATGCGGCAGGTGAAATTAGTGCGTTCTGGTGCTTGTCATCAAATACGTCACCATGGCATCCACGTAGTTCACTTATGAAAGTATCTATGTCTGCGACATCGGTAATGGCTTCACCTGTACTGGCGAAAATAGAACCGAAAATGGTTGCCTGTGGAGATGTCACGAAACCACTATTACTTAAGGTACTTTCGTGACATATCAGGTCATCGCGCATTTTATCCCTACGTCGCTTCTGTCTTTCGGCAGGTGACATGGCCACGGCACCTATTGGCGGACGTCCATTCAGTTTTACTGTAACCTTTGCGGGGTTTGATATCTGCCCAATGGCGCAACCGGGAAAGCTAATAGCCAGCCATTCCGCTGTTTGCTGGTCGGAAACGAATACCGTTTTAGGTTCCGTATTTTCTGAGTTACGCAACGAACTTCGCATAACGGCTTGATAGGTTGTCTGGTGAACCATGGCGTCGCGCAGGTCATCGGCATTGATTCCACGGGTTTCCATGAACTTGAAGTGCGCAGGGCTTGGATTGAGTGCCGACAAGAACACCACGTTATGGATGTCTTGGTACTGGTTCAGCCCATGGGGCGAATTTGACATCCTTATGGATTTTGGAAACTCAGCCATTTCGGTGTCAGGAATATCGTTATTGGCAACCCATAAGAATGACTCGCCAGCAAGTTTTTCGGACATCTTACTGCGAAGATATTCAAGCCGACAAATGGCTTTCCCATCTTCATAAACGGGCGTGTTGCGCAACCGTTTTGACCATGGCAGGTCGAAGAAATAGCGAATGGTTAAATACTCGCCATTTTCATGGGTTGGAAGGCGTTCCCGTGCTTTCTGGTCAATGACAGGATGGGGTTCGAATATGACATCCCAATTTAACCACCAGTGATGCATCACTGACTCTGTCAACATTGCGCCCATTACTGTCGCACTTTTATAGCCTTCAAGAATGGTGGGCTTAAGCAAACCAAAGCAAAGGAACTGGTATTTACCGTTCTCGCTGTCGCCATTCATCATGCGTTCCCAGTTTTCCTTTTTGGCGTATACCTCCCAATGGTCATTGGTCAGAGCACTTGCCACGTCACGAAAACGTTCCAGAACTTCATCTTTTCCACGGTTCACTGCGATACCACGCAATGCCTTCAAGTCATCTGCCAGAAGCCGATAATAGACTGGGTCATTGCCGAAAACACTTATGTGGTCGGTGACAATGTTATGAGTTTCGGGAACATTCCGCGTGAAGTCCTTATCAACAACCGGCAACTCATCAAATACGACATGCCATTCCTGTGCATTATGCCAATAGGGCATGCCAAGAAATGCCGTACGGGTAATAAACAGCACTTCACCTCGGGGTTCTTCATTCTTTAGGTGGCGAATGATTTCACCCATGACGGACTTTGCGCCGCAGGTGTCGGAGTCAATCCGTGTCACGGCGATATTGGCTTGTCGTTCATTAGTCACTGAAAGGCAGTCAGAATATGATTGTCGTATTAGGTCTTTGGATGGCTGGACGATGACAAATTTTTCGCCAAATCTGGCAGACTTAACTGCGAACCGGATTGCGGCATATGTTTTTCCGCTTCCACATAAGGCATTAACTGAATAAATTTTGGTCATAAAAATACGCTCCTTAAAAATATGGGAAGCGCAATTCAGATCAAAATTATGACGTTGGTGTTTCGCTTCCATTCAACGCTTCAAAAAGGGGGTAGAAGGAAGACCACGGGCGAAGCGTGATTACCCTTAGCTAAAAGTTGCGAACGTTTAGCTGGTCTTCCTGTGTCTATTTAGTCGCTGGGATTGCCAGTGATTATGCCGCCAACGAAACAGTGGTTTTGTTCGTCAGTTCCACTTTCTCAAAGCCATGCTCAATAGCATCAGGAATTTCATAGTTTGCTATGATCATTTCCTTGCCCCAGCTATGGCGGTTCCCATGGAAAAAGACATCGTGTCTGTAAATATTCCATCCCTTGAAGTTGGATAGATGCCTTTTACTATCATCAAACGTAATCAGAGCATTCCCGGAGTCTTTTATCCTATGGCTCCATGTGACAAAGCGTTGATAGGCAAATGGCGCACCATAAAGGCGCTTTTCCTTCTTGGCTCCCAACGGATATGGCGGATCAATAAGCATGAAGAAATTTTCGGATGGCGTTTTGATTTTTTGATAATCACCATGTGTGACATTGCAGCCTTGCATCATCAATCCGGCTTCTCGAAGGTTTTCAAGAACTTTAATTCTCAACCCCTTCATTGAGTCGAGTATCGGGTCTTCATAATAAACGTCACCCACCATGAATGATCCACCAGTTAGGCGGTTAACAATAAAGAAAGATACCGCCTGTTCCATATCTGGGAGGTTTAGTTTGTATCGCTTCATATGTTCATCGAACAAGTCGCGGTTGCCAATTCCGTGCTCATTTCTAATTTCATATAATCTGGCAACCATTTCGTTTATTCGCCCATCGGATATCACCTTCCATATCGATACCAGTGGGGTATAGGTATCGTTCAACCATACTTTGGTCGGACTGATACAGCCTTCATCAACAAGTGTTCTGGAAAATCCCGCACTACCAGAAAATGGTTCAATGATTTGATCGAAATATTCAGGCAAAGCGAGCCTCAGGTTCTTCCGCTGAGCGAACTTATTGCCCATCCAATGAATGAAATATGCGGAGTTCATCATGCCGCTTCCCCTTCTTTGGTATCCTTGTCATTCGCGGGGATTTTCAAACTAACGTCATCAGCTTGGAAAACCTGTTCCGTATGGATAGCATCTACGGGGTCATCGGGATCGGCAAACTTACCTATTTCGTTGCCCCAAACATCCCATTTTTCATTTCCACCCCATCGGGCAAAAAGTTCGATATAGGATTTATCATCACCGTTTATGGATTCAATTAGCCGCCTGAAATCGATTGGCTTTCTGGAGTGAATACGTTCAACAGGTGCGTTGACAAGTTGGCGACGTTTATCCCGCTGCCCATCGGAATCCGCCCATGGCATCTTCGCGTCGTTCCTTGTCGTGCCGACCATCAGATATTCCACAACAGGCTTGGCAATCTGGCACCTAACACCCCTTGCGCCAATTGGTTCCCCATTCTTGTTTGTTTTGACCCAAACAAAACGGTTCTTTTTGTTAAGGGTGAACCCCCAAACATTCATAAGTTCCTCAACATGCCATTGGGTATATTCAGTCGCCCACATGTACATCACCGCGTCACCGGCAACGATATCGGCAACCGGGACACGTTTCAGTTCATCTATGGCGCATGTATCATAATGATTTGAGGCACAACTACGTTTGCCCTTGTCGTTTTCAAACTTCCAAGGTGGATCAGCATAAATCACCTGAAATTTCTGTTTGGGAAGCGGAGGCGTCAAAGTGCCAATCTTTTCCCATTCATCAGGCAGGAAATCCGCATTAGGGATTTCATAGTTGGTGATAATCAGTTCGGTTTTTGCTTTCGTTGTGCAGGAAGGACGAACAACCGGAACCCGATAAATGTTCCATCCAGAAAACAGTTCAATGGACTCCTGATTATCGCCATAGGAAATCAACAGATGCCCTTCATCGCGAAGATCGTTGCAAGCTTTGGCAAAATCAACACGTTCCAGTGTATTTTGGGCACCATATGAATCAGCATCCTTTCGAATATCGCCATATGGGCCATCCAGATAGATAAGGGTATTCTTCGAAGGCAAAGAGATATCCCGAAAATCCAAACACGATTGCTCGGTTTCCTGAAGCAACCAACTAAACCGTTCCAAGTTATCGATATGCTTTTTGCGCAGGCCATACCCTGATGCAATGGGGTCACAGAAATTTCCTTTCTTGGAAACCTTGCCCTTTATGCCAAGCATATTTTCAATGAAACGCGCCATCGCCAAATCCAGCAAATCACCCGTGGGTTTTTCAATGTTGCCAAGGGCTTCCAAAAACATGGATTTATCGCCAATCCCCTTTTCGTTTCGGGTGCGATGGAGTCCTGATATCAAATCATATCGGTTATCGCGAAGGACTCGATAAAATGCCATTAACGAAGGATTTTTGTCATTCAGCCAGACCTTTCTGGCATCAATAATGCCATCATCAATCATAGACAGGCTGAATGTCGCGCTGCCGCAAAATGGTTCAATTAAATAATCAAAGTGTTCGGGAAGGGCCAAGCGCAATCGCTTGACCTGCCCAGATTTGCATCCATCGTATCGTAGGGGTGTTAGTTTAGGCATTGGCATCACCCCCTTTTAAGATTTGTTCAAGAAGTTCTTCGGTGATTTCTTCGATGGCCACTACGCCAAAGGTTTTTTCGTTGAAGCGATTGCGTACTGCAGCGAGGGTAGCGAAGGAACCTACTTTATTCATATCCATAACAACTGATACCAACCGGGGGGCATCGGTATCTTCAGATGATTGGTTCCCCTTTAAAGTATTGTAGTTATCCGAATAAAGCTTATCCAAATCAGCGCCTGACATCGCCTTGCCACCAAACTTTGCCTTTTTCTTTGTCACTTTCTTGGCGTTCTTTTTCACGGCATTTTTATAAAATCCATCAATACCACCATGTGAAAAACATACCTTTCTGATGAAGTTTTCCTTTGTGATATATCCATCACGTATCTGCTGGTGAATGTGCATAGCAATGTTGGCATGCTTTGATTTTTCGCCACCCCCCATCAGTTCTTCACGTATGATTCCGCTATGGGAACAAGCGTAGTTGATAGCCTGCAGATAATCTTGCGAAGGGCATTTTCGGGGGCGGTGGCTTGCCCATTCTTTTCCGAATATTTCCGCTGCGACATCCATATTATAGGCACAATCGCAGGCGAAAAACGCCATATCCCGAAACGCCATATAAATATCCTGATGCTTATATTCTTTCACCCGTGCCAGATACTGTTCGGCTTTAAGAATGTTCGTTTGGCATGCCTGAAGGCTTTCAGATACTTCATCTAGCCCCCTTTTTAACTGGGCTTCGATATCAGGGGTGGTTTCCGGTTCATCTTCCGCTTCGTCAGTTGAACTGACGAAGGGTTCATCAGCGACCTTGGGGCAAGCGGTACTTGTATCCCTTTCTTGATGGTTCGCCTTTCCTTCATCTAAATGTTCATTCAGGGCGGCACGTATTTCATCGTTTCCGGAATCATTATCATTTCCTGCGCTAAAGTTTTCAGTTGAAGTTTCAGTGGTGATATCCGCTACCGAAATATAATCGGGTTCAGTAGCGGCTTGGGTTTCAGTTTCAGATGTCATGATATCAATCCTTTTTTCAGTTTCAGTTCGGGATTCGGTTTTTATGGCCGGATGATTTGCGCTGATTATTCATCCATAAAAAAACCCATCACCTAAAAGGTTGATGGGTTGCGAAGCGCAGACCTATTGCCTGCCCATTTGCTGGATGTAAGTTAACGTTTATTCCATATTTTAACTTTCATTTTTACCCATCACCAATTTTGGCGACATGTGCAATGTACCATAAAAACGAAAAGAGTCAAGTATTTTCTATTGACTTTCTATAGAAAAAGGTTTATAGGGCGATTTTTTCTTTTTAAAACAACAGCTTATGCACGCAAAGCCGAAATAATGGCTATTTTATTGAGTATTAAATAGACTTTTTCCCTCATTTAGAGTATATTTCTTTTAACTTCTCGTATAGAAGAAGGATACTTTATGAGGACTCAATATAATGAAAGGTGGTGTAAACCAAGCAGTAGCACAATTACCTGTGCGACGTTTTCTGAGCAGAACTGAATCAGCCAAATATCTTGGTATTGGCATAGATATGTTCCGTGCTCTTGAAATTCCTTCCTACAACCTTGCCAAACGGCTTGAGCGTTGGGATGTGAAAGAAATTGATGATTTTGTTATCAACAGCAGAAACAGTGACAGCGCCCGAATATCTGAAAGTCCAAAACAGATAGGAGAGCGTAAATGCAAATCTATAAAAGAAAAGGTTCATCGAAATGGTGGGCAACGTGGCATGACCAAGATGGACGACGACATCGCCGAACTACTGGAACTGCCAATAAGAAAGACGCCGAAGCATTAGCTGCAAAGTGGGTTCAGGATTCATTCATGGAAAAGTATTTTGGGAAAACCCCTGATGTTCCTTTCGGTGATGCCCTCAAACGCTACGCCAAGGCACAAAGGCGAGACCACTATGCTTCGTTTGCCAAAAGCACCAAGTATCGCCTGAGATATCTGCAAGAATGGTTTGGTGAATTTAACATCGCCGATATCACTCTGGTGGATATTGAAGATTTCATGGATGAACGACTTGATTACGGTGTATCGCATGGCACAATCCAGAAAGATGTATCGACGTTAAGGGCATTGCTCAACAAAGCCCACCGTGAAGAGTTGCTCGATAGGATGCCTCGAATTCCCAAGTTGCAAAAATATAAGCCCCGCACTCGTTGGATCAATCAAACGGAAGAAGAGGCGTTGGTCGCTAATGCCGCGCCCCACCTTATTCCACTTATTCGACTTGCCGTTAATACAGGTGGGCGTCGGGGTGAGCTTCTTTCTCTAAAATGGCAAAACGTAGACTTCGCCAATCGGCAAATTATTTTTGTCGAAACCAAGAACGGTGATGACCGCCCAATTAAGCTTTGTGAACGAGCATACAAAACCTTGCTAAATCTTGAGCCAAAGGACTTTGGTTCGGTTTTTACATACAAGGGCAAGGCAATAAAATCTGTCAAAACGTCCTTCGATAAGGCTCGTTCAAAGGCGGGGTTGAGTGATGTCCGTTTTCATGATTTGCGGCATACTTTTGCATCGCGTTTGGTGCAAGGTGGGCTGCCACTCTACGATCTGATGCACTTGATGGGGCATAAGTCGTTGGACATGGTTCAGCGTTATGCTCATTTGGCACCCGATTATCAGAAAGATGCAATGCGGGTGCTTGACCAGTTTGGTCACACTTTGGTCACAGTCGACAAAACGAAATCGGCTGCGGCATGACTAACGTGCTGTTTTCTTTGAAAAAAATGGCGCACCCGACAGGATTCGAACCTGTGACCTCTGCCTTCGGAGGGCAGCGCTCTATCCAGCTGAGCTACGGGTGCTCCTTGATTTTAAAGGGTTTTTTCGACCCTTAAGCGGCATTCTCTTCTCTCCTCGTGACCAAAACGTGACCAAATGCGTCCAAGGCCTGGATTGCCTTCTCCGCATAGTCGGGGGCGAGGTGAGAATACCTTTGCTCCATCTCGAACGACTTATGCCCGGTCAGGTGCTTGACCTCATACAACGGAACACCGGCTTGTACAAGCCGAGATGCAAACGTATGGCGAAGATCGTGAAACTGATGATCTACCAAACGCGCCTTTTCGCGTGCCCGGTTTCAAAGCCTGAAACTCTTCGCGGTATTTTCAAGACTAGGCCGACAATTTGCTCTATCCTTTTGAAGTGAATATATAAAGTTCAAGAAAAACGCCGGAAAGGGCCGCGGAAATGCCCAGCCAGAGTGAATCAGGAATTTCCTCAACCACGGTACTCGCTGATCCGGAGTTCCGCTACTACCCCCTTTGGGATGTTCGCGGTAACGAGGTCTTTTGCTATATCTGCGAGCCGTTCTGGAACGTCGGGGATGGTGTCGCCCATCCGGAAAATGACCTCACCCAAGCCTTCAAGGATCCCAAAAGGGTTCTCGCGCTTGACCTTGAAACCCTGCGTCATGCCGTAAGTCAGGCCGAGGAAGTGGCCGCCGGATACGGAGTCTTTAACGTCATGATTCCCATTCACTTCTCCACCCTGACAGACGAGGAAACGCGATCCGCCTATGTGGAGGCCTGTAATTCTTCCGTTTGGCCGGTGATTGACTATCTGAACTTTGAAGTCGTCGGCCTTCCCTCAATCATAAAAAGTGTCGAGTTGACAGAGGTCATTCACCAAATCCAGTCTTTCGGTAATAATATTATGGTCAGAGTCGGGTCAAACTTCGATCAGTTCAGTGAAGCTCTGATTGAAGATCTGGATGCATTGGGCCTTGATTTGCGAGGTGACGGCCGTCCTGAAGACGAGATCATGGAGAGCTTGAAAGATTTCTCATCGCGCGCGGGTGAATTGGGGCTGTCAAAATACGTTCACGGAATCGAAACACCCTCGTTGAGTCTATCCGCCGTCGCCTCCGGCTTTGATTTTGTCGGCTCCGACGCCATCGCAGAGCCCCTGGAAGAATGGTCGCCCGACGGGGACACCGTTGCGCCGGTAGATTTATTAAAGACGTTGCTTGATTCAAAAAGCTCTTAAAGAAGAACGAATACGGGAAAAGCAGTCTCGCTTTCCTTTTTAGATTTTCGATAGGAGGTATTTATGAAAAAGCCCAAAGGGTTTGTTGGCCTCATCATCACAACGTTTTTGTTTTTGGTCTTCTTTTTCCGTGTATTGCCCGTTTCCCTGTCTTTTGCAGGGGAAGAGAAGGATAAGCGGCACCTATTCCTGGGGGATAGCAATTATGCTCCTTACGAGTACCTTGAGTATGGAAAGCCGACAGGGCTTGTTGTCGATCTCATGGCGGCGATTGAAGAAGAGACCGGGCTTGCCATAGATATCGAGCTGATGAACTGGGCAAAAGCGCAGGAACAGGTCAAAACCTGAAAAGGCGTGGGACATTCTTTCATTACCCCGACGGCTGAACGAAAAAAGACGCTTGTGTTTACAAGTCCGACGATCAAGAACGAATACACTTTGTTTGTCTTAAAGGACGAGATACGCGAAACCGGAACCCGGTCTTTTTCAAATGAAAAGATCGGATTGACCAAGGGCGGATATCCCATTCAGGTTATCAAAGAAACCTATCCTGACATCCAGATCGTCCCCGTCAAAAACAACCTGGACGGATTCGGCAAACTGCTGAAAGGGGAAATATACGCGGTGGGAACCGGCCGCCTGACCGGACTGTACAATCTAAACAAACACGGCATTGATAACATCGTTCCCATTACCGATAATTTTGCCGGTAAAGGGGTTGGCATCGCTGTACGAAAGGGCAATCCGGAATTATTGAACAAGCTGAATTCGGCCATCGATAATCTGCGAAAGAACGGGGAACTGGACAGAATAAAACAGGCCTGGCTTTCTCAATACACATTGAAAGAAGAAGGCTTTTGGTCCGATCGCAATCAGCTATTGGCGGGAGCAATTGTATTGGCCATGGGAATTGTGTTCTTTATGGCTCGCACCAATCGAAAAAAGCGCGATAGCCAGAATCAATGAGCCGCCCTTCCGATGAATGAACGCAAAAACAGTAGTTCCGAGATCGCGAGTAATCAAAGAATCGCCGCCTTGATTCTGATCATGGTTTTGGTGTCGCTGCTAATTGGCGGCACGACGCTTGCTCTTTTGTACAACACGGCATTCACCCAATTTCGCGCCCAGCTGGTTGACATCGCCAAGAGCCGGGCAAGCCTGATCGGGGCCGTTGCCGAGTTTGATAAAACCTACAGTTCTGATTTTCCCGGCGGCACCAAGACGGCAACAATTTCCCAAATACGAAAAGCCCACGAAAACTTTGAAGGTTTCGGTGAAACCGGTGAATTCGCATTGGCCGAAATAGATGGCGACAGAATTCACTTTATTCTACGCCACCGGCATGGCGACCGAGATCTTCCTGAACCGGTCCCCATGTGGTCAAAACTGGCGGAACCCATGCGGCGGGCGGTATCGGGTAAATCCGGATCACTGATTGGAATTGATTACCGGGGTGAACTCGTGCTGGCCGCCCATGAACCGGTTCCGGAGCTGAATTTGGGTGTTGTCGCCAAAATCGATATGTCGGAAATCCGTCGGCCGTTTATCAATATCGGCCTGTTGGTCGGTGGCGGCGCTGTTGGAGTAATAGGCATTGCGGTCTTCATTTTTTTCCAGATCAGCAATCCACTGATTTCCCAGATTTTAACGACTGAAAAAGCAAGCCGTGATGCGGAAAAAAAGAGAAGAGAGCTCGAGAACATCGTCGATCATTCTCCCGTCATTGTATTTCTGTGGAAAAACGCCGAAGGGTGGCCGGTGGAATTCGTCTCGGAGAATATCCGCAACTTTGGTTATTCGCCGGCTGATTTTTATTCCGGCCGGGTGCCATTCGCCGACATCGTCCATCCTGACGACCTGGAACGGGTTGCAAATGAAGTAAGCCGGTATTCCCAGGAAGGCAGAGAGCACTTCACCCAGGAATACAGGATGAAAACGGTCAGTGGTGAATTCAAATGGATTGACGATCGCACCTGGATTCGCCGGAATAAGGAAGGTGAGATTACTCATTACCAAGGAATCGTTCTGGACATATCTGAACGAAAGAAAGCCCAGGAGAAACTTTTTGAAAATGAAGTCCAGATAAAACGCGAACGTGATCAGGCGCAGCGTTATCTGGATGTTTCACCGGTGATGTTTGCCGTATTGGATACTCGGGGAAACATCGTTCTCATAAATGAAAAAGGATGTCGCCTTCTCGGTTACGAAGAAAGTGAAATTTTGTTCCAGAATTGGTTTGACCTGCTGATTCCGGAAAATATCCGTGAGCAGATATTGGCTGTATTTGACAAGCTAATGACCGGCGAAGTTGATCCGGTAGAGCACTTTGAAAACGTCGTCGTTACGAAACAGGGCGAACACCGGCTTTTCTCGTTTCACAATTCCATCATTCAGGATGAAAAGTCCAATGTCACCGGAATCTTGTTTTCCGCAGAGGACATTACCGAGCGTGACAGCGCGGAAAAAGCGCTAACAACAGCAAATACCGCATTAAAAACGATTTCCAAGGCGAATGAAGCCCTGGTGCACGCCACCAACGAAGAACAACTGTTAAGCGACGTCAGCCGCATCGTGGTTCAGGAAGGCGGCTATCGTATGGCGTGGATTGGATTTATGGAAAACGACGAAAATAGATCGATCCTTCCGGTTTCGCATTACGGATACGAGCATGGGTATCTTGATGGCTTTAAGTTCTCGTGGAGTGATGAGGAAGATAAAGGCAAGGGACCTGCAGGAACGGCCTGTCGCGAAGCCAGACCAGTCATCGTAAGCGACGTTGAAAGCTCGTTGAGCAAGGCCATTTCCAGGCAGCTGGAAGATGAAGAAAATTCTATTAACCGAGCCTTGGACGAGCGCATACCTTTCTACCGGCAGGTTCTGGCGCGGATGATGAAGGGGAATTTCGAGAGGGTTGTTCCGGCCGATCCCTGCGATGAGATCAGTGAGTTCGGGGTCTCCCTGACCAAATTAAATCATGTGCTGGATAATCGTTTCGCCGAAATTCGCGCCCTTTCTGAAATAACCACGGAAATAAATGAAGGCCTGTTTCTGGATGATGTCTTAAACCATGTTTACGACACTTTCCGCCCGATCATCCCATATGACCGCATAGGCTTTGCCCTGCTTGAAGACGGACCGGATCAAAATTCGGATAAGGTCGTCAGGGCCTATTGGGCTCGTTCCGAATTTCCAAAAACAGTTCTTCGCAAGGGATACGCCTTGCCTTTGGGCCGCACCAGTCTGGGCGATGTGCTCTTGTCCGGGAAACCCCGCATTATTAACGACCTTAAAAAATACAAAGATAAAAACCCGCATTCAGAATCGACTCGAAGAATTACTGATGAAGGCGTGCGTTCCAGTTTGACATGCCCTTTGATTGCCAAAGGTGAAACCGTCGGCTTTATGTTTTTCTCCAGCAGTGAGAGAGAAACATATCGCGAAGCCCACATTGAACTCTTTGTCGAAATTGCCGGACAATTGGCGCTCACCGTTGAAAAGAGCAAGCTCTATCAGGATCTGACGATCCGTAACGAATTTATTCGAAAACTGTTTGGACGCTACATCAGTGACGAGATCGCTGAAGCCCTGCTGGAGAATCCCGATGCACTTAAAATGGGGGGGCGGAAATGTCAGGTGACAGTATTGATGAGCGACATTCGCGGCTTTACGACAATGTCGGAGCAACTGAGCCCAGAAGAAGTCGTCGCCGTTCTCAATAACCAGCTTGATGTTATGGTCGGCGTGATACGTGAATTTGGCGGCACCATCGATAACTTCATCGGTGACGCCATCATGGTTCTTTTCGGGGCGCCACTGGCAAAGAAAGGTGATGTCGAAAGAGCCATTGCCTGCGCCCTGGCGATGCAGGATGCCATGGAAGACGTTAACCGCCGAAATTTGGCTTCAGGGTTGCCGGAAATTCAAATGGGGATTGGCATCAATACCGGCGACGTTGTTGCCGGAAATATTGGTTCGGAAACTCATGCCAAGTACAGCGTCATTGGAGCGCCGGTAAATTTGGCGGCACGCATCGAATCTCTTTCCAAAGCCGGACAGGTGTTGATATCGGAACAGACCTATAAGGCCGTTGAAGACGTCGTTGAAATCAAAGGAACCCAAGAGGCAAAAGTAAAGGGCGTGGAAAGGCCGGTTACGGTCTATGAAGTATCGAAGATTGTCTATTGAACACACGAGCCGCACTACTAGGTCAGTAAATCTACCGTCTTTATGTTTGTGACGATCCATTAAACAAGCCCAACCTTAGGAAAGGGGATATTTCAAATGCCCCATTTTGAATGGAAAGTTGAATACGAAATAAAAGATCAACAGATTGACGAACAGCACAAACAGTTGATTGAGCTGGCAAACCTTTTGTATTCGGCCGTCGAAAATAGAGAAGAAGATGCCATCCTCAAAAAAGCATTTGAAGGACTGTTTCATTACACGAAACATCACTTTCAAGATGAAGAGCAATATTTTCAACAGCTCAACTGCACCATTCTTGAGGATCATCGCGCTGAACATCGCCAGTTAGAGGATGAGATCTCGGCACTTTGGCAGGACGATATGCTTGGATTCCGCGAAGACACGTTAAAGGACTTGGAAGCCTGGGTTGAAAACCGACTTATTCCGCACATGACCATCAATGATCAGGAAGCGCTGAAGGCGTCGAAATGAATGATCAATTAAGGTGGTCGTCAGAAATGAGCGTCGGCAATAAGGAGCTTGATGCCGACCACAAGGTGCTGATGGGACTAATTAACAAATGCCAAACCTATCTTGATAATGGCGGAGATTACAAAGTCCTGCACGAATTGCTGACGGAACTCTACGAATATACCTCTTATCACTTTAAACGCGAAGAAAGCTTAATGGAGAATTCTGGCTACCCGGAATTGGAGTCCCATAAGCAACTTCACGAGGAAATGACAATTAAAGTAGAGGTGTTTCTCAGCGAGCTAGCCAGAAAAGGGGATTTAACGACGGCAGAGGAATTGCTGGAATTTCTAATCAACTGGTGGCGCACGCACATAAGAGAAAAAGATCGGGATTACCAGCCTTGGGTGGAGAAGCTCAAAGGCCAGCTAGAGGAATGACTTTCGGATTGGGGAGATCAGAAAGCTAGAATTCGGTTAGACGCAATAGTGGAGGTTGGCGGCGATATGAGAATAGCCCCATACGATAGAGGGGAATTTCATACCATTGGAAGCGAAAATGGGTTATTATTGCATTCAACAAATGTAGTCAGGGATACGTAAAATTCATTTATCGGAAATGCACCGAAAATATTTCATGAAGATAAATCACAATCCGGCACCAAGGATAAAAACGGTGTCGGCCAAAGCCTGCTTTTAATAAATTGAATCAGAGATTTCGATCGGCGCCCTTTTCGGTTTTTTAGGTCGATGTGAAAATTACACAAATTAGAGAACCGGCAAAAACGAGAAATCCAACATTTGTCTTAAGCAAGGACTCGACCGTTACTTTCTGGACTTCGGATGCTACATGGCGGTTGGCATCCCGATATTTGCGATCACCGTGCAAGAATTCCTAATACAGTCCGGATTTAGCAAGTATCCCGCAGGCTTCCCGGAGAAGGCTTTAGTAAATTTGAATCGATCCGCTCTTTGCGTAAAGACACATATTGAAACATTTCGGACGTCTTTCTGAATTAATTGGATTCTAAGTTTCAATTACTGATGTTGTCTTAATCGGATTATTTTTATGTCTAGAATTCTTGTGATCGACGACGACGATGATTTTCGTGAAGTCGTAAAATTCATTCTTGAATTTGAAGGCCACACCATTTTCGAAGCTGGTGATGGTGACGCCGGAATCAACGCCTACCGCAAATATCATCCCGACCTCGTCATCACCGACGTCTTTATGCCTAATCGTGACGGGCTTGAGGCAATCGAACAATTACACAAACTAAATCCCGAAATAAAAATTATAGCCATGTCGGGCGAACTCGACATTAAGCGCGATTGGCTTCTGGATATGGCCAGTGACTTTGGCGCGCACGCGTCAATCTGCAAACCCTTCAAGGCGTCCGAGCTGAATGCTCTTGTTTCCGAGCAACTAGGAACCGCCCACAATTAGTAGTGTTATGTCATTTTGTGAAATTCGCAAACCAGCACCATTCAAGGAGGTGTGCCTGAGCTTTAAACAATAAACGGGGCTTAAAAAATTAGACAATTTCCGCAAACCGTAAGACGTCGATCGTCAGCAGGAGGATAATATGTTTTCATTTTTTCAGAATATTAAGATAAGCCTTCGTATCGCTTTGGCACTCGCATTGCCAATCATAGGCCTTCTTATCTTTTCGGGAATGTCTGTCCTCGACAAACGCGAAATCGTTTCAAAAATGGATCGCCTCCAGGAACTGGCGGATCTAGCCCCGACAATCAGTAATCTTGTTCACGAAATGCAGAAGGAACGTGGAGCCTCCGCGGTCTTTATCGGCTCCAAGGGCACCAAAATGGTTACCGAACTTCCCGCCCAGGTAAAAGACACCAACGAAAAAAGAAAAGCTCTGTCCGATGCTCTGGCAAACTTCGATGCCGGAGCCTATGGCGCTATCATGGAAAGCAAAGTCAAGGATGCGGAAGACGCCGTTTCGAAGCTGGATTCCATGCGTGCCGACGTAAAGGGACTGGCCGCAAGCGTCCCGGTGATGGCTAAGTATTACACCTCCACCCACGCCAAGCTGCTATCCATCGTCGAAGAGATGACGGTGCTGAGCAGCGACGCCCAGGTTACAAGCGCTATTACGGCCTATACCAGTTACCTGCATGGTAAAGAGCGTGCGGGAATCGAACGCGCCATGGGCGGTGGCGGATTCGGCTCCGGAAAATTCCAACCGGCGATTCACAAGAAGTTTGTTGAGTTGATCGCGCAGCAACGCACCTATCTAAGCATCTTCGCAATCAACGCGACCGATGGGCAAAAAGCGTTCTTGAAAAGCACACTGGTTGGCAACGATGTGGACGAAGTCAACCGGATGCGCAAAATCGCCATTGAAAGCCCCCAGACGGGTGACTTGCAGGGCGTCACGGGCCCCTATTGGTTCAAAACAATAACCGCCAAGATTAATCTTCTTAAAGTCGTGGAAGACAGGATCGCCAACGACTTCGTAAACCTGACGCACGAAATTGGCTCCAGCGCAAATGCCGCTTTCATGACGCTGCTGACATTTACCCTGATCTTATTGGCGATTACGGCTGTCCTGGTTTTCGTTATCGTTCGCGGAATCACCGGACCAATAGCCGGCATGACAGGCGCTATGGGGGCCCTTGCAGAAGGCAATCTTGAAATCGAGGTTCCCGCAATCGACAAAACTGACGAGATTGGTGAAATGGCGTCGGCCGTTCAGGTCTTCAAGGATAATGCCGTTCGCGTCAAGCAAATGGAGGTCGAGCAAGCCGAGGCGGCCAAACGGGCAGAAGAAGAAAAACACCAGCTGATGAACAAAATGGCGGATGACTTCCAGGCCAGCGTCGGCGGCGTCGTTCAGGCGGTTTCTTCGGCGTCGACCCAGCTACAGTCTTCGGCGCAAACGATGTCGACGATCTCCGAGGAAACGTCTACCCAGGCTACGACGGTGGCCGCAGCTTCCGAAGAGGCCTCATCCAACGTGCAAACGGTCGCCTCCGCGGCGGAAGAACTTACCAGCTCAATTGGCGAAATCAGCCGTCAAGTCGCTCAATCAACGGAAATAGCCGATTCAGCTGTGACGGCGGCAGAGAGAGCCGACGAAATGGTTCAGGGGCTGGCGATGTCGGCCCAGAAGATTGGCGAGGTTGTCGCATTGATTACCGACATCGCCGATCAGACAAACTTGTTGGCTCTTAACGCGACAATCGAAGCGGCGCGCGCCGGGGAGGCGGGCAAGGGCTTTGCCGTGGTAGCCAGTGAGGTGAAGAACCTTGCCAATCAAACCGCCAAAGCGACCGATGAAATCTCTGGCCAGATTGGCGGCATCCAGACCTCAACCGATGATTCGGTAAAAGCTATTCAGGGCATCACCAAAACGATCGGCGAGATCAGCGAGATATCGACAACGATCGCTACTGCGGTTGAGCAACAAGGCGCTGCGACGTCGGAAATCGCCCGCAATGTCGAGCAGGCGGCTGCCGGTACGGGCGAGGTGTCCTCTAACATTGCCGGTGTCACTAAGGCCGCCAGTGAATCCGGAGAGTCGGCGAATGAAGTGCTGAGCGCGGCCAACGATCTGTCGCAACAATCCGAGATGCTGAAGTCGGAAGTCGATAAATTCATGGCTCAGGTTAGGGCGGCGTGATCATGACGGCACAGATTTACGATTTTGACGCCATACGCGCCAATCGCCTGCTGGGAGAAAAATCCCGGCAGGCGAAAAGACTGTATCAACCGGTGTGCGCCCTTCAAAAAAAAGTTGCTGATGTGGATCAACAGCTTAGTGAATGGACTGACGCATTGAATTCCTTCTTTTTGGAGCTTCGAACAGATCGAAGGGTTTGCGAAAAATCAATCAGGCTCAACCGGGAATGCCAACGGGCCCTTGAACGTGACGGTTTTGACGAGCTTGTCGAGTTTCGCGACAGATTGGCTATGGCGCGATACAAGCAATGATCACCAAGCGCAAGCAACTAAAGTTGGTTGGGTAAGGTAACTTAGAAAAAAGCGCCGGCTCGATGAGATTTGTATATCGCCAATCAAAGTTCTTAGTGGAATTGGGAATTTGTTAAATAGGTACCTGCTAGACCATAGAATTTCGACAAGATTTGGATTGGCGATAATCCTTCCCCTTGCCGCGCTTTTGGTGGTTCTTGTTGGGCTGGTTTTTGAGAAATCCCAATTCTCGCGGTCCATGAAAGACCTGAACAATGTAGCGCATTTGGCGACTTCCGTTAGCGCATTGGTACATGAACTGCAAAAAGAACGGGGTGCATCGGCAGGTTACATATCAAGCAAAGACGGAAATTTCAATAACCTGTTGAACAATCAGAAAAAGAAAACGAATGAAAAACTGAAATCCTTGCTCGAAAGTTTTGGCAACCTGGATACGGCTGTTTTTGGCGCAGGGCTGAGCAAGAAAATAAACGCAACAACAGTGACTCTCGGTCAACTGGAAAAAATTCGCAATCAGGTTATCGAACACCACCTGAGCGTTAACCAGATGACCAATTTTTATACATTCGCCGTTGCAGAATTGCTGTCCATCGTCGAGGAAATGGCTTCAGTCAGTCAAGACAAGCAAATGTCATCAATGGTAAGGGCCTATATATATTTTCTGCAGGGTAAGGAAAATGCGGGTCTGGAAAGGGCCATCGGCTCAATCGGATTTGAAGCGGCAAAATTTACACCACCCCTTATCAAAAGATTCTTGGAACTGATCGCCAAGCAGGAAACTTTTTTTAAGATTTTCCTGAATATAGCGACATCCGAACATCAGGCCCTTTACGCCAAAACCATTTCGGATCCCATAATAGTTGAAGTGGAGCAATTACGAAACATTGCCCAGCAAAGTTTATATACCAATTCAACGCAAGGCGTTCAGGGACTTTACTGGTTCGAGGCAATGACGAAGAAAATCAACCTGCTCATGCAGATTGAAAACAGGATCGCTGCAGAACTGAAGCAACTGGCAAATTTGAAACTGGCGGAAGCCGAGAAATCTGAATTTTATTATACGCTCTTCGCCATTGTCATTTTTGTTATGACGGGCGGAGTCGCTTTCGGGCTGTCTCGAGGGATCGCAATTCCACTGGACGAGGCATCCAAGATCCTTAAGGAATTAGCCACCGGCAATCTAGATGTCGAAATCGCCCCCCGTAAGGAGAACACCGAAATTGGCAATGTTTTCTCAGGCCTGGAAAAGTTCAAGCAATCGGCAATAAGCCTGCAAATCAGCGAGGACAGTCAAAGCTCAATATTGCAAGGTGCGCTGGATGCAATAATAACCGTAAACATGAAAGGCGAGGTTTTAGAGTTCAACCCTTCTGCTGAAAGGATGTTTGGGTTCGCCAAGACGGAACTAATGGGAAAAAATATAGCCGATTTTATTATCCCAGAAGAACTTAAAGAAAAGCACAAAGTCGGATTTTCCCGTTTTATCCAAAAGGGCACTTTGACCACAAGTGGCAAAAGACTTGAACTTCCAGCTTTGAGATCCGATGGCTCGAAGATCGATATCGAACTTTCGATCACCCACGTAATTAATCATGGTCAGGTAACAGCCTTTATCCAGGATGTGACCAAGCGCAAAGAAATACAGAAAGCCCTGGAATCCAGCAGGGACGAGCTTGAATTCAGGGTGCTGGAAAGAACACAGCAACTCGAACAACAGATAACCGAAAGGAAGGAAATCGAGGCCCAGCTTCGGAAAAGTGAGGAAACATTAACTGTTATTGCTGAATCGGCTTCCGACTGGTTCTGGACGACCAATGAAGAAATGCGGATGAGCTACCTGTCGGCTCGATTTTTTGAAATTACCGGTTTCAAACCGACGGAAATTATCGGAAGCACGCGAACCAATATCATTGGCCCCGAAGCCCTAGACAGGGATCCGGAAAAATGGCGCCAACATATTGACGATTTAGAAAATCATCGTTCATTTGTTGATTTTGAATATTCCTTGTTGACGCCAAAAGGCGAAGAGAAATTCATTCAAATTAGCGGAAAACCGGCATTCGACGAGAACGGAAAATTTGTTGGATATTGTGGCGCCGGCAGGGATGTTACTGCTCGAAAAAAAGCAGAAATCCAAAGCGCACACCGTGCCGAATTAGTCCGATTGCTCCATCTCACTGCCACAATCGCTAATGAAGCAGAAGATTTTAATGCGGCTATCCAAGAGTGTATTGACGAAGTATGTGACTGCATTGGCTGGCCGATAGGTCATGCCTATTTTCGATCACAAGAGAATCAAAATTTGCTTATGACGAGTAAAATTTGGCATCTGGACGACCCTGGTAGATTCAAAACTTTTGTTGAAGTTACCGAAGAAACAAATTTCGAAAAGGGCATTGGTTTGCCGGGCCGGGTATTGGAGAGTGGCAAGCCTGCGTGGATTATCGATATTAACAAGGACAGCAATTTTCCCCGGCTAAAAATCGTCTCGGATTTCGGCATTAAATCCGGGTTTGCATTGCCCGTTATGACAGGATCCAAAGTAGCTGCAGTCCTTGAGTTTTTTTCTGAAGACTCCCATGAACCGGACAAAGAATTCATGGATATTCTGGTGCATATTGGCACTCAAATTGGTCGGGTTGCAGAACGTCGTCATAGTGAAAACGAATTAAAGGACGCGATGAACCGCGCAAATGCGGCCAACCTGGCCAAATCCGAATTCCTCTCTTCGATGAGCCATGAATTGCGAACGCCGATGAATGCTATCCTCGGGTTTGGACAAATGCTGGATTTCAATCCGCTAGAACCTTTGAGCGAAAGTCAGAAGGAATGCGTTAGCCATATTCTCAAAGGCGGTCAGCACCTGCTCGACTTAATCAATGAAATCCTTGATTTGGCGAAGATTGAAGCCGGCAAGGTGAAATTATCCATTGAAGACATCACCCCGGCGAACATTTTCGACGAATGCCAATCTCTCATTATGGTGATGGCTGAAGACCATGGCATCACCATATCAATTTCCGAGGCGGCAAATAGTGCGCCTAAAGTATGCGCCGATCACACCCGATTTAAACAGCTGATGCTTAACCTGATGTCCAATGCCGTGAAATACAACCAGGAAAACGGAGCGATTTCCATAGACGCACTACAGACTGCCGACAACATGCTGCGCATTACGGTGAGTGATACCGGTGTCGGCATACCGGCACATAAACAGGCCGAATTGTTCAAGCCTTTCAGCCGCCTTGGCGCTGAAACAACAGACATTGAAGGTACTGGTATCGGCCTTGTCGTTACCAAGGAGCTGGTCGAACTTATGAACGGCACCGTCGGTGTGGAAAGCGAAGTAGGTAAAGGGACAACCTTCTGGATAGAGTTACCTATGACGCCGCTTGATGTTGCGGATGCTAAGGCTTCGGTCGAGGAAGCGTTGGCGCAAACTACAAAACGCCTTCCCGACGTGAAGGGCACTCTGCTTTATGTGGAGGACAATCCCGATAACCTCAGATTGATGGAGCTGATTGTAAAACGGATTGACGGGCTGACCATGATATCAGCCCATACTGGAGAATTGGGGATCGAATTAGCACGGGCTGAACAACCTGATTTAATTATTCTCGACATCAATCTTCCTGGAATAAATGGCATCGAGACCCTTAAGAAGCTTGAAAATCTAGAGGACACCAAAAAAATTCCTGTTATCGCCCTTAGCGCCGCTGCGACCAAACGCGACATCGAGAAGGGGAAGAAAGCGGGTTTTCTAAATTATTTAACGAAGCCCATTGAAGTTACAGATGTCGTGGACGCCATTTCGGAGGCGTTGCAAAGCTGAATTAGGGGGGATTAAGGGCGTTGGGTATTCTATTTTGCAATTAAGTTGCCGCGCGAGCGGAGGCGCGTTCGTCGCCTTTATAACAGCTGGCATACGATTTCCGTTTTTCGATCCAGCTCTCCTATGCAAAAAATCTTATCGATGGTCTGGTTGTCTGAGCTCAGCGGCAGGCGCAGGTAGTAGTAATCGTAGTGTTCGGACAGTGCTTCCATTTTCGTCTTAAACAACGCAGGTTTTTTGTCTTCCACCACTTGCGAAAATTCGTTGAAAAGTTTTTGCCCGAAGATTTCCGGTTCGATGGCCCGGACCGATTTGCCGGTGTGGTCGAAACCTTGTAAATCGGTTTTGCCTGAACCCCAATACCGGTAGACAAAATCAACGGGATCACAAAGGACGTCCAGAACGGCTCCCAGCTGCAAGATCGGCATTTCCAAATCCTCAAGCGAAAATTCCCCCCACGCCGGGGCCAGTCTATTTCCCTGTTTTTGCATCCAGTAATCCAACAAGCGGACGAATTCGGGACGCAGGAGATTCCGATCAGGCTCTACGACTGTTATTTCGAATGGATTCATCTTGGGGTTTCTTAAGGGGAATAGAATTCAATTTGAAACGCCCGCACTCGCGGCGATTTGATTTGTGGTTTCTAAACGGAAAAAGAGGATGCGGCAAGGACAGATATTTAACTATTTACTACGCAGCCGCGAAGCCGGGAAGGTTAGGTTCACGGTCGTACCAACGCCGGGTTTGCTGGAAATATCCATATCGCCATCATGCATTTCGACCAGGGATTTTGTCAGTGGCAAGCCTAGGCCGGTGCCTTCGTGGTTTTTGGTCAAGCTGGTTTCAACTTGCCCGAATTGGGTCAGCGCAGTAGCTACACCCGCTTCATCCATTCCGATTCCGTTGTCTTCAACTGAAATGACAAGGTCACCGCTTTCGTTTAAATGACATTCGACCTGAACATGGCCGCCAGCGTTAGTAAACTTGACCGAGTTCGTCAGCAGATTAAGGATGATCTGTTTGATACGTCTTTCATCAATAAAAAGAGGCGGTAAACCGTCGGGAATCCTTACATATATGCAAACGCCGGCCGCCCCCGCCCTTTGTTGAACCAATGCCTGGCATTCTGCCACGATCGCCTCGATGTTGACCGATTCCTCATCGACGCTCAATTCGCCAGCTTCAATAGCCGAAACATCCAAAATGTCATTAATAAGCTGCAACAGGTGAGAACCCGAGTCGTTGATGAGCTCGATGTAACCCTCATATTTGGTATTGTTTAGGGGTCCAAATATCTGGCTCTTCATGGCATCCGTAAAACCGATAATAGCGTTAAGGGGCGTGCGCAATTCATGGCTCATGGTTCCTAAGAACAAAGATTTAACCTTGCTGGCGGCTTCCGCTGCGTCGCGAGCTTCGATCAAGTCGCGGGTTTGCTCGTCGACCAACTGCTGCAAATGATCGCGATGGCGTTCTAGCTCCTCTTCCATGCGGACACGTTCGGAAATATCGCGCCAAACCACATGCACCAACTTGCGGTCCTGAAAGGGGATTGCCGTAAGCAGAACCTCAACCGGAAAATCCTCGCCGTTGGCGCGGGTGTGAATCCATATGAAACGGTGGCTTCCTGTCTCGATGGCGATAGAAATCATCTCGTTGGCCTTCTCGAAGGATGGCTGGCCGTCGGGTTGGTATTCGGGGGACAACTGCGAAGGATGGGTCGAAAGCATCTCATCGCGATCAGCGTACCCCAGCATCTCAAGGACGGCGTCGTTGCAATCGACGAACTTTTCGTAATCGATGATCAACATGGCGTCCGCCGAATGCTCAAAGAGTATCTGGTACTGATCGCGTTTGAGTTCAGTCATTGGGGAAAAGCGCCTCAATGGTATATTAGAATGATTATAAATATATATTAACGGTCAATTCCCTTAACGGGAAGCAGCCAATTCCGTGCGATCAGTTTCCACTCGCGGACTGATTCTTTGGGGTGTTTATACGGGATGTAATCCACCTGGCGATATCGCGCCAAACGGTCTCGCCCTGCAGATCGCGGGTTAGCATATGATATCCTTCGTCATAGAAAATCACTTTTCTGTTCGCTCGGCCTGCTTCGGGCAGGCGGGACAGCATCAGGTTGGTCGGCTCTGCGGGGATGATCTCATCCTTTTTACCGTACAGCACCAGCATCGGCAGGCTTAGACCTTCGGCTGCATCCAATGCCGCATCCATCAGGTTGGTCAGTCCGTACATGGCGTCGATGCGCGTCGCTTTGATAATAAGGGGATCACGACCCAATGCGAGCAGCATATCATTATTGTCCGAAGCTTTTATTTTCAGTCCCTTGCCGGTCAGCTTGACGCTTGGGAATGTATGGGCGGAAACCCACAAGGCGATGGTTTGATACCAGGGCATGGTTTGGCGCCCCCATACGGCAGGAGCGGACAGGACAATGCCATCCACATCCAACGCTTGGTCCTGTTTCCCGGCTTCAAAGGCTGTCACCATGACGACTGCGCCCCCCATGCTTTCGCCGAAAAGGTAAAGTGGAATCTGGGGATGTCGCCTCCTAACCAAGTCGACGAAAGTCTTCAAGTCCCCTGTCATGGCGGGAATGCCGTGCCAGAAACCCGGCGCGGGCCCCTGACCAAAGCCGCGCTGATCGTAGGCGTAGGTGGCGATGTTTTTTCCTGCCAGATACGTTCCGGTGTCATTAAAAAAATTGCTGTAATCGTTGAACCCGTGCAGGGCGATCAAGATGATGTCCGGTTTTTTTGCTTCAGGCATCCAGGTGCGAAACGGCAGCTGTGCGCCGTCAAAGGCTATGAAGTGATCATCGTTCAAGGCTGGTTTCACCATTTCTTCATTGGTTGGATAGATGTGCGGAGTCGCACAAGCTGAAAGCAAGGCAACGAGCAAGAAACCCATCAAACTTATGGTAAGCGCTTTCACCATTATGAGGCCCCTTTGGCGGAATCGTCCATCGACGTCAGGGACAGGAAAATGTCTTCAAGCTCCGCTTCCTTGGTGACGACATCCGTGATGCTTAGGCCTGCGTCGCGGATGGCGCTCAATATCTCGCCGCTGTGGGTCTTGCTCGGCGGATAGCAAAAACGCAGGCGTGGCCCTTCATGCAACTCGACATTATAGTGACTCAGAGATCCAGGAATACGCTCCAGTTCTTCGCCGATGGTGACGGTAATTTCCTTGGCGTCCAGTTTTTGCAGCAGTGCCTCCGTGGGCTCGCATGTGATCAGATTGCCCTGATCGATTATGGCAATTCGGTCACACAGTTCCTCAGCCTCTTCCAGGTAGTGTGTGGTCAACAAAACCGTGGTTCCGCCCTCGTTAAGCTCGCGCACGTAAGACCATAGCTGCCGGCGTAAGGCCACGTCGACTCCAGCCGTCGGTTCATCCAGCACCAAAACGGGTGGAAAATGAACCATGGCTTTTGCGACAAGGAGCCGTCGGCGCATGCCTCCGGACAGAGTGCGTGAATAGACATCTGCCTTATCCAGTAAGCCAACCGCATTGAGGATTTCTTCGGTCCGGCGGGCAGCCGTCGGCACGCCGTAAAGCCCGGCCTGCAACTCCAGGGATTCCCTGGGAGTAAAGAAGGGGTCTATATTCAATTCCTGCGGAACAATGCCGATGCAGCGCCGGGCGGCACGCATATCCGTATCGATGTCATAGTTCCATATTCGGGCCTCGCCGGAAGTGCGAATAACCAGTCCAGCAAGGATGTTGATCAGGGTTGATTTACCCGCCCCGTTGGGACCCAAAAGCCCGAAAAAGGACCCTCGCGGGATTTCCAGGGAAACTTCGCTCAGGGCCGGTATCGGCTGCGCCCCATTTGCAGCCTTGTAGACTTTACTCAAAGCGCGGGTTTCAACGGCGTTATTGGGTTCGTTTTCTTTCATCAGCAAAAATCACAGTATGAATTAACCAAATGTATCACATGCGGGCTTTGAATGTCCGACGGCAATCGCTATCATTCACCACCAAAGCGGTCAACGCCGCTTCAATCCAGATATAGTCTTTAAGGTGCGCCATGGAAGTCGAAGAAACCGTCATTGTCGAACAATCCTCAGTCAGCTGCGACGGCGGCGGGCCGTTGGGCCATCCGAAGGTCTACCTTGAAATTGGCGGTGAGGGCGAAATCGTCTGCCCTTATTGTTCGCGTACCTACAAGTTGGCAGAGGGCGCATCCCAGGCCGCCAGTCACTAGGACGCCCGTGTCGGAAGAAAAATCAATACCTGCGCCTCGCCACGTATTCCTGATCGACGGATCAGGCTTCCTTTTTCGCGCCTATTACGGCATCAAACAGCGTTTGACGCGGGCCGACGGGACCCTTGTCAACGCGGTGCACGGTTTTTCAACCATGCTGATGAAAATGATCGACGATACGGACGCCGATCATATTGCGGTTATTTTCGATTCCGCCCGCAAGACTTTCCGCAACGACATCTATCCCGAATACAAGGCCCATCGCCCGCCGCCGCCTGATGATCTGATCCCTCAGTTCGAACTGGTTCGCGAAGCAACTCGAGCCTTCAATGTCGCTTGTGTCGACATGCCGGGGTTCGAGGCCGATGACCTGATCGCCACCTATGCCGCTTTGGCAAAAAAGGAAGGCGCCGATGTCACCATTGTGTCTTCGGACAAAGACCTGATGCAGTTGGTCGGCGATCGCGTGACCATGTTCGATGCCATGAAGTCGAAGGAGATCGGTCCAGATCAGGTAGTGGAAAAATTCGGCGTTGGCCCCGACCGGGTTATCGAGGTCCAGGCCCTGGCCGGAGATTCTTCGGATAACGTACCCGGCGTTCCCGGGATCGGCTTAAAGACGGCGGCCCAGTTGATCGTCGAATATGGTGACCTGGAAGGCGTGCTGTCTCACGCCGAAGAGATCAAACAGCCCAAGCGACGTCAGAACCTGATCGATCATGCAGGCGATGCCCGGGTATCGAAAGAACTGGTTACTCTAAAGGATGACGTGCCTATTGAAGTTCCTTTGAGTGCCTTCGCCGTCAAGGAGCCGGACAAGGATGAGCTTTTGAAATTCCTGGCCGAACAGGATTTCAAAAAACTGACCGAACGGGTTTCTTCCCGTTATGGGTTTGATACGCAGGCGGATGCTTCCGCTGTCGAAACGCCGCAGTCGATCGAACCGGCCTACGAGCTCGTCCAGGACATGGATGCGCTGGAAAAATGGATTGAAGAAGTAAACGAGAAAGGCATCGTCGCCGTCGATACGGAAACCACGTCGCTTGACGCGACCCGGGCGGAACTTGTCGGCGTGTCCCTGTCTCTCGGTCCAGGCCGGGCCTGTTATATTCCGCTTTCCCACAAGGCCCCGGCGGCCCAGGGCACATTTGACCTGGGCGATGGCGGCGCGGAAGCCAATACCGCCGACGCGCCGGTCCAGGTTCCCTTCGACGCGGCCATGGTGCAGCTTAAAGGTCTGCTCGAGGATCCTTCGGTTTTGAAAATCGGCCACAACATCAAATACGACGCCCAGGTTTTGGCTAATTACGACATTCACGTGAAAGCCGTCGACGACACCATGTTGCTGTCCTACGTTCTGGATTGCGGTCTGCACGGCCACAACCTTGACGACCTGGCACAGATGCACTGCGATCACACGACTATCAAATTCAAGGAAGTGGCCGGTACTGGAAAATCCCAGGTGACTTTCGATCTGGTGCCGTTGGAAAAGGCCTTGGATTACGCCGCTGAGGACGCGGACATTACCTGGCGCTTACACGAAACCTTAAAACCGCGCCTTGTCGACGAAAGCATGGTTACCGTTTACGAAACCCTGGAGCGGCCCCTGATCGGCGTGCTTGTCGACATGGAACGCCATGGCATCAAGGTCGACGCGGGCGAGCTGAAACGCCTGAGCGATGATTTCGCAGTGCGCCAGGATGAATTCGTGAAGGAAATTCACAACCTGGCTGGACGGGATTTCAATGTCGGTTCACCCAAGCAACTGGGCGAGGTGCTGTTTGATGAAATGGGCCTGCCCGGCGGCAAGAAGGGAAAAACCGGGGCTTACGGCACCGGCGCCGAGGTGCTTGAAAAGCTGGCTGCCGACGGTCACGAACTGCCGCAAAAAGTCCTGGACTGGCGGCAATTGGCTAAATTGAAAAGCACCTACACCGACGCCCTGACGGCGCAGATCAACCCGGATACCGGCCGGGTTCACACGTCCTATTCCATGGCCGGAACCTCCACTGGAAGGCTGGCCTCCAGCGATCCCAACCTGCAGAACATTCCTGTGCGCACTGAAGAGGGGCGCAAGATCCGCAAAGCCTTCATTGCCGAGCCGGGATGCAGGCTCCTCAGCGCCGACTATTCCCAAATTGAACTTCGTCTGCTCGCCCACGTTGCTGGCATCGATACGCTTATCGAGGCTTTCAAGTCTGGCGACGATATCCACGCCCTGACCGCCTCGCAAGTCTTTGGCATTCCCGTAGAAGGCATGGACCCGATGGTGCGCAGGCAGGCCAAGGCGATCAACTTCGGTATTATTTACGGCATTTCCGCCTTCGGACTGGCGCGGCAACTGGATATTTCCAACGCCGAGGCCTCCGACTACATCAACGCCTATTTCGAACGCTATCCAGGCATCCGCAATTATATGGACCAGACCAAGGAAGAAGCCCGCAATCAGGGCTTCGTCTCGACTTTGTTCGGGCGCAAGTGCCATGTCAGGGGCATCGGCGACAAGAACCCGTCCATGCGCAACTTCGCCGAGCGCGCGGCCATCAACGCGCCGATCCAGGGCGGGGCGGCGGACATCATCAAGCGGGCCATGATCGTCATGCCGGACGCTTTGCGCGCGGAGGGTTTAGCTGCGAAGATGCTGCTTCAGGTCCACGACGAACTGGTGTTCGAAGTGCCGGAAGAAGAACTCGAGGCAACGTCAGGCGTTGTTAAGAAAACTATGGAAAACTCCGCACAATTGGATGTTCCATTGATTGTCGACACAGGTATCGGCGATAATTGGAACGAAGCCCATTAATCAATAAGTCGATAAAGACTGATCGGAGCGGCCGTGCCGAAAGAACTGAGAAAACTGGTTTTCGACGCGGCCGAATTAAAGGCCGCCGCCTACGACTATTGCTTGCGCACCAACGTCAACATACCCCATGCGCCCATTGATGATGTACTGGTCAGCGACGACGACAATAAGATTCTTACCCTCACCTTTTCCTCAGGCGATGTGAACGACAAGAAGGCAGTTGCCCTGAGCCGTGATCAGGTCGGCGCGGCGTTGATCAAGTACTGCTCCACCAACAATATTCCCATGCCCCGCGTGGCCCAGAAGGTACTGAAGGTCGAAGGGGGCGAAATCGCCATGATGGTCAGTGTCCAGTGGGACACCAAGCCCAAACCGATTTCGACGCTCTAAATTCAAATTTCTTAGTCGCTTGGGGACGCGCGGACTCCAGCCCCTTGGCCTTTTTTTGGTTTCCGGAAGTCAAATCATACGCGACGACAGGAACACAACCTTCCAACACACCGGTTCTAATTTGCAAATTGAGCAATGTCTTCGGTCGGATTTATTGCCCGAGCCCTCTGTACCAGCGTTCCTTTGAGCGCTATATTTTTAAAGAGAATTAAGAAAAATTCCTGCTGGGAAAAGATTGTCGGTTTGACGGCGATATTGCAGCGGGGAAGGCGAAGCATGAAGAAGATTGTCCATACAGGAAATTGGGGGCCGATTTATTATGGGTGCAAATACCGAGTTCGAAAGACTAAGCGGGAAAATATTTATTAATGGCGAACTTCGTCCCAGCACGGCGACGGACAATTTCGATGTTATCGACCCGGCGTCGGAAGAAGTTGTTGGGCAAATTCCGGATGCGACAGATGCAGAGGTCGATGAAGCAATCGCCATCGCCAACAAAGTCCAAAAAGAATGGAACAAGGTCAACGCCCTGACCCGGGCAGAACTCCTGCACGAAGTGGCGGCGAACATGCGCGCGTTTCGCGGCATCGTCGGCGAAATGACAACCCGGGAAATGGGTAAACCCTACAAGGAAACCACCGACGAGGTGGATTGGTCGGCCACGGCAGTGGATTACTATGCGGAAATTGCGCGTCACGAAAATGGCAAGGTCCTTGGCCCCGCCGTCGATGACCAGTTCCATTTTACCGTCAAGGAACCGATGGGCGTTGTCGTCATCATCCTGCCCTTTAACTATCCGTTTTGCCTGTTCTGTTGGGAGGCTGCGGCAGCGATTGCCTCTGGCAACGCGGTCATTCTGAAACCGTCGGAAAACACAACGCTTTCATCGCTAAAGTTTATGGAAGCCTTCGCCCCGCTTCCGGATGGGCTGGTTCAATGTCTCCCCGGTGGCGCAAAGGTCGGAAGCCGCCTGGTGGAAAGCAACGATACGCACATGGTGGCATTCACTGGGGGCGTCCCGACGGGACAAATCGTCGCAAGGGCATGCGCCGACCAGTTTAAACCCTGCCTGATTGAAGCTTCAGGGAATGATCCTTTTATTGTTATGCCTTCGGCGCCCGTTGACATGGCCGCCCGCGGTGCGACTTTTGGAACCTACCTGAATTGTGGCCAAGTGTGCACCTCGGCCGAACGACTTTTCGTCCATGAAGACGTCCACGATGAATTTGTCGCCCAAATGGTTCGCAATGCGGATGCGCTTCGTATCGGCAACGGCTTGGACAAGGTGGATATCGGACCCATGGTTACGGCGAATGAACGGGATCGCTACGAAGGGGTTCTCAAGCGCGCCATCGAGCAGGGCGCAAATGTGGCACGCGGCGGCGGACGCCCGGCTGAATTCAACAAGGGGTGGTTTGTCGAGCCGACGGTACTAACCGATGTCACCCCCGATATGGATATTATGAATAATGAAAGCTTCGGCCCCGTCGCGCCGATCTGCAAAGTTTCAAGCCTGGACGAGGCTATCGAGTTGGCCAACAAATCCAACTACGGGCTGGGCGCGAATATTTACACTTCTGACCTGGCTGAAGCCATGCGGGCTGTCAATGAAATCCAAACCGGTATGGTGTGGGTCAACGCACCGTTGCTGGATAACGACGCCGGTCCTTTCGGCGGCCGCAAGATGACGGGGATGGGTCGGCAACTGGGCGCCGAAGGCCTGGATACCTTCCGTCATACAAAACTCGCTATGATCGACCCTGGCGCCAACGCCCAGGATTTCTGGTGGTTCCCCTACAAAGATGAAGAAGCTTTTCCTGAAAACGGGACTTCATAATATCTGATTCAGGAAACGGGGATGACTAGGAATTCTTTTTTGGACGATTAAACCGTCTGCACTTTGGCCGAACGCCTTCGTGTATCGGCGGGTTTTTGACGGGACTTGAACAGCCGGTAACCCAACAGCACGGCCAGGATACCGGCGTGAATCATCGGCTGGCTCAGGTCGGCCTTGACCATCATCCAGTAGTGGACGACGGCGCCGATGCCTGCGATGTAGATCCCCCGATGCAACGCGCGCCAACGCTTTGCCCCCAGCTTTTTGACCGCTGCTTTCGGCGAAGTAACAGCCAGCGTTGCCAGGACGATGAAGGTGATCATCCCCACGGTGATGAATTTCCGCTTAACGATATCGGCCCAGATATCGGCCCAGTTGAAGAATTGATCGGCCACCACATAATTGGCGACGTGCAAGAAAGCATAAGTGAAAGCAAACAGCCCGATCATGCGCCGGAACCTGATCGGCGTCGACCAACCTGTGATTTTTACCAACGGCGTGATGGTAAGTGCGATCAGCAGGAACCTGAGTGCCCAGTCGCCCAGGAACCGGTTCACCGTTTCCACCGGGTTGGCGTTCAGGCCCGCACCCAAATCACCCGTCACCACCCGCCATATGATCAGGGCCAGCGGCGCGAGGGCAAGCGCGAAGACGAGAGGCTTGGCGACCCACCTGATTTTGAATTCCTTCGTCATCAGTAAAACTTGGCCATATCCATACCGTTGTAAAGGGTTGCGACTTCCTCTTCGTAGCCGTTGAACATCAGGGTCGGAACCTTGGAGGCGAAGTATCCGCCGCCAAGGGGCCTTTCCTTGGCCTGGCTCCAACGCGGGTGGCTGACTTCAGGATTTACGTTGGCGTAGAAGCCGTATTCATGGGGGGCAGACCGGTTCCATGTCGTCGGCGGCATGGTTTCGACGAAACGCATGGTGACGATCGACTTGATGGATTTGAAACCATACTTCCAGGGCGTCACCAGACGGATCGGCGCGCCGTTCTGGTTCGGCAATTCCTCGCCGTACAGGCCGACAGCCATCAAGGTGAGTGGATTCATCGCCTCGTCCATGCGCAGGCCCTCAACATACGGCCATTGCAGGATGCGCCGCGATTGTCCCGGCATTCGGTCCGGATCGAACAAAGTTTCGAAGGCGACGTACTTGGCCCTCGATGTGGGCTCGAACCGCTTGATGATATCGCCTAGGGGAATGCCGACCCAGGGTACGACCATCGACCAGGCCTCCACACAGCGGAAGCGGTATATGCGTTCTTCAAGCTTGTGGGGCTTTATAATGTCTTCGAAATCATAGTCGCCGGGCTTGGCGACGGCGCCCTCGACCCTGACAGACCAGGGCTTGGGCTGAAAATCCTGGGCCATGATAGCGGGATCGTCCTTACCGGTGCCGAATTCGTAAAAATTATTGTACTGGGTGACATACCTGTAAGGAGTTTGTTCCTGGTCGGTGCTGTAGGGGCTCTTGATGATGCCGTCCAGTTTCTTTCCACGGACTGCGCCAACGGCATCAACAGGCAACAGGCCGGGGATCAGTCCGGCCAGAGCAGCCGACTGGATAAAGCGGCGGCGGTTCATAAAGACGGATTTCGGGGTGATTTCAGAGCCCTTGACGTTAGAGCTTTTGGTTTGCCTGATCAGCATGGTTTAGCGTTCTTCCCTTTTTATAATGATTCCATACTTTGGCATAGGCATCGGAAGTCAGGAAATAACATCCCCGTGAAGCCAATTTTGAACTGATCAAACATTTGCCTTGGAGTGCAAATCGTTATAATCCGAATCCATGCAAACGCTGTATCATTTGTGGCTGTCTCCGTTTTGCCGAAAGGTTCGGATCGTTCTTCATGAAAAGAAGATCGACTTCGACCTGAAGGTGGAAAACGTGTGGGAACGCCGAAAGGATTTCCTGGCCCTGAATCCGGCGGGCGAGGTCCCGGTATTGGTTGAGCCGGGCGGGGCGGCCCTTTCCGGTGGCGACGTGATTTCGGAGTTCATGGATGAAATTCACCCCGAGCCGCCCCTAGTCGGCCGCCATCCGTTGGAACGGGCAGAAGTCCGCAGGCTGGTTGCCTGGTTCGACGTAAAATTCAACGACGAAGTAACCCAGAACCTGGTCGGCGAAAAAGTGATGAAACGGTTTCTGGGGTTAGGGGCGCCGGATTCAAAGGCGATTCGAGCCGGTCACAACAACATTCACACCCATTTGTCCTATATCTCGTACCTGATCGAACGCAGGAAATGGCTTGCAGGCAACGAATTGACTCTGGCTGATATTTCGGCTGCCGCGCACCTGTCGACAATTGATTATCTAGGTGACGTTCCCTGGGAAGATCATCATCCGGCCAAGGACTGGTACGCGCGCATCAAATCACGTCCCAGCTTCCGCCCGCTTTTGTCGGACCACATCCCCGGCGCGCCGCCGTCCAAGCACTACGCAAATCTAGATTTTTAAGGTTACAGCCCAGGCGGGATAGACGGTTTTGACGTTTCGTTCCTGGCGGCGTTTGACCTCGCCGCTGGTGACGTCGATGAAGGCGAACATTTTTTGCGACTTGGGGTCCTCAATGACCTTCAAATAGGTTCCCTTCACGTTTTCAAAAATATGGCCGATGCCCGGGCTCAAACCTTCTTCGCCGCCTGAATATTCAAACGACGGTGCGCCGCCGGTATCGATCAACAATTCTTCCGGGTCGACGTAAATAAGCGCCAGCCCCTCGGTTTTCATCGGATCGATCTGGATCAGGTAATGATGGATATAGTCAGTCCCCTGGCGTTCCGCCTTAAAATACAGAGTATCCCTGTTTTCTCCATCGGGCAGCCTAACGGCATGGCCCCGGGGGATTTCAAAGGCCATGCAGGGGGATTGCTCACTTTCGCTCATTGGCGGTTCTCTTTCGGCCCTGTGTCTTCTATCGTATTGCGTAAACCATTTTTGCCCGGAATAAATCTTAATACAAGGTTCTTCTAATATATGACTCCCTCCCGACTTTTCTGTTTCGGCCTTGGCTACAGCGCGAAACGTTTTGCATTGAACCTGATTTCTGATGGCTGGCAGGTCGCCGGCACCGCCCGCGACGAAGAAAGCGTGGAAGAATTAAAAGGCCTCGGCATTGACGCGATTCAATTTGATCGGGACCGGCCCGTAGAAGATCTGCAATCCCGCCTGCAAGGGGGGTCTTACCTTTTGTCATCGGTGCCGCCCGACGCTGAAGGCGACGCGGTGCTGGATATGCATGGGCGCGAACTCGCAAACCCGTCCGGCTCGCTAAAATGGATCGGCTATCTTTCAACGACCGGAGTCTACGGAAACCGGGATGGAGGTTGGGTGAAAGAGGGCGACGCCCTGGAGCCGACATCGAATCGGGCGCGCTACAGAGCGGATGCCGAAAAACGTTGGCTTGAATTAGGGGCGAATGCATTCCGCCTGGCGGGCATTTATGGGCCGGGACGAAATGTGCTGGAAGACGTCCGCCGCGGGCGGGCAAAAAGGATCGACAAGCCTGGACATGTTTTTTCACGCATTCACGTGGATGACATCGCGAACGTTCTCAAGGCCTCCATGGCCCAACCCGATCCGGGCGTTGTCTATAATGTTTGCGATGACGAGGCAGCACCGCCGATGGAACTCGTCACGCATGCCTGCGGTTTGCTTGGGGTGACAGAGCCGGACATCCAGCCTTTCAAAATGGCCGAAAAGGAAATGTCGGCCATGGGGCGAAGCTTCTGGGCGGACAATAAACGGGTCGATAATTCCCGCATCAAGGAAGCGCTGGGCGTCGAACTTCTCTATCCCAATTACCGGACAGGGCTGCAGGCGATACTTGATGAAGAAAGAACGAAACAACTGGAATCATAATTTGTGATCGAGGATTAAGGGGGGGCCAATTAGTCTTGACCAGGCTGATAAAAAGCGTCGAATACGTTGCTGCTATTTGGGGGGTCCTCGCCTTTTTATACTACTGGGACCCGAGCCGTGTTTTGGTCAAACGCCTGATGGCTGAAGACGCCTACATTTACGAAGAGATTGCGCCCCGATTTCGTGAAGTTCCCGTAAACGAATTGATAACAGTGAAAACGTCTTCAGACCTTTCCGCCAATCGCAACAAGCTTGTGAACACCCTATGGGGTAACCGGAACTATCCAGCGTCCCGCCTTCCCGACAAAATTATCAATGACGTGAGCCTAAATGACGAAGGGTCCAGATGCTCATATTCCGCCGATGAGGAAACCTATTTTGCCTCGATTGACTGCAGCATAAAGATTTTCAACGGGATCAAGAATTTATCCGGTATTGACCGGTTGGAAACGGATGTCGGCGCTAGTTACCGGTCCGTCGCTGCCCTTTTCAATCCCATTAAAATGAATGGAAGTGTCATCCTGTATCACCATGGCTATGCCGGAACCTATTTCAGCCAGCACGTCAATATTTCCCGCCTGATTGAAGAAGGATATGCGGTTCTAGCCTTCAACCTTCCCGGTTTCGGTGACAACGTGGATATCAGTCGAAGTGGGCCTTTGCCGAAAAATGGTTTGCAGGCCGCCCGCTGGACGTTGGAGCCGGTTATTGTCGGGTTGAATTTTATAACGTCGAAATATGAACCCGATCATGTAGCTATGATGGGGTTCTCCGCTGGTGGATGGGTAGCACAAATGGCCGCCGCCCTGGATACCCGAATTCACGCAAGCTATATCATTGCCTCGCCGTATCCTCTGGAGTTTAGAGCGACGCCACAGTCCGGCCCGGTAATATCGCGGGTGCGGGAACTTTTGGCCGAAGTCAATTATTATGATTTGTTTGTTCTCGGAGCCTCAGGCCGCAACGGCGAAATGCGTAACCAGTTGCAGATCTATAACCAGTTCGACCGGTGCTGTTGGAATAACAGGACGGCGCTTTTATTCGAGCTACCTATAAAGGAAGCGGTTGAAAAACTGGGTGGTGCATTCGAAATCAAAATTGATTCAACCCATGCAAGGCACAAAGTGTCTCGACAGGCATTGGACTGGGTTCTTGCGGATTTGGAAGGGGGACGGCAATGATTGGCCTGAAGGGTCTCCGTTCGCTTTATATATCCGGTTTGATGGCCCTGCCGGTAATTGCAGGGTGGATCTGGTGGCAGGACGGAATGTGGAAAAACGGCAGCCTGCCCACCCATGGCCTTATTCACGTGTGCGCCGGTTGCGCCGTCGCCCTGTTTTTGCATGGGGTTTTGTGGCTAAAAAACAGAAAACAGATGGAAAACTGCTAAACCAGAAGACTGTCCAGGGTTCTCGTAAGGCGTTCCAGGTCGTTGGGTTCGGAAAGGCGGTGATCTCCATCCTTTACCAATGTTACGTCAACATCGTTACTGGCGAGTCTTTCCTGAATGCGCAATGCCGTTTGCCAGGGCACATCCAAATCCTTCATACCCTGTAACAGCCGAACCGGCTGGGTCAGGGAAATGACGTCGTTCAGCAGCATGTTCTTGCGGCCGTTGTCGATCAGGGCCTGGGTGATGGTATAGGGCTCCTCACTGTATTCGCTGGGCACCTCCACAAAACCCTGACGCCGCATTGTCTCGCGCTGTTCCTCATTCAGTTCCTTTTCGATCAAATCGTCGGTAAAATCTGGGGCTGCGGCGATGCCGATCATGGCGGCGACGCGCTCTTTCAGGGCGAGGGCCGAAAGCAGCATGATCCAGCCGCCCATGGAGGATCCAACCAGAATCTGGGGCCCTTCGGTCAGCTGTTTGATGGCGTATATAGCGTCACCGGCCCACTCGCCGATAGTGCCGTCCCTAAAGGCCCCGGACGATTGACCGTGACCTGTATAGTCAAAGCGAAGAAAAGCCCGTCCCTGTTTTTTGCAGTGTTCTTCCAAGGCCAAGGCTTTGGAACCGGTCATATCTGACATAAACCCGCCCAGGAAAACCACACCCGGAGAAATTCCGTCGCATCGGTTGTAGGCGATTGTTGCGCCGTCCGGACGTGTTAGTATTTCAAATGACATATCTGGGCTGGTTGAGTCGTTCATGTTTCGAAATTCTCTTGCTTGATGAGCCAATGGGTATAATGAAACAGGACGTCTAACATAACAACATCGCCGGGATGAAGGAGTACAAAGCGTGACATTCAATCAACCTCTCGGGGGAAATGAAATGCCGCGTTTCGCTGGCCCCGCTACCATGATGAGATTGCCTTCGCAGGATACGGCGGATGGTTTGGATGCATGTTTCGTCGGCGTTCCGCTGGACATTGGTACTTCCAACCGTGCCGGCGCGCGTTTCGGTCCGCGCCAGATCAGGGCGGAATCGGCGATGATCAGGCCCTATAACATGGCGAGTAAAATGTCGCCTTTTGACTCCCTGCAGGTAGCCGATCTGGGCGATGTGGCCCTCAATACCTTCAATTTGGAGAAGTCCGTCGGGATTATCGAACAGGCATATGGCGAAATTCTGAAGCACGAGGTTTCGCCTTTCAGCCTGGGGGGCGATCACACCATCGTCTTGCCTATCCTGCGCGCCATGGCGGGAAAACACGGACCTGTCGGCCTGATTCATGTAGACGCCCACGCCGATATTAATGACGAAATGTTCGGAGAAAAAATCGCCCATGGAACGCCCTTTAGAAGGGCCGTCGAGGAGAACTTGCTGGAACCTTCCCGCGTAGTCCAAATTGGCCTGCGTGGAACCGGTTACAGCGACGACGATTTTGACTGGTCCCGGAACCAGGGCTTTCGCGTCGTCCAGGCCGAAGAATGCTGGCACAAATCCCTAAGCCCTCTTATGGAAGAAGTGCGAAAACAGATGGGGGAAGGTCCGGTATACATCAGTTTTGATATTGATGGTCTCGACCCATCCTTCGCTCCGGGTACGGGAACAGTTGAAATAGGCGGCCTTACGTCCATTCAAGGGTTGGAAATTATTCGCGGCTGCGCAGGCTTGAACGTCATTGGCGGCGATCTCGTTGAAGTATCGCCGCCATATGATCCTTCGGGGAATACGGCTTTGCTGGGGGCTAATCTGCTCTACGAAATGCTATGCGTTCATCCCAAAATAGCTAAGTAACCGCCAGGCCGGTTCTAAAGAATTCTTTTGTTATGAATGCATTGAAGGCGATTGTCGCGCCGCCTGGACGTGCTAGTATCCCATATGTGGGGTCGCTCATGTTAACGGATATCCCTTTTTCGTTAGATGCCAAGGGGCAGAATGAAACAGATTGACGTTCAATTGGACGACGTCGGCGGACCAGGTGCCAAGGAGTCTATCCTTGCATTCGGCGCCATGGGCGAAGGGGTGCGGCCGACTGTCCTGCAGGTGCTGCCGGCTCTCGTTCAGGGCGGTGTGGAGCGCACGGCGGTTGAAATCGCCTCGGCGGTCGTTAAGGCAGGCGGGCGGGCTATAGTTGTTTCCGCAGGCGGGCCGATGCAGCACGACGTTACCCGCGCCCGGGCCGAGCACATCGCCATGGCAGTTGACAGCAAGAACCCGTTTGTCATGTATGCCAACGTCGCTAAGCTGGAAGAAATCATTCGCGAAAAAAATGTCGATATAGTCCACGCGCGTTCTCGCGCCCCGGCCTGGAGCGCGTGGTCAGCGGCAAAAAATACTGGAACGCCATTTGTCACCACTTTTCACGGCACGTATTCCCTGGGTGGCGGCTTGAAACGGCGATATAACTCGGTGATGATCCGGGGCGAACGGGTCATCGCCAATTCGACCTTTATCGCGGGCCATATTCGCAAGAATTACGGAATCGAGGCGGCCAAGTTGCGCATCATTCATCGAGGCGTCGATCTGGACCGCTTCGATGCACAGGTGGTTTCGGCCCAGAGGGTGGTGGCGCTGGCAGCCGACTGGCGACTTGAAGACGGCATTCCTGTCGTGATGCTGCCCGGACGTCTGACCCGTTGGAAAGGCCAAACGGTCTTTATCGAAGCCATCGCCGCGATGAAGAACAAGAATATCCGTTGCTTGCTGGTTGGTTCTGATCAGGGCCGGACCGACTATCGCAAGGAATTGGAACGTCTTATCGCCGCCAACGGGCTCAATGAAATTGTACGGATTATAGACGACTGCAACGATATGCCCGCCGCTTACATGTTGACCGACGTGGTCGTATCAGCGTCCACCGACCCCGAGGCCTTCGGAAGGGTCGTGCCTGAAGCGCAAGCCCTGGGCCGTCCCGTCATCGCAACAGATCACGGCGGCGCCCGCGAAACGATCGTTCAAGGCGAAACCGGGTGGCTAGTGCCGCCAGGCGATGTCGAGGCACTGGCTTCCACCATCGATCAAGTGCTAAATCTCGACGAGGAAGCCCGTAAAAAACTGGCCGAAAAAGCGGTCGAAAACGTACGCAAGAATTTCTCAAAAGCAGCCATGTGTGCCAAGACACTTGCCGTGTATGACGAAGTCATTTTCCCCGATGCCTGAGCGAATACTTGTCATCAAGCTGGGCGCGCTGGGCGATTTTGTGCAGGCGATAGGCCCTTTCTCCGCCATACGCTCCCATCACTCGGACGGTGAAATTACCCTGCTGACGACAAATCCATACGTTGAACTGGCCCTCGCCTCGGGCCAATTCAACCAGATTTGGGTCGATCAGAAACCTCGCATTTTTGGTTTGAACAAATGGCTGGATCTTCGCCGCCAGTTGCGTACCGGCGGCTTCGGTCGGGTCTATGACCTACAAACCTCGGACAGAAGTTCTTTTTATCGTCGCCTGTTTTGGCCGGGACAAAATCCCGAATGGTCAGGCATTGCGGCCGGATGCTCTCACCCTCACGCCAATCCACGCCGCGACTTCATGCATACGATTGAACGTCAGGCCGAACAATTGCAAATGACTGGAATCGATACCGTTCCAGGTCCCGATTCCATCAGTGGTCTAAGCGGACTGGACGCTCCCATCGATCAATTTGGCCTTAAAGACGATTATGCATTGCTCGCCCCTGGCGGCGCGGCGCACCGGCCTGAAAAACGCTGGCCGGTTGAAAAATTCGCCGAGTTGGCGAACAGGCTGGCGGCGCGCGGGCTGATCCCCGTGTTGCTCGGCGGATCGGGCGAGGCCAGCGATCTGGATGACATTTCTGCGGCCTGCCCGCAAGTCGTAAACCTGTGCGGTCGGACAAGCTTGCTTGAGATCGCGGGCCTAGCACGCCGGGCGAAAGCCTCCGTTGGCAATGATACGGGCCCCATGCATTTGATCGCTGCAATGGGTTGTCCCTGTGTGGTGCTTTACAGCGAAGCTTCCGATCCCGCCCTATGCGGCCAGCGCGGAGGCCACGTTTCCTATCTAAGAAAGCCAAATTTGCGCGATCTCGATGTCGCAGAAGTCGAAGGGATGCCAGAGCTTGCTTGACACTGGGGCTAATCGTTTTACATTCCACCGCTTCTTTGATTAATAAAGGCAAAAAGGCGATTTTGATGGTCGCGATTACACTTCCTGACGGCAGCGTCAGAAACTTTGATGGCCCGGTAAGCGGCGCGGATCTGGCGGCCGATATCGGACCCGGCCTGGCCAAGGCCGCCCTGGCTGTCCGCGTCGGCGAAGAGATGCTCGATCTGGCGACGGTGTTTGAGGCCGATACCGAAGTTTCCATCGTTACGGCGAAGGACGAGGACGCGCTGGAACTGCTGCGCCACGACGCCGCCCACGTGCTGGCCGAAGCGGCCAAGGAATTGTACCCCGATATCCAAGTGACCATCGGCCCTGCTATTGAGAACGGTTTTTATTACGATTTTTCCGTACCGACGCCCTTCACGCCGGAAGACCTGGAAAAGATCGAGGCGCGCATGCATGAAATTGTAAAGCGCGACGAAGCCATTACCCGCGAAGTCTGGGAGCGGGACAAGGCGATCGAATTCTTCAAAAGCATCGGAGAGGAATACAAGGCGGAAATCATCGCAAGCATTCCCGCAGGTGAGGATGTCTCGCTTTACCGCCAAGGCGATTTTATCGACCTGTGCCGGGGCCCGCATCTGCCGTCGACAGGAAAACTGGGCTCCTCTTTTAAGCTGATGAAGCTGGCCGGGGCCTATTGGCGCGGCGATTCCCGAAACGAAATGCTGCAGCGAGTCTACGGCACCGCCTGGGCCGATAAGAAACAGCTAAAGCAATATCTGCATATGCTGGAAGAAGCGGAAAAACGCGATCACCGCCGTCTCGGTCGCGAGATGTCTTTGTTCCATTTACAGGATGTCGCCGCCGGATCCGTCTTCTGGCATCCAAACGGTTGGACACTGTACCGCTGCATTCAGGATTATATGCGCGTACGCCTGGAAGATGCGGGATATGTTGAAGTCAACACGCCGCAACTGGTCGACCGTGCCTTGTGGGAGGATTCCGGCCACTGGGAAAAATTCCGTGAAAACATGTTCGTGGCTGAATCCGAAGATAGGATGCTGGCCATCAAGCCCATGAACTGCCCCTGCCACGTTCAGATTTTCAAACAGGGCACGACCAGTTATCGTGATCTGCCGGTGCGCATGGCCGAATTCGGCTCCTGCCATCGAAATGAACCGTCGGGCGCGTTGCACGGTCTGATGCGGGTGCGCGCATTCGTGCAGGACGACGCTCATATTTTCTGCACCGAAGACCAGATCACCTCTGAAACCGAACTGTTCTGCGAATTGCTGCTGTCCATCTACAAGGATTTCGGATTCGAAGAAGTGGTCGTCAAATTCTCCGACCGCCCGGAGGTCCGCGCCGGTGAGGATGCGACATGGGACAAAGCCGAAACGGCCTTGAAAGAAGCGACAGAAGCCGCAGGGCTGAGCTGGGAGCTTAATCCCGGCGAAGGCGCATTCTACGGTCCGAAGCTGGAATTCGTCTTGCGCGACACCATCGGCCGCGACTGGCAATGCGGCACCCTGCAAGTGGACTTCGTGCTGCCAGAACGCCTGGACGCCAATTTTGTTGGCGACGACGGTGAAAAACACCGTCCGGTTATGCTGCATCGAGCTATCCTTGGTTCCTTCGAGCGGTTTATTGGCATCCTGATCGAACATTACGCCGGTAAATTCCCGCTATGGCTGGCGCCGCGGCAAATCGTGGTGGCCACCATTACCGAGGCTGCCGACGGCTATGCCGCCCAGGTCAAGGAGGCTCTGGACAAGGCCGGACTGCGGGGTGAGTTGGATGTCCGGAACGAAAAAATCAATTACAAGGTGCGCGAACACAGCCACGCCAAGGTTCCGGTAATGCTGGTAGTCGGCGCGCGCGAGGCCGAAGAAGGCACGGTGGCCATGCGTCGCATGGGCGGCAAGGATCAAGAAATTCTTGCGCTGGATGATGCAGTCGCTAGACTTGTAGAGGAAGCGGCGGGGCCGCTTGCCAAGTGAACGATTGAGGTTGGGGGGTTAACGCCTCGATCATTACATAAATAGAAAGTAGGAGAGTTTTAAATAGCGAGACGTCCAATGAATCAGCCGCCGGCCCGAAAGGGTCCGCGCGTTAATGAAATGATCGACGCCGAAGAAGTGCGCGTCGTTGGCGCCGACGGGGAGATGGTCGGTGTCGTTTCCGTTCAGGAAGGAATTGAAATAGCCCTCGATGCCGGCCTTGATCTGGTCGAAGTGTCCCCCAATGCCGACCCCCCGGTCTGCAAGGTGCTTGATTATGGCAAGTACAAATACGAGGAACAGAAGAAGCGTAACGAGGCGCGCAAGAAGCAAAAAGTTATCGAGGTCAAGGAAATCAAGATGCGTCCCAGCATCGATGTCCACGACTACGAAGTCAAAATGCGCAACGCCCGGCGTTTTCTTGGGCACGAGGACAAAGTCAAATTCACCATCCGCTTCCGGGGCCGCGAAATGGCCCACCAGGAACTGGGAATGGAGGTCCTTAACCGAATTCGCGCCGACCTTGAAGATGAGGTCAAGATCGAGCAATTTCCAAAACTGGAAGGCCGCCTGATGATCATGATCGTCGCGCCGAAATAAGCGCCAAGCTTATTTCATAAATTCAATTAAAGCCCGCTTTTGAGCGGGTTTTTTTTCGGCGAATCAGGTATGCACGATCATGCCGTCGGCTAGCGATAGACGATAGGCCCGGTGGGCAGGGATGGCGCCGGCGATGAAGCCGGCGGCCACGACTAGTCCCAATATCGCCAGATCACGGTAGGTCGGCAGGTCGATGCTTAAGTAAAGCCCGAATCGGGCATCAATGATGGGCTGGGCGACGGCCAGTGAAAGATAGAGCAAAACCATGCCGAACAGACAGCCCAGACAGGTCAGGATTAAGGATTCTGCGAGAAACAGCCTGAACACCTGATGCGGCCTTGCACCAACCGATCGCAGGATCGCCATCTCGCGGCGGCGTTCATTGAGGCTGGCCAGCAACATAACCAACATGCCGATAAGGCCGGTCAGAACGACGAAAAAGGAGATAATTGTCAAAGCGGTTTCCGCTGTCCCCAACAGGCTCCACAACTCCTGCAGGGCAACGCCGGGTAGGATGGCCAGAAGGGGCTCCCCCCGGTAGGTATTGACGTAGCGTTGTTCGGAAAATGTCGAAAATCTGGATTTCAGGCCGACCATGAAGGCGGTAATGACCTTGGGTTTAAGCTTCATTTGGCGGACCTTGTCGGCATCAACGGTCATTCCGGGAACCCGGGTCCCGCTTTTCCAGTCAATGTGAATAGCCTCGATCGCCTGAAGGCTGACATGGACTGTGCGGTCGACCGGCGTGCCGGTCTTGGCGAGTATTCCCGATACTCGAAAAGGCTTGTCCTGGTGTTTCGAAAAGCCCTTACGACCCAGGCCATGGTCTACAACGATCGAATCGTTAAGACTGTAACCGAGAGATTGCGCAACGTCGGCTCCAAGCACCACATCGAAAAGGTCAGCGAAAGGTACCCCTTGAGAAAAGGCCAATGGCCGTTTCCGGCCATACCGATAGTGTTTGAAATAATCAAGACTGGTCCCCAGCACTCTGAACCCCTTATGTGAATCACCCAGCGACAGGGGAATGGTCCAGGCCACATTGGGCCGGGCGGCAATCTCCCGGTAGCTTTCAATGGAAATGTTATTGGTGGCGTTGCCAATCCGGAACACGGAATAAAGCAGGAGCTGGATGGTGCCGCTGCGCGCGCCGACAACCAGATCGGTGCCGGAAACCGAATTGGCGAAACTGCCCTTGGCTTCGGTCCGCACCTTCTCCACACCAAGCAGCAGTGCGACGCTCAGGGCGATGGCGAAAACCGTCAACAGGATCGTCACCCGTCGATTAAGCATACTTTTGAAAGCAAGGGAGATAATCGGCATGGTGGGGCTCATTCGTGGGGGGCGGCCCGGTTGATGCCGGCCAGCGGGATGGTTCGATCGAAGCCCGTCTCCATGGATGAATCATGGCTGACGAACAACAAGGAGGCACCGGCCTCGCCAACCTCGCGAAACAGGATATCAAGGAACGACCGCTGTACATCGGAATCGAGCGCCGAGGTCGGCTCGTCCGCGATGACCAACGCTGGTGCGCCAATCAGGGAACGGGCCGCCGCGACACGCTGCTGCTGACCTATGCTTAGACGGGACACCGGGCGCGAGGAAAGTGCTTCGACATCCAGTCCCATGTGTTCCAGAAGCCGCCGGGCCTCCGCCTCAAGATTTCCGGAGCGTTCCAGCGCCTGGCGGTGACGATGGGCGGAGAAATGGCAAGGCAATACCACGTTGTCGATAAGCGATAGATACGGCACCAGATTGAACATTTGGAAGATAAAACCGATGTGGTCGGCGCGGAAGGCATCCCGGCGCGCAGGACTTAAGGAGGCGAGGTCTGTTTCCATGACGGCAAGGGAGCCGGCCTCGGGTACGGCGACACCGCCCAGCAGGTTGAGCAAGGTTGTCTTGCCGCTGCCGCTGGGGCCCTTGATGAAAACCCGCTCGCCGACACGTACCTCAAGTTCCGCAATGTCCAGAACCAGGGGATCCTGCCTGCGCCAGCGGTATTGAACATCGGATAGTTGAATGATCGCGGTGGACAAGTCACTCCCCCCAACCGTCGGCTAAACCGCCTAAAACATCAACCGAGACGACGCCGGAGTCAATTCCGTTGCCATTTGGCCACTGGATGTGACGGCCTGAACGTCGATTTCACGAAGCGTCGAGAACCGCCCGAAGAGATTAACATCGATGTGATTGACGCGGTCCGGCTGGTCACAGTGGAAATGATAGTGGGCTCTGAACTCCGCATGGGAGTCTTCTTCGGCGTTTTCACGTTCACTGTCGTGTTCGGCTTCGTCCTTGCCATGATCGTGATCGTCGTGTTCGGCGTGTTGGCCTTCGGCCAGTTCCGATTTCACCTTGGCTTCTTCCAGTCGACAGCCGGCGCTTTCGGGAAATTTAAAAAGATTGCTGCCGTGCTGCAGGGTATTCAGGGCCTCTTTCACGGCCGTTCTATCGGCGGCGGTCGTTGCGGCATGTTCGAAACCGACGATATCGGCACCCGGGGCCATCAGCTCGATTTCAACGGCGTCGTTGTCGATGGCCACGTTGAGGCGGCTGACGCCATGCTCATGGGCGTCATGTTCGCGTTCAGTTGCACCGGCGCCGGTGGCGAACATCAACATGACGGCGGCGCAACCAAGAAATAGCGATGGTCGGTGGATCGAAGGATTCAGTGTCATTTGATATTTGCTTTCAGTCGGTCGAATTAGGGACAGGGGCTTGAAAGCGAATGTTATAACATAACATTTCTAATGCAAGCAAATACCCATGCCGCATCGATGCCAATCTATGACCGGGCGCTATTCTTCTTGTTCGTAGGGTGTCGCTTTGGCGCCGTCCAGGACATAGCCGGCGGTGATATTGTCTGCGCCGTCGACAAATTCCAGTTTTTTGTCGGCCTTTTGAACGGACAGGCGGCCGGTCACCCAAACCGGCATATATAGATCGTCCGCCTTGAAGGTCTGGTTTAGCTGTACAAAAACCATCTGATTGGGCGGCGGCGGCGGGACGTGAATACAGGCGCCGATAAAGGGTACCAGCAGAAACTCCTGAACGCCTGTCTCGGAATACTCAAGGGGCAGGGCATAACCGGGAATACGCACGTATTGACCGTCAAGGTTTTTGGCCACGGCCTGGTTGCGCCGGTCAATCTCGGCGAGCAAATCCGTTAATTGCTTGAGTAAGGCTTCAACGTCGAGTCCTTCTTTTTCCAGCTTGTAGGTCAACTCGACAATCCGTTCGCTATCATCGGAAACCAGCGATGACTGATTTTCTTGCACACTGGACGTTAGATAAGCCAACTCTTCCAGGTCGACCAACTGCTCAGTCTCAAGATGTTGAAAAGGATCTTCCAATGGCGGGCTTGACGGCACTAGATGATCCCAGGTCAATTCCCGGGTTGTTTCCGCGCCCAGCGGATGCGCGGCCATGAAAACCAGCAACAGGCTTGCCAAAATACTGCGGATCATTTCTAAAACCCTTAACTTTCCCTTTCGGGTTATCCCTTGAACGTCGCTGCGCTGCTTATGGTAAATCAAACCATATAAACGGGATACGCAAAATTTATGAAGGGATTGTAAATTGCACCGTCATATACTGTATCCGCACGGAGATGGAGGAGGCTGCGATAAGGCATCAACCTGAACCTTAGGGAGGCTAATAAGGCAGTCCATCGATCCGCGGCTTTGCCAACACTGGCCAATAGACGACGCAGAAAATTCCCCACCCCAATGTCCACAACAGACCAGCCGCCGGGATCGCCCAGTCCAGCGGCACGAAAACGCGCAAGGCAACCGCGGCGATGATCATGTAGTAGGTAACGACGGTCATGGGGGTCGCGTGCAGGGGCCGGCCGGAATGACCAAGGGCCGCGCGAGAACCCATGGCCAGCACCATGACCCCGATAGCCCCCGCTGTCATTGCGTGCATGGCCGCCATGGAATCGTCCAATATGCCGAAATCGGCCAAACCTTTAAGAAGAAAACCCAGGGGCAACCAAACGAATCCGGCGTGCAGGACCCAAACCAGCGGAATCGACAGAGTTCTGAAGGCCTGCCAGCCGGACATGCGCACAAATAGAACGAGGGAGGCCGCAAAGGCGACGGCCCCCGTCGCCTGCGATTCCGGCCACAGCAGTTCCAGGGCGGTAACCAGGAATATCAGCGGCAGGACAAGGCGTTCGGTCCAGGCCGGAGTGGCGCATGTGATTTGCTCGCCCGTTTCCATGCGCAGGGCGTTCTGGGTGAACGCCGGCACAACCCGTCCGCCGATCAGGGCGATGAATCCGGTCATCAGGATGGCTGCGGGGCGAAGGGCGGCCGAACCGTCGCCAAAATGAAAAAGCCCGTTCAGGACCGCCAGCATCATGACCATCAGTGGCACCACGTAATTGCGTTTGTTTTTGGCCCCGAAAATCATCTTGCCAACCAGCCAGGCCAGGAAAGGCAGGTGCAGCAGGTCCAGCCAGGCGAAGTTATCGCTAAAAACCGCCACACGGCCGACCAGCCACAGGGCGATCAGGATCGCCAGCGGCGCCCCTTGTGTGGGTTTCGAGTTGGTCCACTTGGGAACTGCGGCCATCATGAATCCGGAAAGAGACGCCGTGCCGAAGCCGAAAATCATTTCGTGGCCATGCCAGTGTGCAGGCAATTCGAACAGGCCTTCCAATGCTGCTATCCAGACAGCGATGCCAGCAGCGGCAAACAGGGCGGCCAGCAAAAAGAACGGGCGGTGACCCGCCGCTAATAAAAGTGGCCCCTTATAGGTGCCGCCGGGTTCATCAATGCCGATGGGGATGCGCGCCATGCTGCTTTCTTGAAAAAAATGATATATGGACAAAGTGTGAGGGATAGATAAGGGGCAAAGGAAGGGGGATCAAGGTAAGGAATAAAAAACCCTTCAAGCCCTTGCATTGTCTTGGGTACAGGTATATAACCGCGCCTTCGCGAGCGGCACGGCTCAGGCATGCCCAGTCGCTTGAAAAACACGACCTCTTATTTTGAAGGAATGTGAAATGCCCAAGTTGAAGACCAAATCCAGCGCCAAGAAGCGCTTTCGCCTTACCGGTTCCGGCAAGGTTCGCGGGAACGTTGCCCTAAAACAGCACGGCATGAGCAAGCGGCCACAGAAGATGAAGCGCAAAGCGCGCGGCACCATGATCCTGTGCGCCCAGGACGCCCGTATCGTCAAATCCTACATGCCGAACGCCAAGTAATCAGCGCGTTCACCAGAATACATAGAATTTAAGGAACCGGAAAAATGGCACGAGTCAAAGGGGGCGTCAGCGCCCACGATCGTCACAAAAAAGTCCTGAAAATGGCCCGCGGTTACCGCGGCCGTGGATCCACATCATTTCGCGTCGCCATCGAGCGCGTCGAGAAGGGATTGCAATACGCGTACCGTGACCGCCGCACCAAAAAGCGTCAATTCCGCCGTTTGTGGATTCAGCGCATCAACGCCGGTGCGCGCCAGTACGGCATGACCTACTCCCGCTTTATGAGCGGGCTCGCCAAGGCCAACATCGAACTGGACCGCAAGGTTCTTTCCGAATTGGCGATCAGCGAGCCCGAGGCCTTCAAGGCCCTGGTTGAAGAGGCTGAGGCGGCTCTCGCTAAATCCTGATCCTTCTTTCTTTGAGGGTTCATCCATCGGGAAAATCTTAAAATCGGGGAGCCGGCCTTCAGGCCGCGGCTCCCCTTTTTTGCATGAAAAACGACGGAAAAAAATAGAATGGACAACGTTGACAATCTTCGCACCGACCTGATGATGGCCATCACCGACGCCGATGACACCGACGCGCTGGAAGCGGTGCGCGTTTCGTCTCTGGGCAAAAAAGGTTCCATCACCCAGTTGATGAAAACTCTGGGAAGCATGGACCCGGATCAGCGCAAGGAAGCCGGTCAGGCGATCAATGCCCTGAAGGGCGAGGTTGCAAACGCCATTGAGGCCCGGAAGTCCGAATTGGAAATGGCGGAACTGGACGCCCGCCTGATGTCGGAAAAGGTCGACGTCACCCTGCCGGTGCGTCCGCAATGGGACGGCCGTATCCATCCGATCAGCCAGGTTATCGAGGAAATGACGGCGATCTTCTGCGAGATGGGTTTTACCGTCGCCGAAGGCCCGGATATCGAAGAAGACTGGTACAACTTCACCGCCCTGAACATCCCGCCGGAACATCCGGCCCGCCAGGAACACGACACCTTCTACCTGCCCGGTGAAAAGGACGGCCACCGCAAGGTGCTGCGCACCCATACCTCACCGGTGCAAATTCACACCATGCAGGATAAGGAACCGCCGATCCGCATTATTGTTCCGGGCCGCACCTATCGCTGTGACTATGACGCCACCCACTCGCCCATGTTCCACCAGATCGAGGGCCTGGTTATCGACGAGACCACTCACATGGGACATTTGAAGGGCTGCCTGATCGATTTTTGCCGCGCCATGTTTCAGGTCGATGACCTTCCGGGGCGCTTCAGGCCCAGCTACTTTCCGTTTACGGAACCTTCCGCCGAGATGGATATCGGTTGCACCCGCGAGGGCGGTGAATTCCGCATCGGCCACGGCGACGACTGGCTGGAAATTCTCGGTTGCGGCATGGTCAACCCCAAGGTGCTGGAAAACTGCGGCCTTGATTCCACCAAGTACCAGGGCTTCGCATTCGGCATGGGGGTCGAGCGCATAGCCATGCTGAAATACGGCATTCCGGATTTGAGAACCTTTTTTGAATCGGACCTGCGCTGGCTCAAACACTATGGATTTTCCGCCCTGGATGTGCCGGGCATGGCCGGGGGGCTGAACCGATGAAAATTACGCTGGATTGGCTGAAGCAGCATCTGGATACGGATGCTTCGCTCGAAGAAATCACCGATATGCTGACTATGCTGGGCCTGGAGATCGAAAGCGTTTCAGAGCGCTCCAAAGGCCTGGAGACATTCGTTGTTGGCCATGTGATCGAAGCGGTCAAACACCCGGATGCGGACAAGCTGAAGGTCTGCACCGTCGACAACGGAACCGAGACCTGGGAGGTTGTTTGCGGCGCACCCAACGCCCGCACCGGCATGAAGGGCGTTTTCGCCCCCAGCGGTTCCTATATTCCCGGAATCGATATGACTTTGAAAAAGGCCAAAATCCGTGGCGTGGAAAGTAACGGCATGCTGCTGTCCGAACGCGAAATGGGTCTTAGCGACGAACACGACGGTATTGTCGAACTGTCCAAAGAAGCCCCGACCGGCGCCTCCGCTGTCGAAATCATGGGCTTGAGCGATCCCATCATCGATATCGCCATTACCCCCAACCGGGGCGACTGTCTGGGCATTCGCGGCATCGCCCGCGATCTTGCTGCCTCCGGTATTGGCACACTTAAACCGTTGGACGCTACGCCCGTAAAGGGCGCGTTTGAAAGCCCGATCAAGGTACATCTGGACCTGGACGGGGAACACGCCGACGCCTGCCCCTATTTTGTTGGCCGCTATATTCGCGGAGTCAAAAATGTGGAAAGCCCGAAATGGCTGAAGGATCGCCTGCTCGCTATAGGCCTCAGGCCAATTTCGGCGCTGGTCGACGTCACCAACCTGATGACCATCGAACACTGCCGCCCCTTGCACGTCTTCGACGCCGACAAAGTGCATGGAGACATCCATGTGCGCATGGCGAGCGATGGTGAAAAAATCCTTGCTCTGGACGGCAAGGAGTACGAACTGGACGCGGAGATGACCGTCATTGCCGACGAGAAATACGGCGAAGCCATGGGCGGCGTCATGGGCGGCGAGGTCAGCGGCTGCACCGAAGATACCGTCAACGTGTTCGTCGAATCGGCTTTGTTCGATCCCGTGCGCACGGCGACGACGGGGCGCAGGCTCAACCTGCAGTCTGACGCGCGCTTCCGCTTCGAGCGCGGCATCGATTCGGCCTTTCTGGAACCGGGAATGGAAATCGCAACCCAGCTCATTTTGGATATCTGCGGTGGTGAAGCATCGGAACTGGAGGTTGCCGGTGCCGAGCCCGATCGATCCTTAAGCATCGCCTTCCGCCCGTCACGGATCAAGGGATTGGCCGGCGTCGACGTCGAAGAAGACGAAATGAAACGCATTTTAACGGTGCTCGGCTTCGGGGTTTCCGGATCCGGTGAAAGCTGGGACGTTTCGGTCCCCACTTGGCGCAACGATATCGTCGGCGAAGCCTGCCTTGTCGAGGAAATTGTCCGCGTTCACGGATACGATAAAATTCCGACAACGCCGATGCTGCGCGACGATGTGGTCCCGCATCCGGCTTGGAATACGGATCAGCGCCGCCGGGGCGATGTTCGCCGCGCTTTGGCAGCCCGCGGCCTTGTTGAAGCCGTCACCCTTTCTTTCATGACCGGGGATCAGGCTCGCTTGTTTGACGGTGGAGGAGAGGATTTGATACTGGTCAACCCTATCAGTTCCGATCTGGACACCATGCGTCCGTCGATTCTACCCAACCTGATTATCGCTGCTGGTCGCAATGCGGACAGAGGCCTGTCCGATAGCCCGTTGTTTGAGGTCGGCCCGCAATTTACGGGCGACGATGCCGACGGCCAGCAAATGGTTGCGACGGGTATTCGCTCAGGTCGCAGCGGCCGGCGCAACTGGGCCGAAAGCCCGCGCAATGTTGATGCGTTTGATGCCAAGGCGGACGCATTAGCCGCCCTTCAAGCCGCCGGGGCGCCAGTTGATAAACTACAGACAATGACCCCGGCGCCTCACTGGTATCATCCGGGGCGTTCCGGAACGCTCAATCTGGGGCCAAAAACCGTTCTTGCGGCTTTCGGAGAAATCCATCCCGGAATTCTCGCGAAAATGGATGTCAAAGGTCCGATAGCCGGGTTCGAAGTCTATCTGGATAATCTGCCGAAGGCGAAAAAAGGCAAGGGAACGACCCGGCCTTTGGTTCAGCTTTCGCAGTTCCACCCGGTCAATAGGGATTTCGCCTTTGTCGTCGATGAAGAGGTTGCCGCGGACGCCCTGATGCGGGCGGCGAAATCCGCCGACAAGGCCCTGATCAGCGATGTCGCCGTGTTCGACCTGTTTCAAGGTGGAAATCTGGGTGAGGGGCGCAAGTCGCTTGCCGTCAACGTGACCCTGCAGCCGCTGGAACAGACCCTGACCGACGCCGAGATCGAGGCGGTTTCCGACAAGGTCGTCGCCGCCGTCGAAAAGGCCACCGGGGGAACCCTAAGAACCTGATTATCCTTAATAAATAAAGGGCTTATTTAAATTATTATTATTTACCCTTTTTTTATTTATGGCATTACATATATGAATAACAACGCCTTGCAATCATCGCTTGCAGGGAAAGAAGAATATTGGGTTATGACCCGTTTTGGATAATTTTTCTTGGGGAGAAAAAAATGGCTAGAGACTTAAGCCTTACCGGCGTGGAGCGGTTCTTCGATGATAACGAGATCATCGTCAGCAAGACCGACTTGAAGGGCCGGATGACCTACGTTAACGATGTTTTCCTGAAACTAGCCAGTTACACGGAAAAAGAATGCCTGGGCGAACCTCATTCGAAGATTCGTCATCCTGAAATGCCGCGCTGCATTTTCCAGCTTTTGTGGGAAACCATTCAGGCGGGCAAGGAAATCTTCGCCTATGTGGTTAACCGATCGGCCAATGGCGATCATTACTGGGTTTTGGCGCACGTCACGCCCAGTAAAGACGATGGCGGCAATATCATCGGTTTTCACTCAAATCGACGAACGCCCAATCGGGAAGTCCTGGAAGGCACGATCATACCGCTCTACAAGCAGCTGTTGGCTGAAGAGCAGAAGCATTCCAACGCCAAGGAAGGCATGGCTGCATCCATGGCGATGGTTACGGGCCTGTTGCAGGAAAACGGTGTTGAATACGACGAATTTATCGCCGGGCTTGTTTAAGCCGAACACCCTCACAACAAAAATTTTCAAAGGGAAAAAAGACAATGTTTGGTAATGACAGTTCAGGCGCTATCCGAAAGGCGCTCACCGTATGTAAGGCCGTCGCAGATGGCGATTTCGAAGCACGAGTTATAGGTATCGACGAAAAAGGTGAAGCGGGCGAATTGCTGCGCACCATTAACCTGATGATTGACCGCACGGACGCTTACGTTCGTGAATCCCAGGCCTGCCTGGAATACGTACGGGACAACAAATACTACCGCCGAATTATCGAAAAAGGCATGACGGGAAGTTTCCTGAACGCCTCACGTACCATCAACAACGCGACCCAGGCCATGGAAGACAAGGTGACTAGTTTCACCGGTGTCGCTGATGACTTCGAAAGAAATATGAAGGTCGTCGTAGAAACCGTAACGTCAGCCGCTACCGAATTGCAATCCACAGCCCAGACCATGGAAAGCACGGCTGCTTCCACATCCCAACAGGCGACGTCAGTTGCTGCTGCTGCAGAAGAGGCCTCGACAAACGTTCAAACAGTAGCTTCTGCAGCAGAAGAACTGTCCAGTTCCATCGGTGAAATCAGCCGCCAGGTAAGCCAGTCCAACCAGATAGCTTCCAACGCGGCGACCGAGGCCGAACGCTCCAACCAGCAGGTTCAAGGACTGGCCGAAGCTGCGCAAAAGATTGGTGAAGTTGTCGAGCTGATCTCCGATATCGCAGAACAAACAAATCTGCTGGCCCTTAACGCCACCATTGAGGCCGCCCGCGCAGGCGACGCCGGCAAGGGATTCGCGGTGGTTGCGGCCGAAGTAAAGAACCTTGCCAACCAAACGGCCAAGGCGACCGAGGAAATCGGCACCCAAATCGGTGGCATTCAAGCGGCCACTCAGGACGCGGTCCAGGCGATTGGCGGGATCACCTCGACGATTTCGGAAATCAATCAGATATCCTCTACCATTGCCGCGGCCGTTGAAGAACAGGGCGCCGCAACCCAGGAAATTGCCCGTAATGTGGAGCAAGCTTCGTCGGGCACAACCGATGTGACGACCAACATCACGCAAGTTACCCAGGCCGCCGGTGAAACAGGTCAGGCTGCGGGTGAAGTCCTTGGGGCTGCAGGTGAGTTATCCCAGCAAGGAGAGGTGCTTGGAACCGAAATGGACAACTTTATCGTCGAGTTGCGGAAAGTCATCTAGTCTCGCAATTTGTTTCTAATACAGGCCCGGTCGCGCAAAACCTTCGCGACCGGGTAGTTTTTTGCCTTTAACTCACTGAAAATAGGCCTAATTGTTCAGAAGCTCTTAATAATTTAGTGCTATCCAGATTTCAGGAAACGTTAAGCTGGGCCCTAAATTTAGTCGTCTGTGTTAGGATTTTCGTTAAAATCAGCATGGCTTGACTTCGCCAGGATAAATAAGGGAATGCTGGCCGAAAAAGTGAAATGGAATAGATGTTTTTTGATTGATTTACTAGGGGCTAAGTGAAATGCAGGATCAACCACAGGGAATGGAAAGGCGCATGGTGCATCGACTGCTGATGCATTGGCGGGGCGCCCAGCAGACTGACGAAATACCGGCTCTTGACGCCGTCCTATCAAGGGACCTGGGCGATATAGAGCCATGCGTTTATGTATTGGATATTCGCAGCGACGAGCCGACTTTCGAGCGCATAGGCGGACATCTACTTGCTGCAGGCGGTAAAGGGCTGGTCGGCGAACCGGTATCGGACGCCCCGCGCAACACCTTGTTGGGCGAAGCAGTAAAGTATTATAGCCGGGTAATGGTAAAGCAGATTCCAATTACGCTGGGTGGCGAGTTCAAGAGTGACGATGGAGAAACGATACTCTATCGCTCGCTGATCGCACCTTTAGTTGACGATGATGGTGAAAGCAGTTTCCTTTTGGGGGCTGCGAATTGCAAGGTTCAGGAAGAATAATGACAGGTCTGGTCATGCATAGACCCGAAGTGACAAAAACGCTGCTGGCAATTACGCCGGCAGGGCGGGGGGCGTAGCATGGCCAGACAGGTTTCCTTTGAAATCTATTCCTTCAAGAACGGCGACTGGATGCTTGATTCCGTTCATGACGACAAAAACATGGCCATCCATCAGGGGCGCATGCTAATTGCCAGCCCACATCATATGGCGATCCGCGTTGTCGAAGAAAGCTATGATGCGGCCACCGACAACTCCATGTCGAAAATCATCTACAAGGAGCAAAAAGGCGGCGAGGAAAAGCCTCAGAAGACGGTCAAGAAAAAGTCCAAGGGCACGGTTACAAAGAAGAGAAGAAAAAAGAAAAAGAAGAAGAAGGGCAAAAGCTTGCTCGTTATCGTTTTGAGCCTTGGTGGTATAAGCCTGGGGCTTCTCGCCATACTCGCCTTGTTGCTAGCCTCAGGCTGAATTTTCCTTATTGGAAAAGGTTGCCGGCAAAATCCGCGATCAGGTCGGCAGCGTCTTCAGCAAAAAAATCAAGAAAAAAATGATCGGCATCCTGGATCACGCTTAGCTGGATCTGGCTGTTGACCACCCCTTTCATTTTTTCCGGCAGGTCCGCGACCACATTGTCTTCAGAAGCCGCGATGACATGAACCGGTTGCTTTACGCGAACCAAAACCGTCGGGGTGTCCAGGAATTTATCCTCGGCGTAGTAGCCGACAAATGAGGCTGCGGTAACCGATGTTTTCGGGCAGTAAATGAAATCGATATCCTTGTAAACCGTATCGCCCTTCTTGGCGATAACGTCCCGGTTCATTTTTCCCAGCAGGGAATTGACGGTAACCTTGTAGCGATCTTTATAGGACTTGGCCTGCTTGTCCCTGTCCCAGGTCGCCGGTGCAATAAGGGCCGCGCCCAGGACTTTTGGAACATTCCGATTCAACAGGTATTGCGCCGTCTGGTTGCCGCCCCTGGAATGGCCGGCAAGGACAATCTTGTCAGCACCCTTTTCTTGAAGCCACTTAACCCATTGGGCGATTTCCGGAACGGCATCTCTATGTTTGTGGGTATGGGTAACCGCGCAATCGTACATGCCATGGCGGTCATCCAGGCCAAGGCTCAGATTAATGGCCAGGGTATTGACGCCGCGTTCCTTCAAAAGCCCCTGCAGGGCGGCTATTATTTCCATCTTGTTGTGAGCCAGGGTGCCGTGGGTAATCAGGATGACGCCGTCCTTGAAGGTTTTGTCATCGGCTATTTCCATGTTGGCGTTCAGGGTCAGCCCGTTGAATGAAATCTTCACTTCTTCTGACTGAGCCGGGAAGTTGAGGCCAGTTATCAAGGCAAGGAACAAAGCCAAAGGCAAAAATCGATTCAACATGAAAGACATACCCCGAAATTCAACAAACTGACACCTGCGTCATCTTTAAATTACCATTTTTGAATACACGAACCAGATTAGGAATATTGGCGGGGTGGTCAAGCCGTTAATCAAAGAAATTTCGCTGCCAATCCTTCATACAGTTCATTTAAGAGAGAATGGCATAAGGGCAGCGCTTTAATAACAATATGCTATCAGTAAATCAGAATATAAAATTTCTTTATTTTCAAAATTCTCATATCCTGTTTCCTGAATTTGGGAGTACAGGGTAGTTTTTGCAGATCTACTGATAAGACAAAACTATCAATTTTGTTGATAAGTAGGCGGGACAGTCTAGGAATACTGTTCCTGCCTGGGGAGGCGGCAATTCTTAGGCGTTATCAATATCTGGTGACACTGGCCAAAGAGAAGCACTTTGGACGGGCGGCTGAAAAATGCAACGTCAGCCAGCCGGCATTGTCGAATTCAATTCGTCAACTGGAAAAGGATCTGGGCGTTTCGATCGTCAAGCGGGGACGCCGTTTTCAGGGATTGACCCGCGAGGGGGCGAAAATTGTCGAATACGCCAGCAAACTGATCGATACAGAGAATTCTCTAGCCCAGGAACTTTCGCTCATGCGTGAGGGATTGGCGGGAACACTGAAGATCGGCGTCGTACCCTCGGCGTTGCCAATGCTTACCCTGGTCACCTTCCAATTCTGCAGGGCGTATCCAAAAGTGGAATTGCGGGTGTTTTCCCTTAACACGACTGAGATCGAACGGGGGCTGGATGACTTCAGTTTGGATCTTGGCCTGACCTACCTGGATGTCGACCCGCTGCCGCGCGGGCGCATGCATTCGATCTATCAGCAGAATTTATGGGTGTTGACTCCTATCCACGGACCCTTTGAGGGGCGCGAAACCGTAACCTGGAGCGAAATGGTTGAAGTGCCGCTGGTGCTTCTGGCCCCGGAAACCCTGAGCCGGCAACTGATCAACGAAGCGTTTCATAGTTTGGATTTGCAGCCAAATCCGCAAATCCAGACCGATTCCATGCTTAATCTCAGCGCCTTCGTCCGCTCGGGTCATTGGTCCAGCATCGTTCCGCGGGAATGTTTTGTCTTTTGTTCCGAACCGCCTGGAACCCGAATATTGCCCCTGACCGATCCTGTCGTGTCCCACGATATTGGCCTGGTGATTCCCGAGCGCGATCCATCCAGTGTTCTAGCGCAGAGCCTGTTTGATTACGCAAAGGACATCGATATCGAAACCCTTTTAGTCATTTGATTTTATAAAATTTTATTTTATGGAGAAGAAATAGATGAAATCTCGTGCCGCAGTCGCTTTCGAAGCCGATAAACCCCTTGAAATTGTCGATGTAGATGTCGAGGGCCCCAAGGACGGGGAAGTTTTAGTGCGTATGGTTGCCACCGGCGTTTGCCACACTGATGCCTTTACCCTGTCCGGTGCCGATCCCGAGGGCATCTTCCCATCGATTCTGGGTCACGAAGGCGGCGGTGTGGTAGAGGAAATTGGCCCTGGCGTAACTTCCGTGGCTGCTGGCGATCATATCATTCCGCTTTACACGCCCGAATGCGGCGAGTGCGATTTTTGCAAATCCGGAAAAACCAACTTATGTCAAAAAATAAGATTAACCCAAGGGCAAGGCCTGATGCCCGATGGCACCTCAAGGTTTTCCCATAACGGCAATCAGCTATTCCACTATATGGGAACATCGACCTTCAGTGAATATACCGTGGTTCCCGAAATCGCCGTGGCAAAGATCAACAAGGAAGCCCCACTGGATAAGGTTTGCCTGCTTGGATGCGGCATCACCACCGGCATAGGCGCAGTACTGAACACGGCCAAGGTTGAAGCGGGCGCAACCGTAGCTGTTTTCGGTCTGGGCGGTATTGGTCTGAGCGTTATTCAAGGCGCCGTCATGGCGAAGGCGTCCAGGATTGTCGCTATAGACATCAATGAAGAAAAGTTCGATATGGCCCGCATGCTGGGCGCGACAGATTTTGTCAACCCGAGCAAGTTCGACGATCCCATTCAGGACGTCATTGTCGAGTTGACTGGCGGCGGGGTTGACTACTCCTTCGAATGTATTGGCCGCCCCCAGACAATGCGCGCGGCCTTGGAATGCTGCCACAAAGGATGGGGTGAATCTGTCATTATCGGCGTTGCCGGGGCCGGGGAAGAAATATCCACCCGGCCCTTCCAGCTTGTAACCGGTCGGGTCTGGCGCGGAACCGCGTTTGGCGGCGTCAGGGGGCGCACTGAACTGCCTGATTATGTTGAAAATTACCTTCGTGGAAAAATCAAAATCGACGAAATGGTGACACATACCATGGGCCTGGACGCCATCAATGACGCCTTTGATCTGATGCATGAAGGCCAAAGCATCCGTTCAGTCGTAATTTATTAAGCTGGCCTAAACAGCGAGAAATTCCATGAGCGATGAAAGACTGTCGCGCGTTGCGCGCACCCGAACCTTTGACGGCTGGTTGGAAACCTACACACACGAATCGGCCAGTTGCGGCCGCCCAATGAAGTTTTCACTGTACCTGCCGCCGCAGGCGTCAGCCGGTAAGGTTCCGGTTCTTTACTGGCTGTCCGGGCTGACCTGTACCCATGAAAATTTTGTCACCAAAGCCGGCGCGCTGGAGCATGCATCGAAGCTTGGCATCGCAGTTGTCGCCCCAGATACAAGCCCCAGGGACAATGGCATCGAAGGCGAAGACGACGATTACGACCTTGGAACGGGCGCAGGATTTTATATCAATGCGACCCGAGAGCCGTGGTCCAAAAACTACCGGATGTTCGATTATATCACCGAAGAGCTGCCGGATTTGCTTTCGGGTGATTTCCGGCTGGACGGTGAACGCCAATCCATTTTCGGCCATTCCATGGGCGGGCACGGGGCTTTGGTCCTATCACTGAAAAATCCAGGTCTGTACAAGTCCATTTCCGCTTTTTCGCCCATCTGTTCGCCGACTCGCTGTCCATGGGGCGAGAAGATTTTTTCCGCATACCTTGGTGACGATAGAAATGAGTGGGCTGAATACGACGCTGCACTTTTGATTGAAAACGGTGCGGCGTCGCTTCCGATACTGATCGATCAGGGCGAAGCCGACGATTTTCTGACTGAGCAGCTGAAACCGGAACTGCTGCAGGCAGCTTGTGAAAAGGCCGGCGTTGAGTTGGATTTGAGAATGCGCAAAGGTTACGACCACAGTTACTACTTCATCGCCACCTTTGTCGGCGAGCATATGCGCTATCACGCCAACTATTTACTGGGTTGATCCAGGATAAACTGCGTTCCATATAAAGTTGACCACGTGAGCAAAAGCACGCTCCTGATCACAGAAAGCAGGTATGGTCTTATGGGCAAGGGAAAAAAACTTACCGATAGCCAGCGGGATTTCATCGAGCGTCAGCCGCTTTTCTTTGTCGCCACCGCCGGTAGTGAGGGTCGCGTCAACGTATCGCCCAAAGGGATGGATACGCTTCGCGTCGTCGATAACGAAAGGATCATCTGGCTGAACCTGACTGGAAGCGGCAATGAGACGGCGGCTCATCTGCGGGACATCAACCGCATGACGCTTATGTTCTGCGCCTTCGAGGGCGATCCCCTGATTCTGCGTGTTTATGGGCAAGCCAAAGTTATTCATCCGCGAGATGCCGAATGGAAAACCGCCGTGGCCGACTTCCCGCAGATTGCCGGCAGTCGCCAGATTTTCGATTTGGCGATTGACCTTGTCCAGACCTCATGCGGCACCGGGGTTCCGATCATGAATTTTGTTCAAAGCCGTGGGGAGGAGCAACTCGCTCCGTTTTACGAGGACATGGGACCCGAGGGTGTAAAGGCCTACTGGAAAAGGAAAAATTCCCTCAGCATCGACGATAAACCGACGGGCATCTTCGCCGACGAATGATCGTACTGCGAACCGGTCAGGCGACGCTCCTGTTGCGTCGCGCCCGTGCCTCGGCGATCTGTTTCTGCACTGCGTCAGCTTCTCCGAAATAGATGCAGTGGGCCAGGCAGACGTTGTCGGCGCAGGCTGGGACCAACCCCTGGTCCACCCGGTGATGACACAAGTTACATTTTTCCGTCAGGTCCGTTACCGGGTTAATGCGAATGGCGTCGTGCGGGCATTCCGGAACACACGCTTCACAGGCGATGCATTCGGACGAATCCATCACGACGATGCCGTCGTCACGCACGGTGATGATGTCAACCGGGCATGACCAGACGCAGGGTGTGTCTTCACATTCTGAGTGAAGGCAAGCGTTGACGAAATATATGAAGTCGAGCTTACCGTTCATCATGCGTGGTCCGTCTTCGCGCAGCTCGATCAGCTTAACTCCGTAATCAGCGCCGTTTTCCTGTTTGCAGGCGACTTCGCAGGCCAGACAGCCGAAACAGGCATAGTGATCGATGGCCAGCGTCAGGTTTTTCATTTCCATGATTTGCCTCTCCCTGCGCCTAAGATACCGGTTCTTTATAGATGTTGCACAGCAGCGTGCGCACGCTGGTTGCGCCCATGGCAGGATCACAGGATTCATAGGAGTTATCCGTCAGCACGTTGATGTTGGAATCTGACCAACCATGATTGTTTTTCTTCTTTTCCGGATACCACCAGGCATGTTGCGCCCCCACTACCTGCGGGTGGATGCCCTCGAATATTTTGGCCTTCTGCCTGACCTTGCCACGCGGGGATTCGATGACAACCCAATCGCCGTCGCGAATTCCCAATTTTGACGCCGTATCGGGATGGATTTCAATGAACGGCTCGGGATGCTGTTCGCGCAGCCAGGGCAATTGCCGGTTCTCCGTATGGAAGAAGCCGGGGGAGCGCGCGCCGGTAACCAGAATGAACGGATATTCGTCCGTCATCTCCGGTTTGCTGACCGGGCTTTCGTGGGGTTCATTGTACTTGGGCAACGGGTCGTAACCCCATTCTTCAAGCTTGGTTGAATAAAGTTCAACCTTGCCGGTCGGGGTGGAAAAACCCTTCTCCTTGTATTTTTCGTAGTTAACCTCGCCGCGGATATATTTCATTTTCTTGAAATCCTGGAAGGTGATGTCCAGGGGTTCGAGAATGTAATCCAGGCCACCCTCGAAGGTGTCCCACCAGTGCTCTTCCTGACCGACGCGCTTGCCCAGATCGTTAAGCATTTCGTGGTCCGAGCGGCACTCGCCGACTTGAATCGCCTTGCGCCGGGGCAGAATATAGCCATGGCGTTTCCAGAAATCGGCGACGTGATCCATTTCCAGCCAGGTTGAAGCCGGGAGGACGATATCGGCCAGTTCGGCGGTAGGGGTGATGAAGAAATCGGCAACCGCCATGAACTCGACGGCTTCCAGGGCCTTGTAGACCTCGCTAGCATTGGCCCGCGTCAGCACAGGGTTGGAGCTGATGAAAAAGGCCATTTTCACCGGGTAGGGCTCTTCGGTAAGGATTGCGTCCCAGACAGCTTTGGGGTTCATAATCGCGAAATGGGACGCCAGCCTGAAACGTTCCCCGCCCAGACGCTTGTCGCGCTGTTCCTTGGAAAGCATCTTGTGGGCGCCGAACTGGGAGGCATTGCGGTTCTTGGCGGTCTCGAATAACACCTGGCCACCCTTGCGGTCCAGGTTGCCTGTGATCGCCATCAGGGCCATCAGGGTACGGTTGTTGTCGGCGCAATTGACCTGCTGCTCGATGGCCACGCCCCACTGGATGCCGGCGGTGTCGGCCTGGGCGAACATACGAGCGGCGGCTGCAATTTTTTCGGCAGGAATCCAGGTGATGTCGGCGACCTTCTCCAGCGGGTATTCCTTGCAGCGTTCGACGAACTCATCCCAGCCGTGGATGTATTTCGGAACGAACTCCTTATCATAGAGCTCTTCTTCGATAATGACGTTCAGCATGCCCAGAGCCAATGCGGTGTCGGTCCCGGGGCGCAATTGCAGCCAGATATCGGCGCGCGCCGCCAAGCGTGTCATGCGCGGGTCGACGACAATCAGATTGGCGCCTTTTTCAACACATACGGCCAAAGATTCGCCTTTGTATTCATCGGAATTGGCGATCACCAGGTTGTTGCCCCAGACCATGACACAGTCGGGATCATTTTCGTAATCGACGATCGGGTTGGAACCGCAGGTGATGATGGAGGTGGAAATGCGCGGGCCATAACACAGATGCCCCGCCGTCAATACGTTGGGCGTTCCAAGCAGGTTGGCGAAGCGGTAGATGACGGCTTCGTTGTCACGGCCGGTTCCGTATCCCATGACGATAGACTCGGGGCCGAAATCCTCCTTATATCCGTTTATCTTTTCGGCGATAGTGTCCAGTGCCTCGTCCCAAGAGATGCGTTCCCACTCGCCGCTGCCCTTGGGGCCGATGCGTTTTACAGGGTACTGAAGCCGGTCGGGATGATAGGCGATCTGGGTGGAGGAAATGCCCTTTGGGCAAAGGGTGCCGTGGGCGATGGGGCACTCAGGGTCGCCGCCGATCTTTTCGACCTTGCCTTCCTTCTTATAGATCAGCACGCCGCAGCCGCCATGGCACATGCGGCAATGGCTCTTGATTACTTCGTCGTAACCATAGGCTTCGATTTCTTTTTCAGCGTTGGAATAGACGAACTCGACCACTCAAGTTACCTCCGAATTTACATTTTCCATGAACTATCCCAAGCTTAACAATCCATTAGAAGGAGGGTGAAGGGAGGAATGCGCCAAAGACGGGTAACTTTTTACAGGGCTTGGAATTCCTGTGGCGTATGACCGGTTACGCGTTTAAAAACCTTGCTGAAATAGGACGGGTCTTCGTAGCCGAGATCGTACGCCACTTCCTTGACCGGCATTTTGGTGAATTTGAAGGCGCGCTTAGCCTCCAATGCCAGCCGCTCCTCAATTACTTGCTTCGCCGTCTTGCCAATCATCCGGCTGGTGCGGTCAGACAGTTGCCTTGGGGTAATCGCCAGCGTTTCGGCGTAAAAAGCCACGTCGTGATGGCCTTTGTAATGCTCTTCCAGAAGCGCAAGAAAGTCCATGAAGATGTTATCGCGCTCCGGACCCGACTGATCTTCGCTGACCTTCTCATTTTCCAAATTCTGGGCGATTTTTATCAGCAGGGCCTGAAGCAGATTCCACAGTATTGCATACTTGCCGAATTGCCGGGGGGCCTCAAATTCCTTGACCATGAGGGAAAGCAGGGCGTCAAATTCCATCGTTCTTTCACTGTCGATGCTAAGAGCCTGAATGGTTCTGACATTGTTGAAGAAAGACTCGAAGAAATGACTCGTCGGACTCACTTCCTGCCGGGGCCTGAACTCCTCGTTGAATCGTAAAACAAACCCGTCAACATTTTTGGCTTTGAGAAAATGATGCACTTGTCCCTTGGCGATCAGGTAGAAGGTCGCCGCCGAGATTTCCGACATTTCTCCATCGATGGTCTGTTTCCCGCTGCCCGATTTTATCCAGATCAGTTCCTGGAAATTATGTCGGTGGGGCAATTCTGGATTGGGGCTTTCATCCGGATCATAATTGAACGAAACAAGCGAGCGGATTTGAAAGGAGGGCGCGCCGTCGTCTCCCAGGTCTATCGATGGTATCTCCTTCATTTTGTTCACGAGCGGCCGACTCCTGCAAGTGCGCAACAAAAGCTATCCCTACTTTAAGCCAACGCGAATAACAATACACAGCAAGAAACGTCCTCAGCTTGATATCATTTTATGGAATCGGATTTACGAAAATGGGATATTAGACTTCTATCGGAAAGGGACGAACAAAGGCCGATGTCAAAGCGCTTCAAGAGAATTCAAAGGTAGCCATGAACAGGAACGAACGCCGCCGCCAGGAAAAAATGGCGCATAAGAAGGCACGCGGCGGCGCCGGTATACTGCAAAAGGCGCTTTCGGAATATCAGGCCGGAAAATTCCAGGGCGCCCAGAAGAAGTGTGCAACGGTTCTGAAAGCCCAGCCTGAAAATGCCGACGCCAATCACTTGATGGGCCTGTGCGCTTATCGGCTCAGGGAATTCGAAAATGCTGAAACGTATATCCTAAGGGCCCTTGATCAGGTCCCGGGTCACGCCGATATGTTCAATAACCTGGGCCATGTTCTCAAAGACGTCGGGCGCCGGGAAGAGGCCCTGGAAGCCTATCAAAAATCACTATCTCTTGACCCGGCAAAGGCGGAAACGCATTCAAATCTGGCCGAAACCCTGCTCTTGCTCGGGCGTATTGAAGCGGCCTTAAAGCATTTCGATAGCGCCCTGAGTCTTGATCCGGATAATATCGCCATCCTGACGGGCTATGGCAATGCCCTGATAAACCAAAAGAAATTTCCGCAAGCTGTCAATTGCCTGCGCCGGGTGATTGAGTTGGAGCCCGGTTTTGCCGGGGGTTATGTCAACCTGGGGAACGCCCTGAAAGAGAAGGGGGAACTGTCCGACGCCGCTGAGCTTTACAAACTGGCGATTGAATTGAATCCCGGACTTGTTGAAGCCTTCCTCAATCTGGCTTATGCCCAAAGCTTCCTGGGCCAGCAGGACGAGGCCCTGACAAGCCTTGCAGAAGCAATCCGGATCGCCCCGCAGATGGAGCAGGGCTGGTTCGATCTGGCCTGTATTTCAAAGCTTGGAATGTACCAGGACGGGGATCGGGATATTGCCTCCCGCATCGCCAGGTTGCCTGAAGGCATTTCTGGAAAACCTGATATGGCCATGGACCTCGCACTTCTCGCATGGAGCCTGGCCGCCGATTTAGGATCCGGGGCTGCACAAGACTATTTCACCAAGGCGCAGGCAAACCTGCCGTCTTTGGCAAGCCAAACGTTGCCTTCCAGAAAACCCGCATCCGGCGAAGCGCTGTCTTTGCGGGATCCGGTGGCGCTTTTGCACTTCGGACGCAGCGGTACCGGCCTGATGCACAGTTTGATCGACGGACATCCACAAGTAACAACCCTGCCCAGCATATACACAAAGGGATATTTCGAGCGCGGCGTTTGGGACGACCTGATATCCCAGGGCCGTAAAAATCTCCCCGAAAGATTTACCCAACTTTTCAAAGTGCTGTTTGACGCCGCTGATCCAAGTCCCGTGCCTGGACTGATGAACGAAGACACATCCATGCTGGGGGTTAAAGAGGGCATGACGCGGGTCGGGCAAAACCATGACGAAAAACTGAGCGTGGATCGCGACGCCTTTTGTGCTGAAGTCAACCGGCTAATGGATCAGCAGGGCGATATTGATGCCGGAAGCTTTTTTCGTATTGTCTTTCAGGCCTACGAGGCGGCCTTGGGCAACGACAAGATCGACCCGCTTCCTTTTTACCATATCCACGATCCGGGACTGTTCGCCCGGGCCAACTTCCTGCGTTATTTCCCCAATGCACGACTGATGATGATGGTGCGCGAACCCCTGCAATCCTGCGAGTCGTGGATTCGAGAGGATTTCAAAGCGGGCGAATACGGCTCCGTGGCAGAAAAGATCGCCATCATGCTTTATGACATTGATCGGCCCGAATTCAGCCAGGTCGATAATATCGGACTCAAATTGGAAGACTTGAAGGCGAGACCTGAAGGAACCATACAGGGTCTTTGTACGTGGTTGGGAATCAATGAATCACCGTCGCTTTATGAGATGACGGCGCAGGGCAAAATGTGGTGGGGGGATCCGACCAGCGCCGATTTCAACCAGGATAAACCGATGCCGCCGTTCGATGACGCTTGCGTCGTACGAACGGTCGGATCCATCTTTAGCGAACGCGATCAACTGGTTTTGTCCACGCTGTATTATCCGTTCAGGGCCCGTTTCGCCTATGTAGAGGAAAATGCCAAAGGGTTTGAAAGCGACTTGAAAGCGGTGCGCCCGATGCTGGACGAATTGTTCGATTTCGAAAAAAGCCTGTTGGAAAGGGTCGGTCAGGACAAAAAGACGTTCAAGCAACGCCGGGACTATCATTTACTGCGCGCGCGCCTGATATACCGCTGGAACCTGCTTGATCAAAAGGGTGGATACCCAGGAATGCTGAAGCCGCTTTAACCAGCCTTAGCGCGCCCGACAGGATTCGAACCTTTGACCCCCAGAATGGGATTAAGGGGGAAATGGCAACTGGGGATACTTGAAGATTGAAGAAGATAAAGGATCGTAGCCTATTCGCTTGAAATAATTATCCCGGTCTTTCCTTAAATATCTCCGTTTTTCCTCGCCAATTGTGCCACCAATGTGCCACCGGGCGAGTTTACGTTTCGGTCACCTATCTGAAGTGTCCGTCATGACAAAGCGCATAGCGGCGAGTGTTTTCTCATCCTCGCGCTTTGGGATCAGGGGCGGGTGATCACCTCCTATCATCAAAATACTTTCCGGATTAATGCCCTTGCTAATCAAGTAATCACCGACCGCCCTTGCCCGCTTTTTCCCTAATCTTTCCATCAGTACAGAATCGGGTGCTTCGTGTGTATCGGCAAAGCCCGTCAGTCTGATTTCCAGTTCAGGAAACCGTCTTAAAATCGCCACTTGACGATCAAGAACAGCCTTAGCCTCATCCGTCAGATCGTGAGAACCGGATTGAAAAAATACCTTATAATCCGCTTCCGAAATAGGGCTGTGAAAGAAAGGGCTGTGAAAGAAACAGGGAAGAGACTTATCCAGCCCGCCCCCGGGTGGGGGCAGGCATGGATTATTGTCAGCTGAATTCGCGCTGCCCATTGTCGAGACGATGATCGCAAAAATGAACGCATACCGCATTTTATTTTCCTCACCGATTCATTGTGGCAGGCGGGTAATAATCAACATTTCCGTGTATTATAGCCTTTTGTGGGGGCGGATATATAATCCATTCTTGGGATTTTTCCCTTCCATAATTACGTTTCCGTGTTCATCCACATAAGGGTCCGAATAAGGATCAGGCTTTAGATGCTTGGGCAGGAAGGGTTTGTCGACTACACGCATGTTGGGATCTATTTTTGGCGGCTTTATGACGGGCATTTTGTCGCCAGGGTCTGCAAGATCACCGCTTCCCTTCGTTGCTTGTTTTTCCCCAATTATCTCACCCAACCGTTGGGCTGTTTCTCCATTGGGTCTCATCACACCGTCTTTTTGCAAGCCATAGTCTGACTGAAAACGTTCAATACCTTTGAACATATCGTGCTCAGGGTATTTGGTCAGTCCGTGCTTGGGTGGTTCGTAGTAGTTCAGGCTTTGCAATGCCTGCTTTATGTTCAGGACGTCGTCAAAATCCACATTGTGACTACGGCCAAGGGTTGATTTCAGTTTGAATGGACCAAACATTATAGGGCTCCTTGTTTATGTAAAATGAGAACGAGCCATGCAGGGAGAACAAAAAAACCGCCGAGAGATTTCCCGACGGCTGTTAAATCCACATACGCATAAAAAAACACGCGGCCCCAAAATGCGGGCACACGTGTACAACTCGTTAAAAGGACAATAGTCCCCTACCCGTTAAAGGTCAATATACATGGTGATTTTCAACCAAGCACGGCCTGTCTGGAGCAGAGGAAAATGGCGCGCCCGACAGGATTCGAACCTGTGACCCCCAGATTAGGAATCTGGTGCTCTATCCTACTGAGCTACGGGCGCCTGGCCAGTGACGGCTCATTCTCTACAGCATCGTCGCCCTGGCGGTCAATTTTTCTTATGGATCGAAATGGAAACGCCCTTTGGCAAAAACACGTTTTCATATTGTGCGGCTTCCCGGAAATAAATGGACATAAAGGGGCCGTTGCCGGAAAGTATCTCCTTATGTATTTTAGAGACATACTCATTAATGAAAACTTGGGCAATTCATGAATGTTGTTTACCGTCCCGTCAAACTGATCAACCGCGAAGCTCTCGATACTTTCCGCTGCCTGCCGGTTGGAGAGAAGCAAGATGGAACGTCGTTTGCCGACAAGCGTTTGCTCGGCCATGACAAGGACATCGTTTCCACGGCGACAAAGAATGCTGCAGTCTTAAGCGCAGCATTTCATGAACTGACGAAGGCTTTTGCGGCGGGTAACAGGTGCCGCATGATCATCCCGATCAATTCCTACTCGCTGGCCTCCAACGAAGGCGCGACGTTGATTGTCCAGGCGATGAAAGAGTTGGATTCATCCCTATACGCTGCTGTAATTACGGAATTTTTCGACATGCCCAAATCGCTCAATCTGGATATGTTGGGCGATATGACCGTGCCGATTTTGCCGTTTTTCGATAAATACCTGGCCGAGCCACGTCCGATTACGAACAAGGACGACTTCACCATCTATTCCAATTGTAATTATTTCGGCGTCAGCTTGAACATGGAGGCCTACAGGGAAGGCGGGGATGCTGCGGTCAGTTTGCTTACCGAATTCTGGGCCGAGGCGACAAAAAGCCGCCTAAAGGTCGTTATTCAGGGTATCAAGGACCAGGCGATCATCGACAAGGCCCAGCAATATGAAGTTTTCGCCCTTGATGGACCGCTAATCGGCGAAGACCGCGAGACGTTAATTTAAGAATATTATGAGGGACGTTGCGGCGAGATCTATTTCGCCCTAGCTTCGCTTGTCATTTGCCTGAGAACATGGGCCGGTATCAGCGCAGGTTTCCCGCTTGCGTTGATTTCCTCAACAGACAGATTGTAGATATCCAGAATCATATCATCCAGGTCGATGGTGATCCCTTTGGGCAATTTGGCGAAGGTCGAATCCATTCGGACTGTCATACGTTGAATAGCGCGCCGTGCCGCTTCTTCTCCCTTGATATTCTCGTCGGTGCCAATTTCGACAATCAGGTGCGATACGGCCATTCTGTAGGCCTTGCTCCAACAGGTGACTCGCGCCTTGTCTCCAACCTTGTCCAAAGTCGTCAGATCTTCAAGGGATAGCTGGCGTGCGATGGCGTCGATCGACGTATCGCGGTTTTCCATGGCGTGATACAGCTTCAGAACCAGTTCATGAAGTATATAGCCTTGGCAGGATTTGCCGCGGGTGCAAAGAAGACAACTTTTCATGGGGAAAGGGGCCTTTTATTGATTCCCGAACAATTTATCGAAAGGGATTGAATAATATACCATCGCCGATTCCGTACCTGGGTTGGTGTCACCCAGACTGGCGTTGGAATAATGCGATACGGCTAGGCCCAGGCGCGAGCGATCGTCAAAGCGATAAGCAGCCTCGAGCTGGGAGCGAAATTGCAAAGGATAATCCAGATCGAGGTCTGAATTGCCGCCTGTATAAAAATGCGGCGCAAAACTCGGAGTGAGGACGAAGCGGCGGCCCAGGAAGACGTCAAGAAGGATGCCGGCTCCGACAAAATACTGGCTGGTCGATGTGCCGGCGACGGCGCCAAAGGGCTTGAAGTGCCACATTTTCGCATCGGAACGGTATTCTAGCCGGAATTCGGCGCCTTGATCTTTTTGCCGGTTCCAGTCATAGGCTCCGGCGCTGATGGAGATAAAATCCGGGTCGTCGGCCAATGCGGGTCCGGACATACCAAAAACGCCAATCCCGCTGGCCGCAACCAGCATCAATATTTTTACTAAGGCTTTCATCGTCCCACGAGCTTTCCCCTCACATGACAAGCGCGGGCATATTACGCGGATGCGGTCAATAAGGAAAGAGGGGGAAAGACAAAAAAACGCCTGCTCAAAACACTTGTAAGGTTTGTCGGAATTGATCGGTCGCATGAACAAGAGCACGCCAGGTGCCGGGCTCCATCGCCGAGTGGCCGGCATCCTTGATAATCATGGTCGTCAGGTTTTTATCCCGTTCAGGCCAATTTCGGGCGAGTCTGTCGGCGTTCACAGGCGGGCAGATGATGTCATATCTGCCCTGTACGATAACGGTGGGTATACCGCTCAGTTTATACAAATTCTCGACAATGAAATCATCCTCGAGAAACATCGAATTTATGAAGTAGTGGGCTTCCAGTCTGGAAATCGCCAAGGCGCTGTTGCCGTCGGAAGGGACGATATCCAACCTGGGCGGAGGTATGCGCGCCACGGTTCCCGGCAGAAGGGTCGAGCAGACCGTTTCGTACCGGCTCCAGGAAACGGCAGCGGGTAAGTGAACCCTGGGGTCGGGGTCGGTGAGTCTTTTGTAATAGGCGTCGATCAGGTTTTCTCTCTCCTCAGAGGGCAGGAAGTTTTTGAAATCCCGATGGGCCTCTGGGAAAACTGTAGCCATGCCGTGAATAAACCAATCGTGTTCTGCCGCGGAGCCCAGGAAAATGCCACGCAAAACGAAACCAAGACAGCGCTCTGGGTGATAAATGCCATAGCACAAAGCAAGGGTCGACCCCCATGATCCGCCAAAAACCAGCCAGTTTTTGATGTCCAGATGCCGGCGCAGGGCTTCGATATCGGTTATCAAGTGCTGGGTGGTGTTGTTTTCAATGCAGGCGTAAGGGGTGCTTCGGGAACTGCCACGCTGATCGAAAATGGTAATGTTGTAAAATAGCGGATCAAAAAACCGCCTGTGCCCAGGGCTGCTTCCTGCACCGGGGCCGCCATGCAGGAAAACAACGGGTTTTCCTTCGGGGTTTCCCGACTGTTCCCAATAGAGGGCGTGGCCGTCTCCAACTTCCAGCATTCCCGTCCGGTATGGTTTCAGAGCCGGGTATAGGTCGGTTTTGTTTTTCGCAGTATCCATGACACCGAAGTATAGATCAGTAATTGGTTGATCAATATATCTGCATTTTGGTGTCAAAATTCAATTGCAGTTTGATCTTCATCGTGGTTCGGATAGAAGAAACGTAGTCAAAATGTATTTTTGGAAAAGGGCACATGAAAGCACGGGTTAAGTGGATCGAAAACATGAAGTTCGTGGGCGAATCGCCAAGCGGACACGGAATCGTTATGGACGGGAGCAAGGAAGTCGGCGTCAGCCCCATGGAAATGCTGCTGTTGGGCATGGGCGGCTGCAGTTCTGTTGATGTCGTTGAAATACTGAAAAAATCCCGTGTCGATCTGGTCGATTGCACCGTTGAAATAGAAGGGGAACGGGCCGAAGAAATTCCCAAAGTCTTTACCCGTATTCACGCCCATTACATTGTCAGTGGCCGCGGCCTGAAGCCGGCCCAGGTGGAACGGGCTATCAACCTATCCGTCGAGAAATACTGTTCGGCATCGATCATGTTGGGCAAAACGGCGCAAATTACCCACGATTACGAAATAGTCGAACTATAGGATTTAAATGGTCGGCCAGCGATTTTTCCTTGCGGCGGTTGTTTTCTTTTCGGGAGCGGTATCAGCCATTGCTGATCCCCTTGCCGAGGGTGGATCGGCCCGCGTCGTGGAGATCGTCGATGGCGACACAGTTTTGCTTGATGGGGGAATCGATGGATCCAAGGAGGTTCGACTCGTCGGTATACAGGCACCCAAACTTCCGCTAGGACGCACGGGCTTTAAAAAATGGCCCTTGGCTGACGAAGCAAAGGCGAAACTTACTTCCCTAGTTCTAGGGCGCAGCGTTGAGCTTAAGTTCGGTGGCCGTCGAATGGACCGCCATGGGCGCCTGCTGGCCCACCTTTATACCGGGCGCGGGCATTGGGTGCAGGGTGACATGATTTCGTCTGGATTGGCACGCGTTTACAGCTTTCCCGACAATCGCGCTGTCGTGGCCGATATGCTCGTCCTGGAAAAAGAAGCCAGAAAACTGAATTTGGGAATTTGGGGTGATTCTTTTTATCGCATACTTGGAACAGACGCTTTAGACGGATTGATTGGCTCTTTTCAGATAATCGAGGGAGTCGTTGTTGACGTGGCGACGGTCCGCAGTACGACTTATCTCAATTTCGCCGATGACTGGCGCACCGATTTTACGATTTCAGTGAACAATCGCGCCATGAACCTGTTTAATCAAATCGGCCTTGATTTACATACCTTGAAAGGACAAACCATTCGGATTCGAGGTTGGTTAAAAAAGCGCAATGGTCCAATGATTGAAGCGACCCATCCGGAACAACTGGAAATCCTGTCCAAATAACCTCGTCAACGGTTTTCAAGTAGTAGAATAAAAAGATAAGATCCCGACCATGAACGTCTTGAAAAGCATCTTCCTGAGCCTCGTCCTGATTGCTCCCTTGCTGGGCGTCGGCGCCTGTTCGGTCAACCCTGCGACCGGTAAGCAGAGTTTTACCGCCTTCATGTCGCCCCAAAAGGAAAAGGAAATAGGTGCTCAGGAGCATCCGAAAATTATCGAACAGTTCGGCGGCGTTTATGACGACCCGGACCTGGGATTTTATGTTGCTCGAATTGGCGCTAACTTGGCCAAGTACTCGGAATTACCGGACCTGAACTTCACCTTCACCATATTGAACGATGAGAAGGTCAACGCTTTCGCCCTTCCCGGAGGATATGTTTACATAACACGCGGTTTGCTAGCGATCGCGGCCGATGAGGCAGAAATGGCGGGCGTCCTGGCTCATGAAATTGGCCATATAACGGCGCGCCATACGGCTCAGCGCTATTCCACGACGATGGCGACCAATATCGGCCTGCAGGTTCTAGGCGTGCTCGGTAGCGTCGCCGGTGCGCCGACGGGGACCGGTCAACTGGTTTCGTTCGGCGCCCAGGCGGCCCTGCAAAGCTATTCCCGTGAGCAGGAACTGGAATCCGATATGCTTGGTGTCAGGTATCTGAGCCGCGCCGGGTACGATCCGGATGCGATGACCAGTTTCTTCCACAAGCTGCACGCGCACAGCAAACTGCAGTCGGCTATGCGCGGTGAAAAAGATCAATCGGAATCCCGCAACATAATGTCAACTCATCCCTTGACGTCCGAGCGCATCGCCGCGGCCCGGAAACTGGCTGGCGAGGCGGCTGTCAACGGCAGGGAACGGGGCGAAGCCTCATATGATACCGAAATCGACGGTCTGATTTTCGGCGATGATCCCGAACAAGGTGTCCGTCGCGGGCGAATATTCGAGCATCCGGTTCTGGGAATCCGTTTTGAGGTGCCGCCGGGCTTTACCATGATCAATACGCCCGAGCGCCTGATCGCCAAGGGGGAAGACGGTTCGGTTATCGTTTTTGATAACGAAAATGCAAAAAAAGTCCGCGAACTTGGCGGTATCAGCAAATATATTCGGGCCGTCAATTTCAAGGGGGCGAAGTTCCGCAATATTGAAAACCTTGATATCAACGGCATGAGCGCAGTTACCGGTACAGTGAACCTAAGTCTGTCCGGCAGGACGCGCGATATACGTCTGCTTGTTGTGAAGGAAGCCAAGGATAAGATTTATAGATTCTGGTTTGAAACAGAACCGAAGAATACTCAAAAAAACTCTGAAGGGTTCAGACGCATGACATTCAGTTTCAAGCGTTTGACGCCTTCGGAAATCGCCGCCATTAAACCCCTGAGGGTTCGATTCCAGCACGTTGAAAAAGGCGATGACGCGGAATCCATAGCAAAACGAATGCCGATGGAAAAATTTGGCCTTGAGTGGTTTGAGCTTTTGAACGATCTCAAACCCGGTGAACCTTTGAAAACAGGTAGCCGAGTCCGCGTTATAATAGAATAAAAAAGGCCCGGTTTTATACCGGGCCTTTAAACAGCAATTGTCGGAATTCTTTACGCGGCCGCAGGTGCCGGTGACGAAGATGACAATAGACCTTCCAACTTCTCTGTTGCTTTTTCCGGATCGGTTTTTTCTACGGCGGCGACTTCGCAAGCCAAACGGTCCAGTGCGGCTTCATATATCTGGCGCTCGCTGAAGGATTGGTCGGGCTGGCCCGTATTGCGATGCAGGTCGCGCACAACCTCTGCAATGGCGACGGGATCGCCGGAATTGATTTTCGCTTCATATTCCTGCGCACGACGGCTCCACATGGTCCTCTTTACACGGGCACGGCCCTTCAGAGTGGTCAACGCCGTCTCCATCATCTTTTTGGAGCTCAATTTGCGCAGGCCCGATACCTCGGCCTTGTCCGTGGGGACGCGAAGCGTCATGCGGTCACGATCAAAGGAAATAACGAATAATTTAAGCTTATGTCCGGAATATTCCTGGTTTTCGATATCGATAACTTTTCCGACTCCATGAGTCGGATAGACGACATAGTCGCCCGGAGAGCACATCAGATCTTTAGCCATACTTTACCTTCTACATACCTAATTGGATATTTGGTCCAAAAATTCCTTACCCGATCTAGAATCGGTAGCAAGGACAATGGGTTAGTGAAATATCCTGACTTTGCCTATCGACAAACTGCGTTTCGTTTGTGGTTACGCTTAACGTTGTTGCAATCAAAAAAACGTGGCAAACAGCCAAAACCGGCCATGTTCCTATGGCCGGAGAGGATAATATACCACATTTTCGGGAAAAAAACACCCCCGTAGGGGAACAGGCCTAATTTCAGGCCTGTCGATAGCGAATATTAGTCGCCTTTGCCAGGCTTTTCGCTCAGCATATCGGCTTTTCCCTCTTTGCCGTCCCATTCAGGGCCATCGGCTGGCGGTTCGCCCTGACGGGTAATATTTGGCCATTCTTGGGAGAAACGCTGGTTTATTTCCAGCCACTTTTCCAAATTGTCTTCCGTATCGGGCAAAATGGCTTCTGCTGGGCATTCGGGTTCGCAAACGCCGCAATCGATACATTCATCGGGGTGGATAACCAGGAAGTTCTCACCCTCGTAGAAGCAGTCAACGGGACATACCTCAACGCAGTCCATGTATTTGCACTTAATGCAGTTCTCAACGACGACGTAAGTCATGGAAATCTCCGAAAAATGGTCTTCAAAATGTTATAAATATTCTGTTAGGGGGGGTTATGAAACGTCAGGGCTACCTAAGTCAAGTCGTTCCAGCACTCTTTTACGCGCTTCTCCACTTTCACGATCAGGCACGTAGATCAATCCGCTAACCCGCCGAACCAAATTTGCTTCAAAATCATGAAGGATTCCATCGGCATAGGCGACCTGCCACAGCATTTCAATCATCCGAACCCTGTCTTCATGGTTGAAGCTGTCCTTAATGGTTCGGGTGAAGCCATAAAGCTCGACCGATTTTGCAACGGCCTCGCGCCCGGCATCGGCCAGTTCGCGGGCTTCTTCACTCCCAAGGTCGAAGTGTGAGGCCAACAAGGATATAACCGTAGCGATTTCGTTTTCGTCCGCGTGACCGTCCATGCAGGCGGCTTCCATCAGCAGGGCAGCCGAGGCCAGCTTCAAGGTTTCCAAATCGGCGGTGGTATCGTTCTGCCTTCCCTGTCGTCCGGCAAGAAGCTTTTTTAACTTGGTAATCATGGCCGCTCTTTTATCACTTGTCCGGCACCTGCGAGAAGACTAATTCTGTTGTCATGACAAAAGAACATGCACCGTCGACCTTACGGAACCGGGATCCAATACTGGATGTTCTCAAACGCGTCATGCCGGATTCCGGCTTAGTATTGGAAATAGCCTCGGGAAGTGGAGAGCATGCGGCCTATTTTGCCCCCCGCCTGGCGGGACTGACCTGGCAACCCAGCGCGCCGAATTCGGACAGCCGCGCCTCGATCAGCGCTTGGGCTGTCGAGACACAAGCAAAAAACCTGCTGATGCCTGTCGAACTGGATGTTCTGGTTGAACCGTGGCCTATCGCTGCCGCCGATGCCATCGTCTGCATTAATATGGTCCATATCTCACCTTGGGAAGTCACCAAAGCCTTAATGGCAGGCGCTGGACGAATATTGAAAAGCGGCGGAATTCTGTATTTATACGGCCCTTATAAAATCGACGGCCAGCACACTGCAAACAGCAATCAGGCCTTTGATGAAAGCCTTAAAAGCCGGGATACCCAATGGGGCGTGCGGGACTTGGGTGACGTGATCGCCGAGGCCATGGCCAACGGCCTTGAGCACATCGACACCGTGCAAATGCCTGCTAACAATCAGTCAGTAATTTTCAGACATACCTAAGCTTTTGCTCGCCTCTTGCGCCTTCTTGCGAGTGTATTGAGGAACTCCACAAAGGCAGAAAAAGCCATCGCCGCGTAAAGATATCCCTTCGGAATATGGAAGCCCAACCCATCGGCGACAAGAGTGGTGCCGATAAGCAGCAGGAAGCTGAAAGCCAGCATTTTGATTGTTGGGTGGCGCGAAACGAAGTCGGCAACAGGACCCGATGCAATCAACATGACGATGACGGCCAGGATTACGGCGGTAGCCATGATCACAAGTTCATCGACCATGCCCACGGCGGTTATCACCGAATCGATGGAGAAAATGATATCAAGCAGGGCGATCTGGACAATGACGGCAGCAAATGCCGCGTGCAGGCCTTTTTTCGGTCCAGCCTCCTCTTCTCCCTCTATACCCTCGTGAATTTCCCGTGTCGCCTTGGTCAAAAGGAACAAGCCGCCGCCAATCAGAATGGCGTCGCGGATGGAAACCGCATGGTCGAATACCGTAAACAGGGGTTCGGTCAGGCCGATCACCCAGGACAGGACTGAAAGCAGCAGCAACCTGAAAATCAGGGCGAGTGAAATACCGATTCGACGGGCGGTGTCACGTTGTTCGGGCGGCAGGCGGTCGACAAGAACGGCAATGAAAATCAGATTGTCGATACCAAGGACAATCTCCATGACCGTCAGTGTAAATAACGATATCCATGCTTGCGGATCGCTCAGGATTTCCATCATGGTCGCTGTGTCCTCTATTGGGATTTCAAAAAATCATCATTAGTCGACGTCGCGCAGTTTGTCGATGGCGCGCCGCTGGGCTTTGGTTGGTCGCCCGGCCCCGACATCGCGCACGGCGACGCCCGGAATGCGCTGCGTTTTCTTGCATCTGCTGGGTTCGGGTGGTTCCAGGTCTTCGTACAATGTTGCGGCTTCGCTGGCCGGCCCCCGCCTGGCGCCAAGTTGTATGACCTTGATGACACGGATATCGTCTTCCTTGGGGAAGGTCAGTACATCGCCTGTTTTAAGCGTGGCATGGGCTTTAGAGATCAACTCGCTGTTGCGCCTCAGCCTTCCCGAAGCACACAACTTCGAAGCCTTGGTGCGGCTTTTGAAGAACCGCGCGTACCACAGCCACTTGTCAATTCGAAGAGTTTGCTCGCTCATCGGTGCAGGTTCAACTCTTTCAGTTTGGCGAAGGGCGAGTGAGGATCGATTTTTGCTTCCTTTTTTGGCTTCGGTTTACGCGGCCGTTTCGCCTTTTTTGTTTTGTCCGTATTCTTGGCAGCTGGCGGCCTAGAGCGTTTGCGTTGAATGGCGAAATAGTTTCCTTCTTCGGTTTGCTTGACCAGACGAAAGCCGATTTCCTTCAATATCGGGATCAGGTCCTCGGCACTGCAACCAGCCAGTGACAGGAAATGGGCATCTGCAAGAAACGACCCCTTTCGCCCCAGTCGCCAGGCATGGGCGGCGATTCGTTCAAGTATATCCAGGCGCAGAGCCAAACGGCCGGCCGGACGATATCCGATGGCCTCCAGGTATCCTTTTGGATAATCGTCGCTGGGCAGCGAAACCCGTCCGGGGTGGCACGGCGCGGGTGGTCGTTCGGGCTCGTTCCAAAGCGTCCACAATAACCCGAGAACTTGGGAAGGGGCGGGTTTGAGCAATCCGGGCAGGTAGACGCTTGACCGGCCAATGACGATGCCCATAGCCTTCAGGTGTTTGCGTTCGTCACGTTTCAGGGCTTCGATCTGTTGTAAAGCGGCCGCCCTGGGAAGGGAGCCCAAATTTTCCGTAATCTGAAAAATCAGGCCCCGCGATGCGCCTGTAAATTCGGTTTGCCGGAAACTCATCAGTTGATGCAGTTGTTTTTCCAGGAAACCCTCAAGCCACTTTTTCAAATGCTTGGTGATACGATCACGCGCCCTGGCTTCCAGCAATTGGGATGTCAGGGGTTCGACTGTTGGCATTAGGATTTCCGCGCCGCGCATCAGGCGGGCGATATCGCATCGTTCAAAACTGATCGTATAGTGTTGTGTAATAGATATCTTGTCGTCGTTAGCCGTCTCGAGGTTTCGAATGCGCCTCTCGATTTCCGGTCCCAGGGCGCGTTTGGCGGCCTGCAGGATCGATTTTTCGGCGGCGTCCGAATTGATGCCGGTTTGCCCCGGGTTATCGGCGATAAAGTTAAAACCTTCCAGCCGTCCGATGCCGTGGCCTTCCACCATGACCGTTCCGTCCCGGCTAACGGCGGCCAACATGTCATTAGGGTCTCGAAGTCGTTTAACCAGAACCGCTGTGCGTTGATCGACAAAGCGCTGAGTTAGTCTTTCGTGCAGGGCGTCAGACAGGCTGTCCTCGACGGCCCGGGTGCGTTCCTGCCAGTGGACAGCATCTTCCAACCAGTCTCCGCGGTGAGCGACATAGGTCCAGGTGCGGATATTAGCCAGGCGCCCGGTCAATGTTTCAATATTACCGTCAATGCGATCGATTCTCTTGACGTGATCGGCGACCCAGTCCGTCGGTAACTTACCCTGACCATCATCGGCCATCAGGTGGGTATAGATGCGCCCCAGCAAGCTGGCATGGGCGTCGCTCATCACTTTTCGAAAATCGGGTACCTGGCAGACCTCCCACAACAGTGAAACAGCCGCTTTGTCGTTGGCCATGCCGGCAATGTCTTTATCTTTGGCCAAAACCGAAAGTACGGCTTCATCATCGGCCACGTTGGCGCGGATCAGCCCCGGCATTTCAGGCGGTATGGAAAGAGATTTTGTCAGCGTTTCCAGGGAACGCATATCCGGATCGGGGTTTCGCCAGTAGATCAGCTTAATGGGAGAAAATCGATGTTGTTCGATATCATCAACCATCTGTTCGCCTATGGGCGCGGCATCTGCGGTGACGCCAAAAGTGCCGTCGTTCATGTGACGCCCGGCTCGCCCGGCGATCTGTGCCAGTTCTGGAGGGCTCAGTGCGCGTGAGCGCTTGCCATCGAATTTGCGGGTTGCGGCGAAGGCGACATGGTCGACGTCCATGTTCAGCCCCATGCCGATAGCGTCGGTGGCAACAAGATGGTCAACCTCGCCGGCTTGGTACATGGCAACCTGGGCGTTACGGGTTCTAGGACTTAACGCGCCCATCACCACCGCCGCTCCGCCTTTGTTGCGGCGCACCTGTTCGGCGATCAGATAAACGTCGGATGCGCTAAAGGCGACGACCACGCTTTGCGGCGGCAGGCGGTTGATCTTGCGCTCGCCGCTGTAACTGAGTGTGGAAAAACGGGGACGCTGGTCGAACACGGCCTCGGGCAGCAATTTCCTTATCAGGGGACGAATGGTATCCGCGCCCATAAACATGGTTTCCTCTTCCCCGCGGGCGTGCAACAGGCGGGCGGTAAATACATGGCCGCGTTCGGCGTCGGCACACATCTGGATTTCATCGACGCCCAGGAAAGCAACCTTCCTGTCCAGTGGCATGGATTCCACCGTACAAAGGAAATATTGCGCACCCGGCGGCACTATTTTTTCCTCGCCAGTGATCAGTGCAACTTTCGAGGCGCCCTTGGCGGCGACGGCCCGGTCATAGTTCTCACGCGCCAGAAGCCTCAAGGGAAATCCAATGATGCCCGAGCGATGGGCTAGAAGGCGTTCCATTGCGAAATGGGTCTTGCCGGTATTGGTTGGGCCGAGGACGGCGAGGATGCGGGGTTGGTGGTTGTTCATGGTGAATTATAGGAAACAGTAACTTTCTAGGGGATGATCGGGCTTGTCGGCGGCAATGGCAAGTATAGAAAAAATAAACAAAAGTTACGGTTTTTTGCCAAAGTGTGACGAACGTCACATACGCGAGCAGCATTTCAATTCATTTTCCAACTTAATAATAGCGCCAAAATGGCCGGAATTTTTTAATCTATTGCAGGAATAGGCCATGTCCGAAACCACGGATCACATAGTAGACTTAATTGAAAGACTTGGCCGCATCGCCAGAAGCGCCCAGCACGCTGAAGGAATGAAGCCCGCCCAGTGGGAGGCTTTACGGTTTTTAGCCAAGGCCAACAAGTATTCACGGGCGCCGGGGGCATTGGCGGAGTTTCTGTCTTCGACCCGGGGAACGGTGTCACAGACGCTGATCGCGCTTGAAAAAAAAGGCTTGGTTAAGCGTAAGATTTGTCGCGGTGACGCCCGCGTCAAGCGGCTTGAGTTGACGCGCGAAGGTCAGGCCGTTGTCGACCGCGATCCGCTGCATGTGCTCGAAGACGCGGTTGCAGACCTCGGCGATGATCCGGGCCTGGCCGAGAACCTCGAGAAAATTCTCAGGAACGTTATCCGAAGTTATGGAAATCGGCGGTTTGGCGTTTGCCTTGCCTGCCGGCATTTCCATTCCGACGGTGCTTCCGACCACTCGCGAGGCCCTCATCGATGCATGCTGTCGGGTGAGCCTTTGAACGATATCGATTCGAACCAGATATGCCGTGAGCATGAGGTACGTGCCGCCTGATGTCACCCCTTGGGGCCTTTAACCATAGGTACGAATGCAACTGGCAGGGTTGATCTAAAATCAACACTGCCATCTTCTTTTTTGGTGCCCAGTTTCAGAATTTGGGTCGAATACTGCCTGCCGACCGGAACGATCATGCGCCCGCCGATCTTTAATTGGTTGCACAAGGCTCGAGGGACGTTCTTCGGCGCTGCGGTTATCATGATAGCGTCAAACGGTGCTTCTTCCGGCCATCCCTCGAAGCCGTCGCCGTTGCGAACATTGATGGTGTCGTATCCCATTTCACGCAGGCGTTTGGATGCGCTTTCGGCCAAAGAATCGACGGTTTCAATGGAATAGACCTGTCCCGCGACTTCGGCCAGCACTGCGGCCTGATAACCCGATCCGGTGCCGATTTCCAGAACCCTGTCGCCGCAACCCAAATCAAGCAAATCCGTCATCACAGCAACGATGTAGGGTTGCGAAATTGTCTGGCCGTAGCCGATGCTTTGCGGGCGATTGGCATAAGCCACCTGTTGATGGCTTTCAGGCAGAAAGTCGTGGCGGGGAACCGTCGCCAGCGCTTCCATGACTTTTTTCGAATAACGCCTGCGTCCGGTATAGACCTCGGTATCGCGCGCATTCATTTCAATTTCTTCGATTAAGCGCTTGCGGGCCTTTTCAAAGTTTTGGTCATTCATGCAACCATTTAACCACGATGGGCTTGTTGACGCTCACTGCGTTCTTTCAGTTGTCGGGTGATAATCTGAAAAACGTCGCGCAGAGCAATATGGGCATCTTCATGGGCCGGGTTGTTCGAACCGCCGTTCCTGGCCGTCAGACTGGCCCCCGGAACGGCGAGATTAATGACGATGTCATATAACTTGCCCTTGCGGCGATGCCGGTGCGGGGCTTCGACGGTAACCCTGCAATCGGTAATGCGATGGTGAAATTTCTCCAATTTTTCGAATTCCTCGAAAATTCTTTCCTCCAAGGTATCTGAATGATCCATTCCGTGAAAGACGACCTGCAGCGCACTTTGCATGGATGCCTCCTGGTTGTGGGTGGGATGGGGTGGTCGGAGCAGTCAATTTCTTGAAAACCTTCCTTTATTCTTATATGGGCATGCCAAGGCGGCTAGGGGAGTCTTGGCCGTCCAAAAAAAGTGAAAGATTTCAAAAGGGGGCTTGCTAATCGGGAGATTCTCACACATATCTCCCCCGCAATATTTTTGGCTCAATTGGTTTAAAGGAAACCCAAGACGTCATGGCCCAGGAAAAATTCACTTTTCAGGCGGAAGTCAGCAAGCTTCTCGATATCGTCGCCCATTCACTGTACAGCCAGAAGGAAATTTTCCTGCGCGAGCTGGTATCCAATGCCTCGGACGCGTGCGACAAATTGCGTTACGCAGCCCTGACCGACGCCTCGCTCAGCGATGTAGATGCAAATTACCGGGTTGTCCTTAGCGTCGATGAGAAGGCCAAGACTCTTTCAGTCGCCGACAATGGTATCGGTATTTCACATGACGAATTGGCCGAAACACTGGGTACAATTGCTAAATCGGGAACCGAGGCCTTCCTGGCCCAGGCCAACGGCGAGGACAAGGACAACGTAGCCCTGATCGGTCAGTTCGGCGTCGGCTTTTATTCGTCCTTCATGGTTGCCGACAAAGTCGACGTGCTGACCCGCAAGGCCGGTGAAGACAAGGCCTGGCTGTGGAGTTCCGATGGCAAGGGCGAATTCACCATCGAGGAGGGCGAACGCGACGCCACCGGCACCACGGTGATCCTGCATTTGAACAAGGACAATAAGGAATATCTGGACGAGCCCCGGATCAGCCATGTCATCAAGTCCCATTCCGATCACATCGGCATTCCCATCGTCTTCAAGGATGGCGATCGCGAAGAAACCCTGAACTCCGCTTCCGCCCTTTGGACCCTGGCGAAAAAGGACATAACCAGCGAGCAGTATAAGGAATTTTATAACCATGTCGGACACACCTTCGATGATCCGTGGATGACCCTGCACAACCGGGTCGAAGGCGTGCTCAGTTACACCAACCTGCTGTTCATCCCGACCATGGCGCCGTTTGATCTGTTCACGCCGGAACGCAAGACCCACGTGAAACTGTACGTCAACCGGGTCTTTATCACCGATGACTGCGAAGGCCTGCTGCCGCCTTACTTGCGCTTCTTGCGTGGCATCGTCGATTCGGAAGACTTGCCCCTGAATATCAGTCGCGAGATGTTCCAGCATGACCCGCGTCTGGCCAAGATCAAATCCGGTCTGACTAAACGGGTCTTGAGCGAGTTGAAGAAAAAGGCCGAAAAGAAGCCTGAGGAGTATGCGGCCTTTTGGGAGAATTTCGGCGCGGTGTTGAAAGAAGGCATCTACGAGGACCAGACCAACCGGGACAAGATTCTGGAAGTGGCGCGCTTCCGGACGACGGCGTCTGACGATTTACGCAGCCTGAGCGAAATCGTCGCCGATATGAAAGAAGGCCAGGAAGCCATTTACTACATCACTGGAGAGACCCCGGAAATGGTGCGCCAGAGCCCGCAACTGGAAGGCTTTAAGTCCCGCGGTGTAGAGGTTCTGCTGATGACCGACCCGGTCGACGAATTCTGGCTGCCAGCCGTCGGCACATATGAAGAGAAGGAATTCAAATCGGTCACCCGTGGCGGTGTCGATCTGGACGGCATCAAGGACGAGGATAAAAAGGACGCCAAGGACGAAAAGAAAAAGGACAAGAAGCAGGCTCCTGGCATCGACGAGCTGGTTGCGGCCTTGAAGATTTCCCTGGGAGAAGCGGTCAAGGACGTGACCGTATCCGATCGCCTGACCGACAGCCCCGTTTGCCTGGTTTCCGGCGAAGGCGATATGGACATCCATCTGGAACGCATGCTGAAACAGCACAAGCAAATGGGTCAATCGACACCGCGAATTTTGGAAATTAACGCCGATCATCCCTTAATCGGCAAGATGGCGACCATGGCCAAGGAAGGCAAAGGGACGGGCGATGAAATGAATGACGCCGCCTTCCTGCTGCTGGATCAGGCACGTCTGGTGGAGGGCGAGGCCCTGCCGGATCCGGCGGAATTCGCCCGACGTCTGAGCGCCATGATGGAACGGGGCATCGCTTGATGAGCAATTGTCCCTGTGGGTCCAACGCTACCTATGACGAATGCTGCGGCCCGTACATCGCCGGTGCAGCCGCGCCGACGGCCGAAGCGCTGATGCGCTCGCGCTACACCGCCTACACGGAAAACAATCAGGCTTACCTGCTTGAAACCCTGGCTCCGGAAAGCCGAGACGAGGAAGAAGAGGCACAGGCAAACGCCGAAGCCAACCCAAACATGAAATGGCAGGGCCTGGAAATCAGGGCGACCAGCGAAGGTGGTGAGAGGGATGAAACCGGTATTGTCGAATTCGTCGCCAAATACCGTGTTGGCGATCAAAGCGGCATCCACCACGAACGCTCGTCTTTCCGCCGCGAAGAAGGGCGATGGGTCTGCATCGGTGGTGAGATCAACCCCAAACCCGAACAGCGGATCGTCCAAAAAGTCGGCCGCAACGATCCCTGCCCTTGTGGGTCCGGCAAGAAATTCAAGAAGTGCTGCGGAGCTTAATACTCCGAAATACCCTCCCGTCGACGGCAGCCAGACCCGCAAATATCAGCACCATGCCGATGACGGCGTGAACGCTTAGGACTTCGCCCAAAATAAAGATACCCAGAACAAGTGCGCTGACCGGGACCAGGAAGGTAACCAGCAACAGGTTGGTGGCCCCGGCTTTGGCCAGGATATGAAAATAGATCAGGTAGGCTACCGACGTGCTCAAAAGCGCGATGCCCAGGACCGACGCCAAAGTAGCGGCGTCCGGACTTGCACCCATCGGATTTTCGAATATTAGCATCAACGGCATCATCATCACGCTTGATCCCGTCAGCATTCCCGCTGCGGCGACGGATGTTGGCAGCGCGCTTAGCCTTTTGCCGTAAATGCCCGCGAAGGAATAGGATATGGCCGCCCCCAGGATGGCGATCTTGCCCCAAGACTGACCATTCAGACTGCCCAGGGCGTCTGGCCCAATCAAGACGGCGACTCCGACAATGCCGAATAAAATACCAATTGCCTTGTTGATGCTTAGCTTCTCGTCCGACGTTAACAAGTGAGCAAGCGCAACCGTAAATAATGGCGTCGTGGCATTCAGGATCGATGCCAGCCCGCTGTCGATATGCGATTGCCCCCAGACGATCAACGAGAACGGAACCAGATTGTTCATACCGCCCATTATGAAAAAGGCGACCCAGGTTTTAATTTCTCCCGGCATTTTTTTTCCGGTCGCATAAACGAAGGCTAAAAGCGCCATAGCAGCAAAAAACACGCGTCCACAGACGATGGTAAACGGCCCAAGGTCACGCAAGGCGACCTCGGCAAAAAAGAACGAACCGCCCCAAAGGATAGACAGAATAATCAGCAGCACCCATTCCCGGGCCGCCATGGTGGGACCGCTCAAAGTGCGCACTCCAGTTCCAGCAACCGGCGTTTTCGCGTCAACCCACCGGCATAGCCTGTTAGCGAGCCGTTGCTGCCGATCACCCGGTGGCATGGAATGATGATGGATATGGGGTTACGCCCATTAGCGCTGCCCACGGCGCGAGCGGCCTTGGGCTTGTCGATTTCCCTCGCCAGTTCTGCATACGAGATCGTATGTCCATGGGGAATTCTTCTAAGCGCTCGCCAGACGTTTTTCTGAAAATCGGTGCCTCCCGTATCCAGTTTTATCTCCTTGAAAGCACCTCCATCACCTTTGAAGTAGGTGTTGACCATGTCTCGAATACCTGAGGGATTGGCCCGAGCTTCCTTTTCGTAGGACCCGAACCGCTTACGCAAAAGCTGCTCGATGCGATTTCGACAATCGCTGAAATCCAGATGACACAGTGCATCGCCAACAAAAACTGCGGTCATCTCGCCAAGGGGTGTTTCAAAGGCATCGAAGATCAAATTCATTTTTTGGTTTTCCTCTTTTGGGGCGCAAGCGTTGCCCATAGATGCATGGTCGCGTAAGCCCGCCATGGCCGCCAGTTTTCCGCCCGCCGGTCAAGCTCTCGCGGGGTTATCTCCTCGCCCTTTTGCTTGAAGGCGTTGATCAATCCAAGATCGCCGGTTGGGAAGGCATCCGGCTCGCCAAAGCTGCGCATGGCGATGTATTGGGCTGTCCAGGGGCCGATGCCGGGCAATGACGTCAAGCGCTTCTCGATTTCATCCAAACCCATCGCCTTGTCCAGATTCAACTCACCACTGGCAAATGCGCGGCTCAATTCGCGAAGGGTTTGCTGACGCCGCCTCGTTAACCCGATTATTCCCAGATCCGATCTGGCAAGTTTCTTTGGCGACGGAAACGTTCGGGTGAGATTTTCGTTTTCCGCATTCTTTATTGAGCCGCCGAAGGCTTCGACCAATCGGCCGGCGAAGGTTCGTGCGGCGGCGACACTGACCTGTTGACCAAGTATGGCGCGCACGGCGATTTCGAACGGATCCCAGGCGCCGGGAAGTCGTAATCCCGGATAGGCTTTGACGGATTTCGCCAGCAACGGGTCCTGGGAAAGATGGGCGTTAATGGCGGCGCTGTCGGCGTCCACATCGAAAAGACGACGGGTGCGTTCCACGGCGTTTTTCAATAGGACTGTGTCGTCCAGGGCGATGTTGACGATCAACTGCGCAGCGGAGGGATCATTGCGTACCTCCAAAAAACCCCGATGTTTTTCGATTTCAATGGTTCGCCTGTAATAGTCTGAGGTGACTTCCTCGATGCCCGGAATCGCGCGTGATTTGAAAAACCCGATCAGGTGATCCCAGTCATAAGGACAGCGTACCGCCAGCTTCAAATTAAGCGATGAACTATCCCGGATGGTTTCATCCTCCCCCAGACGGCGAAGATCGCGCGGGGGCTTGCCGTAAAGCTTCTGGAACGTGGAATTGAAGCGCCGGATCGAACCAAATCCGGCTGCATGAGCTATCTCGGTCAGGGGCAGGTCCGTTTCGTCGATCAGTTTCTTTGCGAACAGAACCCGCCGCGTCTGGGCTACGGCTTTTGGCCCGACCCCGACATGTTCCAAAAAAAGACGGCGCAAGTGGCGCTCGCCGATACCAAGTCGGCTCGCCAGATCATCGACGCTTGCTTCGTCCAATGCCCCCTCGTTGATCAACCGCATCGCCCTGTTGACCGTCGTCGAAACGCCGTTCCAGGCCGGGCCTCCAGGCGCGGCTTCAGGGCGGCATCGCAGGCAGGGGCGAAAACCGGCGTTCATTGCGGCCGCCGCGTTTTCAAAGAACTGGCAGTTCTTTTGTTTTGGCGTGATCGCCGGGCAGACGGGCCGACAAAAAATACCCGTCGAAACGACGCCGGTAAAAAAGCGTCCGTCGAAGCGGGCGTCGCGGCTTTTTACGGCCCGGTAACATGTTTTGGGGTCAGTGTTCATGATTGCCAGTATACCCCTATTCGGGATCAAGACTGGCCATTTTCGGACATGGATTGTCGTGGTTAGTTTAGCACGACCTTTGCCGCGCCCAAGATGGCGCCTGTAGCGCGGGACTGGACGATAACTGCGCAGGCGTCGCCAATTCCATCCAGTGGGGATGACAAAACCGCGGCTTCGCCCTGCCATGTGGCGATGCGTTTCAAGGATCGCACCACGTTAAAATTGGTCATGGTTTTACCCCTGTTTTCGCCGCGTTTGATTTTGGTGGTGTGTTCCTTGTCATAGACGATTATGAAGACATCGGCCTTCATCGGGTGGCCGGATTCGGACAGGGCGACCTGCATGGCTTTGCCGTTTCGCTCCAACCCGACGTCAATGCGTGGGAGCTTGCGGGCGGCGGCAATCTTTTCTCGAACGGCCCTGCGGTCGGACCCTGTGGCTTGCAGGGCCCCTTGCACGACCATTTGCGGCGTATAGACATACCGCAAGTCCATGTAGTTAGCGTACTGACGTTGCCGGTTGGAATTGTCGGCGCTGGAATAAGGGTCTTTCCAACCCAGATTGTTCCAGTAATCCACGTGGAATGAAAGCGCCAGGACGTTTTCGCTTTCATCAAGCTGGGCCAAATCGCCCAGATAGGCATCGGCCGGCGGGCACGAAGAACATCCCTGAGAGGTGAACAATTCAACCACGGTCAACGGGCGGGCATTGCCCGCCTCCGCCTGATGGACGGTGAAAAATATTAGCGCAGCGGCAAAAAAAGGTAGTGCTGCGAAGTGTTTACCCCAGCAATTCATGCAAAATTGATAGCCTATCAAGACTCCAAGCGCCAATCACATGCAAGTGAGGAAGATCACAGAATATTGATAGGGAACAATGTTTTGTGCATATCCTGTTGAATTAGAATAGCTAATGAATACGATGCCGGCTTCTTTTAAGGGACAGATAGCATGGCGAACCAAGACGCAATTCTCGATAAAATCCGATCCTCCGTCATCGGCGATGACCGTGTGATAGATGGTCCTTTCGGACCAAGACGTCTTACTTACGCTGATTATACGGCCTCAGGCCGCGCCCTGGATTTCATCGAGGATTTCCTTCGCGACCGGGTTTTGCCTTTTTACGCCAATACCCATACGGAGACCTCCTTGACCGGCCTGCAGACGACTCATTACCGCGAACAGGCCCGCGCTTTGATCCGTAAATCCGTCGGCGCCGACGACGACTACGCGGTCATTTTTTGCGGCTCGGGCGCAACGGGCGCGATCAATCGGCTGATCGATATTCTGAACATTCGCATTCCGGCCAATTTGGACGCCATGTACGATCTGGCGAAATCCATCCCGACGGATGAAAAGCCGGTCGTCTTTATTGGCCCTTACGAACATCATTCCAATGAACTACCGTGGCGAGAAACAATCGCTGACGTCATCGCCATCAATGAAGACGCCGATGGCCGCATCGATCTGAGGCACCTGGAAGAACAGTTGGGTTTTTATAAAGACCGGGAAATGTTGATTGGCAGTTTCTCGGCCGCCTCCAACGTCACCGGCATCATATCCGACATGGACGGGATTTCATCTCTACTGCATGCCCATGGTGCTTTGTCTTTCTGGGATTACGCCGCCGCTGCTCCTTACCTTGATATCGACGCCACCGGCAAGGGAAAGCAGCCGGCCATGGACGCGCTTTTCCTGTCGCCCCATAAATTCGTGGGCGGGCCCGGATCGCCGGGCGTTCTGGTTGTGCACAAGCGCCTTATGGCCAATCTGGTTCCGGCCCGCCCCGGCGGTGGCACAGTCAGTTACGTCAACCCGGTAGAGCACGTCTACATTGCGGACGAGGAACACCGCGAAGAAGGAGGTACGCCGGCTATCGTCGAAAGTATACGCGCCGGGCTGGTGTTCCAGTTGAAGGACAGTGTCGGTGTGGAATTGATCGAGGAGCGCGAAGAAGCCTTCGTGCGCCGTGCGCTGGATTCATGGAATGCAAACGAAAATATTCACGTTCTGGGCAATCCGGATCTGCCGCGCCTGTCGATCATTTCGTTTGTCATCCGCCACGGCAAAAGAAACCTGCATCACGATTTTGTCGTCGCCGTTTTGAATGACCTGTTCGGCATTCAGTCACGGGGCGGCTGTTCGTGCGCCGGGCCATACGGCCATAGGCTGCTGCACATCGATCTGGATCAATCCCGCGCGTTCGAGGCCTCCATCGTTCATGGCTGCAACGGTATCAAACCGGGCTGGGTGCGAGTCGGCTTCAACTATTTCTTCTCCGACACTGTTGCCGACTACATCATCGAGGCGATCAACCTGATTGCCGACCACGGCTGGAAGCTTTTGCCGCTATATGCGTTCGATCCCGATACAGGCATTTGGCGGCACCGCGATGCGGCCAAAACCGCGCCGCTTGGACTGGATGAAGTTTCGGTCTTTGGCTCCGATAGCCCCAAAGGGGAAACGGCGGGCGAAAACGTGCTGGCGCAGTATCTTGAGCAGGCGCGCCTAATCCTGGAGCAAGCCGAAGGGAAATCCGACATCCAGGCAGTTGAAACGCAAACACTGCCCGGAGAGGCGGAAGACTTGCGTTGGTTCCCGCTACCCGAGGAAATTCAAAAAGAGCTGTTCGGGAAGTAGCAGCTACTTTTTGTTCTTGGATTTATTCGTAGCAAACTGTTCAGCCAGACCGCCGTCGTTGCCCCACCAGTTCTTCGGTGCGACCCTTTTGCCATATCCCAGACGGGTATCCAGCTTCAGCATCAGCTTTCTAAGTGGCGTTCCCGCCAGCTTTCGCGCCAGCCTGAGGCTCCATTTTGAGAAATCCTTGTTGAACGGGCATTCGCGCATGCAGATGGAACAATCGGTCTTCATGCGGGTCCAATAGCCGAAACACTTTTCGCAATCGGCCGTCCATTTTTTCACCCCCTTGATGGCCGAGCGATTAGGCCCCTGATCGGTGGGCGGACCGTAAGGAATGGCCTTGACCGGGCAGGCGTCGGCGCAGCGGGTGCAGATATCGCAGAACTCCCGGATGCCGAACCGCCTTGGCCTGTCTGGCTTAAGCGGGATATTGGTGAATATTTTTGAAAAGCGCACGCGCGGTCCGAATTCCGGGGTAATGACCATCTGGTTGCGGCCATATTCCCCCAGGCCTGCCTTGACGGCATAAGGCACGGCCAGGGCGGTATCATTCATGGTCGCCACCGCGTTGTAGCCGAGATTAAGGATATACTGGGCCATCTGCTGGGCCGTGGCGCACTCGCCTGAATAGCCCTTGCCGATGGCGGCCCCCGCCAGGGCTGACGGCATCGCCTTGATCAGGTCGTAATCCATGGCGTGACCCAGGACGATGACGTGGGTCGGGCCCCACGAAAAATCGATCGGCCTTTCTTCCCGGGTTTTGACGTCGCATTTATAGGAATAGACCCATCGTTCGTCGTACTCGGTGATGCCGACCAGGTCGGCGCCAAACAATTTGGCCACCTTTTTAATATCCGCCGTCGTCTCTTCAGGGGAGTCGAGGGCCATTTTTTCTTCCGCCTTGGGGCGGTAAGGCTGCATTTCATCGTTAAAGCCTTCTGCCAGCCCGCTTGCGCGGTTTCGCTCGGATATGGAATGGGCGACTACCCAGGCCGCGTTGCGCAGGGCGAAATCCCTTTGACGGAAACCGTCGCCTTTTCGCGAAGCCATTTTTCGAAAGCCGGAATAGAACTCCTTCACGTTTTTTAAAGATATGGACTTGTCCCACCAGACCCGGTTGAACATGTCGTCGCGCTGGGAAAAACGGGTGAAGTCCTCGCTCAACTCAAACCCGGCCTCGGCGTCCGCCTCAGCGAACTGGCTCCAATCCTGGGTGTTTTCAGCCGGTTGGTTAGCGGGCCAATTTTCCGGTTCAAGGGTTTTTGCTCTATCGTCGTTCATGCTGCTTAAACTCGCTACCTCGATCCTGATCGTTTTATAACGACTTCAGACCCCAGGTAAAGAAACGGCAGTATCTTCGATTATCACTTTAATATTCCCGCTCGCGCAGGATTCGAGCGGGCTTTGTTGCGTAAGCTCTTAACGTCACAACAAATCCTACAAGCAACGTGGCGCAAATGGTTGCAACCGCCAAAGTAACGCCGCTGACCCAGGGTATGTTAAAACCGCCAATATCTACGGCCCGGGTCACACCGTATGCGACGCCGAATCCCAAGGGCAACGCGGTCATCGCCACAACGCATCCGAGGGCTAAAAACTCCACCATCAACTGGCTGAGCAGTTGACGCCTTCGCGCGCCCAACACCTTGAACAGAACGGCCTCGTGGGTGCGTTGGCGAAGTCCCTGAAGCACGCTACCCGCCAGCACGACCAGGGCGACCAGTCCGCACGTCAGCGCTGCTGCTTCCAAGCCTGCGACGATAGCGCTTATTACTTTGGCCAGCGAATGTAAGACATCCTCCACGCGGATCAGGGGCACCTCCGGGAAACGGTTTTTGATGAACGCTTCAAGGGCCGCCTTCTGGTTGGGTTTGGCCTTTAACGATGCGGCATAAGTGTAGGGAATATTTTCGAACATGACGGGTGTTCCGATAATGGGGAAATCCAGCTCAAGGCGGGTCCAGTCCACGGTTCGAAATTTTAGAATTTCACCGGTCCGGACTTTTCCTCCAACGTTTAAAGTGATTGTATCTCCAAGACCAACGCCCAGTTTCTTCGCGATTTCGCCGTCCATTGAAACGCCAGGTCGTTTGATTTGAGAGTCGCTCCACGGCTCACCCTCTGGAACTTCGGACGCAAATGACACGCCGCGATCGCCGCGAACGACCCAATTCAGCGACCCTGGAATTTTAATGTCGCGGACCGCTACGCCCTTAATAGCTTCTATACGGGCGTGCAAAAACGGCATGATACGTTGATTGTCGAGGATCCCGGAGGCCGTCAGTTCTTTGCGAAACTGCGACATCCTTTCGGGTTTGAGAGAAAACGCCGCCAGATCAGGCGCACTGCGAGGCAATGTTTTCTGTAAATGATTATTGGCGCTGACGCCAATGGCGTCCAACGCCACCAACAGAGTGAGTGTCAGGCCCAGCGCCAGGACCACCGGGCCGGTCGGCGCGCCCGCCCGGTAGAGATTGCTTAAGGGAAGGCGCAAGAAGGAGCCTTTGCCCTTTGCCAGAACCTTGGCGAGGCGTGACAGGCCGGTTCCCAAGGAAAAATAAAAAACCGACAACAACAGTGCGCCAAACAGAAATCCCACCGTCAACGTTGGCAGGGGCGACACCCAAAACACCAGAAGGATAAGCAGGGCCAAAACCAGGCCGACTCCGATCCAACCCCATTTGCTTGGGCTTACGGGCTTTTGCGAGACACGATTGCGCAACAACACCTGAGATTTCATATCCTGCACGCCCATTAAAGGCCACCAGGCAAACAGCACTGCGGTTAGTACGCCGAACAACGCTGCTGCTATCAATGGCTTTGCTTCGGGCGTCATCGCCAATGTAAAAGGAAGTTGTTCCGCCAACGCAGACCCAACAGCGACGGGGCCAAACGCGCCCAGACCAACACCCAGAATGGCGCCGAGACTGGCCGCCGCCATGATCTCGATTGCGATCGCGGCGGTGACGACCCGTGGGCGAACGCCAACGGATTTCAAAATAGCGATGATCACCATCTTCTCCGCGATGTGGGCCCGCACGGCGCCGGAAATCCCGCCGCCCCCGATCAGCATTACGCCCAGGCCGATAAACAGCAGCAACACGTGGGCCAGTCCCAGGCTCCGCTCCACGCCGGGCACGCCGTTATGGGCATTGACCATGCGCCATCCGGATTGGGGAAAGGCTTGATCAATACGCTTCAGCGCTGCCGTTGCATCGGAAAGCGTGCTCATTTTGGGAAGCATCTTCACGCGAGCATAAAAATAAACCTCCGTCCCTTCATCAATGGTCCCGGAGGCGGGCAGGCTTTCATTCGACACGATGATTCGCGGGCCCAATGTGAAGGCCCGAAACGCGCGATCGGGTTCGGCTATGATCTCACCGCGTAATTGATATTGAGCCTCGCCGATTTGTATCCTGTCACCCAAGTTTACGTCCAGGGCGTCAAACAACGCCCGGTCGGCAACCGCTCCATAAACACCAGCATCCAGGTCTAGCGTTTGATGAAGATTGCGCCGGGGCTCAATTTCAACGGTTCCATAAAGTGGGTACGACCGGTCTACGCCCTTAAGTTCCGTCAGCACCGGTGCTTCGTTGGTATGGCCGCTTTTAAGGGGGCGCACCATGGGACGCAGTTCGGTCGTTATGCTGATAGCGCCTTCGCGCCGGATGGCTTCAAGTTCGCCCTTTTTGGGCGCGCGGTGATATAGACGCAGGCTCAAATCGCCGCCAACCGATTCCAGTGCGCCCATGCGTGCGCCGTCAATAAGGCTTTGCGACGCCGCCCCCGACAGGGCTACGGCGGCGGCCCCAATGAAGACCCCCGCCACCAACAACCACAGGCTTTGCATACCGCCGCGCATATCCCGCGCCGCGATGCGTGCCGCCATTCGGATGTCATTTAAAAGTGTCATTCAAGCCCTAGTGAGGGATTTGGTTTGCAGCGAATGTAAGTGTTTCATGCCTAAGAGAAAACAGAAAAGCCCCTCCCAGTTTGGGAAGGGCTTTCCTATTTTTCTTACCGCGCTTCGCGGCGTGGTCTCTGGAAGTCAAGCCACAGACGACGTAACCACTAAGCTGCGTTCATGTTGCGAAGAACATATTGCAGGATGCCGCCGGCCTTGACGTATTCAATCTCGTCCAGGGTGTCGATGCGGCAGGTGACGGAGATTGTTTCTTTTGATCCGTCGGTGCGGTGGATGTGCAGGGCCACGTCCATGCCCGGCGTTATGCCGCCGGAAAGACCTAACAACTCGAAGGTTTCCGAGCCGTCCAGTTTCAGGGTTTCGCGGTTCATTCCGTCCTTGAACTGCAGCGGCAGCACGCCCATGCCGACCAGGTTGGAACGATGGATGCGCTCGAAGCTTTCCACGATGACGGCCTTAACGCCCAACAGGCGGGTTCCCTTGGCGGCCCAATCGCGGCTGGAACCGGTACCGTATTCCTTGCCGCCGACGACGATAAGCGGCGTGCCTTCCTCGGCGTACTTCATGGCCGCGTCGTAGATGCTCATTTCCTCGCCCGAGGGCATGTGGCGGGTAACGCCGCCTTCGGTGCCTGGGGCCATTTCGTTGCGGATGCGGATGTTGGCGAAGGTCCCGCGCATCATCACTTCGTGGTTGCCGCGGCGCGAGCCGTACGAGTTAAAGTCCTTCGGTGCGACTTGGTGGCCGGTAAGGTACTTCCCGGCCGGGCCGTCCGTGGTGATGCCACCGGCGGGTGAGATATGGTCGGTAGTGACAGAATCACCCAATATCGCCAGCGGACGGGCGCCGGAGATATCGGTAATATCGGCGGGCGCGCCGCTCAGGCCTTCGAAGAAGGTCGGGTGCTGAATGTAGGTCGATCCGGCCTGCCACTCGTAAGTCTCACCTTCGGCGACGCTGATTTTCTGCCAGGCGTCCGGTCCCTGCGAGACATTGCCATAACGGGTGGCGAACATTTCCGGCCTCAACGCCTTGGCGATGGTTTCGGAAATCTCGGCGTTGGTAGGCCAGATATCTTTCAGATAAACCGGGTTGCCGTCGCTGTCCTTACCCAGCGGATCGTTCTGCAGATCCCGGGTCATGGAGCCGGCGATGGCGTAAGCCACAACCAGCGGCGGCGAGGCCAGATAGTTGGCCTTAACATGCGGGCTGATGCGGCCTTCGAAATTGCGATTGCCGGACAGCACGGCCGTGGCGACGAGATCTCCTTCCCCGATTGCGTCGGCGATCGGCTCAGCCAATGGTCCGGAGTTACCGATGCAGGTAGTACAGCCGAAGCCGGCGATGTTGAAGCCCAAGGTATTCAAGTGTTCCTGCAGGCCAGCTTCCTCCAGATAATCAGCCACAACTTGTGATCCGGGGGCCAGCGACGTCTTGACCCAGGGCTTGGAACGCAGGCCTTTTTCAGCTGCATTTCGGGCCAAAAGGCCGGCCGCAACCAAAACTGACGGGTTGGAGGTATTGGTGCAACTGGTGATGGCGGCGATAACAACATCGCCGTCTTTCAGGTCATGATCGGAACCGGCAACGGAAACGCCGCGCGGAGCATCGACGCCGCCTAGATCCTTCAGGGTTCCTTTGAAGGCGCTAGCCGATGATTTTAACGCGATGCGGTCCTGCGGACGCTTGGGTCCGGAAATGGCCGGCTCGATGGAAGCGATATCCAGCTCAAGGGTATCGGTGAAAACCGGATCCGGCGTCGAGGCTTCGCGCCACATGCCCTGGGCTTTGGCGTAAGCTTCGACAAGGGCGATCTGATCGGCGTCGCGCGAGGTCAGTTCCAGATAGTTTAGGGTTTCCTGATCGACAGGGAAGAAACCGCAGGTGGCGCCGTATTCCGGGGCCATGTTGGCGATGGTGGCGCGATCAGGTAGCGACAGATTGTCCAGGCCTGGGCCATAGAATTCAACGAACTTTCCGACGACGCCTTTCTCGCGCAGCATTTCGACGATACGCAGAACCAGGTCGGTGGCGGTGATGCCTTCGGACATTTCGCCGCTGAGTTTAAAGCCAACCACTTCCGGGATCAGCATGGATACCGGCTGGCCCAGCATGGCGGCTTCGGCCTCGATGCCGCCGACGCCCCAGCCCAACACGGCCAGGCCGTTGACCATGGTGGTGTGGCTGTCGGTGCCGACCAGCGTGTCAGGGTAGGCGACGTTACCGTCTTCGCCGCCGGTCCACACAACACGGGCCAGGTATTCGACATTAACCTGGTGGCAAATGCCGGTTCCGGGAGGGACAACGCGGAAATTGTCAAAAGCGGTCTGGCCCCAGCGCAGGAATTCGTAGCGTTCCTGGTTGCGCTCGAACTCCATGGCTTCGTTTTTCTTCTCGGCGTCTTCGGTTCCGGCGAAATCGATCATCACGGAATGGTCGATGACAAGATCGACGGGTGACAGAGGATTGATCTTTTGAGCATCACCGCCCATGGCGACCATGGCATCGCGCATGGCAGCCAAATCGACGACCGCGGGAACACCGGTGAAGTCCTGCATTAGAACGCGGGCAGGGCGGTAGGCGATTTCTCGGGTCGAGCGCCGGTTTTCCAGCCAGCCGGCCATGCCCTTGACATCGTCAACGGTGACGGTGCGACCGTCTTCCCATCGCAAAAGGTTTTCAAGAAGAACCTTCAGTGAAAAAGGCAGCTTAGAAATATCGCCCAGGCCAGCCTCGGCGGCGGCTTCCAGACTGTAATAATCGTAGGATTTGCCGGCGGCTTCCAGGCTGCGGCGGGTTTTCAGAGTGTCAGTTCCGAAGGCGGTCATCGTTTTTTCCGTCCTTAATTTCTAGATCAAACGGCATAAAATGCCGGCAATTTGATCGCTTATTAAAGTGCTAGGGCGATATATCCGCGTTAATCGAACACGGGTCGCCCTATGAGGGATATGTGCGGTGCAGCATTTGTTAATTTATTTTGGAAATGAAGTCCACTTCTACCAGTCTGAATCCTCATCCAATGTATAAAAAACGTTCCCAAGTTGACGTTTACGTAAACTTCCCCCTTGACTTTAAATTCATCTTGCGGCTCAGTGCCGCTTGTGTTGATTTGGATCAAGACAATCTGACCCTAGATACTCTAGGACAAGTGGGCAGAGACCCTCGTCAATATGTGGTCATCGGGACAAAAGAAGCCCGGAACAAAAAATACACAAAAAACGACCTAGCGGAGGCACGAAGAAAATTAGCGACCTCGACACATTCCCCAAATTATTGGTTGAAAACGCGCGCGTGCGCGGTTCAAGACCTTCAATCCGCGAAAAAGACTTCGGAATTTGGCAAACCTGGACATGGAGTCAGGCTGAAAAGGAAATTCGCGCGCTCGCTTGCGGGCTTGCGGCTTACGGCTTTGAGCGTGGAGACCGTCTGGCGATCATCGGCGACAATCGTCCGCAGCTCTATTGGGCCATGGTAGCGGCGCAATTCGACGGCGGCGTACCCGTTCCGGTCTATCAGGACTCGGTGGCTGAAGAAATGCAGTATATCCTTGAGCATGCCGATGCCCGCTTCGCCATAGCCGAAGATCAGGAGCAGGTCGACAAGCTGCTGGAAATCAAGGAACGCTGCCCGAAGCTGGAACATATCATCTACAAAGATGAGCGGGGCATGCGCGACTACAAGCTCCCGTTCATCCACTTCATTGAGGATGTGCAGGAAAAAGGGCGTAAGTTCGACGCCGAGCACCCCGGTTACGCCGAAGAAAAAATCAGCGAGGGCAAGGGCAGTGACATCGCCATCATGCTTTATACATCCGGCACCACCGGCAAACCCAAAGGTGTGATGTTGAGCCACGACAACCTGATCATCACTGCACGCAATGGCGTCACCGCGGATGACTTGCATGAAGACGAAGAGGCCTTAGCCTACCTGCCTATGGCCTGGGTCGGCGACAACGTGTTTTCCCTCAGCCAGGCCTATTTGACCGGTTTTTGCGTCAGCTGTCCGGAATCAAGCGAAACCGTACTGACCGACTTGCGCGAAATCGGCCCAACTTATTTCTTTGCCCCTCCCAGGATTTTCGAGAATATCCTGACGACGGTGACCATCCGCATGGAAGACGCCGCCCCGTTCAAGCAGAGGATGTTCAAATATTTCATGGAACTGGCGCGCGACGTGGGCTCGCGCATTCTCGATGGCGAACAGGTTTCGGCCATGGATCGGCTGAAATACATGCTTGGAAATATACTGGTCTACGGCCCCTTGAAGAACGTTCTCGGGTTTACGCGCATCCGCACCGCCTACACCGCCGGCGAAGCCATCGGGCCGGAAATCTTCGATTTCTATCGCTCACTGGGCATCAATATCAAACAGCTTTACGGTTCAACCGAGGCATCCGTGTTCATTACCCTGCAGCCCAACGGCGAAGTCAGGCCCGATACCGTTGGCAGGCCTCTGAACGATGTGGAAATCCGTATCGAGGACAACGGCGAGGTGATGTTCAAAAGCCCAGGCGTCTTTATCGGATACTACAAGAACGAAGAAGCCACTGCCGATACCAAGACTCCGGACGGCTGGGTCCATACGGGCGATGCCGGATACTTCGACGGGGAAGGCCATCTCAGGATTATCGACCGCGCCAAGGATGTGGGTAAACTGAACGACGGGTCCATGTTCGCGCCCAAGTATCTGGAAAACAAGCTCAAGTTCTTCCCGTTCATCAAGGAAGTCGTGGCATTTGGCAACGAGAAGGATTACGTCGCTTCGTTCATCAACATCGACTTGGAAGCCGTCGGCAACTGGGCTGAGCGGCGCAATTTGGCTTATTCCGGGTATACCGATCTGGCTGGCCGCGACGAGGTCTATGACCTGATCCAGGAATGCGTTGAAAAGGTCAATGCCGATCTAGCGACGGACGAGCATCTGTCAGGCTCACAGATCAAGCGTTATTTGATTCTGCATAAGGAACTGGACGCCGACGATGGCGAATTGACTCGAACCCGTAAAGTCAGGCGAACAATTATCGCCGATCGCTATGAAGAATTGATCGATGCCCTGTATTCCGACAAGACCCATATCCCGGTCGAAGCGGAAGTCACTTTCGAAGACGGTCGCAAAGGTATGATTAAGGCCGATCTTAAGATTCGCGAGGCGGCCCTACAGCCTACCGCTATGAAGGAGGCCGTATGATGGAGGCTTACGCACCACAACATAAAGAGCGGGTGTTTGGCGACGTTATGCTGCGCGTCGACGATATTTCGCTCTCATTTGGTGGCGTTCAGGCGCTCGCCAACATCACTTTCGAAGTCCGCGAACATCAAATTCTCGCAATTATCGGCCCCAACGGCGCCGGTAAGAGCTCGATGTTGAACGTCATCAACGGGTTTTACCATCCCCAGCAGGGCACCATTACCTACAAAGGCGAAACCCGTAGCCAGATGAAGCCGCACCACGCGGCGCGGCAGGGCGTCGCACGGACGTTCCAGAACATCGCCTTGTTCAAGGGTATGTCAACGCTGGACAACATCATGACCGGCCGCAATACAATGATGCACCAGAACCTGTTCATGCAGGCCCTGCATCTGGGTCCGGCCCGCAAGGAAGAGTTGGAACACCGCGACTTCGTCGAAAACGTCATCGATTTCCTGGAAATTGAACACATCCGCAAAACCCCTGTCGGGCGCTTACCCTACGGCTTGCAGAAACGGGTCGAACTGGGAAGGGCGCTGGCGGCCCAGCCGGACCTTCTTTTGCTGGACGAACCGATGGCGGGCATGAACCTCGAGGAAAAAGAGGACATGAGCCGCTTTATCCTTGATGTGAATGACGAATTCGGTACCACCATCGTCCTGATCGAACACGACATGGGCGTGGTCATGGACATTTCCGATCACGTCGTCGTGCTGGATTATGGCCGCAAATTGGCCGACGGCTCGCCCGACGAGGTTCGGTCCAACCAGGAAGTTATCGATGCCTATCTGGGGGTCTCCCATGATTAAGACGTTTGTATTGGGAGGGCTTGCGCCGTGGAATTCCTAACCGCCGTTTTCGTCACGCCGTTTGTCGATATCGCGGCGTATCCCTGGTTTTTTGTCGAGGTTGTGATTGGCGGCCTTCTCGCCGGTGTCATGTATTCGCTCGTGGCTCTTGGTTTTGTGCTGATCTTTAAGGCTTCCGGCGTCTTTAACTTCGCGCAAGGCGCCATGGTCCTGTTTGCAGCACTAACCTTGGTCGGATTTATAGAACTGGGCGTGCCCGTATGGCTGGCCATAATAATAGCCGCCGCGGTCATGATTTTGCTGGCGATAACCGTGGAAAAAGTTGTTCTTCGCAAGCTGGTCAATCAGGAGGCGATTATTCTGTTCATGGCCACCATCGGCCTCAGTTACTTTTTGGACGGATTTGGACAAACGATCTGGGGTAGCGAAGTCAAGGTTCTGGATCTAGGCATTCCCAATGCCCCCCTTGAATTCGGGGACGTCCTGGTTAATGAATTTGATCTCGTCGCCGCCGTATCGGCCGGCTCTCTGGTCGCCATTTTGGCCGTTTTCTTTCAGAAAACGCGAATCGGCCGGGCCCTTCGCGCCGTCGCTGATGACCATCAGGCGGCTCTTTCGGTCGGCATCCCCCTGAAAACCATCTGGGCAATCGTCTGGTCGGTTGCAGGTCTCGTCGGCCTGGTTGCCGGCATCATGTGGGGAACCAAGCTGGGCGTTCAATTCACATTGACCTTGGTCGCACTGAAAGCGCTGCCGGTCCTGATTCTGGGCGGATTTACATCTATCCCAGGCGCCATTATCGGCGGCCTGATCATCGGCATGGGTGAAAAAGTGGCGGAAGTCTTCTGGGGAGCCGCCTTCGGCGGCGCTATCGAAGACTGGTTCGCCTATATGTTGGCGCTTGTATTCCTGCTGTTCCGCCCGCAAGGCTTGTTCGGCGAAAAGATCATCGAGAGGGTTTAAGACTATGCTTTATCGCGAGGCCGGGCAATTCAAGGCCAGCTATACAGAAGATCAGGCCATTTTCCCGATCCTGCAGGACCGCATCATGGTCGCCCTGATGTTGATCGTCGCCTTTGTCGTCTTCCCGCTGTTTGGGACCGAATACTGGCTGTCGACCATCATGTTGCCGTTCCTGGTGTTTTCCTTGGCGGCGCTGGGCCTGAACATTCTAACCGGTTATGCCGGCCAGTTGAGCCTGGGAACCGGCGGCTTCATGGCTACCGGCGCCTTTGCCGCATACAAGCTGGCAACGGCCTTCCCGGAAATGAACATCATCATCGTCCTTATTCTGTCGGGCTTTATTACCGCCGGCGTCGGGGTGCTGTTCGGTATCCCTTCCTTGCGCATTAAGGGATTCTATTTGGCCGTGGCGACGCTGGCGTCGCAGTTTTTCCTGATCTGGATGTTCAACAAGTTTCCCTGGTTTACGAACTATTCGTCTTCCGGCGTCATCAGCGCACCGCCACGCGCCGTATTCGGAGATTTCTTCGTTACCGGCGCCGAAGCCACGCCACAGGCAAAGTACCTGTTTACGCTGGCTGTCGTCTGCGTACTGGCGTTGGCGGCCAAGAACATCGTGCGATCGCATATCGGGCGCGGTTGGATGGCGATCCGCGACATGGATATCGCCGCTGAAATTATCGGCATCAAACCATTGCAGACGAAACTAAGCGCCTTCGCCGTTTCATCGTTCTATTGCGGGATCGCCGGCGCCCTTTGGGCCTTTATCTATACCTCCAGTGTCGAGGCGCTGGCTTTTGACATCACGCGGTCTTTCCAGATTTTATTCATGGTGATTATCGGTGGATTGGGCTCTGTTCTGGGCTCTTTCCTGGGAGCCGCCTTTATCGTGTTGCTACCGATTTTTCTGTCGAATGCGCCCAGCATGTTCGGCCTCGATATTTCTGTCGATTTAATCAGTCACATGGAATTCATGATTTTCGGTGCGCTGATTATCTTTTTCCTGATCGTCGAACCGCATGGGCTTGCACGTCTGTGGCAGATCGCCAAGGAAAAATTGCGTTTGTGGCCATTCCCCTATTAGGGCCATACTGTTAGGCACATGGCCATTTTTCGCCCGGCGTTTTTCGGGTTTGCTTGAGAAGAGTCGATTAAATCTATAACGTTGAATGAATATCCAATTGGGAGGATTTACAATGAGACTGACTAAAATGACCTTGGCCGCCGTTGGCCTTGCTGTCGGCTTTAGCGGCTTTGCCGCTCAGAGCGTCTCGGCAGCCGAACAGTTTATTCCGAGCCTTGTTTACCGTTCGGGCCCTTATGCGCCAAACGGCATACCGTTCGCTGACGGCGCCTTGGACTACTACAAAATGCTGAATGCCCGCGACGGCGGCATTAACGGTGTTAAAATTGTCGTCGAAGAATGCGATACCGGTTACAACACCGACCGCGGCGTTGAATGTTACGAACGCCTCAAGGGCAAAGGTGAAACCGGCGCGGCCGTTTTCAGCCCGCTTTCCACCGGCATCACCTACGCCATTATCGATCGCGCTACCCAGGATAAAATCCCGGTTTTCTCGATGGGATATGGCCGCACCGACGCGTCCGATGGACGCGTCTTCCCGTACGTCTTCTCAACTCCTTCCACCTATTGGAGCCAGGCTTCAGCATTGATCCGTTACGTTGGTGGCGAAGAAGGCGGGATGGATAAGCTTAAGGGCAAGAAGATCGCCTTGGTTTACCACGACTCAGCCTATGGTAAAGAGCCGATCGCAACCCTGGAAGTACTGGCCGAAAAATACGGTTTCTCGTTCCACAAATTCCCGGTAACGCACCCGGGTCTGGAACAGAAAGCCACTTGGCTGACCATCGGCCGCAAATTGCGTCCCGACTGGGTCTTCATGTGGGGCTGGGGCGTTATGAACCAGACCGCCATTAAGGAAGCCGCGGCAAACAGGTTCCCGATGAACAAATTTATCGGCAACTGGTGGTCCGGCGCCGAAGTCGACACCCGTCCCGCCGGCGCTGCAGCCATTGGCTACAAGTCGGCTTCATTCCATTCGCCGGGTACTAACTTCATCGTTCACCAGGATATCTTCAAACACGTCTACGCCGCCGGTGAAGGCTCTACGACGGAAGATAAAGTCGGTGAAATCCTGTACAACCGCGGTCTGATCAATTCGGTCTTCGTTTCCGAGGCGATCCGCACCGCCATGAAGAAATTCGGCAACAAGCCGATGACTGGCGAACAGGTCCGTTGGGGATTTGAAAACCTCAACCTGACTCAGGCCCGGCTGTCCAAGTTGGGACTGAGGCGTTTCATGAACTCGGTCAAAGTGACGTGTGAAAACCATGAAGGCGGAACCCCGTTGCGCATCCAGGAATGGAAAGGCCAGCAGTGGGAATTCGTATCCGACTGGATTCAGCCGATGAACGACGTCGTTCGTCCGTTAATCGAAGCGTCAGCCGCCAAGTACGCTGCGGAAAAAGGCATCACGCCCCGCAAGTGCGACGGCACTGATTGATTTAGACGTCAATTTGGACGGAAATACGATACGATGAGTGAAAACGGAAAACCTCTTTTAACGATCAATAACATCGAGGTCATTTACGATCACGTGATCCTGGTGTTGAAGGGGGTTTCCCTCGAGGTTCCCGAGGGGGGCGTCGTCGCCCTCCTCGGCGCCAACGGGGCTGGTAAATCGACGACCCTGAAAGCGATCTCGAATCTCCTTGGGGCTGAACGCGGTGACGTCACCAAGGGCAACATTGAATACATGGGCGAACGCGTCGACAAGCTGACGCCGTCCGATCTGGTTAAGAAAGGCGTCATCCAGGTAATGGAAGGCCGCCATTGTTTCGAACACCTTACCGTCGAGGAAAACCTGTTAACCGGTGCCTACACCCGTACAGACGGGGCGGCCGGAATCAAGGAATCCCTCGAGAAGGTCTACCATTATTTCCCGCGGCTGAAAGAGCGCCGCACTTCCCAGGCCGGTTATACATCCGGTGGCGAGCAGCAAATGACCGCTGTAGGGCGCGCCCTGATGGCCAATCCGAGGATGATCCTGCTTGATGAGCCATCGATGGGCCTTGCGCCGCAGCTGGTAGAAGAAATTTTTGAAATCGTTGACGCCCTTAACAAAAAAGAGGGCGTCAGTTTCCTGCTAGCCGAGCAAAATACCATGGTAGCGCTGAAACACGCCGACTATGGATACATTCTGGAAAACGGCCGCGTCGTAATGGATGGTGAGGCCAAGTCCCTTGCGGAAAACGAAGACGTGAAAGAGTTCTATCTGGGCCTTTCGACCAGCGGGCGTAAAAGCTTCCGCGACGTCAAACACTACCGCCGCCGCAAGCGCTGGTTGGCGTAAGGTCCAAATTCATGACCGACTATTTCGACGATCTGGAAACCCGCTCAGGCGATGAGCGCGAAAGTCAGTTGATGAGTTCGCTGGCTCAACAGGTCGCCTACGCCAAGGAAAACGCCCCCTATTTCAAAGAACTTTTTGCCGAGGTGGATGCGGGTACGATAACTTCGCGCGAAGCCCTGGCCCAATTACCCCTGACCCGCAAATCGAATTTGATCGAACGCCAAAAGGAAGACCGCCCGTTCGGTGGTCTGGCTGCGATGCCGACAGGAGGCTTAAGCCGCGTATTTCAGTCGCCGGGGCCGATTTACGAACCGCAGGGCCGAACCGAAGATTTTTTCCGTACAGCGCGCGCTTTTTTTGCCGCCGGTTTTCGTGCCGGTGATCTGGTCCACAATACTTTTTCCTATCACCTGACTCCCGGCGGCTTCATCATGGATTCCGGTGCTCGTGCGCTTGGCTGCGCCGTTATACCGGCCGGCGTCGGTAATACGGAACAGCAGCTCGACATTATTGAAGACTTAAGACCGGTCGCATACGCGGGAACACCGTCATTTTTGAAGATTTTGCTGGAAAAGGCCGATCAGGCGGGAAGAGACGCATCCTGCTTCAAAAAGGCGATGGTCGGTGGGGAATATTTTCCGCCCGCCCTTCGCGCGGAATTGGCCGAACGCGATATGATGGCTTATCAGAGTTACGCGACCGCCGATCTCGGTCTCATCTCTTACGAATCGGAAGCCTGCGAAGGCATGATCGTCGATGAAGGCGTGATCGTCGAAATTGTTCGCCCCGGCACCGGCGACCCCGTGTCCGAAGGTGAGGTCGGCGAAGTTGTCGTCACCCTGTTTTCAAAGGAATACCCTTTAATCCGCTTCGCCACCGGTGACTTGTCGGCGGTGATGACGGGTATAAGCCCCTGCGGACGCACCAATATGCGCCTCAAGGGCTGGATGGGCCGGGCGGATCAGACAACCAAGATCAAGGGAATGTTCGTCCATCCGGAACAGATCGCCGAGGTCGCAAAACGACATATTGAGATCGAGCGCGCACGCCTAATCGTGGAAACTGTCGACGGCCGCGATGCCATGACCCTTAACTGCGAGGTCGGCGAACAGGGGGAGGCTCTGCAAGCGGCCATATCTGAAACTGTCCAGGCCGTCTGCAAGCTGAAAGGATCCGTCGCTTTTGCCACCAAGGGCTCGTTGCCCAACGACGGCATCGTTATCGACGATCAGCGCTCTTACGACTGATTCAGTCCGGCAAAGACCTTGAAGGGCTGTTCGTTATGGGCGAAGCTATCGTTTCACCGAGAGATTCAATTCGCATGTGAACAGGTCCAGCTATGCCGAAAACCGTTCTCATCGTAGAAGACAATGAATTGAACATGAAACTGTTCAATGATCTGCTTCAGAATAATGGTTACAAAACGCTGCTTTCAGTGGATGGCAGCGATACAATGGAATTAGCCCGCGCCCATAACCCCGATCTAATCGTTATGGATATCCAACTGCCTAATATGTCTGGCCTGGAACGCACCAAAATATTGAAGGCCGATGAGGGCCTGAAAAATATCCCCGTCATCGCCGTGACGGCTTTTTCTCTTGAAGGCGGTATTGAAAAGATTCTGGAAGCGGGTTGCGACGACGTTTTGGGCAAGCCCATCCCAATTTCCGAATTCATGGAACTGGTTTCAAAACACACGTCCTAAACGCTCAAAAGATCAATAATTTACTCTCCAGTTACAATTAGTCATGTTTTCGCCTTAATTCAGGCCAACAGCGTCATAAAGTCGCCACAGTATTCCCTTTAAATATTTCTCATGCGCTAACCCATAGCGCATATCCAGAGACCCCCCTCTCTGGTCCCTCTGTAGGGCAAATTAAAGCCTCAACTTGTCGGCCGAACCTAGGCTCCCCCTTTAGTTCGGTCGACATTTTCTTTGTCAGACGCATCAAGAAGATCATGAAACGCCTTGAATCCTTTGTCCGCGGCGGTTTTTTGGGATACCTTTCGCGCTTCAAAAACACGGGCCACCGGTTTACAGGGGAATCATGAGCGTTTTCAGCGGTAACAATCTCGTTTGCGTACGCGGCGAACGCACAGTCTTTGCCGGGCTCGACTTTACCATCGAAGAGGGCGGTGCGCTTGTTCTGATCGGCCACAACGGCAGCGGCAAGTCCAGTTTGCTTCGCCTGATGTCCGGCCTGCTGAAACCCGCGGCGGGAACGCTTACGTGGGATGGTGAAGAAACAGGAGATGACCCGGAAGCCCATGGCGGAAGGCTGCACTATGTCGGCCATCACGACGCGGTAAAACCAGTTCTTAGCGTGGCAGAAAATGTCTCATTCTGGGCGTCGCTCAGAAATGGTGGCGGCGACGCAGCGCAAGCCTCAAAATCAGCCTTGGATGCCTTCGGTATCGGCCACTTGACCGATGTCCCGGGGCGTTTCCTGTCTGCCGGTCAGAAGCGCCGGGTCAATTTGGCGCGCATCATTGCCGCCCCGGCGCCCTTGTGGTTGCTGGATGAACCGACGACGGCACTGGACAAAGAAACCATCGCCGCGCTGGAAGCCATAATTGCCGCTCACCGCAAAAGTGGCGGAATGGTAGTGATCTCAACCCATTCCGATATGGAACTGGATGCTTACCAGGTTCTTGATCTGGCCAATTACAGTGTCAAACAGACCGGGCTGGAGCAGAGCTCATGAAGGGATTTTCTAGCATTTTGAAGCGCGATCTGCATCTGGCCATGCGCCAGGGTATGGATAATATGATGGTGGTGATGTTTTTCGTTATTGCCGTCGTCCTGTTTCCTTTCGGCGTCGGGCCCGAGCCCAATATCCTGGCGCGCATTGCAGCTGGCGTCATCTGGGTTGCTGCTCTGCTGGCGTCAATGCTTTCCCTGGAAAGACTGTTTCAGACTGATTTCGAGGACGGATCACTGGAACTTCTGACTTTATCGCCGATAGCGCTGGAAATTATCGTGCTGGCGAAAATTACCGCCCATTGGCTGACTACCGGCCTGCCGCTGATTGTCGCGGCACCTCTGCTTGCGGTGTTGCTGAATATGAATGCGGAAGGTTTTCCGATGCTGATTTTGGCGCTGATGCTGGGAACGCCGTCTCTAAGTCTGATAGGGGCCGTTGGGGCGGCGCTGATACTGGGCTCGCGCCGGGGCGGCGTGTTGCTTGCGCTTTTGATCCTTCCGCTTTATATCCCTGTGCTGATTTTCGGCGTCAGCGCCGTCGATGCGGTCATCGGGGGTTTTGAATCAAAGGCGCAATTGCTGATTCTGGGGGCATTTCTAATGGGCGCGTTGCCACTGTGCCCATGGGCTGCTGCAGCGGGCGTCAGGCAGGCCATCGAATGAACTTAATGTGATCCACCGGATACGTGACAATTCAGGCGCTAAACGGTAAAAAGTCCCCGCCTTAAGATTAAATTTAAGAGAAAACATGTTACATCGTTTCGCAAATCCAACCCGTTTCCTGCGTATCGCCACCATGGTTCAGCCTTGGATGGCCTGGGCAACCGTTATACTCGCCGGATCCGGTCTCTATCTGGGCCTGCTCAGTTCTCCCGCCGATTATCAGCAGGGTGAAAGCGTCCGCATCATGTATGTACATGTGCCGGCCGCCTGGATGGCTTTGTTCTGTTACACTGGCATGGCCATATCCGCCGGCGTCGGCCTGATCTGGAAGCACCCGCTGGCAGACGTAGCCGCCAAGGCGACTGCGCCTGTCGGGGCGTGCTTTACCTTCCTGGCCCTGTTTACCGGGGCCCTTTGGGGCAAGCCCATGTGGGGCACTTGGTGGGTGTGGGATGCGCGCCTGACCTCGATGCTTGTGTTGTTGTTTCTTTATCTGGGATACATCGCACTGGTTAACGCCTTCGACGATCCGACGCGCGGCGTCAAAGCCTCGTCAATCCTGGTTCTGGTTGGCTTCGTCAACGTGCCGATCATCAAGTTTTCAGTCGATTGGTGGAACACGCTGCATCAACCCGCCAGCGTCATTAAAATGGATGGCCCCTCTATTGATGGCTCGATGTTATGGCCGCTGCTATTGATGGCGGTTGCCTATACTACCTATTACCTGTGGGTGCTTCTGATCCGCATACGCGCCGAGATCGTCGCCAACAAAATCCGCATTTTGCGCCTGAAACAGGTTCACGGATAAGGAGCCGTACACATGGATGCGATCAAGGAATTTATCGATATGGGTGGATACGGTGGCTATGTCTGGCCCAGCTATATCGTTTCCGCCCTCGTGTTGGTGATCATGCTGGTCGTCAGCCAACGACTGCTCAAAGGCAACGAGACGATGGTTCAATCCCTGGACCCTGCAAAAAAGGAAGAGACGAGTGAAGAGAAAGCATAAAAGACTGACGTTCGTTGGTCTGGCATTGCTGCTAATCGCAGCCGCGGTTGGTCTGATTTTAAGCGCCTTCGAAGAAAGCATCGTCTTTTTCCATAGCCCGACAGATATCGTGGAAAAAAAGGTGTCGCCGGACCGCCGTTTGCGTCTGGGTGGACTGGTCGAAGAAGGCAGCGTCGAGAAAAAGGGCGATGCAGTGGTTCATTTCCGCGTCACCGACATGGCAAACGCCGTTGATGTGACCTATCGCGGCATCCTGCCCGACCTGTTTCGCGAGGGACAGGGCGTTGTCGCGGAAGGCACTTTCGTTGCCGGTGTTTTCAAGGCCGATGAAGTGCTAGCAAAGCACGACGAAAATTATATGCCGCCCGAAGTCGCCGACGCTTTGAAAAAGTCCGGCAAATGGGATGAAATGAGCGAAGAAATGAAAAAGCAGGGTCACGTAAGCAAGGAGACGACAAAGTGATCGCCGAAGCCGGTCATTTCGCCCTCGCCCTCGCCCTGTTCGTCGCCATCGTGCAGGCAACGTTGCCTATGATCGGCGCCCATCGCGGCAATGGTGTGTGGATGGCCATGGACTACCCATCCGCGGTATCGCAGTTTTTGCTGATCGCCTTTTCCTTCGGTTGCCTGACTTATTCTCATGTCGTTTCAGACTTCAGCGTTCTGAACGTCGCGCAAAACTCCCATTCAATGATGCCGATGCTGTACAAGGTGTCCGGTGTCTGGGGCAATCACGAGGGCTCGCTGCTGTTGTGGGTGTTGATCCTTTCGGCTTTCGGCGCGGCCGTCGCTTTATTCGGCGGCAACCTGCCGCCAACGTTGCGCGCACGAGTGCTGGGCGTGCAGGCGCTGGTTTCCATCGGCTTTTATTTGTTCATGCTGCTGACGTCCAATCCGTTTGAGCGACTGTTCCCGGCCGCCGCCGATGGCCGCGATATGAACCCGCTTTTGCAGGATCCGGGCCTCGCCTTCCATCCGCCGTTTTTGTATCTGGGTTACGTTGGCTTTTCGATGGCCTTTTCGTTCGCCATCGCCGCCCTGATCGAAGGCCGCGTCGACGCCGCCTGGGCGCGCTGGGTGCGCCCGTGGACGCTGGCTGCATGGGCGTTTTTGACCGTCGGTATCGCCCTTGGATCCTGGTGGGCCTATTATGAGCTTGGCTGGGGCGGCTGGTGGTTCTGGGACCCGGTTGAAAATGCCTCTTTCATGCCTTGGCTGGCGGGTACGGCCCTGCTGCATTCGGCAATCGTGGTTGAAAAGCGCGACACCATGAAGGCGTGGACCATCTTTCTGGCTATTCTCGCGTTCTCGATGAGTTTGTTGGGAACCTTCCTGGTGCGTTCCGGCGTCCTTACCTCGGTGCACGCGTTTGCCACCGATCCCGAACGCGGCGTCTTTATTCTGATCCTGCTGTTGATCGTTATCGGCGGTTCGCTCGCTCTGTTCGCGGTGCGCGGCCCGGCTTTGAAAAGCACTGGTGTGTTCAAGCCTATTTCGCGTGAGGGCGGACTGCTGTTGAACAATCTGGTGATGTCCACCGGCTGCGCGGTGGTTCTGCTGGGAACCCTTTATCCGCTGTTCCTGGACGCCATCGGCGGGGCCAAAGTCAGCGTCGGCGCACCCTTCTTCAATTCGGTGTTTATTCCCCTGACCATCCCGATGTTTGTGGCCATGGGTTTCGGCCCCATCCTGTCGTGGAAGCGCTCCGACCTGGTTCAGGCCTCACTCAGGCTTAAAGCGGCCTTCGTGGTTACGGGCGTCGCCACCGCCGCGGTCTGGGCGCTTGAAACCGATGGGCCCTTCCTGGCCGTTATCGGCATGGCCCTTGCGGTCTGGTTGTTCGTCTCGACTTTGGTCGAACTGGCCGAACGAATCAGGTTGTTCAGGGTTCCTTTTGGGGAAGCCATGGTGCGAATGGGACGTCAACCGCGCGCTTCGTGGGGTATGACGCTTGCACACTTGGGCATGGCAATCGCCATCGCCGGCATGGCCGGAGCCGGCGGCTGGAAAGTCGAAAGCATTCAGGTCATGAAGCCGGGCGAGACGGTCAACGTATCCGGCTATGACTATACATTTGAAGGAGCCCGGCAGGGACAGGGCCCTAATTACACTATCGTCGAAGGAACCTTCAAGGTTAGCCGCAATGGAAGCGAGATTGTCACCCTGAAGCCGGAAAAACGCAATTACCCGGTGCGCCAGATGCCGACGACCGAGGCGGCTATTTATTCACTGTTTCTGGGTGATCTTTATGCCGTTATCGGCGATCCGGAAGGCGATGAGGGCGGTTTTGTCACCCGGCTTTATTTCAATCCGCTGGTCGCTTGGATGTGGGTCGGCTCCTTGATCATGGTTTTCGGCGGAGCGGTTTCCATTTCCGACAGGCGTTACCGAATCGGGGCCCCTGCCAGACGGGCGTCAAAAACCGCCGCAGCAAAGGCTTGAGAAACTGATGAAACGCTTGATGTATCTTTTGCCCCTTGGCATTTTCCTGATCCTCGCTGGTTATTTCGCCGTCGGCCTGACCCTTAACCCGCGCGACATGCCCTCGGTATTGATCGATCAGGAGGTGCCACCGTTCGATCTGAAACCGATCAAAGGTTACGCGAAAGGTTTTTCCAGCGAAGACCTGAAGGGACAGGTAACCCTGGTTAATATCTTCGGATCATGGTGTGTCTCTTGCCTGGCCGAACATCCCATGCTGATGGAAATTGCGGCCAAGAAACTGGTGCCTCTTTATGGCATCGACTGGCGGGAGCGCAACCCGGACGCCGGTCCCGAGTGGCTGGCCAAGCGCGGCGATCCCTATACGCTTATCGGGGACGATCCGGAAAGCAAGGCGGCCATCGCCTTTGGCGTGACGGGTGCGCCGGAAACCTTCTTCGTCGATAAGCGCGGCTTTATCCGCTACAAGCACGTCGGGCCCATCACCCCGGAAAATTGGGAAAGCACCCTGTGGCCGGTGGTTCAGGAGCTGAGAAAGCAGTGAAAATTTTCGTCGGCTTCCTAATGGTGTTTTTGAGTTTTTCTCCTGCTCTGGCCGTCGAACCCAGCGAGGTTCTGGGCGATCCGGCGCTGGAAGAGCGAGCTCGCGAAGTTTCCAAGGGTTTGCGTTGCGTCGTCTGCCAGAACCAGTCGATTGATGACTCCAACGCTGAACTCGCCCGCGACATGCGCATCCTGGTGCGCGAAAGAATTGTTGCCGGCGACACCAACCAGCAGGTTTTGGACTACATGGTGTCGCGCTACGGCGATTTCGTTCTTTTGAAACCGCCTCTTAAAACCGCAACGTACGCGCTTTGGTTCGGCCCGGCGCTTATAGTCGGCATCGGAATTCTTGCCCTGTTTTTCTTCTACCGCCGCAAAGAAGATGGAACCGTTCAGACTGGTGAAGAAGCGCCTGCGACTTTAAGCGAAAAAGAACGCCGTCGTCTGGATAAATTGATGAAGGACGAAGAGTAGGACAATGAGCGCCGACGCATTTCAGTTTTGGGGTATGGTTGCCGTCCTCGCCATCGCGGTTCTCATCATCATTCTGTGGCCGCTTCTCAAGCGTCGGGACAGCGACGTCGCGCCGCGAGAAGCTTATGATATCAACGTCTATAAGGACCAATTGTTGGAGATCGATGCCGATCTTGAACGCGGTCTTTTGAGTGAAGACCAGGGCGAGGCGGCGCGTACCGAAATCAAACGCCGCATGCTGGCTGCCGCCGATAAAAGCGAGGTTGTTAAAGAAAAAACCCCGGGCAGTTCCAACACCCTGATCATCGCCGCTGTTTCCCTTTTCGTTCCAATAGGCGCGGTTTTGCTTTACCTGAGCCTTGGCAGTCCCGGTGAACCCGATCAGCCCTTGGCCGAACGCAAAGCCCATACGATGACGGCCCAGTCGGAACAAGAAAGGGAAATCCTGGAGGCGACGGAAAAGCTGGCCAAACATCTTGAAAGCAATCCCGAGGACCTGCGCGGCTGGCGTTTGCTGGGGCGCACTTACTTAACCCAAGGCCGTTATACCGATTCGGCTGCAGCTTTCGCCGGCGCCTACAATCTTGCGGCCAATGATCCGGAAATCATCGTCGATTACGCCGAGGCCCTGACCCTGGCTGCGCAAGCTCAGGTTACGGATCCTTCGTACGATCTGTTCAAGAAGGTGCTCACCATCGATCCCACCAATCCCAAAGCGAGGTACTATCTGGGCATGTACGCCGTGCAGCATGGCGACATCAGGGGCGCCATGCAGGAATGGGTGAACCTGGCTGCTATGTCACCCCCAGATGCCCCGTGGCTGGAAATTCTCGATAAGCAGATCGCCCGTGCATCCGAAGAATCCGGAATCGATCCTTCGACGATTGAGCCAAGCGCCGAAGCCAAGGCCCTGGCCATAAAAGTGCGTAACGCAATTGCCAAAGCCGAAGCCGAACGGGCTAATGCACCGGCGCCCACCAACGACGATATCAAGGCGTCACTTGGCATGTCGCAGGGGGATCGCGACGAGATGATCCGCTCGATGGTTCAGCGTTTGGCTGATCGCATGAAGGAACAACCGACCAAGGACGGCTTCCTGCGCCTCGAGCAGGCTTACAGGGTTTTGGGTGAAAACGCGTTAGCGGATGAGGCTGCGGCAAACGCCGCCAAACTTGCAAATAATTGATCCATCAATAACGGGGCTGACTTTTTTATTCTGCCGCGCGTTTCTTCTGGATAATAGAGCGGATAGTTTTCAGCAATTGTTCATTCGACGTCTGGGTTTTGATTAAGGCGGCCTGAACTTTTTTCGTCATCTCATGCGAGACATCCAGGGCGGAAAAGACGATAACAGGAATCGAAGGACGTTCGGGACTGTTAAGCATGGGCAACAGAAATTCTCCGTTTCCATCAGGAAGCATCAAGTCGAGAACAACCAGGTCGAAGGGTTCATTTTCCAGCAGTTTTTTTGCCTCGTCGACGGATCTAGCTGCGACCACTTCACCGGTATCGCCCACCAGAGCGGAAACGATTTGAAGGACACCTTCGTTGTCCTCAACGTGAAGTATGCGCGGCTGTTCACTGGAAGCAATACTAAGGGCATTCTTTAATCGACCGACAAGAAGATTTGGATCAATCGGTTTTTCGATCCAGTCGATAACCCCGACGGCGTCTCCGTTTAGTTCCTTTCGGCCATCGTCAGCCGTCGCCGAAACGATGATGACGGGAAGGTCATGGGTTTTGGGGTTTTCCCTTAATTCCTGCAATAGGAAAATTCCGTTTTGATCCGGAAGCGCCAGATCAAGGGTCATCGCATCGAAATGATCTTTTTCAAGTTTTTGCTTGGCCTGGGCCGCCGTTCTGGCCGTGCTTGTCTGAAAACCGGCGTTGCCGAGCATCATTTCCAGAAGCGTGGCGATGTCCTTTTCATCCTCGCAGATCAAAATTCGATATTGGGGCGCTTCACTGACGGTGAATGGGGCTGTTTCAGTGGATTCCGACATTACCGGAAGATCGAAAAAGAAAGTCGTCCCTTTGCTGGTTTCGGAATCGAGACCAATTATCCCGCCGTGTTGCTCGACGATAGCCTTTGTAATGCTGAGGCCCAGGCCCGTGCCTCCGACTTTTCGAGTGTCGGAGGAATCGGCCTGCGAAAATTTCTCGAAGATACTTTCCCTGAACTGTTCGGGAACGCCCGGCCCCTTGTCTCTTACGGCGATACGAGCCGTACCGTTTTTGCGTGTGGCAATGAGTTCAACCTGCTCGCCATCCGGCGAAAACTTTGCAGCGTTTGACATCAGGTTGGAAAGAACCTGCATAAGGCGGTCTTTATCGCCTTCGATCAAAATCTGCTCATCATCACCCGAGCGAACGAATGTGACTTTGTGCTCATCGCCATATCCCTTGTTGGCCTCCATTGCTTCGTCGAGAAGGGTCTGAACCGCCACCGGCTTCAAGTGGAAATCCATTTTTCCGGCTTCGATCTTTTCCATATCCAAGATGTCGTTAATCAAAAGTACCAGCCGGTCAGAGTTGTTGTAGGCAATATCCAGCATCGAGGTGAGTTTCTTGGGCATTTCTCCGGCGGTGCCGGATTTGATAAGGCCCAGGGAACCTTTGATGGAAGTCAGCGGAGTGCGAAGTTCATGGCTGACAGTTGAGATAAATTCGGCCTTGGCTTTTTCGATTTCTTTGCGCGCGGTAATATCGGCAAGCGTTCCGGACATCCGCAAAGGCTTTCCCTCGCCGTCCCTTTCAACGAGCTTGCCCCGGTTTTGCACCCAGACCCAATAACCGTCTTTGTGGCGCATACGGGCCTCGACATCGTAATATTCCAATTCTCCCGAGAAGTGTTTCTTGAGTTTCCTAAAAGCGATTTTTGTTTCATCAGGATGGCAGAGCTTTCTTAACGCCCTGGAATTAATTGAGCCGAGTTCCTGGCGGGTGTAACCGATGATTTCCGCCCATCGCTCGTTGATGAGGAAGTCATCGCTGAAAAGGTTCCATTCCCAGGTTCCAATATTGGTTCCCTGGATGATTTCCGACAGGCGGTTCCCCTTTTCTTCGCTTTCCTTCTGGGCGATCTCCAATCTTTTTAGGGAGGAGGTAATCTCGCGGGTCATGTTGTTGAAGGCGCCGGCCAACTGTCCCATTTCGTCTGTGGATGACACGTGAATATCGACAACTTCCTTACCGGCGGCAAAACGGCTGGCGTTTCTCGTTAAGTCTACGACAGGGGTTACCAATCGACGTTGAATCAATACGGCAATGATAAAAATTAGAGAGATCAGCAGGACGACCTCAAATACAAATAACGTCCTGAATCGTTCCTGTTCGAACTTGAACCGAGCTTCGCGCTCTTTCAGAAAGCGTTCTTCTTCTTCAATGAACTCACCAAGATTGACCCGGATGGTATCCATGATCTGCCTGCCCACGTCGCTGTTAACGATGGCCATGGCCTCATTTCGTTTGCCTTGTTGGGTTAGTTGAATGGTATCGCTCAATTCTTCCAGTTTTCGGGAAATATGATCCTTTATGATTTCCAGGCGGGACTGTTGCAAGGGATTGTCACTGGTAAGATCTGCGAGCAGCTGAAATACGGAATTGGCGGCCTTTGCTCCTTCCTCAAAGGGCTCCAGATACGTTTGCTTGCCGGTAAGGAGAAAACCCCGCTGTCCAGTTTCCGCATCCCGTAGATGCCCCAGCAGCACTTCACTATGTTTTAAAACCTGAAAAGTGTGGGTTACCCGCGCCTGCTGTTCATCGGCGTTTTTGTCCGCCACCCAAAGAAACCCAAAATTTCCGACACTGATGAAAATCAGTAGCCCGAAAACAATAAGCATCTTTGAACGAAGGCCAAATTTCATTGGCTGGAAATCCTTGAAACAAGGGAAAAAGCATCGGCATGCCCGCTGTTTCATGAATGGTAACAGCAAATCTCCTCTTGAGCATGGGAATTTCAACGAATTCTAGACTGTTGGAGCTATTGCTTTCATTGAATGGTTTTAGCGCCAGAACTTTTTCACCATAAAGCCGAAAATTCTCATGTAGCCGGGTACGTCGACAAAATCATCGTCGAAATTGCCTTCCCCTGCAGTCGTGTGACAATTCTGACAACGGGCCTTGGCGCCAACTTCCTTCAGGGTGAATACGTCGGCAGGGATGCCTTCGTGTTTCCAGATAAACCGTGGCGTATCGGTGACTTTCTTTGGCGGATTGCCTAAATCCACCCCCACCAGAAACTTCTTGGCCCTGCGGTGCCCATCAACATCCGACGCATGGCGTATGTGATAGTCGGTAATCTCCTTTAGGGTTTCAGGCATCAGGCTGGCGTCTTCGCCGAAATGATCGTCCAGGTTGTTCATCATTATTGACCAGGATTTTGCAGGCAGCATCTGCGGGCGATACAGCAAATGGCATTCGGCGCATTCGGTCACTACATCCTGACTGGTGATAGGCGGGAAGGCGCCGCCTGCCATCGCCGGCATAGCCAAAAGCCCAAGCAAGCCGGCAAGCGTGATCAATCGAAACATAAAAATTCCTTCTTCACTGCGAAATCATGAAGGCCAGATAATCGCCTTTCTCCTGAGCCGTGCATTCCCTACCAAGGACGCTTCGGCAATTTCGAAAGAACCACTTGGCGACTTTTTTTGGATCGCTGTAGCGGTTCGGGGATTTCGACACCGCCATGGGGTCAATAACTTTCCCGGCGCGGGTTTGCCCGCTCAAAAAGGGCGTCGCGCCATGACATGATGTACAGGACGGAGTTTCCGGTTTTCCGCCTATATGAGATCTTGCGAAAAGTTTCGCTCCGCGTTTACTTGAAAAATCCCTAAAGGCGGGACTTTCTGCCCTCGCCTGATCTTGCAGGTCCGCCAGAATGGCATCCCGCGACGGGTTGGCCTGGGCACTTGTCGCGCCAAACAGGAAAAGGCCCACAGCCATGAAAAGTTTCAAGAATATCATTTGTTTCTCCTATTTCTTCGGCGTCATGAAATGATCGTTTCCGCAGATAATATTCAAGCCAAACTGAATGCCATGTGAGGGCATGGTTCAGGTGTCGTTCATGTTCCAAATCCTAAGCTTGTTCATTGCCCGTGCAGGGTGAAACCTAGATGACGAATTTGGAGATTCAGTAATGAGCAATCCTCAAACCCCGAACTTCGAAAGCGAGAGCAAACATTCGGCAAAATTGACAGTTAGGGTGTGGGATTTACCGACCCGGGTTTTCCATTGGACGCTGTTGGTGCTTTTCGCCATCGCGTGGGTGTCGGCCGAAGCCGACGGCGCATTCTTTAACATCCATTTGATTTCCGGCATTGGCGTTTTGGCAATGGTCGTATTTCGCTTGATCTGGGGTATTATCGGTTCACGTCACGCCCTTTTTATGGATTTTGTTAAAGGGTGGGCTGCGGTGCGTAACTATGGGAAAAACATGCTGACACTCAATCCTCCCTATCATGTCGGGCACAATCCGATCGGTGGATGGATGATTATTGCTCTTCTGATGACACTTGCGCTTACGGCTATTGCTGGATTATTTGTTTCCGATGACGGGTTTGTGGGTCCCTTGTCGGGTGCTGTTTCCCCGGCCGTTTCCCACGCCATGGAGGATTTTCATGAAGGGGCGGCGGAATTCCTCGGCTTCCTAGTAGTTGTTCACGTTGCCGGCGTGGCCGTGCATGGGTTAGTGACGGGCGAAAATCTGCCGCGCGCCATGTGGAACGGCAATAAGACGGTGCCGGCCGACGTCGATGCTTCAAGTATCGCCGCAGTGGGTTGGTGGCGTGTAGCCCTGGCCCTAGGTATTTCGACCGCAATCGCCTGGAGCCTTTATTAAGTGAAAAATGGCACCTGTCATCTCCTTGTCTTGGTGAGCGTACTGGCTTTGTTGGCGGGAGGTGCCCTGGCCGATGACGATTCCGATCATGAACGAGCCCGCGAGGCCCTTGAAAGTGGGGAAGTCGTCCCGTTGGCAACCATTTTGGACAGGGTCGAATCCCAGTATCATGGTTCTGTCATCGAGGTAGAACTGGAAGATGAGGAGGATGAAGGCGAAGAGGATGCCGTCAGCGGCTTTATCTACGAGATCAACCTTTTGACGCCCCAGGGTAATCTTCTGAAAATCAAGTTTGATGCCCGTACCGGAGAATTGATACAGGTTAAAGGGCATGGGGAAAAGCTGGCGCGCAAGAAAACTAAAGCGCCGGAGGAGGAGCGGGAGCCATGAGGGTTCTTGTCGTTGAGGATGAAGTTGAACTGGCTCGGCAAGTCGGCAACGCGCTGGAGGAAGCCGGCTATACGGTCGATATCGCCAATGACGGCGAAGAAGGGGAGTTCCTTGGTTCAACCGAGCCTTACGACGTGGTCGTGCTGGATTTGGGCCTGCCCAAAGTCGATGGCTTGACGGTCCTGGAACGGTGGCGCAATGACGGACATTCCATGCCCGTGTTGATATTGACCGCACGTGAAACGTGGAGCGAAAAGGTTTCCGGTTTTGACAAGGGTGCAGATGACTACGTCACCAAACCGTTCAATATGGAAGAATTGCTGGCTCGCCTTCGCGCGCTGATCCGCCGTTCGGCGGGTCACGCAGCGCCGGTTTTCGAAAGCGGGACCGTCCGGCTTGATACACGCAGCGGCAAGGTTACCAACGATGGTGCCCCGGTTACTCTGACGGCCAATGAATTGAAGGTGCTGTCCTATCTGATGCACTATCCGGACAAGGTTGTCTCGCGCACTGAATTGACCGAACACATTTACGATCAGGATTTTGACAGGGACTCAAACACCATCGAAGTTTTTATCGGCCGCTTGCGAAAAAAATTGGGGGCTGAAGTTATCGAGACCCACCGGGGTCGCGGTTACTCATTGTCTTCCCATAAGGGCGAAGCTTGATCCATGAGTGGGCCTTCCGTTAATCGCCGTCTGATGCTGGGCGCCACCCTGTGGATCACCGCTGCTTTGCTGATTACCGGATTCGTGCTGACGGAATTATTCCGCAATCACGTGGAAATCAATTTCGACAAGGAAATTCACGATCAGCTCGAAGAACTGCTCTCCCTGACAGCCGTGGACCAAAATGGTCAGCCGGCCCTTAAGCGCCATCCGGCCGACCCGCGCTTCAACAAACCTTTGTCCGGTTGGTACTGGGAAATCATGATTTCCGGAAAGACAATGGACAAAAGCAGATCGCTTTGGGACCAGGGTATATCAACGCCTGGAGGGTTGTCGCAGAATCGCGAAGTCGCTCTTTATGTCACCGGCCCCAGGGAGGAACCACTCCGCGCCATTGCGCGTTCCTATACCCTTCCGGACGCGGTGCGGCCGATTACTATTCTTGTGGCCGGACCGGCGGCCGATATCGAGGAGTCAACACGTGACTTCGCCGGTATTTTAGGGACCGCCCTGTCCATCCTGGGCCTGGGTCTCCTCGTCGCCGCCTTTTTCCAGGTTCGTTATGGCATCAGGCCATTGGTTCAAATGCGCGAGGAGCTGGCCCAGGTCCGTGCCGGAAGGGCGACGCGTATGGTTGGCCCCTTTGCTGCGGAAATTGAGCCGCTGGCCGACGAACTGAACGGTCTATTGGATCACAATGCGGAAATACTGGCGCGAACCCGAACGCAAGCGGGTAATCTGGCCCATGCCCTGAAAACTCCTTTGGCCGTTTTGATAAACGAGGCCTCACACATCAATGGCGAGGCTGCAAACATCATTCAAAATGAAACGGCGGTCATGCATGACCAGATCAACCGGCATCTGTCGAAAGCACGGGTTGCCGGATCTCGCGGCGTCCTGGGTGCCCGCGCCGATTTAGGGGAGACTTCGCTTGGCCTGAGACGAACCCTTTGGCGCATTCACGAAGATAGACATTTAGAAATCGAGTTGCATGGAATGGACGGTCTGTCATTCCAGGGAGAACGCCAAGACCTGGAGGAGATGCTCGGCAACCTGATGGAAAACGCCTGCAAATGGGCAAACTCAATAGTTCGCGTTCAAGGGCGCCGCGAAGGCGAATGGCTGCTTCTCAGCGTCGAGGACGATGGCCCCGGTATACCGGAAGGTGCTTTGTCGGAAGTTGTCGATCGTGGGCGGCGACTTGATGAAAAAACACCGGGCAGTGGGCTGGGCCTTTCTATCGTGCGCGATATCGCCGAACTGTATGATGGCAAGCTGGATCTGTCATCTTCCCAGTTGGGTGGATTGGCGGCTCGGCTAAAACTGCCGGCGGGCTAGGCAATTTCGGATGACGATCAAATTATATTCAAGTAAACGTTTCCCCTAAAAAGCAGATTGATCTTAACCCCACCCCAAGGGGTGTTGCCTTTTGGCGACCCAATGCGGATAAACACCTTTCCCATTTCCATTAGATAGAGACCTTTCAACCATGTCACAGTTCAAGACCATTGACGACCTAGATGTCGCCGGTAAACGCGTTCTCGTTCGGGCCGACCTGAACGTTCCCATGCAGGATGGCCGGGTTACCGACACCACCCGCATCGACCGCACCGTGCCGACCCTGAATGAACTGTCGAACAAGGGCGCGAAGGTTATCGTGATTTCGCACTTTGGCCGTCCCAAGGGCCAAGCCGTTCCCGAAATGTCACTGGCGCCTGTTGCCGAAGCACTGTCGCAATCATGCGGGTCGCCTGTCGCGTTCGCTACCGACACGGTTGGCGAAAGTGCAAAAGAAACCATCGCCGCAATGAACGAAGGCGACATCGTCATGCTGGAAAACCTTCGCTTCCATGGGGAAGAAGAAGCGAACGAAATGGCCTTTACGGAAAAGTTGTCCAATTTGGGAGACCTCTATGTCAGCGATGCTTTTTCCTGTTCTCACCGTGCCCATGCCTCTACGGAGGGCCTTGCCCATATGCTGCCGTCTGCCGCTGGCCGTTTGATGCAGGTGGAGGTCGAATCCCTGGCTGGGGCGCTTGAAAGTCCGCAACCACCGGTCGCCGCGGTTGTCGGCGGGGCCAAGGTGTCGACGAAAATGGAAGTACTGGGCAATCTTTCGAAAAAAGTCGATGTCTTAATCATCGGCGGCGGAATGGCCAATACCTTCTTGTACGCTAATGGCTACGATGTCGGTAATTCCCTGTGCGAGCGGGACATGGCGGATTCGGCGAGGGATATTCTTAAGGTGGCCGAAGAATCGGGATGCGAAATCGTCCTTCCCGTAGATGCCGTGGTGGCGCGCGAATTCAAGGAAGGGGCTGACTTTGAAACAGTTCCTCTGGACGGCATTCCGTCCGATGCGATGATGCTTGATATCGGTCCGGCTTCCGTTGCCGACGTCACAGCCAAACTGGAAAAGTGCAAGACCGTGGTCTGGAACGGTCCTTTCGGCGCCTTTGAAATTCCGCCCTTTGATGCAGGCACCAACGGGGTTGCTAAAATAGCGGGTCGCTTAACCAAAGAAGGAACGTTAACCAGCGTCGCCGGTGGTGGTGATACGGTTGCAGCGTTGGCGCATGCCGGGGTCAGCGGGGAATTTTCCTACATTTCGACGGCCGGCGGGGCTTTCCTGGAGTGGATGGAGGGCAAACAGCTTCCAGGCGTTGAGGTTTTAAGAAAGTAGTTAGCGAACAATAATCAGGCGATAATTGGTCCGTCGCCCTCTTTGGCGTCGTCCGTATTCTTATCGGTTATCTGGTCCTGCATCCGATTGACCAGTTTATCCAACATGCCTCGAAGGTTTTCCGATTGCTGCAACAGGTCGGTGGTCACCTCCAGGGCCTCGGCTGAGGACATGCGGGCTAGCTTCAACGCCACTTCCCGGGATTCCTTGACCAGCGCGGCGATGTCGCGCAAGGCCCAGGTAGCCTGACCGGCGGCGGAGCGAATGGCGTCAAAACGCCTTGTTACGCCGTCTGGCCTGTTGGGCTCACTCTTATCCGCGTCCCCGTTCAGGATGACCAGATTTGTATCCGGGCCCTGATCAGGGGCGCTGACGACCAACATATCAGCCTGCTCGGCGATAGCTGAAATCAGTCCTTCGATGGTGCCGATCTTTTCGCCCGCGTCAGATAGATTTCTTATCAATGTGCCGGTGCGTTCGGCTTCGTCGGCAGCCGCGGTGACACTCTCTGATGATTGGGCAACCTTGCGGCTGATGGAAGAAATACTATCCAGGGTCGGTTCCTGAGCGGTTTCGGGCGCGGACGTGACAGGCTCGGCCGGTGTGGGTTCCACTTCATTCTCGGAGCTTTCGGGGGTCTGATTCCTGGAGATGTTATCAGAAGTCGCGTCGATGATTTTGCGCAACAGAGCGACTTCGGCGAGGGCTTCTTTGCCCTTGTCGGCTTCGTATTTCATCGATTCCAGATCACGGCGCAACCATTCGGCTTCTTCGGTGGCGGCGCGACCGCGCTCGGCTTCCGCCTTCGCCTTTTTCATAGATTCACGCAGCTTGCCCGCCTCTTTCAGGCTTCCCTTGATATCCCAAAAGGCGCGGGCGATATCGCCTGTTTCATCTTCATTGGCCAAACCCCAAACAACGATGTCGGCATTTCCCGCGCTTAAGTGCCGCGCCGCTTTTCCGGCGGCGATAACCGGGCCGGTTATCGAGCGCATCATGGCAAGACCAAATAACAGAACCAGCAGCACCGAGCCTGCGATGCCGGCGGCAATAAAGGTGCGGAACTGCTGGCGCAGAGCCTGGCGCTGGGTATCTACCTGCAACAAATTGTCACCGGTATATTCCACGATCGCATCAACGCTTGGCGCCATATATGAAACAATTTCCTCCAGGCGGTCGCGGGTAAAGTCGCGCACCAGACGAACTTTCGCGTAAGCCGCAAACGCCTCGTTGAAGTCTAACAGCCCCTTATTCAGGCTTGCCTTGTCGTCGTCCGACATAGGCACCGAACCCAGCAACTGAACGAATTCCTTTTGATGAGTTTCGATTATGATCAGGTCCCTGTCCGCCCCGCTTTCAATAAAAGCCGTAGAAGCGGCGCGAATTTCCGTCATCGTTTCGTTCAGGCTCAGGATGTTTAATCCGGCGAGAGTTTTGCCTATTGCATTAATGGAACGCCGAAGGGCCGCTTCATTTGCGCTTATGTCCGGGGCGGGTTCGTCTTCGGCCTTCGCTGATTTGTCGTATTGCTCCATATACTGTGCGACGGCTTCGCGCAGGGTGGAAAGATGTTCGCTGATCGGCGCAGTGTCGGGGCGCAGGTACAGCTCATCCAGGCGAAGTCCAACGGCATTGGCCAGGGCTACATGTTCCTGAGTCGCCGCGATTTCGGCGTCGCTCGTCGGAAATTGACGGGACGCCAGACGTTTCGAAAGTTCTCCTGATTCCGCTCTTATCCGCCAGACATCACGCTCAATGCCGGCGGCGAAGGCGTTCAGCTGGACAGCTTTCCTGAACGAAGAATCGGATTTAGACAGTTCCTCATCGGCTAAGAAAAGTCCGAAGCCACCGGCAACCAGAACGACCAAACCCAAAATCACGAACAAGGATGAACGGGTCGCCACCCCGATTCCACCCATAAATGTACGATCTTGGAAGTTACTCGATTCGGGCCGGGATTCGCCCTGATTTTGTCCACCTGGTGTCGGCTCGACAGCCATGCAATTCTCCCGCGTCGTCTTAAGAAATTCACTTAACTCTTTATTATATAACAGAATCAGAGTCTTGGCGTCAAAATGAAAGAACAATTCTGCTCTGGACGGTTGTTTCCCGTTAAGCCCATTCTGGGATTTCCTTTTTGGGCCGACTGTGCCATACTTCATGTTCGTGGCAGAAGGTCACGAGTCCGGCTGAATGTCGGGCATTGACTAGAAGTGACAAGAAAGGAGGTCAGAATGACAGTCATACCGGCTGCGCCGCCGGTGAATTTTAACCTTGCCGTTGAGACCCTTAAGAGGACTCTCAAACACGATAAGGTCGCGGCTGCAGCCCTATCCCAAGCACAAGCACCCCCGGATCGAACGGGGCAGGTCATCGACGATGGTGGCGTGGGTTCGGATTCGAACCTGGGCCGGCTACTCGATACGGATGCCTGATCGACTTCGTTCGATCCAAAATGAATAGCCGGGATCAATCTGCATAATTTTTTCGCAGGTTGCTCTTGTGGCTTGACCCCCGACGGTTCGTTTGCCCCCGTCGGGATGCGTCGCCACACTCTGGTAGACCGACCCTTTATTGCTTCGTAGAGCGTGAAGGCTTCGGGCTATCGGAGCTTTGACCGTTCCGCTTCGCTTTTCCCTATGGGGGGGCGAAGCGGCGGTTGAAGGACCGTGGTGTCGTGCGGGGTCCCATTTTTTTGAGAACCGGCGCCGGTTTGGCATCGGCCAGACCTTTGTTGCCGGTTCACCCGTGGCGATATCCGCCTCGGACCTATTGCCGTGCCTGAAAACTGAATTTTTTAGGCAATTAATACCAGCGTTACAGATTCCGTTAACCATTTAGGTGCATTGTACGGGAATGAGCCAAATATCGAGCATTCCCGCCCGTGCGATAGCGCTGACAAGTGAGCGACCGCAAGGCTATTCATCCGCCGAGCAGGTCCGAAATCGAGCGGCAGTTTCCAATCCCAACGAAACGCCGCATGAGCGAAAAGCTCTGACGCGCCTGAATAAGGTGCTCAGCAATGTCAATATGCCCCGTCCCGACGTGCCGCGAGGCTACTATCTGGATATTAAGGTTTGATCGTCCATTCCCTTTAAGTTTCCGACACTTCAACCGCATCGGTGTTGTTTTATTTGTTCCAATTTCCTGATAAACTGGTATCCATAGGGTGAGTAGGAAGGAAATTGAGCGTGGCTTGGGGCCGCCATGTTCTGCTGGGAGGATACCAAGGCATGCGCATCAAGAGCATCGTTTGTGTATTGGCGGCCGCAGTGATAGCGATTTTTGCTGCCGGAACTGTAGGCGCAGGCGAAACCAAGACCAAAATCCTTAAGTACGACGACAAGGGCCGGGTCATCGGTTTTGAAGAAACCGAAGTCAAAGACAAAGCCAAAGCTAAGAGCAAAAAGAAAAAATCCGGTTCATCGAAAACCTTCAACCCGGATCTGGCCTATGAAAAGGGCGAGGTAATTGTCATCAATCCACCGAAGAGTTTTGCCTCTGGCGCGCGCTCCATGGGGTATCAGGTTGTCGAAACCGTCAAGATCACGGGCCTGAAGATAACCGTTCAGCGTCTGCGAGTACCCGCTGGAGTTAGCGTTCCCAAGGCAATTCGTCAGTTGCGCAGCCGGTTCCCAGGTGTCGAGATTGATGCCAACCATCAGTTTGATCCGTCTGCCGGCGTGGAATTTCCAAAAAAAGTCGCCCGTGCCTTGATCCGCTGGACCAAAGCCCCCGCATCATGCGGCAAAGGAGTGAGGCTCGGCATGATCGATGCCGGCGTCGACGTCAGGCATCCTGCTTTTAAAGGGCAAAATGTCGTTTACAGGTCCTTTCACAAAAAGGGTCGCAAGGAAGGCCCGAAAGATCATGGCACTGCGGTCGCAGGGATTATGGTCGGAACGCCCGAATGGGGCGGCCTGCTGCCGGGTGCGTCCCTCTATGCCGCCAACATGTTCGAATATAATGAAGAAGGCCGTAAAGTGGGAAACGCCATCGGCCTGTTGAAGGCGGCAAATTGGTTGATCAATGAAAACGTTCACATTATCAACTTGAGCGTCGCCGGGGCTGACAATAAAGTCCTACGCCGGATATTCCAGAAGGCGCTGGAGCAGAAGCTGGTGATGGTTGCGGCCGGCGGCAACTGGGGGCGCGCAGACAAACCCGCCTTCCCGGCAGCTTACAAGGGCGTCGTCGCCGTAACGGCGATCAGCGATCAGGGCCTGATCTATTCAAAGGCCAATACTGGTAAATACATCGATTTTGCAGCTCCTGGCGTGCGTGTGTATACAGCAGCCCCTGGCGGCGGAGGGCGCCTGCAAAGTGGGACTTCCTTTGCGACGCCTTTTATTACCGCCCTGATGGGTTTGGAAATCGCCAAGGGCAAAGCCAAAACGTCCAGCGCCCTGGCCGCATTGCTGAAAAAGAACATCAAGGACCTGGGCTTGCCAGGACGTGACGATATCTTCGGGTGGGGCTTCGCCCGCCGCAAACCGGAATGCTGAATTAAATCAAGAAAGTCCCATCAGGGATCGCGCAAAAGCGCGGGCCTCAAACGGCCTCATATCATCCGCCCCTTCACCAACACCAACCGCATGTACAGGAAGGCCGAATTTTTCCGCCAAGGCGACAACGACTCCGCCACGCGCCGTGCCGTCCAGTTTGGTCATCATCAAACCACTGACATCGACAATTTCCTTGAACACCTCGACCTGAGAGTGGGCGTTCTGGCCGACTGTGGCGTCCAGAACCAAAAGACAGTCGTGGGGAGCGGTCTCATCCAACTTGCGAATGACACGGATGATTTTTTCCAGTTCCGCCATCAGATCTTTCTTGTTCTGCAGGCGACCGGCGGTGTCGATCAGAAGGACATCGGCGTTTTCATTTTTCGCCCGTTGCAATGCGTCATAAGCCAGTCCGGCGGCATCAGCGCCGGGAGCGGCAGTGACCACCGGCGATCCTGTGCGCTCGCCCCAGATCTGAAGTTGTTCGATCGCTGCGGCGCGGAATGTATCGGCGGCAGCCATCATGACGCTTAAGCCCTGGGCCTTAAGGTGCGTCGCCAATTTACCGATAGACGTCGTTTTGCCGCTGCCGTTGACGCCGCAAACCAGAACCACGTGGGGCCTTAGTTCCTTGTTCGCGGCGAATGGTTTGGCCACCGGATCCAGCAAGGATTCGATTTCTTCGGCCAGGGCCGAACGTACTTCTTCGGCGTCGACTTCCTTGTCGAAACGGGTGCGGGCGAAATTGGCGGTTATCTTCGCCGCTGTGGATACACCCAGATCGGCGCCGATCAGCAGTTCTTCCAATTCCTCGATGGCCTGGGTGTCCAAGCGACGCTTGGTGAAGGCGGCGGTAATCGGGTCGGCCAGTTTGGCCGTTGTGCGGCTCAGGCCCTGCTTTAGGCGACTGAGCCAGCCCTTTTTCGGTTCTTCGTTCATTTATGCAGCCAAATCGGCAATAAGCCGTCCCTTTTCCTCGTCGACATTATTGACCCGGGCATCGACGATGGTGCCTACGGGTGCGTCGGAAGTTATCTCAACAGGGGCAAAATGACGCGAATGCCCCTTGCGGTCCTGTTCAATCAGAACCTGAACCTTTTTGCCGAGCCTTGATAACAGATACGCTTTAAGCGCGTCCTGGCCGGCCTGGCGGAGCCGGCGGGCGCGATCCTTGATGACGGTTCCATCGACAGCGGGCATCTTCGCCGCCGGCGTGTCGGGCCGGGGCGAGTAGGGGAATACATGCAAATAGGTCAACCCCATTTCTCCAACCGCCGCCAAAGTATTTTCAAACTGTGCGTGGGTTTCCGTCGGGAAACCGGCAATCAGGTCGGCCCCGAAAACGGCATCGGGGCGCACTTTGCGCACCTTGTTGACCAGATCTATAGCGTCCTGGCGGGCGTGGCGACGCTTCATTCTTCTTAAAACCATATCATCGGCCGCCTGCAAACTGAGATGCAGGTGCGGCATAAATCGCTCTTCATTTTCCAAAAGCCTGAAAATATCTTCATCGACGAAGGCTGGATCCAGCGAGGTGATGCGCAGGCGCCTTAGATCCGGAACCTGATCCAGAATTCGCATAGCCAACCCTCCCAGAGACGGCATTCCGTCATCGTCCTGCCCATAGGAGGAGACATCGACACCGGTCAAAACCACTTCGCCATGGCCGTTCTCAGTCAGCGTGCGAACCTGATCGATAATGGAATCGGGTTTTACACTGCGATTGGGTCCGCGGGCGTAAGGTATAATGCAAAAGGTACAACGGTGATCACAGCCCTGTTGAACCTGAACGAAGGCGCGGGTCCGATCTTCAAAGCCGGAAACCATCGGTACTTCAAAATCTTCCGGCGCATCCATGATGTCCGAAACTTCAACAGGGCTACCAATATCAGTTGTCAGTCTGGCGGCATCCATTTTTTCCGAGTTGCCAAGAACCCGGTCGACCTCGTCCATGGCGGCGAATTCTTCCGGTTTAAGCTGGGCGGCGCAGCCGGTGACGACGATGCGCCCCGAAGGATTTTCCTTTCGCAGGCGGCGAATGGTCTGGCGGGCCTGACGTTCGGCTTCGGCAGTGACGGCGCAGGTGTTGATGATGATGGTGTCATCGAGACCGGCCCGGTTGGCCTGTTCGCGCATGATCTCGGATTCAAGGGTATTCAGGCGGCAACCCAGGGTAACGACGCGGGACGAGGACATGAGCCGACCTCCTCTCAGGCCAAAAGGGCGCCGTTAAGGTGGCCGCAGAAACTGGTGGCGACGGGGCCGCTCATCAGCACGTGATTGTCGGGCATCCACTGCATCTGCAAGGTACCGCCGTTCAATTGCACGTCGGCTTTTCGACCACACAATCCCCGACGGTTGGCGGCCACGATGGCGGCGCAGGCGCCCGACCCGCAGGCCAGCGTTTCACCGACACCTCGCTCCCACACACGCAAGCGAATTTCATTTTCGGACTTCACCGTGGCGACGCCGACATTGGCGAACTGGGGAAAAATCTTGTGACGTTCGATAACCGGTCCGTGCTGGCTAAGGTCGACGGTGTCTGCATCGTCAACAAAAAAGACTGCATGGGGATTGCCCATGTTGACGCCGACCGGATCTTGCAGAGGACCGGAACTGATTGAAAGGTGTAGGGTATCCATGGCGTCGCTTAAGGGTATATCGCGCCAGTCCAGATTGGCCGGCCCCATATCGACGGAGATCATGCCATCACCAACACTTTCGGCATCCAGCAGTCCGGCAACTGTTTCGATGATGGTGTGGCGGGTAGCGTTCTCGTTCATGACGATGGAAGCGACGCACCGGGTCGCATTGCCGCAGGCTTCGGCCTCGCTGCCATCGGTATTGTATATGCGCATGAAGGCATCGGCGTGGGCGTCAATGGGATTTTCGATCAGGATCAACTGATCGCAGCCGACGCCGGTATGCCTGTCAGCAATGGCGCGCGCTTGGGCGCGGCTCAATTCAAGCCGGTGTTCACGGGTATCTATGACAACAAAATCATTGCCGATACCGTGCATCTTTATGAATGCTCTACTTTCCATACCGGGCTTAATATGTCGTTGCGACCCCATAAGTCCACTATTTTAGGAGTTTTATGCAGCTTAAGATCGGACGGATTTTATCTGCGTGAATGGGGATCTCCAGGCCAATTTCAGGAAAGGAACAACCTAAGTGCCGGAAAAACTTTCGTCATCTCCGACTTCTCTTAAAAGGTCCATAACGCTTCGCCGAACTCCTGGGTCTTCAATATCGTAATAGGCTTTCAAAAGCCGTAGGGCATCGGCAACGTCTTCGGGCGCCGGAGCAAGGGGCTCTTTGGGCGCCTTCATCTCTGGGAAAAGGCTGGATACATCCACTTCCAGAACCCTGGAAAGTTCATAAAGGTGGCTTGGGCTGACAAAGTGATTACCTTCTTCGAAATCTTCCGTCGTTCCTTTTTTCATGCCCAGCAGTTCATCAATTTCCTCAAGACTGAAACCTCTTTCAATGCGCAGCGCGGACAATCGCAGCCCTATCTGTTTTTCGACGCTATTTTCAGTGAGCACAGTGTGCTTTTGTTTCATTGTTCAGGGCAATCAAATTATACTTATAAGGGCGTAATTATATATAATACACTTATAAGTGTAACACGCCCGGAGTGCCCCTCCAAGTCGAAAGCAGTCAATAAATCCAGTAAGATTGATAGGGCCCGATCCGCCTGGGTATGACAATCGTCAGGCGGGACTTGACTTGCACCGGTCCTATCCATAGAGTGCGCCACCTTAAACCAATACCCATGAAGAATTTTCGCCTCATGGGGCGCCGCCAGCCCGCGAGTTTCGCGCACTGGCGCATTCGTGTTTGGACTTTTTTGCGGCCCCTTAAAGGGAATTTGAAGAACCGATGTTCGACAGCCTGACGAGTAAACTTGGTGAGATTTTCGACGGATTGACGAAGCGTGGTACGCTTTCGCAAGCCGACGTCGACTCCGCCTTGCGCGAAATTCGCGTCGCCTTACTGGAGGCCGACGTCGCCCTCGAGGTGGTCAAAAAATTCATCGAAGGGGTCAAGGAACGCGCCATCGGTGAAGAAGTCGTACGCAGCGTCACTCCCGGGCAGATGGTCATCAAGATCGTTAACGATCACTTGATCGAAATGCTCGGCGGCGAAGTCGGCGAAAGCGCCGGGCCAAACCTGGAAGATACCGGTGTTAATCTGGCGGGGTCTCCGCCTGTCGCAGTCCTTATGGTCGGTCTGCAGGGCTCCGGTAAAACGACGACAAGCGCCAAGCTGGCTTTAAGGATCAAGAAGCGCGAGAAGAAGAAAGTTCTGATGGCGTCGCTGGATGTTTACCGTCCGGCCGCCCAGCAACAGTTGGCCGTTTTGGGCGAACAAACAGACGTCGCCACTCTGCCCGTGATCATGGGCGAACAGCCGCTGGCTATTGCCAACCGGGCCATGGATAACGCCCGTCGTGAAGGCTATGACGTTGTTATTCTGGATACCGCCGGCCGCCTGCACATCGATCAGGAACTGATGGACGAAGTCGCAAATGTCAGCGCCGCCACTAACCCGATAGAGACTCTTCTTGTCGCCGACGCCATGACCGGCCAAGACGCCGTCACCATGGCCAAGGAATTTAACGAAAAAGTTGGCGTCAGCGGCATCGTTCTGACCCGCGTCGATGGCGATGCCCGCGGCGGCGCCGCTCTTTCCATGCGTGAAGTTACCGGCAAGCCGATTAAATTGATGGGCGTCGGCGAAAAGCTCGACGAGTTGGAAAGTTTCCAGGCCGCCCGCATCGCAGGACAGATCCTCGGACAGGGCGATATCGTCGGCTTGGTCGAAAAGGCTGCCGAAGTCATCGATAAGGAAGACGCGGAAAAACTGGCCAAGAAGATGATGAAGGGCCAGTTTACCCTGAACGACATGGCCGACCAATTGGCCCAGGTTCGCAAGATGGGTGACGTCGGCGGGCTGATGAACATGATACCCGGCATTGCCAAGATGAAAAAGCAAATGGCCGAAACGAACATCGACGACAAGATGATCGGCCGCCAGCAGGCGATCCTGTCTTCGATGACCCCTAAGGAAAGGGAAAGACCGAAGATTTTGAACGGTTCGCGCCGCCGCCGCATTGCTGCCGGTTCGGGCACAACCGTTCAGGAAGTCAATCGCCTCCTGAAGCAGCACAAGCAGATGGGCACGATGATGAAGAAGATGGGCAAGATGGGCAAAAAAGGCCTGCTTGGCGGTCTCGGTGGCGGCATGCCGCCCGGGATGATGCCGCCGGGCATGACGCCGCCCCGCGGATAGCCCCCGCGACAAGAATTGAAGTTGAAATTTAGATAAACTCGTTACAGCTAAGCAAAAGGACACGAAGTCAAAATGTCATTGAAAATCAGACTATCCCGTGGCGGCGCCAAGAAACGGCCCTTCTACCACGTTGTTGTTGCCGACTCACGCAGCCCCCGCGATGGCCGCTTTATCGAACGCGTCGGTACCTATAACCCGATGGTCCCCAAGGATCACGCGGAACGCCTTACTCTTAAGGAAGAGCGTATCAAGTACTGGATGGGCGTCGGCGCATTGCCGACTGACCGGGTCGCGCGTTTCTTTGCGGACGCCGGACTGGGCGACAAGCCCGCAGTCCCTGAGCAGACTAAACAGCATTTGCCCAAGGCGAAAGCTCAGGAACGCATGAAGGAGGCCGAAGAAGCCAAGGCCGCCGCTGCTGAAGCCGCCGCCGCTCCGGCCGAAGAAGAAGCTCCTGCTGAAGAAGCTCCGGCGGAAGAAGCTCCGGCTGAGGAGGCTCCGGCGGAAGAAGCTCCGGCTGAGGAAGCCGAAGAGGAAAAGGCGGCCGATTAATCCGGTCAACCGGTCGAGGGTGCGATGACGGATGCGTCTCAGGAACTGATCTGCGTGGGTGCGGTAACCGGCGCACGGGGCCTGAAAGGCGAGGTCAGGATCAAAAGCTTCACCGCCGACCCAAAGGACGTTTCCGGTTACGGAGATGTTTTTGAGGAAAACGGCGAAAAGGCATACGCGATCCGTATCACCGGACAGGCCAAGGGCCAATTGCTGGCCCGCCTGAAAGGGATCGAAGACCGAAACGCCGCCGAAGCCCTGAAGGGCACCCGGTTGTACGTTCCGAAATCGGCCTTGCCGGAGCCGGATGAGGACGAGTTCTATTTTTCCGATCTGGTTGGCCTGAGGGCGGACCTTCTGGACGGCGGAAACCTGGGCTCAATCAAGGAGGTGCACGACTTTGGCGCAGGCGCCATCCTTGAGGTTAGCGGTGGCGAAGAAGGCGTCGTGATGGTGCCATTCACGCGAGCCGTCGTGCCGGAGGTGGATTTGACAAACGGGCGGGTCGTGATTGATCCGCCGCCGGGATTGTTGGAACCGGCCCCGCCGGAAGCGATGGGCGAGGCAGGAGATGGAGAGAAAAAATGACAGGATCAGAACCGTGGAAGGTAACGGTCCTGACCCTGTTCGAGGAGATGTTTCCCGGACCCTTGGGTCTGTCATTGGCGGGACAAGGGCTGAAAGACGGCATCTGGGCGTTGGAAACGGTGGACATTCGCACCTTTGCGAGCGATAAACACCGCACCGTGGACGACACCCCCTTCGGCGGCGGACCGGGAATGGTCATGCGGGCCGATATTGTCGATGCGGCGATTGAGAAGGTCAGGGCTGAAAAGCCGGAACGGCCGTTGATTTATCTCTCGCCGCGCGGTCGGCGGCTGGACCAGGAAAGGGTTCGCGAGCTGTCGGCGGGACCGGGAATGACCTTGCTGTGCGGACGTTATGAAGGCGTCGACGAGCGGGTTTTGGAGGTTCACGGAGTCGAAGAGGTCAGCCTCGGCGATTTCGTGCTTTCGGGCGGAGAGCCCGCGGCGATTGCCTTGATCGACGCCTGTGTCCGGTTATTGCCGGGCGTCATGGGGTCCGAGGCGTCGGGCGAAGAGGAAAGTTTCGAGCGGGGATTGCTGGAATATCCCCACTATACGCGGCCCCAGGAGTGGCGGGGCAAATCGGTGCCGGAGGTTCTGACTAGCGGGCACCATGAAAAGATTAAGGAATGGCGAAAGAGCCAGGCCGAGGAAATGACGAAACAGCGGCGTCCCGATTTGTGGAGCCGCTATGTGAAGGAAGATTAAGGAATGACGGAAGTCAACCACGGCTTCCAAGACGCAAGGAAAAGTACGATGAACATTATTGAAGAAATTGAAAACGAACAGGTCGCCAAACTGACTGCAGAGGGTGCAGCCCCTGAATTCGCCGCCGGCGATACACTCAAGGTCAACGTCAAGGTAGTCGAAGGCACCCGCGAGCGCATTCAGGCCTATGAAGGTGTCTGCATTGCACGCAAGAACGACGGGCTGAATTCGTCCTTTACGGTCCGCAAAATATCATCCGGCGAAGGTGTGGAGCGTGTGTTCCCGCTGTACTCTCCCAACATCGCCGGGATCGAAGTCGTTCGCCGTGGCGACGTACGTCGCGCCAAGCTGTACTATCTGCGTGGCCGCACCGGTAAGTCGGCCCGTATCGCCGAGAAGGTTGACGGTTATGCCGGTAAGTTGACGGCTGCTGAAAAAGCTGAAGCCGCCGCGATCAAGGCGAAGGCGCGCGCCGAAGGCACGGCCAAGTCCAAGAAAGGCAAGAAGAAGGCCGCCGCCGAGGCGCCTGCTCCAGCGGCCGAAGAGGCGGCTTCGGAAGAATAAAACTGATTTCACTGGTCGCGGTATGACGTGACCAGTGAAACTGTTGCGTCGGTCCCGGGGGCTCGGACTGGGTTAGGATCCTGGGACCGTTTTCTGTTTTAAGAAACTACGGGAAGCCCTTGGGTCATGCCTAAAACACTGTTTGACAAAATCTGGGACAATCATGTCATCGATATCTCCGACGATGGCACCTCCCTTATCTATATCGACCGTCATCTGGTTCACGAAGTAACTAGCCCGCAAGCCTTCGAAGGCCTTGGCAATGCGTCGCGCACAGTGCGCCGCCCGGAAGCGACCCTGGCTGTTGCCGATCATAACGTGCCGACGACGGATCGTTCCAAAGGCATCGCAAACGAGGAATCACGCATCCAGGTGGAAACCCTGGAAGCCAATTGCGCCCAATTCGGCGTTCCCTACCTGGCTATGGACGACATCCGCCAGGGCGTCGTTCACATCGTCGGGCCCGAGCAAGGCTTCACCCTTCCGGGAATGACCATTGTCTGCGGAGACAGCCATACGGCGACCCATGGCGCTTTTGGCGCACTGGCTTTCGGTATCGGCACTTCGGAAGTCGAGCACGTTCTGGCGACCCAGACGTTGCTGCAGACACCGGCCAAGAATATGCGTTTCAACGTCACCGGCGATCTGCCGCCGGGCGTTACTCCGAAGGATCTGATACTGGCCATGATCGGTAAGATCGGCACCGCTGGCGGTACCGGCTACGTCATCGAATACGCGGGCGACGCCATCAAGAAGATGAGCATGGAAGGCCGCATGACGGTCTGCAACATGACCATCGAAGGCGGCGCGCGCGCCGGACTGATCGCACCCGACGAGACGACGTTCGAATACTTGAAAGGTCGCCCGATGTCGCCCAAGGGCGGCAATTGGGAAGCGGCCGAAACATACTGGAAAACACTGTCCACAGACGAGGACGCGGTCTTCGATACGGAAGTGACTCTGGACGCTGCGTCACTGGTTCCTCAGGTCACATGGGGAACATCGCCTGAGAACGTACTGCCGATTTCAGCTTCGGTTCCCAACCCGTCCGAGGAAACGGACGAGGCCAAACGCAACGCCATGGCCCGCGCCCTGGAATACATGGGGCTGGAAGCCGGTACGCCGCTGGAGGATATTTCAATCGACCGGGTCTTTATCGGATCCTGCACCAACGGCCGCATCGAAGATCTGCGTGCGGCCGCCGAGATAGCCAAGGGCCGCAAGGTCGCCGAAAGCGTCGGCGCCATGGTTGTGCCCGGTTCCGGACTGGTCAAGGAACAGGCCGAAGAAGAAGGCCTGGATGAGATTTTCCTGGAAGCCGGTTTCGAATGGCGCGAGGCAGGCTGTTCCATGTGTCTGGCCATGAACGCCGACAAGCTGGAACCTGGACAGCGCTGCGCCTCCACGTCGAATCGCAACTTCGAAGGCCGTCAGGGTCGCGGCGGGCGCACCCATCTGGTAGGCCCGGCCATGGCCGCGGCAGCCGCCATCACCGGCAAGCTAACCGACGTGCGCAAGCTGGACTAAGGGAGGATTGATTATGGAAAAGTTCACCAAACTGACCGGCGTCGCAGCGCCTTTGCCGTTGATCAATATCGATACCGATATGATCATTCCCAAGCAGTTTCTGAAAACCATCAAGCGTACCGGACTTGGCAAGAGCCTGTTTTTCGAAATGCGCTACGATGACAACGGTAACGAGATCGCTGATTTCGTGCTCAACCAGCCGGCCTACCGTAACGCCGAAATTCTGGTTGCGGGCGATAACTTCGGGTGCGGTTCCTCGCGCGAGCATGCGCCGTGGGCGATTCTGGATTTCGGTATTCGCTGCGTAATCTCAACCGATTTCGCTGATATCTTCTACAACAATTGTTTCAAGAACGGCATCCTGCCGATCAAATTGGGACAGGAAGATGTCGATAAACTGATGGCGGATGCCGAGCGTGGCGCCAACGCAACCGTCACCGTCGACCTTGAGAACCAGAAGATTACTGGTCCCGATGGCGGCGAGATTTCGTTCGATATCGATCCTTTCCGCAAGCATTGCCTGTTGAACGGACTGGACGACATCGGCCTGACCATGGAAAGGGCGGACAAAATCGACGCCTTCGAAGAAAAAAGCAAAGCCAGTCAGCCCTGGCTGTAAGCCAAGAAAAGGAAACATTCCAGATATGTCCGCCAACAAGAAACTCCTGATTTTACCCGGTGACGGCATCGGCCCCGAAGTGATGACCCAGGTCGGGCGCGTCACAGACTGGATGGCGAAGAAACGTACCGTCAGCTTCGATGTGAGCGAAGGCCTAGTCGGCGGCGCCTGTTATGACGCCCACGGCTGCGCCCTGACAGACGAAACCATGGCTGACGCCATGAATGTCGATGCGGTTATGCTGGGGGCCGTCGGCGGGCCCAAGTGGGATGACGTGGCGCGCGAGCACCGCCCGGAAGCAGGTCTTCTTCGCTTGCGCAAGGAAATGGATTTGTACGCCAACCTGCGTCCGGCCACTGTTTTCGATGCTCTGGTCGATGCTTCGACCCTGAAACGGGAAATCGTTGAAGGCCTTGATATTCTTATTTTACGTGAATTGACGGCCGGCGTTTACTTTGGTGAGCCGCGCGGCATCGAAACCCTGCCCGATGGCACCCGCCGCGGTCTGGATACGCAAGTTTATACGGAAGGCGAGATTGAACGGATCGCCCGCCTGGCCTTCGAGCTGGCCCGCAAGCGCAATAACAAGGTGACCTCGGCTGAAAAAGCCAATGTTATGGAATCCGGCGTCTTCTGGCGCGAGGTGGTAACCGGCGTCCACAAGGATTACGACGATGTCGAGCTCGAACATATCTATGCTGACAACTGCTCCATGCAGTTGGTGCGTTACCCAAAACAGTTTGATGTCATCGTCACTGATAATCTGTTCGGCGATATCCTGAGTGATTGCGCGGCCATGCTGACCGGATCGCTTGGAATGCTGCCGTCGGCCAGCCTGGGAGAGGCGGACGAGTCGGGTCGCAGGCGCGCCATGTACGAGCCGGTGCACGGCTCCGCCCCGGACATCGCCGGTCAGGACATGGCCAACCCGCTGGCGACGATCCTCAGCTTCGCCATGTGCCTGCGTTATTCCTTCGATATGGGCGATGATGCCGACCTGATTGAACAGGCCGTCCAGAACGTGCTTTCCGGCGGCTTGCGCACGGCCGATATCATGTCTGAGGGCATGGCCAAAGTTTCGACCACGGTGATGGGCGAGGCCGTCGTTGCAGAGATGGAAAAACTGGCGGGGTAGTCTTAATACCTTGTATTCCGGCTTTTACCGGGGTATGAGTCTCCCCATTACACGACAGGATTTTGAAGATGCGCATTGAAATGACCAAAACCACTAAGAAAACCACCACTGGCGATTAGCCGGGGCCGTTTTTTATGCGCAAATAGCAAGGCCCGCGGCATTATCCGACGGGCCTTTCGCTTATCTGGTGGTTGGCCTGTCGAAAGACGCCCCAGGCCACCAGATAAAATGGAGTAAAGAGAAATGGGTTACACTGTTGCCGTTGTTGGCGCCACGGGAAATGTGGGTCGCGAACTGCTGAACATACTGGCCGAACGGGAATTCCCCGTTGACGAAGTCATCGCGCTCGCATCCGAACGTTCCGCCGGTTCGGAAATTTCCTTTGGCGAGGATGAAGTGCTGAAGGTGCAGAATTTGGCAACCTTCAATTTCGACGGTGTCGATATCGTGCTTTCGAGTCCGGGTGCATCTGTTTCCGCCGAATACAGCCCCAAGGCGGCTGCGGCGGGAGCTGTCGTTATTGATAACACCTCCCACTTCCGCATGGATCCGGATGTGCCGCTGGTGGTGCCGGAAGTCAATCCTGACGCCATCGCCGGTTACAAGAAGAAAGGCATCATCGCCAATCCCAACTGTTCGACGATTCAGATGGTCGTGGCCCTGAAACCCCTGCACGATCTGGCCCAAATTAAGCGGGTTGTCGTTGCGACCTACCAGTCGGTTTCCGGTGGTGGCAAGGAAGCAATGGACGAGCTGTTCAACCAGACCCGCGGCATCTACGTCAATGAGCCGACGACGTCCAATCAAGAAGTCTTCACCAAACAGATCGCCTTCAACGCCATTCCCCATATTGACAAGTTCATGGACGATGGACAGACCAAGGAGGAATGGAAGATGGTGGTTGAAACGAAGAAAATTCTCGACCCCAAGATCAAGGTGACGGCATCCTGCGTTCGCCTGCCCGTGTTTATCGGCCATGCCGAAGCGGTCAATCTGGAATTTGTCAAGCCCGTAAGCGATGAAGAAGCCCGCGAAGCGCTAAAAAAAGCACCCGGCGTGATCGTCGTCGATCACCGCGCTGACGAAGGATATGTGACCCCTGCCGAATGCGCCGGTGAGGACCCGGTCTACGTTAGCCGTATCCGCAGCGATCCAACGGTCGACAACGGCCTCAACATCTGGGTTGTCGCAGATAATCTACGCAAAGGCGCCGCGTTGAATACGATCCAGATAGCCGAGGAACTGGTCAAGAATCACCTGAGTTAGGGTGGGCGCGTTAAATGCGGGGGAATTAATTATTCCCCAGCTTCGCCTTCACCTTCTGGTGGAGTCATCAACGTGTTGACCTCGTCCTGATCCAGTTGTGGTTCGTTGGAACCGATGCCGTCAGGCAAGGTGCTTGCCGGTTTCCGGCGGTCTGGCTCGTTGAAAGGCAGATCCTTGCGTCTTCGGTCGGGCCCGAAGAAGTCCTTTATGCGTATGAACGGGCGGGGCCTTTCGATAACCGCTTGAATTCGGCTGAAAAGGGTATTGACCGAGATCGGTTTAACGACGAACTCATTGACGCCGCTGTCTCGGGCTTCGACTATTCGGTTCATTTCCGAATAGGCGGTCAGCATGATGATCGGAACGTACGGATTTGTGCTGTCGGCTGCCGTACGGATCATTGTGGTCAGCTCAATGCCGTCCAGCGGCTCCATCGCCCAGTCTGTAATGACGATATCGGCAGGCCACGTTTTCAGAATTTTCAGGGCGTCTGCGCCGTCGTTGCATTCACGCACTTCCCTAGCCCCAAGGGCGCTAAGGACACGACGGACAACGGTCTGCATGAACTTGTTGTCTTCGACGATCAGAAACTTGACGTTGCTCAGGTAACCTTCGGCCATGAAGGAAAATCAGCCTTGTTTGCATTCGGGCTATCTTAGGGGATTAACGAAATTTGAAAACCCCTTGATTATTCTCGCAAAAAACGGCCATTTGTAAAAGGCTTGATCAATTGCCCTGGGCAATATCATTTAGGGCCTGAATTTTGCGGAAGTCGAATTTTTCACGATGCGGAAGATGGTATTGCCATTAGCGCTAATCAGGATGTAGCTTCTGCCGCAACCGCACAATAATTCCAAAGAGGTTTAGATATGGCCGCTACCGCACGTCCCCGACGCAGTATTTTGTATATGCCAGGCTCCAACGCCAGGGCCCTGGAAAAAGGCCGTGGTTTGGCCGCCGACGGCCTTATCCTGGATCTTGAAGACGCGGTCGCACCGGACGCCAAAGTATCCGGCCGGCAGCAAATTCTTGAGGCCTTGCACGAGGGCGGCTACGGACACCGGGAATTGATCGTTCGTGTCAATGGCTTGGATACGCAATGGGGCTCAGACGACATAAACGCCATGGCGATGTCGGGTGCCGATGCGATTCTACTTCCCAAGGTCGAAAGCGCCGCAATGGTTCTGGATGCCGAAAAAATAATGACGGATGCCGGCGCGCCCACCGATATGGCCATCTGGTGCATGATGGAAACGACACTGGGCATGTTGCACGCCGAAGAGATCGCTTTTTCCACGCCGCGTCTGGGAGGATTGGTTATGGGCACGTCCGATCTGGCCAAAGACCTGCATTGCGCCCATACCAGGGAACGTTTGCCGATGATCACCTCGCTGGGCCTATGCATGTTGGCGGGACGAGCAGCCGGGGTAGCCATTATCGACGGTGTCCACCTCGATCTGGCCGACGATGAAGGTTTCGAATTTTCCTGTCAGCAAGGCCTGGAGATGGGATTTGATGGCAAGACCCTTATTCACCCTAAGACCATCGAAGTCGCAAATCGCGTCTTTGCCCCAACCGACGCCGAAATCGAATGGTCGCGCACGATCATCGCCGCCCACGCGGAGGCTGAAAAAGAAGGCAAGGGCGTTATCGTCGTTGAAGGTAAATTGATCGAAAACCTGCACGTAGAAAACGCCCATCGTCTGGTGGCTATGGCCGAAGCCATCGCCGCGGCAGAAAAGGAATAATGAGTAAATGAGCAACAAGACCAATCCCGGCAATTATTTCGAGGACTTCTCACTTGGCCAGGAAATCGTTCATGCCACGCCGCGCACCGTTAGCGAAGGTGACGTATCCCTTTATACGGCTCTATACGGAACCCGATTCGCCACTCATTCGTCTGACATGTTCGCCATGTCTCTGGGCTTCGAGGCTGCGCCGGTTGACGACATGCTGGCTTTCCACGTGGTTTTCGGAAAAACAGTTCCCGATATCTCGTTGAACGCCGTGGCGAATTTGGGATATGCGGCGGGACGTTTCGGGGTTCCCGTCTACCCGGGAGACACCCTTCGCACCACCTCCAAGGTTATTGGCTTAAAGGAAAACTCAAACGGCAAGACGGGCGTGGTTTATGTTCATTCGGTTGGCGTCAACCAGCGTGAAGAACCGGTTCTGGACTATATTCGCTGGGTAATGGTCAATAAGAGAAACCTGGAAGCGCCTGCGCCCGAACCCGTCGTACCGGACCTGCCGGGATTTGTCGCCGACGAGGACCTCGTCATCCCCGAAGGGTTGGAAACGGCCGGGTTTGACAGCCTGCTGTCGGGTAGCGACATGCTTTGGGATGATTACGAAACGGGCGAGAAGATCGATCATGTCGATGGCATGACCATCGAAGAATCCGATCATATGATCGCAACACGGCTATACCAAAACACGGCCAAGGTGCACTTCAACCAGCACACGGAAAAAGACGGTCGCTTTGGCCGCCGTATTGTCTATGGTGGGCATGTCATATCCCTGGCCCGGTCGCTGTCGTTCAATGGTCTGGCCAACGCCTTCAAGATCGTCGCTATCAATGGCGGCAGCCACACTGCCCCTTCTTTCGGCGGCGATACGATCTATGCCTGGAGCGAGATTTTGGGTAAAACTGAAATCGCCGGGCGCAACGATATCGGCGCATTGCGTCTGCGCACGGTGGCAAGCAAGGATCAATCGTGCGAGACGTTCCCCGATAAAGGCGAAGACGACAAGTATGAGCCCAGCGTCGTACTGGATTTTGACTATACTGTTCTGATGCCTAGAAAATCCTAATCAATAATTGGTGCTCCATGCCTAAGGAATACGAGGAACAACCCGAAGAAATTCCCGGCGAGAAAAAATTTCTTCTTGTCGGTACGGGGCGGTGCGGCTCTTCGTTGTTGTCTGCAATCCTTGCCGAATGCGGCGCTAGTTTTGGTATGAGCCCCATCAAAGATTGGAAGCGATCCGCCGGCGCATACGAACATACCCTGCTACAAAAAGCCGGACGGGAATTTGCCATATCCAGAAAGTTTGCCCAGAGGGCGGATTGCTGGTGGTTGCATAGAAAATTCCGCCGGCTCCACATGAGCAATGCTAAGAGGGCATTACGCAGACTGTTGGCTCAGGCCGACTATTTAAAGTCCATGGATTTGGTCTGGCTGACCCACCCTATTTTTAAACTCGATTATTTGCCAAAAATAATTCTCGTGTACCGAGTTTTTCCTGAAGTCGCTCGAAGCGCCTATTTATCGTTTGGTTGGGGATACCGGGAAACAGAGCAATACTACATCGACGTCTACAGAACGGCTCTCATTCAGCTGCAGGTCTTCGGTGGATGCGCTATTGAATATGGTGAATTGATGAATTCTAGTGAAACAGCCTGGGCCGATGGTTTATCAGGTGTCACCGGGGTTGATTCAACGCAATTGCTGAAAAGCAGGCAAAGATGGGTAAGGCCTATCGAACGCCTTCCTGCCCAGCTTGAAGCAGACGCGCAAACAACTGGACTTTTTCAGGAACTTCGGCGCTACAAAGGCAAGGTTGTTGCGCCAAGCGGGAATGCCTACGCTGAAAAGCACTGACGTGATTTAAAGACGGCGTTAACGAAAATGAAAGAGGCGTCGGGTATACAGATCCTGGGAAACCTGTATAACGCGCCGCTTAAAAAGCCGCGCACCCGACGCCTCTAAATGGAGCCGGCCAGGCTCCGCGCATCTGAAAGCGAGCGGATCGCTTGTCATCACCTAAAGGTTCATGAGCGAACCCTGGGCAGAGAACCGCCCTTGACCCTTGGTGATGTGGGCTGCTTTTCCTCTAGGTCTTTTCCCGGCTTGCGCCGGTTCCGGGCCCAGGTTCGTGGCAAACCCTCCGACGCGATCGTTGCGTCCTCGCTGTCACGCGGACCTAAGGGGTACCCGAAGGAAGCCGAAACTTCACCGTTAGGAACCCTGGAGGGCAAAAGCCCCCCTGAACGACCGGTGTTCGGGCTGAAATCAGTCTGAACCCCCCCGTCCCTTTGCTCGCCATCTTATTCAGACCGAAGCCTGAATCTTCAGGTCTGCTCTTTGCATAAATTTGGCGCTCAACCCTAAGGATGTGCAGCCAGCCTTAAGCAAAGGGTCCGCCTCACATTGGTGAGGTCGCTACTTTCGCGAACGTCCCGCCAGTTCGATCCAGGTACGAAACCCGGCCCTCCCTATTGGGGCGCTTTCCCCTGAATGTCTTCAGGTGCAAGCACCTTAGTCATTCAGGAGGCAGAAAATTCGTAATTCAAAATTTCGAAAAGTCCTAAAAGAACCCATAAGAAACGATGAAAGAATTCTCTGCATCGGCACTTTCACATGCAGGATGCATGGTCCGAATTATTGTTTCAGGCTTCAATAGCAATATCGGGCAAATATCAACTTTTCTGTGCATAAAATTCGGACCTGCTCACATTTGGTTCACACGTTTTCCACAACTGTGTTCACACGTCTCGATTGAATCTGTTTAGATTCAGGATGTTAGACCCCTCAATCAGAAAATAAAATTAGAATAAACTAATAAAACAAAATTCATGTTTGTCTTGCTGAATTTGTTTCTTGATTGAACAAAAACGAACTAGTCAAAACAGTATTGTGCAGTTGCGAACATTGACTTGCCCTAACGGGTAGGTTAAACGAACTGCACAGGATGTTTTCGCAGATTTGAACATCCAAGGGTGCCCATAAGAGGCGTCAGGGACCAAAAGGATCGGGACATCCCCATGGCGACAAGCAATACCCCCACAGGGGCAAAAAGTGAGCGGCCGCTTTCGCCGCACCTGCAAGTATACAATCCTCAAATTACTTCGGTTCTGTCCATTCTGCACCGCCTGATGGGAGTTGCTCTGTCTTTCGGGGCGGTTTTTCTCATCTATTGGCTGATGGCGGCGGCCTACGGGCCGGAGGCTTTCGCCCGCGCGCAAGGCTTTATGGGATCGGGGTTCGGTCGGCTGGTTCTGTTTGGGGTGACTATTGCCCTTTATTACCATCTCGCGAATGGCATTCGGCATCTGTTTTGGGATGCGGGCTTTGGCTTTGAATTACCGACTCTGCGCTTCACCGGCATGTTGGTTGTTGTCTTTACAATTGGAATGACTCTTTTAACCTGGATCGCCGCCTATATGCGGGCGGGACTATTATAGGGGGGGCGGCTAATGGATATGCGCACACCTCTTGCACAAGCCCGCGGCCTTGGACCAGCCAAAAGCGGCGGCACATCGCATTGGTGGGCACAGCGCCTGACATCGCTGGCGCTGGTGCCTTTGATGTTGTGGTTTGTTTTCGCCGTGATCGGCCAGATCGGCGCCGACCATGCGGCGTTGGTTGCCTGGGTATCACAGCCCGGAACCGTTTTGTTGCTGGTCCTGACGATTATCAGCACTTTTTATCATATTGAACAGGGGATGCAGGTCGTTGTTGAAGACTACGTCCATGGAGAAGGCGCCAAAGTATCGATCCTGATATTGGTCAAGGCCTTCTCCTATATTGGCGGGATCGCCTGCCTGCTTGCCGTTTTGAGCATTGCATTCGGAAGTTAATCGATAATGTCATCTGAAAACAAAGTCTACGAAATTACCGAACATACCCATGACGTTCTGGTCATCGGCGCCGGCGGCGCGGGCCTTCGCGCCACCCTGGGTATGTCGGACGGTGGATTGAAAACCGCCTGCATCACCAAGGTTTTCCCGACACGTTCGCACACCGTTGCTGCACAAGGCGGTATCGGCGCGTCGCTGGGCAACATGGCCGAAGACAACTGGCGCTGGCACATGTACGACACGGTCAAGGGGTCCGATTGGTTGGGCGACCAAGACGCCATCGAATACATGTGTCGCGAAGCCGTTCCTGCGGTTCATGAACTGGAGCACTTCGGGGTTCCGTTTTCTCGCACTGAAGAGGGCAAAATTTACCAGCGTCCGTTCGGCGGCCATATGCGTAATTTTGGAGAGGCCCCGGTGCAGCGCGCCTGCGCGGCCGCTGACCGAACAGGCCACGCCATTCTGCACACACTGTATCAGCAGTCCTTGAAGCGCGGCGCGGAGTTCTTTGTCGAATACATCGTTATCGATCTGTTGATGGATGATGACGGAGCCTGTTGCGGCGCGTTGGCCTGGAACCTGGACGACGGCACCCTGCATCGCTTCAGCGCTCAGACGACGGTGCTGGCGACCGGCGGATACGGCCGCGCCTATTTTTCATGCACGTCGGCCCACACCTGCACCGGCGACGGCAACGCCATGGTGGCGCGCGCAGGGCTGCCCCTGCAGGATCACGAATTCGTCCAATTCCACCCCACCGGTATGTATGGATCAGGCTGCCTGATTACTGAAGGGGCGCGCGGCGAGGGCGGTTATCTGACCAATTCCGAAGGCGAACGCTTCATGGAACGTTACGCACCGACGGCAAAAGACCTGGCCTCGCGCGACGTCGTCAGCCGCGCCATGACCGTCGAAATCAGGGAAGGCCGCGGTGTGGGTGACGAGAACGACCATATTTTCCTTCATCTTGAGCATCTGGGTGAAGACCTGTTGCTGGAGCGCCTTCCCGGCATTACGGAATCGGCGCAGATTTTCACCGGGGTCGACGCCACCCGCGAACCGATCCCGGTCCTGCCGACCGTCCATTACAACATGGGTGGCATCCCGACCAACCATCACGGAGAGGTCCTGCGCCCCAGTGAAAGCGATCCGGACGCCGTGGTTCCGGGCATGATGGCGATCGGCGAATGCGCCTGCGCTTCTGTCCACGGGGCCAACAGGCTGGGCACCAACTCGTTGCTGGATATCGTCGTCTTCGGCCGTGCGGCTGCGCTGCGCGCCGTCGATACCATCAAAGCCGGAGCCAAACCGAGATCGATTCCCGAATCCCAAACCGAACGCGCGCTGGACCGCTTCGACAGACTGCGCCACGCCGATGGATCGCTTCCTACCAGCGAAATCAGGGGCGAACTGCAGCGCGCCATGCAGCGGGACGCCGCCGTCTTCAGGACCCAGGAAACGATGGAAGAAGGCCGCCAAAAGGTCGATCAGATCGTCCAGTCGGTGGAACAGATCAAGGTTTCCGACCGTTCGATGATATGGAACTCCGATCTCGTCGAATCCCTGGAGCTGGAAAACCTTCTTGCCTGCGCTCAGGCGACCATCCATAGCGCCGTCGCCCGCAAGGAAAGCCGCGGCGCCCATGCCCGTGAGGATTTCCCCGACCGGGATGACGAAAACTGGATGAAACATTCACTGGCCTGGATCGACGAAAAAGGCAAGGTGACGCTGAATTACCGTCCGGTACATACGTGGACGTTGAGCGACGACGTAGACTACATCGAACCGGCGGCACGGGTGTATTAAGATGGTTGAAATTAATCTCCCGGCGAATTCCACGGTTAAAACCGGTAGCACCCACAAGGCTCCCGAAGGCTCGTCACGGGTCCGAAACTTCAAGATTTACCGCTACGATCCGGACAGCGGAGATAATCCGCGCTTGGACACTTTCGAGGTCGATCTGGATAAGTGTGGGCCGATGGTCCTGGACGCCCTGGTCAAGATCAAGAACGAAATGGACCCAACCCTGACCTTCCGGCGTTCCTGCCGCGAAGGTGTCTGCGGTTCCTGTGCGTTCAATATCGACGGCACCAACACCCTTGCCTGCACCAAGGCGATTTCCGACATCAAGGGCGACATAAAGATTTATCCTTTGCCGCACATGCCGGTGATCAAGGATCTGGTGCCGGATTTGACGGTGCCTTACGCCCAATACACGTCGATCAAGCCTTGGTTGAACGCCGATACCGCCGCCCCGGATACTGAAAGGCTTCAAAGCCCCGAAGAACGCGCCAAGCTGGACGGCCTGTGGGAATGCATTTTGTGTTTTTGCTGCCAGACCAGTTGCCCAAGCTACTGGTGGAACGGCGACCGGTACCTGGGCCCCGCCATTTTGTTGCAGGCTTACCGCTGGATAGCCGATTCCCGCGACGAAGCAACTGGCGAACGCCTGGACGATCTGGATGATCCTTTCAAGTTGTTCCGCTGCCATACCATCATGAACTGCACCAATACCTGCCCCAAAGGACTAAACCCGGGTAAGGCGATTGCGGAAATAAAGAAGGCATTGGTCCAGCGTCAATAATCGCAGAAGTTTTTCCATACCGCTTGTTCCTTGTGGACAGGCTAATTCGCCTATACCATTTCCCCATTGCTTATTAGTCGAAGTTTTCGAGGCGAGGGGGCTCTCACAATGAATTTGCATGCCATGCTTCAGGCCAGGGCTGAACAAGGCATGCCTTTGCGCGTCGGCTTGATCGGCGCCGGTAAGTTCGGAACCATGTTTCTCAGCCAGGCCCTTCACACGCCTGGTTTGCATGTTTTGGGCATTGCTGATCTGAACGTAGAGCGCGCGCGAGCCCAATTGGCGAGGACGGGTTGGCCGCTGGAACGGTATCAAGCGACTTCACCCGCCAAGGCGCTATCCGAAGGATCTACGTTTATTACCGATAACGCCGAAGAGGTTATCAACGCCGGTGGCATTGAAGTCATCGTTGAAGCCACCGGTGATGCGGAAGCGGGTATTTCTCATGCCTTGAAGAGTTTTCAACGAGGCCGCCATGTGGTCATGGTCAATGTGGAAGCCGATGTCCTTGCGGGACCCCTGCTTGCGCGCCACGCCGCCCAGGCGGATGTGGTTTATTCGATGGCTTACGGGGATCAGCCGGCTCTGATCGCAGAACAGGTCGACTGGGCCCGGTCTTGTGGCTTCGATGTGGTTTCGGCCGGAAAAGGAACCAAGTACCTGCCTTCTTACCATGGGTCGACGCCGGAAACAGTCTGGGATCATTACGGATTGACGCCAAAACAAGCCGAAACCGCAGGCATGAACGCCAAGATGTTCAACTCGTTTCTGGACGGAACCAAATCGGCTATCGAAATGGCGGCCGTCGCCAACGCCTGCAACTTGATACCGCCCGACGACGGCCTGAAATTTCCTCCCTGCGGCATCGACGACCTGGCACAGGTTCTGCGTCCCCAGGAAGACGGCGGATCATTGGCGCGTAAAGGCATGGTGGAAGTGATCTCGAGCCTGCACCGCGACGGCAAGCAAGTCGAAAAGGATTTGCGCTGGGGGGTGTTCGTTTCCTTCGAAGCGCCCTCTGACTACGTTCAAAACTGTTTCAGGGAATATGGCGTCACCACGGACGATTCGGGACGCTATTCGGCTCTTTACCGGCCTTTCCACCTGATCGGTCTGGAACTGGGCGTCAGCGTGATCACCGCCGGGATCACCGGCCTGCCGACGGGCAGTGCGCGTGATTTCCGCGCCGACGTAGTGGCGACGGCAAAACGGGGGCTTGAAGCCGGTGAGGTTCTTGATGGCGAAGGCGGCTACACGGTCTATGGTACCTTAATGCCTGCAGCCCGGTCCTGCCGAGACGGCTACCTGCCTATCGGACTTTCAAATGGCGTCACCACCAAGACGCACATCGCCAATGGCCAGCCAATAAGATTTGCCGATGTCGAATTTGACGATACGTCTTTCGCCTACAGGTTCCGACGCGAAATGGAAGCCATTTTCGATCCCGTAGGCGGGCTCATCTAGCGACCTTATATACAGAATTAGAGACTATGCACTACGCGCAAGCCCGTAAGGCATGATCCATTACTTCAATCGCCCGATCGACTTCTTCCCGGGAGACAGTAAGAGGCGGCGCCAATCGCCATACTGAGTGCGGCCCGCCGACCCGGTTGATATTGAGACCCTGTCGGAAACAGTGCTCCGACAGGGCTTTTATAAGCTCATGTCCAGGCTCTTTCGTTTCCCGATCTAGGACAATTTCAACGCCAATAAGAAGGCCACGGCCGCGAACATCACCAATAATCTCGTGGCGGCATTGCAGATCAAGAAGGCGATCCATTAGATATTGGCCCGTTGCGGCGGCCCGTTGGGCAAGTTTCGATTTAAGAATCACATCCACTACGGCCAGGCCGACGGTTGCAGTGAATGGGTCGGAAGTATGAGATGTGTAATGGGAAAAACCATTTTCCCGGGCTGCCTGAGCAACGGAGTCGTTGGCAATCACGGCAGAAAGAGGAAGCCCTCCGCCAAGAGTTTTGGAAAGTGTGAGAATATCCGGGACGATACCTTCCTTTTCAAATCCAAATAAAGTGCCTACACGGCCCAATCCGGTCTGGGCTTCGTCCAGAATAAGAAGGATGCCTCTTTGCTCGCAGTGTTCTTTCAAGCGGCGCAAATAGCCTTTTGGCGGTACGATAATGCCTCCCGCGCTTTGGACCGGTTCTATGATAACGGCGGCTTCTTCGCCAACTGAAATCGCGTCGATCATCTCGAAGCCGACGTCAAGACAGGCCAAATTACATTGATCGGAACAATGTCGAATTGGACAGCGATAACAGTTGGGTGAAGGTATCGCCAGCGATCCGGGCATCACGGGGCCGTATTTCTTTCGCCCATGGGCGTATGTCGTCGAAGCGGCACCTGTTGTCGTTCCATGCCAAGAGCCTGACATGCCAATAATCTCGAAGCGGCCGGAGGCAATCTTGGCAAGCCGAATTGCCGCTTCGTTTGCCTCGCCGCCCGTATTCAACAGCTGCACTTTTCCAAGCGAATGGGGAAGCAATGCGCAAAGACGATCGGCTAGGCTAACTACATCCGGCGACAGCATCGTGCTGTCTAAATGCAGGACCGACCGGCCGGCCTTTTCCATGGCTTCCAGAATCTTCGGATGACTATGGCCGATGGTGGCGCACATTTGACCAGAGGAAAAGTCCAGAATGGCGCGATCTTCCTCCGTATAGAGGTAAGATCCTTGCGCACGAACGATCAATTCATTTTGAAAGTCTCGGCCGTAGTGAATTAGGTGCCGCTCAGAGGATTGCGGCATTAATGCAGGCTCTGAGACAGATGGCATCTCTAGTTCCTCCGACTTGCCGTGACAAGGTAACGGCAAGGTTCTTTGGTGTTGTTTAAGAATATGCATTGAGACGGCGGCCCAAGTTCAAGGCAGTCACCGACTTCCAGGAGGTGTTTTCTTTCGCCTTCGCTAAGATTGAGTTTACCGGCAAGAACCAAAACAAGTTGATGGAAAACAGCATATATGGAGGCCGGAAAAACTACTTCTGCTCCGGCAGGAAGGTCGACAGCAACTATTTCAATGGGCCCACCTGCGCTTGGCGAAATCAATGTACGGACGCAGCCCGTTTCCGGATCGGTCCAGCTCGGTTGTTGGGCGGCCCGGATCAATTGGCCGGTGTTTCCTTCGGCCCTTGAAAGAAAGGTTGATAGAGTGAGTCCAAATGCGCCGCACAACCGTCCTAATACAGCCGTGGTGGGGCTCGATTCTCCCCGTTCAATCTTGCTTATCATAGCCTTCGAGACACCAGATTTTTCCGCTGCTTCAGCCAGCGACCAATTGCGCGCCTCTCTCTCGGCTCGAGCTCGAACCGAGATTCCGTCTGACATATCGTCCAATATAGTAGACATTAGTCTAAAATAAGAGAATTCTTCAAAAGGTCAAGTAGTTCCTAATCTTTGACATGGGATTCCATGATCCTTAAATATGATATGTCGGGCGTTCGCGCCCTTTAGTTTTACTGAGAATCGCCGCATGACCGATGGACCGCTGAACGACTATCGCCTCAAGATACGGGACGGGGAGCTAAAACCCGATCCGGCTCAGGCGTTGGCCATTGAAAAGCTGCAAAGCCTGCATCATGCACTGACTTTGTACGAACAATCGAGCGGCCAGAAGGGATGGAAAGAACGTTTCGGATTGGGCCGCAGGCGCGAGGAGCCACCGCAGGGACTGTACATGTTCGGCGGGGTTGGGCGCGGAAAATCCATGCTGATGGATCTGTTTTTCCGAACCGCGCCGGTAAAACACAAACGCCGGGTTCATTTTCATGCCTTCATGCAGCAAGTTCACACCCGCCTGAACGAATACCGCAAATGGAAAGGCCGGGGCGACGACCCCATTCCACCCATCGCCAAGCGCTTCGCCGAAGAGGCCACCTTGCTATGCTTCGATGAATTTCAAGTCCATGACATTGCCGATGCGATGATCTTGGGCCGTCTGTTCGAAACCCTGTTCGAAGAAGGCGTGGTTGTTGTCGCCACATCCAATAGGCCACCGAAGGATCTTTACAAGGACGGTCTTCAACGCGCTCTTTTCATGCCGTTTATTGATTTGATCGAGGATAAACTCGATCTGCTGATGCTGGACGGGCACACGGACTACCGTCAGGAAACCATTCGTCAGGCCGGGGTTTACCTGACGCCGCACAATAAAAAGGCCGGTGTTACGTTAGACCGCCTTTTCGAGCGCCTGACCAATGATACCGACGAGCCGGAAGAAGCCGTCATCGTCAATGGCCGTGAACTGGAATTCCCAAAGGCCGCGGACGGCGTCGTCCTGATCGGTTTTGATCAGCTTTGCGGTGAGGCCCTAGGCCCGGCGGATTATCTGGCCATAGCCGAGCATTTCCATACCCTCATTTTGAGCGGTATCCCGCAAATGGGGCCGGAAAGCCGGGACAAGGCGAAACGTTTCGTCACCCTGATCGACGCCCTTTATGAAAGCGGCGTGAACCTGATCTGTTCCGCCGAGGCGCAACCGTCCGATCTCTACGTCAAGGGGGACGGATCTTTCGAGTTCGAACGCACCGCTTCCAGACTGATGGAAATGCAATCGGAAGAATATTTGGGGCGGGAACACACCATATTGGGCCGGGAAGACGCCGCGTAAAGTGGTTTGCATTTAAATAGTACTAATTAAAAGCAGTTTGATCTTACTCTTGTGCCAGCCCCGATTCACGACTAAATCAGGGGTGTGAATTCCTTGATTTTGGAGACGATTTTTGACTGATACCGTGGTTTTGCCGGATTCAAGTGCATCGAACAGCCTGCCAATTGATTTAGAGGCCGAAATCAACAGGCTCAGGCGTGAAAAGAACGCCGTCATTCTGGCGCACTACTATCAGGATTTCGAAATTCAGGATATTGCCGATTACGTCGGAGATTCTCTGGATTTGTCGCGAAAAGCTGCGGAAACCGACGCCGATGTCATCGTATTCTGCGGCGTGCGCTTCATGTGTGAGGTGGCGAAAATAGTCAACCCGAAACGTACGGTCCTGCTACCCGACGCCGAGGCCGGATGTTCTCTTGAAGAAGACTGCGGCGCTGAAGAATTTAAGGCCTGGCGTGACGCCCACCCGGATCACATCTCGCTGACCTACATCAATTGTTCGGCCGAAGTTAAGGCACTGTCCGACATCATCGTCACCTCTTCCAATGCCGAGGCGATTATCAAGCAATTGCCTGAAGATCAGCCGATTCTGTTCGCGCCCGACCGGCACCTGGGTAATTTCCTGAAAAAGAAAACCGGCCGCGAGGAAATGGTGTTGTGGCCAGGTAGCTGCATCGTCCACGAGGAGTTTTCCGAGGAATTGTTATTGCAGTTGAAGGCCCAACACAAGGACGCCCATGTGGCGGCTCACCCCGAATGCCCGGACACCATTCTCGAGCTTGCTGATTACATCGGCTCGACAAAGGGAATCCTGAATTTCGTCGCCACGGACGAGGCGAAAAATTTCATTATCGCCACCGAACCCCACATCATCCACCAGATGCAAAAAACCAATCCGGAGAAAAATTTCATTGCCGCCCCGGGAGTTAGCGAAGCCCGCGATGTCGGTGCTTGCCCATGCACTCACTGCCCGTATATGGCGCTCAATTCCATGGAAAAGCTCTACCTGGCCATGGTTAACAACGCGCCGCGCATCGAAATGGATGAAGAGTTGCGCCTGCGCGCTCTGAAACCCATCGCGCGGATGCTCGAGATGTCGCCGAAACCTGCGGCACCGAAAGCGGCGGAATAAATTAGGTGTCGGGGCCTGATCAGGAATCCATTGAGCGTTTAATCGAAACCGCCCTGCAGGAGGACATTGGCCAGGGTGATTTAACGTCGGCCGCAACATTGGGCGAAGAGACAAGGCTCAGACTTGTGATGGCGGCGCGGGAGGATATCGTCGTCGCCGGTCTTGAAGTCGCCGAACAGATCTTCCGCCGTCTCGTCCCCGATGCCGAAATCAAAAACCTGGTGAAAGACGGGGATCGCGTTTCCGTCGACGGCCAATTGATGACACTGGACGGGCTCGCCCGGGGACTCCTTACAGCCGAGCGCACGGCTTTGAATATCGTCCAATTGCTTTCCGGCATCGCTACCGAAACCCGGCGCTACGTGGACGCCATCGAAGGCACTGGCACGGTGCTGCTGGATACCCGCAAGACCATCCCGGGTCTGCGCAACCTTTCAAAATATGCAACCAGCTTGGGCGGCGCGACCAATCACCGCATGCGTCTGGATGACGGGGTGCTGATCAAGGACAACCATATCGCGGTGGCTGGAAGCGTCGCCAAGGCCGTGACCCTCGCCAAGAGAGCAGACCTGAAGGACATTGAGGTTGAATGCGATACCCTCGAACAGGTTATCGAGGCCCTTGAGGCAGGGGCGGACAAAATTCTGCTGGATAACATGAGCAACGATCAACTTCGCAAAGCTGTCGAGATGACGGATGGGCGTATTCCGCTGGAGGCTTCCGGCGGGGTGAACCTTGGGACGATTCGCGCCATCGCCGAAACCGGTATAGATTTTATTTCCGTCGGTCGCATCACCCAATCCGCGCCCGCCGTCGACATTGGCCTTGATCTATACGCGTAACTCCCCAAGTCATTATGTACTATGGGTAAATACGGCAACACTTTCAGGTAGGTTAGGCTTGCCCTTACGTTGAATACGGGTTACTTAATCCTCGTTTTATTGCGCTGCGGCATAATCGGTCGCAAAATTTCATTCAGGGACCAAAATTAGTAAAGGGACGGGTACATGGCACGCAACAAGATTGCCCTCATCGGCGCCGGGAATATCGGTGGAACACTTGCACATCTCGCTGGACTAAAGGAATTGGGAGATGTCGTTCTCTTCGACATTGTCAAAGGCATTCCGCAGGGCAAAGGACTTGATCTGGCGGAATCGTCTCCGGTAGAGGGTTTCGATTGCGCCATTAAGGGTGCCAACTCCTATTCCGCCATTCGTGGTGCCGACGTGGTTATCGTAACCGCCGGCGTCGCTCGAAAGCCGGGCATGAGCCGCGACGATCTTCTGGGTATCAACACCTCGGTCATGGAATCGGTTGGCAAGGGCATCAAGGAAAACTGCCCGAACGCTTTCGTCATTTGCGTCACCAATCCTCTGGACGCCATGGTCTGGGTTCTGCGTGAGGCTTCCGGCCTGCCCCACAACAAGGTCGTCGGTATGGCGGGCGTGCTCGATTCGGCTCGCTTCCGTTACTTCCTGGCCGATGAGTTCAACGTTTCGGTCAACGATGTCTCGGCTTTCGTCCTGGGTGGTCACGGCGACACCATGGTGCCGCTGCCGCGCTACTCCACCGTCGGCGGTATTCCCTTGCCGGATCTGGTAAGCATGAAGTGGACGACCCAGAAACGCATCGACGAAATCGTTCAGCGCACCCGTGACGGTGGCGCCGAAATCGTTGGTCTGTTGAAGACGGGGTCGGCTTTCTACGCCCCGGCCAGTTCCGCCATTCAGATGGCAGAAGCCTATTTGAAAGACCAAAAACGGGTCCTGCCTTGCGCCGCATATCTGAAAGGTCAGTACGGGGTCAAAGGCATGTACGTTGGCGTTCCCGTGGTGATTGGCGCCAAGGGCGTAGAACGGATTGTCGAAATCAAGCTCGACAAAACGGAAAAGGCCGGTTTCAATAAATCCGTGCGTGCCGTTAAGGGTCTGATCAAGGCAATTCAGGGCCTGAAAAAGAAGGCGGCTGCCGCGGCAAAATCCGAAGCAAAGAAATCCGCTCCGGCCAAGAAGAAGGCCGCACCGAAGAAGGCGGCTGCTAAAACCGCCAAGAAGGCTCCGGCTAAGAAAAAGGCTGCGCCTAAGAAGGCAGCTGCCAAGAAAGCCCCGGCCAAAAAGGCGCCGGCCAAGAAGGCGGCTGTGAAAAAAGCTCCGGCAAAAAAAGCGGCCACCAAGAAAGCTCCGGCCAAGAAAAAGGCGCCGGCCAAAAAGAAATAACAGCGAATGTTAACTTAGGGCCGCAAGGCTCTTTAAGTGGAGACTTAAAGCAAACCGATGAATATTCATGAATATCAAGCCAAGCAGTTGCTGGCTAAATTCGGGGTTACCGTTCCTCGTGGAGGCGTCGCCTACACCCCGCCCGAAGCCGAAACGGTAGCCAAAGAACTGGGCGGTCCGGTGTGGGTCGTTAAATCGCAAATACATGCAGGCGGCCGCGGCGCCGGCAAATTTGCCGACAACCCGGATGGAAAGGGCGGCGTACGCGTCGTCAAATCCATTGACGATGTTAAGGACAGCGTCGGCGAAATGCTGGGTCACGTCCTGATCACCAAGCAAACCGGTCCTGCAGGCAAGGAAGTCAAACGCGTCTATATAGAAGAAGGCTGCGACATAGCGCGTGAACTATACATGTCCATGTTGATCGATCGGGGCACGTCCCGGATTACCCTGATGGCATCGACCGAAGGCGGCATGGAAATCGAGGAAGTCGCAGAAGCGACGCCGGAAAAAATCCTCAAAGTCAGCATTGATCCGGCCACCGGCATGTTGCCGTTCCACGCCCGCCAAATCGCTTTCGGACTCGGACTTGAAGGCAAACAGATCGGCGTCGCCACCAAGTTCATGCTGGCTCTGTACGATGCTTTCATCAAACTCGACTCCTCGATGATGGAAATCAATCCACTGGTCGTAACTGGCGAAGGCGACGTCATTGCGCTGGACGCCAAGATGAACTTCGACGACAACGCTCTGTTCCGCCATAAGGATATTGAAGAGCTTCGCGATGAAGACGAAGAAGATCCAGCCGAACTGGAAGCCGCGCGACACGAATTGAATTACATAAAGCTGGACGGCAATATTGGTTGCATGGTCAACGGCGCGGGGCTTGCGATGTCGACCATGGACATCATCAAGCTTTTCGGCGGCGATCCGGCCAACTTCCTGGACGTTGGCGGCGGGGCCACCAAGGAACGCGTCACCACCGCTTTCAAACTGATTTTGTCCGATGCAAACGTGGAAGGCATTCTGGTCAATATCTTTGGTGGCATCATGCGTTGTGACGTTATCGCTGAAGGCGTTGTAGCCGCGGCCCGCGAGGTCAGCCTCAACGTGCCGCTGGTGGTTCGCCTTGAAGGAACCAATGTAGAACTGGGCAAGAAGATCCTTGATGAATCGGGTCTCGCCATTGTTTCAGCCGATGATCTGGCCGATGCGGCCGAGAAAATCGTCAAAGCCGTGAAGGAGGCTTAAAGCCAATGGCTGTACTTGTCGATTCCAACACCAAAGTTATTTGTCAGGGCTTCACCGGAGCCCAGGGCACTTTTCATTCCGAACAGGCCATCGCCTATGGCACCCAGATGGTCGGCGGCGTCACCCCAGGTAAGGGCGGCACAACCCATCTTGACCTGCCGGTCTTCGACACTGTCGCCGATGCGGCGAACGCGACGGGCGCAACGGCTTCCGTGATCTACGTGCCGCCGCCGTTTGCCGGCGACGCCATCGTCGAAGCCATTGATGCCGAACTTCCTTTGATCATTTGCATCACGGAAGGCATTCCGGTTCTGGACATGGTCAAGGTCAAGCGAGCGCTCGAAGGATCATCTTCCCGTCTGGTCGGACCCAACTGCCCCGGCGTCATTACCCCTGGCGAGTGCAAGATCGGCATTATGCCGGGACATATTCACACTCGCGGCACTGTCGGCATCGTTTCGCGTTCGGGCACACTTACATACGAAGCCGTAGCCCAAACAACAGCTGCCGGACTGGGCCAGACGACCTGTATCGGTATCGGCGGTGACCCGGTCAACGGAACAAATTTCGTCGACTGCCTGGAAATGTTCCTGGGCGACGATGAAACTGAATCCATCGTCATGATTGGCGAAATCGGCGGAACGGCTGAAGAAGAAGCCGCCGACTTCATCAAGCAGTCGAAGACGAAAAAACCAGTTGTCAGTTTTATCGCCGGCATGACGGCGCCTCCGGGCCGCCGGATGGGCCACGCAGGCGCGATCATTTCCGGCGGCAAGGGAACGGCGGCGGACAAGGTCGAAGCCTTGAAGAGCGCCGGTATTCATGTCGCCGATTCGCCGGCATCGATTGGATCGACGATGGTCGAAGCACTCGGTGGATAAGAGGTCGTAAATATTTAGCTTGAGGGGAGGCGGATTGCTGGTCAGTCCGTGCAGTTGAGCAAAATGGCATCGTCACTCGATAGTTTTCTGTCTGGTACCAATGCAACCTATGTTGGGGAGCTCTATGCGCGGTTTCTCGAAAATCCAAATTCCGTCGATCCCAGCTGGGTAAAATTCTTCACCGAACTGGCCGACGACCTTCGCGAGGTTCTTGACGAACTGAACGGCGCAAGTTGGGCGCCATCGGAATCGGGCGTTATTGGGTCTAACGGCGGCGCTCCGGCTGAAGAGGTCGCAGCATCCATAGAGCGCTCCTCGCTTCCTGGTGACGGGCCGTCTCCCGCCGAAATGATGGGCGGTGGACTTCCGACTATGGCTCGCGGTCTGGAAGGCCGGGCCGACGCCGACAAAATCCGTCAGGCGACGTTGGATTCCATCAGTGCACTGATGATGATCCGCGTCTACCGCGTACGTGGTCACCTGATCGCCAACTTCGATCCGTTAGGTCTGGAAGGCAAGGCGCTACATCCTGAACTGGATCCGAAATCCTATGGCTTCCATGAAGCCGACATGGACCGCCCCATATTCATCAACAATGTGCTTGGCCTGGAAACGGCGACGCCGCGCGAAATCCTCAAGGTTCTGCATGAAACCTACTGTTCATCCATCGGTGTGGAATACATGCATATGCAAGAACCGGATGAACGGGCCTGGATTCAGCGCCGCATCGAGGGCGGGCGTAACCACACGGATTTTACATTCAAGGGCAAGCGCTTCATTTACCAGCGCCTCGTCGAAGCCGAAGGGTTCGAACAATTTCTCGATAAAAAATACACCGGTACCAAACGCTTCGGTCTCGATGGCGGTGAAAGCCTGATCGCCGCTTTGGAACAAATTCTCAAGCGTAGCGGCCAACTCGGCGTTAACGAAGTGGTTTTGGGCATGCCCCACCGTGGCAGGTTGAACGTACTGGCGTCAATCATGAACAAGCCCTACATGGCGATGTTTGCCGAATTCATGGGCCTTGCCTCCAAGCCCGACGATATCGGCGGGTCGGGTGACGTCAAATATCATCTCGGCACTTCTGCTGACCGGGTTTTCGACGGCCATACCGTTCACCTGTCCCTGACCGCCAATCCGTCACATCTGGAAGCGGTAAATACCGTGGTTCTGGGTAAGGTTCGCGCCAAACAGGCGCAAATCGGCGACGAGGAACGCAAGACCATTATGGGCCTGTTGATGCATGGTGACGCTGCATTTGCCGGCCAGGGCCTAGTTCCTGAAGCTCTCGATCTGTCCCAGTTGAAAGGCTACCGCACCGGCGGCACCGTTCATTTTATCGTCAACAACCAGATCGGTTTTACGACGGCGCCGACAAAATCGCGTTCGTCCCCGTACCCATCCGACATCGCCAAGGGCATTCAGGCGCCGATCTTCCATGTTAACGGCGACGATCCGGAAGCGGTCGTTCACGTGGCCAGGATTGCCGCGGAATTCCGTCACGAGTTCAACCGTGATGTTGTCATCGACATGTTCTGCTATCGCCGTCACGGCCATAACGAGGGCGACGAGCCGATGTTCACCCAGCCGATCATGTATAAGGCGATCAAGAAACATCCGACGACCCGGGACATCTATGCCAAGCAGCTCGAAAATGAAGGCGTCTTGAAGGAGGGCGAGGCGCAACAGATCATGCAGGCTTTCGACAGCGACCTTGAAAAGGATTTCGAAGCCGCCACGTCCTACAAGCCCAACAAAGCCGACTGGCTGGAAGGCAAATGGAAAGGCTTGGTGCAGCTGACCGGCGAAGAGGAATTCCAGGATCACGAGACGTCGGCCTCCATGGAATTGCTCAAAGAGGTCGGAATGTCGATCACAAGCGTTCCCGAAGATTTCGAACTGAATAAGAAGATTGTCCGCCAGTTGAACGCCAAGCGCGCCATGATCGAAAACGGCAAGGGTATTGACTGGGCGACTGCCGAAGCACTCGCTTTCGGCACTCTGCTTGTCGAAGGTACCGGGGTTCGCCTGTCTGGTCAGGACTCGGGCCGCGGAACGTTTTCACACAGGCATTGTGTCCTGATCGATCAAAGAGATGAAAACCGTTATTTCCCGTTAAGCGAAATCCGCGAAGATCAAGCCCAGTTTGAAGTCATGGACAGCCCGCTTTCGGAAGCAGGCGTGCTTGGATTCGAATACGGATATTCCCTGGCCGATCCGCACACCCTGGTTTTATGGGAAGCCCAATTCGGCGATTTCGCTAACGGCGCGCAGGTGATCATCGATCAGTTTATCGCCTCGGGTGAGTCGAAATGGCTCAGGATGTCTGCCGTTTGCATGTTGCTGCCCCACGGCTTCGAAGGGCAAGGCCCCGAACACTCATCGGCCAGGCTTGAGCGGTATCTCCAATTGTGCGCCGAAGACAACATGCAGGTGGTCAATATCACAACGCCGGCCAACTATTTCCACGCGCTCAGACGTCAGATGCGGCGTAATTTCCGTAAACCACTGATCGTGATGTCGCCGAAATCGTTGCTGCGCCACAAGCTGGTTATTTCCAATATGGGTGAAATGGGTCCCGATACCCATTTCCGCCGCGTGCTGCCGGAATCCGACAATCTGACTCTGGATAAGAATGTCCGCCGGGTTGTTATCTGCACCGGTAAGATTTACTACGATCTTTTGCAGGCTCGTCGCGACGCCAAAATAGACGATGTCGCCATCATTCGCGTCGAACAGCTTTACCCTTGGCCGCGCACCTCCCTTTATCAACAGCTCAACCGATATCCCAACGCGGAAATCGTCTGGACCCAGGAAGAACCTGCCAACATGGGCGCCTGGTTCTTCGTTTACCCGCGCCTGCTGTCCATGTTCGACAAGCTGGAAGGCAAGAACAAACGGCCCGTATTTATCGGCCGCAAGGCGGCGGCATCTCCGGCTACGGGGTTTGCCAAGGTTCACAAGCAGGAACAGGAAGAAATAATCGATCGCTCCCTGAACGTAGCGATCGACGAGTTGCCGCAACCGTTTATGCGGAGTGGCTATTAATGTGCAAAATTATCTTTTCATTTAATCAGATTCAGACATTGAGGATGACATGGCGACGGAAATAAAAGTACCGACCCTGGGAGAATCCGTAACCGAGGCAACCGTTTCCAAGTGGATGAAGGCGGTTGGCGACGCCGTCGCCGCCGACGAGCCGCTGGTCGAACTTGAAACCGACAAGGTAACGCTGGAAGTCAACGCCCCTACGGCAGGGACCCTGAGCGACATCGCCGCCGATGAAGGGGCGGAAGTCGAAGTCGGCGCATTATTGGGACTGTTGGAAGAAGGCGCGGGCGCTCCCGCCGCCAAACCCGCCCCCAAGGAAGAACCCGCACCTGCTCCTGCCCCTGAACCGGCAGCCGAGCCTGCTGCGGCAGCACCCGCACCGGCAGCGCCTGCGGCCACGTCCGCGGCAATGTCGCCGGCCGTTCGCAAGCTGGTTGAAGAAAACAATCTGGATGCGTCCGCCATCCCCGCCACCGGCAAGGATGGCCGTCTGGTTAAGGGTGATGTGCTGGCCTACCTGGAAAGCGGTGGCGCTGCCGCTCCCGCCCCGGCTGCTGCCCCAACGCCTGCCGCAAGCGCGCCTGCTCCGGCCGCAGCCAGTTACCCGACCCGTCCCGCCGGCCCGCGCGAAGAAAAAGTCAAGATGACCCGTTTGCGCAAGATGGTGGCGACCCGACTGAAGGAAGCGCAGAACACGGCGGCCATGCTGACTACTTTCAACGAAGTCGACATGACCGAAGTGATGGCACTGCGCGCCAAGTACAAGGACATCTTCGAGAAGAAACACGGTGTTAAAGTCGGTTTCATGTCCCTGTTCGTGAAGGCCTGCGTCGTGGCCTTGCGTGAATTCCCGGCAATCAACGCGGAAATCAGCGGCGACGACATCATCTACAAGAACTACTACGACATCGGAGTCGCCGTTGGCTCGCCGCAGGGACTGGTTGTACCTGTCCTGCGCGACGCGGACGCGTCAAGCTTTGCTGAAATCGAAGCCCAGATTGGCGATTTCGGCGGCCGTGCCCGTGACGGTAAGCTGACCATGGAGGAAATGCAGGGCGGGTCTTTCACCATTACTAACGGCGGTATCTTCGGCTCGTTGCAGTCGACGCCAATTCTCAACCCACCGCAATCGGGCATCCTTGGAATGCACAAAATTCAGCAACGCCCCATGGTAATGCCTGATGGCTCCATCGAGGCCCGCCCGATGATGTATCTGGCGCTCAGTTACGATCACCGCATCGTCGATGGCCGCGAGGCGGTATCGTTCCTGGTCCGTGTCAAAGAATGCATCGAAGATCCGCAACGCATCATGCTGGACACATAGAACAAGAATCTGAAAAGGATTAGAAAAATGAGCGATTCCTATGACGTGATTGTTGTCGGCGGCGGACCCGGTGGTTATGTCTGCGCCATTCGCGCAGCCCAGTTAGGTTTGAAGACCGCGTGCGTCGAAAAACGTGGCACCCTGGGCGGCACCTGTTTGAATGTCGGCTGCATCCCGTCCAAAGCTTTGCTCCAGTCCTCCCATCATTACGAGGCGGCGGCGCACGAATTCGCCGCCCACGGCGTCAAGACCGGCAAGGTATCGCTTGATTTGAATACCATGATGGGCCGCAAGGACAAGGTTGTCGATGACCTGACCAAAGGCATCGAATTCCTGTTTAAGAAAAACAAGGTCGATTACATCATTGGCGAGGGCGTTATCACGGCTGCTGATTCGGTCGAAGTTAAACCCGCCAAGGGCAAGAAACAGACCCTGAAAACAGAAAACATCGTTATCGCGACCGGCTCCGACGTCGCCCCCTTGCCCGGCGTGGATATTGACGAAAAGCAGATTGTCAGTTCGACCGGTGCTTTGGCCCTGGGCTCGGTTCCCAAATCCATGGTCGTCGTTGGCGGCGGCGTGATAGGCCTGGAACTGGGTTCGGTCTGGCGCCGTCTGGGCGCGGAGGTCACGGTCGTCGAATTCCTGGACAACATCCTGCCCGGCATGGACGCCGAAGTGGTCAAACAAATGACCCGGACCTTGAAAAAACAGGGTATGAAGTTCAAATTGAAATCCAAGGTGACGGCGGCCAAGGCGACCAAGGCGGGCGTGACCTTAAGCGTGGAGCCTCGCGACGGCGGCGAGGCGGAGAAAATCAAAACCGATGTGGTTCTGGTCGCCATTGGACGGCGCCCCTACAGTGACGGGTTGGGCCTGGATAAAGTGGGCGTCAACATGGACAAGCATGGTTTTATCACCGTTGATCACGATCTTCAGACGAACGTTCCGGGCATCTTTGCCATTGGCGACGTCATCGGCGGTGCTATGCTGGCCCACAAGGCGGAGGAAGAAGGTATTGCCGTGGCTGAATCCCTTGCCGGGCAATCGGGTCACGTCAATTATGACGCCATTCCGGGCGTCGTCTATACATGGCCGGAAGTTGCCTCGCTGGGTAAAACCGAAGAGTCCCTGAAAGAGGCCGGTGTAGACTACAAAGTAGGCAAATTCCCCTTTAGCGCCAATTCGCGGGCCCGCGCCAACGCCGACAGCGAGGGCTTTGTCAAAGTCCTGGCGGACGCCAAAACCGACCGTGTTCTGGGCGTCCATATCATAGGTCCGGCCGCGGGAGATTTGATCCAGGAAGCCGTAACGGTGATGGAATTTGGCGGATCGAGCGAAGATATCGCGCGCACATGTCACGCCCATCCGGGCCTTTCCGAAGCTGTTAAAGAAGCAGCCCTTGCCGTTGATGGTCGCGCAATCCATATGTAAGTGGTAAGCTAGTTCACTAAATAGGCCCGTCCGGAGGCGTTCCTGCTTGTCGACCGGACGTAAAAAGGGAGTGGGTTCCCGATGTTTGAGCTTCTACCAGGGAGTGAAGGCAAGGTTCTTGGCGTTCATGCCATTGGCCGCCTGACGGATTCCGACTACAAAACATTTCTGCCTCGAATCGAAGAGCGGATCGATGAATTCGGTAAAATCAGGCTTCTGGTTGATATGGAAGGTTTCGATGGTTGGGACCTTTATGCGGCCTGGGACGATTTTACCTTTGGCATGACCCATTGGCACCATTTTGAGAAAATGGCCCTCGTCGGCGACGCCACGTGGGAAAAAGCTGCTGCCAGAGCCGCGGCTCTGTTAATGCGGGGGGAAGTGCGTTTTTTTGACTTAGACGACCGCGAAGCAGCCTGGGACTGGATTAAAGAGTAAGTGGCTCTTTCGATCAGTCCTTTGCGCCTGACCATCATCATGTGTCTGGCGGAAATTCTCGGGATGACGGGATTTTCCGTTTTCCCTGCCCTTTTGCCTGGTTTTATCGGCGAGTGGGCCTTGTCCAATACCCAGGCAGGCTGGATCAGCGGCATCCTTTACGGCGGTTACGTGGTGTCGGTACCAGCGCTAGTCAGCCTAACCGACCGGATTCCCGCCAAAAAGATTTATATCTTTTCCATGGCCCTATGCGGTTTTGCCTACATCGGCTTCGCCGTCCTGGCCGATGGGGCCTGGTCGGCCTTTGCCTTCAGAATGTTGATCGGCTTTGGTTTGGCCGGCACCTACATGCCGGGCCTGAAAATCCTTAGCGATAATATCGATGGTAAGGCCCAAAGCCGCGCTATCGCCTTTTATACGGCCTGCTTTTCCATTGGCGCTGCAATGTCCTTCTTTATGGCCGGCGAGATTGCCGAAGCTTTCGATTGGCGTGTAGCCTCAGCCATTTCGGCGATTGGTCCTATACTTGCAATGGCTATTACCTGGCCGTTCCTGCCAAGGGAATTGCCCAAAGATCACGTCGAACCGGACACCCATTTGCTCGATTTTCGTCCTGTATTCAAATGCCGGGCGGCCATGGGCTATGTCCTGGCCTACACCGCTCACAATTTCGAGTTGTTTAACCTGCGTTCGTGGATGGTGGCCTACCTGTTTTTCGCCCAAACGTTTGTCGAGCCAGGTTACGAGATGTGGAGTGCGACGGCGACGGCGACGTTCGTAACCTTGCTGGGCCTGCCTTCCAGCGTGATCGGAAACGAATTTTCGAACCGCTTTGGCCGTAACAAGGTGATCGCGGTGATCATGCTGGTGTCGGCTGTCATTTCCTGTGTCATCGGATTTTTGGCGGGAGTTGTTGCTTACCCGCTAATTGTTGGAGCGTTCATCATCTATGGGATCACGGTTACGGCGGATTCGGCATCGATTACTTCGGGTGCGGTTTCGACTGCGCCCAAGGGATACATGGGTGCGACCATGGCCGTTCATTCATGCATCGGCTTTACGGGGGCGTTTTTGGGCCCTCTTGCTTTCGGAATCATGCTGGATGTCGGCGATGCCTTTCAGTCCGTTTCGTCCTGGGGGCTGGCATTCGCCGTTACCGGCCTGGTCGTCGCCATGGGGCCGGTGGCGTTAAGATTATTGGCGCCAAAAGTTTAAGATCGGTTTCGGGCCCGGGGGTGGGCGTTCTGATAGATGGCGCTCAAGCGACCGGCGTCGACTTCCGTATAGCGCTGGGTCGTTGAAAGTGAGGCATGACCCAGCAGTTCCTGGATGGTGCGAAGATCGCCGCCGCCGCTCAAAAGGTGGGTTGCGAAGCTGTGGCGCATGGCATGTGGCGTCGCCGTTTCGGGCAGGCCTAAATAGGCGCGCAGGGTGCGTACCTGTTTTTGGAACACCCCAGGGTTCAGTCGCTTGCCGCGCGCGCCGATGAAAAGGGGATCTTCGTCGTTCTGGGCGAAAGGGCAGGCCTGCAAATAGTCGCGCACCGCTTCTGCAACGATATCCAGTACCGGCACAACTCGCTCTTTATTTCCCTTGCCGGTGATCACTAACGCGCCGCCAGGCGTAATGGCGCGCGCATCGCCCCGGTTAAGCCCCAGCGCCTCACCCAGACGCAGACCGCAGCCGTAAAGCAGGGTCATCAGGGCGACATCGCGCTTGCCGATCCAGGGATCCTGCTCCGGCGAGACGCCATCAATCGTCGCAACCGCTTCCAGGGCTTCTTCCTCGGCCAGCGCCTTGGGGATCGATTTGGGAACTTTCGGCGTGCGGATACCGCCGATGGCGGCGTTGTGCGCCAACCCGGCGCGCTCAAGAAATCGGAAAAAATTGCGTACCGTCGAAAGACCCCGTGCCAGTGAAGTTTTGGAAAGACCGTCACCCGTTCGCCGGGCCAGATAACTCCGAAAATCCGCTGTTTTCAGTTTTTCAATATCCCTTAAGCCCGGACTGAAGCCCAGGTGATCGTTCAGGAAGTCAAGGAAGGCGGCAAGATCCCGTCCGTATCCATCCAGGGTGTGATGGGAACAACGTTTTTCATGTTGCAGCCAGTTCCGCCAGTCCTCGATTGATTTGAGGACGGCCGGTTCAGCGTGAAAGGAAATCAGTCTTTCGTCACCAGCCATCGGTCAATACACCGTTCCAACACACGGGCTAGGAAGCCGATCAGTTCCGTACCCTGGCCGGGATAAAATGTACTTCCCCTTGAGCCTAACGCCAAAAGCCCGGCTGGCGAACGATGGCCGGGCCTCAGGCGGGCCAGTGCGGCGGAGTGAACCAGTCCGGCCCCCTCGCCGAAAATGAATCCGTCGTCGGCAACATCGCGCGCAAGGGCGACATCCTGATCGGGGCCCAGAATCCGCTCTACATCACCGGGGTTAAATTTTCTGATGACAGGAGAATTCATATCGATCCCCGGACTATTCGCAGGTTCGAACCCGATAACTGCGACATCGATATCCAGAAGCAGGGGAAAATCTTCGGCGATAACCCGAGACAATTGTTCGAAGTTGGTCGCCGACAGCATCGCCAGCACGGCGGTATGGGTGCGGGTCTGAACGGACATGTTGGTGCGACTGGTTTCTATCACGTCCTGGGCGCAGTCGCGCAGGTTGTCGATTTCGCCGCGCAACTGTTCCAGCATGAACTGCTGCATATCAGCAACGCCGTCGCCGCTCCAGCGTGAGGGCGCTATCATGGATTTCAGAATATCCGGATTACGGGCAAGAAAATCCGGGTGGTCGGAAAGAAAGTCACTGACCTGATCCTCGCTCAGGCTGACGCCGATAGCGTTTGCGGCTTCGTTGTCCTGTCCGCTCATGTCTAAGTTTTCCCGTTCTAATTGGTTACAATGGAATCCCCAATCCAGATTCGCTTAAAGTGTACTCCATGCCAGAGTCTCCTGCCAAATCATCTCATCTTCCCGGCGAACGCGTCACCGTCCTGCTGGCGCTGCCTTTGCCTGCGGCTTACGACTACCGGGTGGGTGACGACATGGCGCTTAATGACGGTGATTTCGTGCGCGTGCCTTTGGGAGCCCGCGAAGTCAACGGCGTCATCTGGGGTTCGGGTGCGGACGATATCGAAGAAAACAAGATCAAAGATGTACTGACTCGATTGAAGACGCCTCCCATGAGTGAGGTTACGCGTGAATTCGTCGATTGGGTCGCTGCCTATACGGTTTCAGCCCCGGGGGCGGTTTTGAAAATGGCAATGAGCGTTCCGGCGGCGCTGGAGGAACCAAAACCCCGGCTGGCCTACGCCCTAAATCCGTCGCCACCTGAATTCAAAATGACCAAAGCACGCGGGCGCGTGATAAACATGCTGGCGGATGGCCAGCCGCCTCGCCCGGTGGCGGAACTGGCCCGCGAGGCCGCAGTCGGAACGTCTGTGGTCGGTGGGCTGATCAAGGCCGGAGTGCTGCTGAGCGTTGAGGTGGCGCCCGACCTTCAGATAAAAAAACCCGATGGCAACCATCCCGGCCCCAAATTGTCTGACGATCAAGCACACGCTGGGCATAAGTTGGCGGATGACGTAGCCAAAGGCGGCTTCAGCGTTTCTCTGCTGGATGGGGTGCCCGGTTCAGGAAAGACCGAGGTATATTTTCAGGCTGTCGCCGAAGCTCTCAGGCAAGGACGCCAGGTCCTGGTGCTGTTGCCGGAAATTGCACTGAGCGCCCAATGGCTGGCGCGGTTTGAAAAGCGATTCGGCGCCGCGCCGGCCCAGTGGCATTCCGATCTGACACCGGCCCGTCGCCGCGATACCTGGCGGGCTGTTGCAGAAGGATGCGCCAATGTGGTCGTCGGAGCGCGTTCGGCGCTTTTCCTTCCCTTCCGGGATTTAGCGCTTATCGTCGTGGACGAGGAACACGAAGGAGCGTTCAAGCAGGAAGATGGCGTTATCTATAATGCGAGGGACATGGCGGTGGTGCGGGCCCACCTGGGCGGCATCCCCATTGTACTGGCTTCCGCGACGCCGTCGCTGGAATCGGTGGTCAACGCTCAAGGGGGGCGCTACCGCCTGCTTCATTTGCCGGAACGCCACGGAGGGGCGGTGCTGCCCGGGGTTTCACTAATTGATATGCGCAACGAGGCCTTGAGCGGCGGGCGCTGGCTTTCTCCCGGTCTGATCGACAGGCTGAGGCAAACATTCGGATCCGGTGAGCAGGCAATATTGTTTCTTAACCGCCGAGGCTATGCGCCGCTGACGTTGTGCCGGACATGTGGGCATCGTTTCCAGTGTCCCAACTGTACCGCGTGGCTGGTCAGTCATCGGCGTGGTGCGGGAAGGATGCAATGCCACCACTGCGGCTATTCGACGCCGATGCCTCAAAGTTGTCCGACATGCGAAAATGATACCCTCGCCGCCTGTGGCCCTGGTGTTGAGCGTCTGGCTGAGGAGGTCGCGGAGCTTTTTCCAAATATCCGAACCGAAATTGCCGCAAGCGATTCCATCGCTGGGCCGCGAGCGGCTGCGGAACTGGTTCAGAGAATCGAATCCCATAACGTCGACCTGATCATCGGAACTCAGATCGTTGCCAAGGGTTACCATTTTCCGTTGTTGACGCTGGTCGGAGTCGTCGATGCGGACTTAGGCCTTACCGGTGGCGACTTGCGCGCGGCGGAGCGGACCTATCAGCTTTTGTACCAAGTCGCAGGGCGAGCCGGGAGAGCTGAACGTCCGGGCCATGTTGCACTGCAAACATACATGCCTGACCACCCGGTTATGCAGGCCCTCAAGTCGGGAGACCGGGACCGATTCATCGAAATTGAATCAAGTGCGAGAAAGGAATCCAAGATGCCGCCGTATTCCAGACTGGCGGCTTTGATCGTATCGGGACCTGATGGGGCAGAGGTAGACCGGATCGCGGCAAAACTGGCCAAAGGTGCGCCACGCTTCAAAAACGTGACGGTGCTGGGTCCCGCTCCAGCGCCGCTATCCATGGTTCGCGGGCGGCATCGTCGGCGGTTCCTGATTCGCGCCCCCAAGGATGTCAATATGCAGCGTTTGATCACCGATTGGCTGTCTTGCATCCCCGCTTCCGGCAAGGTTCGCATTCAAGCGGATATCGATCCTTACAGCTTTTTATGACCTCATTTTCGCAAATAGTGTGAAATTCCTGACCTATTCCACACTCTTCTAATATGCATTTGGCCAATTTTTGGCGGAATTCAGCCATTTTTAGAGTGTTCGCAAGTGCAACGAGTCAGCTTGCATGCCCCAGATGAGTATGATAGATAACAGGCCAAATCGCGGGGCGTTTTGAACCGGTTTTCGGCTTTAAGCGCCCCCTTGCATTGAATTTAAGACTTCAGGATTTGAGGGACCTCCCAGTTGTCATCCGACAAATCAGGCGCCAGCGGGCTGGCAGGACGTTATGCCTCCGCCCTTTTTGACTTGGCC
>CAZBEC010000010.1:0-117704 GCA_964490815.1 uncultured Thalassospiraceae bacterium
GCGGCGACAAACATTCATATCGATAAAGATGGTAAAATCGCTGGGCTGTTCTAGATTTCGGCCCTGGAAATTCGCTTGCCGATACCGGATAGAGGCTGACTGTTCGAGAAAGACAAAGTACAAACTTAAATACTTTGCATAAACTAGGGCTGTAATATGTCCAAAAGCTTGAACGATTTGGCCGGGCCGGGTCTTGAACTGAATTCCGTGAATGACGCCCTGGCTAAGGCCGGGCTTGCACCCCGCGGTGCTTTCCATCCGCAAGCCGAAGATGGTGTACCGGACCTTGCGCCCGGCAGACCTGCCCTGACGATTGTTCTTGCCGGTAACGCCGGGCCGGAAATGTGGCGCGCATTCAATGCTGCACGTGATCCGGCTGTTGCGTTTTTGGACGACTGGTCACGCGATGTCCTTGAGCCGCTGGCGCGCACGTTTGAGGCCAAGGCACTGTATCCTTTCCAAAAGCCGTATCTTCCGTTTCAAAGATGGGCGCAAAAAGCCGAGCCTTGTTGGGTGTCGCCGTTAGGGATGTTCATTCACCCGGACTACGGGCTCTGGCACGGCTACCGCGGTGCGCTTGCCTTTGGCGAACGGTTGCGATTACCGCCGTCCGATCTTCGCCCCAGCCCGTGTGAAACCTGCGCGGATCAGCCCTGTCTTGCGAATTGTCCCGTGAACGCCTTCAGCGAAACAGGCTACGACGTGCCCGCATGCGTGCGCCATCTGGACAGCCCCGAAGGCGCCGACTGCGTGGAACTGGGATGTCGAACACGCCGCGCTTGTCCCGTAGGTCATGTGTATCGATACGCATCTGAACAGGCGCAATTTCATATGCGCGCCTTCTTAAAAAATCATTCTCAACGATAAACAGGATCGCCCCATGTCCCAACGCGTGAATGAATTTGGTCAGCCTATCGGCGAAGATGTTCCCAGCTGGAGCGGGGTGCAGTCGCCGTCAAAGGACCCCATGATCGGGCGGTTCTGTCATCTTGAAGGGCTGGATATAACGAGCCACGCCGGAGATTTGTTCGAAGCCTATAGTGCAGACACCGAAGGCGGATTGTGGACATACATGCCGGTAGGGCCTTTCGTTGAATGGAACGAATTCAAAGACTGGATGCAAGGAGCCTGCAAAAGCACTGACCCTCTGTTTTTTGCCATTATCGACGAGGCATCTGGCAAAGCCGCCGGCATGGCCAGCTATCTTCGAATAACGCCGCAAGTCGGCGTCATCGAGGTCGGTCACATTTCCTTCTCGCCCGGTTTGCAGAAAACCCCCGTAGCGACGGAGGCCATGTTCCTGATGATGCAGCGGGTGTTTAACGAGCTGGGCTACCGCCGCTACGAATGGAAGTGCGACTCCCTGAACGCGCCTTCGCGCCGGGCGGCCGAGCGGTTCGGCTTTTCCTATGATGGCCTGTTCGAACAGGCGCTGGTCTATAAGGGACGCAACCGTGATACCGCATGGTATTCAATTCTTGATAAAGACTGGCCCGTTATCGAGCCCGCCTATAAGGCCTGGCTTAACCCAGACAACTTCGATGCCGAAGGACGGCAAAAGCAAAAGCTTGGCGATTTGATTGCTGAATGCAGAAACTTGTCGATGGAGTAATGACGGCGGCCGAGATGACTCAAGCTCGGGCTTTTGATACACTTCCTTCCGCGGATTGAAGGTTGCTTTATCATTTGGGTGGTGAAATGGCATTTATCTCTGTCCGGCGATTAATCACAATTTCCGTCTTAACGGCAGCGATTTTGGCTGGGGTACTTCGTGCGGACGCTACGGCGTTTCCCGACGACGCATTTTATTTTGACGGCAAGGAAATGCGGGGCGCTCTCAGTACAAAGCGTTGTGCCCAATCAGGTTGGTCGCCGGCTTGGCAGGCCGAACTGAAGGAAGGAAAGATCGTTGGGCATCTGATGACGGATGCAAGAAACAATGAGCCTAATATGATGAGGAAGCCGCAGCCTTTTTCTTTGCTGGTTCGCGAAGACGGAACTTTTGGAAGCAAGCAAGGTGATGGGCCACATCGGCTTTGGCTTCGTTGGTGGGCTCCGCATAATTCAAAATACTCCGAGCGTGGCTCAAAAAGTGGACGGGCTCACGAATATTCGGGAAGAAAGCCGAAGTACCAGTGGGTCTCGGGGAAGGTGCTAAAAAACGGAGATATTAAAATCCGTGTTGATTGGGGTGCCCCAGTAAATTCCAAAAGTTTTTGCTATGGAAAAGCCTATTTCAGAAATGACATTCCCGACACAAAAAAAATCTCAAACGCCATCGAGGCCGATCCGAACCTATGTTCTGGAGATTTGAAGTCTTTTCAGGACCTTGCGGCGAGTCACATCAAAAAACTGAAAGAAGCCGGCAATATTCCCAAGAAGAAGGATTACGGCTTTCTGAATTTTCGGCTCAGAAGGCTGTACAACGGTAAATGTTAAAACTGCCGGTGGTGCGCTTTCTGGTTCTGGCTGCACCGGTGGCGATGCTATTGCTTTCGGGCTGTGCATCGCCCCACGATTCCTCCCGGGGACAAGAGTGGGGGCGTGCACGGCTTGCCAACCTGGATAGCACGAGCGACGTGCGTCGCTGCGCCGAAGCCTTCACCTCCATCGATGCGATCATAGAACGTGCAGGCACCGGCGACGCCCAGAGCGCACCCATATCCGGGTTTCCCCATCTGCGCGCCACCCGTTTTCTCGCCGCCTTGGGAGCGCGGATAGAAAAAGGCGATGATCCTGCCTTCAATTATTGGACCGAATGGATGGCCAAAACGGCGATCAAGGCTCGCAGTATCGAGCTTGCGAACTTATCCGATTCTACTCGAGGGGCGTTGGACAGCCGACTTGGGGGCAGGGCGCGATCGGTGATTGAAAACTGCACTGAAATATTACGAAATTTCGACGGCTTACGAAAGGAAACCAGGGAAATTCTGGTTTCAACTGTCAACGTCCCGGACAATTACATTGATATGCGCCGGGTCTTTGGCCTGTACCCTTTGACGGCAATTCCGGTTCTGATCGGCTTTGATATTTGGAAACAGAGGAACCTGACGAACTTTTCGCAGTCTCCTTCAAAGCTAAAAGTGCGCGGTGAAGTCTTACATTACGCGCCCTCGGCGAAGGCCACTGGGATATCTGCAGAGGAGATCGTCGTCTTGCTGCAACATGCGTCCGACAATCCGTTGAACATACCCAATCCCACGGACGAAGAGTTGAGGCGCCTGGCGGATGTTTTCGCCCCGATCTTCGCCATCGACGTGGTTGGCGAGTATGATCGCATCGGTAAACCGACGCTTGCGGCAGACGGACCACCCACCATCGACACCGGCGCGCCACTCGTATACGTGCAACCCTCGTGGATTTTCTTTGATGGCGTTCCCATGCTGCAGATCAGTTATCTGGCATGGTTTTCCGAGCGCCCCGCTAGCGGAAGCCTGGATATCCTGTCAGGTCGTTTGGATGGATTGATCTGGCGCGTCACCATTGCCCCTAACGGCCGTCCGGTACTTTTCGACAGCATTCACCCCTGCGGCTGTTACCATCTTTTCTTTCCAGTGCCGCCGACCGCTCTGAAAGATCACCGCGTCAACGACCCGGGTGAGGGAACGGTGGTTCCAATCACCGCCCCCAGCCTTGGGCCCGATCAGCGAATGGTGCTCCACATCAGCAGTGGCGATCATTACCTGCGCGCGTTATCGGTTTCGAATGCCGAAGGCGCTGATCCAATCGCCTATAAAATGCGGCCTATGGACGATTTAAGGAGCCTTCCCCTACCCAACGGCGGAACGAGAAGTTTGTACAATCCTAAGGGTATCGTTAAGGGAACGGATCGGGGCGAACGATTCCTGCTGTGGCCAATGGGCATACCGAACCCCGGAGCTATGCGCCAATGGGGCAACCATGCCACGGCCTTTGTAGGACGGCGACACTTCGATGATCCTTATCTATTCGAAAGGGCATTTGTCCGAACCGGCGTGGTAAATGATCCCGATACGACGCATCCTGCCCCAACCCCTGACGGCGGCTAACAAAGTCAATAAGGATTTCAACGCGATAACGCTTAGATTTTTTTATGACTTCGGTTATTTCAGTTTGTCCATATTCAGGGGCAACATCTCACCCATCCAGATAGGGAATCGTTCATGATCCGCGATGACATCATCTGTGTTGGGATGCAGGAAAATGGTCAATCCATCGCGATTGAGCATCAGCCATGGCACAAACGCTGAAAATAGATCTAGTGAAAACGTGACCTGGCAGCTCCATCGCGGGTGAGGTCCTACATTCTTCTCATGGAAGGCGCCGACCAGCGCTTCGCTAAACTCCCGTGAAATTTTTTCGCAAAACGCCCTGGCTCTATCACGCGAGCCAGCGTCAAAATAAATGTGGGCGTGGTAGTCTTGTGGTTTCTCGATTGATGCCGCCATGAGACTTCCCATTATGTTTTTTTATGAGCAATGCCTATTGGACGAATTCCAGCCCAACGTTCTGCAAGGCCTTACTTGCAACAGATTCATCCTGATCCGACGACGCGCCTGAAACGCCAATTGCCCCCAGATGGCCATTGTTACCAATTATAAGCAAGCCCCCCGGTTGCGGGATGAAATTCCCATCCGTCGCTCCATTAATCGAACCTGCAAAACGATCGGGCAACACACCCGATTCGAATAGCTCGTACAATCGTCTGGTCCCCATCCCCATGCCGAGTGCCGTCGCGGCTTTGCCATGGGCAATTTGGAAACGCATTGTACCCGTTCCGTCTTGCGAGGCGGCCAGTTTAACGTGACCCCCATTGTCCAATAAAACGACGCATAAGGGCGGCAAGCTCAAGGTTGCGGCGTGTGTCCAGGCCGCCTCAAGAATTTTCTCCGCTGTCGCATAATCGAGTCCGCGCATGGCACTGCCCTATGAAAGGATTAAAATGCAGATGTCACTTAAACTTCGAAATTCAAGCCCAGGCTATGTCAAGGCTTTAGAGAGGGCTTCCAGTAGTTGCCTTACCCATCCAAAGCAGCCTTGATGGCCGCGGACAACTCTTCCTTCGAGAAGGGCTTCTTGAGCAACGGGAAGGGAGCCCGCACTACGCCGGATTTTTCCAATTCTGAATCGGTATGAGCCGATGTCAGAAGCACCTTTAAGTTATCGTTAATGCGGGTCGCCTCCTGGGCCAACTCCAGCCCGGTAATTCCCCTGGGCATAACCACATCACTGAACAACAAACTGATACGGTCGTCTTTTGACATAGCCTCCATCGCGAAAAAAGCATCGCCCGCTTCACGTGTTTCGTACCCATGGGCTTTCAGCATTTCGACAACGGCCTTGCGAACGTCGGAGTCGTCCTCCACCACAAGAATAGTTCCTTTCCCCGGTTCCGTTGTGATTTTCTCGGTCTCGAGTTCTTGGCGGGCGGCCCTAATTTTTGCGACCGGGAACGTTAGCGTTACCGTTGTCCCCCGGCCAAGAACGCTTTCAATTGACATCGCACCCCCCGACTGTCTGACGAAACCGAAAACCATGCTGAGACCCAGCCCGCTTCCTTCTTCGGCATCTTTTGTAGAGAAAAACGGCTCGATTACGCGCTCCACCATTTCTGGCGACATTCCACAACCATCGTCTGATACGGAAATTTCAACGTAGCTGCCGGCGGGCAGATAGCCATTGCCGGAAACGCGCGTTTCTTCCAAGTGTTTTTTCGCCGTTTTGAAGGTGAGGGTTCCGCCATCGGGCATCGCGGATTTTGCATTGTTGGCAAGATTTACGACGGCGTTCTGGAGGCTGTTCGGATCGATCTCAATCGCGGGGAGGTCTTCTTCAAATTCCTTTTCAAATTTGATCTGCTTGCCGAGAGTCGGCCCCAGGAGTTTCAGCAATCCTTTTACCAGTTTGTTTGGCTCGACAATCTCCGGATGAAGTGTTTGTTTGCGCGCGAAGGCGAGGAGCTGGTGGGTAAGCGCTTTGCCACGTTGCACCGATTCCAACGCAACGCCCAGACGCTTCTTCGCCGTTTCATCCGTCTCCAGGTCGCCCTGCACGAGCTCAAGACTGGTTTGGATCAATTGAAGGACATTGTTGAAGTCGTGGGCGATCCCTCCCGTAAGTTGTCCGACGGCTTCCATCTTTTGGGCATGGGCCAGTTGTTGTTCGATGGTTTTACGCTCGGTGATATCGATGCGAACCAGCGCCGTGCCGCCGTCGGCGGTTCGATACTGATTCATCTGGAACCATTGCCCATCACCTGTGCGATATTCAAAGGGCTCCCCTGATCGGTGCCGTTCGAGCCGAGTTTGAGTAATAGCGTCTATTTCTTCAGGGGTGTTTCCATAAAATCCGATTTCGGCAAGCCGCCTGACCACAGTCTCGAACTTTTCACCCGGTGATCGGAGTTCCGGAATATCCGGGTGGGAATCCAGGTAAGCGCTATTGGCAAGGACGAAGCGGTCGTTGGAATCGAACAACACAAAGCCATCGGAGAAACTCTCAATGGCGCTGTCCAGCAGCAGCTTGGTTTCCCGCAACGCATCCTCCGCCAGTTTGCGATCCGTTATGTCTGCGACCACACCCAAAAGGGATTGTTCGCCGCCATATTTTATCGGCTGAATGGAAACGAGGCCCCACTTTATATTCTCCTGGCTGTCCAGGAACTTCATCACCCGGTTGTGAATACCGCCCTGCTCGCGCAGCCGTTCCAAAAAATCCAGGCGCTCCTCTGGGTCGTAGTAGAAGTTTATGATCGAACGGCCCAGGAGTTCCTCGAAGGGCAGCCCAAAAAATTCACAGGCGTGGGCGTTGCAATAAATGATTCTTGGGTCGGTAATTCGATTGATCAAAATGGCGGTGGGTGAAAGCTCCGAAATTTGTCGGAATCGCTGTTCGCTCTCGTTAAGTGCTTCAGCTGTCAACTGATCTCTGGACGTGTCGAGGTCATGCGCAATACCGGTTGGCGGCTTCGGATAAGAGTATTGCCCGCTCTTCCGGTCGGCAGCGTCGTCGCTTCGTTTGTTCATTTCCGACCCCCCAAGACGTTTTTATGTTCTTACTAGACGGGATTGCAAACGAGCTTTCTTAATCATCCATACTTTGGACTTCTAACTCTATCCAGATTTGTTGCGCAAGTTCAATTCCATAAATGAATAACGCGGAATTATGAGAAGATGGCTTTATACAAGAAGGATGTGGTTCGCCGGATACGAAGATCGAATTTTTCTTCGATTAGGCGCAATCCGGCCTGACCGGAACATAAGCTTTTTGATCTTCCTACCGGCTGGAAAGAAGGATTGAGATCCTATCGGCTGCATCTTTAAGACTCGCGACGATTTCGTCGGCTTCGAACCGGTTCAGGCGTTCGCTCAGACCCACCAGCCCGACGCTGTAGGTAACGCCCGCGCCCGATAGATGAATGGGGCAGGCGTAGCTGTATATGCCGGGGTCTAGTTCCTCGGCGCAGATGGCGTATCCCTGACGGGTGGTTTTTTCCAGGTCGGCGCGGATTTCGTCTTCCTCGACTATAGTGTTTTCGGTGAACTTCTGGCGCGGGGTGCCCAGTACCTCGTTGACGAAATCTTTGTCCTGATAGGCGAAGATCACCTTACCCGATGCCGTGGCGTGGACCGGCATTACCCGGCCGGGCTGTACGTAGGATTGCCCGTGGCTATCGGGCACGGCCATGGCGACCGAAACGGCTTCATGACCGGCCAGTTTGGCGATAAAGGCGGTTTCACCGAACTGATGCACCAGCAAATCCAGTTCCGGTTCGACGAGATTGGCGATGACCTGGGCCGGGGTTCCAAGGTGAAGCATGCGCAGCAGGCGCGGCGCCAGAACGTAAACCTTCCGGCCCTCCAGCGGTTCAATGTAACTGACATCCAGCAGTGCGGTGATCAGGCGGTGCACCGTACCCTGCGGCAAGCCCGTCGCCTGCATGATTTCTGTTAGCGTCAGCCCTCCACCGGCGGCGGCCAGAGTCTCCAACACCAGGGCGTAGCGTCTCAATATTCCTTTTTCTTTGGTCACCTTGATGTCCTTGCATTGCGCTCGCGCTGAACCCGTACGGCGCGGGTAAAGAGAATCCGTTTGACAGGAAACCATCTTAACACTAAAATTCCATAAATCAAAAGGTTTTTCCGTTTTATGGAATTTTTTAGGCGAGACGCATATGGACAAGCATCACAATTCACTTCACGCCATGGACGTGGATAATCACCTGCATCCGTTCACCGATCTGGCGACCCATGCTGAAACCGGTCCGATGATTTTTGAACGTGGCGAAGGAATTTATGTCACCGATGTCACCGGAAAGCGCTACATCGAGGGGCTGTCCGGTTTGTGGTGCGCGTCATTGGGATTTGGCGAGAACCGCCTGGTCGAAGCCGCGACGCGCCAACTGAAGGAGCTGCCCTTCTATCACAACTTCGCCCACAAGGCGGTTAAACCAGCCATCGAACTGGCGGATTTCCTGATCGAGCGCGCTCCCGTGCCCATGTCGAAAGTATTCTTCACCAATTCCGGTTCCGAGGCCAACGACACCCAGGTCAAGCTTGTCTGGTACTACAACAACATCATTGGGCGGCCGCAAAAAAAGAAGATCATCGCCCGGCGCGGCGCTTATCACGGGATCACCGTGGCGGCGGCTAGCCTGACCGGCCTGCAATACGCCCACAATGCGTTCGATGTTCCCATCAACAACATCATCCATACGGACTGCCCCCACTATTATCATTACGGTGAAGAAGGCGAGAGCGAGGAGGCGTACGCCGCCCGACTGGCCGACAACCTTGAAAAGCTGATTAGGGAAGAAGGCCCGGATACAGTCGCCGCCTTTATCGCCGAGCCGTTCATCGGCGCCGGTGGCGTGGTGACACCACCGAAAGGATATTATGAGCGGGTCCACGAAATCTTGGAGCGTCATGACATTCTTTTCATCGTCGACGAGGTTATCAGCGGCTTCTATCGCACCGGAAATATGTTCGCCACCGAAACCTATGACCTAAAGCCAGATTCCATCACCATGGCCAAGCAACTGTCGGCGGCTTACCAGCCTATTGGCGCGGTGATGATGAATGACAAGATTCACGACGCCTTGGTCGAAGGCAGCCGCAAGTTCGGCATCTTCGGCACCGGCTTTACCTATTCGGGTCATCCGGTGCCGGCCGCCGTCGCCCTGGAAACCCAAAGGATCTACGAACAGGACAATATTGGCGATCACGTCAAAAAAGTCTCGGCCCGCTTCCAGGAACGCCTGCACGGTTTCGGCGATCATCCACTTGTCGGAGAGACACGTGGGCTGGGCCTGATAGGCGCGGTTGAAATGGTTGAAGACAAGGCGGCAAAAAAGAATTTCGACCCGGCTCGCAAAATCGGTCCGTGGGTAATGAACCGGGCCGCCGAGCATGGCCTGATCGTGCGCGCCTTGATCAACGATACCATCGCTTTCTGCCCGCCGCTGATCATCACCGAAGAGCAGATCGACGATATGTTCGATGCTTTCGCAATGGCGCTGGACGACGCCCTTGCCCATGTAAAAGGTTAAGGGAGCCCGCAGGGATTTATCCATGGCTAACGGATGGCAAATAGGCATCGATATCGGCGGCACCTTCACCGACGTGGTGGCTAAGCGCCCCGCATCGGGCGAAGAGCGAACGGCAAAGGTCGCCACGCGAACCGATGACCGGGTTGCGGGACTTCGGGCGGCGCTTGATGCGGTCAATCTGGATTGGTTAGATGTGGACGATCTGATCCATGGCACCACCATGGTGACCAACGCCATCGTCGAAGACCATCTGGCCAAGGTCGCCCTGGTCGCCACCGAAGGCTTCGGCGATACCATCGCCATCGGCCGCCAGAACCGCCGCCACCTTTATAATCTGGACCTTCCGCCCAAGCCTGAAGCCCAGGTGCCGGAGGAGCGCCGTTTCGAAATTGCCGAGAGGTTGGATCATGAAGGCAACGTGCTGAAGGAAATGGATTCGGCCTCGATTGACGATGTTATTGAACGCATCTCGGAAACCGATGCTGAAGCCGTCGCCGTCTCCCTGTTGCATGCCTACGCCGATCCGCGCCATGAGGAAGAACTGGGCAGGCGTCTGACCGAAAAATTCCCCTTCGTCGCCCTGTCCAACCGTGTCAACCCAGAAGCCCGGGAATACGAACGCACGGCGACAACGGCCCTCAGCGCCAGCGTGATGCCTCTGGTATCGGGTTATCTAGACCGGCTGGAAGACGCCAAACCCGCTTCCACCCGCTTACACCTGTTTCACTCATCGGGCGGCATGGCCTCCCCCGAGGCTCTGCGCGATTTACCCCTGAGCCTTGCCATGTCCGGTCCCGCAGCGGGTGTCGCCGCAGCGGGTCGTGTTGCCGCCGAGCTTAATATCGATAGTGCCCTGAGCTTTGATATGGGCGGCACCACGACCGATGTTTGTCTGATCCTCAACGGTCAGGCACAAATTTCCAGCGAGCGTTCTCTGGGTGATCGCCCCTTGCGCCAGCCCATGGTCGCTGTCGAGGCAATCGGCGCCGGTGGCGGCTCTATCGCCCGTTTGGATCACGGTGCGCTGGTGGTGGGCCCCGAAAGCGCCGGCGCCAACCCGGGACCGGCCTGTTACGGTCTCGGCGGAGATCAGCCAACGGTCAGCGACGCCAATCTGGTGCTCGGTTACATGGATGCGGAAAAGATGATCGGCGGCAATTTGAAACTGGATGTAGAATTGGCCCGTAAGGCGATAAGGCCCTTGGCCGAAGCCATGAATATGAGCGTTGAAGCCGCCGCCCTAGGCATCGTTAGGGTCGCTAACTCGGCCATGGTCCGGGCCCTGCGCCGCTTGACCGTTGAGCGCGGTGTCGATGGCCGGGGCTGCGCCTTGCTCGCTTACGGCGGGGCGGGGCCTATGCACGCCGTTGACGTGGCGCGCGCCTTTGGAATCTCGAAAGTTGTCGTACCCGGCGCATCGAGCATGTTTTCCGCTCTGGGTTGCGTTAGCGCAGAAATGAGCTATTCCCAACAGCGCACCCTCAGGATGGCGGCCGGGAAATGGGATCGGGATGCCCTGCACGCTGCCCGGAATTCCCTAGGGGAACGCCTTTCAGAACCGTTGCGAGCGGCCGGTCATACAGACGATGAAATGGTCGTCGCAGAAATCGCCTCCGTGCGCTACAGCGGTCAGAGCTACGCCATAGAAATTACCGATCCCACCTTCGATGACCCTGAAGAACTAGGCCGGGTGTTCATCGAACGCCACAAGGTTCTATACGGCTTCGCCACTGACGAACCCTGGGAACTGGTCTCGATCCGCCAGAATGTTTCCATCTCCCGCACGGGCGGCGAAACTACCAAGACTTCGAACGATGGCCAAAACGCAAAACCGGCCAAGTCCAGCGATTGCATTTTCAAGGCCGGCGAGACGGAATCGACGCCGCGCTATGACCGAACGGCGCTCGGCCCGGACCAAACGATAAGCGGTCCCGCGATCATCGAAGATGAATGGTCCACGGTCGTGTTGCCGCCGGGAGCCGATTGCTGCGTCGATACACATGGTCACCTGCATATCGATGTGGGAGAAAGTTCATGACAGTGATAATCGATCCCATCACCCTGGAAGTGATCCGCAACGCGCTCAGCGCCACAGCGGAGGAAATGTCTCTGGTCGTCATGCGTTCGGCGCGCTCGCCCCTGCTGCGAGAGGCCGGAGATCTATCCTCGGCAATCACCGACGCCGATGGCCATCTGATCGCGCAGGGGCGCGATATCCCGATGCACATGGGGGTGATGAGCTTTACCGTGCGGGAATTCCTGAAACGCATCCCGAAAGAAAGTCTTAGGCCCGGTGATGTCTGGTTCTTGAACCTGCCGGAAGTGGGCGGCAATCACCTGCCTGACGTCAAGGCGATCCGCCCGGTCTTCATCGACGGGACAATCCGCGCTTTCGCCGTATCCCTGGCCCACTGGGCCGATACGGGCGGCGCGGTTCCCGGAAGTTACGTCGCCGACGCCACCGATGCCTGGCAGGAAGGCCTTCGCATTCCGCCGCTGAGGGTCTTCACTGCCGACGGACCGGACCGGGAAAAGCTCGGCATCATTCTCGCCAACGTGCGCGGCGCCGACGAGCGTGAAGGCGACATCCTGGCCCAGATGGCGGCGACCCGGGCGGCCGACGAACGCCTGCAGCAGATATTTGCCGAGCATGGATGCGAAACCACGGTGGCGATTATCGAGGCCATCCACAACCGGGCGGAATCGCAAATGCGCGCCGCGATCAGCGCCATTCCCGACGGTGTCTACGAGGGTGAGGATTTCCTGGACGACGATGCCGCCGGCGGTCCACCCGTCGCCGTCCGCGTTACGACCACAATTACCGGCGATAACGCTACGTTCGATTTTTCCGCGACCGACGATGCGGCGAGGGGACCGGTCAACACCACACCCTTCATCGCCAATGCATCCGTGTTCTATGTGGTCAAAGCCCTGTTCGGCCCCGACATTCAGCCCAGCGGCGGCTGCTATCGCCCCATAAAAGTAATTACGCGCTCCGGTTCTTTGCTGGACCCGGGTTTCGAAAAACCCGTTGTTGGCGGCAATCACGAAACATCCCAGCGCATCGCCGATGCAGTGTTCAGATCTTTCGAGCCCGTTTCGCCTGAGGCCCTTACGGCAGGCGGGCCAACCACGTCCGGGCTAATGCTGTTCGGTGGACGCAGGGACGACGGGGCCTGGACAACCCTTTACGAGACCCACGGCGGCGGTGAAGGGGCGCGCCATAACCGGGATGGCGCTTCGGTCATCCGCGTTCATATGTCCAACGTGATGAACACCCCGGCCGAGGTCATTGAAGCCGAATATCCGATCCGCATCGATTGCCAGCGCCTGCGCTCGGGCTCTGGCGGGGACGGCCGCCACCGTGGCGGAGAGGGTATCCACCGGGAATACAGAATCATGTGCGAGGACATGTCGGTGACATCCATGTTCGAGCGCCGCATCGTCCCACCCTACGGTTTGCAGGGTGGCGAGGACGGCGCAACTTTCAGGGTCACCATTAAGGAAAAATCGGGCGAGACGTCCGACTTGCCGGGCAAGGCCAACATCCGGCTTGGAACGGGAGATGTCGTTATCGTCGACAGTTGTGGCGGCGGCGGTTACGGCAAAATCCGGTAAGTGTGAACAGAGAATTTTTTTAGGAATGGAGTGATACCAATGAAACTCGAAGGAAAGAAAGCGATTGTCACCGGCGCCGCCAAAGGCATGGGTGCGGCGATCACCACCACCCTGGCTCGCGAAGGCGCCGATCTGGTTTTGACGGCCCGTGACACGGCGGCCCTGGAAGAAGTTGCGGGTGAAGTCCGCGCCTTGGGCCGCGAAGCTCATGTGGTCGCCTGCGACGTGATCGAAGAAGAACAGGTAAGCGCCATGGTCGCCCAGGCCCTGGAAGTCTTTGACGGCCGCATCGATGTTCTGGTTAACGTCGCCGGCGTCACCGGCCCCATCGAAACACCGGTACAGGAAATCGAAGTCGATGACTTTATGTATGTGATCACCGCCAACGAGCGCGGCACCTTCCTTCCCATCAAGCATGTGGTGCCGACGATGATTTCCCAGAAAAGCGGCAAGATCGTTAACATCGGCGGCACCTCGGGCTTGCGCGGCTATCCCATGCGCACGTCCTACAGCGCCTCCAAATGGGCGGTTCGCGGCATCACCCGCACAGTTGCTTTGGAGCTAGGACAGCACAACATCAACGTCAACGCCGTCTGCCCCGGCATCGTGGAAACCCCGCGCATGATGAAGCTGTGCGAAGGCAAGGCCAAGAAACGCGGCTGGACCGTTGAGCAGGTTTACGAAGAATACGTCCAGGATATGGCCCTGAAACGGGTCACCACCGGACAGGATATCGCCAACGCCGTTCTGTTTATGGCCAGCGACGACGCCCGCCAGATTACGGGTCAGGAACTGGCCGTCGATGGCGGCTGGGACGTCTAATACCACAGCCTATTGGAGGATGAACGCTATGACGACTCTAGATAACGTGGATGTCCCGGGCGGTCTGCCGGAAAAGATGTACATCGGCGGCAAATATGTCGAAGCCATGGGCAAGGACCGAATCGAAACCATCGATCCGGCAACCGGCAAGGTTTTCGCCGATTTCCCCGCCGGACAGGCCGAAGACGTCGATATGGCCGTTGCCGATTCCAAGCGGGCCTTGCATGGCGAGTGGCGTCAGATGACGCCAATAAACCGGGGACGCATCCTGGCCAAGACGGCCGCGTTGATCCGCCGTGAATCGGAACGTCTGTCCATTATCGAGACCCTTGATAGCGGAAAGCCATTAGGCGAATCCCGGGGCGATATAGAAACGGCTGCAACGTATTTCGAATACTACGCGGGGATCGCCGATAAACTTCAGGGCGATACCATTCCCTTAGGTCCGGACTTTATCTCGCTCACTCTTCACGAGCCCGTCGGCGTGACCGCCCACATCATCCCATGGAATTTCCCGTTGGTGACGACGGCGCGCGGCGTCGCGCCCGCGTTGGCGGCGGGCAACACCGCGGTTGTCAAACCGGCAACCGACACGCCGCTTACCGCCATGGCTTTGGCAGGTCTTCTGCAGGAAGCCGGACTGCCAGACGGTGTTTACAATGTGGTGACGGGCCGTGGCTCGGCAATCGGCGATCACCTTACCGGCCATCCGGATGTCGACCATGTAACTTTCACCGGTTCCGTACCTACCGGTATCGGCGTTATGAAGACGGCGGCCGAAAGGGTAACTTCGGTCACATTGGAACTGGGCGGGAAGTCGCCGGTCGTCGTTCTGGCGGACGCTGACATCGATTCCGCCGTCGAAGGAACCCTGAAAGCTATTTACATGAATGCCGGACAGGTTTGTTCGGCGGGTTCCCGGCTGGTCATCGATCGCAGCGTCCATGCCCAAATGATGGACAAGCTGGTTGGCAGGGCTGAAGCCTTGACGATCGGTCCCGGTTTGGATGCTCCGCAGCTCGGGCCATTGGTATCTAAGGGCCATCTCAATACCGTCGCCGGTTATGTCGAAGAAGCAAAATCACGCGGTATTTCTATCGCCACTGGGGGAATTAATGCCAACGTCCAGGGCTATGAAGGCGGCTACTACTATACCCCGACAATATTGGACGATGTTGAGCAAAACGACGCCGTCATTCAGGAGGAAATCTTCGGGCCGGTTCTTTCGGTTCAGATCGTCGATTCGCCGGAAGAAGCCATAGCGGTTTCCAACAACACGCCGTTTGGGCTTTGTGCGGGAATCTACACCAAGGACGTGACCAAAGCTTTCCGCTTTGCCCGAGATATTGAATCAGGGCAGGTCTTTATTAATCAGTATTTCGCAGGTGGCGTTCCGACCCCGTTCGGGGGGACGAAACTCAGCGGTTTTGGGCGCGAGAAGGGCCTTGCCGCCTTAGCCGCCTATTACCAAGTCAAATGCATCACCGCGCGGATTTAGAAGTAACCGAGAGGAATATTCCATGTATGCCGATTTTGAACTCGACATTCCCCAGGATCTGGAAGGCGCGCTGGAAAGCCTTGCCGCCGGTGATGGCAGGCAAGTGACACCGCTGGCAGGAGGTACAAACTTGATTATCGACATTCGATCCAGAGCGGAAACACCAACCCATGTCATGGGCTTGCAGAATTTGGCTGAGCTTCGCGGCATCGATTGCGGCTCTGAGGAAATTGCCTTAGGCAGCCGCACCACCGTCAGCGATTTGTTGCGTTCGGCGGAGATCGCCGAACAGGCGCCGTCCCTGACCAACGCAGCGAAGGTTTTCGCCGGCCAGATGGTCCGCAACACAGCGACCGTCGGCGGCAACATCGCCTGCGGGTCGCCTGCCGCCGACCTGGTACCGCCGCTGATGTCTCTTGACGCTGAAGTCACTCTGGCAAGTCAAAAGGGCGAACGGACCGTTGCCTTGGCTGACTATTTTACCGGTTACAAACAGGATGTCCGGAACGCCGACGAGCTGATTACAAAAATTTCATGGCGGCCCCTGCCGAGTGGCAGTTTCAACACGTTCCGCAAGGTTGCCCGCCGTTCGGGAGACGCCATTACCATCACGGGTGTGGCCGTGACGGTCTGCATGGAAGGCGGCGTTTGCAAGCGCGCCCGTATCGCATTGGGCGCCGTAGGCCCCACGGTTTTCCAAGCCAAGGAAGCGCAAGCCATGCTGGAAGGTCAGGTCTTAAGCCTTGAGTTGATTGACGAGGCGGCCAAAAAAGCGGCTGAGGAGTCGAGTCCGATAGACGACGTGCGCGCCAGCGCCCAGTACCGTCTTCACACCGTTGAAACCGTAACCCGCCGCCTGCTGACCCAGGCCCTTAATGAGTTAGGCTGAGCAGGAGATCAAAACATGTCACCGAAAAAAGAAATTACCCTGAACATAAACGGCAACAATGAAATTCTGGACGCCCCGGCCCATCGCACCCTGCTGGACGCCCTTCGCGAGCTTGGACATGTCGAGGTCAAATGCGGTTGCGAGAAAGGCGACTGCGGTGCCTGCGCCGTGCTGGTTGACGGTGTCGCCGTCGACAGTTGCCTGACATTGGCGTGGATGAGCGAGGGTAAGGAAATAACCACTGTCAGTGGTTTGGGCGATATTGAAAATCCCCACCCGTTGCAGAAATCCTTCGCCGACCTGGGCGCGGTGCAGTGCGGCTATTGCACGCCCGGCATGATCATGGCCTCGAAATCCCTGATCGACGACAACCCGGATCCGTCGGAAGAGGATATTCGCATTGGCCTTAGCGGCAATCTTTGCCGCTGTACCGGTTACACGAAAATCTTCGACGCCGTGCAGGACGCGGCTACCGAATTGCGCGGTGAAGGAGGCGACAAATGAACCATCAACATCCACACACCGAATCCCAACCCAACGTGAAATACAATCAGGTTGGCAAACCGCTTACCCGCACCGACGCACCGGGCAAGGCGGCGGGAAGAACGCCTTACGCCGGCGACTACGTGATGCCCAACATGCTTCACATGCGTGTCGTTCGCGCCGATATCGCTAGCGCCAAGCTAACCCGGCTGGATATTTCGAAAGCCGCAGCCCTACCGGGCGTCGTCAAAATTCTGACTGCCAAAGATGTGGAGGGCCATGAAGCCGCCACGGACATTCCCGGTCAGACCGGACAGAAGCGCATGGATACGGACCAGCAAATCATGGTCCACGAGAGGGTCAAGTATTACGGCGAACCGATCGCCTTGATCGCCGCTGAATCCCGCGACATTGCCGATAGAGCTCACGAGCTTGTCGAATTCGACCTTGAGCCAATTCCCGGCGTTTATGATCCGGAAGAAGCCTTGAAGCCCGGCGCGCCCATCGTGCAAGGGACGGACAACGTCGTAGCCGAGCACAAGATCAAGAAAGGCGATATGGAAAAAGGATTTGCCGAAGCCGACTTGATCGTCGAAAACACCTTCAGGACGCCTTTTCAGGAACATGCCTTCCTGGAACCGGAGGTCGGCCTGGCCTGGACCGACGAGAATGAGGTCGTCAATATCAGGGTTTCGACCCAGGTCATCGAACATTTTCGCGCCATTGCCGACGCCATTGGCGTACCCCACAACAAAGTGCGCATACGTGGCGCATTGGTCGGCGGTGGTTTCGGCGGCAAGGAAGATGTCACCGTTGAAATTTATCTGGCGCTGATGGCCAAGGCGACGGGACGACCCGTGCGCTTGGAATACACCCGCGAAGATTCATTCGTCGGCCACGGCAAACGCCATCCGTTCAAGCTTACCTACAAGACCGGCGTCACCAAGGACGGCAAAATCACCGCCGTTGATGTTCAACTGATTGCCGATGCAGGGGCTTATGTTTTCCTTAGCCCTTATGTCCTGCTTTATGCCGCAGTCGCCGCCCCCGGTCCCTACCGGGTCGACAACCTGAATGTCTATGCTCAGGCGGTGGCGACCAACAACATGTTCACCAGCGCCTTCAGAGGCTTTGGCGGCATGCAGTCTTGCGCTGCCTACGAACAGCAGATGGATGAAATCGCCAAGGAACTGGGCATGGATCGCATTGAGCTGCGCCGCCGCAATTTCCTTAAAACCGGCGAGCCGATATCGACCGGCTTCGTCCCACCCAGCGCGATCTGGACTGACAAATGCGTCGAAGAAGCCTGGGCGGCATTGGGCGAACCCACCCCGCCCAACGATCACATCAAGATTGGCCGGGGCATCGCCGCCTACCAACAGAGCTATGGCCGCCTGACGTTTTTGCACGACACGTCGGAGTGCTGGGTCGGCGTCGAGATGGATGGCACGGTGATCGTCAGATCCGGAGTAACCGATATCGGTGCGGGACAGATCTCGGCGCTCGGCCAAATCGCCGTCGAGGTCCTGGGCGTCACTCTGGACAATGTGGTCATTTATAACAGTGATTCCGCGGTCACGCCGTTGGCGGGAACGACGACGGCGACCCGCGCCCTCTATATGACCGGTAATGCGGCCAAGATGGCGGCCCAAGCCGTACGCGAACGCCTGGCCGGACGCGCGGCCACGGAATTTGACTGCGACATCGACGAGATCGATATGGCCTTCAACACGGTGTCTGTCGTTGATCATCCGGAAAAATCGATGCCCTTTGTCGAGCTGGTAAAAATCTGTGCTTCGGAAGGCATCCACCGTTCCGAGTTGAGCATGTTCCGTGCGCCGTTCTCGGATTATTTGGATCCTGAGACGGGACAGGGACAGGCCCATCCGGATTACGTCTACGGCGCGCATGCCATCGAGGTTGCCGTCGATACGGATACCGGCGAAGTCACGGTGACCAAGAGCATTGCCGCCCACGACATCGGCCAGTGCATCAACAGGGCAGCCGTCGAAGGGCAGATCGAAGGCGGCACCCAGAACGGCCAGGGTTATGCCCTCAGCGAAGAAATGCTCTATGAAGAAGGTAGGCTGGTCACCCCGTCGTTCAGCGAGTACCTGATGCCAACCTCCATGGATATGCCAAAGGTCGAATGCATCCTGCTTGAATCACGTAGCGGCATCGGGCCGTTTGGGGCCAAGGGAATCGGCGAGCCGGCCCTGACCCCGGTGGCGCCGGCTATCGCCAACGCCGTCGCCGACGCCATCGGAGTACGGGTGTTCGAAATGCCGATCACTCCAGAGCGGGTCATCAACGCGATGAAGGAGGCCGAGGCGGGAGATTGATCCGCGTGGAATGTTCAGGAGCCAGAATCCCATGATCTTCGAAACCTTCCCGATCGATGAAGTCGAGGGATGCCTGCTGGCTCATACCCTGCGCGCGCCCGATTTGGTGATAAAGAAGGGAACATGGCTCGACCAAAACAGGGTCGATCAGCTTCGGAGCGCTGGCGTGATGCAAGTTGCAGCGGCTCGATTGCAACCGGATGATGTACCGGAAGATAAAGCGGCGCGTACCGTCGCTGAAATTCTAACCGGGGACGGCGTCTCGGTCACGCAAGCGCAGACAGGAAGATGTAATCTCGTTGCCGAAAAGAAGGGCGTGGCTGTAGTGGATTCGGAAACCATCGACGCTTTCAATCTGTCCGGCGATAGTGTGATGGTCAGCACGCTCTCCCCTTTCGAGGTTGCCGAGCCAGGACGTATCGTGGCCACCGTCAAGGTTATCCCTTACGGGGTTTCCCAAACCGAGCTGACAACACAACTGGCGGCCATCAGGGAAGCCGCCGTTCAAGTTAAATCGTTTAATGACACTCGTGCGGGGCTCGTTCTGACCCATTCATACGGCATGAAGGAAGGGTTGTTCGAAAAAGCCCGGCGCGTCGTGGCCAACCGTCTTCAGGGATGGGGCGGTACACTGGATCGCGTCGAACAGTGCGGACATGACCAAAAAGCCGTCGCGACAATCATCCGCGAAATGGGCGGTGAAGGGTGCGACCTGATCTTGGTCATGGGCGCGACCAGCCCCACGGACACCGCCGATGTGGTTCCTACGGCCATTGTTGCGGCCGGGGGCGATCTGGAGCAGGTCGGCATACCAGTCGAACCAGGAAACATGATGGTATTGGGCTCGCTGAAAAATACGCCCGTGGTCGGGCTTCCCGGATGCGCCCGCTCTGAGTGCCTAAACGGCATCGATCTTGTACTGCCCAGGTTGATGGCCGGATTACCGGTCCGATCCGAAGATCTAAAGAGAATGGGCGTGGGCGGTCTTTTGTGAATATTCCTTGATCAGTTCACCCCGTCACAAAATTTAACCATTAACCTTGCCGCGTTTCTTTAAACGGTAAGCCAATTGCGGTCTTGTCAGGCCCAATAGCCGTGCGGCCGCCGACAAGTTTCCATTTGTGCGTTTGACGGCGTTGTCCAGTATTTCGCCTTCGATATCATCCAGAGACTTATCGCCATCCATTATCTGTTCCATCAAATGAGGCGGTTCGCCTTCCTCGCCATCAATGCCTTCTTCATTCGCATGCAACTCGCCCGAACCGTCGAGTTTCAGCATTTGCGACGGAACATCGTCGTAGTCCGTGAACAGATGAACGATATCGATAGGCTGGCCTTCGTCGGTTAGAATGACCGCCCGTTCGATCATGTTTTCCAGTTCACGAATATTGCCTGGATAGGAGAAGTCGAACAGGGCATCGACAGCTTTTTCGGTAAAACCGGTGACCTTTTTTTCGTGCATAGCCGTGAATTGATTGAGGAAGTGGTCCATCAAAAGCGGAATGTCGTCGCGGCGTTCGCGCAAAGGGGGGATGTGTATGGGAAAGACGTTCAGGCGAAAAAGCAAATCGTTGCGAAATGTTCCTGCTTCAACAGCATCCTTCAGATTGGCGTTAGTTGCTGCGATGATCCGGACATTTACCGAGATTGTTTTCGTGCCGCCGACCCGTTCGATTTCCTTTTCCTGAATCGCCCTTAAAAGTTTGATCTGCGCCGGCATCGAAAGGGTGCGGACTTCATCCAGGAACAAAGTCCCTCCATCGGCGCGCTCGAACCGCCCTGGCCGTGAAATCTCAGCACCCGTAAAGGCGCCCTTTTCGACGCCGAACAATTCGGCCTCGATAAGGTTTTCCGGGATCGCCGCGCAGTTAACGGCAATAAAGGGCTTATCGCTTCGTTTGCTTGCCCGGTGCAGGGTGCGGGCGAATTTCTCTTTACCGCTTCCCGTTTCGCCCAGAAACATTGTCGTCGCTGTCGTTCCCGCTACTTTGCGAATAAGGTGACAGGTCGCAATAAAACCTGGCGAAGCACCGACCAGATCGGCAGACAAACCGGGCATATTCCTTCGAAAATCATCTTCCATATTGACGGGCAGGACGGCCACTGGTCGCTCATATTTGTTGGCGAAATCCTCGGGCTGCAAGGCGCGCAAGTCTTCTTCTATTTCCTTCCAGTCTTTTTCCGGCCAGTCTTCGATGGGTTTCCCGACCATTCGGCACTTGTGTGCCCCCATGGAGCGGCATTCAATTTCCTTGAAAAGAACCGTCTTGCCCAAAAATCCGCTGGCGTAGCCAGAAAGGTATCCCAGTTGCATCCAGCATACGGGAAACTTTGAAACGCCATAAGTACTGGTGTGGGAGTCGACTTCAAAGGATTCAGGCCAGGTAAACTCCCCATAAAAACGGCTGGAGGGGACATCGATTTCCAAAGCGATCGGCTCGGGCACTGAAACTCCTTGCAGGGTTCGTAATTGCGGCCCGACAAGAAAAGCCTCGCTGACACTGTGATGGGGGCGCACTTTACGGGCCAGGGTGGCATCGCGCGAACCGGATGCATATCCCATGCGGGTAAGAAAGCCGCGGGCTTTTTCCGTTCCCAATGTATCGATCAACTCCCGGCGCAGGGAATTAAGTGTCGCCAGGTGGATCAGCGCGACCCGCTGGGTATCCAGCCAGATACGACCCTCTTTAAGTGAGAAGCGCAGACGCGAGGCAAGATCGCTGATATTAGGAAGCGCGATGTCTTCATCAAACTCAGTTGTAGCCAGCCGGCCCGTCGAAAGACGTGCGGAATGACGGTCTTCAGATGATGTGATAATCCCGTGTTCTTCGTTTGTGGACATACCAGCCTCCAAATTTATCTAAATGATCACATTTAAAGCGTGGTCAGGCAACATTTTTGATCAAATAGTAAATTATTATTTATCATATGCTAATATATGTCCTGTGGATAATTTTCAACTATACATTCTGGAACATTTAAAAACTCCCCCAAAAGCCATTGAATCTTTGTGGTTATTTTGACCTAAAACTTTCTTGGACCGGCTCTAACACATGAATCGTATTCCATTCGCCATAGTTGGCACGCTGATTGCTGATAGATGTAGCCAAAGGGAGGCGATGGTTATTGAAACCCGATAAATTTTATTGGTCAATTTTTCCGGCCCTTTCGGCGTTTCAAACCCCTAACGCCCCAAGATGCATCAAATGAGACGATCCCAAAAAAGGGACGCCATTTCATCATGCGGCCAAGAATTCAGCCGCACAAATAAGGGGAGACACGTCACATGTCTGAATCCAAAGGAAAATTTCCAGTTCCGGCCGAACTGGAGACGATTCCCGGCACGGAAGGCTGGGAACGTATGTATCCGTACCAATACGAATTCGTAACCGACGACCCCGAAAGACAAAAATACGACGAAGAAACATTCTGGTTCTATGACGGGCTGCACTATCCGGAACCTCTCTATCCATTCGACACCATCTGGGATGAAGCCTGGTTCCTGGCCCTGTCTCAATACAGCCACAGGATCTTTTCGATTCCCCCGGTTATGGGCGTCGATCACCGCATGAAGAACGGCTACGTCTATATTTCTCCCGTTCCGGTGATGGATCCCAAAGAAATTGAAAGCCGTGTTCCCGATTTCATGGAACGTGCCGGTTATTACTATGAAAACTGGAACGAGTTGGAGGCTAAATGGGAAGAAAAGATGAAGAAGACCATCGCCGAGCTTGAGGAGGTGGAAATTCCGAATCTTCCCGTACTTGAAGAAAAGAATGTCGTCACCGACGCTATTGGTGAATCCAAGGGCTATCATCTTTTGAAGGCCTATGACGACGTTATCGATCTGGGTATTCGTTGCTGGCAGTATCACTTCGAGTTCCTGAATCTCGGATACGCCGCATACGTAACCTTCATGGGTCATTGTCAGAAGCTGTGGCCCGATATTCCGCTGCAACGGGTTACGCAGATGATTTCGGGTATCGACGTCATCATGTATCAGCCTGATGAGGAACTGAAGAACCTTGCCCGCAAGGCCGTCGAACTGGGTCTGGTGGACGCTATCAAGTTCAGCAAAAGCTTCGACCAGGTCAAGGAAGGCCTGGAAAAAACCGGCCCGGGTAAGGAATGGCTGGCTGCTTTGGAAAAAGCCCGCTATCCGTGGTTCTATGTGTCCACCGGCACCGGCTGGTATCACCATGACCTTTCATGGAATGACGACCTTGACGTTCCGCTGGCTGCGATCTGCACCTATGCCGACAAGATTGCGGCGGGTGAAAACATCGACCGGCCCATGGAGGAAGTTCAGAAAGAACGCGACCGGATCACCAAGGAATACCGTGATCTGATCGACAATGACGAGGACCGTGGGGCTTTCGACCAACTGTTGGCTACGGCGAAGACAGTTTTCCCCTACGTGGAAAATCATCTTTTCTATGTCGAGCATTGGTTCCATTCGGTGTTCTGGAACAAGATTCGTGAAGTCGGCGTAATCATGGCTGAACACGAGTTCATCAATGATGTTGAAGATATCTGGCTTCTCAAGCGTGGTGAAATCAAAGATGCGCTTTGGGATCTGACCACGGCCTGGGCGACAGGTGTGAAAGCGCGCGGTCCAAAGGTCTGGCCAAAGGAAATCGAATGGCGCAAGGGCGTTATGGAGAAATTCCGCGCCTGGTCGCCACCGCCGGCGTTGGGTCCTGTTCCGGAAGTTATCCAGGAACCCTTCACCGTCGTCCTTTGGGGCGTCACCAACGACTCGCTGGCCAATTGGTCGGAAGTCGCCGCGGCCGGAGACGTTTCCGCCTTCAAGGGCTTTGCCGGAAGCCCCGGCACCGTCGAAGGCAAGGCTCGTGTCTGCAAGACAGTGAAAGACATCGGCGATCTGTTGGAAGGTGAAATTCTCGTCGCACCGACGACTTCACCTTCTTGGGCTCCTGCATTCGTCAAAATTCAGGCCTGCGTCACCGATGTTGGCGGCGTCATGAGTCACGCGGCAATTGTCTGTCGAGAATACGGCATGCCTGCGGTTGTCGGTACCGGTCATGCCACCAAGGTTGTTGAAACCGGTCAGATGATTCGGGTTAACGGGTCGACTGGTGAGATTGAGATCCTCTGATAATGGACTGTCTGGAAGCCCCTGTTTTTATGGGGCTTCCGGATACTCATCTTATAAATATTTATGAGAAATCAATGACTCATACCCCTTCGCTCGTCTGTCGTTTCGACGACTGTAATAAAGATTCTCTTCTCCTTGTCGGCGGCAAATGCGCCTCGCTGGGTGAACTGATCAATGCCGGCGTTCGCGTGCCGCCCGGCTTCGCGGTGACGACGGTAGGATATCAGCAGTTCATGGAAGAAGCCGGTCTGTTGGAAATCATCTACTCCATGCTCGACGGCCTCGCCGAAGATGATATTGAAGGCCAGGAAAACGCGAGTCAGATCATCCGCAATCTCATAGAAGACGCGCCGTTTTCAATCGAGCTGGAAGATGAAATCGCCGAGCATTACCGGAAGCTTTCAACCCATTGCAGCGTGCCAGCGGTTCCCGTGGCCGTGCGTTCAAGCGCGACTGCCGAAGATTTACCAGATGCTAGTTTCGCCGGACAGCAGGACACATTTCTATGGATTCGGGGCATCGACGGCGTGCTTGAACATACCAAGAAGTGTTTTTCAAGCCTATTTACGGCGCGCGCTATCGCTTATCGAATCCGCAACAATTTCGATCACGAAGAGGTCGCAATCAGCGTCGGGGTTCAAAAAATGGCGAACTCATATGCGGCCGGCGTGATGTTCACCCTTAACCCGACTTCCGGCGATCGCTCGATGATACTGATTAATTCCAGCTTCGGTTTCGGCGAAGCCGTGGTTTCCGGCGAGGTGACGCCTGATGTCTTCATGGTCAACAAGGTATCACTGGATACCGTCGAGCACACCATCACCAAGAAAGAGGTCGCCTATGTCGTCGACCCGGAAACCCACAGCTCGGTGCTGACCAACCTGCCGCCCGAACGCCAGAAGGTTCAATCCATTGTCGACGAGGAAATAACCGAACTGGCCCGCATGGGAAAAGCCATCGAGAAGCACTATGGGCGTCCCATGGATATCGAATGGGCGGTCGATAACGACATGCCGGCAGGCGCCAACATTTTTATTCTGCAGGCCCGGCCCGAAACGGTTTGGGCGAATAAAAAAACCGAGCCTGTCAGCGGTGGGGCGAAGAACCCCATGGAACACATCTTGTCATCGGTAATGACGGGGGTGCGCACGAGCTAGATATCAATCAATTCACAATCAGTTTTTTTTGAACCAAAGAGATCGAAACCAAGGAGATAAAGATAATGATCAATGATCTTAGAACCTACATTGCGGCACTCGAGGAAGCCGGGGAACTGAAGCGGATTTCCGCTGAAGTCGACTCGAAATACGAGCTCTGCCACATCTCAAAGGTTAATGAAGAGCAGAAAGGCCCTGGCCTTCTGTACGAAAACGTCAAGGATTTTGATATCCCCGTTTTCACCAGCGCTTTCACCACCCCGAAGCGCCTGGCTATCGCTCTTGAGCAGGATCAGGACCTTTCCATGTCGGAACTTTCCAAAACCTGGATGGAACTGACTACGCAAGAACTGATTCCACCGAACTTTGTCGATAATCCTCCGGTAATGGAAAACGTGCTGGAAGGCGACGACGTGGACATGAACAAAATTCCATCGCCCTGGTTCTATCCCGAAGACGGCGGACGTTTCTTCGTTACCGCCGGGTTCCTGGTAACTCAGGATCCGGATACGGGCTGGACCAACTGCGGCACATATCGTTCCCAGGTTTTGGGCAAGGATATCCTGGGCTCGCAAATTATTAAGGGTAAGCACGGCGACTTCCATATGAAGCAATACGCCGAACGTGGCGAATTGATGCCGGCCGCCGCCGTCGTTGGTACGGACCCGGTATTGTTCCTGGCAGGTTCGACTCTGGTCAGCGCACAAACGGATGAATACAACATCACCGGCGCCCTAAGGCAGCGCCCGATGGATGTCTTCAAGTCGGATCTGACCGGCCTGACGTTGCCAGCCACGGCCGAGTTCATCGCCGAGGGCTTCATCGATCCCAACGAGTTGATGGAAGAAGGTCCGTTCGGCGAATACACCGGTTACTATTCCGGCAACAAGGGCAAGGATTATCCCAAGCCGTTCCTTAAGATCAAACGCATCCTGCATCGCAACAACCCGGTCATGTGGTCGACCACGGTCGGAAAGCCGATCAACGATATTCACATGATTCAGTCCCTGAACCGTACGGCGACCCTGTGGCATGATCTGGAAACCATGAAGGTTCCCGGCATCGAAAGCGTCTACATTCCACCCGAAGCCTGCGGGCGTTTCTGGGCCGTCGTCTCGGTGCGTCAGAAATATCCGGGCCATTCGAACCATGTCGGTAACGCGGTTATCGCCTCGACCACCGGTCACTATGGTCTCAAGGGCGTGATCACCGTTGATCACGATATTCAGGCCGACGACTGGGATCGTGTCTGGTGGGCGCTCTCCACCCGCTTCGATCCGAAGCGTTCGGCTCAGATCATTGATCGCGGACGTTCCACGCCGCTTGACCCGGGACTTCCCATTGATGCTCGTGAAATCACCAGCCGCATCATCCTGGATGCATGTACTCCTTACGAATGGGAGAAAAAACCGAACGAAATCTTCATGGACCGGGATGTCCTTACGAAGGTTTCGGACCGCTGGAACGAGTATGGCTTCGAAGGCGCAAGCCCCGTCGCCAACATGATCGACCGTCTGACCCGTCCCGAGCCCGTAAAGAAATAGGCGCGAGACGTACGTTAAGAAACAGCCCAAACCGGCGCACCATCCAAAAAAAGAGGGCGGTGCGCCGGCAACGGCATTTAGTTAATTAGTTGAATTTTCATTCAAGGGAGTGGCCGCGGTGACGGATAAAAAAGGAATCGTCATTATTTGTAATTTGGATACCCGGGGCGAAGATATCATCTTCGTGCGCGACATGATCGAGGCGCGCGGCCATCAACCCATTTTGCTGGATTTCTCAATGGAAGAACCGCCGCCTTTTCCCGGTGACATCCGCACCGAGGACGTAGCAAAGCGCGGCGGTTTACCGATAGAAACCGTACGCGAAAAATACCGCAACGATCGCGATACGGCGACGGAAAATCAAATCCGTGGCGCTGCGGCGATCGTCGACGAGATGCTGCGCGAAGGAAAGGTGCACGGCATTTTTGGCATCGGCGGCGGTACGGCTACGCTGGTCGCCACTAGCATCATGAAGCGCTTGCCGTTTGGCATGCCCAAGGTGATGGCCTCGCCGATGGCGGCGCATCCGCGCTATATCGACAGTTACGTCGGCACCCGCGACATCACCATGCACCACACCATTCTTGATATCGTCAAAATGAATCCGCTGCTTAAAGCGCAGATCATCAATGCCGTCGGTGCTATTTGCGGCATGGTGGAAATGACGCAAGGGTGCGAGTTCAAATTTGACAAGCCCGTCATCGCCATCACGGGTTTCGGATTCGGAGAAATGGCGGTGCAGTCAGCCCTCGGCATGCTGGAAGAAGCAGGGTTCACACCCATTGTCTGCCATGCCCAGGGCAAGGGCGACAAGGCCATGGAAGAGATGATCCGCGATGGCGCTTTCGATGGTGTCATGGATATCTGCATAGGCGGCGTCATGGAAAATCTGTATGACGGCAACCGCGACCCCGGCCCCGACCGCCTGATGGCGGCGGTCAATGCCGGTATTCCCGCCGTTCTTGCGCCTTGCGGGCTTGATATTCTCAGCTACGGCGGACGCGAGGACAAGCTCGCCGAAACAGCCGACCGGGTGCAGTATGTGCAGGACAAGCTGCGCGTCCAGGTGCGCACCAATGTCGATGAACTTCGCAACTGCGCCGATGTTATCGCCGAGCGGCTCAACCAGTCCAAGGGGCCATTTACGTTTCTGATTCCGACACAGGGCTGGTCGTCGCTGGATAAGGAAGGGCATTCCATCTATGACCCCGAGGCCGACACCGTCTTCGTGGAAAGGCTAAAGGAAAAGATCGACAACAAAAACGCTGTCAAGGAAGTCGACCTGCACCTTTATACGCCCGAATTCGCGCAAGCCGCGGTCGACGAATTCGCCCGGCTTTACGCCCAGGCCAACCCCGGATTCATGGACAAAGCCGTTTGAGGATTTAGATCATGATCGTTCACAACTGGATGCAGGAAAACCCGACCATCATCAATGGCGACACGCCCGTTGTCGATGCAAAGCGTATCCTTCACGAAAGCAGCCTGCGCGCCTTGCCGGTTGTCGATGACGGACGCCTGCGTGGCGTTGTCACCCGCGCCCAGTGCCTTCGCGCCGCCGAGGCGGTTACCCGAAACCAGGACCCCCACGAGATCGATTACTTCGTCAATCATCTTAAAGTGAAGGATATCATGGTGCGTAACCCGAAAACGGTGAAGGCGACTGACACCATGGAACATACCCTGTTAATGGGACAGGAAAACGGCGTCAGCCAGTTCCCGGTCATGGAAGACGATCAAGTCGTCGGCATCGTGTCGGCTACCGAGGTGTTTTACATGGCCGCCCAGCTTTTGGGCGCGTGGGAAAACTGGAGCGGCATCACCCTGGATAAAGTCAAAAACGGTAACGGGACGATGGCCGAGATCACCGAGATTGTCGGATCGAACGGCGGAACCCTGCATGCGATCTTTCCGTTGAAAAAACCGGATACGGACCAAAAACGCATCGTCATGCGCCTTGAGGCCGACGATCTGGAATCCATCGTTGCGGCGTTTTCCCAGGCCGGGTATCACGTTGTGGAAACCTCATCCAACGTCCAGGGAAGCAGCACTTGAACACAAACTCACCAGCCGATATCAAGCCTGCGGCGCTTACCCGAACAAGCGTGCGCGCCGACGGCGACGGCTACGCGGTTGACGCCGAGGCTGTATGGATCGGGAACGATCTGCTAGTCTATATCTGGGGCGGCGAGAAACCCCACATTGGCGCAGTCGCCGCCGCCCAGCCGCGAACCTCACTGGCCGACGCCAGCGAAAAAAGCGCGACGTCTTCGGTTTTGACCTATCTAGGCCACAAAGAGGATCAAGTCGTTAAACAGGTTTCGGAGGCCCTCGCCGCAGCGCTGAATTGCAATGTGGTCGTCAGCGCGGGTATCCATTGGGACGATCTGGACGCGGAAGCCATCAAAACAATCGGCAGGCGGGTTACGGAATTAATTCAGTTGATTATCGACAAACTACTCCAGGAGGAGGATCAAAAATGAGCTTGCCATTAGTCGTCGGCATCACCGGAGCCTCAGGCGTTATTTACGGCGTCGAACTTCTGAAAGCCCTTAAGGAAACAGATCAGGAAACCCACCTTATCTTAAGTGAATCCGCAGGCCGGAATTTCACCATTGAAACCAATAATTCGATTGAAGAGGTCCGCAGCCTGGCCGACGTGGTCTACAGCAACAAGGATATCGGCGCCGCCGTGGCCAGCGGATCGTTTCTCACCCGCGGCATGGTCGTGGTGCCCTGTACGATCAAGAGCCTCTCATCAATAGCAAATTCCTATAATTCCAACCTGATTACCCGCGCGGCCGACGTGACGCTGAAGGAAAACCGTCGCCTGGTATTGATGGTGCGCGAAACGCCGCTGCACAAGGGACATCTTGAATTGATGGCGCGCGCCGCCGATCTGGGCGCGACCATCCTGCCGCCGATGCCGTCGTTCTATCACGGCCCGCAAACCATTCAGGACATCATCAATCAGAGCATCGGCAAGGTGCTGGATCAGGTCGGTATCGAACACAATCTGTTCCGCCGCTGGGGATCCAAGGAATTGATGGACACGATAGAAGACGACGACAACGACGTCGCTTAAAGAAGGCACTTTGGGAAAACGGGGCATGGAATTCCCGCACAGCGATTTTTGGGATTTTTCACTTAGCGTTTATGGCGCCGAAGGCGTTCACGAGGCCTGCGTCGATTTGCAAGCCTGCTACGGGATGGACGCCAACATGCTGTTCTATGGGCTGTGGCATGCATCAGTTGGGGCAGGGGTAATTGCTCCGGAAAAATGGCGTCAGATACTCGATACGGTTCAGGGCTGGCATGCTGAAATTGTCCGCCCCATATGGCGGGCGCGCCAGAAGCTGAAACCCGCCTTCGCCGACTTTCCAACAGAACTGACCGAACCGTTGCGCCAGATGTATATCGAGGCCGAACTCAATGCCGAACACATCGAACAGATCATGCTGCGCGAGCATTTTCCGGGCGAACCGAGTGAAGGAGTAGGGGTAGATCAACGCAAGGCTGATGCCGTGGCCAATCTCGAAGGCTACGTGGCCGCCCTTGGTATCGATGCATCACTGGATGACAAAATAGACACTTTCCTGCAGGCGATCGCTTAGGCCACCTCCAGCAGTACCGCCGCCCCCAGCCCGCTGCCGGCAGGGATGGTGGCGCCGCCAAGTTTGCCGCCGCGCTGCTTTAAGGCACGGGCAAGGTGGATGGCGATGCGCAGTCCCGACATCCCGACAGGATGGCCGAGGCCGACCGAGCCGCCGTCCACGTTCAGGCGGTCACTATCCCAGCCACCCGCTTCGCGACACGCTACAAGTTGCACGCCAAAGCCTTCGTTGCATTCGATCAGGTCCAGATCGCTGAGTTTCTTGTCGGCGTTCTTCAAAGCCTTGTTCAAGGCCTCGTTGCACGAATAGCCCATGAAATGAGGGTCGCATCCGGCCATGGCGGTTCCCGGCATCAGGATTTTCGCCAGAGGCTCGGCGTTCAGTTTGGCCAGACCCTTCTTGTTGCACACGATGGCCACGGCCGAACCGTCATTGATGCTGGCCGCGTTTCCGGCGGTGATCACGCCGCCGTCCTTTACCGGATTTAGCTTGGCGAGGCTTTCGGGCGTCATGTTGGGGCGCGGATTTTCGTCGGTGTCGAAAACTTTCACACCGCCCCTTCGTTGGGGCACCTCGATGGGAACGATTTCGTCCTTCAGGCGGCCCCCTTCGATAGCGTCCAGCGAGCGGTTGTGGGAGACGATGGCGTAGGCGTCCATTTCTTCGCGCGACACTCCGTCGACCTTGGCGTGGTTTTCGGCCACATCGATCATATACCACGGGTCGTCCCACATTCTGGAACCGGCAAGCGTACATTCCTTCAGGGTGTCGATAAACTCCCCATGTCCCAGCCGATGACCCCAGCGCGAGCCGGGAACCATGTGGGGGGCGCTGCTCATGGATTCCGAACCAGTAGCCATGGCGACATCCACCTCGCCCGCGCGGACTGCCTGGGCGGCCTGGATCAATGCGGCCATGCTGGAGCAGCACTGCATGTTGATGGTGAAGGCCGGCACCTCATGAGGGATACCCACGCGTTCGGAAATTATGCGCGCCGGGTTGGATTCGGTCATATCCTGCAGAACCATCCCGCCGACGACCAGTTCGATGTCTTCCGGTTTGAAGCCGCTTTGATCCAAAACGGCTTTTGCAACCGTTGTCGCCACCTGCGTAGCGCGAAGCGGGGCCAGGGATCCACCGAATGTTCCGATTGGGCTGCGAAGTCCGGCAGCCAGATAGACTTCTTCAGACACGATTAACTTCCTCCGGCGCCTCTTAAGTCTTCGTCGCGTTCCCTTCTTTACGGGCCACGGGCGCGAATGCGGCTTCAACAAGGGCAAACTACTTAACCAATCGTTCGTTAGTTATTTTACATATGCAAATGGAATCCGCAACGATTCTTTTTTATTAGCCAATAATCGGCAGATTATAAAGGATTCTAGAAATTTTTCCTGTTGACATAACCATACGAGGAATTATAAAACTGAACGAACGTTAGGTATATTTTTGGCGCCGACACGGGTTAAGGATCGTCGGCTGGCGCGACTGTCAGGAGAATTCAATGCACGACGAGCGGACGTTGGCTCAATCCAAAGAGCTGCAGGCGAAAAAAGACAAAGCCTATAACAAAATGGTTGAGAAATTCGGCGACGCGGCCCCGCCCAGAGCGACCAACGCCACCACGCAATCCGGCATTCCTCTCAAATCGGCCTACTTTCCCCACGACACTGCGCATCTGGATTACGCCCGCGACATCGGCGCGCCGGGCCAGTACCCGTTTACGCGTGGCAATTTGCCTGCTCAGTATCAGTTGATGAACTGGGCCAACCAGCCGGTCATGGGGTTCGGTCTTCCCGAAGATACCCGTTCGCGCATGGATCATCTTTCGGCCCAGGGCATGACCGGCTATTTCGGACAGACCTTCTATAATCTGGTTTACGATCTGGTTTCCCACGAAGGGCTGGATCCCGACCACCCGGGGGCGCGCGGCCGGGTCGGCCAGTGCGGCATGGGCGTCTATTCCAAGCAGGATATGGCGATTCTGTTCGACGGCCTGGACCTACGCAAAATCAACGCCATCCACATCACCTATTACCAGGTCCTGCCGGCTCTGGCCCAATACATCGCCTACGCTGAAGAGCAGGGCTTGAGCCCGGCTGACCTGCGCGGCAATTCCATGAACTGGTACCACCAGTCGGCTTACGTGGGCTCCAGCGCGTTTTCCCCGGACGGCGGCCAGCGGCTGGCGGTCGAATTGATCAGCTATTGCTCCAAGAACATGCCGCGCTGGAACACCACCAACCTGTTCGGCTACGGGGTCGAGGAAGCCGGCGGCACCGCCATTCAGGAAATCGGCCTGATGCTGGCCTACGGGATCGATCTGGTACGGTCATGCAAGGCGGCCGGCATGTCGGCGGATGAAGCCTTGCCGCGCTTCGGTTTTCAGATCGCCCAGTCCAATGATTTCTTCGAGGAGATTTGTAAAATTCGCGCCCTTCGCCGTATCTGGGCGACTTACATGCACGAGGAAATGGGCGCCGAAGATCCCCGCTCCATGCACGTGCGCATCCACACCCATACCTCCGGCGCGGTACTGACGGCGCAACAGCCGCTGGTTAATCTTATCCGCACCACCCTGCATGCCTTCGGCGCAGCCCTTTCGGGAACCCAGGCCATGGAGGTTTCGGCCTACGACGAAGCGCTCTCCATTCCGACCGAAGAATCCGCAACCTTGGCCCTGCGCGTGCAGCAGGTGATTCAGGAAGAAACCAACATTACCTCGGTTTCCGATCCCCTGGCGGGTTCCTACTACGTTGAAACCCTGACAGACGAGATCGCCAAGCAGGCCCTGGAACTGGTGGAAAAAATTGAGGAGCAGGGCGGCTACATTGAGGCCCAGAAAAAAGGCTTTATCCGCCGCGAAGTCGAAGCCTCGGCCGACCGCTGGCACGAGATGGTCAAAAGCGGTGAACGCAAGATCGTCGGTTTGAACTGTTACGTCGAGGAAGAGGAACCGTCGCCGGAAATTTTCAAGGTAGATCGCGAGGCAGAGCGCGTTGCCGTGGAGCGCATTCAGAAGCTGCGCGCTGAACGTGACGCGGGCACTTACGAAAAAGCCATGGCCGCCTTCAAGGCCGAAGCCGAAGTCTTCGCGAAAAAAGACTTCAGCGAACTTGGCGACGGCCGCCTGATCGAAGCCGCTATTGAGGCCGCCCGCGCCGATGCGACAACCGGCGAAATGATGAGCGTTTTGAAAGAAGCCCTGGGATGGAGAGCCCCCCATGAATACTGAGCAAGAAAAACCGGAACGCATCCGCGTCCTGCTGGCCAAACCGACCCATGATGTTCACGACCGCGGTGTGCGGCTGGTCGCCCGTAAAATGAGGGACGCTGGTTTCGACGTCATCTTTTCAAACTTTCTTCTACCCAATGAAATTATCGGTGCGGCGCTGCAGGAAGACGTGGACGTGGTCGGCGTTTCCTGTTCGGCGGGCGGACATATGCCGGTCTTCGAAGACCTGGTCGCCGCCTTCGCCGAAAATGGAATGGAAGATGTTCTGCTGATCGGTGGCGGGGTCATTCCCGATGATGACGTTGCCGAACTGGCAAAAATGGGCGTCAAATCCGTCTTCGGTCCCGGCGCGTCCCCTGAAGCCGCCATCGAGTTGATTAAACACGAGATGGAGGCTTGAGCCGTGGGGAAAACCGAAGCTGGCTTCAAGAAAATCGCCATTTTGGGCGGCGGCGGGCTGATGGGTCACGGCATTGCGCTTGCCTGTCTTCAGGGCAGCGAGGCGCAAGTGTCGATTCTTTCGCGCAGGGAAGAATCGGTCGCCCATGGCCTGGACCTAATCGAAAACGGGCCCTACGGACTTAACAAGGCGGTCGAAAAAGGAAAACTGAGCGAGCAGGCCCGCGATGGAATCAAAGGCCGTCTTTCGGGCGGAACGGACTACGCCGAAGGTCTTGACGGCGCGGACCTGGTGTTCGAGACAATCCCGGAAGTGGTCGACTTGAAGCACGAAGCCTTGAAGGCGGCCGAGGAATTTGCAGGTACGGATGCGGTGTTCGCCACCAATACCTCTTCGATCATGATTTCCGAGCTCAGCGCGCCTTTAAAAAATCCGGGGCGCCTGATCGGCACACACTGGTTCTATCCCTCCAACATCATGCCCCTGATCGAGGTCGGGCGCAGCGAGCTGTGCGACGAGGGCGCGCTGGAACGCACCGTTGCTTTCCTTTCGGCCATCGGCAAAAAGCCGGTGGTGGTCAAGGACGCGCCGGGATTTTTCATGACTCGGTTCATCAACAACTATCTGGCCGAGGCAATCCGTCTGGTTGAACTGGGTATCGCCGGGCCGGCTGAAATCGACGAAATGTGCAAAACCGGACTGGGATGGCCAATGGGCGTATTCGAACTTCTGGACGATACGGCCAGCTTCGATTCCTTCTATCATGCGCAGGAGTATCTGTTTGAAACCTGCGGCGAACGCTACGCCGTACCTCCGCTGGCGCGCAAGGTCTTCAAATCGGGATACAAGGGAAATCCCAAGCTGAAACCCGGCAGCCGGGGCGGCTGGTACGAATTCTTAGGCGCCGAGAAAGCAAAAAAGGAAAAACGCTAAGCGACTAATTCTTTCGCCCTTCATTGCGGGGGCAAGAGTTTTCTGGCAGGGTCCTGGCCACCCAAGCGCGGAACAAAAAAAACTGGTGATCATGGCGAAGAAAAACAATCGCAAAGCTACCGTATTGAAGGCCGCTGCCCAGCATTTCCTGAAACACGGATACGGGACGGCGTCCATTCGCGATATCGCCGCAGAGGCCGGAATCCAGCCGGGATCTATCTATTATCATTTCGAATCGAAGGCCGATTTACTGGTGGCCGTTCATAAGGAAGGCCTCAACCTGATCAACGAAAAGGTTCAAGCAGCGCTGGTTGATGTGGAAGGCGGTTGGGAGCGCCTTGAGGTCGCCTGCATCGCGCACCTTGAGGCCCTGCTGGAAGGGGATGTGTTCTTTCAGGCGGTTATGCGCGAAACGCCCCGCCATTACGGCCCCGAGGAACGCTCGCTTGTAGTGGAATATCGCGACGCCTACGAGGCCATTTTCTCCCGTCTGCTGGACGAGATCGATTTTCCCGTCGGAACCGACCGCCATGATCTGCGGCTGATGCTGTTGGGGGCCATGAACTGGTCGTTCTCGTGGTATCGACCGGGGCGCGAGACGCCGAAGGAACTGGCGCAAAAATACCTCGGATTTTTAAAACAGCAATTGCAGAAGTAGCAACCGAAACGCAAAACACAGATTTCATTCTATCTAGGAGAATTCCCCCATGGACAACGATGCCGTCCTGTACAGCGTAGATAACGCGATCGCCACGATCACCATGAACCGCCCCAAGGCGCTGAACGCCCTGAACATGGACCTGACCAAGGGGCTGATGGATTGCGTCGACAAGGCGGCGGCCGATACGGCGGTTCGCTGCGTCGTCATCAACAGCTCCAGCGACCATTTCATGGCCGGCGGCGATCTGCTGATGTTTAAAGAGTGGCGCGACGCCGGGGTAGAAGTGGCCCAAGAAAACCTGAACGGGGTCTTCGACGGCGTCCATGGCACGGTTGAAAAACTGAAAACCATGGATAAACCGGCCATCGCCAGCGTACAGGGCGCGATCGCTGGCTTCGGCCTCAGCCTGATGCTGGCCTGCGATCTGACTATCGCCGCCGACAACGCAGCCCTGACCCTGGCCTACGTTCGCATCGGCACCAGCCCGGATGGGGGCTCCACCCATTCCCTGACCCGCATGGTCGGCGTGCGAAAAGCTCTTGAGCTCGCCATGCTGGGCGACAATTTCGACGCTAACGAGGCCAAGGATTTAGGTCTCGTCAACTGGGTCGTTGCGCCTGAAGACCTTGAGGCCGAAACCGCCAAGATCGCAGAGCGACTGGCAAACGGACCGACCCGGGCGCTGGGACGCACTAAGCGTATGATCAACCAGGCTCACGACATCTCGATGGCGCAGCAGTTGCAAGCCGAACAGGATAATTTCTGCGCCTGTGTCGCTGACAACGATTTCGGCGAAGGCATCAACGCCTTCATTGAGCGCCGTAAAGCCACATTCACCGGTACTTGACCGGCCATACCCCGGTATTAACTACAAACAAAGAATTCTATCCATTAGGAGAAACAAATGCCTGATCTAAACGATGTCGTCATCCTGGACGGGGCGCGTACCGCCGTTGGTGGTTTTTGCGGCAGCCTGAGCTCTTTTATCCCGGCCGACCTTGGCACCTTCGCCGCCAGGGAGGCAATCGCGCGCTCAAAGGTCGATCCGGAAGAAATAGATCATGCGGTGTTCGGCAACGTCGTCACAACCGGCCCGGCGGACGCCTACATGAGCCGCCACATCGCCCTCAATTGCGGGATGAAGGAAAGCTCCACCGCTTTCGGCGTCAACCGTTTGTGCGGGTCTTCTCTTCAATCCATCGTTTCGGCGGCCCAGATGATCGTCCTGGGCGATAGTAAAATCGCTATCGCTGGGGGCGCGGAATCCATGAGCCGCGGCGCCTACATCCAGGAAAATGCGCGAACCGGCCAGCGCCTGGGCGACGGCCGCCTGATCGATCTGACTGTCGGGGCCTTGCACGATCCGTTCGGCAGCGGCCACATGGGTATAACGGCGGAAAACATTGCCAACAGGTATGGCTTTACCCGCGAGGAGTTGGATGCTTTTGCCGTCGAAAGCCACCGCCGCGCCAACAACGCCATAGAGCAAGGTTACTTCAAAAGCCAGATTGTTCCCGTGGAAGTAAAGCAAGGGCGCAAGACTTTTACCTTCGACACGGATGAACACGCTCGCGCCGATGCCACCATGGAAGGCATGGCGAAGTTGTCTCCGGCATTTAAGAAGGACGGCATGGTGACGCCAGGTAATTCTTCAGGAATCAACGACGGCGGCGCGGCAATGGTGCTGACGACCATTCAGGAGGCCGAAAAACGGGGTCTAAAGCCACGCGCGCGCTTGCTTTCTTACGGCTTCTGCGGCGTCGCGCCCGAAGTCATGGGCCTGGGGCCCATCGGCGCCGTACCGGTCGCCCTGAAGCGGGCGGGTCTTAGCATCGGTGATATCGATGTGGTTGAATCCAACGAGGCCTTCGCCGCCCAGGCCATGGCGGTGTCCAAAGACTTGGGCTTCGGACCCCAACAGGTCAATCCCAATGGCGGGGCCGTGGCGTTGGGCCATCCGGTCGGCGCCACGGGATCGATTATCACCGTGAAAGCCCTGTACGAACTTGAACGCATCGACGGGCGTTATGGCCTGATGACCATGTGTATCGGTGGCGGCCAGGGAATTGCAGTCGTGATCGAACGACTTTAAGGCGCGCCGCTCAAAACTTTCTTCTGACAAAGCGCGCGGATCGTTTTAATCTGGCCCCCGTGACAGGGGGCTGGAAGCCCTTTATCGATTCTAAAGACGATCCGGACGACAAGACAGGAGAAAGTAGCCATGAGCCAGGCGCCATTAGTGGAAATTGATTTCGCACCGGCGGCAGTCGATTTAGAAGAACTGGATGGCGGCGGCTTTATCCTGAAATCGCCAATGCCGCTCGGGGATTTCCCGGCAAGTCTGGGCGTTTGCCTGCGCAAATGGGCGGCGGAAACGCCGGGTCGGAAGTTTCTGGCCGAACGCGATGCTGATCAAAGCTGGCGTGAGGTTACTTACGGCGCTTTCTTAAATAGGGTCGAACGAATCGCCCAGGCTTTGCTGGACCGGGGTATCGATAGCGACCGGCCGGTCATGATCCTGTCGGACAACGGCATCGACAACGCGCTCTTGTTGCACGCCTGCATGTACGTGGGAATCCCGGTGGTGCCGGTTTCGCCTGCCTATTCACTGATGTCCCAGGATCATGGCAAACTGAAGCATATCTACGGGCAAATCCTTCCGAAACTAATCTTCACCGTTAATGGCGAGATGTTCGCCAAGGCCCTGGCTGCCCTGGACCTGGAGGAGGTCGAGGTCGTCGTCAGCGCCGCCCCGCCGGAAGGAATCGACTGCACGCCGTTTGAAGAACTGGACGCCGAACCGACGGATCAGGTCGGCGCACGCTTTGACGCCGTCGGCCCGGACACCTTGGCTAAGATTCTCTACACATCGGGCTCCACCGGGATGCCCAAGGGGGTGAAGAACACGCAGCGTATGATGTGTTCCAACCAGCAGACGATCTCGCAGGTTTGGCCGTTTCTGGAATCGAAGCCACCGGTCGTTGTCGACTGGCTGCCGTGGAACCATACCTTCGGCGGTAATCATAATTTCAACATGGTTCTGTTTAACGGCGGCACTATGTACGTCGACGGCGGCAAGCCCGCCCCTGGCATCATCGAAAAGACGGTGGCCAACCTGGGAGAGGTGTCACCAACCCTCTATTTCAACGTCCCGCGCGGCTTCGATATGCTGCTGCCCTATCTGGAAGCCGACGAGACTTTGCGAGATAACTTCTTCAAGGATCTGGACATCATCTTCTATGCGGCGGCGGCCCTGCCGCAATCCTTGTGGGAACGGCTGGAAAAACTTTCCGTCGCTTCACGCGGCAAGATGGTGCGCATGATTTCCGCCTGGGGGGCAACCGAAACCGCGCCCATGGTGACGACGGTTCATTTTGCTATCGATAGGGCCGGAGTCATCGGCCTGCCGGCGCCGGGGTGCGAGCTGAAGATGATCCCCAACGGCTCCAAACTGGAAATGCGGGTCCGCGGACCTAACGTCACCCCGGGATACTGGAAGGCGGACGACCTGACCGCTGAAGCCTTTGACGAGGAAGGCTTTTATTGCATCGGCGACGCCGGCAAGCTGGCCGATCCCGACAATCCGGCTGGTGGCGTCGTCTTCGATGGCCGCACGGCCGAAGATTTTAAACTCACGTCTGGAACCTGGGTCAATGCCGGAACCCTGCGTATCGCCGCCATCGCCGCCTGTGCGCCCGTGGTGCAGGACGGGGTTATCACCGGCCATGACCGCGACGAAGTGGGCCTGCTGATCTTCCTGAACCCGGTGGGGTGTGAAAGCGTTGGTGACGAGCAGGCCGTGCGCGAGCACATCAAGAAAGGCCTGGCGCAACATAACGCGGATAACCCGGCCAGCAGCACGCGCATCGTCCGGGCCATGATCATGGGCGATCCGCCGTCCATCGACGCCAATGAAATTACAGACAAGGGATACATCAACCAGCGCGCGGTGATCGAGTGCCGGGCCGGGCTGGTGGAAGAGCTCTACGACGGCGGCGATAATGTGATCCTTGTCGACTAGGCCATCTGTTCCCAAACCTCACCGTCATTCTCTTTTTCGTCATTCCCGACTTGATCGGGAATCCATACTTACCTTCGGAGCCGCTGGACTCCCGCTTCCGCGGGAGTGACGAAGAAGAAAATGATATGAAAAATTGTCATTTCCGACTTGATCGGGGATCCACTCTTTGAAGTCGGCACTCCTAGATTCCCGCTTTCGCGGGAATGACGAGGTGAGAGAGGGCGGGAAGTGACGTAAGGGTGCTCAGGCCGGAAGCGGCGTCTTCAGTCCGTCTTTGGCCAGCGAGAAGTAGGTCTCGACGATTTCGGAGATGCTGATGCTTTTATCCGGGTCGTACCAGCGGCTGACCCAGTTGCACATGCCCAGGATGCCAAACGCGATCATTTTCGGGTCCATGTCGGACCTGAACTCTCCGGCTTCCTGACCCTCGGCCACCAGTTTCGTCCACAACTCACTATAGCTGTCCCAGGTGCGCTTGATTTCGGAATGCCGGGTATCGTTGATGGTCGTCTGGCTTTCGCGCAAGGCGACACTCATTTCAAGGTAGGCCGGGTTGAAGGCGTCCAGATGGTTCTGGATAGCACCGTGCAGTTTTTCCGTCGAGGTCATGCGGGAGTCGCAAATCCGCTCCAGGTTGCGGTGCAGGGTGGTCGATTGCGGCAGTATGACCTCGAGCAGGATATCGTTGCGGCTCTTGAAATAGTAATAGACGCCCTCGCGCTTGATGCCGACCGCCTTGGCGATATCTTCGATCGAGGTATCCGATACCCCTTTGCGCTCGAATATTTCCGCTGCCCGGCGCAGGATTTCCCGTCTTCTACTCATGCATAGACCTTATGACGAAAACCGGCGCCACGGCAAGAAATAATTTTACATTTAGTAAAAAACGACATTGTAACTTTTCTTAATCATTGAAAATCCTATGCATATAAAGGCTCACAGAGTTTTTATATTTTTACACCAACGTAAAAAGCTTGATAAACAGCTTTTGACGTGCGAGACTTCCGCCAACAGTTAATTTTTTTATGCGCGTCAACCAGCGCGCCGACAGGGAGACGATATGAGTTACGAAGATTTTATCGGCAAAGAATACCCTTCGTTTTCGGCGGAAATCGAAAAAGGACGCCTGCGCCAGTTCGCAAACGCCATCGGCGAGACAAACCCCGTTTACACGGACGAACAGGCCGCAGCCGATGCCGGATATGCGTCCCTGCCTGCGCCGCCGACATTTCCTTTCTGCATCGCCATGGACGCCGGTCAGTCGTTCAATATTCTGGAAGACATGAACATTCCCATGACCAAGGCCGTTCACGGGGCGCAGGGATTCACCTACAAACTGCCCATTTGCGCGGGCGATGAAATTACCGGCGTTCAGAAGGTCACCAATGTCTTTGAAAAGAAGGGCGGCGCTCTTTTGTTCATCGAGGCCGAAATCGGCATGGTTAATCAGAACGGCGACAGCGTCTGCGATCTGCAGACAACCGTCATCGTGCGCAACGGATAAGAATAAGGGATTTAGATCATGCCGAAGTTTGACGATTTCAACGTCGGGGACGCAATTCCCGAAACCCAGAAAGGCCCCATCACCCGCACCCAACTGGCGTTGTTCGCCGGTGCCTCGGGCGACCACAATCCTATCCATCTGGATGACGAAGAAGCCAAAAAGGGCGGCCTGCCGGGCGTCATCGCCCACGGTATGCTGAACATGGCCTACCTGGGGCAGCTGCTCAGCGGCTTCGTTGCGCAAAAAGACATCCGCGCGTTCAATGCGCGCTTCGTCGCCATGACCGTGCCGGGTGATACTATCACCTGCCGCGGCGAAGTGACGGAAAAACGCCAGGACGGCGGCGAGAATATAGTCGATCTGAAAATCGCCGCCGTTAACCAGAAGGACGAAGTCGTGCTCGACGGCACGGCCAGTGTCGTCCTGGATTAAGACCATACAAATTAAGAGAAGGCAGATATGACCTATTCGGTGGAAATCCCCTACGGCTGTTACTGGAGCACCCCGTTCGCCAAGTGGCAGGGAAGTTTTGCTAACCTTCACAGCATCGAATTTGCGGCCCACGTCGCCAAGGCGGAACTCGCCAAGCGCGACATTGACCCAGGCCAGCTGGATTACGGCGTGCTCGGGACCTCGGTTCCGCAAAAGCATGTTTTTTACGGCCTCCCGTGGCTTACGGGGATGATGGGCGCCGGTCACGTCGGCGGCCCGACGGTGGCCCAGGCCTGCGCCACCGGCGTGCGCTGCCTTCTGACTGCAACCCAGGAAATTGAAAGTGGCCTGGCGACAATGTCTTTGGTCGTCACCGCCGACCGAACTTCCAACGGCCCGCACCTGTATTATCCCAACCCGAAGGGACCGGGCGGCACCGGCGGCAGCGAAGATTGGGTCATGGACAATTTCGGCTGCGATCCGCTGGGTCGTCATTCGATGCTGCAAACGGCCGAAAACGTCGCCGCCAAGCACGGCGTTTCAACCGAAAGCCAGCACGAAATCGTGCTGCGCCGCACCGAACAGTACGGGGATGCGACCGCCGACAATAACGCCTTTCAGAAGACCTACATGACCCTGCCGTTTGACGTGCCGCGTCCCAACTTCAAGAAGACCGCCAATGTGCTGGAAGGGGACGAAGGCGTCACCCTGTCGACCGCCGAAGGCGTGGCGCAGTTGAGGCCCGTCATGCCCGATGGCAGTGTGACTTTCGCGGGCCAGACTTTTCCCGCCGACGGCAACGCAGGGCTCATCGTCACCACGCGTGAAAAGGCCCAGGAGCTGAGCCGGGACAAATCCATCCGTGTTCAAATTCTGGGATTCGGTCTGTCGCGCACCGAACTGGCCTACATGCCGGAAGCGCCCGTACCGGCGGCGAAAACAGCCCTGGGTCAGGCCGGGGTCGGCATCGACAGCATCGACGCCGTCAAGACCCACAATCCGTTTGCGATCAACGACATCATCTTCGCCAAGGAAACCGGCTACGACGTCATGAACATGAACAACTTCGGTTGTTCCCTGATCTGGGGCCATCCGCAGGGACCGACCGGCCTTCGCTCGATCATCGAGTTGATCGAGGAACTGGCGGCGAAAGGCGGCGGCATGGGATTATTCACCGGCTGCGCCGCTGGTGATACGGCCATGGCAACCGTTATCAAGGTTGGGGACTGAACGAGCTGATGAACCTTTCGGACTGGATAGATACCCACGCAAGTTTCACGCCCGATAAGCTGGCCATCCAGTGTGGTGAAACGAAGCTGACCTACGCCGATGCGGCGCGGGCCGTATCGCGTCTGGCCTGTTCCCTTAAAGAAAAGTTCGGTGTCGCCCGCGGCGACCGGGTTTCATTGATTTCCCATAATGGGGAAAAATCTCTCGTCGTGGCATTTGCCTGTGCGCGCATCGGCGCCATGTACCATCCCCTGAACTGGCGTCAGGCCGCGCCCGAACACGCATATGCGTTGGGGGATTCTTCGCCCAAGGTGCTGTTCGTCGCCCCGGCCTTCACCGACGTTATCGAAAGCATTGCCGGGGACATCCCCGACATGGCTTTTGTTGCTTTGGAAGACGGCGGATCCAACGACTGGCTTACTTATCAAAGCCTGATCGATGAAGCCTCACAGGGCGTGAAGCCCGATCCCGAGGTCAGTTTGGATGACAGTTTCCTGCTTTGTTATACGTCGGGTACCACCGGCCGCCCCAAGGGCGCGGTGCTTTCGCAAAACGCCATACTTTATAACGCCGTCAACTCCCAGCACATGCATGATATGGGTCGGGACGATCAGGTTATGATCCCGATTCCGCTGTTCCATGTTGGCGGATTGAACATCATGTGCACCCCGGCCCTTCATATCGGGGCCAGCGTCCATCTGATGCCGGGCTTCGATGTGGACGAAACCTTCGATGTTCTGGAACAACGGCGGATTACATTGAGTGTGTTGGTGCCGGCGCAACTGAACGCCCTGCTTGCCAGCCCGCGCTGGAAGGATGCTGATTTAAGCGCCATGCGCTGCATCTCCACCGGCTCGACCATGGTGCCCACGCCGATGATCGAAAAAATCCATGATAAAGGCATTCCCGTCATTCAGGTCTACGGCTCTACCGAAACCTGCCCGCTGGCCACTTACCAGACGGTGGAGACCGCATACGAGGGAATCGGCTCCGGCGGTAAGGCGGCCCTGCATTGCCAAGTCCGGGTCGTCGATGACGACGGCAACGATCTGGACGTGGGCCAGTCCGGCGAGGTGCTGGTCAAGGGGCCCAACGTGCTGAAGGAATACTGGAACAATGCCGAAGCCACGGCCCAGGCCCTGAAAGACGGCTGGCTTTATACCGGCGACATCGGGCACTTCGATGAAATGGGTTACCTGTTCATCGATGACCGCAAGAAAGACATGATTATTTCCGGTAGCGAAAACATTTATCCGGCGATGCTGGAAAACATACTGGCCGATTGCCCCGGAGTGCGCGAAGCCTCCGTTGTCGGCAGGCCGGACGAAAGATGGGGTGAGACCGTGGTCGCCGTGGTGGCGGCCGAAGACGGATCAAGCCTGGATAAGGACGGGGTTATCGGCCATTTCGAAGGCCGTATTGGACGCTTCGCCATCCCCCAGGATGTGCTGTTCGTCGAAGCCCTGCCGCGCAACGCCATGGGTAAAGTGGTCAAGGACGAAGTCCGCGCCATGGTCAACAGCGAGATCAACAACAAGAACCAAATCGGAGGCGGTGCGTCATGACCATGAAGATTGGCATCGATGTCGGCGGTACTTTTACCGACTTCCTGTGGACCCGCGAAGGCGAGGACCCGCGCATATATAAAACCCTGTCGACCCCCAGCGATCCCTCAATCGCGGTGATGAACGGTCTGGCCGATATGGCCGCCGACATGGACCCGCCGATGGAACTGCATGACTTTGTCTCATCCATCGACACCATCGTTCATGGAACTACGGTCACAACCAACGCCACCCTGACCCGGCGCGGGGCCAAATCAGGTCTGCTGACCAATGCGGGCCTGCGCGACGCCCTTGAAATGCGGCGCGGCATTCGTGAAGAGCAATACAACAACCGCTACACCAATGTGGAGCCACTGGTGCCCCGGTATTTGCGCGCCGGTGTGGAAGGACGCCTGGACCGGAGCGGCAAGGAGTTGACGCCCCTGAAACTGGATGATGTGCGCAAGGCAATCGAGCTTTTCCGCGAAGAAGACGTCAAGGCGGTTTCGATCTGTTTCATGAATTCCTTCGCCAATTCCGAACACGAACATCAGGCCGCCGAACTGGTTCGCGCTGAACTGCCCGACGCCTATTTGACAGTGTCCTCGGACCTGTTGCCGTCGATCCGCTTTTACGAGCGCATCAGCACCACGGCCCTGAATTCCTATGTAGGTCCGATTTTGGATCACTACCTGAACCAGCTTCAGGACCGGCTTTCTGGCGCAGGCTTTGGCGGCATATTGCTGATTATGCAATCCAACGGCGGCGTCATGTCGCCGGAACTGGCGCGCGAAAAATCAGCGCTGACCCTGCTTTCCGGCCCCGCCGCCGGACCGGGTGCGGGTCTCGTCTACGCCCAGGCCCACGATCAGGACAAGTGCCTGGTCGTCGATATGGGCGGCACCAGTTTCGAAGCCGCCCTGGTCGTCGACTCGCCGATTATGGTCAACCAGGGCGAGATCGACCGGCTGCGCCTGGCCCTGCCCATGCTGGGCATTCACACCATCGGCGCCGGTGGCGGTTCGGTCGGCTGGTTGGACGAGGGCGGCCTGTTGCGCATGGGTCCGCAAAGCGCGGGCGCCGACCCGGGACCGGCCAGCTACTGCAAGGGCGGCGAGTTGCCCGCGACTACGGACGCCAACGTGGTGCTGGGTTATCTGAACCCGGATTACTTCGCCGGCGGCAAGATGAAACTGGATGCCCAGCGCGCCCGTAAGGCCGTTGAGGAACATATTGCAAAACCCATGGGCCTTTCCATTGAGGAAGCGGCCGCGGGCATGTATCGGGTGGCCTGCACCAACATGGCCCAGGGTGTGCGCGAGGTAACCATCAAGCGCGGCTTCGATCCGCGTGAATTCCCCATGGTCGTGGCCGGTGGCGCTGGTCCGCTTCACAGCTGCCTGATCTGTTCGGAGCTGGAAATCCCGTTCCAGATCGTGCCCCGGGAATCATCCATCCTGTGCGCCGTCGGCATGCTGATGAGCGACCTGAAACACGACTTCGTCAACACCTTCGTCTCGCCGCTGGCCAGCGCCGATTTCGACGCCCTGCGCGAAATGGTTGCCGCCATGAAGGAAGAAGGCAAATCTCAGCTCGAAGAAGAAGGTATTTCCGCCGACGCCAGCGAGTACTACGTCAAGTTCGACTGCCGCTATCTGAAACAGTACCACGAGGTTTCGTTTGTGGTTGAGCCGGACCTGCTTGAAAAAGGAGATGTCGCGGCCATCAGCGAAGCCTTCCACGCCGAACACAACCGGCTGTATGGGTATTCCCTGGAAGAACAGGAAGTTCCCATCGAAATCATTAACATCCGCGTACAGGCCGTGGGCCGCACCGAAAAACCAACCTACCAGGCCGAGGATTACGCCGGCGCTGATCCCTCGGCGGCCGAAAAGAGCCGTCGCGAGGTCTACATTCCGGAAACCAACGATTTCCGGGAAGTGCCGGTCTACGACGGTCACGCCCTGAAACATGGTAATCTGGTTGTCGGTCCGGCGATGATCGAACAGGAAACCACGGCTATTTTTGTAAGCAAGGACTATGATTGTATTTGCGACAAATTCGGATCCTTCGCCCTTTACCTTAAGGGACGCGAAGATCTGGTGAAGGGAGTCTCAAAATGAGCACCGTCGATCCCATTCTGGTATCCGTTTACGCCCGCACCTTCAAATCGATCACCGACGAGATGAGCACCGTGGTTGAAATGACCACCCGTTCACCGATTCTGTGCGAGGCCAAGGACTTCGTCACCGGCCTGTACGACGCCGAGGGCAACATGCTGGAGCAGACCGAAAACTTGCCCATCCTGGCGTTTTCCCTTGCTCCGGTGTGCAAGTACATCATCGAATATTTTGATGGCGACTTCTCACCCGGTGACGTCATTTTCCACAACGACGTTTTCAGCCTCGGCAACCAGAACAACGATGTCGCCGTGTACCGGCCAATCTTCCATGAAGACACGCTGATCGGGTTTTCCGCCGTTAAGGGCCACCAGGCCGACATCGGCGGCAACGTGCGTGGCGGCTACAACCCAAACGCCACGGAAGTATGGCAGGAAGCCCTGCGCATCCCGCCGGTCAAGGTCTATGAAAAAGGCAAGCTGAAGAAGGATGTGTGGGACCTGATCTTCGCCAACATCCGCCTGGACATCGTCGCCCACGACATGCGCGCCCAGATGGGCGCCTGCAAGGTCGGCGAGCGCCGCTTGATGTCGCTGATCGAAAAATACGGCATGGAAAGCTATCAGGCCCACAAGGCGGCTTTGTTCGAGGCGTCGCGCAAAATGGTCGAGGCGGAAATAGCGCAGATTCCCAACGGTACCTACTCCGGCGAGGGCATGGTTTACTTCGACGGTCACAACGAAGGCACCAAGTTCACCATTCGCGTCGATATCACCGTTTCGGACGACAAGATATCTTTCGATTATTCCAAGACCGATAATCAGACCGACGGCTTTGTCAACGGCACTTTCACGTCCTCGGCCTCGGCCACCATCCTGACCTTCCTGCAGATGGTCAATCCGGATATCCCCCACAACGAAGGCATGGTGAAGCCGATCGAGATGATCATTCCCGAAGGCACGATTTTGAACGCCAAGTATCCCAAGGCGACCACCTTCGGCAACCACCTGTGCCCGCCCAATGCGGACGCCATCATCCGCGCCCTGGCGCCGGTGATCCCGGATCGTGTCACCGCAGGTTGGAATAACCTGCTGTGTTCGCTGACCACCGGCGAAGACCCGGGCAACGGCGAGCCCTATGTGGACATCGGCTTCATGGGTCTGAAAGGCGGTTCCGGGGCTATGAAAGGAACCGACGGCTACGACCATATCGGCATGATCGATGCCTCCGGCGGTATCCTGGACCAGGATTACGAAATGTTCGAACAGACCACGCCGCATCTGCTCACCAAGCATGAATACATTGCGGATTCCGGCGGTGCGGGGGAATGGCGCGGCGGCCTGGGCGTGGAAACAGAATTCACCATCGGTTCGGAAGACACCCAGTTCGTCACCTTCGGCGACGGCGATTTCGAGCCCGCCTTCGGCCTGTTCGGCGGCGAGGATAGCATCTTGAATATTATCGAGCTGACCTATCCGGACGGAACCCATGTGGTGCCCAACAACAAGGACCTGATTACCGGTGTTCCGCGCGGAACCCATTACCACCAGATTGCCGGCGGCGGTGGCGGTTACGGGGATCCGAAAAATCGCGACCGGGATGTCCTGCGCCAGGAAATCCGCAACGGCGTCATTTCCGCCGAAGCGGCCAAAGATACCTACGGGTTGGATTGACGCCATGGATTTCAGCCTCAGCGACGAACAACGCCAAATTCAGGAAACTTTCGCCCGCTTCAGTGACGAGCGCATCCGCCCGCAGGCAGAAGCCCTGGACGAAGCGCATGACTATCCGCGGGAGCTGATGAAGGAACTGGCGGAACTGGGCTTTTTCGGCATGCGCTACCCGGAGGATGTGGGCGGTGTCGATATGGACTTGGTAAGCCTGTGCCTGGCACTGGAGGAAATCGCCAGGGGCTCCATGTCACTGGCCGGGTGCGCCACCATGCAGTCGCTGATGGGAACCAAATTCCTTGAAATGTTGGGCAACGACGATATCCGCGAAAGGCTTTTCAAACCCGCCCTGAAGGCGGAAAAAATCGGCGCCATCTGCATGACCGAGCCCAATGCGGGAAGCGACCTGGGCGGCATTTCAACATCGGCGGAAAAGGTCGACGGCGGCTATAAGCTGAACGGCCAGAAAATGTGGGTGACCGCAGCCCCCATCGCCGATTTCTTCACAGTATTCGCCCGCGCGGGCGAAGAAAACAAACTGACCATTTTTCTGGTGGAGCGGGATTTCGAAGGTCTGAAGATTGGCCGCGCCATCGAAAAAATGGGCGTCTGGGCCCTGCCGACGTCGGAGCTGGCCCTGGACGATTGCTTCGTTCCCGATAGCCACTGCCTCAGCAAGGTCGGCGAAGGGGAAACCCATCTGCGCAAACTGCTGGCGGAAATCCGCATCGTAACCGGGGCGCTGGCCGTCGGCGGCGGGCGCGCAGCACTTGAAGACGCCGTCGTTTACGCTGGCGAGCGTAAGCAATTCGGCAAACCTATCAACCGTTTCCAGGCCATTCAATTAAAGCTGGCCGAAATGGCCACCGATATCGAAGCCTCGCGCAGGCTGGTTCACTACGCCGCCTGGCTGAAGGACGAAGACAAACCTCACCACAAGGAAGCGGCCATGGCCAAGCTGAATGCGTCCGAAGCTGCCGCCGACGTCTGTGACAAGGCGGCCCGGGTGCTGGCTTCCTACGGTTACGCCATGGAATATCCGGTGCAGCGCTATCTGCGTGACATCCGCTTCACGCTGATCGGCGGCGGCACCAGCGATATCCTGAAACTCATCATCGCCAAGGAGCTTTCTTAATATGAGCGCTGAAAAGATAAAGGTTTTGATCGCCAAACCGGGCCTGGACGGCCATGACGTCGGCGCCAAGGTTGTCGTTCGCGCGATGATGGAAGCCGGGTTCGACACCACCTATTCGGGGTTGCGCCGAACACCGGAAGACATCGTCCAGATGGCCAAAGATGAAGATGTCGATGTCATCGGGCTTTCCATCCTGTCCGGATCGCACATGCCGCTTTGCCGCAAGATGCGCGAGCTTCTGATCGACGCCGGGCTGGAAGACAAGCTGTGGGTCGTCGGCGGAAACATTCCCGACGGCGATCGGTTGCCGCTGGGGAATTTGGGTTTTCGCGGCGTCTTTCCGACCGAGGCCCGCTTAGGTGAAATTGTCGACTATATCCGGGAGAATGCATCATGACCGACCAGAGCAAGGTCATTAACGAATCCGGTATCGAGATCAAGACTCTCTACACCCCGGAAGACATCGAACAGACAGGCGGCGCGGACTTGAGCCGCTCCGGTGAAGCGCCGTTTACGCGCGGCATCCATGAAGAGATGTACCGCAAGCGCCCGTTCACCATGCGCCAGTACACAGGTTTCGCCAACGCCAAGGAAACCAACGAGCGTTTTCAATACCTGATCTCCAACGGACAGACCGGCCTGAACGTGGCCTTCGATCTGGCCACCCAATGCGGTTACGATTCGGACGCCCCGGAAGCCTTTGGCGAAGTGGGCCGTGTCGGCATGGCGGTCGATACCTTGAAGGACTTCGAGATCGCATTTGATAATATCGATCTCGAAAAGATCACCGTCTCGCTGACCATCAACGGTACGGCATGCATCTTGATTGCCATGTATTTGGCGATGGCCGAAAAGCGCGGCTACGACGTATCCAAACTTCGCGGTACGGCTCAGAACGATATCCTGAAGGAATTCATTGGCCGCGGAACCTGGATTTTCCCGGTCGAACCTTCGGTCAAGCTGGTTGCCGACACCATCGAGTACTGCGCCAAGAACGCGCCCAAATACAGCCCGGTCAGCGTCTGCGGCTATCATATCCGTGAATCCGGCGCGACCCCGGCCGAAGAAATGGGTTTCGCCTTCGCCATCGCCAAGGCCTATACCGACCGGGCGCTGGAGCGCGGCATGGACATCGACGAATTCGCCGGCCGCCTGTCCTACAACTTCAATATTTACGGCAACCTGTTCGAACAAGTCGCCAAGTTCCGCGCCGGACGCAGGCACTGGGCCAAGATCATTCTGGATCAATATGGCGCCAAAAACCCGAAATCGGGCTGGCTGCGCATGATCGCAGGTGGCGGCGGCTTCGGTTTGACCATCGAGCAGCCGGAAAACAACATCATGCGCGGGGCTTACTACGCCCTGGTCGGCGCATTGTCCGGGGCCCAGACCATGGCGCTTTGCTGTTATGACGAGGCCTACACCATCCCGACGCCCAAGGCGCAGCGGCTTTCGCTTCGCACGATGCAGTTGCTGATAGAGGAAATTGGACTCGCCGATACGGTTGATCCGCTGGGTGGGTCTTACTACATCGAGACTCTGACGAACGAAATGGAAGACAAGATCGTCGAAGCCATCGACTGGGTCGATTCCCGCGGTGGCATTGTAAAAGCCGTCAGCGACGGCGTCCTTCAGGCCAAGGTGTCCGAACACGCCTTTGGCCGCCAAAAGGACCTGGAATCCGGCGCTCAGCGCAAAGTCGGCGTTAATTGTTACGTCGATGAAGACGATGAAAAACCGGACGTTGAATTGCACCCCTACGACGAGGACGGCGGCCGGGTGCAGATCGAAGCCTTGAACGAAGTTCGAAAAATGCGAGACCAGGCGGAAGTCGATCGTTGCCTTGAAGCCCTGCGCGAGGACGCGCGTGCCGACCGCAACGTCATGCCGGCCCTGGTCGCCGCCGTTAAGGCATACGCCAGCGTCGGCGAAATGACCGGTGTTCTGGTCGATGTCTATGGACGCTACGACGAACCCATAAGGTTCTAAATTGAAGGAGAAAGCCCGTGACGGCTGAATTGAAATCAGAGCAGGGACCGCAGGAATACGCAGCCCCTTCCACCATTGCCGAGGCCGCTGAGTTGCTGGCCGATAGCGAAGCGATTGTTCTGGCAGGCGGCACCGATTTGATGCTGCAGACGGGAGACGGCAAAATCCCTTACCGCAAGCGCCTGGTCAATATTCGCCGCATCGATGAAATGCGCGGCGTTTCCAAGGATGGCGATGAGATTCGCATCGGCGCATTGACGACGATGACCGATATCCTGAACGATGATCTGCTGAGCGGCATGACGCCGGTTTTGTGCGAGGCCGCCGACCATTTCGCCAGCGGTCAGATCCGCAACGCCGCCACCGTCGGCGGCAACATCTGCAACGCTTCGCCTGCGGGTGACAGCATTCCGGCTTTGATGGTGCTGGATGCCGAAGTAGAGCTGTCTTCGTGGGATGGAACCGCGGTTTCGACTCGGCGCGTGGCCCTGTCAGACTTTTTTACCGGCCCTGGGGCGAGCGTGAAGCTGGATTGCGAATTATTGAGCGCCGTTTACTTCAAGGTTCCCGAACAGAGGGCCACGGCCAAATTCCTTAAATCGGGCCCGCGTCCGGCCCTGGAAATTTCCATAGTCTCGGCGGCCATGAACGCCGTTCGCGACGCAGACCTGCTGTTTCACGTGCGCCTGGCTTTCGGCGCCGTTGGTCCGGTGCCCCTGCGCGCGACAAAGACCGAGAGTTTACTGGAAGGAAAGCAGCTCACTCCCCAACTGATAGAAGAGGCGGTGGAGACCCTAATGAGCGAGATTACACCTATTGACGATGTCAGGGCGACGGCTTGGTACCGTAACCATCTGGCAAGCGTCTATCTCAGGAGATTGTTAAGCGATGACGATTAATGTCGATATTCAGTTCGTTCTTAATGGGCGCAGCGTAAAGACAAGCGTGCCCGCGGACAGGAGCGCGCTGACCATGCTGCGCGATAATCTGGGAATGACCGGAACCAAGCTCGCGTGCGGGGAAGGCGAATGCGGGGCCTGCACCATTCTTATTGACGGCCAGACCGTCAACGCCTGCCTGATGTATGCTGTGGACTGTGATGGCCGCGACATTCTTTCCATCGAAGGATTGCGCACCGAAGAAGTCCTGAGCGATATTCAGCAGGCTTTCGTCGACCACGGCGCCATCCAATGCGGTTTCTGCACGCCGGGCATGATCCTGCAGGCCAAATATCTGGTCGACAACAACCCGACTCTGACTCTTGAAGAGCTGCAGCGCGGCCTGGAAGGCAATGTCTGCCGCTGCACCGGCTACAAGAAAATCTTCGACGCCGTCGCCGACGTCGCCAACGCGAAAGGCTGATGAACATGGAACCGATCGAAAAAACCACCATTATCGGAAAACGCATCCCCAAACCGGATGGACCGGACAAGGCCGTCGGGCGGACCACCTATATCAACGACATGGTCCTGCCGATGATGCTGTACGGCAAAATTCTCCATGCGGATCGCCCCCACGCACGCATCAAATCTATCGATACAAGCGCCGCCGAGGCCCTGCCCGGTGTACATGTAATTTTGACCGGCGAGGACATTCCAGAACTGCGCTTCGGCGTCAACCGGGACAACGTGCCGCTGAAAGCCGGCAAGGTCCGCTGCGTGCGCGACGAGGTCGCCGCCGTAGCCGCCGAGTCTGAGGAAATCTGCGATCAGGCGATCGCTTTGATCAAGGTCGACTACGAAGACTTGCCTGCAGTGTTCGATCCGGCCGAAGCTTTGAAAGAAGGTGCGCCTGCTGTTCACGACGAAAAGCCCGACAACAAAAGCCTGGCCTTCAAGTTCGACCATGGCGATATCAGCGAGGCGGAAGCTGAGTCCGACGTAATTCTGGATGACGTCTTTAACGTCCACTACGTCACCCATGTGTGCATGGGAACCGGCTGCGCACTGGCCGATTACGATCCCACGGGCAAGCTGACAATCTATTCGCAGACACAGTACCCGTACAACTTCAAGATGGACCTGGCCCCGGCCTTAGGGATTCACCCCGGTGATATCCGGGTCATCCAGCCACCGGTCGGCGGCGCGTTTGGCTCCAAGCTGGACGTTTATCCGTTCGAACCTGTCTGTGCTTTGCTGGCCAAAGCGGCGCGCCGTCCGGTCAAACTGATGTTCACCCGCGAAGAGGAATTCATCAACGCGCCGACTCGTCAGCCCGTCAACATCCATATCCGCACCGGCGCCAAGGCCGACGGCACGCTGACCTTCCGTGATACCGACTGCCTGCTGAACAACGGCGCCTATACGTCGTGGGGGCCGACGGTTCCGTTCGTGATGATGCGCACCTTCACCTCTCACTACCGGGTGCCGACGGTCAAATGCCGCTTCCAGTCCGCCTACACCAACAACCCCTACGCCGGATCGTTCCGTGGTTATGGCAATGTTCAGGCGACCTACGCCACAGCAACCCACATGGACATGCTGGCGGAAAAATTGGGCATGAACCTGCTGGAGCTTTCCTTAAAGAACGCGCAAAAATCCGGCGAGGTCTCGCCCCAGGGCAGTAAACTGAATGATCTGGCTTTCGCCGAATGTCTGGAAATTGCCGCAGAGAAAACCGACTTCGTGGCCACGGTGGAAAAAAACGTCGCCGATCGCGATAAACCGGGCCGCATCAAGCGCGGCATCGGCCTGGCATCATCGATCCACAATGCAGGCGGCGCCAAGATTCACAAGAGCGACGGCTGCGGCACCATCCTGAAAATGGATGACTACGCCCGTTGCACTGTGATTACCGGCGCTTCGGAAATCGGTCAGGGAATCGACGCCGTTATCTGCCAGGTGATTTCAGAAGAATTGGGTATCCCCATTTCGGATATCACCCTGGTCAATAACGACAGCGCCATCGGCCCGTGGGACGTGGGCGTGCATGCCAGCCGCACCACCTTTATCGCCGGTAATTCGGCCCAACGGGCCGCAGCGGCCGCGCGCGAGCAAATCCTGGGTGCGGCATCCAAGGAATCCAACGTATCGGCCGAAAACCTGGACCTGCGAAGTGGTTATGTGGTGCAGGCTGATAACGGCGAACCAGTGATCAGACTGGATAAACTGCTGCGCAACATGCACTTCCAGGAAGAGCCGGAACTGGTCATGACCACCGACTACTACGAACCGCCAAGCGAGCCGGAAAACGCCGAGCACGTCGGCGATATGTCGGCGGCCTATTCCCACGCCGTTCACGTGGCAGAGGTAGAGGTCGACACCGAAACCGGTGAAGTCAAGGTGCTGAAAGTGACTTCGGTTCAGGACGTCGGACGGGTGATCAACGAGCTGGGTCTGGAAGCCCAGATCGAGGGTGGCATCGTCATGGGGCTGGGTTATGCGCTAAGCGAAGAACTACGTATTGTCGATGGCCAGGTGACCAATCCGAATTTCCGCGACTACAAGGTGCCCACGGCGCCGGAAATTCCGGAACTGGACCTGCACTTCGTGGAAACAGACTGTCAGGAAGGCCCCATGGGCGCCAAGGGCATCGCCGAGCTTCCGACCATTGTCATAGCGCCGGCGGTCGCCAACGCGGTCTACAATGCCATCGGTATTCGCTTTATGGATCCGCCGCTGACGCCTGAAAAAGTCGCCCGCGCCATTTGGGAACGTGACAGCGCCAAGGCCGCTGCCGAATGAAGCCCGGCGTCATCCTTTCAATGGAGCAAGCGCTCTCCATGACCTACGCCACGTTGCGCTTCGCGCAGCTTGGCTGGCGGGTAATCAAGGTGGAATCGACGCCGCTGCCTTCAGGCGGCCTTCCCGGTGATCCGAACCGCTACATCGGTTCCGTCGTCGCCGATGAAGATCGACGGTCTTATTTTGTCGGCCCCAATCTGGGTAAGGAAGCCATCGCCCTTAACCTGAAAAGTGAAGAGGGTCAGGAGGCCCTGAAGCGGATCATCCGCGAATTGGATGTGGATGTTTTTTGCTGCAATACCCTGCCGGCCCGCTACGAAGATTTGGGCATCGATTACGATACCTTAAAAGCCGTCAAGCCGGACCTTGTCTGGGCCGGGATATCGGCCATGGGACCGGATTATCCTAACGTGGCCGGTTACGACCCCATCATTCAGGCCATGGCCGGATACATGGAAATCACCGGCCCCGCCGACGGGCCGCCGACTTTATCCGGGGTTCCGCTGGTCGATCTTAAGGCTGGGGACGAGGTCTATTCCAACGTCTGGATGGCGCTGGCCGAAAGGGCGACGACAGGTAACGGCAAACGCATCGACGTATCGATGATGCAGGCGGCTTCATCCTGGTTGATCACGGTATTGCCGCTGATCGATTTTGACTGTGAGGATTGGGAAATACAGCGCTGCGGCAACGAGCACCGCAAGTTCGTTCCGACCAACGCCTACCCAACCGAGGACGGCTCGGTCCTGATCGCCATTGGATCGGACGCCTTGTGGAAACGCCTGACCGACATTCCCAAGTTTGCCGGTGTTGCCAAGTCGGGCCGGGAAGTCAATGCGGGCCGCCTGGAGCAGCGCGAGGCTATTCACGCGGATATCGCCGCGGTAACGCAAAAGCACAGCCGCAGTGAAATCGTCTCCGACATGCTGGCTGCCCGCATTCCCCATGCGGCGATCAACACGGTAAGGCAGGTGATGGATTTGAAATCGGTGGCCTCCAAACTGACGAAGACGCAAATGCCTGACGGCAAAACCATCCGCATGCAGCCAATGGCCGTCGATGTTGAAGGCGCACAAAATGAGCTGAGTTTTCCGCCGGGTTACGGCGAACACACAACCGATATCCTGCAGGAAGCGGGTTACGGCAAAGATGAAATCGAAGCCCTGCTGGGTTCGGGCGCAGCGTCCGGACCGGTAACGGCCAATTAGAATTTTTGTTTAAAGGAGTTATTACATGTCGAAACTGGATGGCAAAACGGCCCTGGTGACCGGAGCGGGTCGGGGTATCGGGCGGGCCATCGCCCTGAAACTGGCTAGCGAAGGCGCAAACGTAGCCCTCAATGATTTGGATGCGGAACCGGCGGAAGCCGTCGTCGGCGAGATTGAGGCCTCCGGCGGATCAGCTTTCGCTCTGGCCGGTGACGTCACCGCTGACGGCTTCGCCGATGAATTCGTCAACGCCACCGTCGATAAGTTTGGCGGTTTGGACATCATCGTCAACAACGCCGGTTACTCCTGGGACACGGTAATTCAGAAAACTACTGACGAGCAATTCGACGCCATGCTGGATATCCATGTCAAGGCGCCGTTCAAGGTCCTGCGCGCGTTCGCCAATCCCCTTCGCGACATGGCCAAGGCGGAAGCCGAAGCAGGTGAAGCCAAGAACCGCAAGGTGGTCAACATTTCCTCAATCGGCGGCCTGTTCGGCAACGCAGGGCAAGTCGGCTATTCTTCGGGTAAGACGGCCCTGATCGGCCTGACCAAGACCCTGGCCAAGGAATGGGGCCGCTATCAGGTCAACGTCAATTGCGTCGCCTTCGGCCTGATCCAGACCCGCATGACCGAAACCTTCGAAGACGGCAAGCCCAACGTGCATGAAGTAGGCGGCAAGGAAATCCCCATGGGCGTTCCGCCGGAATTTGTCGGCTTTATCAACAAGATGATTCCCCTGGGTCGTCCGGGTACGCCGGAAGACGCCGCCAATGCGGTCTACCTGTTCTGCATTCCGGAATCCGACTACATCAGCGGTGAAGTGGTCCTGGCTAGCGGTGGACTGGTGATTTAGATCATCCCCACGAATATGACAAAAAACGCCCGCGCCTCAGAATCCGGCGCGGGCGTTTTTTTTTAATCAAAGCAGAGCAAATCAAAACTCAAATTATTTGACCTCTACGGCCATTTCTTCGTCGTCCATCCCGATAAATTCGGTCGCCAGTACTTCCTCTTCGATAGCCTCAGTTGTCGGGCCGTCAAAGAGCAGGCGGTAGTGAAGGAACAGTCCGATTCCTATACTTATGAACAGTATGATGGTCAATTTCTCAATACCCGATGAACCGATGGGTTTTGCCCGCATTGGCATGTCGTCCTCCCACTATTTTTTTTTAAGGACTGGCTGTTCCTTGAGCCCGGCCCGGGCGATATCACCTCTTTCCATTCGTCGAACCAAATATAAGGAAGAGAAAATACACCGCATCCCCCATATGGGAGATGTCGCGCTTTACACAAAATGCGATGATCCGCCTCAATAAGGTCAGGAAAGGTTCTATTTTTTCTTCTAAAAGTAGCTAAAAAATGCTCATTCCTGACGATTTGGGATTGCATAGGGGATTGGGAGTCTAAGGGGCATGCAAGCGGCAAGGAAAACGAATTCAACGATCGATCAGGACAATTTCATTGGTCAATTCATCAAACAGGGAAGAATGGCCATTTTCGTTTTTTTGGCGATGTTGCTGGGGTTCGCCCCTTTGTTTCTTTACTTCCAATTCAACCCGAATGCGATTGACGCGCTGATCAGTATGTTCATGCAGAATTAAAGCTGAATCGCGCTGTGACCGATGATTTTTTCAAAGACCAAGGAAACTATAAGATGAGCCAAAATCGTTCGCTCAAAAGCCGGAATGTCTTCATTCGCGGGTTCCGCACAAGCATTCGCCTGGAAAATGAAAGCTGGGACGCGCTGTCGGAAATCTGCCTGCGTGAAGGCAAAAACATTCACCAGATCTGTACCATGGTGGATGAAAACCGAAACGTATCAAACCGTACGTCAGCCATTCGGAGCTACATAATTTCCTATTTTCGAAAAGCCGCGGCCCAATCCGGTTACGTGAATGCCGGTATTGAAATTTAAGGACGGAAGATGCCTTACGTTCCTGGCTAAAAAATTATGTGAAAAAATTCGCTTTTCTCCCCCAAAGGGGGGTTTCTTTTGCTTTTCAAACCACGACAATATTTTTCCATAAGGCCATTGCTAGGTTGGGAGCTCTGGAAAGGTCTTATCATAAAGGGCGGTCGCCCGATTGAAATCAGGCTGCCCAGTAATAGAGGTGAAAAACCGCCCGTCCCACTAAGTTGGGTTTATTAATGGCCCCGAAGATCATCATTGTCTCCATGGGCATTATGGTTTTCGGGGCCGCCTTTTAGATAAATAGGAATTTCGTATCGGCTTTCGGGTGCGCTGGAAGATGCGGGCGTTAGCAGGCTCGTTGGACAATGCGCTCTTTGGGAAGTTCAATCATGACCGACGTACCGATTCCTTTTTTGCTGGTTATGTCAAAATTTCCACCGTGTAATTCCGTCAGAGCCTTGCTTAACGGAAGCCCAAGGCCGACGCCGTCATAATTCCTCGTTAACGAACTTTCGACCCTGCCAAATCTATCGATTGCCCTAGAAAGCTCTTCCTCGTTCATGCCGATGCCATTGTCCTGGACAGAGATTTCAAAACAGCCCTTGGTGTTCACCTGCGCATTCAGGGAGATTTCACCGCCTTCATGGGAAAATTTTATCGCGTTGGACAAGATGTTGAGCTGAATTTCATGGACCCGTTGCGGATCGACATAAAGAACGGGCAGGTCATCAGGGATCGATGCGCGAATCGAAACGTTCCTCAGTTCGGAGCGCGGCGAAACCATTCTTACGGCGCGCTCGATCAGTTTTTTCGCATCCATTTCCTTCTCATTCAGTTCTAATTTGCCTGCGTCGATCGCCGAAACATCCAGAACATCCGTAATCAGTTCCTTTAAATGATTGCCGGAACGTTGAATGAATTGAATGTATTCCTTGTAGGTATCATTGGATATCGGTCCGAATATTTCCCGCAGCATGGTGTCGGTGAATCCGTTGATTGCGTTAAGCGGGGTGCGCAGTTCGTGGCTTACGGTCGCCAGGAACTCGCTCTTGGCGATGTTGGCGGCCTGGGCCCTGTGTATCGACTCCTTCAATTTTGCTTCTTTTTGCAGAACCAGCGCTCTTGAGCGCCTGGCAATCCATATGGCAAGCGCGGTGATCCATATGGCAAACAACGCATAGGCGCGGTTTGTCAGTACGACCCACGATATGCCGCCGTCCGGCGAATGGAAGTATCCCGCCACGGTAAGGCCCGAAGCGAGCGCCGCCAAAACAATGATCATTCTCCTGTTGGGGAACCACCAACCGACAAATACCAGCGCCACATAAGGCACCCCACCGGCAACGCCAAGCGGGGTTAGCAGGTCCAGAACGAAAATCGCCATCGCCAGAAACAAGGCAATGGCAGAGACAAAAACTGTGGTTCCCCAAATGGGAAGAATAGTCTTGCGACGGTCTTTGGAATAGAAATTCGACATTCCATTTTCACTAACGACATTAATCATTTTGCTTCGTCAATATTGTCCTTTTTTTGGGCGGCGGCCCTGAAAATCCTACCCTTGTCATGGAGGACACTGATGATTATCAGGGCCGCCAAAAGCCGATAATGACCGGAAGGAAATTTCTTATTGTTTACGAGCCTTCCGTTCAGGCTTTTAAAAAGACACCCGAATCGGTGATGCCTTAACTGGGAGCTATTTTCCAATCTGGCGTAACAATAAGCACCCCCCAAATGGGAGAGGGAACGCGACTTTTTTTAACTTTCCTAATGAGCGGGTTCTTGCGGTGCGCCGCCGGTTTCCGGGGCAGTGCCAATGAGAATATCGCTATCCGCGGTTAATTGTTCCGGCTCGGCTGAACCTAAGCGGCCATCAGGTCCCGCTTCAGGGGCTGGCACATGCAATGAACGCCGCCGCCTGCGTTAAGGAACATGGAGACATCCGGGTCATAGACCTTAATTCCCGTGGCGCGCAGTTTGGCAATCAGGTCCTTGCTGCTTTCCGGCACCAGGGCGCGCTCGTCACCAAGGGATACCACGTTGCAGCCCAGGGCCATCGTGTCCTTGAAGCTGACTGGAATGATTTCAATTTTTTTCCCCTTCAGCCAATCAACCACGTGGTCGGGCGTTGTATCCAGACACACGGCGGCCAGCTTCGGGGCGATCATGCAGACCATCAAATCGATGTGGACGTAGAAGTTATCGATGGGCGCGAAATGGACTTCCCAGCCTTCCTTTTCCATCCATCCGGCGATTTGCCGGGCGGATACTTCCTCGCACCTGAGCCCGGTATAACCGATCATCACCGCGCCCGGCTCGATGATATTGAAGTCGCCGCCTTCGAAGTTGCCCGCCGAAACCATGTCGTAGATGGGAATATTGCGGGATTCATAAAACCGCAGGGCGGCGGAATATTCGCCACGGCGGCGCGGATTGGCCATTTGCGTGATCACCGCGCCCCATGGGGTCATGAAACTGGAGTCCCGGGCATAGACCTGATAACAGAGTTCCTCCTGAGCCGGGTGCATGTGGACCGTAACCCCGGCATCCTCGTAGGCGTCGACCATTTCTCTGTGCTGACGCATGGCTACCTGGTGATCGAACTGAAGGTCTTCGCGCTCGGTTGCGCGTACGACGGAGCTCCACTGGGCGTTTTCTGACGTCATCCAGCGGAACGTCTCTGCCGGGCCTAACAGGACATCACGAAGACGGCCGTATTCGCTGTCGATGCCCCAATCCGTCAGGGGTTCGGTAAAGCCATTCGGATTACGGCGGCGGAAACGGCTTTGTTGCGTGTCAGCGTTTTCTGTCATTGCTCTGGTCCCATGGTGAAACTGTTTTATTCACCTAATTTCTTATTGTGAAAAAATAGGAACCGCAAGCAGATGCTTGTTTTTTTCAAGCCTACTGAAAATCGCGGGATTTAAAGCGAATATTTTTCCTTGGGCTTGTACCGGGTAGATATGCCTCATCCAGGGCCCGCAGCCGCTCCGTCAGATCGACCAGTCTATTCACCGTGACATGGATGACCTTGCCTTCGCGCTGCAGGCGTCCATCGACGCCGAACAACCCCGCCGTCAAAACTGTGCGGCGGTATCTCTCAAAAGCATCTCGAAAAACCACCAGATTGGCGATTCCGGTCTCGTCTTCCAGGGTCACAAAAATGATTCCCTTGGCCGTGCCGGGCCGTTGGCGGGTGGTGACCATACCGGCCAACCGTATGGCCTGGCCGTTGCGTAATGCGAGCTGATCCGAACAGGGCCGGTATCCTTCGGTGCGCAAACCTTCGCGCAACAAGGCTACGGGGTGGGCCTTCAGCGATAATCGCAAAGACCGAAAATCTTCGGCCACGGCCTCGCCCATGCTGGCCTCGGGCAACGTGATCCCGGGCTCCTGCGTTTCCTCCAGCCCGGCGAACAAGGGCAATGGCTTTTCGCTTAAGGCCCGGGCCTCCCACAGGGCCTTGCGCCGGTCCACACCGATGGAAGCGAAGGCGTCTCCCTTAGCCAGGCATTCCACCGCCCCCGCCGGAATCCCGCTTCGCCGCCACAAATTTTCGACACTGCTAAAGGGCTTGTCACGGGCCACCATCACCGCTTCGGCATCGGACTCGGACAGGCTTTTGATTTGCCGCAGCCCCAAGCGCAAGGCGCGTGCGCCGCTCCCTCGTTCCTCCAGCGTGCAGTCCCAATCCGAATGATTGACATCCACCGGCCGTACTTCGACCCCGTGGTCCCGCGCATCACGCACGATCTGGGAAGGCGCGTAAAACCCCATGGGCTGGGAATTGATCAGGGCGGCGGCGAAGGCGTCCGGGTAATGGCGTTTCAGCCAGGCAGAGACATAAACCAGCAGGGCGAAGCTGGCGGCATGGCTTTCGGGAAAACCGTAATCGGCGAACCCGCGGATCTGATTGAAGCAGCGCTCGGCGAAGTCGGCTGCGTAACCGTTGCCTAGCATTCCCGCGATGAACTTGTCTTCGAAGCCGTGAATTTGTCCGGTCTTTCTGAATGTCGCCATGGCCCGGCGCAGCCCGTCGGCCTCGCTGGGGGTGAACCCGGCCGCGACGATGGCGATCTGCATGGCCTGTTCCTGGAACAGGGGAACGCCCATGGTCTTGCCCAAAACACGCTCCAGTTTTTTGGATGGATAGCTTACCGGTTCTTCGCCACTCCGGCGGCGCAGGTAGGGATGTACCATCTTGCCCTGAATGGGCCCCGGGCGAACGATAGCGACCTCGACAACCAGATCGTAGAACTTGCGTGGCTTCAGGCGCGGCAGCATGGCCATCTGGGCCCGGCTTTCGACCTGAAAGACGCCCAGCGAATCACCCTCACACAGCATGTCGTAGGTCTCTGGGTCTTCCGGTGGCACCGTGGCCAGGGTCAGGGGCCGCCCGTGATGGTCGGCGATCAGGGTGAAGGCGCGGCGGATGCAGCTCAGCATCCCCAGGGCCAGCACATCGATCTTCAACATGCCCAGGGTATCCAGGTCATCCTTGTCCCATTCGATCACCGTGCGGTCTTCCATGGCCGCGTTGCCGATGGGAACGACCTCGCACAAGGGGCCATTGGTCATCACCAGCCCGCCGCTGTGCTGGGAAAGGTGGCGGGGAAACCGGCTCAGCTCGGCGGCCAGTTCCAGCACCTGGCGAAGTATGGGATCAGATGGGTCCAGCCCTGCCTCCCGGATGTGGCGCTCGTTAACCTCGCTCAAGGAGCTGCCGAAAAGGATACGGGCCAGGGCGCTGCCCGTATCGGGATCCAGGCCAAAAACCTTGCTGACTTCCCTGAGGGCGCTTTTGCTTCGATAGGTGGTCACGGCGGCGGCCAGTCCGGCGCGCTCGCGCCCATATTTAGCGTAGATGTACTGAATCACCTCTTCACGGCGTTCGTGCTCGAAATCCACGTCGATGTCGGGGGGCTCGTTGCGCTCTGCGCTGATGAAACGTTCGAACAAAACATCAATGCGATCGGGGTCAACGGCGGTGATGCCCAGGCAATAACAAACGGCGGAATTAGCCGCTGAACCGCGCCCCTGGCATAAAATGCCGCGGGAGCGGGCGAAACGGACGATGTCATGAACGGTCAGAAAATACGGCGCGTAATCCAACTGCCCGATGAGCGTCAGCTCGTGTTCGATCTGGCGAGTCACCTTTTTCGGCACCCGCTCCGGATAGCGCCACTTGGCCCCCTTCCAGGCAAGGCGCTGCAGTTCCGATTGCGGGGTCGTCCCCTCGGGCACAGGATCGACAGGATATTCGTAGCGCAGCTCGTCCAATGAAAACTTGCAGCATCCGGCGATCCTGACACTGTTGGCCAAGGCGTCCGGATAATCGGCAAACAGGCGCGCCATCTCCTCGGGCGGTTTGATGTGGCGTTCCGCATTGGCGTGCAGCAGAAACCCGGCCTCACGGATGCGGACATGTTCGCGAATGCAACTCAGCACGTCCTGCAAAGGCCGTCGTTCCGGCCCGTGGGCATGGACATCGTTGGTCGCCACCACGGCAACGCGAAGACTTGCGGCCAGTTCTGCAATTTTGCCAAGCCGCGCCTTGTCATCGCCCCGGTAGCCGTAACTCATGGCCAGGTAGAGACGCTTGCGAAAAACCTCACGCAATTTTTTCAACGACTGCACAAAGGCCTGATCCATGGGATCGGGCGGCAGCACGAGGGCGACTTGCCCGTCGGAAAAATCGACCAGATCGTCCATTGTCAAATGGCATTGACCTTTAAGTGCGCGCCGCTGGCCCGTGGTCAAAAGCCGCGCCAGACGGCCATAGGCGGCCCGGTCCGTGGGGTAAATCAGCAGGCTGGGCGTCTCATCCACAAAATCCAGCCTTGCGCCGATAACGGCGCGAAGCCCGTGTTTTTTTGCCGCCCCGTGAATCCGCACCACGCCGGCCAGGCTGTTGCGATCAGCAACCCCGATGGCGCTGTAACCTTGCGCCGCCGCGGCCAACACCAATTCCTCCGCATGAGAGGCCCCGCGCAGGAAGGAAAAGTTCGTGGTTACCTGAAGCTCCACATAAGCACTCATGCAAACACCCCCTGGACGAACCAGCGCGTGGTTTGGCTTGCCCCGTACAGCCCTTCGCGGTAGAGCCACAGCCGTTGCCCGTCTTCCAGTTCCACCCGGAAATAATCGCGGGTGGCGTGGGCCGCATGGGCGGATCTGTCGGCCACGCCCGCCTGCCACCATTCGGGTGCGATGCGTTCGGGCCCTTCGACCCTGATCACCCGGTGCTGGCGGCCTTTCCAGGTGAAACGGATGGGCGGCCCATCGGGCACCATGGCCATGGCTTCGACAGGGGCAGGTCGGGTCAACAGGCGCAAAGGCCGCGGTGTCGGTTTCTTTAAGGCCGACCAGTCGGGGCCGTTTTTTTCTTGCGCTTGCGCGGCCGCGATTTCCATGCTGGCTTTTTCCGGGATATGGCTGGCGTGGGGTTTCAAGTACACCACCCGCTCGCCCCCCAGCTTGTTGCCCAGGCGGTCGACCAGTTCCGACACCCCGCTCGCGTGGGTCTCGCCACCATCGCGATCCATGCTGGTCTGTTCTCCTCGCATGGGTGCCGTGAGCGACGCCCTGAGGGTCATCACCTCGATTCCGAAGCCTGGATCAAGGTGGTTCAGTTTTTCGTGGAATAGACGCGCCAGGTGAGCGGCCCGCCGGGCCGGACGCGAGGTTCCGACATCCATAACATGCCATGTGCTGTCCATGCGCTCGCACAACAGGATCAGGGTCCGTGCGCCCTGTCCGGCGGCTTCCATTTTCCGGCACAGGTCATCCAGTAAATGCTGCAGGGCGCGCTCGATGTCTTCGCGCCTGGCGATGCCGTCGGCGAAAGTCATGCGCGAACTGAAATCGACAGGGTGAGCCTGCGGCGAAACGGGTTCGGACACATGCCCGAAAATCTGATCCAGGCGGACAGCCAGCTCTGTGCCGAAGCGTTTGACCAGGGGTGCGCGCGCGAGGCCTGACAATTCACCGATACGCCGCAGGCCGACCTTGCTGAGCGCTTCCAGGGTCGAGCCCGGCAGCCGCAAGGCCGCCATGGGCAGAGGCTCCAAAAGACTTCTAAGTTGTCGGGATGGTGCGACCAGCCCGCCGCTGAATTTTGTCCCCCGGCATGGCTCGAGCGACCCAAAGCGGGCCAGGGCCCAGGCGCCTCCAGGCGTATCGGCCACGGCGGCGCGGGCCGTCAAACCATTTCGCTCAAGACGCATCAGCAGGTCCTCCATCAGGGCGGTTTCGCCGCCGAACAGATGGCCGCAGCCGGAGATATTCAGCCACAAATCCCCGGCCCCGTCCGGCGGGCGCAAGAAGCTTTCGTCGACCCCGCTCCACGGCGTATAGCGCTGGCACCAGGCGGCGAGCTTTTCCAGGGCCTGACGGTCCCCGGCTTCATCCAACTCCATGGTGGTGACGTTCGGAACCAACGCGCGGGCGTCGTTCAGGCTGACCCCCGACACGATGCCTAAATCTCTCGCCTTTCGATCAACGCAAACCACGCGGATACCGCCGCTCATCGGCTTGATGGCGATGGCCGGTGCGTCGTTCGATGGTGCGCCGGAAGGACTCCCGGCCGTCCGGCTGTCAGCCAGCGAGGCGCGCCGGCGTTTCCATCTCTCGATGGCAAACATCGGCAGCCACACGGAAAGCACCCGTCTCATGATCTTCTTCCACACGCCAGCGTAAAATTGCGCCGGAGGTCCGGTAACGACAGCGCAGCAGTTCAACTTCCCAGGCAGTGCGCGGCACGTCGCCGGACCCGTGAGCTGCGCCAATGCGCCAGCGGGTCAACACCGTCGATGCGGCCAGGACCTTTTGCGGCGGGCGCAGCAAAAATCCTGCGCTTGCACCGGCCTCGCTGGCCAATTGCAACCGGCGGCTTCCGGTCAAATTTATCCGCTCCACCTCTCCCAGCACGGCGGCCAGTCCGGAGCTGCGCAAGCCCTCTTCCATGGCCCAAAGCACTTCGGAATTCGACTTCCCCTTGACCACCACGAGGCGTTCCGGCGCAAGGCCCGCATCCGCCAGACCCGGCCCGTACAGGCGCTCATGGGCGCGATCACCCCGGCGGCACCAAAGCACGGCGCCGTTGTTTTGCAAGAACCGCGACAACAGGAACACCGAGAAACCCATGGCCGCTCCGCCCAGGGCCGAGCCACCTTGCCCATGGGTGATGACTTCGTGCATTCCCGTGTGGGGTAAGCCGCCCCAGGGCAACGCCGCGTCGATTTCCGCCACCCCCAGGGGAACTCCCTGGAATTTCCGGACGTCCTGCTCAAACCCATTCACGCCCTGTTCGAGCCTGCGAATCTTCTCGCGCAAAGTTTTCAAGACCTTGGTGCGGACCGGTGAGGAGGGGCAGGGTCGGGACGTCGGTGCCTTCATGCAGGCGGTTCCTCTTTTGACTGGGGATTATAATGTTCTTGTTTTGTTCTATTAAATATACGGCAAGGAGTCAAGCTCGCCTGTTGGCGATAAACGGTAATTTCAACCGCTTTCGTTTGACTTTATGCTTACAGAGGTTAGGGCTGCCAGGTGTAAGTGCATCGCCCCGGCCCTCTGCAACGGGGCCAGGTATATTAGTGAGTGCCGGAACCAAAAAGCTCTTGGGCATTCCTGAAGGCAATTTTTTCGGCGATATCGCGGGGCAGCAGCGACAGCCAGCTCCGATGATTGGCGATCAGTGCTTCATATTCCTGCCAGCGCTCGTTCAGGAACGTATCGGAGCCAACCATAAAGCGATCAGCATGGCGGACCAGAAGATCGCGCCACGCCGGGTCAATCTCCTCGCCGTCGAAGATATCGTTAGCGCGGAAGGACAAATCCGCAGAAACATTGGGATAGGTGTCCATCATTGCAGAGATAGACGCAGGGGGTTCATCGAACCCGGCATGCGCCCAGATAACCTTGAGCCGGGGCTCGATTTTTAGCAGGGCCTCCAGGACCCGGGCGTTGGCATGGGGCTGGATATAAAGTCCCCGGGCGGTCACCATGTCGAGATATTGGCGTACAACCGGCGTGCTGACATTCTCTGGACGCACGAGGTGAACTTCGCCAAAACCGGTATGAAGACCCATACCCAGGCGCTTCTCGGCATTGGCAACCAGTTCCGGCATTTTATGCCAGGCTCCCAGATCTTTGAACTCGCGATACGGGCGCAGGAAAGCAACCACTTTTCCCGGCGCAGAATCAAGCAGGGTCAACGTTCCATCATCGGGCGTCGAAGACACCAGCGCACGGTTCACCCCCGCCGCATCCCACTTGGCGATGATATCCTTGGCCGACAGAACATCCCAAACCGTTCGGTTGTAGTGAACATGAGCATCGAAAATCGGACCGTCGTAGAGCTTTGCTTCTTGCGCCGAAGCCTGGGGAGTGAAGAAAATTTGAACAAGCACGAAAACGGCTAAAAACTGGTGCATAGGGCTATTATCCGATATTTCCCAAATAATCTTCAAACGCGACATATCTTATTTAAACACACCATTTTCGAAATATTTATTTTTTTCAACCATCCGATACCTACGATTTTTATGACGTAGTGGCATGACATTTGACGCTCAATTCACTGCGACAGTCTTAATCACAAATTTCAGCGCATCCACGGTCAACCCATAGGGCAAATTTCATTCTGGTGCGGATATTCTCGCGCGCCGCTGAGAATTTGCGGATGGTGGAGATACAGCGGGTCACCAACTTGTTACTTGTCTTGGGATAATGGATGGGTAGGCTGGTAGGCGTTCGTTAGAAAAACGAATTTGCTAGAGGAGAACCCTGAAGATGAATACTGCCGACCCTGCCCACTACGCACGTCCTGAATCCGCCCCCAAACACCTTGCCCCGCCAAAATCGCGCCTGAAAATATTGAAAGGCGGCATGCGCCTGGCTTCCTATAATCTAAGACGGGTGAACGCCCTTGTGGTCGAGAAGACCGGCCTGTCGCAGCAGATGATTGAGCGCGTCCTGAGAACCCTGGGCGTTGGTAAACTGGTCATATCCTCCGACCCCGACGAGGCTCTCAGAATGATCAAGCTTAATCCGCCGGATTTGATATTTTCGGATTGGGGCCCAAAACTGAACGGCATTGAATTCCTGCAATCTGTGCGTATCGGCGCCGAATCGCCCAATCCGTTCGTTCCCTTTGTTTTTGTCACCGCCAATACGTCGATCGATAGCGTTAAAATGGCCCGAGACGCCGGGATGAGCGAATTCCTGGCCAAGCCGTTCACTGCCGAAAAGATCTATGCGAGGATTTGCCACGTTATCGAAAGGCAACGCCTGTTTATTCGCACGCCCGATTATTTCGGTCCCGACCGGCGGCGTCGCACCATCGACAATTACGAAAACGACCGGCGCCGCCTTTCAGTGAATCAACCTAATTGAAACTTACCTTAAAGCACGCGCATTTCAGGAAATGTTGCGGTTATCGACGTGCCCTGGCCCTTCTTGCTTGTGATCTCCATGGTGCCGCCATGAAGTTCCATCAGGCCTTTGGTCAACGGCAGCCCCAGGCCGGTGCCTTCGTGCCTGCGGTTAAGGCCGCTGTCCACCTGTCCAAAGGAACTTAAAGCCAAGATCACCTCTTCTTCATCCATGCCAATACCGTCGTCGGCTATGGTCATACTGAGCGAACCCTCGTCGTTAAGCTGCGCGTTTACTGAGACATGGCCACCGACGAGCGTAAACTTGACGGCGTTACTCAGCAGGTTGATCAGAATTTGTTTCACCCGTCGCTCATCGGCGAAAATCATTGGAATATCCGGACCGATGCCGGTTTCGATCGTCACTTGTTCTGCTTCGGCCTGGGGCTTGATTATACGACAGGATGCATCGACAACCTTAGCCAGGTCGACCTTCTCTTCATGCAAATCCATGGCGTCTACTTCGATCGCCGAAACATCGAGAATGTCGTTGATCAAATCCAGAAGATGTTGGCCCGACTGATTGATGTCTTCTAAATATTCGCGGTTTTTGTCGCTGCCGACAGAACCGAAAGTTTCTTTCTTCATGGATTCTGAAAAACCAATGATAGCGTTCAGTGGCGTGCGCAACTCGTGGCTCATATTGGCCATCAAGTGCGATTTGGTGCGGTTCGCGATGACGGCTTGTTCTTCGGCCCGCTTGCGCTCGGCAACCTCTTGCGAAAGCTCGATCGTGCGTTCCTGAACGCGTTGTTCCAGTTCTTCGCGGGCTTTGCGTAAAGATCCCTCCATGTTTTTACGCTCCGTGATTTCGCTGCGCACCAGCGCAATTCCACCGTCTCGGGTTTCGTATTCCCGCATTTCGAACCAGCGCAGATCTTCCATGCGGTATTCAAACGGTCTTCCCGAGCGAAAATAGTCCAAGCGTTTCCGGATGAACATTTCCATTTCTTCGCGCGTGTTGCCGTAAAAACTGGTGCCTGCAAGTTTACGTACGACCTCTTCAAATTTTACGCCCGGGACCAGAAATTCGCCGAGCATCGGATGAGAATCCCTGTAGGCAGTATTAGCGAATACAAATTTGTCATCTGCATCGAAAAGGGCGAATCCGTCGGAAATGCTCTCTATAGCGATATCGCGTTGCGCTTCGATCTCACGCAGGGCCATTTCATGGCGTTTACGCTGGGTGATGTCTTCGTATGACGTGACAATCTCCGACCAGTCATCCTCGTGATCCCTGATCAGGCGGGTGATGCATCTAAGTACAATCTTCGAACCGTCGGAAGATTGGTCCTGAACCTCGCTTTCATAGACCTGCTTGTTCGCAGCCAGTTCCGACAATTCCCCGATATAATAATCGCACCATTGGGGTTCCTCCCATAGGGGGAACTTTTTTTCATACTCTATAAATTCTTCAAGTGAAACCGCCCCATACATTTCACACAAAGTGTCGTTGGCGTCGAGAAAACGAATACCCTGGATTGCTTCCTTCAGGTCGTCGGGATGGTCCTGAAAATGGCGGTAAAAATCGCTAACGCCTTCGCCCGCCAGCCGGTCGATCAGTTTCTTCGGCTCGGAATAGTCTTCCAGCGACAGGCCCAGCGGAGACTGGTGGAAAAGTGTCCTAAATCTCTGTTCGCTTTCAAGAAGGATTGCATCCGCGCACTTTCGATCGGTGATGTCCTGGACAATTCCAAACAGGCTTTCGACCTCGCCGTTTTCACTTAAAACGGCGTCCCCGGCGGCACGCACATATGTAACTTTACCGTTTTGATCAAGCAGGCGATGTTCGATGTCCCAGCTTTCGCCTTTCTCGATACCGCGCTGGATATGCGCGAGATCATATTCACGATCATCAGGGTGGACGACGCCGGCAAATGTCTCCAGGTTGGCGTCGTTCCTGCCAAGGCCAAATATTCGAAACAGCTCGTCGGAACCGGTGACTTCCATTGTCGCTACGTCGAGTTTCCAATGGCCAATCTTGGATAGTTCCTGCGCCTTGCTGAGTTGCCGGGTCTTATCGTTTAACTGGTTGAGCAACGTCCTGGTTTCGGTGATATCGGCAATTTGAACTGTAAAGAAAAGTGGTTCCCCATCGTCGCTCCGAACCAGGACCGCGGTAACTCTCGCCCAGAAGGCTTCTCCACTAGCGCGGACATATCTTTTTTCGAAGCTCGCTTCACCTATGTCGTTGCTCAACAACGCCATCATTTTTTTCGCGCCGATGGAAACATCCTCGTGGTAAGTGAATTCCTGAAAACTCTTTCCGACGAGATGATCCTTTTCGTATCCGATCATCCGGCAGAAATGTGAATTGACGTCAAGGAATTCCCCCATCGGAGACGTCACAACCATGCCGAACGCGGCATTTTCAAAGAAGTGTCTGTAGGACGGTTCGCTTATTACCTCTTTGCGACTGCGGTCGTCATCCATCACAGGGGTCCTGGCTAAGAGGAAAAATTCAAAAAATTTCCAACGAAGTGGAATGCCATATCCCAAATGTTAACTTGTTAGCGGGTCGATAGCAATTTCCCCTCGGGAGTACTTTCCCGAAAAGCAGTAACCGGACTTCATTAGGAAGGACTTAATAAATTGAACTAAATTGCCAATGATGCATGCTGTTGAATCAAAAGCCGCGTACCAGGTGAAGATCAAACAAGTGGGGGTAATAAAGTGGAAAATCTTTCAATCCGGCCACTCCGGGAAAGTGATGAAAAAGAATGGCGGAAAATGTGGACCGCCTATCTGGATTTCTACGAAACGAAGGTGGAGGAGGACGTCTACCGGACGGCTTTTGAGCGCTTGCTGTCAGACGATCAGACAGAGTTCAGCGGGTTTATCGCCGAGGTTGATGGAAAGCCGGTGGGGCTTGCCCATTACCTGTTTCATCGCTTCCTTTGGACGGTTGAGGATACCTGCTACCTGATGGATTTATTTGTCGACCCAGAAACCCGCGGCCACGGGGTTGGCCGTGGGTTGATCGAAGCGGTTCATGCAGAGGCCGAAAAAAGTGGGGTGCACGGCGTTTACTGGATGACCCAGGAATTCAATTACAAGGGGCGCATGCTCTATGACCAGGTCGCGACGAGAACCCCATTCATCGTCTATGAAAAGAACTCCTGAGAAGGGGCGATATGCTCCATTAAAAAAGGGCCGCTTTTTCGATCAAAAGCGGCCCTCTCGTTAAATCTGCTAAATCGGCTCGCTAATGCCCCATCATCGATGGCAGGAACAGGCAGATCGCCGGCACCATGATCAGCAGCGTCAGGCGCAGGATGTCAGCGACCCAGAAAGGCGTCACGCCCTTGAAGATGGTCGATGTCTTGACCTCAGGCAGCACGCCTTTAAGCACAAACACGTTTAGCCCGACCGGCGGGGTGATCAGGCTGATTTCCGTCACGACCACGACGACGATGCCGAACCAGATCAGCACCATGTCAGGGGGCATCATGCCGCCGAAATTCAGCTCCGATACCAATGGGTAGAAAACCGGCACCGTCAGCAGGATCATCGAAAGCGATTCCAGAATGCATCCCAGCACCACGTAAACCAGCATGATCAGCAGCACCACCGTCAGCGGCCCCAGATCGAAGCTGGCAACCCAGCTGGTCAACAGGGTCGGCATGTCGGCGACGTTGACAAAATTGGAAAACATCAAGGCGCCGATCAGAACGCTGAAAATCATCGCCGTGGTGCGTACGGTCTGCAGCAGGATGTCGTACAGAATCGGCCAGGTCAGCTGGCCGCGAAGCAGGGCGAAGAAGAACGCGCCCGAGGCGCCGATGCCAGCGGCTTCGGTCGGCGTAAAGATACCACCGTAAATACCGCCCATGACCAGGATGAACAGCAGGATCACGCCCCACACTCCGGAAAGCGCGACCATGCGTTGCCTCCATGGAATGCGTTCGCCTGGAGGGCCGACTTCAGGGTTGCGCCAGATGGTGTACTGAACGGCGCCCAGATAAAAGATCACGCCAATGATGCCGGGAACAACGCCGGCCATGAACAGCATGCCGATGTCCTGTTCGGTCATGATGCCGTAGATGACAAGGATGACGCTGGGTGGAATAAGAATCCCCAAGGTTCCGCCGGCGGCGATAGCCCCGGTGGCCAGACTGTCGGCGTATCCGAATTTGCGCATGGACGGCATGGAAACTTTTGCCATGGTGGCGGCGGTGGCAAGGCTCGATCCGCAAACGGCGCTAAAGCCGCCGCAAGCCACGACGGTGGCCATGGCGAGACCGCCCCTGCGATGGCCTAAAAAGGCGTTGGATGCGGCGTACAATTCGTCCGAAAGACCGGCCCGGGTCACGAAGTTGCCCATCAGGATAAACAAGGGAACGACAGAAAGGCCGTAATCCAGGCCCGTCTCATAGGTAACGGTGGCGATCATCGCCATGGACGCATCAAAGCCAACAATCATGGCGAAGCCGATGACGCCCACCAGACCCATTGCGAAAGCGATTGGCAAACGAAGCGCAACCAGTAAAAGCAGCGCCGTAAAGCCCAATATTGAAGCGGTCAAGTTTGAATCCCCTCGTCAGAGCCCGTTTCGGCAAGACGTTGTTTTTTGATCAGCGAGAGCCATGCGTGCAGTCCGAAGACAAGTGTCGCCAGTCCCGACATGGCGCACATGAAAAAGGTCGATGGCGCCATCGGGATCATCAGGATCGCCGTGGTGTCGCCGAATTCAACCGCGTCCAAAGCCCTGATCCATAATTGGTAACAGACGACTCCCATCATGATGCAGCAAAGCAATGAAATAATACCGGTTCTGACGTGCTCGACGGCGCGCGGCATAAAACGATCAAAAAGGTCGACGGTGATGTGCTCGCGGGTCATGGTCATCAACGGGATGCCCGCGAAAATCAGCGTCGACAGCATAATCTCGGTAATTTCGAATCCGCCTGGGACAGGCAAGTCAAAGAAGTACCTGCCGCAGACGTCGACAAAAGTAAGGGCCATCATTGCAAACAGCAGCGTGACGGCCAGTATACCAAGAAATCGGGTCATCCACTGGATGACCCGATCCCTCGTATTGGTTTTTTGTTGAGCGTTCAAAAGTCTGGAGCCGAATTAGTTGCCGGCGTTGACTTTTTTGATTTCCGCCCGCAGATCAGCAAGGATTTTGGCTCCGTCCAAACCCTTTTCCTTTACCTTTGCGATCCAGGCTTCTTCGATGGGCTTGGAAACCTTGCGGATCTGGCCCATCAAGCCGGTGCTGGCGGCGATCAGTGAAACACCGTCTTTCTGCATGGCGGCGATACCGGCAGCATCGGCGGCATCCCAGGCTTTACCGGAAATGCGTGCGAAGTTCTCGCCGGATACCTTCATCATGGCAGCCTGGTCGGCGGCCGAAAGGCCGGCGAATTTTTTCGGGTTCATGACCAGGAAGAAGCTGGTGTTGTAAAGCCCGCCGGGAATAACCGTTCCAAAGTGGACCAGTTTGGTCAGCTTGAACGATTTGATCGATTCCGTCGGGAAGAAGGTGCCGTCGGCGACGCCGTGGGACAGCAACTCATGAGCCTTGGTTGCCGATTTCAGCAGAGCCGTGGCGCCCATAGCGGAGGTCAGATCATTGATGATGCCGCCGCCGACACGAATTTTCAGACCCTTAAGGTCGTCGATTTTCTCGATCGGACGCTTGGCGTTGAACATCTGGCCCGGGCCGTGGGTGAAGATACCCAGGACGTGGACACCTTTATGCTCGTTGGCTTTTTCGAGGTATTTTTTATGAATGCGCCAGTAGGCAACCGAAATGTCTTCGGCGGTGTTGCCCAGGAAAGGCACTTCGGCGGCCTTGGTCAGCAGGAAACGGCCCGGCTGGTATCCATGCACGCCGTAGGTGATGTCGGCCTGACCCTGACGGGCTAGGTCGAAGTGCGCAGGGGGTTTGCCTAGAGCCTTGGCCAGAATCTTGATTTTGACGTTGCCGCCCGTTGCTTCCTCGACCTGCTTGGCCCAGGGCACGATCATATTGGCCACGATCGGGTGTTTCGGCGGTAGCCAGGATGAAAGCGTAAAGGTGGTTTCTGCCCAAGCAGGAATCGCGCCCGTCATGCCAAAGGCAACAGCGCCTGCGGCAAAGAGGGCTTTAAAAGCAATCTTCTTCATTTGTGGTCTCCCTAAGATTAATCCATAAAGCCTCTTGAAACAGGGCTTTTACCTTTCCCTCGGAAAGATATGTTGACGACACTTTATTGGATGAAGACCGCAGTATCCAGCTAAACAAGCCCGATTTTCAAAAAAATACATAATTTGGTGCAATAATGCTTAATATAAGTGAAAAATCTCCTATTTTTACCCCTATTTCCTGGAATAGTTCTAACCTGTAAGGGGTTTGGGACTCTTATTGCAGGGGTATGGCGCGTCGCTGCTTGATGGGGGAAATAGCGAAACGGGTGCTGAATTCCTTTACCCCGGGCATGGAGATAAGCTCTTTACGTAAGAATTTGTCCGACGCATCGATATCTTTAACCATGACATGCAGCAGATAATCGCTGTCGCCGGTGACGGCGAAACATTCGACGATCAGGGGGTGATCGATGATTGCAGCTTCGAACTCAGCCACGGCGTGTAGATCCATCGAAACGTGAACGAATAGATTAAGGCCAACGCCAACAGCTTCGGCATTGATATTGGCCGAATACCCCTCGATCACGCCGTCGGTTTCAAGCTTTTTTATGCGCCGCCAGCACGGTGACGGGCTTAGCCCCACCGCCTTGGACAGATCGTTAAGGGACATGCGGCCGTCCTTCTGCAGGGCCGCCAGGATTTTTTTGTCGTATCTGTCCAGCTGGGTCATAATTTCCGAATACTACAGTCAATTGGCAAATTTTTCCAAATTTTTAGCACAGCTTGGTGCAGACGCAATAATTTTCCTACCCATATGGTGTAAAGTTGTCGTGAAGAAAATGGGAAGATTAATGGACAATAATCCGGCATCGATCAGGGACTCTGAAAGCATTTCGCTTTCCGACAAATTCGAGAAAAGCTCCGGCCCCGTCTTCATGACGGGTGTACAGGCGCTTGTGCGCATGGTTCTGGAACAGGGCCGCCTGGACAATCTGGCAGGACTCAACACGGCCGGTTTCGTCTCTGGCTACAGGGGCTCGCCGCTAGGCGATCTGGACATGGAATTGTGGAGTGCCGGAAAACTCCTGAACCAACAGAACATCCGCTTTCAGCCGGCCGTCAACGAAGAACTGGCGGCAACCGCCATCGTCGGCACGCAACAGGTTGGACTTTACCCGGGCGCACAAAACGATGGCGTGTTCTCGTTGTGGTATGGAAAAGGCGTCGGCGCGGACCGGGCTTCCGACGCCATGAAGCATGCCAATCTGATGGGCTCATCCCCCAGGGGCGGCGTGGTTGTCGTCGTCGGCGATGATCACGGGGCGAAATCATCGGCTACGGCCCACCAGTGTGATCAGGCAATGGAATCATGGCTGATGCCTTTTTTCCACCCGGCGGATTTCGACGAATATATCAACTTCGGCTTACTAGGCTTCGCCATGTCCCGCTTTGCGGGGTGTTATGTCGGCCTGAAAGTGGTTTCCGAAACCGTGGAAGCCGGAGCCATCGTCGTCTTGCCCGAGTCCCGCCCGGCCATTATCACGCCCGATGATTTCGACCTTCCGCCTGACGGCCTGAATATCCGCTGGCCGGATCCGCAGCTTCAACAAGAAGCCCGGCATTATAATTCCCGGCTCAAGGCGGCGCAGGCGTTCGCCCGGGCCAATAAGGTCGATCAGGAAATTTGGCCCTCCGAGGAAGCGCGCATCGGCATCGTTACCGTCGGCAAGGCCCACGGCGACTTCCTGCAGGCCCTTGAAGACCTGGGCCTGGACGAAGAGAGCGCGAAAGGCTTGGGCATCGCTTTATACAAGGTTGGCATGCCCTGGCCGCTGGAGCCCACGGGGATCAGGGAATTTGCCGAAGGTCTAGACACCCTTTTTGTTATTGAGGAAAAGCGAAACTTTGTTGAAAAGCAGGTAAAAGATATCCTGTTCAATATGGCCCCTGAACGACGGCCGGTTGTCATGGGCAAGGAAGATGCTGGCGGGGAAACACTGCTTTCGTCGGTCGGTCAGTTGGCTTCAGCCGAAGTGGCCCGCGCCCTGGGCCGGGTTATCCCCGAGTTGCAGGGCAGGGACCAGGTCAACGCCTACTATTCCTTCCTGGAAAAAGCTGGCTCCCAGTCCGCCGGCCTGCCGCCGAACATCCGCATTCCCCACTATTGCGCCGGTTGCCCGCACAGCATCTCGACCAAGATCCCCGAAGGCAGCCGGGCCCATGCCGGAACCGGCTGTCATCTGATGGCTGCTTTCATGAACCGGGGAACCACCGGGTTCCTGCAAATGGGCGGCGACGGTATCAACTGGACGGGCGAGGCTCCGTTCTGTGAAACCAGGCACGTGTTTCAGAATATGGGTGACGGCACTTATTTTCATTCTGGTTCGCTTGCGATCCGTCAAGCCATTGCAGCCAGGGTCAACATGACCTTCAAAATTCTGTTTAACGACGCTGTCGCCATGACAGGAGGCCAGCCGTTCGAAACCCCGTTCAGCGCCGCCGATATCTCCCGCCAGGTTCATGCCGAGGGAGTGCGGCGTATCGCGGTGGTTTACGACCGCAAGGAAAACCTTCCCCCTTCGGATGATTTCGCACCCGGCGCAACCTTCCACCCGCGCCATCAAATGGATGATGTCCAACGGGAACTGCGCGAGATCAAGGGCGTCTCCATTATCATCTACGTCCAGCCGTGTGCCGCCGAGCTGCGCCGCAAACGCCGCCGCGGTGAGGCCCGTGAAATCCAGCGCCGGGTCTTTATCAATACGGATGTTTGTGAGGGCTGCGGCGATTGCTCGGTACAGTCCAGTTGTCCGGCCTTGTCTCTCATCGACACGCCCACGGGGCGCAAGCGTCAGATCGACCAGTCCATGTGCAATGGCGACCTGGCGTGCATGGAAGGATTATGCCCGGCCTTCGTCAGTGTCGATGGGAATTATTTGGGAGCGAAAACAAAGGTCAACGATGGCCTTTCGGGCATGGATATCCCCCTGCCTGCAGCAAGGGAACTGACCCGTCCGTTCAAGATCGTCATCGCCGGTGTCGGCGGCAACGGTATCATTACCGTCGGCCATATCCTTGCCGTCGCCGCCCTGCACGAAGGCAAGGGCGCCACGACGCTGAATTTTACCGGCCTGTCGCAAAAAGGCGGCGGGGTTATTTCCCATGTCCAAATATCGGCTCGCCCCAGAATTATCAATCAGCCCCGCATTCCCGCCGGGGGCGGGGATTTGTTGCTGGCCGGCGACCAGCTGATGGCCTGCAGCGCGGAGTCCGTCGCGATCTTGAACTCGGAGCGTTCCGCCGTCGTCGCCAATACCTACCTGCAAACTACTGCCGGGCAAATTGCCGATGGCGATGTCTCCTATGATGAAGAGTCGCTGCGAGGCCTGCTGGTGGAACGGGCCAAAGATGGCGAGGTCAGTTTTGTCAACGCCACCCGCCTGGCGGTTCAGCTAACCGGCCAATCGATTGCCGCAAATATGTTCCTGCTGGGCTTTGCTTTTCAAAAAGGCCACATCCCCCTGCTAAGGGAAGCCATCCTCAAGGCAATTGAGCTGAACGGGGTGATGATCGACCACAATACGCAAAGCTTCGAATGGGGCCGTCTTGCCGCCCATGATCCTGAAATTTTCGAGCAGAAGGTCGGCCCTCTATTTGACAGGACTCCGGAAGCAGAAACCCTTAATGACAGCATTGAACGCCTATCCGGGCTTCTGGAGGATTATCAGGACAAGGCTTACAGCACGCGCTTCCTGAATTTCGTCGAGCGGGTTCGTGGTAAGGAACAGGCGACTCTCCCCGGAAGCGATGATTTGACCAGGGCCGTTGCCTCCTCTTATGCCCGTCTGCTGGCCTACAAGGATGAATATGAAGTCGCCCGCCTGCATACCAAGAACGGCTTCGCGGGCGAACTGGCCCAGAACTTTGAAGGACCTTCGCGCCTTTCCTATCACCTGGCCCCGGATCTGATCAGCAAAAAGGACCCGTTCAGCGGTCGTCTTCGCAAACGCGAATACGGCCCATGGATGAACTCGTTGATGAAAGGGTTTGCTGGGTTAAAGGGTTTACGTGGTACGCCTCTGGATTTCTTCTCTTATACCGCAGAGCGCAAAAACGAACGCGCCCTTATCAGGGAATACGAAGATGTGGTTGAAAAAATCCTCGCCAAACTGAGTCCGGAAAACTACGCCAATTGCGTCGATGTCGCCCGCAGCCCCGAAAAAATAAGGGGCTTCGGTATCGTCAAACAGGCCGCCATGGATGAAGCTCGCAAAATCTGGCAGTCGATCTAGTTATTTTATGTTTAAATAGTTTAAGCTTGAAATAACTCTGCCGCCGCCCTATAATACGCTCTATTAGATCCGATCACGTTTTATCGGAATGACTCCTTGATTTCGATAAAACGTGTGAATCGGCTCGCTCTATAAGAATCGATCAGTTTTTCACTTTTAGTTTGAACATCTCGTGTTTCAAACAAAAAGTGAACTGATCTAGTCAAGCAACAGTATGAGGCGTTCCCTATGAAAGTGGTGTGTTTGGGCGGTGGCCCCGGTGGGCTGTATTTTGCGATCAGTATGAAGCTCAGGAACCCTTCTCACGAGGTGGTGGTTATCGAAAGGAACAAATTCGATGACACCTTCGGGTGGGGCGTGGTGCTGTCCGACGATGCGCTCAGCAACATGGTTGAAAACGACGCCAAAAGCGCCGAAGCGATCCGCGATCACTTTGTTTACTGGGACGATATCGCGGTTCATCACAAGGGCCATCATACGGTTTCGGGTGGGCATGGTTTCGCCGGCATCGGCCGCAGGCGGATGCTGATGCTTTTGCGCGAACGGGCCCTGGATCTGGGCGTTGATCTGCGCTTCGAGACTGAATTCAAATCCGCCGACGACTACAAAGACGACTTCGACCTGGTCGTCGCCTGTGACGGCATCAACTCGATTGTACGTGGCGAGTACGCCGATCACTTCAAGCCCGACATCGACGTGCGCGAATGCAAGTTCATCTGGCTGGGCACCAGTCAGAAGTTCGATGACGCCTTCACCTTCATCTTCGAAGAAACCGAGCACGGCTGGGTTTGGGTCCACGCCTATCAGTTCGATGACAATACGGCCACGGTTATCGCCGAATGCACCAACGAGACCTGGGACAAATTCGGCTTCGAACACATGTCCAAGGAAGAAACCATCGCCACGTGCGAAAAAATATTCGCCAAATACCTGGGCGGTCATTCCCTGCGCTCCAACGCCGCTCACCTGCGTGGCTCCGCCGTATGGATGAATTTCCCCCGGGTTATCTGCGAAAAATGGCATTACGAAAACATCGTCCTGATGGGCGATGCGGCGGCCACGGGGCATTTTTCCATTGGATCCGGTTCACGCCTGGCCTTCGACAGCGCCATCTCGCTGGCTAATTATCTGCACAGCGAAGACTCCATGGAGACGGCATTTGAACGCTATCAGGATGAACGACGACTGGAAGTGCTGCGCCTGCAGTCGGCGGCGCGTAATTCGCTGGAGTGGTTCGAAAACGCCGAACGCTATATCGAATTCGATCCGGTTCAGTTCAACTACGCACTTCTGACCCGCTCGCAGCGCATCAGCCATGAAAACCTGCGCCTGCGCGACAAGGAGTGGCTGGAATCCGCCGAAGACTGGTTCCAGGTTCATTCCGGCCAGCCATCGGGCTCCGGCAAGGCGCCCATGTTCACCCCCTTCAAGCTGCGCGACATGGAAGTCGCCAACCGGGTCGTCGTCTCTCCAATGGCCCAATATAAAGCCGTCGACGGTTGCCCCACCGACTGGCATTTAGTCCACTACGGCGAGCGTGCCAAGGGCGGGGCAGGGCTCGTTTATACGGAAATGACGTGCGTCAGCTCTTCGGGAAGGATCACCCCGGGCTGCACGGGCCTGTATGCTTCCGAACACGAGGCCGCCTGGAAAAGGCTGACGGACTTTGTTCATGCCGAGACCGAAGCCAAGATATGTTGCCAGATCGGCCACTCGGGCCGCAAGGGCTCGACCCAGTTGGGCTGGGAGGAAATGGATGAGCCGTTGAAAGACGATAACTGGCCGCTGATTTCGGCTTCAGACATTCCCTGGTCGGACCATCACGCCAAACCCAAGGCCATGGATCGGGAAGATATGAATTTGGTCCGTGATCAATTTGTCAACGCTACCCATATGGCCGAGCGCGCCGGTTTCGACATGATCGAGTTGCACGCCGCACACGGCTATCTGATCTCGTCATTTATCACGCCGGTGTCCAATAACCGGACCGACGAGTACGGCGGTTCCCTGGAAAACCGCATGCGCTATCCGTTGGAGATATTCAAGGCCATGCGCGACGCCTGGCCGCAGGAAAAACCCATGTCGGTGAGGATTTCGGCCAACGACTGGGTGGGGCCGCGCGGTGTTACCCCTGAAGAAGCAGTCGAAATCGCCAAGATGTTTAAAGCAGCGGGCGTTGACATTATCGACGTTTCCGCAGGGCAGACATCGATTGAAGCCGATCCAATTTACGGGCGCATGTTCCAGACGCCTTTCAGTGACGGCATTCGCAACGAGGCGGGGCTTGCAACCATGGCCGTGGGAAATATTTACGAGCCCGACCACGTCAATTCGATCCTGATGGCCGGCCGCGCGGACCTCGTCTGTATGGCCCGTCCGCATCTGGCCGATCCCTACTGGACCCTGCACGCCGCGGCGACACATGGTGAAAAAAGCGTCAAATGGCCCGATCCCTATCTGGCTGGTCGCGATCAGCTTTACCGTCTGGCCGAACGGGCCGAAGCCATGGTGGTGCGCGTATGAGCGATGTGGCTGGAAAAACCGTCCTGATCACCGGCGGCGGCAGTGGCGCCGGGGCTGTCATGGCTTTGGCATTTGCCGAAGCCGGGGCTGTGGTCTGGATTTCCGGCCGCTCCGAACAACGCCTGAAGGAGACGGCGTCGAAACACGAGGCTATTTCGTACATTGTCGCCGACGTGACGGATGAAGGGTCCACCAAGGAAATGTTCGCAGCCTCCGGCCCTTGTGACATCGTCATCGCCAATGCGGGGGCTTCGGAAAGCGCACCCTTTGCAAAGACCGAACTTGATACCTGGCAGTGGATGATGGATGTCAACCTGACCGGGGTGTTTCTCACCCTTCGAGAAGGCCTGCGCCAGATGCCAAAATCCGGCGGCAGGCTGATCGCCGTCGCCTCAACAGCGGGCCTGAAGGGCTACGCCTACGTGGCTCCGTATGCTGCGGCGAAACACGGGGTCGTCGGCATGGTCAGGTCGCTGGCGCTGGAGGTGGCGAAAAAACCGATAACAGTCAACGCCATCTGTCCCGGGTTCCTGGATACCGAAATGACCGAGCGCTCCATCGCCAACATCATGGAAAAAACCGGCATGACCAAGGAAGATGCCCTTACCGCCCTTGTTTCTCACAACCCTCAGGGCCGACTGATCGACCCGGTGGAAGTCGCCGATACGGCCCTTTGGCTTTGCGCCCATGGCGCGGCCTCCATCAACGGCCAGGCCGTTTCACTTAGCGGGGGTGAAGTATGAACGATACCGACAAGAGCCTGGAAAAACAGCGCCTGCGCATGTGGCTGCGCATGTTGCGCACGACCCGCAGCGCCGAATCTCTACTGAGAGAATTCCTGCGCGAAGAATATGACACCACCCTGCCGCGCTTCGATGTCCTGGCGGCGCTGGAGCGCGCCGACGGGGGCTTGAAAATGAGCGCCCTTTCAAAAAAGCTTCTGGTTTCCAACGGTAATGTCACCGGCATCGTCGATCGTCTGGTAGCCGACGGGCTGGTGGAACGGATCATGGTTGAAAACGACCGCCGCTCGACATTGGTGTGCCTGTCCGACGAGGGCCGTAAATCCTTCGTCAAAATGGCCGATCAACATGCCCGGCTGGTCAACGATCTGTTTTCGGATCTGGACGAAGGCGATTTGAACGTATTGGCGGATATTTTTGGCCGCTTGAAAAAAAAGGAAGAAAATCATGACCAAGATGGCTGAGTTGAAACCGACCCACTTCAAGTGGTCCATGGATGACACCGTCGCGGTGATCAGGCTGGACCGGCCGGACCGCAAAAATCCCCTGACCTTTGACAGTTACGCCGAGCTTCGCGATACCTTCCGCGATCTTGTTTATGCCGAAGACGTCGATGCGGTGGTGTTTGCTTCCAACGGCGGCAATTTCTGTTCCGGCGGCGATGTCCACGACATCATCGGGCCGCTGGTGGGTATGGATATGAAAGACCTGCTCGCCTTCACCCGCATGACCGGCGATCTGGTCAAGGCCATGCTCGGCTGCGGCAAGCCGGTGATCGCCGCCGTTGAGGGCGTGTGCGTCGGCGCCGGGGCCATTATCTCCATGGCCTCCGACATACGTTACGCCACCCCGGACGCCAAGACCGGTTTCCTGTTCACCAAGGTCGGCCTCGCTGGTTGCGACATGGGGGCGTGTGCGATCCTGCCTCGGATCATCGGTCAGGGCCGGGCCGCCGAACTGCTGTACACCGGGCGCATCATGAGCGCCGAAGAGGGCCGCGACTGGGGATACTTCAACGCCCTGCACGAGTCTGAAGACCTGGAGGCCGAGGCCCTGAAGATGGCTCACCGCATCGCCGCCGGGCCTAATTTCGCCCACGGCATCACCAAGACCCAGCTCAATCACGAATGGAACATGTCGCCGGACCAGGCTATCGAGGCCGAAGCGCAGGCCCAGGCAATTTGTATGCAGACAAAGGATTTCGAACGGGCCTATCATGCATTCGTAGCCAAGGAAAAACCAGTATTCGAGGGCGACTGATGGCGGATGAAAGTTTCCTGAACTGGCCTTTTTTTGAAGACCGACACCGCGCTCTGGCCGGCGAGCTCGAAACGTGGTGCGCGGCTAACCTGCCCGTCGATCACGCCGATGTGGACGCTGCCTGCAAGGGGCTGGTTGCCAAGCTCGGCGAGGCCGGTTTCCTTGCCCATACAGGCGCGGACGAAGGCGAACGCCTGGATGTGCGTTCGTTGTGCCTGATACGCGAAACCCTGGCCCGCCACGACGGGCTGGCCGATTTCGCTTTCGCCATGCAAGGACTTGGCATGGGGGCGGTGTCCTTGTTCGGCACGCCCGAACATCGCCAGTGGCTGAAAGGAACCCGCGCCGGGAAAGCCATATCCGCCTTTGCCCTGACCGAACCGGCCTCCGGCTCCGACGTCGCCAACATCACGACGAGCGCAACCAAGTCCGGTTCCGGCTATGTGCTGAACGGCGAGAAAACCTGGATATCTAACGGCGGCATCGCCGATATCTATGTCGTCTTCGCGCGCAGCGAGGACGCCCCCGGGGCCAAGGGCCTGTCGGCGTTTCTGGTGCCCGCGGACAGCCCCGGGCTGGAGGTTGCCGAGCGCCTGGAAGTAATCGCCCCGCATCCGCTGGCGCGCCTGACCTTCACCGACGTTCACGTTCCCGAAAACGCCATGATCGGCGAACCCGGCGGCGGCTTCAAGGTCGCCATGTCGGTACTGGATGTTTTTCGTTCCAGCGTCGGGGCGGCGGCACTGGGCTTCGCCCGCCGGGCCTTGGATGAAACCTTGAAGCGCAGTAGTGAAAGGCAATTGTTCGGCGCACCCTTGTTCGATCTGCAAATGGTACAGGGCCACATCGCCGATATGGCGCTGGATGTTGACGCGTCCGCCTTGCTGATTTACCGCGCCGCCTGGACCAAGGACATGGGCGCACCCCGCGTCACCCGCGAGGCGGCCATGGCCAAACTGTACGCCACCGAAAGCGCCCAGAAAGTGATCGACGAAGCCGTCCAGATTCACGGTGGCGATGGGGTCCGCAAGGGATCGGTGGTCGAAAAGCTGTACCGTGAGATTCGCGCCCTGCGCATTTACGAAGGGGCCAGCGACGTTCAAAAAGTCGTCATCGCCCGCCAACAGATGGGGAGTAAGTAACCATGCTGGGACCAACAGGACATACCGATACATTTGCCCGCGACAATCTGCCTAAGGCTGAAGATCAGCCCGACTTCCTTCTCGATAAGTTCGACTATCCGGAGCACCTGAATGTGGGCGTCGAACTGACCGACAAAATGGTGGAACAAGGCTTCGGTGACCACACCGCACTGATCGGCAACGGCCGCCAGCGCACCTACAAGGAATTGGCCGACTGGACCAACCGGTTGGCTAATGCTTTGGTTGAGGACTTAGGGGTCGAGCCCGGAAACCGGGTTCTGATTCGCGCCGCCAACAACCCGGCGCTTGTGGCCTGCTGGCTGGCCGCGACAAAGGCCGGCGCGGTCGTCGTCAATACCATGCCCCTGTTGCGCGCAGGCGAGCTGACTAAGATTGTCGACAAGGCGGAAATTACATTGGCCCTGTGCGACACCCGGCTGATGGACGAGTTGGCCCACTGCGCCAAGGACAGCAAATTCCTTAAGAAAATCATCGGCTTTGACGGCACGGCAAATCACGACGCTGAGCTGGACCGTCTGGCCTTGAACAAGCCGGTCACGTTCGAGGCCGTCAAGACGGGCCGAGACGACGTCGCCCTGCTGGGCTTCACCTCGGGCACCACGGGGCAACCCAAGGCGACCATGCATTTCCATCGCGATCTTCTGATCATCGCCGACGGCTACGCCAAGGAAGTCTTGGGCGTGACTCCCGACGACGTTTTCGTCGGCTCACCGCCACTGGCCTTCACATTCGGACTCGGGGGCCTGGCCATCTTCCCGCTTCGCTTCGGGGCTACGGCGACTTTGCTTGAAAGCGCCACCCCGCCGGAAATGATTCACATTATTGAGATGTACCGGGCGACGATTTGCTTTACCGCGCCCACGGCCTACCGGGTCATGCTGGACGCCATGGATGAAGGGGCCGACCTTTCCTCGCTCAGGTGTGCGGTTTCCGCAGGCGAGACCCTGCCCGGCCCTATTTTCGATGACTGGATCGCCAAGATCGGCAAGCCCATGCTGGACGGCATCGGGGCGACGGAACTGCTGCACATATTCATATCCAACCGGCTGGACGACGCCGAGGCCGGATCGACGGGCCGGGCCGTCACCGGCTACGAGGCCAAGATCGTCGATGACGATATGAAAGAAGTTCCCCGCGGCGAGATGGGCAGGCTGGCCGTGCGCGGGCCCACCGGCTGCCGCTATTTGTCCGATGAGCGCCAGCACGATTATGTGTGTGACGGCTGGAACCTGACCGGCGATACCTTCATGCAGGATGAAGACGGCAAGTTCCATTTCGCCGCCCGTTCCGACGACATCATTATTTCCGCCGGCTACAACATTGCCGGGCCGGAAGTCGAACAGGCGCTTTTGAGCCACGAGGCGGTTCTGGAATGCGGCGTCATCGGCGCGCCCGACGAAGAGCGCGGCATGATCGTTCAGGCGCACGTGGTCGTGCGCGAAGGCGTTGAAGCCAACGACGGCCTGATCAAGGAGCTGCAGGATCACGTCAAGGCCGTCATCGCGCCCTATAAGTATCCGCGATCCGTCAAATTCATTTCGGAAGTTCCCAAAACCCAGACTGGAAAAATCCAGCGCTTCAGACTGAAAGATCAATAATGGCCTTTACCCTGCCCATCACCATCCGCTTCCAGCACTGCGACATGGCCGGAATCGTTTTCTATCCACGCTATTTTGAGATGTTCAATCTCGTGGTCGAGGAATGGTTCGAAAAAGTCATCGAGATCGGCTTCTGGCGGCTGCACGCCGACGAGCGCACCGGTATCCCGGTGGTGCACATGGAAAACAAGTTCATGGCAATGAGCAAGCTGGAGGACGTTCTGGATTTCACCCTGCGCGTCAACCGCATTGGCGACAGCAGTATGAATATTACAATCACGGCCGTCTGCGGCGGCGAGGTCCGCTGTTCGTCGGACATGACCTTGGTCTGCGTCGATCTGGACTCAGGCCAAAAGCAGTCCTGGCCCGATATCATTCGTTCAAAAATCACAACCGACTAAGAGGAAAAAAATGTCAGATTTCACCTACCTTCAACCCCCCGGCTGGCCCCGCGCCAAGGGCTACTCCAACGGCATCGTCGCCAGCGGCAAGACCGTATATCTGGCCGGACTCGTCGGTTGGAACGAAAACGAGGAATTCGAAACCGACGACTTCGCCGGACAGTGCCGTCAGATATTCCAGAACATCGTCGACGTCCTGAAAGAAGCCGACGCGGGGCCCGAACACATCGTTCGCATGACCTGGTTCATCGGCTCCAAGGAAGAATACCTGGGCTCCCTGAAAGGCATCGGCGAAGCCTACCGCGAGATCATCGGCCGCCACTACCCGGTGATGGCGGTGATCGAAGTCAGCGGCTTCATCGAAGACGGAGCGAAACTGGAAATCCAGGCCACCGCGGTCATTCCGGATTAGGTCTTTCGGGCTTTATTTGTTAATCCTGTTTACTTCTTCTCATCACTCCCGCGGCTCCGATGGTAAGAGTGGATTCCCGATCAAGTCGGGAATGACAGTTGTTTCTTATGTTTTGTCATTCCCGCGAAAGCGGGAATCCAGTACTTTTGGGAAATGAAGCTACCCTGCGTCTACATGCTGGCCAGCGAAAGAAACGGGACGCTCTATATCGGCGTCACCAGTAATCTTGTGAAGCGGCTGCACGAGCACGAAACCGCGGTGGTTCCGGGGTTCACGAAAAAATACCAAGTCCATACCCTCGTCTGGTATGAAATTCACGAAACGATGGAAAGCGCCATCGTGCGCGAAAAACAGATGAAAAAATGGAATCGCTCCTGGAAGATTGAGCTTATCGAGGAAGCCAACCCGGGCTGGAAGGATTTGTACGCGAACATCGTCTGAAAGATCTGGATTCCCGCGTTGCTCGCTTCGCTCGGCCTTACAGGCCCGCCTTCGGCGTCGCTTCTTGCAGTCGCCGCGGGAATGACAAAATATACGAACAGTCGTCATTCCCGACTTGATCGGGAATCCACACTTTCTTTTGGAGCCGCTGGAATGACGGAAGGTAATTGACCATATTCTCTTCGGGAAATTACCCTACTCGATCCATTTCCCAATTCGTGACAAATCCTCAGACCAATAAATAATCTTTGCTATTCCCGTGATGTTGCTGATCGGAATGGTGCCTATTGACTGATATCTGCTATCGGCTGATTGATCCCGGTTGTCTCCCAATACGAATACGTGGTCCTCGGGAACAATAAATTTTTGCGTGTTGTCAGAGGGCCCATCGTCAAAATCTTCTAAAATTACGTGGACTTTCTTTTCCGAAAGAAATTGCTGGTATTGGACTGAACCATCATCCATTTCCCGAATTTTCTGGCGGTCGATTCGATTGTCGTTGATGTGCAATTCCCCATGTCGGATTTGAACCGTTTCACCGGGAAGACCTATAAGTCGTTTTACATTATCTCGACCTGGTTTTTTCGGGTGACGATAAACGATAACGCTTCCGCGTTCAGGAACTTTACCTTCAAAATTTGCCGTACGGGCAAACCAATAATCCCCGACTTCCATTGTCGGAATCATGGAACCGGAAGGACTATGATATGCTGGCCAATGGTCCCTAAATTCAATTTTTAAACCCTGTTCTGGCAGGTTAACAGCCAGGATGATGACAGCATACACATACCAACTATTATACCGACGGAGCTCTAAAACCCCCACGCGTCGGGCAATAATCCACGCATCAACAATATTGAAAATATAAAAGCCTAGCCCTGCGGTAAGTACGGGCAACAATATAATTATGCCGTAGGGCAACAAGAACACGCTGGCAGCAATTGCCAAAATCGTTGCAAAAATAAATAGAAAGAATATTGCTCGCCTGTGATTCCCGCAATAGAGCTGCCCAAGTCCGATACAGAAGTACGATAGAAGCGCAGCCAGCCATTTGTTTCTCTTTTTTGTAGCCGCTTCTTCCATCCACCGCCTCTGGCTTCAATATAGTGTAAAACTTCCGTTAATATGAATAGCAGTAAATAGACGGTATGTCTTCCCGGATAAGGGGTGCGTGGTTTTTCTCCGAGCCTTGCGATGTATCGCTCTTTCAGTGGGAATGACAGAACGTACTCGCACCCGTCATTCCCGACTTGATCGGGAATCCACTCTAAACATCGGAGCCGCTGGATTCCCGCGTTGCTCGCTTCGCTTGGCCTTACAGGCCCGCCTTCGGCGTCGCTTCTTGCAGTCGCCGCGGGAATGACGAATCCTGATAGCCTTTTCTATTGTCTAACTCCCGCTAAATCCGTGCAGGGCGAGTTCTTCGCCCAAGGCGGCGGCCGTTTCCTTCAATCTCGGCAGGATGGAGGCTTCGAAATCCTCCAGGCTGAGGACATCGCGCATGCTGGGCATGCCGATGGCGCCGATGGGGCGCTTGTCTTGCATCAGCGGTAGCGCGTAAACCCGCGTGCCCGCGATGGGGGCTTCATAATCCTGGACGGTGTATCCCTTGTCCTCAACCTGTTTAAAGGCGCTTTTCAATTGCGAGCGGGTGGCCCGCGCCGTTTCGTGTTCCTCGCTCGCAGCCAAAGCGGCGGCGATGATCTGTTCACGCTCTTCCCTAGGCAGGCCCCACAGATAGGCCCGGCCTGTCGCCGAGGTCAGGATCGGGAAGCGTTGTTGCTCGAAATACTTCAGGGTGATCGGCGACACATGCCGGTTGCCCACTTCAATGACCATGGACAGGCCGTCAGGTATCAGGACTTCGCTGGGCCATTTGATGATTTCGCAAAGATCGTTTAATTGGCTCTGCGCAACCTGGGCCAGCAGGCTGCCCCCGGCAAAAGCGCTGGAAAGCCTGCGCACCTTGGCCGTGGCGACATAACCAGCACCGCCGTCGCGCACACTTTGCTTAGTGACATACCCTTCGGCGACAAGCGTATTGACGATGCGGATCAGCGTCGGCTTGGGCAAAGCGGTCGCCTCCACAAGTGCTGAAACCCGTGCAGGACCCAGCTCGTTGACGGCAATCAGCACCGCCAGTCCTTTGCCCAAGGATTTGATCCTCTCACTTCGTTCCGCCGTCTGGTTCATATGCCGGACCAATCCATTTTTTTTTCGTCCTTCAAAACCCCAGTATAGTCCACAAGGTCCGCAATGTGAACCAAAGGATTGCATCGTTGACTTATTCCCGGCTCAGAGTCATTATCCTCCCCAGAAAAGAAGGATATTGGCGGAGGTCAGGATGTTTGCTGCTCGACGAAAAAACCGGCCCATGGAGCTGGGTCCCTATCCGCTGGAGACCCTGCCACGCGATCCTTCCGTCTTTGACGAAGAATCCCAGAGCCCGGGCGAAGAAACGACGAATCCGGCCGCCGCTTCGACCAAACCCCTGGCCATGGCGACGCGTAAATACCGGGCCGTGTTTCAGAGCAAACAGAAAGCTGTCACCTTTGCCCGCAAGGCCCCGGTGCCCAACGACCTGACCCGGCGCGCCCGCGACATCAAGGGCTCGGCCTACTTTCAAGACGCCTCCCAGGTCGGCATCTGCGAAATACCCGAATCCGCCTGGCTGATCGATAGCGGTGGCAAATCCAGCCACACCCACGCGGTGGTTATCCTGGTCGAATACGCAGACGCCATTGATAGCGCCAACATGGCCGCCGGGTGGGTCGACGGAATCGAGGGCGAAACGGCACTGACCCGCGCCGCCCAGATCGCCACCACCATCGCCGGGCAGATTGCCGCTATGGGCTACGCGGCGCGCAGCCATTGGGCCGGTAGCGCGGACGTGGATATCGAAAAACTCGCGGTGCTGGCCGGTCTCGCCACCCGTGACGGCGAGGACTTGCGCAATCCCTTCGTCGAAAAGCAGTTCTCGCTCGCCGTCATTACCACCGATTATGGCCTGACCACGGACCAGCCATTGGCCCGCGGCGCGGGCAACGCCAAGGGACTGGGCTATTTCTTCGGCTCCACCGGCGCGGTTTCGGGCCTCGAGCGTTGGCGCCGCCGCCGCCGCGCCTCCCACTACGGACCCTACCCGGTGGAAATCCTCAAAAGGCAGGACAAGCCGACGACGGTCATCCATGACGACGAGGTGCCGCGCATTCCGACCCGGGCGCTTTTTTACATTCGCGCCGGCGAGGGCGACATGGGCGGCAAGCCTCAGGAGCAGCGACCGCGCTGGGCTTACAAGCACCCGGTCTCGCAAGGCCTGCTCAGCGTCATGTGGGACATGGTCCCGCAACAGGACGGTGAAGTCGCGCCACAACCGGACCCGGAAACTTCTGATGCGTTAGCCAACGCCAAGGCCCTGAAGGCGCTGTCCCATCATCTGGGCTCGTCGATCACCGGCATCTGCGAGATTCCCGACTACTGCTGGTATTCCCACCGCAAGGATGGAGCACCCATAACGCCGTACCATAAGTACGCGGTGGTGATGCTGATCGATCAGGGCATCGAAACCTGCGACGCCGCCTGCGGCGACGACTGGATTTCCGGTTCCCAGTCCATGCGGGCTTACATGCGCGGGGCGGAAATTTCAGGCACCATGGCCGATCACATCCGCCAGCTTGGCCACAAGGCCAGGGCCCAAACCAGCTTCGACAGCGATGTGCTGCATGTGCCGCTGGTCCTGCTGGCGGGACTGGGCGAGCAAAGCCGCATCGGCGAGACGGCGGTCAACCCGTTCCTGGGTCCGCGCCTGAAGACCGTGGTGTTGACCACCGACATGCCTCTCGCAGTCGACAAGCCGATAGATTTCGGCTTGCAGGAATTCTGCTCGCGCTGCGTCAAATGCGCCCGCGAGTGCCCCAGCAAATCCATTCCCTTCGGCGACAAGGTTTTTTTCAACGGCTACGAAACCTGGAAGCCGGACAGCGAAAGCTGCACCCGCTACCGTATCCTCAACATGAAGGGTTCGGCCTGCGGGCGCTGCATCAAGGTCTGCCCCCTGACCAAGGACGTCACCTGGGACGGCCCGTGGCTGCACCGATTGGGAAGTTGGTTCGGCCTTAACGTCATGTGGCTGAAGCCTTACCTGGCGCCGTTGGCGATCTGGCTGGACGACAAGCTGGGTCAGGGCAATCCCAACGACGCCAAGAAATGGTGGCTGGATCTGGAGGTCAAGGGCGGGCCCTGTCACGAGCCGGTGCCGGAAAATTATTGCGAAGTGCCCGACGGGGCCAACCGCAAGATGATCCAGCCGGATAAGACCTTCGATCCGGCCAATCAACGCATCGCCTACTATCCGGCCAGCGTCGTGCCGCCGCCGATCCACGAAGGTCCGTTCCCGGCGGACCGGAAACAGGGCCTGAAATTCGCCGAAGAGGCCGAAACCGTCGAGCAGGCCGTGGAAAGACGCCGCCGCGGCGAGCCGGCCCCGGATTCGTACCGTGTCAGCTGGTGACGGTGAAACAGGCGACGCGGCCTGGCTGCTGGAATTCCTGAGCTCGCGCAGCACCACGCGCTCATTTCAATCCCGTGAGATTGAGCCCGAGACGCTGCGCCGCATTCTTGAGGCCGCCCGCTTTGCGCCATCGGCCCACAACCGTCAGCCCTGGCGCTTCGCAGTACTGAGCGACGATGAAAAGAAGAAAGATCTCGCCGAGGTCATGGGCGCGAGGCTCAGCGCCGACCGCCTGGCCGATGGCGACGATGCGGCCGATGTCGCAGCGGATGTGGCACGCTCGGCGGCACGCATTACCGGGGCGGCGGTCGCCATCGTGTGCTGCATGACCATGGAGGACATGGACGTCTATCCGGACGAGAAGCGAAAAACGGCCGAGCACTGGATGGCCGTGCAGGGCGCGGCCATGGCGACCCATAATATATTGCTGGCCGCCCACGCCGAAGGGTTGGGTGGATGCTGGATGTGCGCGCCGCTGTTTTGCGGCGAGGCGGTGGTGGAAAAGCTGGGTCTGCCCGACAACTGGATTCCGCAGAGCCTTTTGACTCTGGGCTACGCTGACGTGCCGCCTAAGAAACGCGAGCGCCTGGGGCTGGAAAAAATCGCGCAGTTTTTGTGATTAAAATCGTCATCCTCCTCCTCGTCACTCCCGCGTAGGCGGGAGTTCACTCTTTCCTTCGTCGCCCCTGGATTCCCGCTTTCGCGGGAATGACGAATAGAACAAACACCCGTCATTCCCGGCTTGACCGGGAATCCACTCTTTCCTTCGTCGCCTCTGGATTCCCGCTTTCGCGGGAATGACGAAGAGGAAAAAAGCGGCTCCTACTGCCGGCAGACCACGGGAATGGTCAGGACCGTGTGATCTGTGGGATAGGTCTTGGCTGGATCGAAACATTCCGGCCGGTGGCTGCCGCCGCTCCAGAACGCGTGCGGGCCAATGATGCTGTTTGGCTGCACATACAGGTTATACCCCCAGGTGTTTGATCCGCGAGTAAACTTGCGTTTGGTAAAAAAGCCGAGATGAAGATGGCTGACTCCGCCGTAAAATCCGGTGGTGCCGATCATGCCGATTTGATCGCCGCGTTCGACCTTTTGATTATCTTCGACCAGTGATTCGGATAAATGAATGTAGAACCCGTATAGACTTTCTCCGGATTTCGCGGTGCCGTGGTCCATGAAGACGAATCTCCCAAGACCCTTTTCGAAGCCTTTTTTCAAAACGATGCCGTCGGCTGCGGCCAGGACGGGGGCTCCTACAGGACCATGAAAATCGATTCCCTCGTGGGTGCTGGAACGGCTGCCGCCTTTTACGCCGTACTTGGCGCCAAAGTCGGAAATGACGGATGGGGAATTAATGGGTAGATGGACTTTTTCAAATCCCGTTTCGGCATCCTTGTTGTTGTAGAATACGTGGCCGAATTCCTTTCCGCTGAATTTGGCCCCCCATTCTTCGTCCGTATAATTTGTAACACAACCACCTACCAGAATGGTGGCGATTATCAATAGTCTACGCACGGCAATCTCCCATGTATTGTCTGCGGCCCCTTTGGCAGGGCTCGTGGCAAATCTCAATTGAGTAGAGGAAGGCCGTCAGTTCCCCCTATTTCTCCCCTTTGTATTGTCGCCAACAGTAATGAACGTACGGCGCGAAACATAGAAAAAAGTGTCCCGTTTTTTAGGGAGCGAGGGTTCTTTCCGGCGGGAAGCAGACGCTGACGACGGTTCCCTTGCCGAACTTGCTTTCGACTTCCAACGCGCCGCCGTGGATTTCCATCAACCGTTTACAGATGCTCAAGCCCAGACCCGCTCCTTCGTGGCCTTTGGTAAAGGCATTCCCCGTTTGGGCGAACGGCTCCAACACTTTATCCATGTCTTCTGGGTTGATGCCGATGCCGGTGTCCTGAACCCTAAACAGGATTGAACGTTGCTCGGTAAGGTTCGCCAGGACTTTCACCTCGCCGTCTTGAGGCGTGAACTTGATGGCGTTTGACAAAAGGTTGAGGAGGATTTGCCTAACCTTCACCCTGTCGGCCTGAAACGGCGGAATATCGGCCTGGATATCCGCGCCGGTTGTCAGCTGCTTTTTCGCCGCGCGCTCTGACAACATCTCAAGGCATTCACTAATGACGTCAGCGGCGTCAATTTCTTCTTCGACTAGGTTGACGGTTTCGGATTCGATCTTAGAAAGATCGAGAATATCGCCGATGATCTTGTTCAAATGGGCGCCGGAATTACCGATGATTTTCACGTATTCCTGGTTCTGGCTGCTGCCCAGGGGGCCGAACGTCTCCATTTTCAGGATTTGCGAAAACCCGATGATCGCATTCAACGGAGTGCGCAGCTCGTGGCTCATGTTGGCCAGAAAATTCGTCTTGGCGTCGTTGGCGATCTCCGCTTCCGTTACGGCTTCAAGAAGCTTCTTTTCAACTCGCTTGTTTTCGGTGATGTCCACATTGCTGGAACAGATTTTATCTTTCTCGTGGGGCATCCGCGAACAGGTGTGGGAGAGCCATACTGACTGGCCGCTCTTGTTGATGATTCTCACTTCCAGTTTCTCCACCGCTTCGCCGAAGGGTACGCCGTGTCTGTGGGCGGACCACCGCTCCCGGTCATCCGGGTGAAGAAGCCTGAGCATTAAAACCGGGGTCGAATAGAATTCTTCGGCGCTATAGCCGGTGATCTGTTCGCATACGGGCGACACGTAGTGAAAGACGCCCTTTTTGTCCGTCACATAATTGAATTCGCGGGTGATGGAAGTTAACGACTGGTGGATCTGGTTACGAAATTTGAGTACGCCGTTAAGATACACCACCAGTCCAAGAAGCGTGCCCGTCACAACCCCCAATATCATAGGAATGATCGACATTTGCGGCGTTACGGTGGGCAGAATGAAATGCGCCTGGGTGGCGAAGGCCGCCATAACAAGCAGGAACCCCCCGACACCGGCCAAAAGGGGTTTCTTAAGCGAGCGCTCGTCGGGCAGCGTATTCCGACTTCCTTGCGAACCGATTGACGGTCTTCTTACGTGTTTAACTTGTGCATCCATGGCGACACTTGTATCGGCGATTTTGACCATTTTGAAAAGCGATCATTTGCCAATTTTGCGCCTGCGCCTGAAAGCAGCCTGGCTTTATCGGGATTCTCATACTCCGGTGTGGCGCTCTATATAATCATTCCAGATTAGGTGAAGTTTTAGCTATTATCCCGGGCTCTTCCGAAAATCTTCTAAATGTCGATGGCAAGCCGCCTATTCCATGAAAGGAGACGTCATTATGGAACTACGAGCCGATCTCTACACAGAAGTTCACAAAGGTCTGCGCCGCGCCCTGACGACGCTGCTGAACGACGCAGGCCGCCTGGATGTGACAAATCCTGAAGCCGTCAGGAATTTCAACGAGGGCTTGAATTTTCTGACCGGCCTGCTGGCCGAACACGCAAAAAATGAAGATACGTTTGTCCAACCGCTGCTTGATCCGGCCGAAACCGATCTTGCAGCTAACATTGAAACCGCCCACCAAGAAATTGCTTCCGAAATCAGCGCTATGGAAGAGGCCTATCAGCAACTGGCTGAGGCCGATGCGGACCAAGTGTTGGCCTTGGGCAAAAGCGCCTACTACCATCTAGCCGGGTTTGTCGGCAGCTATTTCGTTCATATGAGCACCGAAGAGTTGCAGGTAATGCCTTACCTGCAGTGGCGCATGTCCGACGAGGAATTGATGGACATCACCGCCAAGCTGCGCGGATCCATCCCGCCGCCGCGCATGGGCGATTATTTGAAACTGATGATCCCGGCCATGAATATCCAGGAACGCACAGCGATGTTCGGGGGCATGAAGGCCTTCGCCCCACCCGAGGCGCTGGAGGGCGCCAGCAATATCGCGGCCGCGGTGCTGGACGAAGGCGAGTGGAAGGACCTGCGCGAAAGGGCCGGTTTATAAGGCCCGGCGAAAACGAGTGAGAAAGGGGAACGACGAATCTCAATCTCCCCTTCAACATTTAGGCTATTGGCCAACGGCCGCCAGATAGTTAACGATGTCCTCGCCCGCGCTTCCCGGGGGGAAGACCTTTGTGACGCCCGCAGCCAGCATTTTCTCGACCTGCTTCGGCGGGACGTGACCGCCACAAACGATCGGAACATCCGTCAGGTTCTTCTTGCGCACCAGGTCCATAAGGTCTTCAATCAGAACGAAATTCGACGCATGGGAACTGATGCCGATGACGTCCACGTCCTCGTGGATGGCCGCCTCGACAATCATTTCCGGGGTCTGGTTGACGCCAAGGTAGATGACTTCGAAACCGGCGTCGCGCAACAGCGTGGCGATGACCTCGGCCCCCGTGGTGTGGCTGTCCAGGCCGATCATCGACACAATCACCTTGATCCCGTTCCCTTTGGTCATTTGCTGATTCTCTCCTTCTTCACTGCAGATCAAAGGGGCATTCGACCATATCGAACGGATCATAATTCAATCCGCGGGCCATGCGAATTACGCCCATGATTTCGCCGGCGGTGGCGTATGTCTTTACGGCGTCGATGATTGCTGGCATCAGGTTGAACTGCTCGCCTTCCTGCGCATCGCTATACAGCCGCCCTATGCTGGTCCTGATCTGGTCCATGTCCCGGGTTTTCTTCCATTCCGCCATGCGCTTGGCGATGGCCTCGGAGTCGCTGGCCTCAATCTCCTGCACGGGAATTTCAAACTCGTCGTCTTCTTGGTCAATGACCAGGTGGTTTACCCCGACAATAAGTTGATCCTTGTTGTTCAACGCGTCGAATTTGATGTTGGCTTCGTTTTTGAGCATGGCGTCGATGTGGCCCTTTTCGATGGCTGCGACGAGGCCGCCCATTTCATCGATTTCCGCTAGGATTTCATAAGCCGCCCCTTCGACCTTATCGGTTAAAGTCTCGACGAAATAAGAGCCCGCCATCGGATCAACCACATCGGCCGCGCCGGTTTCCTCGGCGACGATATGCTGGGTGTTCAGGGACATGCGCGCCGCCAGTGCCGAAGGTTCGGCGTGGGCGTTATCCAGGGTAGCGTTGTCCAGCGCCGTGCAGCCAACCACAGCGCCGGCCAGGGTTTGAATGGCGCAGCGCGCGATGTTGTTAAGAGGTTGCTGGTAGGTCATTGTCCGCCCTGAAGTGTGTACTGCGATCAGCAACTGGCGGGATTTCTCATCTTTCGCGCCGAAGTGTTCTGTCGCCATCCTGGCCCACATTCGACGCAGGGCGCGAACTTTGGCAATCTCCTCGAAGAAGCGCGAACCGATGCTGATCAGTTGATAGGGAACGCGCATCGCCTCCTCGAACGAGAGACCCCTTTCGTCCAACAGACGACTGCAAATTTCCTTCAACATGGAAAGTTCGATCGCCAGCGCCTGGGCGTTGTTGCCGCCGGATTCCTGGAAGTGCTGGCCGACAAGGCCACCGCGCATCTTGATTTTGTTGCGTACCACGTATTCGCTGACATCCAGGAACAGCTTCATGTTGAGGTCGAACGGATGCACGTCGGTCTGGCCGAAAACATTGCCGAAGGGGGATTCGAAAACGCTGCCGTGAATTTGACTGGGATCGATCCCGCGCTTTTCCGCCAACGCAACTACAAAGGCCAGGCGCAGCGACGACGGCGCGCAACAGCCCAGAAGCGTGATCGACTGGCCGGTCAGAGGGATGTCTTCCATCAATTCTTCAAATTCCAGCAGCGAACTGCCCGGCCAGCCCAACACCCCGTTTTCGCGCCGTGCGATAGGGTGGTCGGCGTCGATGCACGAACAGGAAACCCGGTCGTGGATGACGCACATGCCGCCGACTTGACCCATTTCCCGGTATTGCTTCAGGACCTTGTTGGCGTCCTTCGAAGACCCCAGCCCGACGGTCATCCTGCGAGTCCACATGCGGCTGCGGTAGCCGTTTTCGTAATATCCCCGGGTGTATGGGAACCGGCCGGGATCGCCCAGATCGCGTTCGTAGTCGATTTCCTGGACATCGCTGGGGCCGTAGACCGTCTTTATTTCGTATCCATAATCGGTTGTGTATTTCACTGTTGCTCCTTCAGCGTGACTCGCTGCGCTTTTGCTTCATAGCGTGGGAGTGTCCCTTCCTGGTGGCATTCCACCGGCACCTTCAGGCCTAAGCGGCTTGAAATTGTCCGCGCCACCATCTCTGCGAGGTCCGCGGGGTCGCTGTTAAAACCTCTTTCACACTCGATGGCGACGCTCATATTTTCGGGGCTGCCTTCGGTCGTGTCGACATAGATCTGCCAGGCTTCCTTGACGGTGCCCGGCGTGCCGGCGATGACGTCTTCGATCTGTGAAGGGAAGACAATGACGCCGCGCACCTTCAGCATGTCGTCCGAGCGCCCGATGATCCGGCCGATTGTCGGCATGCCGTGGCGGCCGCATTGGCAGTCGTAAGGTTTTTTTGAAAGCCGCACCAGATCGCGGGTGCGCCAGCGAACCACCGGTGAGGCCTCCTTGTCCAGGGTGGTGACGACGATCTCGCCGACCTCGCCGGGTGCGACCGGGTTAAGGGTTTCGGGATCCAGGACCTCGGTGATGATAGTGTCTTCGTTGATCAGGTGAATTTCGTCCCTTTCGTGGGAATGGGGGCATGAAATCCCGAGGTTTGGCCCGCCGGATTCGGTGGTGCCGTAGGTGTTATGGGCGCGAAATCCGGCCGGCATCTTGGCTTCCAGCTCTTCGCGAAAGGCGCGTGACACGGACTGCCCACCGATCATCGCCCGGCTCAGTTTCCAGTCCTTCTTGGGGTCGATGTCGTTATCCCGGGCCACGCGGATCAGGTGGGCCAGGAATAGCGGCGAGATCGTCGCCATGTCCCAAGCCTGGTCGCGCAGCCACTGGACCACCAGTTCGCTGCGCCCCGGGCCGACAGGAAAGCAGGTCACGCCCAATTCTTCCATACCCAGATCATGGGCCGGTCCGCCGATCCACAAACCGTAGCCATAGCCCTGATAGGCGCGGTCGCCGGGGCGTACCCCAGTGCAGTAAAGCTGCCGCGCCACCTGGACTGCCAAAAGTTGGGTAAGGTCCCTTTTCGTGAACCCGAACATCACCGGCAACCCGGTGGTGCCGGAGGTGGCAAAAAAGCGCGTGACCTGCGAGACATCCACGCCCAGCAAAGGAAAGGGATAGCGTTCGCGAAGGTCAGACTTTTCCAGCGTCGGGGCGTTGGCCAGGCCGTCGGTGGCGGCCAGATCGCGCGGCTTCATGCCTGATTTAGCGAAGTGTTCGCACCATTCCTGGGATTTTTCCATTCGCTGGCCCAGGGCTATCAGTTTTTTTGCCTGCAGGGACGTGATGGCGTCCCGATCCAGGGATTCGATTTCCGGGTGCAGCATTCCCATGCCCTGCCTCCAATCACCGTTGCGTTTTCTTGGGCCACACTCAAGAGAACCACGCCCCGGCGCTTCGCGTCAATAATTTTCTAATTAATATTAGAATCTATCATGTGTTAGAATTCTGCTATACATCTTGAACGATTCCTCGAGCCCGGAGAAAACACTGATTTGAAAACCGATACCCCCGAACCGCTGACAAAAAAAGGAAAGACGCGGCAGCGCATATTGGATGCGGCGGCCAGGACTTTCCGCGACAAGGGCTATTCGCAAACACGTCTGGCCGATATCGCCGCCGCGGCAAATACCCAGGCCGGTAGCCTGTACTATCATTTCGATTCGAAGGAACAGCTGCTGGATGCGGTTCTGGAGCGCGGACACGGCCGCGTCGCCGAGGCCGTTTGCGAGAAAATCGAAGCGCTGGGCTCATCAGCCAGTTTTCGCCAAAGACTACATGTCGCTATCCTCACGCACTTGGAAAACAATATCCGTCAGGACGACTATGCAGCCGCCAACATTAACCTCCATAGCCAGGTGCCGGAGAAAATACGCCAACGTCACATTCGAAAGCACCGCAAGTATGCGGCCTATTGGCAGAACCTTCTTCTTCAGGCCCAGAAGTCCGGCGAAATCAGGGCGGATGTCGATGTTTCCATGGCGCGGCTGAATCTGTTTGGCATGATGAACTGGTCCATAGAATGGTACCGCCCAGGAAGGCTCGCCGTGGAGGAACTGGCGGAAAACATGTGCCAAACGCTATTTGACGGGATTGGCTCGTCAAAATAGGAACCAGCATAATTTAAGCTTCCAGCCTTAGGCGGATGGCCTGCAATTGCCCCATACACACACCCGGCTGATTTCAGTATCATCCCTTCCTGGAGCCGAATCCATGATCAATTCCTTTTTCAACTGGCTGGAAAGCCGCAGCGATCCGTTCCCCGCGCATCTGCCGGAGATGCCGCCGACGACCTTCTTCGGGTTCACCGTTCATTACACGCGCCCGTTCCTGCCACTACTCGCCGCAAGCGCGACACTGGCGACGACCATCGCCCTTATCGAGGTCTACCTGTTTTCTCTCGTCGGGGATCTGGTGGATTTGCTGGCGGCGTCGAGCCGCGAAAATTTCTGGAGCCAGAACGCAAGCTGGCTTGCATTCATGGGCGTGCTGATCCTGATTATCATCCCGGTGCTGTCGTTTTTCTATGAATGCGTCATTCACCAGGGGCTGCTGGGCAATTTCGCCATGCGTACCCGCTGGCAGGCCCATCGCTACCTGCTGCGCCAGTCCATGGCTTTCTTCCAGGACGATTTCGCAGGCCGCATCGCCACCAAGATGATGCAGACGGCTTTGGCCGTGCGCGACGTGGTCATGCGCTTTACCGAAGTCTTTCTCTATGTGGCTGTTTATTTCACCGCCGCCATGGTGATGTTCGCCTTGAGCGATGTCCGGCTGATGGCGCCTATGCTGATCTGGTTTGCCGGTTACCTGCTGGCGTTGCGCTATTTCGTGCCGCGCCTGCGCGATCTTTCCATGGAACAGGCCAACGTGCGCTCGCTTGTGACGGGGCGCGTGGTCGACAGCTATTCCAACATCGGCACGGTGAAAATGTTCGCCGACAGCCGCTACGAAGACGCCTACGCCCGCGAGGGTATGGACGACTTTTTGGATAACGTCTACCGCCAGATGCGCAAGTCGACCCTGCTGGTTTCGACCCTTTACGCCATGAACGGGGCGCTGATTTTTTCCACCGCCGGACTGTCGGTCTGGCTGTGGTATCAGGGCAGTATCACTCCCGGCGTCATAGCCTTCACCATGGGGCTGGTGCTGCGCCTGCAAGGCATGGCGCAATGGGTGTTGTGGGAGGTAACCCGCCTGTTCGAAGACATCGGCGTTGTCCAGGACGGGGTCGAAACCATCGCCCGCGAACGCGCCGTCGTGGACCGGCCGGACGCAAAACCCTTAATCGTAGAATGCGGCGAAATCGCTTACCAGGATCTGCACTTCAACTACGGCAAGGCGCGCGACGGCGAAATCCCCGGAGTCATCGACGGGCTGACGCTTTCCGTGCAGCCGTCGCAGAAAGTCGGGCTGGTCGGGCGATCGGGCGCGGGCAAATCGACGTTGGTGAGTCTTTTGTTGCGCTTTTATGACCTGGACGGCGGGCGCATCCTGGTTGACGGCCAGGACGTTGCGGGCGTGACCCAGAACAGCCTGCGCTCACAGGTCGGCATGGTGACCCAGGATACCTCGCTGCTGCATCGCTCGGTGCTGGAGAACATCCGCTATGGAAAGTCGGAGGCCACACACGACGAGGTTGTCGCCGCCGCGCGCAAGGCCCATGCCCACGACTTCATCATGGGGCTGGAGGACATCCACGGCCGCAAGGGTTACGAAGCCCATGTCGGAGAGCGCGGGGTCAAGCTTTCCGGCGGCCAACGCCAGCGCATCGCCATCGCCCGGGTACTGCTGAAGGACGCCCCGATCCTGATTCTGGACGAGGCCACAAGCGCCCTTGATTCCGAGATCGAGGCGGTGATTCAGGAAAGCCTGTTCAGTCTGATGGAAGGCAAGACAGTGATCGCCATCGCCCACCGCCTTTCAACCATCGCCGCCATGGACCGGCTGATCATCATGGACGAGGGTCGCATCGTAGAAGACGGCGACCACGATTCATTGCTAAAGAACGGCGGTCTCTACGCCGAGCTGTGGGCCCGCCAGTCCGGAGGCTTTTTGGCGAGAGATGATGAAAAACATGCAGCGCGGATTGAACAGTAATTGAGAAGAATTGGATTCCCGCTTTCACGGGAATGACAAGGTGGACGAAGACGGCAAAATTCGTCATTCCCGACTTGATCGGGAATCCACTCTTTTCGTTTCGTTGGCTCACCTGGCGAATATTAGTTTCTTTTAATAATATAACTATATGTATATTTAATCTTCTATTAAGTGTGCTTATCCTATTTGCCACAATCAAAAAAGAAGGTGTTAATAGACGGGGCAGGTCTTATGGATTTTAGCAGCTTTTCAATACCCATTTTCCTGGCAATGGTTGTCGTTGCGGGCGGCTGTGTGGGCCTCCTGATGCGGATGAATAAATAAAACGCTTGGAAACGGCGAGCCTTACGCCGACTCACCGGATTGTCTGTTTCCAAAAATCAAGAAATGGATTCCCACCATGGGTCTTGTCTTCTTGGATCGCTCAGGAAATCAATCCCGCTCAGGCAGCTCGATGGCGACGGTTTGCTTGCCCAGACCGTGGACGTTATCCGACGCACGGATGACGACATGGGTCACGTTGGCGGGGATGCTTACGCTGCCGACGGAGCGGGTGAAGGGTTGCTCGTCCACGTGCGGATGCGCGAGAATCCTTGTCCCCAAAATCGTGCCGTCGGGAGACAGGATATCGAACTTGTTGGCATAATGCTCCTCACCCGTGTCGGTATGGGCGATAGTGGCCGAAATACTGAATAAGTCTTCGCCGTTGTAGCTTAAGCTGAAGTGGGCGAGGGCCTTGAGTACCTTGGCATCGTCGGCATTGGCCGGACCCGGCCAAAGAGCGGTGGCGAGTAAGGCCATGGCCAGTTTTCCCTTCCCCATGAAGCTGAAAAAAAACATTGTGAGGTTTCTTCCGCTCAAATCCCGGCCCGATACTATACTTTTAAATCATCGGCGATCATATCCAAACTGTGCCACCGTTGGAATAGCCCTCTCCTCGGCCATGGACAGCAAGTCTGGCGGCTTCCTTGCCCGGGATGATGAAAAGCACCCGGCGCGGATTGAACGGTAGGTTGAAGGGACTGGATTCCCGCATCGCTCGCTTCGCTCGGCCTTGCAGGCCCGCTTTCGGCGTCGCTCCTTGCAGTCGCTACGGGAATGACGAATTTCAATTTCACCGTCACTCCCGCGAAAGCGGGAGTCCAGCGGCTCCGATGAAAAGAGTGGATTCCCGAACAGGTCGGGAATGACGAAGAGGAAAGGGGCAGGAAACTTACCGGCTTTTCAACCCCAACTTCTCTCGCGCCTCGTCCGGGTTTAGCGCCCGTGCGCCCAGGCGTTCGATGATTTCTTTCGCGCGGGTCACCAGTTGCGCGTTGGTCGCCAGCACGCCCCGGTCCAGGTAAATGTTGTCTTCCAAACCGACGCGCACGTTGCCGCCCAGAAGCACGGCCTGGGCCACCATGGGCATCTGCATGCGCGAGATGCCGAAGCCGCCCCAGTTAACGCCGGCGGGCAGGGCGTCGGCCATGGCCTTCATGGAAGCCGTATCGGCCGCCGCACCCCAAGTCATCCCTAGGCAAATCTGAAACAGGGCCGGAGCGTCGATCAGGCCTTCTTTCATCATTTGCGCAGCGAAGCGAAGATGGCCCAGCTCGAAGACTTCCAGCTCCGGCTTGACGCCAATTTCCTGAACCTTCTTCGCCATGGTGCGCAGATAATCCGCCGGGCTCAGGTAGACGTAGTTATCGTCGCCAAAATTCATCGAGCCGCAATCCAGGCTGCAGATATCGGGCTTCAGCTCGATCACATGGGCCAGGCGTTCCTCGGGTCCGATCATGTCGGTGCCGGGCCCTCCGTCGCCCGCATTATCCTCGCCGGGGTACCAGTCGCCGCCCATGCCGGCGGTCAGGTTGATGATGACGTCGGTGTCGCTGGCGCGCACCCGCTCAACGGCTTCGCGAAATAGTTCCACATCGCGCGAACCCTGCCCGGTCTCGGGGTCGCGCACGTGAATATGAGCCACGGCGGCCCCGGCCTGAGCGGCCTCTATGGCGGCGTCGGCGATCTGCTCGGGGGTTACCGGTACGCCGGGATGTTTGGCAAGGGTGTCTCCCGCCCCGGTGACTGCGCAGCTGATGATGACGTCTGTGTTCATGATCTCCCCCGTTATGCGTTGAATTTGTATCAAGGCAAAAAGTTTCAACGAATATCAAAATAGCTAGTGGCGTTTTTTCGCCACTGTTGATGCGTTTTCGACGTTACCGTATTCTAAGTCGAAACATTGATTTTATTAGATGAATATCCGCCGCCATGAACGCAACCGATTCCGACGACCGTCCATACAAGATCGCATTCCTGCTGATTCCGCGCTTTAACATGATGGCGCTGACCGCCACCATCGAGCCAATGCGCGTGGCCAATTATATCGCGGGCCGAAGACTGTATGACTGGGAAATCCTTTCCGACGACGGCGCGCTTGTCTACGCCAGCAACGATATGCCTCTGCCGAGCGAGGCCTTCAGGGATTCCGATGAAAAATGGGACGCCATCTACGTATGCGGCAGCTGGGGTTCGGAACATTACGACGATCCGGAACTGAACGCATGGTTAAGGCGCATGGATCGCTTCGGTGTGCGCCTGGGCGCCATGGATATCGGCGTTTATATCCTGGCCCGGGCCAAGCTGCTTTCCGGGTACCGCGCGGCCATCCTGTGGTATTGCACCCACGCCTTTCAGGAGGCCTACCCCAACACCATCGTGGAAGAGAAACTTTTTATCGTCGATCGAAAGCGCACCACCATCGCCGGCGGAACTGCCGGGCTGGACATGATGCTGGACGATATCGAGCGCCGCCATGGGGCAGGGTTGGCCCGGGAAGTAGCGGAGCACATCCTGCATTATCCCATGCGCGGCGCCGAAGCGCCCCAACGAGTTGCCCAGGAACGAGGCCATGCATCGCCGTCACCGCTGGTTCGTAAGGCCATTTCGATCATGGAAAGCCAGATCGAAGAGCCGCTTACCATCCCGGAACTGGCCGAACGCATGGGCTTTTCCCAGCGCAAGCTGGAACGGATGTTCCAGCGCGATCTTGGCTGTTCGGTGGTGAGATTTTATCGGGTGCTGCGCCTGCAGTTCGCGCGCGTGCTGCTGACCAATACGGACCTGCCTATTCGCGAGATTTCCATCGCATGTGGCTATTCAAGCCTGTCTCACTTCGCCAAGTCCTTTCATGAACAGTTCGGCAAGCGCCCACGCGACAATCGGGAGGCGTGGCCGGATTCCGACACCATGCCCGTTTGGCCCGGCATGACCGCCTCACTGACCCGCTTCGCCAAAGAAGCCCGCGCCTGGGAGGAGCGAAAACGGTAGGAGTCCCATCGTCCTTCCATCGAGAGTGGTAATGACGGATATACAATAAACGGTTTTTGAGGCAGCGACTATGGGGCGGAAGCCAGTATTAGGCGCTCAATGAAGCGCCATTTGGTCCGATGCCAGGGGTAACTCTATCCAGAAAGTGCTGCCGACTCCCTCTTGGCTGTTAAAGCCGATCCGTCCGGTCATTTTTTCAACCAGCAGCTTGGTAACCGTAAGGCCAATCCCGGTACCATCTCTGGCGACCATGGGATCTTCGCTGAGCCGGTGGAACATGTGAAACACCTTGTCCTGGTCCTCTTCGGATATGCCCAGGCCGGTGTCGCTCACCGATAGCCGCAGGAAGCCATCCGTGGTTTCCCGGCCGTCCAGGGTTACCGTGCCGCCATCCTTGTTGTACTTGACTGCATTGGAAAGCAGGTTGTCCAGAACCTGCTTCAGAATTTGCTGATCGGTTTGAAGCCGGGTTGGCGGTCCTTCGCTGAAATGATCGACGATCTCTATGCCCCGGAGCGCGCCCATGGGCGAGGACTTGGCCAGACATGCCGCAACAACCTCTTTGGCGTTGACCTCTTCGAACCTAGGCGTACTTTGGTCGGCCTCGATCCTGGCCAATTCCAGAAGTTCATTCACAAGGGTGAGAAGGTGTTCGCCGCCGCTCAGGATTCTTTCGATGTTCCCGTTCTGGGTCGGCGATGCGGGATTGTTCTGATCGATCTGCAGCATCTGGGCAAAACCGATAATGGCGTTCAGGGGTGTTCGCAACTCGTGGCTCAGGCTGGCCAGGAATTCGGATTTCGCTTGCGAGACGTTCTCTGCCTGCTCCTTGGCCTGGCGCAGGGCTTCTTCGGCTTGTTTGCGCTGGGTAATGTCCTGAGCCGTGCCGATGCCACCCACGACAGTGCCGTCAGCATCCTTGATGCTCATGACATTCAGGCTCAACTGCGCAAAATCCCCATCCTTCTTTCTAAAGGCGGTCTCGAAGCTGATGTAGTTTTCGCCGCGCTGAATGGCGCGCAAAACCTCAATGTCCTTTTTGGCCTGCTCGGGTGTCTTAAACCAGGTGACGGATTTGCCGATTATCTCTTCAGGTTCGTACCCCAGCGTCCGCCGGGCCGCATTTCCATTAACGAAGGAGTAGTGCCCTGTGACATCGACCGCGAAAATCAGGTCGTGGGAAGTCTCCACCAGGTTGCGATAATGCTCCTCGCTTTCCTGCAGGGCGGCATTGGCCGCAACCAGAGACGCGGTGCGTTCCGTGACCTGATCCTCCAGGGTGTCCCGGGCCCGTTGCAGCGAGGTCGTGGCTTTTTGCACCTTCATGCGCAGGAACTGGTTGAAGCCGAAGACAATCACCAATCCGCCGCTGCCCGCGGCCAATACCCACCATAGCCATACCGGCGCCAGCCATCGGCTTCCGGCTTCCAGCAACCATTTATCCATGGCGGCGTAATAGACCGATTTTTTATCCTGCTTAAGGGCTACCATTTCCGTGTCGATGGCCGCGCGCAAGTCAGCCAAAGCGCCCTTGGTCGTTGCAAAGCGCAATTCCACCGGGTTGAAGATGATCGGGGTCCGTTCGATGCCAGGACGGCTGTCGATTTTCAAGGCGCCCAGGCGATTGACGATGCCAACCGACACTGTGCCGTCCTGCAGCGCCTGGAAAACGTCCGCATAGCGGTCGACGACCACGACGTCGCTTTGAATGTTGAATCTTTTCAGGGTATCGAACAACGCCCGGGTGTGGATCGATCCCCTAGCGGTGGCGACCCGAACGTCCGCCAGATCGGCAATCGAATGAACCTCGCTGCCCTGCCTTCGCAGCGCCACGGCCCAGTTGTTGAACACCGTCTCACTGGAGAAATCAAATTTTTGCGCCCGCGCCGCTGAATAAGCCACTGCGCTCATCAGATCGATTTCGCCACTTGCCAGTTTCGCCAGGCAGGCGTTCCATTTGCACGGCACCCAGGTCACCTTCCATCCCTGTTGTGCCGCCACATGCTCAAGAACGTCGACGAAAATGCCGCCCGGGCGCCCATCTTCGTCGCTGAAGGCGAGCAGAGGATTGCTCTGCAGGCCGACCCTTACGGCGCGCTCCTGGGCGTAAGGTGACGATGGCGTAAGCACGCAAAGCATTGTTATGGCCATCAAGACGGCCAGTATCCGGAGGTCCCAGGCGCTCGAACGGCAAGAGTCCATTAAAACGTGACCCTTCCTGGGTTGCCAGCCAGGTGGAGGCAACCCTTGTTTCAAAGCCCCCCTGATATTTTTTAAAGGCGCTCAAGCCTACACCAGTTCCATCTTCATTGGAAGATTGCACCCTGCCTGTCATTGCTGCGCCTTTAGGCGTCATTGCCGCTCTCGCCGGAATGACGGATTGTAAAAATAAACGTCCGCTTCCGGCCTGATTTGGGCTGGTTCGGCTTTTTTTGAGGGAATACCACTCAACATATTCATTTTATTAACCTTTCATCGGCCACACTCGGAATCGTTTGGGCATAGGGACTTGGGCAGTCGCGCCGTTAACACTTTGTCATCTGGGGGACAAAACAATTTCTATGTTCAAATTCAAACGCTTCGCCGTCCTTGCTATGCCACTGCTTCTGGGGGGTTGCGGCCTTCCGGTAGGTGTTCAGGTGGCGTCTTTTGTCGCCGACGGACTTTCATATCTGGCGACGGACAAAACACTGACCGACCACGGGCTGTCCCTGGTTACCAAACAGGATTGCGCCATATGGCGCAGCCTCAGGGGAGACGATATCTGCAAAACCGGCGACGATCCTTACGGCGATATCATGGTCGCCGAGCTTCCCGATGAGTCGCCCCAGCCGATCAGAAAGGAAGAGACGGAAAGTCCGCCGGTATTTTCCGAAACCGTCATGGAGAAATCAGGCGTCGGATTTGATATACAGTTCTCTACGACCGAATTCGCGCACGCGCCACTAGGGGATGCGTTCGGACCTGTGAATGAGACCACTGAGACGTCGCTGGAAACCGCGATCGCCTCAAACGAAAAGGCCGGTCCCGAAGCCCCTGTGGAATTTGTCGAAGTCGCCTCCATCGAGAGCGAGCCCAAAATCACCGAAGAACCATTTCAGCAATCCGGCACGGGTGGCACGTATTACGTCATCGCCAGTTATTACAAGGCCGCGGACGCCGAGCGCTTCGCCAGCAAGCAAACGGGCATAAGCACTCAAGTCCTTTCCGGCACCGCGAAAGGCAAATCGGTCTATAGGGTTGCCGTCGGCCCGGTCGCGGACCGCCTGTCGGCGAAAGTCCGGTTAGCGAAATCCGGTTACGTTGATGCGTGGGCGCTGAAACAGGAAAACCCAAAAGTCATCGTCGAAATCGCTTCGCTGGAATAGTCACCCGCACGGTTATGTATCGACCGGCTTCCTCCCCTTATGAAGGATCGGCATGATATCGAAATAGGGGCGGATGTAGGCGGATTCTGACTGCTCGAATTCCTCCAGGGGGCCGTCGAAGAACACCTCACCTTCATGCATCATCACTGTGCGCGGTCGCATGCGGTTGAGAAGATCCTTGTCGTGGGTGATGATCAACGTGGTCCGGTCCGTCCCTTCTTCCATAAACTCTTCGTGGGTGGTGACGATGAGGTCGTGGATCTGGGCGGCGCTTGTCGGGTCCAGTCCGGTTGTCGGTTCGTCATAGAATATAACCCGCGGTTCCATGGCCAGCGCGCGCGCCACGGCCAGGCGTTTGCACATGCCGCCGGAAAGGTCATGGACGTCGAGGTCAAGGAAATCCTCGTCCGACGGCAGAGCCACGGCTTCCAGCACCTTGCGCGCGATGGGCTCGATCTCTTCGACTTCCATGTTTTTAACCTCGCTCAACCACAGCGCGATGTTGTCGTAGACATTGCCGGAAAACAGGGCGTTGTTCTGGAACACCACCCCCCAGTGCATGTGGATCTGGGCCAATTGGGTTTCGTCCAGATCTTCCAGGCCAACCAGGGGCGCGCCTTCCTTGTCGTGATCGGTGACCTGCACGCGGCCCTGGTCGGGTTCCAGAAGTCCCAGTATATGATTAAGCAGAACCGTCTTGCCACAGCCCGAACCGCCGACGATGGCGACAATGGAATTGCGGCGTATGTCCAGGTCGACGCCTCTTAGGACATAGTTGTCGTCGAAAGATTTGTGCAGGCCCTCGATAAGAATTTCAGAGGCGGCCTCCTCGACCACACCCCTATCTAAAGTGGTTTCTTTAGCGTCCATCAATGCATGATACAGGAACGATCTGCCCGCGGGTAGCTCAACCGCAGGGAAGGATGTTTGCGTTGCAGGTTCAACAAGCCGCCTGCCCAGACTATTTCTTCTTGGCGCGCCTGGAGGCCTCTACTGCGCTTTCAGCCCACGCTCGCATCTCATCCCATCCGGTCAATGTTTCTGTTGGGACAGAGTAGTAGGGCATTTTACCGTGAGTCTTCGATCCCTTCTCAAGAAAGGCGTTCTTGCTGACGTCGTCGGCTTTAAGAAAAAGCTCGTCGTTCTTTGTCACCAGCGCGAACATGGCGCCTTCGAGGAAGACGCCGTAACCGCCGAACATTTTCTTAGAGGTTACGTCCCCCAACGGCGTCAACAATTTCAAGACTTCTGAAATGAATTCGTTTTGCTCGACCATCAATCACGCCTTCCAATTCTCTTCATAAACATTCTTGCGTTACTTTGTGAGTGGCTCAAATACTTTTCACCATTCGCCAACCCTTTTTAAGGCGAACGTGTATTTGGCGAAAGGGCCGCAAACATCGCCAATTTAATTATGATACGTAGCAAAAAATCCCGCAGGAACCTGGATGGGTGAACCGGGTCCTCCCATCCAGGCCGCATAGTTGGGTGCTATGCGTTGTTTGCAGTTCTGTTCGCAGAGCTAAGATTTAAAATTTGCGTCTTTGAACATGGCTGCAAACTCCTGTTGGATGGCGGCTATGCGCGCCATCTCAGATTCGGATGGAGTTTGAACGCCCAAAAGCTCGTCAATGCGCTTGATGATGGCATCGACTTTTTTCTGATCTTCCTTGGAAAGTTCATTGGCATCCCTGGCCGAACCGAAGATAGCGTCCAGTTCCTTCAGCAGGGATTCGGCTTTTGCCTGATCCTGTTTTGAAAGAGCGTCAAGCGACGCACCCGCGACTACGCCGGCTCCCAACGCCGCCGAATTATGGATGGCCTCCAATTCGGCGAAGATATTTTCGGCGCGGACAAGATCGTCTTTCGAGGGTTCCTTCACGCCGTATAGCGAGTCGAGCTTGGCGAACAACTCATCCAATTTCTTTTGATCGGCTTGGGAAAGTTCGTTGGGGGATTTATTGGAGCCCAGAATTTCGTCTATACGCTTTTCGAGCGCGATTAGTTTCGTGCCCTCTTCCTTGGTTACTTTCCCATCCGCAAATATCTCGTCTATTTTATTGTAGAGGGTCTCCAGCTTGCGTTCTGTTTCTTCAGAAAACGGTTTTTGATCGGATACACCCAGGAGCTTGTTGATCTGCTCGATAAGGTTTTTCTCCTGCGCCTTTTCTTCCGCACTTAGCGATTTGGGCACGCCAAATATACTATCCAGTTCCTTATTCAGGGCTTCGACCTTCTTTTTCTGACTGGCGGTTAACTCCGACTGACTAGTTGCAAACGCCATCGCATCCATCATGCCGGAACAGCCGGAGCCACAAGACATAAACTCCATTGCTTCCGGCGAAAGGTCGACGATGTATGCTTGCGATGATCCTTCGTGTCGCCAGTTTAATGCGGTCTCTGCGACGCCTTCCGGGATCGGGGAGGCATTCCCTATTCTTCCAAACAAGGTCGGCATATTGCCGTTAATTGAATTCACCATGATTTACGTCTCCATTTGTGCTTCATGTTTTTTTGAAGACGCACAGCACCCAGACTTTACTAACGCAAAGATTGTGCCAATCATTGATTGCTTGTTTATCAACGCACTGGCTCTCATCGATGTCCTTTTGGTTGGGAAACTTCTGCCGCCAAAGGGAAAATATTTCCTTGCTGGAATAGTGTTTTAGATTTTTAAAAGTAAGCTGGCCCAATTGTCCGGGATGATATTCGTGAGACAGAAGGCGGCGAGAACAAGATGGCCCCCGTAACTCGCCGCCTTCGCCCTCCCTCACGGAGTCTGTTGCAACCCTTGCCTCTCCAGCTTATGCCCCTTGGGGTAGGCGTGACTGGCTTGACTTTCGCGCTGCTCTTCCCGCATTTCCGGGGGCGCCGGAAATGCCGAGGGAATCATAAATGCCTTTTTGAAGAAAGCAGATCCTTCACGGTATTTCCTTTTTTCTCCGCTTCAGCGATGATCGCCTTCATGCGGGCTTTCTCGTTCCTGTTGTGCTGATTGATCTTGGCGACGTCGCGCTGAAGAATAAAAATGTCCTTGCTCCAGTCACTCATTTCCGTTTTCATCTGCTTCGTGGTCTCGTTGTGTTTGGCAACCATCTCCTGCATCGTCACTTCGTGTTGCTGGATCATCTCCCTGGTGTTCAAAGTCAGTTTTCTTGTGACGTCCACCACCACGGCCAGGGTGATTAGCGAAAGGCCGATGGCCATAATGGACAGGAAAATGGCGGATTCAATCATGGCTCTTAAGCGTTTCTCATGTAAGGAAGCGGCAGGTTACAGGGCTTTTATGTATTGAATGGCGACGGTCAATCCGAAGCCCGCAAAAGCCAGCAATACGATCATCAATTTTTCGGTTAATGAGAACTGCGATTTTTTCAACCCTTCTCCCCTTTTCGACTTTGCGCCTTTCGATTTTGCCCGCCGTTTACGAGTTTTACTGTTTTTCATCCCTAGCTCCTCTATCGGGTTGGCCCCCGATCAATTGATCTCCCCAACCAGAAGTTAGAAATAAGTTATTACTTATAATCTTTATAAAGTCAAGCCGCCGCATTGCTGTTTTTCGTCGAAATGTGGCCTGAGAAGCAGGGCGGGAAAACTGAGTAATGGGGCAGCCTTGAGCACCGGGATTCAATGAAAAATCGTCCCCACGCGCGACGTCAAATGGCCGGTGAAAAACTAGCTTACTGTGATCGAACCCGCGACGTCTGAGTTGATGTTTTCGAAACTACCCCAGAATGCCTCGTCGACCCAGGCCACGGTAACCGTCCCCATTTCCTGACCCTCGTCATTTTGAACGGTGATGACCGTGTCGTCGTTCTTGTAGGAAAAGAACAAAACGGAGTAGCTGTCGAATTGCAGGGTGTCGTTCGCCCCCAAGTAGTAAAGCGTATCGTCGTCAAACTGGCCGCTGAAAACGAAGGTATCGGAACCACCGGAGCCTTCAAGCTCGTCGTTGCCGGCGCCGCCGTTATAGACGTTGGTACCCTTATAATCGCTCAGGTAATCGTCGCCGTCACCGCCGTAAAGCACGTCATCGCCGTCGAATCCGGAGAGATAATCATCGCCCGCGCCACCGTAAATAACGTCGTCACCATACCTGCCAAACAGGGCGTCATCCCCATCTCCGCCATATATGACGTCGTTTCCCGGCCCCGCCTTGATGAAGTCATCGCCCAGGCCACCTTCAAGGCGATCATTGCCATGGCCGCCACTCATAAAGTCATTGCCGTCGCCACCGCTGAGTTCGTCATATCCGCCGCCGCCCCAAATGTGATCGTTCCCTTGATCGCCATAGAGCTTGTCGTGGCCGGAGCCACCCTGCAGCCAATCTTTGCCCGCGCCGCCCATGAGGATGTCATTTCCCTTGCCGCCGTACATCCAGTCGTTGCCATTTTCGCCGCGCATGATGTCGTCGCCAAAAACCGCGCCTCGTCCGGACATGGTTTGGTCGCCGACCATTTTATCACTGCCGTCGCCGCCCCACATGTCATCGTCGCCCATGCCGCCATACATGCCGTCGTCGCCTTCGCCGCCAAGCAAGGTATCATCGCCCATCCCGCCATAAAGCTGGTCGTCGCCCGTGCCGCCTTCCATCCGGTCATTGCCCGTGTCGCCCAGGATAAGATCGTCGCCTTCGCCGCCGAACAGGGTGTCGTCACCGTCGTCGCCGCTCAGTTCGTCGTCGTCCTCGCCGCCGAACAATGTGTCGTCGCCTTCATCGCCGTGAATGGCGTCTTTGCCCAGCTCCCCGAAGACCCAGTCGTCGCCTCTGCCGCCCCACAGTTGGTCCCAGCCTTTTCCTCCCCACAGCCAGTCCCGGCCCCAACCGCCGTATATGAAGTCCCAGCCTTTTCCGCCGAACAGCATGTCTTCTCCGTCGCCGCCGTCAAGGATATCGTCGCCTTCACCGCCCAGTAGAATATCGTTTCCGCCGTAGCCGAAAACCTGGTCGTCCCCGGCGCCGCCGTCGATCAGATCAACCTCCGCCGTTCCCGCAAGAATCTCGCCTCCAACGGCGCCGACAATAACGTAATCGATGTCGGCGTAGTCAAATTCAATTTCGTATTCAGTGATAAAAACGCTCGCCTGTCGGTTGCCAAATGCGCCGCCAGCGCTTGCGTTGTCGTTGTCTTGTTTTTGCGCATCACTTTGATCCGGCAACTCGATTGGAGTCAGCGAGAAGGGGAGGATCCCGGCAATACTGGGAACGTCCATCTCCTGCTGGTTGTCCGGCAAGAATGAATACTGCAAACCGTAAGTGAATTCGAAGTCGGACCGCGCCAGCGATTTGACCAAACCGCCGTCGCTATCCGGGTGAACATCGGTTTCGTCATCTTGGACAACGGAATCACCATCTTCGACTTCATCTTCATCGCTGAAATCGATTTGCTGCGCGGCTTCGGCCTCGCTAAGAAGGCCTTCAGACAGCACGACCCCGGCGAACCACATGGCCGCTTTAACAAATAAATTGTGGGGCTTGAATTCGTCTTTGTACGATTTCTTGTTGGCGGAAAACCGGGGGTTATTCTCATCGATTGATTCGTCGGGTCCGATGTTGACGGGGCCGTCGCCAACTGGCGCCGCTTCGGCCTCAACCCGGGCGGCAATGGTCGCCGAAACCATGATCAGGATGGAATGGGCGATGATTTTAAGGAACTTTTCGCCCCCGGCGCGTCGGGCGGATTCGATGATCCGATCCGCTTTTTCCGGCGCCATCGATAGGGCCCACTGAACAATTTCCGATGCCCTGACGGGTTCTCTAGCCACCAGGGTCTCCACCGTTTCGATCAGCGTCTCTACCTGTTCGGACGACTCTCCCGGATCCTCCTCCGGCGTCAAAATCTCATAAAATTATTCCAGAACGACTCTGGGCCCGGTTTGGCAAAGGGTGATGCAGCTGCCTTTGGCGGTTTCGTTGATACGCCAACGAAGCAGGCTCTCATCCACAAAATCCGGGGCCTTTAGGGTATAGGCAATATGACTGTGGGGCTGAACGTCAACCACCTCGCCATGCAGAACCCCGTCCCAGCCACTGTGAGGCGGCGACCAGAACTGAAATTCATGGCCGACCTCGGCGATGAAGTCATTGGGAAAAAGCCAACGGGAGAGTTTTTCCGAAACCGTCAGATAGGACCAAGCCTTTTCCACCGGGTGCGGCATGCATCGCGAAATCTTGTACAGGGAATCGGCGCAGTTGCCTAAATCCCAATTCCTTTTGGGGCCGCCGTCGACCATCCCTTTCCTGACCTTGTCGGCGTGGCCCGGCTTATTCAATTTGCGGCTCATGTCTTTTGATACCCAGTGGTTCCCTCAAGCGTCCCTATCCATGGCTTCGGCGAGGCGATCCATGGATTTGGCCCAGAATTTTTCAAATCTTGAAGTAAAGACATTCACCTCCTGAAGCGGTGCCGCGTTCAAGCGGTAGATTCTGGATGAAGCCTCTCGATACTGCGAGACGAGGTCCAGTTCCCGGAGCATTCTTAAATGTTGTGAACAGGCCGGTTGTGAAATATCCATGGCTTCGAAAATCTCACTGGCCTTCATTTCGCCATCGGCCAGCATCAGCAGAATTTTACGCCGGGTCGGGTCGGCTAAAGCCTTGTACACGTCAGGTGTTGATAAAGGGCGTGTCATGTCTATTGATTTTTCCCAAGATGTAAAAATTTTTCCTAATAAGTAAAAACTTATTGCAATCATTATAAATTAGTTATTACTTATTACCTAGCGCAAAATTAAAAAAAGAAAAAAAGGTAGCCAACGAAATGGAACATAATCCATACGGTGTTGCCGGACGGAACAACCCTGAAGAAAGTCGTATCCCTTCGATAAGGGGCGTTTCAATCTTCACAGTCATATTTATCTTGTTTCTGGCATTGGCGATCTTTGCGCTTGATTTGTATCTGCCTCTCGGGGTGGCCGGCGGCGTGCCCTATGTGGTGCTGATTGCTGTCGGCTGGTGGCTTCGCAACCCGAACTACGTTTTCTTTCTGGCGGCGGCGGCCCATTTGCTGACCCTTCTCGGCCTTCATTTATCGCCCGAGGGTATCCTGCATTTATCGCCCGACGGAGGAATGGCCTGGATGGTTCTTGTCAATCGCGCCTATGCGATTTTGGCCATATGGGTCACGGCGATAGTTCTTTGGCTGGCCATGCGTGCAAGGGTTCTTCATCAGAAAAAAGAAAGCGAATTGAAAGAAGCCGGGCGAAGAGCCGAGGCCGCCAATAGCGCCAAGTCGGGTTTTTTGAGGTCAATGAGTCATGAATTCCGCACCCCCCTGAACGCCATCGCTGGTTACAGCCAGATGTTGAATATCAATCCGTTTGAACCCCTGACCCCGAAGCAAAGGGAATATACGCAAAACATCATCGCCAGTGCCGGGATGCTAATTGAACTAATCGATAACCTGCTTGATATAGAAGCTATAGAGGAAGACGGACTTTTCCTGTCAATGGACGATGTCGACCTTGATACGGTCATAGGCGAATGCGTCAACATGGTCTCGCCAAGCGCACTGGACCGTGAAGTTACGATCGACAGCCGCCTTGCGGCAACGTCACAGTTTCAAATGCGAATAGACAAACTGCGTTTGAAGCAAGTGATGCTGAACCTGCTTTCCAACGCGGTGAAATACAACAGGCCCGGCGGCAGGGTCATCTTGAACAACATGCAAACCGAAGACGGTTTCCTGAAAATTACCGTTTCGGACACAGGCATCGGCATCCCCCCAGAACATTATACGGATATCTTCAAGCCTTTTGATCGCCTGGGCCTGGAAAGTGAGAAAACGATCAAAGGCTCGGGCGTTGGCCTGACGGTGACAAAGCAACTTGTCGAAAGGATGGGCGGGCGCATCGGATTTGAAAGCAAGGAACAAGAAGGGACGACTTTTTGGGTTGATTTGCCGGTGGCCCGGCACGACCATCTTCCTGCCCCGCTTCGTTGAGGAAGCGAATGTCAGGAAGCAGCGGCGGCGGCAGGGACGGGTGATCCTTCCTACCCCTTCATCCCCCCTGCCGTCGCCAAGTTTGAAATACGATTCTATTGCCTTACCTATATGATGAACATGTTGTTTTTAGTGGTTGTCTTAAAATGGGAGGGAAAATTCATGGCCGAATACATTCCATCCACGTCGGATTGGGTGCGCGAACAGGTTGAACTGTATGAAGGCAGCGGTGGGACGGAAGGCTCCACGCTGATGGACACGGGGCTTCCGTGCATCATCGTCACCATGGTGGGCCAAAAGACCGGGGCCATCAGGAAGGTGCCGCTGATGCGCGTGGAAGTGGACGGCGCTTATGTGCTGGTCGGTTCGCGCGGCGGCAACCCCAAAAACCCGGCCTGGGTCTACAACCTGCGCGCCAACCCGGAAGTGGAAATTCGCGACGAGACGGAAACCTTCAAGATGCGCGTGCGCGAAGTATCAGACGATGCGGAGCGCCAGCGCCTGTGGGACATCAGCGCCAAGGCCTTCCCGCCGTATCTGGAATATCAGTCCAAAACCTCGCGCAAGATTCCGGTCTTTATCGCCGAGGCGGTTTGAGCGAATAAATCGTCACTCCCGCGTAGGCGGGAGTCCAGGAATCGTTGATAACGTAAAAACGTTGACGGCTTAGTCTAATTCGGAAATTGAAATAAGAACTGGATTCCCGATCAAGTCGGGAATGACGCTGTTCTTGTCATCATCTCCTTTCGTCACTCCCGCGTAGGCGGGAGTCCACTCTTAACAGCGGAGCCGCTGGATTCCCGCTTAACGCGGGAA
>CAZBEC010000010.1:117804-198137 GCA_964490815.1 uncultured Thalassospiraceae bacterium
CCACTCTTAACAGCGGAGCCGCTGGATTCCCGCTTAACGCGGGAATGACGTTGTTCTTGTCATCATCTCCTTTCGTCACTCCCGCGCAGGCGGGAGTCCACTCTTAACAGCGGAGCCGCTGGATTCCCGCTTAACGCGGGAATGACGTTGTTTTGGTCATCTTCTCCTTTCGTCACTCCCGCGCAGGCGGGAGTCCACTCTTAATAGCGGAGCCGCTGGATTCCCGCTTAACGCGGGAATGACGAAGTGCATTGCGGGGCGGGACAGGGTTCCTGTCGCCGCGTAAGGTTTGACTTCCAGAAGCCCTAGCCAAGCGAAGGGACCGGGCGCCCGGTTTAAGAAAGCCCCGCCTGTTTCAGCGCCCTTGCGATGGCCACCAGCCCGGCGTCCCGGTCGGCCAGCATGCTCTCGTAGGTTTTCCCCGCCGCCATTTCCTCGCAGCCGTCGACCATGCGATTACGCAAATCCTTCGTCAGTTCCGGCGCTTCCAGGCGCGTCCACGGCAACTTCAGGGCCGGGCCGAACTGGTCCAGATTGTAGGCCATGCCGCCTTCGCCGCCGCCCACATGAAAGGTCATGCACGGCCCCATGAACGCCCACCGGGGGCCGGGTCCGTTGACCACGGCCTGGTCTATCTGTTCAACTGTGGCTTCGCCCTCGGCGACCATGTGCAGGGCCTCACGCCAGATCGCCTCCTGCAATCTGGTGGCGATAAAGCCCGGGATTTCCCGGTTTAAAGCCAACGGCGCTTTTCCGGCCAATTTGTAAAAATCCATCACCCATGCGACGGTTGCCGGGTTGGTTTTCTCGCCGCCGACAACTTCGACAAGCGGCAAAATATAGGGCGGGTTGAAAGGGTGGCCGGTGACGGTGCGACCCGGGCTGGGGCAAGCCGCCTGAATATCCGTCATGGGCAGGCCCGAGGTGCTGGAGGCGATAACCACGTCTTCGGGCACCATTTCACCAAGCTGTTTATAGATCGATTGTTTGAGCTCCAGGATTTCCGGAACGCTTTCCTGCACGAAATCCGCGTCCGCCACCGCATCGGCGAGATCGAACGTGATGCGCAGCCGTTCTTTCGACGCGCCCTCGCCCAGGCCCATGGCCTGGATGCATTTCCAGGCTGTATCGATCAGGATGCGGAAGGTATCCTCTTCGCTTTTATCATGCAGGTAGACCGTGACGTCGTAACCGCGGCCGAGAAAATGGGCCGCCCAGCCGCCGCCGATGGGACCGCCGCCGATGCTGGTGACTTTCCTGACGTCTTCGGGATTCTTTCTTGCCATGCTTTTTGTCTCCTACTGGCCCTTGAAGTCGGCGTCGCGTTTTTCGACAAACGCGTTGACTCCTTCCAGGGCGTCGTCGGAGCGTAGCATGGCGCGATAGATGGGAAGTTCACCGGTGCGCATGGTGTTGAAGGCGTCTTCAATCGTGTCGCCTTCGATGGCGCGCAACACCTCCTTGATGGTCTGGACGGCCAGGGGGGCTGAGCCCGCGATCTGCTCGGCCCATTGGCGAGCCTGCTCCATCAGTTTGTCGGCCGGGACGATGATGTTGACCAGCCCGTGTCGATAGGCTTCTTCCGCCGACATGCGTCGGCCCAGCAGCAACATCTCGACGGCGACGTTATAGGGGATGCGGCGCGGCAGACGCTGGATGGCTCCGGCGTCGGGTACAATGCCAAGCGGCATTTCCGGCAGGGCGAATTCAACATGCTCTGCGGCGATAACAAGGTCGCAGCCCAGGGCCAGTTCGAAACCGCCGCCGATGGTCAGGCCGTTCAGCGCGCAGATCACTGGTTTGTTCAGGTCCCACATTTCGGTAATGCCGGCGAAGCCGCCCAGGGCCGCGTCCTCCTGCAGCCACCATTCGTCCAGTTGGGTGTCGCCGCTGTCCACGGCCTTCAAATCCCACCCGGCGGAGAAGATTTTTTCGCCGCCGCCGGTCAGGATGCCAACGCGAAGATCCGGATCGTCGCGAAGTTGCACGAAGGCCTCGCCAAGTTTGCGGCTGGTCGGCATGTCGATGGCGTTGACCTTGCCTCTGTCCAGCGTAATCTCAAGAACATGTCCTTTGCGGACGACTTTGACCTCTTCAGACGAATTTTCCATGGGCTTGGCCTCGATTCAATTTTTCTAAAACATGAGGGTAAATCATTGCCGTCATGTTCAAGAATAGACAATGGTTTTACGACACAGATAATGATTATTCGACACATTGTTGACAGGTCAGAATGGCGAAAATTTTCTATTAGCGTCGAAATATCGCCAATATCACCGTAATAAATCTCCAATCATAATTCATCGATAAAAACTAAATGGGGATCCATTATGGCGCTGCATTTGAATGACGAACAGAGAATGCTGGTCGACTCGCTTCGGGCGTTCGTCGATCAGGAACTGGAACCCTACGAGGCCGAAGCCGACCGAACCGGCGACGTTCCTGAGGAACTGGGCGCCCAGATCACCAAACGCGCACTGGAGATGGGGTTCTACGCCGCTAACATGCCGGAATCCGTCGGCGGCGGCGGGCTGGATTATGTCTCCCTGGCGCTGTTGGAACGGGTATTCGGGCGTTCCAGTTTCGGCTTGCATGGCTACGTGCACCGGCCGTCGGAAATCCTCATGGCCTGCGAGGGCGACCAGATCGAGACTTACCTGAAACCCTGCGTAAGCGCTGAAAAGAAAGAGCTTTTCGCCCTGACAGAACCGGGCGCCGGCTCCGACATCATGTCCATGAAGACCCGCGCAGTGGCTGACGGTGACGACTATATCCTCAATGGATCGAAGCATTTCATAAGCGGTGTCGGCGTTCCCGATTTCGCCATCGTCTTCGCTCAGACCGGTGTTGACGAAACGCCGCGTGGAGAACGTAAGCGCGTCACTGCCTTCCTGGTCGACGCCGATACAAAGGGCTTCGACATGGCCCGCGGATCGCGCTGCGCGGCCCAACGGGCCTACAATCATTTCGAGCTCAGCTTCGATGACTGTCGTATCCCCAAGGCCCAGATTCTGGGAGAAGAAGGCAACGGTCTTGCCCTAGCGGACAAGTGGCTGAGCATGGGCCGGGTGTGGGTCGCCGCCGGTTGTTGCGGGCGCATGGAACGGCTTTTGGAACTCGCTACCGAATGGGCCGCCACCCGGGTTCAGTTCGGCCAACCCATTGGAAAATTTCAGGGAACGTCGTTCAAGCTTTCCGATATGGCGACAGACCTGCACGCCGCCGACCTGATGGTCATGCACGCAGCAGGGAAAGCCGACGAAGGGCAAATGGACCCGCAGGACGCGGCCATGGCGAAACTGTTTGCCTCCGAAGCCGTCGGGCGGGCCGCTGATTCCACAGTTCAAATCTACGGCGGCATGGGGCTGATGGAGGAACTGCCCGTCGAACGATTGTGGCGGGACGCACGTCTTGACCGAATCTGGGACGGCACCTCGGAAATCCAGCGCCATATTATCGCACGCTCCCTGCTGCGACCCCTTGGCGTATGAGTTGAGCGCATGACCCCGGCGCAGCGAAAAAATCTGGAGCGGCTTTTGTCGCCAAAAAGTGCGGCTTTCATCGGCGGAAACGATGCCGATTTCTCCGCACGCCAATGCGCCGAAGCTGGATTCAAGGGCGACATCTGGGGTGTCAATCCCAAACGTGAGACCATGGGCGGACGTCCCTGTTTCAAGACGGTGGAGGATCTACCCGGCGCGCCCGATATTGTCTTTTTGGCGACGCCAAAATCGGTAGCCGTCGAAGCCGTCGATGTCTTGCGCAAAGCCGGAGCGGGAGGCGTTGTTTGCTATACGGCGGGTTTCGGCGAAACTGGCGAGGAAGGTGCAAAGCTGGAGGCTGAACTGATCAGGGCGGCGGGCGACATGGCGCTGGTCGGCCCCAACTGTTCCGGGCTGACTAATTTCATCGATGATGCCCCGTTGTGGCCGTTCCCCTTCAAGTTTCAACACGAAGAGCGGGGTGTTGCCTTCGTCACCCAAAGCGGCATGTTGGGGAACACGGTGACCCTGAATCAGCGCTCGGTTCCATTCTCGTATATCATCAGCTCCGGCAACCAGGCGGTGTTGGGCATCGAGCACTATCTGGAGGTGCTGATCGACGATCCGGCCGTGAGCGCCGTCGGGCTTTATATTGAGGGCCTGCGCGATATTCCCCGCTTCGCAGACGCCGCCATTCGGGCATTGGAAAAAAACATTCCGATCGTCGCCTTGAAGGCTGGAACTTCAGAAATCGGCTCTAGGCTGACCATCACCCACACAGGCACGTTGTCGGGCACGGACGATCTTTATCAGGCGCTTTTCGAACGGCTAGGTATCGTCCGGGTAACCTCGCCCATCTCGCTTTTGGAAACCTTGAAATTCCTGACCGTGTCGGGTGCTCCCAAGGGAAAGCGCGTCGCTGCCTTCACCGCTTCGGGTGGGGATTGCGCCATGCTCGCCGACGGAGCGGAACCCCGGGGTTTGGAATTTCCGCAGCCTTCAAAAGCAATCGCCTCGCGTTTGGTGAAGCAATTGCCGCCGATCGCCACCGTGTGCAATCCGCTGGATTACACCACCCCTCTATGGGGCTACGAAGATTCTCTCTGTGAGGTGATGGGAACGATGTTTGAAGACGGTTATGATGCCGCCGTCATCGTTCAGGATTATCCGGTCGGCCAGCCGGAAGAAGGAATGGAGCCTTATCACGCCGATGCTAGGGCGTTTGCCCGAGCAACCCGCAAAGCCGGTATTCCGGCCGCCGTCTGTTCGGGTTTGAGCGAAAACATCGATCAAGCCACCCGCGAAACACTAATTGCAGCTGGCGTCGCACCCTTGCAGGGAATCGAGGAAACCCTGGACGCCATCGCTGAAGCCGCCAAGTTCGGCATACGCCGCCAGCAGGTCATTGCGGACGGCGCGCTGAACGACCTGCGCTTTCCCGAGGTGCCGCCGCCAATTGAAAATGGGGACGTCCTGGATGAATGGCGTGGTAAGCAATTGATCGAAAAAGCCGGGATACCCGTTCCCGAAGGGCGGCGATGCGACGCGGCATCGGCGCCTGCGGCGGCGGCGCAAACCGGCTTTCCCGTCGTCGTCAAACTGGTCTCCAGCCTGCTGTCCCACAAGACCGAAGCGGGCGCCGTTAAACTCGACTTGCAAAACGAGGAACAGGTCGCCAAAGCCGTGAAGGAAATCGCTGTTTCCGTAGCGGAATATTCCCCCGATGCCGTTTGCAATGATTTCATCGTTGAGCGCATGGTTGAAAAGCCCGTGGCCGAGGTCGTCCTGGGCATCCAGACCGATCCCCAATTCGGCCAAGTTCTCGTGATCGGTAGCGGCGGCACGTTGGTGGAATTGGTGGGCGACGCCAAAACCCTGTTGTTGCCCACAGACCACCAGGCAGTTTCTGAAGCCCTGGCGTCGTTGAAGATTTCCAAATTGATCGACGGGTACAGAGGACATCCTCCAGGCGACCGCGAAGCCCTGATCGCCGCCATTATAAACCTGACCCAATTCGCCGCCGACAATCGCAACCAGCTTCAAGAACTGGACATCAACCCGCTGATGGTCCTGCAAGAGGGTGTCGTGGCGGTCGATGTTCTGATGTGCATCGGCTAGAGGCCTGCACCTCTTCAAAATCGAGTCAAAGTGACGAACATGTCGCGGATTTGAAATCCATGGGTTAATGTTTGCAAAGGAAACTTCCCGCAATCAAATTACCCGCAGGTCATAGGAAAAATGGAAGAAACCACGGCGCAATTGCTGAAAAAAATCAAAAATAAAAATCTGGTTTTTTGCATTACGCCAGGACGCTCCGGGACTAAATTACTGGCAGAGTTGTGCAAGGTCTTTCCTTCGGTAAGCTCTCACCACGAACCAGATCCGAATTTCAACATTGCGCTGCGCATGGCGCAAACCAACCCCGAAATGGCCAGCGGCTTCTGGATTAACGGGAAATTTCCTTTGATCGCAGAAGACACCAGGGAGTCGTACATTGAAACCTCTCATCTTGTGGGAAAGGGCTTTCTATCGCCGCTTCTTAAACTGGGCATTGTTCCTCAACTTCTCCTGCTGCGCCGGCACCCAAGTGAAGTGGCCAAAAGCATGTTCGGTTATGCCGCCATTCCGGCCAGAACGCTGGACGGCCTAGCTCATTTTTTAAAGCCGGACGATCCCGGCGTCCTGCCACTGCCCCATTGGACCAGTATGGGCGACTATCAACTGTGCTTTTGGTACTGCCTGGAAATGGAACGCCGCCAACGTCTTTATTCCGGCTGGGTGAAGCAGTTGGGCAAACCCGCCATTACGACGCATATGAATGATCTTTTAGACGTCGACAAATTTATAGCGCTTTCGCAAAAACTTGACTTCATCGGGAATATGGATGTTTCACCGATAACGGAGCATCACCGCGAGATTTGTTCGAAGAACCGAAATCCCCGCGAAAGGACGCGAAGCATAGATTTTGATACCACATCCTTGGAGGAACAGGTTCTGGAACGAATATCCGATTTCGAACCTCTGCTTTGGCAAGAAATCCGGTCTTTTTATTCAGAATAATCGATAGCCCCCTGCCATCTAATGACGGTGCGGCAAGATGGCGGTGTCTCCGTCGATGTCTCGATACGAATGGGAGGGCTGCCCAAGCCTGAACACTATTTTAAAACATCCAATTAATTGGTTTTACAGGCCTATAAATTGCTTAACCCTTTAAGCGTCTTATTGAACTTTTCAATAATCTCAACGGCATCCTTTCGTTTTATCGAAACCGCGAAATAGGTGGGAAGGTTCTCGACGGAATGGAAATGTAACTGAGCACCGTTTTTCACATTTTTGACAAATCCAGTCACCGATAATTCATGAACAAGGAATGCATCCATTCTTCTCGCCTGTAGCATTTTTATGGCGCTAGTAATTTCGAGAATACTTGTAAATGGGATGCCTCGCCCACTCAGTTCGTGCCCGAGAGAATCACCATGCACCGTTCCAACCAGGATATTTGCCGCGTCAGAATAATTTTTCAGAGGGGCCCCTGAGTAACTGGCAAGAGTAAGGAATCCGACAGACTGATTTAGAAAATTTTTCGAGATAGCAAATTCGTTTTCCAGATGACCAATATTTGTCCATATGATGGTTGCATCAGTTTCTCCTGTAGCCGCAGTAACCTCTGCGCGTTTCCAAGGAAAGAATGAGAAAACCGGGTGGTAACCAGCTTCTTTGAGGAGGAAATCCAGCCTAGAGGTCACTTTCCCTAACTTGCTGGGGTGTTCTTCATCAAAAAATAATGGGGAGATATTTGCAACCGATATTGATAATTCACTAGCATTCACTGTGTTTGAAGCAAAGAGGCTAACTGCATAAAAAATAGGGACAACAACAAGCCTAGCCCTATCAATTAATCCGGTCATAGACTAATCCAGTTACTTGATTTTATACGCACCCACCATAACAATATACTTCCCGACACCGATTGAATAAGTCGTTTTTTCCGCCAGCTTTTTTGTTTTGGGATCAGTAAAAATATAGTCTGTCCAAGCCGATCCATGCTTCTTCGTGGCGTTTACTATGTCCTGGCAGGCGTAACGGCCGTTTGGATTTAAAAGATCCCAAATATTTCGACCGACGAGTTTTGGGTTGAGGCCATGAGCGAAGAATGTGCAATTGAAATCTTGTACAAAAACATAAAGATCTCTTTCAAAAAACACACTTGATTTGTCTTGAAAATCTTTAAAAGCCTTTTTCGGTCCATGTGCTCGAAGGTGTTCAGCTGCCTTGATGGCCAATGCTTTTGCTTCTTCGGTTGTGCCTCTATCTTCAGCAATTACATTTTCTGCGACAATCAGACCGAATAGAAAAAGGCAAACCACCTTTAGATTTTTTCCCATAGTCCACCCCTCAAAATAGGTAATTGGGAAGTAGTTCAGCAAAAATCGGCTTAGTTCTAGAAAGGAATTTCAATGACGAAGAAAAAAATATGACGAGCGAAAATTATACCATAAAAAAAGAGTATGGCCCAAAAAATGGACAGTGAGGAAAAACTCAGGATCAACCAATAATCTTTCGAATTCAAGCCGCACAAAAGTCTCCGTTAGGTGGGCTCCGATCCCTTTCACCAATAGACGATACAAAATAAACGTCGGCAATTATCGATCAGGGTTTCCCTAACCCATTCTTCCTTGCATTTCTTGATGAGGTAGGAACTAAGCAGTTATCATCTAATAAGTAGTCGGCATACCGAACAGACAAAGGTGAATGACCATGTGGAGTGATATCGTCGAATTTTTTGGAAATGACGCCTTCATGCCTCACGCAACCTGCTTTCTGTGGCGTCCTGATATCCTTTACACCCAAGCAATTTCCGATGTCATTACGGGGGTGTCTTATTTTTCCGTCGCTACGGGCCTTATATATTTTGTCGTTAATCGCGAAGACATTCCCTTTAAATGGTTTTTCATACCGTTCGGAACGCTCGTATTTGCCGCCTGCGGAACGGTACATTTTCTTGGCGCCTGGACATTGTGGACGCCGGATTATGGAATACAAGCCGTCGCCAAGGCTGTAACCGCGTTTATATCGCTATCTATCGGCGTCATGTTGTGGCCGTTGATGCCCCGAATAATAGCGTTGCCGAGTCCCAGGCAATTTGCAGACGCCAGGTTGCAGCTCGCAGATCTGAAACTTCAGCGAGCCCAAGACGCTGTGGTGGAAAGTGAAGAAAGATTCAAGGATTTTGCAGAATCTTCTTCGGACTGGTTTTGGGAAATGGATGCAAATTTGCTGTTTACTTTTGGCAGCCAGCGCTTTTTTCAAATCACGGGGTTTGATCCAGAAAACATTTACGGCCACGACCGAAAGTCTCTCATTAATCCGGATCTTGAAGACATAAACAGTAACAAATGGCGGATGCATTTTCGGCAACTTGAGAATCGGGAGCCGTTCAAAAATTTGGAATACAATACAAAGACAGCCACTGGAAAAATCATAACGATATCAATTAGTGGGAATCCAACCTTCACCGCGACCGGGGACTTCGCCGGATACAGGGGAACAGGAACCGACATAACTGAACGCAGGTTGTTTGAAGAGCAGGCGCGCCGGTCACAGAAAATGGAAGCCGTTGGCCAGTTGACCGGCGGTATCGCTCACGATTTCAACAATATTCTCGGCATTGTTATGGGTAATCTTGAGATACTAACGCGTTATATTGCCGATGACGAAAAACTAATTGATATAGCGGATAAAGCCTATCAAGGCGCTATGCGAGGGGCCAATCTGACGAATAAGCTTCTTGGCTTCTCACGCAAGGCTGCTCATGAAACAAAACAGACATCCGTGAATGAACATATTCAGGGTTTGGATGATCTGCTTGAAAAATCACTGACTGTGGCGATCAATATCGAGCATCATCTGGAAAAGGATTTGTGGCCGGTAATTGTAGACCCGGGGGATCTTCAGGACGCGGTCCTCAATATTTCCCTGAACGCCCGCGACGCCATGCCCGAAGGTGGATCACTGGTAATCGAGACGGCCAACAAAATTCTAGATGATACGTATGTTAAGGAAAATCCGGGGAGCGTTGCCGGCGAGTTCGTTATGCTGGCTATAAGCGATACCGGAGTGGGTATGACTGAAGATATGAAGGAGAAGGTTTTAGAACCTTTCTTCACGACGAAAGACGCCGGAAAGGGATCGGGACTGGGCCTAAGCATGGTATACGGTTTTGTAAATCGTTCCGGCGGACATATGAGTATCTATTCCGAACCGGGGAAAGGAACAACGGTACGACTTTATCTGCCCCGGGCCGGAGAGGGCCCGGGAACATTGGGTGAGGATTCAGTTGTTATCGATTTTCCTCGTGGTGACGAAACCATTCTGGTTGTGGATGACGAAGAAGCGCTGGTTGATATTGCCGTCTCTTACCTGGAAGAGCTCGGTTATAAAACGCTGACGGCAAACAATGGAATGCAGGCGCTCAATTTAATTGAGAGCGATACAGTCATAGATTTGCTGTTCTCCGACGTCATCATGCCCGGTGATCTTGATGGCTACGAATTGGCCCTTGCTGCTCACGAAATTCGGCCAGCTTTAAAGGTTGTTCTGACCAGCGGATTTACCAAGCGAAAGGAGGAGGCGCATAACGGCGATAATTCCCAATACGCAGATCTGACGAAAAACCTCCTGAGCAAACCGTACGGCCAGTCTGAATTGGCCATAGCAATTCGAAGAATTTTGGACGAAGAGGGCTGACGGCAGCTTCAGGTCAACGCCTTTCTTTTTCGTCCAAAAAAGCGAATCTTCAAAGTTTCCCGCCGAGGCTCAGGCGATCCAGAGGCTGGTGGGAGAATCGGCTTGCGACTTAGGAACCGGATTTCAGCCACTTGAACATGCCCTCAATGTTTAACGGCAGGTACTGCTCATAGGCGCCCCAGTTTTTGTAATCGTCCATGGTGACGTCTGCCTTGATCTGGTCCAGCGACTTGCCAGCATCGATCCCCATTTTTACTCTTTTACGCAGGGTTTCGATGTAGATCCGGGTATCAGTAGCGTCCTGTTTGCTGCCGTTAGCGGAATGGCCCGGCGTCAGGATGTCGAAGTCCAGGGACTCGACGGCCTTGATCTGGTCGATCATGCCGTCAATGTCGACCCCCGGGAAATTCCGGTAGGGCAGGCGTCCGGGCGAGACGGCGTCGACAACGAAGGCGACGTTTTCCGGCCGTACGACGACTGCCGAAAGATCATCGCCGTGTCCCCGGCCAAGGTATGTGATTTCGAATGATTTGCCACCCGTTTCAAATTTCAGTTTGTCATTGAAGGTGCGCGTCGGCATCGCCGTTTGGCCTTCCTTTAGATTTTTAGCCGTATTGGCATGGGCGATAACTTCGATCCCGTCGCCCCAGGCCTGTCCGCCGGAATTGTGATCGCCGTGAGAATGGGAATAGACCATGTGCGTGACCCGCTTGCCGGGGAACTGTTTGGCGAGTTCCTCTTTCAGCCAGCCCACAGCGTCGGCATTAATGGGATCGGTAACTACAATGCCATCGCTTGTGACGACGAACATGGCGAAATGGAAATTATTCTGAAACCGGTATACGTCCCCTTTTACATTGCTGATTGCCCTTTTGGCCTGGGCCTGGGCGGCGGACGTAGCGCCACTGATCAGGGTTACGATGAGAAAAATATATGCCGTCATTCGGCCTGCCAGTTTCGCTTTCATGATTAAAAAATCCTCCCTATGAGTGGCAATCTCGGCGCTTTTTTTAATCGTTTAAATATTGGATTAAACGGTTTTTCCTCCAACCGGTTTTTTAATAGTGGGCTGACCGGAAGCTGATCCCTTAAAGAAGGAACCAAAAAGGCGTATACTGGCCGGGTCGCAATCGGGAGGATTCCGGTGAGACGATTCTATCAAACAAGCATTCTGTGTTTGCTCCTGGCCGCTCCGGCCTGGGCTCAAGTTGACGAGCGGATTCTGGACACCATCCGATCCCATCCCGGACTCGCCGCCGCCCCAGAAGCCGCCATTACCCATCTGGTAACCCATAACAAGGCCACCGGGAATACCAGCACCACCAGTAATATTGTCAATGATGGCTCCATCGTTCGTTACGATCAGTCCTCGCCATCGCATCAGCCTTCGGGGATGTCCAGATTTGAAGTGGACAAGTCGGCACGTGAGACTGTTTGGGGTTTCCCTTTCTATGATCACTCCAAAATTCACGCTGTGTTCGATGACGGGTCAAGCATGACGAGTGACTCGACGACCCGAACCACCTCGATAAAAATTCTCAAAGGCCGTCTTTTCCCACTCGCCACCGGCAACAAACTTGTCTTCGAGTATATCGCGCGTAACAAATCTTCTAATCATTTCTCTGATTTGGACCCCTCGAACTTTGATGACGATCTAACCTTCAGGATAGAACTGTTAGTTGGCAAACGTCTCAGGGCTTCGGAACTTTTCCGCAGCTTGCCAGGGGACGCCTACGAAATTTACAGTACCTGGAAAGGAAGTAGCGAACCGATCGAACTTGTTTCATATTTTGCAGAAGATCTGGGCTGGAATCTGACCCGAGACGGGATCGGCACAGTAAGAAGCGTCATCCGCGACGTCCAGTGGGATAAGGATATTGCCGCGCGTAACCGAGCCCGCACCATCGCCGCCAAGGGTGGTGTGGCTCCACCAACTGTTGCAAGTGAAGCCCCTTCACAGCAGGCACCGGCACCGCAAGCCGCCGCAGCGCCATCAGCCTTTCCCGACGCACCGCTGGATGTGACATTTCCCAAAGCGCCCGTGCGTCCCGACGACATCGCGGTGATTATCGGCAATGCCGATTACGGCAAACAGGGAAAAGACATTCCCGACGTCACACCGGCCCGCGCCGACGCCCGCTCGTTCAGGCGATACGTAAGCGAGGCCCTGGGGGTGCGTCCCGGCAACATCATCGATCTGGCGGACGCAACCGGAACCCAGCTTGCCCAGGTCTTCGGATCCGAAAGCAGTCACAAGGGCAAGCTGTTCAACTGGGTTAAACCCGGCGTCTCGCGGGTTACCATTTATTACGCCGGGCATGGGGCGCCGGCGGGCGACGACGGTTCGGCCTTTCTGGTCCCGACCGACGCCGATGCGGCGATGCTGGAGTTGAGCGGCTATCCGCTGTCGCGTCTGTACCGCAACCTGAGCCTCATCCCGGCTAAATCGATCACCGTGGTGTTGGAGGCCTGTTTCTCTGGCGCGGGGCAGGGCGGCTCGGTAATTTCCAACGCCTCACCTGTGTTCCTCAAGGCGAAGCCTCCGACGGTACCGGCCAACGTCACCGTGATTTCCGCGGGCGCAGCCAACCAGATGGCTTCGTGGGAAGAAGACCAGAGCCACGGTCTGTTCACCAAGTATTTTCTGAAAGCCATGTCCGGCGAGGCCGATGCCAACCACGACGGCACCGTCAACTTGGACGAGTTGGACCTGTTTTTAAAAGACACGCTGACCTACTACGCCCGACGGTATTACGGCCGCGACCAGCACGCGCAGATCGTGGTGGGGAAGGCTGAATAATTCGGCCTAATAAAGCCGTTCAGTCGACTGGCGGCGGAATCAGAACGAAGTTTCCAAAATGGTTCTTTTTTAAGAATTCACGCTGGGCATCGGCGATTTGCTCCAACGGGAATGTCTTGGCAACCAATGGGCGGATTTCACCTCGCTCGATATAGCCGATCAAATTTTCAAAAACCGGTTCGTCCCACGCCGTACAGCCAATCAGGGTGATGTCCTTCAGGTACATGTCGCGCATGTCCAGTTCTACCACCGGCCCGGCGATGGCGCCCGACGAAACGTAGCGCCCACCCCGTTTCAGGAGTTTCAGCGTCTGTGCAAAATCCGGCCCGGCGACGTTGTCGATCGCCGCGTCGACGGTTTCGTATCCTAGGGCGGCGACTAAATCGTCACCCCGCTCAAGGACCCTATCGGCGCCTATCGAACGTACCGCATCCATTTTTTTCCGGCCCGAAACAGCCGTCACGCGTGCGCCGCGACGTTTTACGAGCTGTACCGCTGCGGAGCCCACACCCCCTGACGCGCCGGTAATAAGGACGTGATCGTTTGCGTCAATATTCGCGCGGTGAATCATGTTTTCCGCCGTGCCGTAGGCGCAGGGAATGGTCGCCAGTTCCTCGTCGCTCCAGTCGCAATCGACAGCGAAGACCTCGCTAGCCGGAACCTTCACGAACTGGGCGAACGCGCCATCGAAATCGGAACCCATCCAGATGTTATCCATAGTTTCGTATCCATCGGGTCGCATGCAGGCGCGCACCAATACCCGCTTGCCAAGAAGCGCGTCGTTTCCGCCTTCGCCCACCTGGACAACGCGGCCGCAGCAGTCGGTTCCCTGAATGAAGGGGAAGGGGGTTGCCTCGTTCCAGCCGCCGTCTTGCTTTTGTTCGGCCTTCTTTCTTTGCACACCGGCGGCGTCACCGGTGCTGGCGTTGACGCTGGAGGAATACCAGCCCAGGCGGGTGTTGATTTCCGTATTGTTGACGCCTGCGCCCAGAACCTGCAAAAGCACCTCTCCGGGTCCGGGTGTGGGGCGCGTCACCTCCTTGTAAACCAGTTGGTCGTAATCGCCATTGCCGGCGGTAACCACGGCCATCATGGTTGCCGCATCGCCGGTGGTGTCGAAGCGGTCCTGGCTTGAAGTGTTCATTCCCGATTTATCCCCATGGTGGCTATGCGAGCTTAGCCAACAGTAACTTTCATGTTACCTATGTCCAAGCGCTGATAAACGAAAGATAGGATTGACAATGGCCTACCCTTCAAAACCCATGACGCAAAATCAAACCGATGCCTTTCTTTCGGAAGTGCGAAACGCGGTGTTGGCCACCAACCGTCGCGATGGCGCCCCCCAGCTCAGCACCGTCTGGTATGCCTATGAACAGGGGCAGGTTTTTATTGGGTTTGACGCCAGCTCAGCCAAGTGCCTCAATATCCGGCGCGACCCACGGGTTAGCTTTTGCGTCGGCGGCTTACATCCGGATTCCCGCACGGTAACGATCTATGGTTTCGCCGAATTTATCGAAGAAAACGATCCGCGCTTTGAGGGTATCAACACGCGAATTCATGTTCGCTATTCCCAATCGAACGAAGAGGCCTACGCAGATGTAGAGCGTGCGCTCATCGCCATTCACCCCGAGAAAATCCTGGCCATGGACTTCAACTAATTTTTTTTGGGAACCAATTTCGTAATGGCCATATAATTAGGAGGGAACTTGGAGGCTTGTGACAATGATCAGGCGGCTACGGTTATTATCAGAGGGAATTTCTAAAGGTTTCTTGGTTTCGCTTTCAATATTGATGCTCGTTCAATGCGCTCCAGTGCAGGTCGATACGCCTGCCTTACCAACATCCGTCGTCCTGCCGCCTTTGGGAAAAACCTTCACGGGCAGCATCTATATCGCGGAAAAAAGATTGCCCCTTCCTGCCGGTGAGTTCGTTCTGGCGGGTACCCGGATATTGCCGAATCATAAAGGCGGGTACAACGTTTCGGCCATGCTTCTTGACGTCAACGAGAGCAAGCGGCTGACCAGCGCCGTCGAGTTGTTTACCAACCTGCGACTGCGGCGAGCCGATGGTTCGTCGGGTTCTAATCCCGGTTGGGTGACCCATGCCAGTTGCAATCGCGACGACATGCATTTCCTGGAGGTCACCAAGAACGAACGGCTCGGCATTCAGGATTGCTGGTGGGTCAATCATTGGCGTATGAGCCGCCGCGGCAATCTGGCCAGGGCCGAACACTGGGTGGAGACGCGAAAATACCTGTCCGACAACAACCTGTACGCGCCCATCGAAATGATCGGCATTTCCTACCGTCTGGCCGATGCGGACGACTTTATTACCCTTAATGTTTTCAAGAATCCGGAAGAAGATGGATTCCCTCCTTCTCTGGATGACAACTGGGCGATTACGACGTGGTCAACTAGCTTGTGGCACCCGGATGTGATAAAATCCGATCCTCGCAGGAAAAAATATATCGAAAAGCAAATCGATTTCGGTCGAGGTTTTCACTCCCGATTGGTCAAGGCTTTTCGTTAGCTGCGCCCCTTGAATATAATTGAAATGGAGAGATCGTCATGACCTCCGGCAAAAAACTTTTTCCCCGTCTTTCTTTTTACACGGCCGTTTCGGCGGCCGCTCTGTTGGCTGCGACCCCGGTTTCCATTGACTGGGAGTCCCTAAGCGTTGAATTGCAGGCCGCATCTGCACAAGGCGCAAGCGGCGGTGCAGGTGGCGCTGGAGGCGCAGGTGGTGCTGGTGGCGGCGGAGCCGGTGGTAGTGGTGCTGGCGCTGGCGCTGGTGGTTCGGGTGGTTCTGGAGGTGGCGCTGGTGGTTCAGGCGGTGCTGGTGGCGGCGGAGCCGGTGGTAGTGGTTCTGGCGGTGGCGCTGGTGGTTCAGGCGGTGCTGGAGGCGGAGGAGCCGGGGGTAGTGGCTCTGGCGGCGGCGCTGGTGGTTCAGGCGGTGCTGGTGGCGGCGGAACCGGCGGTTCAGATGCTGGCGGTGGCGCTGGTAGCGGAGGTGCAGGTGACGACGGATCCGGTGATGACGGTAGCGGCACAGGTGGCCAGGGTGCGGCGGCAAGCGGTAATGCTTCTGCCGTAGGAGTTGCAGCAAGTAGCGCCAAAGCCGGCAATGCTTCTGCCACAGGACAAGCCAACGCCGCACCCAACTCGTCTGTTGGAATTGCCGCTGCGGCGGCAAGTGGCGATGATACGACGGGCGACGACGGCGCCGGAACGGGCGATACGGGCGACGGCGATACCGGAGACGCCGGAGACGCCGGAGATGGTACCGGTGATGATGGAGCCGGTGGTGATGATGGCGGCGGCGGCACAGCCGATGGCGGCACATCGGACGCTGGTGACGGACCGACCTAAGAACGATAAAGGTGTAGGCCTCGTCTAACTAGATAAAGCGCTGCATGATCGCATCAATGGCGTCGTCGTAGGTTTCAACGGTCGCGCCTATATCCGAACATACTCTCAAGGCCGAGTTGCGCCGTGCCGGGTCGTTCAGATCGCTTAATCCGGCAAACCTGTGGGTTCGCCTGCCGATGGAAAAAAGCATCTGCTCTTCGGGTTTTAGCTCCAAAAAATCTTGAATAGGCCGCGTCATTTTTTCCTTGTCGCCGGGTAGCACGCCATCGACTTCCTGGAAGAGGTTCAGCACGTGATCGCTTTTTACGGTGCTTTCGATACCGTTCAGGGATTCCAGAAAAGTAAGTAATTCCCGGGCTGTGTCGATTTCGCCCATTTTGTCGAAACCGCCCTCAACATATTGCTTCGTTATCGGCGCGGCGCCCGGCAAAGCCAATGTGCGTAGGCGAATGAAATCCGGATTGATCTGGTTCAGGGCGTCGGCAGTTTCCACGGCGTTTTCCCGCGACAGGGCCTTCCCGCCCAGTCCCGGCATGAAGTATTCTGAAAGCTCTATGCCCGCCTTTTTGACCTTCTTTCCGGCGGTAATCTGCATGGCTTTGTCGACGCCTTTATCAACCATCCCCAGCACCTTGTCGGAACCCGATTCCATGCCGATGTGAATTCTGTTCAGGCCCGCATCAGCCATGCGCTTCAGGTCTTCATCGCTGATCCTGTAGATGGTGTGGGAACGGGCGTAAGAAGTAATCCGCTTCACCGTTGGGAAGGCTTCCTTTAAGTGCCGCAGGATATGGACGATATCGTCGGCTTTGAGGATCAGGCTGTTGGCATCCTGGATGAATATGGATTCCATCCCGTTGGCGACGAAATCCCAGGCCGCATGCAGGGCCAGGGTGTCGGGTTCTCTGCCATTCGAGGACAACTCGTAAAGTGCGCTTGGGGTAATGACTTGTCCGGAATTGTGTGCCGATTGGATAGCATCTACATAAAACCGAACCGTATCGATATCCCTTAAGACATGATCAACGGGGCGTAGGCCGAACTTGGTGTCCTTGTATATGGCGCAAAAGCTGCACCGGTTCCACGAACAGTTCCGGGTTACGCGAACCAGCAGGCTTTCTGCTTCGCTGGGGGGGCGAATCGGCCCCTGCTCAAAACCGTCATAGGTTTCCGTCGGTTTCACAATTTGCCTCTTTTATTCACCGGCTCTTATCAGTTCCGAGTTGTCGCTAGGGCCTTTTTCCCGCTCCGGTTCCCCGTTGATGATTGGGGTCAGGGGCGGGGCGTTGAACGACGCGGCGACGGATGAGTTGGAGGCTTGCCCATAAACGGTGGTGCGCTGGTGCGGCATGCGTCCATGAGCGGTAATCGTAGCCTCCATCTGTTCTGGCGGCAATTCCTGGCCAAAGGTGGAGCCCGCTGCGCGGCTGATGCTTTCATTCATCAGGGTGCCCCCCAGATCGTTAACCCCGGCCTTTAATGCAGCGGCGACGCCGCCGGGGCCCATCTTCACCCACGAAGTCTGGATATTGGGGATATGCGGATGCAGGGCCAGACGCGCCACAGCATGCATCAGCACGGCTTCACGAAAAGTGGGGCCTTTTCGCGCCCGTCCCTTCAGATAGATCGGCGCTTCAAGATGCACGAAGGGCAGGGGCACGAATTCGGTAATGCCGCCGCTTCGTTTCTGCAATTCACGCAAAATCAATAAATGGCGGGACCAGTGATGGGTGCGCTCCACATGCCCGAACATGATGGTCGAAGTGGTTTTAACGCCGATCTGGTGACTGGCCTCAATCACCTCGCACCACTGGCGGGTGTTGATCTTGTCGTGGCAGAGGATATTGCGAACCTCGTCATCCAGAATCTCGGCGGCCGTTCCGGGCAGGGTGCCCAAGCCCGCCTTTGAAAGCTCTCCCAGGTAGTCGTTAAGGCTCAGACCCAGAGTCTCGGCCCCGTGCCACACTTCCAACGGCGAGAAGGCGTGAATGTGCATATCCGGATGGGCCTGATGGATGGCGCGCACGATGCTCAAATAAGTCTCACCCGTATAAGCCGGATGGATGCCGCCCTGCAGGCAAACTTCCGTGGCGCCCCGTTCCTTGGCTTCACCGGTGCGCCGCACGATTTCCTCAAGGCCCAGGTCGTAAGGCCGCCCGCGCAAATTCTCTGACATCTTGCCCTTGGAAAAGGCGCAGAAGCCGCATCGGAAATAACATACGTTGGTGTAATTGATGTTGCGGTTGACGACGTAGGAAACCGTACCTCCCTTGATTTCTTTACGCAACCGGTCGGCGGCTTCGCAGACACGTGTAAAGTCTGTTCCACGGGCCTCGAACAACGCCGTGATTTCGGTTTCAGCCAAGTCGAGGCCTTCTACAGCTTTTGACATGATCCTACTGAGAGCGTCTTCGATATGAATGGCGCGCCTTTCTTCTTTATAGGTGGGCACTGCCGATTCCTCACCCGGCCACCAGTTGTCGGTTCGCACAAAGCCGCTGGCGTCGATGGCGTGCAGGACTGGAGTGCGAAGGGCAGGGGCGATCAAGTCTTCGTCGCCAAAGATTGTTTCCGGGTAAACCGCCAGGCGCTCAACCAGTATTTTTCCGGCCAGTTTCGTTTCGGCGGCTATGGCGTCCAGATGGGGCCAGGGCGCCTCCGGGTTGACGTGGTCCGGGGTCACCGGCGAGATGCCGCCCCAGTCGTTGATGCCCGCGCCTATTAGGCGGCCGATTAGGCCGGGACTCAAATTAGGCGGGGCCTGGATGTTCATGGCGGGGCCGAAAACCAGCCGCGCGGATGCCACTGCCCACAGGAAGTGATCCGGGGCGGGTTCCGGTGCGTCGGACATCATCGTGCCGGGCTTGGCGCGAAAATTCTGAATAATGATTTCGTGAATATGGCCGTATTTGTCGTGCAGGTCGCGCAGAGCCAAAAGGGAGTCGATATATTCCTCGCGGGTCTCGCCAATTCCCACCAGGATACCGGACGTCATTGGCACTTTGTGATGTCCCGCCTCGGAAATAGCCTGAAGACGTGCGGCCGGGTCCTTGTCGGGCGAGCCGAAATGAGGTCCACCTTTTTCACACAAACGCGGTGAGGCGCTTTCCAGCATCATTCCTTGCGAGATGGAAACTTCTTTTAAGCCCGCGGCCTCGATGCCGCTCATCAGACCTGCATTGATATGGGGCAGCAGGCCGGTTTCTTCGAACACGAGCCGCGCCATGCTTGCTACGTATTCGAGGGTGGTTTCGAAACCCAATTCCTGAAGTTCTACACGGGCCTGCTGGAAGCGTAGCTCCGGCTTGTCGCCTAAAGTAAACAAAGCCTCACGGCACCCGGCGGCCTGCCCTGCCCGGGCGATGGCCAGGACTTCACCCGCCGTCATATAGGCCCGCTTGAGCTTCTTCGGCGCTTTGGCGAAGGTGCAGTAATGGCAGACATCCCGGCACAATTGGGTTAATGGGATAAAGACTTTTCGCGAATAACTGACAATATCGCCGTGGGCTTTATCACGAAGAGCTGCGGCACGTTTTATCAAAGAAGGTAAAGCGTCGTCAGTCAATTCCGCCAGTTCCCGCGCCTCGGCTCGTGTAAGGCGATCTGGGTCTATCTTCCTCAAACGCCTGGCAATGCCGCTTTCTATCAAATAGCGGGCCGTCAGGCTGGTCGAAGATTTTTCAACTAGAACCAGAAGATCCTCTGGCTTGTCGATATCAAGCCCGATGCCCGGCAATTCAGCCGTCTTGATAGGGACTCCGTATTGCTCCGCCGTTTCCAGATGACCGGAAAAGCTGTTTTCGCCATACCTCAATGGGATGGCGTCCGGCGGCGTGCAGACAATGGCATTTGAACCGCCGCCATCCCGGGCCGGCGTGATGGTCAAGGCCGGGGCCGTACCATGGGCTTCCAGCAAATGGTTGATTTCTTCGGGGTTGACTAGGGGAATGTCGCTGGGAATGCTGATCATTCCGGCATGTCCTTTCGCCGCCAGCCAGTGCACGGCCAGCATCACCGCCTCGGTCGGTCCCCGGTTATTGTCTTCAAAAAGAACCCGCGCGCCGAAATCCCCCGCAATCCCGGCAGCCTCCGCATCGTGGGTGACGACGATCGTACCGGCCAGGCGGGGCACCGCGCTAACGGCTCTCAGAACATCGCGCAACATTGTTTGCGACAACTGCCTTCGCTCGTTTGCATCCAACACACTGACAAGGCGCGACTTGGCGTCTTTGAAGTCCTTGACCGGAACGACGGCCCAAAAATCGAGATTTCCCATGGCTTAAGCTGCTTCCCCCATTTTAATCCGCTGGGCGAAAGAAAGGGCGTCGCGGGCAAGAGTCTCTCGGTCGTCAAGGGATTGCATCACGGTCTTGGTGACCATGGTTGGGACATTCAGGGAAGCTGCATGATCGGCGTCCGTCTCATCCAGAATGAAACCGTTGAGAAAATCGCCGTAATGGGTGGCTATGCTCAAGGGGTCGGTCGGGATGTCGAGTTCGCGCATCATCTTCGCAAGCGGTCCCTTGATCGCCTCGCCGCCAACTATTGGGCTGATGGCGACGACCGGCGCGGGACAGGCTTTCAGCGCATCGCGCACGCCGGGAAGGGCGAGAATTGGATCGACACTGACGAAGGGATTAGATGGGCAGATGATTACGGCCTCGAGGGTTGGATCGCCAAGCAATTCAATGAACGAAGCATTGGGCATTGCCAACTCGGCACCTGCGAATCGAAAACCACTAACCGCGGGTTCGCACCGTTCCTGAACGAAGTAGTTTTGAAACGGCAACTTCCGTCCGTCCGCCGTATCAACCATGGTGCGAACCGGCTGGTCGGACATGGGCCAGACGTGGGCCGTAATGCCCATCCGCTTGAATAAATCCGCCGTCACCGCGCTTAACGTCCTGCCCTGTTTCAGGGCTTCGGTGCGCGTGACGTGAACCGCCAGATCGCTGTCACCCAGTTGAAACCAGGTCTCGCCGCCCAGGCGTTTCAATTGCTCGAGGAACATCCAGGTTTCGCCCGCGCGCCCCCAGCCCAGTTCGGTGTTGTTCTCTCCGGCCAGGGTATACATCAGAGTGTCCACGTCGGGGGCGATGTGCAGGCCGAAATGCTCGAAATCGTCGCCGGTGTTTACCGCCACCGCCAGTTCATATGGAGCCAATATCCTGTACAGCCCCAGCGCCAGCTTGGCCCCTCCGATGCCGCCGCTGATGGCCAGCACGCTTGGGTTGGTTTTTCCAGTGTCGTTGTTCACATTTTCATTCATTACGACGCATAGGACATCATAATGTCGTTGAGGGCCTCAAGGTTTTTTTGCGGATCGCAGGCTTCCAGGTTGGCCGGATGCCGCCCCTCCCTGATCCAATCCGCTTCGAAAGCCGCCTCGCTGCCCTGGTGGATCAATCCGGCGGCGATTCGCCCGTCCCGGCGCAGATCCTCTATTTTCTGAAAAGCCATCGCCCGGTCGGCGGGGGAAAACTGCGGATCGTCATTGACGTTGGTCAGCTGCGATTCCCAGTCGGGATAGGTGTCATTATATGTGACACACGGCGACAGAACTTCCAACAGCGCAAAGCCCCGTTTAGCGCGAACATGCTCCAGCCCCTGAACCATCAGGTCTTTTAACTGATCCGACCAGCGAGTAAAGCCGCGTGCCAGGAACGTGGTTCCCGGAATCGAAAGGCCCATTGCGATACCATCCAGGGGTGAGCTGTGACCGGCCACCTGGGCCGTTTCGGACGTCGGTGAATCCTGGCCCTTGGTCAGACCGTAAGCCGCATTGTTCATCAGGATGTAAAGTACGCTGGCGTTGCGGTGCAGGGCGTGGACGAAATGACCCATTCCGATGGCGTAGCCGTCGCCGTCGCCACCGGCGGCGATGACGGTCAGATCAGGGTTGGCGACTGCCGCGCCGATGGCCGTTGGTAAAACGCGCCCGTGCATGGAATGATAGCCGTAGGCGTTAACGTTGTTCTGGATCGAGCCGGAACAGCCAATCCCTGCCAGCACGAAGGTTTCGTGCGCCGGAATTCCCAGATCGCTCAGGGCCTGCGTCAAAGCGCCCTGAACGCCGTAATGGCCGCAACCGGCGCACCAGACGGGATACTTCGGTGTGAAGGTGGTCGTCATTGTCCGGCCTCCCTTTTTTCAATGAGATCAGCTAGTTCACCGGGTGCGAAGGGCTGTCCATTATATTTGCGAATGCCGCGAAGCTTTTCGCCCGGGCATCCCGCTCCCTGAAGAAGGCGCTGTAACTGGCCGCTTTCGTTGTGTTCGACGACGTAAACCTTGTTACAAGAGCGGACGAAATCGATGGTGTCGTCCAGCACAGGCCAGATGGTCCGCGGCTGATGGCAGCGGGTTTTCAGGCCCCGCCCTTCCAGCACGCCTCGTGCTTCCAGCATGACGCCGGTCTCCATGCCTGTGCCGATCAAGCCGATCTTGGCTTTCGCGTCCCCGGTTTCAACGGCTTTGGGCAGAAGGTCCCTGACGGCGTCAATTTTACGTGCCCTTTTGTCCATCATGGCGACCCGGTTTTCCGGTTCGGTCGAAACCTGACCCCACTCGTTTCGCTCGTTACCGGTAACAAGGTTCATGCCCTCGGGCATTCCCGGCACGGACCAGGGGGATATGCCGTCTTCGGTGATGGTGTAGCGCCGGTATTCATCCATTTCTTCAAGCGCCGCTTTATCCAACAGCTTGCCCGTGTCCATTTTGACGGCGTCCAGGTCGAATGGGGCTACGGTGGACGTGTTTTGCGAAAGCGAGCGGTCCAGCGCGATATAGACCGGACATTGTGCGATCTGCGAAAGGTTGGTCGCAAGCGCCGAGATCTCGAAGCATTCCTTTGGGTTGCCCGGGTAAAGGACGACACAGGGGAAATCGCCGCTGCCGCCCTGCGTCAGCATGCCGATATCGCTCTGTTCGGTCTTGGTCGGCATGCCGGTGGAAGGACCGGCGCGTTGGCAGTTGACGACAACCAGTGGAATTTCCGCTGAACCGCAATGGCTGATGCTTTCCTGCATTAGCGCGATCCCCGGCGACGATGATGCGGTCATTGCCCGCGCACCGGTCAGGGATGCGCCGATAGCCTGGTTGATTGCGGACAGCTCATCCTCGGCCTGAATGACCACGGCCCCCACCTTGGAAGAATGTCTTGAAAGAGTGTCCATGATTTCAGTAGCCGGGGTGATGGGATAACCGGCGAAAAAGCGTCCCCCTGCGGCCATGAATCCAAGCGCCGTGGCCTCGTTGCCTGTGATCGACAGACGTTCCTTTTTCTCCCCGTCGGGTAGTTCTATCAGGTTTTCGCCAGCCTTGATGCCGAACTCATCGGCGATTGAAAAGCCCAGTTTCAGGGCGTGAAGATTGGCTTCCAGGGCGGCTTTGGAAAGCTTCTTAAAGCGCATCTTCATGCACTCTTCGGCCTCTTCGTCTTCAATTCCCAGCACCCGGGCGACAAGGCCGAAGCCGAACCCGTTTTTGAACAAATCCCGGCGCAAATCTCGTACCGCATAACGGCTGAACGGCACCGGCAGGACCACCACATCGGGGCTTAGGCTATCCTCCGGCAAGGGCCCTCGCGACGTGTCGTAAATCACGATGCCGTTTGGCGACATGGTCCGGGCGGCCGCAGCAATGGCTTCTTCATCGAAGGCGACAAGTACATCAATGTGGTCACCCAGGCCACCGTGCTGGTTTTTCGAAGCCCGCAAAAGCGCTGCGGCGTGGCCTCCCTTGATGCGCGAAGCGATGTTACTGGTCTGGTAAAGCTCAAGGCCGCGATGGATTAGGGCGTGGGACAGAAGCGAAATAATGGTCAGCGATCCATCACCGCCTTGGCCAGCAACCATGACGTTGATGTCGTCGCAAGTCCTCGCAGGAGACGGCAATTTAATATCCTTGGGGATCATGTTCATTTCTTTTCACCCGCTTCCGGAACGTTTTTTTCTACGGGTGCCTCGGGGGCACCGGGTCCCTTTGTGTAGAAGGTCTTGGGGCTCAAGTGGCCGAGGGCTTCCCGTTCGGCCAGTGTCGGCATTTGCACCGGCAGGGGACGGTTTTTCTTTTTGTTCTTCGAAAGCATCCCCATCAGATATTCGCCACGCGGCTCGTCGGCCAGGGGGCGCTGCTCGATAACCCCGGCCTCCAGTGCGGCCTGAAACGCCTTATGGCCCCGTTCGGTGCGGATCAAAGTATAGGTCCATCCGTCCATGCCGATGCCGCCACAGCTGATGTCGGCATTTTCCGCGCCGTAGTCCAGGCAATACAGGCAGGCGGGCCGGGCGAATTTCTGGTACTTGGCAAGTGAGTATTCCCGGACCTCGCCATCGTCAAGGCGGATCACGACCTTACCCTTGATGTTGATGTTGACTATCCGTTTTGGGTCAACGTCGATCAACTCACCCAGTTTTTCGATGCTTTCATGGGTGAAACTTTCCGAGCAATAAAGCCCGATCACCAGGGCGATGTTCTCCCGGTACCAGTTGCTCATTTCCATGCGGATGCTTGAATGTTGTTGTAGGCGTACCCCATCCACCTGACACGGAACCCCAACCACGCACAGGGGGCCGGTGTTTTCTTTCATGGCATCCTGCAGGGCCAGGGTATTAGGTGAATAGGTGTAGCGTGAGGCCGCGCAGCTCAAAACCTCTTCACGGGTCTTGGCCAGTTTCTGGAATCCGATCTGGGTGTTGTCCGGATAAACATCGCCCAGGATAGCGCCTTCCAGGGATCCATTATCGAAGCCATGCAGGATCAAGCTTGAAACCACGCCGCCGTCCTGCGCTTTGGATAGAATCTCCTTATCGGTCGTACGGGCGTAAACGCCGTAGGAATAGGGGCCGTAGGATTCGGTTGTGGCGGGGCTACGAAAATCAAGAATTTCCGGCAAGTCCTTGTCCACGGGCCTGAGAACCGGGCAAACCTCGGCGCACAGGATGCAATAGACACAGGCGTCGGTTCGCGCATCGAGCGGACGCTCGTCAACATAATCGAATACGTCTGTCGGACAGATGCTGACGCAGGACGCGCAGCCGACGCACTTGCCCGGCTCGACGATGGTTTTCATCAGAAAATCGACGGCGCGAAAGCCCCCGCGGTTGATTTCCGTGCGCCATGCGAACGCCCATTCGTTGGGGTCTGCGCCCTCTTCGATGAGCCCCAAAAATCGTTCCTCGACGTTGGAGGTTCTCTCGTCCAGGTTTCTGGGTGGCGATTTTTCAACAGTATCCATGGGTTCCTACGTCTTATAAAAAATCAGTCGCGATTTCTCACGTATTTCTATCGCCAATAGGGTGGAAATAGGCCAATCTGTAAACTTCAAAAAGGGTTGTTTTCGCGTAACATAATGTTCATGTCATTGCTGAATACTAACGAGACCCATGAAAACAGGACCTGAGCATGGCTACCTCTTTCGAATCATTTGCTGTTCCCGGTATTGGCCTGATGGAGCCGGGTGACGATCTGGCCACCTACATCGTCGATGGCCTTGGCGAACTGGAGCGCGATCTGGAAGACGGCGATATCGTAGTCATCGCCCAAAAAGTGATCTCTAAGATCGAGGGCCGAACGATCGATCTGAACACGGTTAACCCGTCTGCGAAGGCTGTCGAGATCGCCGAACAGTGCGGCAAGGACCCCCGCGAGGTTGAACTGATCCTTTTGGAATCCGAAGAGGTGCTGCGTGCCGTCGAAGGAATTCTCATCGTCGTTCACCGCACTGGCGTCATTCTGGCCAACGCCGGGCTGGACCGCTCCAACGTTCGCTCAGAAAGAGAGGAGGAAAACGTCCTGCTGCTGCCGGTAGATCCGGACAGGTCCTGCGAGAAAATTCAGGCCCGTCTGATGGCGCTCGCCGGTGCCGATGTGGCGGTAATTATCAGCGACAGCCTGGGAAGGCCGTGGCGCATGGGAACAACCGGGGTCGCCATCGGTGTTGCCGGGCTTCCGGCCCTGCTGGATCAGCGTGGCGACGTAGACCTTTTTGGCCGGGAACTGAAAGTCAGCCAGCAGGCTATCGCCGACGAATTGGCCTCGGCGGCAGCGCTGTTGCAGGGTCAGGGCGCCGATGGGCAGCCAGTGGTGATTATTCGCGGTGACTTTTCCTGGGATCAGCCCGATTCGGGGTCGGACGCGCTGGTGCGCCCCAAGGAAATGGATCTGTTCAGGTAATTTATTACCTCCCGTCGTTTTTGGCTTTTAGCCACCTTGGCGGAATATTCAACACGATTTTCCTGAGCTGAAAATCGTACGCGATGGAATCAGCACTTCGGTTTGTGACGGGTGAAACCCCAACCGTAAATTTTATCGCGACCCGCTGAGCCCAGATCTTTAACGTTTTTCTTTAGAAGGGCGGTCAGCTCAGAGGATGATTTGGCTCTGCCTTTTGCGATTTCTAGGCCCATCAATGCCGTGATGAACGGCGCAGCAAATGAAGTGCCTGTTCTCAGGCGGCCGCTGCCACCGGTCGCGGCCGTATAAACACGGACCCCGGGGGCCGCAAAATCAACGAATTTTCCTGAGTTCGCTTTTGCATATGCGAGTCCTCTATCGCTAATTCCGGTAACGCCGATCACATCCTTATAGGCGGCTGGATAAGCTGGGACATCCGAGCGCCCCCAGTTTCCAACTGCTGCAACCATAACAAGTTTTTGTTTCTGAACGGCGGAAAAAACTTTGCGCATTACCTTATTGTCGGCCCCGGCAAAACTGAGATTAATGATGTGGACATTTTCCTGAAACATCCAACTGATTGCCTTCAGTAAACCGGAGAGATTTCCGACTTTGCGCCCTTTTTCATTTAATTCGAACATGTTTGCAGCGAAAAGCCGGGCCCCGGGAAGCAGGCCGCCCCATTCAGGGGTTCCCACCATAATTGATGCAACCGCCGTCCCGTGGTCTTTAGGCCCCTCCTTGCGTCCGGCACTATGAAAGGATTTGTAGGTGATCTTCTGCCCCTTGAGCGCCGGATGATTGAGATCAAGGCTGGTATCGATCATCCCCAATCTGACACCTGTTCCACAAGTTTCCGGCGCTTTGTTCCAGCGGATTAAACTGCGCGCAACTTTCTTTGGGAATTCAACACCGGCGGACGGATCAAACTGGCGGTTGAGGTCGGCATCGATCCTGGGATAGCGCCTGCGCAATTGCTGAAGGGCCGTAAAAGCATCAACGCCGGATGGGGTGCGCAGCCGAACAATGTTGATTTTTAACTTGGAGATTTTGATCTTTTCAATAATCCGAAATCCCATGCTGCGAGCGCCGGACGAAAAATCAATGGGCGGGTTGATGACCAGTATTTCACCTTTTTCATAAGCCTCTTCGGGATTAAATTTCTCATCCTCGGCTTTAGCGCTTTTTTTGGTCGTCTTGGCGGCGGCGGATGGCTTTGGTGCGGCTTTGCTTTCTTTCTTGCCTTCTTTCTTCGATTTGCCGCCGGTTGCCCGAACACCCACCGACTTGCCTTTGTCGTCGTATTTAAGGACTTTGGTCTTCGCTTCTTCCGCCAATGGGCCTTCGCTAACAAATAGCGCTATTACGGCGGCAATCAGAAAAAGTACAGGGGTCTTTTTTTGCATCTTATTAGTTTGGCTCCAGTGGGATTTTTTTGTGCTGTAGTTTCAAATGGGATTTCCAGGAAAGAAATCCAAATCATTAACCGATGAATATTTGGTTACTCGAGTCCAAAAAAATAGGCGCTTGCCATGAAGTCAGGCAAACTGAACATAGATACCTAACCTGAGGGATTTCTTACGAGAAATGAGAAGAGCTACCCGTGCTTGTCTTTCGCTTTGGCCACAGCAGCGGCCCTTTCCGGCGAGGCGAGGAGTTCCTCGCGCACCTTTTGCCATTGGGCGGGGTCGAAATCGTCGCTATCGAAGGCGTTGAGGAATCCCTTGGTGGCGGCGACGGCCGCTCCAACGTTTGCGGCTGTGTGTTCGGCCATGGTCATGGCCACTTCCAGGCAATCGTTGCCAAGGACGACTTCCGAGACGATTCCTTCTTCCAGGGCGGCGTTGGCGTCCAGGCGTTCGCCCATGATCATGATGCGAAACACCGCATCGCGGCCCAGCAACAGACGTAAGCGGGCCAAGGATTTGGGATTATAGAGCAAGCCCAGCCGGGTTGCGGGTACCTGAAACACGGCGCTTCGCGAAGCGATCCGCACATCACAACTCATGGCCAGATCAAACGCCCCGCCCATGCACGGCCCGTTGATGGCGGCGATCACGGGTACGGGCAGAGCGCGGATGGCACCGGTCGCATCATCGATCGCATTATCGACGGCTATGTCTTCGATGGTGCCGGTAAGGCTTTTAAAATCACCCCCGGCGCTGAAACAGTCCCCGGCCCCGCTTAAAACCACCGCCGTGGCGTCTTGGGGAACGTTATTCAAAGCGTCTTTCAATTCCGCAAGCAGTTCGATGGACAAAGCATTGCGGCGATCCGGCCTGTTCAGGGTAATGGAAACAACCCGGTCATGATGCGCCACATTGATAAATTCTGACATGCCGTCGCCCCTCTATCTTATTAAGTTACCGGTCCTGCAGCGAACGCCAGACCCTCTCCGGTTTCATGGGCAGCTTATATTGTCGCACGCCGATGGCGTCGTAAACAGCATTCGCCACGCAACCCGCTACGGGAATTATCGGCTGTTCGCCAATGGTCTTGGCCCCGTATGGCCCGGCGTCTTCAACCGTGGGGATGAAAATGACGTCGATGGGAACCGCATCGGCGAAGGTTGCAATCCGGTCGTCCAGGTAACCGGGATTGAGTAACCGCCCGTCTTCTCCTACTGCGGCTTCTTCGGCAAGGGCGAAACCCAGTCCCATGGTCACGCCGCCGACGACCTGACCGATGGCGCCGGCTGGATTGAGGATCACACCTGAATCATGGGCTGCCCAGTACTGAAGCACAGACGCCTTGCCGGTCATTAAGTCGACTTGTACACAACTTCCGTGGACAGAAAATGTATAAGCCGGGGAAATATTGCCGTAGCCTTCTTCATCAGGCACCACGACGCCGCTTGATTCGTAAATTCCGGTAACCTCAATAGTCCCGTTCCAGCCTTGTTTGCGCGCGTCTGCTATGACCTGGGTTACTGACGCCCCCTTATCCAGACCGAATTCTACTGCCAGTTCCTCACACGCCAATTTAAATTTTGCGCAGGCGTTAATGGCGGCGGAGCTGACGAAGAACGATGTGCGGCTGGCGAAACTGCCTAGTCCATAGGGGCCATCAGCAGTATCGCCCAGAACCACGTTCAACAGGGACTGGTCTATGGGAAGCTCTTTGGCGACGACGGATGCCAGGACTTCGACCGTGCCCGCGCCGATTTCGATCTCTCCGGATGCTATTTCGATCACGCCGTCGGGGCGGGTCCTTAAAATTATGTGTGCCTTGTCGAAACGGGGGTCATAGCCCCGGTTGCTGACGCAATGCATGATGGAAGCCACGCCGTAGCCGATCCGATAACGATCATCGCTTTTGCGAACTTCCTGTTTTTTGTGCGCCTCAATTCTCTCCTCGATGGCGTCGAAGCATTGATCAAGCCCGCAACTACCGACCTTCCAGCCGTGGATGGCCGTTTCACCCGATCCAATCGCGTTCATTCGTCGCAACTCCACCGGGTCGATTTCAAGGTTCCTGGCCATCTCGTCGACCAGTTGTTCCAGGGCGAAGGACGATTGTGGAATGCCAAAGCCGCGAAAACACTCCGAAGGCATGTTGCTGGTGTAAACAAGTTGGGACTGGGCCTTGATCGCAGCGAACCGGTAAATATTGTCGCCGCGAATTGTGGCGGCCATGGTTACCGGTTTGCCGTGCATGGTGTAGGCGCCGTTGTCGGCCAGAACGGTGGTTTCCTTTGCCAGGAATGTCCCGTCCTTGGCCGCGCCCAAGCGCGTGTGAAGGCGCATTGCTAGACGGGTGCGTCCGTCGACCATGTCGTCATGGCGGGGCAGGACCATGGCCACGTCCTGGCCCAGGCGGTAGGCGAACTTCAGGCAAACAAGGTGCGAGGGATGTTCCCATCTGGCCCCGAATGATCCGCCGATATCCGGCGTAACGATGTCAAGGCTGGCTCCCCAGCTTTCGACGATAGGGCGATATTGCTCGACGATGACCGAGGGCGCATGGGTTCCGGTAACCAGTTCCAGGTGGTTTCCATCCACGCGGACCAGAACAGCACGGGGCTCCAGCGCCGCGTGGGGCACGGCCTGGGTTTCGAAAATGCCTTCCACCCAATGGGCGACTTCGGCTGTGGCCTCTTCCCAGTCCCCGGGGGATGCGGCGAAACGTTCCGCGACATTGTCGGGGCAGGACTCATGGATTGGGAAATTCAGCTCAAGCGCTTCGTCGATCGTGCAGGCGTGGGGCAGGACTTCATAATCGATTTCAAGGGCGTCGATGCCCCGGCGCAAGGACTCCCGGTTCGTAGCGAGCACGGCGGCAATGCTATCGCCAACGAAACGGGCACGGTCCGTCAGGACGGGTTGGTCGGGATGTTTTGGATTTAGGGCTATTCCGGTAAAGTCGCCGGGGGTCAGAACATCCAGGACACCGGGAATTTTCAATGCTTCTTCGGTATGGATGGTCTTTACCCTTGCATGGGCGTGGGGGCTTCGGGCGATTGCGGCCACCGCAGTGCCAGGGGCGATCAGGTCGGCGGCGTAACGCGATTTTCCCGTCGCCTTGTCGATAACCGTAGCGGTTGGTTTTAGATTTGGCGCGTTCATTGGGATTCGCTCAACATTTCGCTCAATTGCTGGTATCCACCGCATCGGCATAGATTGCCCTCCAGCAGTTTCGCAAGCGACTCGTCGCCGGTCTCCGTTCCGCCATTTTTCAGCCAAGCGTTCATCATCGCAATGCCGCCGGTGCAGAATCCGCACTGGACTCCTCCGTGGGCTTCGCAGGACTTGCCGAACCGGGCCAGTTGCTCAGACGCTAGGCCTTCGATGGTAGTCACTTCGCGCGTGGCGACAACGCCGCACAACAACAGACAGGAACACATGGGCTCGCCGTCAACCAAAACCGTGCAGGCCCCGCAATCACCTTCGCCACAGCCCTCCTTGGTTCCGACCAATCCAAATTCATCGCGCAGGAAATCAATCAGCCGCCGGCCCATCCAGGCGGGTGGAATATCTTGGCGCTGGCCATTGATGCGAATGAAGGGTTTGTCGTTCATGTGGGCTCCGTTTCAAAAAATATAGTGCTGGCCCTTTTTTCGGTTTCGGTGACGACATCGCTGACAAGCACCCTGACCAGTTGACGCCGGTAATCGGCACTGGCGCGATGATCGCTAATGGGCGAGCAGGTTTCCGCGGCGGCCTCGGCGCACACACGCAATGTATTTTCCGACAAAGGTTTGCCTACGAGAACCGCAGCGGCATCGCTGGCATCCAGTGGAGTCGGGCCCACGGCCCCCAGGGCCAGGCGGGCGGAGCTGATGGTCCGGCCGTCCGGTTCCATCTTCAAACGCGCTGCGACACTGGCGAAGGCCAGGTCCAGAGCATTGCGCTGGGTGAATCTTTCATAGTGGCTGCTTTCCCCGAATGCGAGCGGGGACAACTTCAAGCCGGTGCAGAGCTCGCCGGGGTTCAGGTCTGTTTTTCCGGGACCAACCAGAAACTCAGACAATTCGACTTCGCGAGAAGCGTCGGCGCTGCTTGCAATCTCGACCACGGCGTCGTGAACAAGCAGTCCAGGCAGGGTGTCGCCCGCCGGCGAGGCAGAGCAGACATTGCCCATTAACGTCGCCTGGTTGCGAAGCTGAACCGAACCGATCGATTGCGCCCCTTCGGCCACTGCCGGGGCAGCATTGCGAAATTCCTTGGAACGTACGATTCGAGCCACAGGTAGTGCCGCACCTATGTTTAGTACTTCCCCGTCCAAATCGAAGGTTTGCAACTTGGGAATGCCGCCTGTCCAGACAAGCTTGCAAGGTTCGCCTCGCTGTGAAGCCCAGATCAGAATATCGGTACCGCCCGCGAACGGTATCGCCCCTTTCTCTAATTGAACGAAAGCCTCGCCCAAATCCGTCGGACAACGCAGTTCAAGACCGGGCAGATAACTGGCGGCAAGGGATGAAGGGAGTTGTGACAAAAAACACCTCTGATCATTGGTTTAAGTCAGTAAATGCCTGATCCCGCTGATGCGTAAACTTGTAAAAGGATTTGAGTTACGTAACAATACTTTCATGCCAAGTCTACGCACCCGATTACCCCCCGTGAACAGCCTTGTAGCTTTTGAGGCCTCCGCCCGGCTTCTCAGTTTCACACGTGCCGGCGAAGAACTGCTTATCAGTCGCGAGGCCGTAAGCAGGCAAATCCGTATTCTTGAAGACTACCTGGGCCTGAAACTTTTCAACCGACTTTACAGGGCTCTGGAACTGACGGAGGAAGGTGAAAAATTCAAATCCGTGGTTAACGGCAGCCTGGAAGCCATCGCAGAAGCCACGGTCAATATGCAGAATCTGGGACATCCGCCCAAGATCGCGATCACCGGGACGATCGCCATCGCATCATTCTGGCTGACACCCCTGTTTCCAAAATTTCATGATAAATATCCCGACTTGGAAGTTCGCGTTCATGTATCTGACGCCTTGCCGGATATGGTGGGTGAAGGCATCGACGTCGGCCTTCGCTACGGTCACGGGAACTGGCCGGGCTTCACCGCGACCCATCTTTTTGACGTGGAAGCCTTTCCCATTTGCTCTCCCGATTATATTCGAACATCCAAACCGATAGCCTCGCCGGGGGATCTGCTGAACCATACTTTGTTGCACCTGCATGGCACCCATGCCCAGGAAAACTGGACTTGGTGGATGAACGAATTCGATCTGGAACTGCCCTCATCGGTCCGTTCTTTCGGGTATGACAGTTACGCCAGCGCCATTCAGGCCGCGCTGGACGGCCAGGGCGTCGTTCTGGGCTTTAGTAAAATTGTCGACAACCTTTTATCCAAAGGGCTTCTGGTCAGGCCGATGGAACACGCTTGTATGACCAGTTTCGCCGTATACCTGATCGTCCCCCAAGGTAAATCCTTAAGCGACGACGCCCAAAAATTCTACGACTGGATCATCGGCGAAGTTGAAGCCTGATACTGTAGGGACTTTATAAATCCTACCGGGGGATGGAATTGCATGAATAAAATGTTACGCGAACGCAATCCTTTTACAAGTTTACGCACCCGAACCATCTCACTATTCCCTAAGCATCTGGCGGGCCAATTTATTTTTTAACCATTTCACTAATTCCAGGACCTGCCCTAGTGGAAAAAATCTTGGGAGGACACTTAAGATGAAAGTCGGAACATCTCTTGGAATTAGCCCGCGTGAACCCATTTCCCACACCGTTGAAGTCGTCCAGAACGCCGAAAAACTGGGTTTTGACAGCGCATGGATCGCCGATGTTCAGCTGTCCATGAAGGACTGTTATACGGCCCTGCCTTTGTGCGCCGTGAACACGTCAAACATCATGCTTGGCACCGGCGTGACAAATCCGATAACCCGTCACCCTTCGAATCTGGCGTGTTCCTTCACGGCCATAAACGAGGTAAGCAACGGCCGCGCCGTTATCGGCCTAGGATCCGGATGGACTGCGGTTCATCAGGTCGGTTTGAAGCCGTCGAAAATTGCTGACCTTGAGCAATCGATCAACACCATCCACGATTTGTGCGAAGGCAAGGAAGTCGACGGCCCCAACGGTCCCTATAAAATGACAGTGGCGACCGGCCGGATTCCCATCTACATCGCCGCCAACCAGCCGAGAATTCTTCAAATGTGTGGTCGCGTTGCAGACGGCGTTATCCTGATGGGCGGCGCCAATGTAGAATTTACCAAGTGGCAAATCGACCACGTGCGCAAGGGCGCAGAAGAAGTCGGGCGTGATTTCAACGAAATCCAGCTTGATTTGTGGGCCGCCATCAGCATGAGCGAAGACCGCGATGAAGCACGCGATGATGTTTCCCACTGGGCGGCTTCGCAAGCCGAAACTTTCGCCAAGTGGAAAGTCAAACCCGAATTCTTCGCCCAATTCCAGGAGGATTTCGATCGCGCTTATGACGCCTATGACAAACTTGAGCATATGTCTTCACATGCGACCCACAAAAGCGTCCTCTCGCCTGAGTTCATCGACTGGGTTTCCTTCGTCGGCACGCCGGACGAATGCCTGGAAAACATCAAGGAGCTGGAAAAACTGGGACTTCATGGCGTCACCCTGGCGTTCCGCGCCGGTGGCATGGGCAGGCAGGCCCGTATGGAGCAGATCAGCGACCAACTTATCAAGCACCTGAAGTGAACTTGTAAGAGCGATGTCGGACGATCAAAAACACCCGAAAACCGCCGTCCTGATCCACGGGCTGTGTGATCAGCGCGTGGTATGGGACCGCCAGGTCAAGGCATTCCGGGATTCCATGAATGTTGTTACCTACGACGTCAGGGGATTCGGGACCAGTCCCGTTGGAGCGGCCAACGGAACCGTCGATCAGATGGCCGACGATCTGGCACAGATTGTCAGTTGCACCAATGCAGGGCCTGTCTGGCTGGTCGGCTTTTCAATGGGCGGCGTTATTGCACAACGCTTTGCTCTGGATTTTCCGGATCTGGTGGAGGGACTCGTCCTCATAGCCAGTTCCTGCGTGGTTGGGCGTTCCGGCGTGGAATATTTTGAAAGCCGATCCGAACGGGTTGAAAATGGCGGGTTGGAGGCCTTTAGACCCATAGCCATGGAAGACGGCCGGGGCTGCATCGGCAACGGTGATGAGGCGTTGATCAGCGAGTATCAAAATGTCCGCATCAATGCCGTCAAGGACCCGGAAGGTTACCTGAATGCTGCGCGTGCCATGTTGCGCCTAAATTCTGAACCCATAATCCAGGATTTAGGCAAAATTGCCAAACCAACGTTGGTGGTTGCAGGGGCGCTTGACCCCTATTGTCCGCCGAAAGCCTCAAAGATGATCGCCGACGCCATACCGGGGTCGGAACTGGAAGTTATTTCCGGTGCGGGCCATTGCGTCCATTGGGAAGATACCGAAACCACCAACGAACTTGTCAGCAACTTTATCCTCAAGCACTGATAAAGGGGACATCGAAACAATGAATGAAGAAGTCGAAAAAGAAGAGGTCGAGCCCCTGAAATGGGAAAAGCGCGGGCACATCGCGCTTTGTACTTTGAACCGCCCGCACGCGATGAATTCCTTCTCGCTGGAATCCATGTTGGAACACAAGAAGCGGCTGGAGGAATTCGAAGCCGACGATGATCTTTGGGTGCTGGTATACACCGGCGAGGGCCGCGCGTTTTCCACCGGCATCGACATCCGCAAAGCCCCGGATTTCTTGTACTGGGATGCGGAGGTCAGGAACCAGTATTGGAACACCCCCCACTCGATGAAGATCAGCAAGCCATCCATCGCCGCGATCAACGGCTACGCCTTCGGGGGCGGTCTGGAACTGGCGCTGGGTTGCGATATGCGCATTGTCGCCGACACCGCCAAGATGGGTCTGCCGGAAGCCAAGCTTGGCGCCTTGCCCGGCGGCGGCGGGACTCAGACCCTGCCGCGTCTGGTTGGAATGGGTGACGCCTTGATGATGATGCTGACCGGCGATCCGGTAACGGCCGACGAAGCCCTTCGCATGGGAATTGCCCAAAAGGTGGTTCCGGCTGACGATTTAATGGCGGAAACCATGAAGGTTGCCGAGGCCATCTGCGAAAGCGGCCAGACTGCCGTGCGCTTGATCAAGGAAGTCGCCGCCACGGGCCTGCAACTGCCCTTGGGTGAAGCGTTGTGGCTGGAGCAGGTCTATTTCCATCGCGGCCGTATCATGGCGGAAGATGAAATCACCGAACGCATCAAGGCGTTTGGCGAGCGAAGCAAGAAGAAGTCCTGAGCAAGGACATCTATTATCGAATTGGATTAACGAGGCGAGAAGATCATGGATTTGGGATTGCAGGACAAGGTTGCCATCGTAACCGGTGGGGCATCAAACATCGGCAAGGCGATTACCGTCGGTCTGTTTGAAGAAGGCGCCAAGGTTATCATTGCCGACGTGGATGAAACCCAAGGGGAACGGGTCGCCGCTGACCTGAATGCCAGGGGACCAGAGGGGGCCTTCTTTGTGAAATGTGATGTCGGCAAACGCGACGCCGTGGAGGAACTGACCCGATGGACGCTGGATAAATTCGGACAGATCGACATTTTGGTGAACAACGCCGGGTGGACGGCCAATGCCCTGTTCATAGACAAACCCTATTCCGATTTTGAACGGGAAATTGAGTTGAATCTTTGGGGGCCGATCCACTGCATTCGCGCCATGGCGCCGTCGATGATTGAGCGTAAATACGGAAAAATTCTCACCATCGGCTCAGACGCAGGGCGCGTGGGCGAATACAACGAAGCGGTATATGGGGCCTGTAAGGCCGGTGTCGATAATCTGAGCAAAGCCCTGGCGAAGGAATTCGGCAAGCACAATATCAATCTCAACGTTGTCTGCCCCGGCCTGACTTTACCCAGCGATCCCAACGACGCCGGAACAAACAGCCTGTGGCACAAAGACAGCCCGCAAAGCAAGATTTTCAGCGGCGAGGAAACCATGAAAAAAGTGGTTAAACATTATCCCCTGCGTCGCGCCGGAACTCCGGAAGACCTGGTGCCGACGGTTCTTCTGATGGTGTCGGATCAGTCGTCCTACATGACGGGGCAGACCATCAGCGTCAGCGGCGGTTACGCCATGTAATTTTGGACTTGGGGATGGGAGTTTTTGGGCGTGAACGACTGGACTGAAACATACCGGGAAAAGGGATATTGGACCGACCGTCTGCTGCCCCATTATTTTGAACAAGCGGTCGATAAATACCCTGACAAGATAGCCGTCACCGATGAGCGTTTCGGCGATATTACTTACGCTGAAATGGCGACCAAGGTCGGTCGGTTGGCTGCGGCGCTGCAGGCCAAAGGCATAGAACGGGGCGACCGGTTTATTGTCGCGCTGCCTAACTGGCACCAGGTGTCGGCGTTCGCACTAGCCTTGAACTATATCGGCGTTATTGCTGTCCATATGCCATTCATGGGCGGAGCGCACGAATATGGCGGGGTGATAAAAGTCTCCGAAGCAAAAGGCATCGCCGTCGCAGGTCAGTTTCGCAGCGTTAATTATGTGGAGGTCGTCGACAGTATCGAAGATAACTGTGAATCGCTGGAGCTGCGCGTATCAGTAGGATGTGACGAAGACTTGGCTGGTTGGACCGGTTTTGACGATTTGCTTGCGGGCGCCCCTGCTGACAAGCCCCAACCCGTGGAACCCTTGTCACCTTCGGAATTGTCCCTGCTTTTGTTTACCTCGGGATCCACCGGTGATCCCAAAGGCGTCATGCACAGCTCCAACACAATTACCGCGCTGAATACGACAGTTGCGCCATTGTTTGATCTGGGATCAGACGATGTCATTTTCATGGCCGCCCCATTGGGTTTTTCCGGTGGCTACGTTCACGGGCTGCGTCTCGCCATCTATTTGGGTGCGCGTCTGTATCTTCTTGAACAATGGGACGCCGGGCGGGCGGCGGAAATCGTCGCCAGGGAGAAATCCACATTCACCATGGCAACGCCCACTCTTCTGCGTGAAGTCCTGAACTGTGAACAGTTTAATGAAATGGCGAAGTCGACCGTCTTGAAGGTGATCCTTTGCGGCGGCGCAAACGTTCCATCCGATCTTTTACAAGAGGCCCGCAAAAAACTTCCGGGAACCCTGACGACCGTAATCTGGGGCATGACCGAAGGCATCGGAACCGCCTGCCGCCCCGATATGAGCGATGAAAAGGTAACCGGAACCGACGGTATGCCATTCCTGGGCACCGAGCTGAAAATTCTTTCCGAGGAAGATGAGGAAGCCCCGGTGGATACAGAGGGTGATCTGGTCATGCGCGGCCCGCAAAGATTCCTGGGGTATTACAAGAGGCCGGAGCTGGACGACGAATATTTCCTGCCCGGCGGCTGGTTCCGCACAGGCGATATGGGGCGGATCGACGCCGATGGCTTCCTGCATATCACCGGACGTCGCAAGGAATTGATTATCCGCGGCGGTGCGAATATTTCTCCGGCCGAAATTGAAGAAACTCTGCAAGGCGATCCCAGAATAAAGCAACTGGCCATTGTCGGGGTTTCCGATGCCCGACTCGGTGAACAGGTCTGCGCCTGCGTCGTACCCAATGAAAATGGCGTCGATCTGACATTAACGGATATACTGAAAATCGCCGAGCGGGAAGGTCTAGCTAAATACAAATGGCCCGAGGCGCTGGAATTCATAGACGCCTTGCCGGTAACGTCGGCGGGTAAGCTGAAGCGCCTGGCCTTGCGCGAAATAATAGAGGAAAGACATGATGGTGGAGCCTAGATAATGGATTTTTCCCTGACGTCTGACCAGGAGGCAATCATCGATTCGGTGCGCAAAACCTGCGCGGCGTTCGATGACGACTATTGGCTGGAGCGCGACCGGACCGGCGAGTTCCCGTTTGATTTTCACGCCGCCATGGCCGAAGGCGGATGGCTGGGCATCGCTATGCCCGAAGAATTCGGCGGCGCCGGGCTGGGTGTAACGGAAGCCGCTTTGATGATGCATACGGTGGCGAATTCATCGGGGGCCATGGGCGCGGCTTCGGCCATTCACATCAATATTTTCGGGCCCCACCCCATCGTCGTGTTCAGCAATGAAGAACAGAAACAGCGCTGGTTGCCGAACCTGATCGGCGGAAAGATAAAATCCTGCTTTGGCGTCACCGAACCGGATGCCGGGCTGAACACCACATCGATCAAGACCCGGGCGGAAAAAACCGACGACGGTTACGTGGTGAACGGCAAGAAAATCTGGACCTCGACGGCCATGGAAGCAGACAAGATCATGCTACTGACGCGCACCACGCCGAAAGAAGAATGCAAGCGTCCCTCCGACGGGATGACCTTGTTTTTCACGGATTTAAACCGCGACTACTGCGACGTCAGGCCGATACCGAAGATGGGCCGCGCCGCCGTCGATTCCTGCGAGACTTTTATCGACGGCCTGCCTGTACCGGAAGAAGACCGTATTGGCGAAGAAGGCAAAGGCTTCAAGTATCTGCTGCACAGCTTGAACCCGGAACGTGTCCTGATTGCCTGCGAGGCCATCGGCATCGGCCAGAACGCCCTGGCCCGCGCCACCCAATACGCCAAGGACCGGGTCGTCTTCGACAGGCCCATCGGCCAAAACCAGTCGATTCAGCATCCATTGGCCGAAAGCTGGATGGAACTGGAAGCGGCTTTCCTTATGGCTATGAAGGCAGCCTACCTGTACGACACGGACCAGCCCTGCGGTCTGGAAGCCAATTCAGCCAAATACCTTGCCGGTGAAGCTGGATTTGAAGCCTGCACCCGCGCGGTGATGACCCATGGCGGCATGGGCTATGCCAAGGAATTTCACGTCGAACGCCTGATGCGCGAAGTGATGATCAACCGTCTGGCCCCGATCAGCCCGCAACTGGTACTTTGCAATATCGCCGAGAACGCTTTAGGCCTGCCGAAATCCTATTAGGGCATGTTTTTCCCCGCAATGGGTTTCAAGATGTTCGGAAATTCGGACGGCAACTTCGTCAGGAAAGCGCGACCTTTCCTCCGTAGATCGGATCCGTTTTTCCCTGATGGGGAAAGATAAAATAAACAATGAAGCACAGCAGCGCTCGTCCAATCATGACATTGGTCTCCACTGGTGGTTAAAATCGGTCCCGCGACCAGCGTAAATCATAGCCTAATCCTGCCTTTTTTAGAAGAATTCCAATTTTGGCACTAAATTTTTTGTGGATATTGTGGACCGCTTACGGCGATCAATATCAGGGTTTTAACCGCCCAACAAAAACTTGGCCGCGAATACGGCGAAAATGGAAACTATGGCCGAGCCAACTATCACGGACAGAACGATCATAATCATTAACCTGAATGTCGATCTTCCGGATTTTAATCGTCCGATTGGTTTCAAACGCTTTTCCCCTGCGTCGTAACTTGAAAGCCCTATTTGGGATGCAAAAAGTGGCACAAGGGAGTGCCGGGTAATACACCCAAATGGATGCAATGATGCAAAAAATTCTTTCGGCTCTTTCAGCTGAGAAAACAGTGGTAAACCAGAAAATCAAGGTTGGATAAAGCTCTGGCGGGGTGGCGATTTTTTGGCTCCCGGTTAGTTGCCTCTGGCCATAATCGCCGGACCGGTCATGACCAGACGTATTAGGCCGGATTGTGAGTTAGTCCCGGTTTTGGAAAATATGCGTTTCAAGTGAGATCGGACGGTGCTGACCGAGATACCTAAATCCATGGCCGCCTCATCCACTTTCAACCCCTGAAGCAAAGCACGCACGATTTTGGCCTCGGCTTGCGTGAGATCATATAGCTGACGCAGTACTGACTGTTCGGGTGGGCGATGGCGAGATGAGTCAGTGATAAAAACGATAACTTTCCTTTGTTCGTCCGTCGAAAAGCCGGGCATGGAGGTTACGAGCAAGTTAAGCGGCTGCAACGAAGGGGAGTTGGCGAGCGAAAGGGCGGTGCAGAATTCATTTTTTCCCTCGGTAGCTTTTATGACGGCGCTGCGCAGTTCTTTATTCCTGGCGGCGTTAGTGATGAGAAAGTTTCCTCCATGATCGATGGTTATTTCTTCACATTGAGACAAAATTTCGGAAGCCTCTTTGTTTAGAAACAAGACCCTACCCAAGGGATCTACCATTATCACGCCGATCGGGAGCAGGTTCAGCATATCACTTTGAATATTGGACGGTTCGTCCAAGGAATGTCTGATCCTGCTTTCAATTTCCTTTTGGGTGTTTGGATCGGCTGGCTCGGCTAACCTGATAAAATTGTCCGATACGTAAGTTTCTCCTTTTAGGACCGCCGCCAGGGCATCCCCGATTTCGATTTCGTTGGCGGATTTAAGAATGTAGCCCCTGGCTCCACTCTCGATGACATATTTGGCGGCGCTGGGGCTTTCATTTCCGGTCAACACTACCAGAGGAACCTCAGGAGCTTTTTCGCGCACGGTCCTGAAACCGGATATCTCGCTCATCCCCGGCATCTTCAGGTCCAACAGGATCAAATCGGCGTCCGCGCAATCCGTAAGTAAGCCCAGGAGCTCCGGATAACTTCGCGCGAGCATTAATTCAGCTTCCGGGAAAGCCAATCGCACCATTTCCCGTACGCCGTCAAGGACCAGCGGATGGTCATCGGCGATGATGATTTTCATCAAAGGTTCTCCTGGATTGAAATTTCCGAAAAGGCATCAATCAAAACAGACCGCAAAAATTCCGGCTGTATCGGTTTGTGAATTAGTTCGCAACCACTGGCTTCGATCTTCTTTAGGGAATCCACACTGGTATCAGCGGTAACGACAATACCGAAGGCATTCGTTTTCTGGTAAGTGCGTATATGCTCGATCGTGTCGACGCCATCCTTTCCTCCAGGCAAACGAAAATCGGCAATGATAACTTCGGGCTTTTTGATGCCGCTTTGACAATAACTTATTGCTTCCTCCGGAGACGCCACGGCAATGACGTTACAGTCCCATTGCTCTAGAATACTCTCTGTCGCATCAAGCACTGTTGGATCATCATCAATGACAAGGATCAGCGGTGAAAACTGAGGCGTGATAAACTTCTCAGCTGTTTCAACTTTGTTAATGATCGGTGCTGTTTCCGCAATAGGGACGTCAATCGCAAAACAAGCGCCATTCCCTACTGATGAAGAAACCGTTACCGAATATCCAAGCAGATCGCAGGTCCGTCTAACAATTGAAAGCCCTAGACCCATACCCTGTTCGCGTTGCCTGGCAGGGTTATCGAGTTGAAGAAAATCATCAAAGATAATATCCGAATCATCTTGTGAAAAACCCGGTCCCGTATCGTGAACCTCGATGCGGATTTGTCTTCCGCGCCAACGAGCCCCAACCAATACCTTCCCGTTTTTGGTATAACGAACGGCGTTGGAAACCAGATTACTGATGACACGTCCAAGTAATATTTCGTCGCTAAGAACGCGGGCCGAAGTCTCTACGAGGCGTAAATCTATCTCTTTTTGCCGGGCTTTGACGGCATAGGTCGATACGATTTGACGTAACACATCATTTAGCGCGAACTCGGCGATTTCCGGCTTTACCAATCCGGCATCGAGTCTCGATATATCAAGGATACTGTTAAGTAGCCCGCCCAGGGCTTCAATTGACAATTGTAGCTTGCCAACAAGATCGCTCACGCCGGCAGGCTCTTGCTGGCCGAGCTTGTCCAATTTAGCAACCAGGGTGGCGGCAAAAAGCTGCATGGCATGCAGCGGCTGCCTTAGATCATGGCTCGCTGCGGCGAGGAACTTGGATTTGGCGTCGTAGGCCAGTTCGGCTTCCGCTCTGGCTTTTCTGAGTTCCTCCTCTTTTCTCCCACGCTCGATTGCTTGCCCAATTTGGGTGCCTATATTGCTTGCCGCATTCAGCAAAGCTTCGTCGGGCTCATTGATTGAAATTGAGAAAAACTCCATCACCGCGACCACGTCGCCGTCAATTAGGACGGGAATTCCGAAGCCCGAATAGGACCATATCTCCTCGGTCAATTTGGCTCTGGGAAAGTTTTCATCTTTTCCGACATCCCTGATCCATTCGACCTGTTTAGAGTCCAGAATTCGTCCAGGCAATCCTTCGCCTCTGTCAAAAAATGTATTTTCAGTGATTGTTTTGAAGTCGGTAAAACGAGCCTCATCTTCAAAATGCCAGATGGTTGTCGAAATCAATCTATCCGGATATTCCTCTGAACAAATATAGACGTGCCCAACCGGCCATCCCGTATAGCTGCAGATCTGAACGATACAGTCTTGAAACACGTCATCTATATTTTTTGGTTTGTTGGCGGAGATAACAATTTCATGCATCAGGCTGATGAGGGCGTTTTTTTCAACAAGGTCGTGCGTCCGATCAGCGACACCTTGTTCCAACTCTCTGACCATGGATCGATTGATTGCCGTTGCGGTAGTGATGGTGATTCCCAGGATGATCACCAATAACAACATGTTCTCACCTATGCGCCGGTAGACCATTTCGTTAAGCCGCGTATCACTGAAGGTTAGAATCAAGGTCCCCAAATTAACCGAGCGAACAATCCCCTGGTGTTGGATGGAGAAACTGACGGTCTTAACCCTGGAGCGATTCGAATTACCGGCTTTGGCTATGAGGCTACCGTCATTGTCGTAAACGACGGCGGCGATGACATCCTGTTCGGCGATGCTCGCATCCAAGACCCGTTGGATGTCGGGAACCTCGAAATTCCAAAGCGGCCCAATAAGAGCCGAGGAGAACGATTTAATCAGGACTTGCTGCTTGTCAGAAAAGTCCTCTTTGAGTTGGGAATAGTTGATATAGGTCAGCGCCATGGATGCAATAATCAGGGCCACCGCAACAGGGGGCAGCAAAATTCCAATAAATTTTCGTCTGAACGACCCTGTTGGAGACATTTACCTCGTCACCGCATGGAGCTCCTCTTCAAACGTTGAACGAAAAATCATGACTAATCAGGCGTAACCCCGTAGCCGGCGTATATGGCGTCAAATTCCGGTGTTTTTTTGAACGCTTTAAGCGCGGTTGAAAAACGTCGGGCGAGATCGTCGTGCCCGGTCTTTTTAGAAAAAGCCAGATAGTTTGGAGTTAGGGAAATCGGAGTGTCAGCAATTCGCACCTTGTCCGCCACGCCTAATCGCTCGATGATTTCTCTCATATTCCAGCAAATACCGGCCCCGGCGTGTACCCGCTCCTTGGCAACGTTCAATATTACCCGGTCTGAATCCTTCAGTTTCACCCGACCGAAGCCCTCCGACCGGTCGAAATCCGAACCGTAAGACCAACCGCTGACCACACCGACATCCTTGCCGTCGAGGACGGAAAAGTCTCCTTCAAACCGGATCGGCGAATACTTGGGGAACGCAAAGCACGTTTTTTCCATATTTAGATGCTCATCCGGAAAGTTTAGAAAAGTGAGTCGTTCCGGTGTCTTGAAGATCTCCAGAATGGCATCGATTTCCATGGATTTGGCTTCTTCCAGCAACCTGAGCCATGGTAAGGGCTTGAAATTCACTTTGTAGCCCAATTTGGCAAATACGGCCCGGGTTATTCTGGGATCAATTCCACCAGATTCTCCATTCTCTATTGTATGGTAAAACCAATAAGGTTCATCGGGTGATCCGATGACTATTTCGTTTGAGCGGGCCTGGTTGCCTGCTATGAAAAGGAATACGATTGAAAGAAAAACCGTCCTCACCAATACACGGTAAATAGAAAACTCAATGCATCTCATGATTGCCCCCAAGCTGAAACGCCAAGCCCAAATATTAGACCCTTAGCATATCAATAGCCGAATCAAAAAAAATACCCCCATTTGAGGAGAAAATAGAGAAATCCTGCAATTAGTAAGAAATAATGTGGGCAACGACCTTGAAGGGAAATGCTTAATTTTTGTTATTAAAATTAAAGTCAAATTAGGCACAGGTCGGCCCTACGTCTCAACCATTCCGGCGGAGATTTTTCTTTGTTTGAATAAATCTCACCCACCAAAATACTCTTGAAACTCTTCACGCAATTGATCGTGGAACTGTGGGGCGGCGATTTCGATCAGGGCATTGGCGCGTTCGCGCAAAGGTAGGTGGCGGATTCTTCGTGCCCCGTATTCAGTGACGATATAGTCCACGTCCGTACGCAGCGCCGTCGTGGTATTGCCAGGGCTGAGGTTTGCAACGATGCGCGAATATTTGCCGCCGCCAGCGGTGGCGCCCAAAGCAATGATTGACTTGCCCCCGCGTGACATGGCTGCGCCGCGCATCATGTCCACTGAGCCTCCGGTACCGCTGATTTGCTTACCCGAAAGCATTTCAGCGTTAACCTGACCGGACAGGTCTATTTCGACGGCGGAATTGATTGAAACAAAATTATCGATCTGGCGGATCACGCCGATGTCGTGGGTGTAACTGACGGGACGAAAGAAAACGTCTTGCGATCTTCCTGCCCAGTCGATCAATTCTTCATCGCCGAGGGTGACGCCGGTGACGTGCTTGCCGTTGCCGATGGCTTTCCTGCAACCGTTCATGTTGCCGTTTTTGACCAGCCGCATCACGCCGGGGGCGATCATGCCGGAATGAAATCCCAAATCGTTTTTGTCGACCAAGGCCGCCAGCGCCGCTTCGGGAATGGAGCCGATACCGATTTGCAGGCAATTTCCGTCTTCGATCAATTCCGCCACGTGCCGGCCGATGGCGAGCGATGTTTCGTCCAGTTCTATGTTGGGAAAAGTGGGAACCGGCCGGTTGCAGGCAACGGCGTAATCCAGGCGGGATTGAGGATACGCTGGTGAATCAGCCGCCGAAGGTTGGCGCTCATTAACCTCACCGATCACGATTCCCGCTTTGTCGATGACCGCAGGGGCGAAATCGGCGCTGATACCCAGGTTGAAGTCCCCATGTTCATCTGCGGGCGGCAGTTGCAATATAGCCGCGTCGATATCCACATCGTGTTCCAGAAAATCGAAGATGGCGCGATATTGCAGGGGGACGAAATCGATCCGGCCGCTCGCCACCGCTTCCCGGTTTTGCGGCGTGGCGAAGAACGACGTAGCACGGGTTTCCTTGTGGAAATCGGTAAAATTACCGGGGTTCATGCCGGGAACGCTGAACGACACGAAGCGAACTCCTGCGCAAGCCGCGCCGTCACGGGCCAGAGCAGCCAGGATTTCTCTCGGCTCTGCGGTTGCCCCGGCAATGAACACAGTCATTCCCGGCTCTAAAAGCCGGGCGACTTCCCGTGTATTGATCCAGCGGGTCATAAACTTTCAGCGCTGATTGGCGGGCGTCGATCGGACCATGGCAGAGCCTGCTCCAGTTGTGCGGCAAGGCGAATCAAAAGCGCCTCGTCACCGTATCGGCCGGTCAACTGGATACCAACCGGCAGGCCGTCGTTCGTCCAATGCAGCGGTACTGAGATAGCTGGTTGGCCGGTGGCGTTGGCGATCAGGGTGAAGCCTGTGAAATCACCTAAGTGGGCCAGATGCTCGTCGCGTGTTTCCGGCGAATAGTCGAAGTAACCGATGGGTACCGGAGGCTGCGCCAACGTAGGCGTTAGCCATACATCGCAGTCAGAAAAAAAGGACCCGAAGTCGCGGCTTACTTTCTGCAGGTCCTGTATGGCCAGCAGATAATCGCCGCCACTTTGCTTTTGGCCGTTTTCATACATTTTCCAAGTCACGGGCTCAAAATCATTTTCGCTTGGCGCGCGCCCGGTCTTTCGTGCGCTGTCGTCGATCACCCAGCGCAGATATCCGGTCATTAAGGCCCCAAATGACTTAAACAGGAGACGGCTGTCGACGCTGGGGGAGGTTTCAGAAACGTCATGCCCCAACTCTTCGCACAGTTTTGCCGCCATTTGCGCACCGGCGATGCAGTCCGGATGGGCAGGGGCTCCCGTCAAAGGCGTGGTGCCGAACCCGATGCGTAACAAGCCAGGATCACGCCCAACTTCTTCAGCAAAGGGGCGCTCAGGTGCGGGCGCGATGTGGGGGTCGCCGGGCATGGGGCCCGCCGTGGCGTCCAAAATGGCCGCACTATCCCTTACCGAACGGGTGACGACATGCTCGTGAATGATGCCGCTGGCGATATCTCCATAGTTCGGCGCCAGCGAGTTGCGTCCCCGCGTCGGCTTCAAGCCGACCAGGCCGCAAGCGGAGGCCGGGATTCGGATCGATCCGCCGCCATCGTTGGCGTGTGCCGCCGACACCATGCCGGAAGCTACCGCAGCGGCTGATCCGCCGCTGGAACCGCCAGTGCCTCGAGACGTATCCCAGGGATTGCGGGTGGAACCGAAATGATGCGGTTCAGTCGTCGGCATTAGCCCGAATTCAGAAGAGTTGGTCTTGGCTAGAATGACAAATCCCGCTTTCTTGAAGCGGCGCACGAGTTCACTGTCCCGGGAGGAGATATTATGCCCGGCCAAAAAAGCCGATCCATCGGATAGAGGTGTACCTTCCAATTCGGCCACCAGGTCCTTCAGCAGGAACGGCACACCGGCAAAGGGAGCGCCCAGCGATACAGAGGAAGCAGCTGTTCTGGCCTGCTCATACAGCGGCAGGATAACGGCGTTCAATTCCGGATTTAGTTTTTCGATCCTGGCAATCGCCCCATCGACCAGTTCAACCGGCGAAACCTCCTTGCGGCGAACGAGATCCGCTTGGGCCGTGGCGTCCAGAAAAGCGAGATTATCCATATAGAAGCTCCGTGAATGAATTAACGGCCAAACGCCGCAAGATAATTGAATTAACTAAAAAAAATGCCGAAACAGGCAGCCTGCCCTGCGCCGAAAAGGGGAAAATTGCTCCCGCGTCGGCGCATCCGCGCCAACATGATTCGCAAATGAAACATGTGATTGAATTGTTTCACGCTAGTTACCCATATCATTGAAAGTTTGTTGTAATTGATGCGCAAGAAGGTGGGAACGCGAAAAAAATCCCCGCTTACATGAATTAAATGTTACGCTAAGCTTACTTTTTGTCAGGTTTACGCACCTTTCGGACCATTATCTACTACCCTCGGGCTATCAGCATAATTGCCGAGATTTCCCGGGTAAGACCATTTAGGGGGCACTATTAAAAAAAGCCAAAAAAACAGGCAACGAAGGCCGATAGTTTTCTAAATACGAGCTATTTCAGAATGATAGCTGCGGGCATTTTCAAATAGCTCGTTTGCGTGAAAAATATCATCAAGTTCAATAAACAGGGAGGAACCTTCATGAAAAAAACCGATAAGAATCAACCAACGTTCAACAGTCTGTCGCCGGCGGATCGGGACATCATTTCCGCCGGGCTGGCCCGTGGCGTAAGCCGTCGTGACGTTACCAAATGGCTTATCGCCGGTGGCGTGTCACTTTCGGCGGCTGGATCAATTGTCACTACAGCGTCGGACGCTTTGGCCGCGACGCCTAAAAAGGGCGGCGTATATCGCGTTGGCCTAGGTTCAGCAAACACCGGCGACAATATGGATACCGGCACCAACAGTGACGTCTTTATGATCAATATGGCCCAGGGAACCGTCCGCAACTGTGTCGTTGAAGTGGACGCCCATGGCAAAGCTGTTCCGGAACTCGCCGAAAGTCTGGAGCCTTCGGCTGATGCCGCGACCTGGGTGGTAAATCTGCGCAAGGGCGTTACCTTCCACAGTGGTAAAACCATGGATGCAGACGATGTCATGGCATCGATTGCCCATCACCGCGGTGAAGAAGCCAAGTCTGCTGCAAAATCAGTAGCAGAATCCATGGGCAAGATTAAAAAAGATGGCCCCAACAGGCTTATCTTCGAACTGGAAAGCGGCAATGCCGACTTCCCGTACCTGCTTAGCGATTACCACATTACGATCGGCGCAGCCAAAGACGGGAAAGTCGACTGGCTTGCCGGCGATGGTACTGGCCCATACAGCATTAAAGAATTCGAGCCCGGCGTACGCGCTCACCTGATGCAGAACAAGAGTTACTTCAAACCCGATGAAGGTAACTTCGACGAGGTCAGGATGACCGCAATCAACGATGCGGCGGCTCGCATGAACGCGATGGCAACCGGACAAGTTGACGCCATTGCCCGTTGCGATCTGAAAACCGCAAACCTGCTGGAGAAGAAACCCGGCGTCAATGTCATGCAAACCGCGGGCACCAAACACTACACGTACCCGATGGATGTACGCGCCAAACCATTTGATAACAACGACGTGCGTATGGCTTTGAAGCTTGGCATTGACCGTGAAACGTTTGTTAAAACCGTTTTACGTGGCTATGGCTCGCTTGGTAACGATCATCCGATCAGCACCTCGCAGAACTACCATGCTGGAAGCCTGGAGCAACGCAAGTATGATCCGGAAAAAGCCAAGTGGCACCTTAAACAGGCGGGCATGAGCAGCCTTGATGTGGAAATGTCCGCATCCGACGCGGCCTTTGCGGGCGCCGTTGATGCAACCCAGCTTTATGCAGAATCCCTTAAAGCAGCAGGGATCAACCTGACCGTCAAACGTGCATCACCCGACGGTTACTGGTCCAACACATGGATGAAGGTTCCATGGAGCGCCAGTTACTGGAGTGGCCGTCCGACAGCTGACTGGATGTTCACCATTGGCTATGCGGCTGGTGGCAATTGGACCGAAACCTTCTGGAATAACGCCAAGTTTGAAAAGCTGCTTGTAGCTGGTCGTGCAGAACTTGATGAAGCCAAACGCGGCGCAATTTATCAGGAAATGCAACAAATTTGTCGCGACGAAGGCGGAAGCGTTATTCCGTGCTTTGCCAACAACGTCGACGCGGCGTCTGACAAATTGGGTATGCCCGACAAGCTGGGTGGTAACTTCGAGTTGGATGGCGCACGTAGTGCGGCACGCTGGTGGTTCAAGTAAAATCGCCTAAGTTTTGAACTCGTTCTAAAATAGAGACAGGGTGGTCAGGTTTGATATAACCTGATCACCCTTTCTATTATTCGTAGCTGCATACGGGTTAATTCATAATGAGCAATTCACTTTTCGCCATGGTTATCAAGCGTCTTGCAGCGGGCATTTTCATCCTGTTCGGCGTGTCGGTACTTATAACGATCGGCATTGAGGGATTGTCCGGGGATGTCTGCCAAGCCGTGTTGGGTCAGGCCGCGGAACCGGCAACCGTCCATGCTTGCCGGGTTGAACTCGGCTTAACCCGTCCTGTTCATATTCGTTATGTCGAATGGCTCATCAATGTCATGCAAGGTGACTTCGGCACTTCACTGGCAAACAGGCGCGATGTATTGGATCAACTCACTACGCGACTGTTCAACACCCTCTACCTTGCGGGTACAACAGCCCTATTCGCAGTCCCAATCGGCATTCTTTTGGGCGTCATTGCCGCCCTTTACCGTAACAGCTTTATCGACCATTTTATTTCAACCACCACACTTTCGACTATTTCATCGCCGGAATTTTTCGTCGGCTACGTTCTGATGGCCATTTTTGCGGTCAACCTGGGTTGGCTTCCGGCTATTTCAAATATCACCGATACAATGGGTTTTTGGGAGCGCCTGAATGCCTCCGCCTTGCCGGTCATCACACTGATGCTGGTAACCGTAGCGCATATGATGCGCATGACGAGAGCGTCCATCGTTAATCTGCTGGCCAGTCCGTATATTGAAATGGCCAAGCTGAAGGGGTTGAAGCCGGGCCGCATTATTGTCAAGCACGCGCTACCCAATGCGTGGTCGCCGATTATTCAGGTCGTCGTGTTGAATCTGGCCTACATGATTGTCGGCGTCGTCGTAATCGAAGTGGTATTCGTCTACCCCGGTTTGGGGGCGCTAATCGTCGATGCTGTATTGAATCGTGATTTGCCGGTCATCCAGGGCACAGCAATGATCTTCGCCGCAGCATACGTGCTGCTTTTCCTATTAGCCGACATCTTGTCTATGCTAGCCAACCCACGCTTGCGGCACAGGAGGTAGCCCGACATGTTTTTTTCGAACTTCTGGCATGACCTCAACATAAGCGCCCGCATCGGCCTGTTTATTGTCCTGTTCTTTATAATTTGCGCCGTTTTCGCTCCGTGGCTGGCGCCGTACGGAGAAAGTCAGATTGTTGGCGATGTTTGGGAACCTATCGGCGGCAAATATATTTTCGGTACTGATCAGATTGGTCGCGATCTGTTGTCGCGCATGATTTACGGTGCGCGCAATACGATGACGTTGGCGCTGATTTCCACAACGGTTTCTTTCACTATGGGCGCCGTTATGGGATTTATCGCCGCGACCATGGGCGGTGGCGTCGATCAAACCTTAAGCCGCATCGTCGACGTCATTATTTCGATCCCAACCCTGATTGCTTCTTTGATCGTTCTGTCCGCTGTTGGAACGGCGACGCCGACCATCGTTCTTGTCGTCGGCATTATTTACTCCATGCCGGTGTTCCGCATTGCGCGCGCCGTGGCGATGGATATCGAGGTGATGGACTATGTCGAAGCAGCCCGGCTGCGCGGCGAAGGCCTGTGGTGGATCATGCGCAAGGAAATCCTGCCCAATGCGCTGACGCCATTGGCAGCGGAATTCGGATTGCGCTTCTGCTTTGTCTTCCTGCTGATTGCCAGTTTGAGCTTCCTCGGCATGGGACTGCAACCACCTTTGGCAGACTGGGGTGCTATGGTGCGCGGTAATGCTGACGGCATCGCCTGGGGATTTTATCACCCGCTGCTGCCCGCTGCCTGTATCGCGGCATTGACCATCGGGATCAATCTTCTGATCGACCGCTGGGTGCACAAGGCCAGCGGCTTGCGTGATGATCAATAGGAACCGGAAACCATGAGCGAGAAATTACTCGAAGTAAAAGACCTGTTGATCGAAGCCGATATCGACGGTGAGTGGCAACCCATCATCAACAGCCTTTCAATGACTTTGGAGCGCGGGGAAATCATTGGTTTGATCGGGGAATCGGGCGCCGGAAAGTCAACCTTTGGCCTGACGGCGCTCGGCTATACCAAGCCTGGCTGCCGCATTGTATCGGGTTCGATCAAGCTTGATGGGGCGGAATTGGTCGAGGCATCCGATGCGGATCTTCGCAATATTCGCGGCAACAAAGTAGCTTACGTAGCCCAAAGCGCCGCGGCTTCGTTCAATCCAGCGCATACCCTGGTCGAACAGTTTTCCGAATCGCTGGTTCAGCACGGAAAAACCAATATGGCCGATGCGCGGGAACGCTGTATCGATCTGTTCCGGCAGCTGGACTTGCCCGACCCGGAGATCATTTGCGACCGTTATCCCCACCAGGTTTCGGGCGGGCAATTGCAACGCGCAATGACCGCGATGGCCCTGGGCTCGGATCCGGATATCGTTATCTTCGATGAACCCACAACGGCCCTGGACGTTACCACGCAAATTGAAGTCCTTGGCGCCATCAAGGATGCGGTAAAGGCGAGAGGCGTAGCCGCGATCTATATTACCCATGATCTGGCGGTTGTCGCGCAGATGGCCGACCGCATCATGGTCATGCGCTACGGCGATATGGTCGAAGAAGGCGACGCCCGGGAGATGCTAGCCAACCCGAAGAAAGAATACACCCGCAGACTGCTCAATGTGCGTACCCAGCGCGACGCCCAAGTGGACCAGGATGACGAAGACGTTCAGCTGAAGATCGAGAATATCACGGCCACCTATCCCGGACTGGCCATCGACATCCTGGAAGACATCAATGTCAAGATCACCAAGGGGAAAACAGTGGCCGTCGTCGGCGAATCCGGCAGCGGCAAGAGTACGCTGGCGCGTGTCATCACTGGCCTGCTGCCGCCTAAGGAAGGGTCGATCAAATTTAACGGACGCGAACTGACACCCGACCTTAAAACGCGCCCAAAGGAAGACCTGCAATCGATTCAGATGATTTACCAGATGGCGGACGTGGCGATGAACCCCCGCCATAAAATCAAGGACATCATCGGCCGCCCGCTGGAATTTTATTTAGGGATAAAAGGCAAGCAGCGTGATGAGCGCGTTCTGGAACTGATGCGCCATATTGAAATCCCGGAGGATTACGCCGAGCGCTATCCGGCGCAGCTGTCAGGCGGGGAAAAGCAACGCGTGTGCATTGCGCGTGCATTGGCTGCCGAACCTGAAATTATAATCTGCGATGAGGTGACGTCGGCCCTGGATCAACTGGTCGCTGAAGGAATTCTCGACCTGTTGCTCAATCTTCAGCAGGAGCTCGGTGTATCTTATCTATTCATCACCCACGATCTGGCGACCGTAAAGTCGATCGCCGATGAAATCGTTGTGATGTACCAGGGCTCGGTCGTCGAACAGGGACCCAAGGCTGAAATCCTGAAGCCGCCACAGGCGCCGTACACCGAGCTTTTGCTTTCTTCGGTGCCGGAAATGGATCCGGACTGGCTGGACGACCTCGTCGACCGACGCAAACGAGGCGAAGTGCCGACGGCGGCTTCACTGGATTAACCCAATTCAAAATCAGAAATTGGCATCTACGCAAGCATAATTGGCATGTACTACCGCCGGGCCTAAACGCATGAAATAGCTGCAATTGATTGAATGGAAAGCTTGTCACGGCGCCATTTAGTGAATATCTGATGCCAACATCCTGATATTGCTGAAATTGGATACCAAGGCGGCAGGTCGGTCCGCCCGGATGAGGAAAAAACCTTGTGATCTTCGATAATTTCTTAATTGATGAAGCCGAAGGCTGTCTTCTGGCGCACACTCTGCGCACCGAAGACTGGGTTATTAAAAAAGGCACGTTTCTGGATACGGACATGATCGGAAAGCTGCGAGATGCCGGTATGGAGCACGTGACGGCGGTTCGGCTCGCCGACGAAGATGTCGGTGAGGACGAGGCGGCCCTCGCCGTAGGCCGGAAAATGGCCGGCGAGGGTGTATACGTTAAAGAACCTGTACACGGACGCTGCAATCTGGTGGCTGACAGCCATGGCATAGCCGTTTTAAACGCCGAGGGAATTGAAGACTTCAACCTGTCCAAAGGCGACGCCATGGTTGCTACCGTCGCACCCTTCGAAGTCGTAAAGCCCAAGGGTATTGTCGCTAAGATCAAAGTCATTCCATATGGCGTGCCGAAAAGCGAACTGGATACTCAGCTTTCCATCCTCCAAGAGCCAATCGTCAGCGTAAGTCCTTTTAAGCCTCTAAAGGCAGGGATGATATTAACGCGTGCACTTGGAACGAAAGATAAACTGCTGCAAAAGGCCGAACGTACAATGGCCGACCGGCTGGAGGTCCTGGGTGGAACCCTGGCAAGTGTCGAACATTGCGAACACGATTATGATGCAGTTTCTACGGCGCTTCGCAAAATGGTTGATCAGGGATTTGATCTTGTCCTCCTGCTCGGGGCAACAAGTACGTCCGATGTCGCCGATGTCATTCCCGCAGCCATTCAGCAGAATGGGGGACGGCTGTGCCAAGTCGGCATACCTGTTGAGCCAGGAAACCTGCTGGTCATGGGGGATATTGAAGAAATCCCCGTGGTAGGGCTTCCGGGTTGTGCGCGTTCCCAGTGCCTCAATGGCATCGACTTGGTGTTGCCCAGACTGATGGCTGGTCTACCAGTCGGGGCCGACGATCTTATGCGCATGGGCGTCGGTGGCCTTTTGGCGGATTGACTGGAGCGAAGGAAAGGCTGGTTCCTTCAAATATCATTTCAGATTCTCTATAATTGACTCGAGGATGCCGTTTTTCGTATCTTGAATTTACATTTTTTTCTCTGAAATTTGCCTGGATTTGCGAAGAGCTAAATTAATGAAGAAAAATTATCCAATCTTCGTGATAATTGTTTTGGTATTTGCGGTACGGGTGCCGGCATTTTCGCAAATAAATGATGACTGCAAAACCGTGAGCGTCGCGGCTGCGGAGGTTCCCCATTTTGTGGAGAGCGAAAACAAGGGCGTGTTTATTGATTTGGTCCGTGAAGGCGCTGCCCGCAGCGACTTAGAGTTGACGATCTCAGTCTACCCAAAAAAAAGGGCGTTGTTGATGTTCGAGGCCGGACAGGTCGCGGCACTGTTACCCCATTCAAGCGCAGGAGCAAAAGTGACGGCTTATAAATCCGTGCCACTTTATATCAGACGGAATTATGCTTTTGTTCGCCGCGGCAGCCAAATTCCAAACTCAATTGAGGCGCTTGAGGACCTCAACGTTGGTTTGACCGCGCAATACGCCTACTCGGAATCTTTGACAACCAACAAGAAAATCGTATTTGCAAATGAACCGGTTTCTGACGAAATCAATATCAAAATGCTATCCGCAGGCCGACACGATGTTTCGATTATCGAGGAGATCTCGGGGTTAAAGGCTATATCCAACGCGGGAGTGGATAATATCGTTTACGATAAGAATCAGCCTATTAGCGAGATGCTGGTTTGGATGCTATTTGGAAAAAATGAATGCGGAAAAAAACAATCGGAAATGTTTAATACGGCATTCTCCTCCATGAAAGCGGACGGCAGTTGGGATGCAATATTTAGCCGTTCAAAGAAATAGAGATAGAATCGATTATTTTATGAAAGGGGATGACGATCTAATGCGCATGGGTGTCGGTGGCCTTTTGGCGGATTAAGGGCCTATAGAATTAAGAGAAAAGTCGCCGCCAGAAATGTTCCCAGTCCGGCTAACCCGTAACAGACGAACATCGCGGCGCGATCATTGCGAATGCCCAGATCAAGGATCGTCGTGCGGGCACGGTGTGCGCCGTGCCAGAAACAGACCATAATATAGCCGAACACGATCAAACGTCCCAAGGGATGGGCGACAAGGCCGTAAACCCTCTCGAGGGAAAGATCCGCCGGGCTTAGCAATCCCATCGGTACGGCAAGTCCCAGAATGAAAGCAAGTACCGGTACGAAAAACGCACTTACTGTTCCACCGGCGGCGAAAAGACCCCAAACGATAGGTTTGTGCGACCGCGCCATGACTAAAGGCCTCCGACCAGAAACAAGACAAGTAGCGAAACCGCAACCCAGCCGCCGTAATGAGCCGCGACAATGATCCATCCCGGTACCTGTTTATCACCGATCCACAGTGGCATCGCTTTCGGCGTCAGGTTGAACCAGGTCACCGAATGAATCACAGCCATCATCAGGATGGCGACGCTTACAATCAGCCCGCCCGGGTTCCAAAGGGTCAGGGTAAATGCCTCAAAGGATTCGCGTCCCTGGGACAATCTGTAGACGCCAACAAGAATGATCAGGGCGTGCAAAGCAATAAACAGGCAGGTCGCCTCACGGATCATATAACGAACGTAACGCCCCTGGCGCAGCCACCATGATTTCTGTACGGGACGGATGAAAGGAGGGTTACTCATTTATGGCCTCCTACCGCTTTGTTGCCTTTAGGCATCAGCAGATCTTTGAAGTAGTCCACGGTACTGGCGATTTTGGTTTGCTGAATCGCCGCCGCGGGATCGACATTTTTGGGGCAGACTTCCGAGCATGCGCCAACGAAGGTGCATTCCCAGATGCCAGTGTTGCTGGCGACGACGTCCTCGCGGGCGCTGCGGCCCTGATCGCGGCTGTCGGCATTGTAACGATGGGCTAGCGCCAGCGCTGCTGGTCCGGCGAACCCTTCGTTCAGGCCGTATTGCGGACACACCGAATAACAAGCCATGCAATTGATGCACATGGCGAAGGGTTTGTATTTTTTCAGCTGCGCCGGGGATTGCAGGTAGGTGCCATCGGGTTCAGTCACGGGCTGCTTGGGAATCAGATACGGTTTGACGCTTTTCAGCTTACTCATGAAATCGTCAAGCTTCACCATCAAGTCCCGCTCTATAGGAAAATTCTGCAACGGTTCAATACGGATATGATCCGGCAGGTCGCGCAGGAAGGACTTGCAAGACAGCATAGGGTCGCCATTGATGATCATGGCGCAACTGCCGCAAACCGCCATGTGGCAGGACCACCGGTAACTCAGGGTTCGATCCAGGTTATCCTTGATGAAGTTAAGAGCATCAAGGACCACCCATTCTTCCTGACACGGAACGTGATAGGTCTGGAACACCGGTTCGGATTCGCTTTCGGGGCGATAACGCAGGACCTCCAGGGTGATTTGCCTATCACACATCACTTATCACCTCCGTAAACCCTTTGCCCCGGCTGTGATTTCGTAATGACCACATCCCGGTAGCTAACATGCGGGGCGTCATTGCCTTGGTATTCGACCAGACTGTGCTTGAGATACTTTTCATCGTCGCGTTCGTTGAAATCGAGACGCTGATGCGAGCCGCGTGATTCTTGGCGCTGCAGGGCCGAATGGGCCATGGTCTCGGCCACTTCGACCATCGACTTCAATTCCAATGCCTGAATCAGGTCGGTGTTATAGACGTTACTCTTGTCTTCAAGGGTCACCGTATTAAAGCGGTCTCGAAGCCGGGCTAAGGCGGTGCAGGTTTCAGTCAAAGACTCGGCACTCCTGTAGATGCCGGCTCCGCTTTCCATGGTTTCGTTCATTTCCCGGCGTAAACCGGCGATGCTCTCACCGGAGTGTTCTCGCATGAATAATTCGGCCATCTCGCTTTGCGCCTTGCCCCGACTCTCCGCCACCAAGGTTGCATCGGCTTCTTTTGTCGTTGCAACCTGTTCGGCAGCTTGCTTTCCGGATTCTCGTCCGAAGACAAGACACTCCGTTAGGGAATTAGAGCCCAGCCGATTTGATCCGTTGATGCTGACGCAAGCGCATTCACCGGCCGCATACAGACCGTCCAAGGGGGTCCGGGCGTGTCGATCTGTATCGATGCCGCCCATGGTGTAATGAATAACGGGGCGAACGGGAACCGGTTCGTGCACCATGTCGATCCCGATGTAGCTGCGCGCCAGATCGCGTACAAACGGCAAACGCTCATCGATCAACGCTTCGCCAAGATGTGTCATGTCCAGATGAACGACGTCACCGTGTGGGGTCTGAATCGTGCGGCCTTTTTGTTGCTCATGCCAGAAAGCCTGGGACAGGATATCGCGGGGACCCAGTTCCATCGCTTTCTTGCGGGGCCACGGCTCCGGCGGGCCCATGCCGTAATCCTGCAGGTATCGATACCCGTCTTTGTTGACCAAAACACCGCCCTCGCCCCGACACCCTTCGGTCATCAAAATACCGGTGCCGGGCAGGCCCGTAGGGTGGTACTGGACGAACTCCATGTCTTTCAGGGGAACACCTGCGCGGTAGACCATAGCCATACCATCACCGGTTTTGATCGCGCCATTGGTGGTAAAGGGAAAGACACGACCTGCGCCGCCGGTGGCGATAATCACGCTCTTCGCCGCAAAGGCCTTCATTTGTCCACTGCGCATTTCTATGGCGGTTAAGCCTTGGCAGCGGCCGTCCGAACAAATCAAATCGGTTGAATAGTACTCGTCAAACCTTTGGATCGAAGGATATTGAAGAGACGTCTGGAAAAGGGTGTGCAGGATATGGAAGCCCGTCTTATCGGCTGCATACCAAGTCCTTTCGATCTTCATCCCGCCGAAGGGGCGCACCGCAACTTTTCCTGCATCATCACGGCTCCACGGGCATCCCCAGCGTTCGATTCGGGCTAATTCCTTGGGCGCCTGTTCGACGAACCAGTCGACGGCATCCTGATCGCACAGCCAGTCACCGCCGGTCACGGTGTCGTCAAAATGCTTGTCAAAACTGTCTTCCGGCCTTGTCACGCCCGCCGCACCCCCTTCAGCTGCACAGGTATGACTGCGCATTGGATAAACCTTGGATATGAGTGAAATATTAAGGGCGGGGTTGATCTCGGCAATGGCAATGGCTGCACTAATACCGGCGGCGCCTGCTCCAACGATTGCAACATCTGTATGGATAATTTCCATGCCGGAATACCCGCCAAAACATTGAAATTCTAAGCTTGCCTTGCATCACAAGGTAGCTTGTTTGCGGCAAATAAAAAATGACATGCGTTAAGTTGAAAAAAATATCACTGCGGCGCCAATTTTGACCTTTTTCCGATTTGTCTTGACTTTATGACGCCAAAAGGGCCTTTTGCCGCCAACGACACTCCCATCCAGATCGAATTTTGATCGATTGTCGGCCAGGCATTCCGGCCGACCAACTTTCTTACAGATATATGCGGGCGTTTCGCCAGGGGTATATGTCCTCGACAAAGCTTGCATTTTGCAGGCGAGTCCACCATTCCGGGGTTGGGGTGGCGGATTACCATGATTCGTTTTTTTAGAAAGATTGAAGATCAAATGACCGATTTTGAGGGCTTCGAATTAGCCCAGCCACTCCTTCGCGCCATTGCCGACGAAGGTTACACCGCCGCCACGCCAATTCAAGGGATGTCTATTCCGACGCTGCTCAAGGGCGAGGATCTGTTGGGCGTTGCCCAAACGGGAACCGGCAAGACGGCGTCATTCGCCTTGCCGCTGTTGCACCGTCTGTCGAAAAAGGACGCCAAACCAAAAAGCCGCAAACCGCGCGGACTGATTTTGGCGCCAACCCGAGAACTGGCAGGGCAGATTGGCGACAGCCTGAAGGCCTATGGCCGGCACATGTCATTGCGCACCACGGTTGTTTTTGGCGGCGTATCCATCCGTCCCCAGATTAAAACCCTGGCCCGAGGCGTCGATGTTTTGGTCGCAACCCCGGGACGGCTGATTGATCTGATGAACCAGCGTCATGTGCGCTTGGACGATATTGAAATCTTCATCCTGGACGAAGCCGATCGCATGCTGGATATGGGGTTTATTCCGGACGTCAGGAAAATCGCCGCCGCTGTTCCTAAACATCGCCAGACGGTGCTGTTTTCGGCGACGATGCCGAAATCAATTCAGGGTCTCGCCGATAGTTTGCTAAATGATCCGGTACAGGTCGAAGTCGCCCCGGCGGCGACGACAGCGGAAAAGGTCGATCAGCGCGTCCTGTTCGTTCCTAAAGATAAGAAGCGGGCACTGATCAGCGAATTGATGGCTGATGAAGGAATTGAGCGCGTACTCGTTTTCACCCGCACCAAACACGGCGCAGATCGCGTCGCGCGGCACCTGGATAGGTGCGGGGTTCGCTCCGATGCCATTCACGGCAACAAAACCCAAAATGCTCGCCAGAAAGCCCTGAAAGCGTTTCGGGGTGGGCGAATACGCGCCCTTGTCGCTACGGATATCGCGGCGCGCGGCATCGATGTCGATGGCGTCACCCACGTAATTAATTTCGACCTTCCAAACGAACCGGAAAGTTATGTCCACCGGATCGGCCGCACGGCGCGCGCTGGTGCTACCGGCGTAGCCATCTCGTTTTGCGACTTTGAAGAACGTGGCTACTTGCGCGACATTGAAAAGACGATACGTCAAAGCGTGCCGGTGAACGAGGATCATCCCTTCCATGCACCCGAAATCGCCAATGCTGGTGGTGCAAAGAAAAACGGCCAGCGCAAGAAACGGCGCCGCAACGCACGGCGCTTCAAGGGATCGCCGCGCAAGGCGGCTTAAATCCAGCGGTTATAAGGAAAAGGGGGGGCTAAATTCCCTTTAGTAGAAAATTTCGACGCCCACCACACCGTTGGGCTGGATCGATACGGAAGCCTCTTTCTCGCCCAACGTTCCGTGCCATGCCTTGATTTTGTAAGTGCCGGGGGGGACGTCCTCGATAAAAAACTCGCCGTCACTATCGACAATGGCGTAGTAAGGATTGCGCGCTACGAAGATAAAACCGCGCATGAAATCATGGGCGTCGCACATCATTCTCATGCCGACACTTCTTTTTAGCTCAACCTTTTTGGTTACGATGTCGCCCCGCTGCGGCTGGGACACGCTGAAACTGGAGAAATTGGTTGATCCAATCATCTCGTAGGTGTGGATATTATGAAGAATCGTATCGGAATTAATCACTTCAACCTCACCGCCATTTGTGATCACCGACAAATGAGGAATGAACCGGCAGCCCAGCTGGTTGATGGTGATTTTTTTTGACGCCGCGCGAAACGGCTTACCGGCAGCAACATCTTCAAGGTAGACCACTGTATTCAGCAGCCCGTCTCCGTTCGCCTGAACCAGTGGTATATCGCGATGCCCGGAGCCGCAAATATCTTGATCTTTAAATATAGGTACTCGTTTAACCAGTGGAATCGCTCCACCGATATGGACTTTTCCCCGAACGCCACCCGCGCCACTAATTTGTTTTACTTCGTAGGCATCGGCGCTTGGTCCGCCGGAGATAAATAAAGTAAAGCTAATGGCGCACAACACTAAGGGCGCGACAATTCTGCGCCAGGCCAGCATTAGGAATCTTGCTGATATCTTATTAGGACATGATCCAAAACCGGCCCTATTGTTATTATTGTTTTTCATAGTACTGTCACGTCCCTGAAACGGGGAAGTTCCCAAAAACACCACACTGGATACCAGCGTGGGGAGCAGACTACAGTCTATCGGCATCTAACGTCCAGATGCCTGAAAAAAGGTAAAATGCAAATCGATGAAAGTCGGCGCATGAAGTCAGATTCAACTAGAGTTAGGCTCGGCATTCGAGGCCGCCTAGCGATCTGGTTTGCGCTGAGTGCAGTCGGGGTTCTTCTTCTTGCGGCTGCCGTCGTTTATGCGACGGGCGTTGTGTCGATTCAGGGAACCCTCGGTCAAACCTACTGCCAGATCGCCAATCGCGTAACCGGGCAATTTGAAAATCATTTCACGCAAAAAACGTCGCTGATCAGAAGCATCGCCATCGACGTGTTGACCAGCGAAGCCGTGATGGAAAACAACAATCTTTATCGCAATCGGCCCTCCGATTGGATCGAGAGACGACTAAAGCGCCTGAACAGTGAATGGATCGATGTCGAGGACGAAAAAAACCGCCGTGAATTCTTTCATCCCCAGTTATCGCAACGCCTTTCCATTCTGGCCAGACTTGAGGGACAACTGATCAAGAATTTTACGGTTTATGACAGGTACGGTGTGCTCATCGGTTCGACGGTCACGGCAGGGGATAGGGTGGCAAGAAACAAGACCTGGTTTCGAAAAGCGACAACGAAAACGACGCACTTTACGTATCTGGATATTGATACCGTCAGAAAAATTCTGAAAGTAGTTGTCCCGGTTTGGGGCGGTGTATCTATTGCCGGGTATGTGTACGCTGAGCTGGATTTTGAAATTTTCGCCCAGGACCTTATTTCCGTGCGCTTTGGCCAAACCGGCGAAGCCGTTGCCGTTGATTACGCGGGTGTACCTCTGCAGGGAGAGCCCAGAACTTTCCTGATTACCGCACTTTCCGAAAAAAGCCCATCACACGTTGTCCCGACCGAAGAATCCGAGCCTGGCTCCGAGCCTTATTGGGTATCCCTGCCGGCCAGTGGCGGCAGTATCTGGGAGCGCCTTGTCTGTGTCGCCCCCATCGCGTCTGTTAACGCTCTCAGGGAAGTTTTTTCCCTGCCTCAATGGTCCGTGGTCGTTACCCAGTCACCTGATGAAAGTTATGCGGCGCTGAAAGAATCTCTCAGTTCTTTTGCCGTTGCCGGGTTTTTCGGGGTCATTCTGATCGGTCTGGGCGGCGGATGGCTGGCGTGGACGATGACCCAGCCCTTGAGGGATTTGCGCGAAGGAGTACGCCAATTCGCAGGCGGCGACAGAAACCATCCCGTCAAGGTCTCCAGTTCCGATGAGATCGGCGAATTGGCCGGCGAATTTAATAGAATGGCGCGAAGGGTAAGTGAATCGGAAAATGAACTGCGGGCCTTTGCCCAAGCCGTTGAGGATGCAGCTGACGCAATTATTCTAACCAATCCCGAAAGAACCATTTACTACGTCAACCCCGCCTTTGAACAGATTTCGGGCTATTCGGCCAGTGATGCAATTGGCCAAAAACCGGGCATTTTGAAATCTTCGCAAACTCCGGCCCAAACCCACAAGCAAATGAAGGAAGCGATCAAGAACGGGAGTCCCTGGCGTGGCGAAGTGTGGAACAAAAGAAAGAACGGCGATTTGTATCCGGCGGATCTGACCATCAGTCCTATTCATGATGAGAAAGGCGAAATCGTTTCGTTCCTAGGCGTTCAAAGGGACATTACCTTAGCGCAGGCCTACCAGGAGAACCTGGAAAAGGAGGTTGAGGCCAGAACTAAGGAGATCACTGAAACAAGATCTCTGACGGTCCTCGGTCGCATGGCCAGTATGATCGCCCATGATCTGAGGAACGCCCTTTCCACTATTAAGATGAACCTGCAAATCCTGAACCGGCGGCACGATAGTCTGGCGGATCCCGAACACGAGCACTGCCAGATTGGTCTTGATCAGGTGCGTTATATGGAGGAATTCCTTAGCGACATGCTGAGCTACGCGCGCCCTGAAAAACTGCTTTCCGAATGGTGCGATCTTGAGCAAATTATCGAAGACGCTTTGGCAGCGGTATCGCATCAGATTGTGGATCACGGCATAGATGTAAAACGTGAACTCGAAAAGGATCTGCCGCAAATTTATTGCGATCGCCACAAAATTCTCGCGGTTACTCGAAACTTGATCGAAAACGCCATCCACGCCATGCCTGGCGGTGGCGTACTATCCGTGTCCGGCAAATTGAATTCGCAATCCACCGATCCGTGGCTTTGTGTGGAGGTTTCCGATGATGGTTGCGGCATTCCGGCGGATATTCTCGATGAAGTTATGGCTCCATTTTTTACTACGCGTACCAAAGGCACAGGCTTGGGTTTGGCGATCGTTAAAGGTATTATCGAGCGCCACGGCGGAGAAATTTCTCTGGTTTCCGAAGTTGGGGAAGGCACCAGGGTATCGTTCAACTTGCCAACCGTACAAAACGATTGAAGCAGGCATGGGGAAATGACTCGAATTCTGGTAATCGATGATGAACAAGCGAGTTGTCGAACCCTGAAACTGCATTTTGAGGGTTTGGGCTTCGACGTTGAAACCGCCGCGGCGGTGGAAGAGGGGCTGGCCTATATAAAGTCGGAACATTTCGATCTGGTGATAAGTGATATTCGCATGCCAGGACGCGATGGTTTGTCTCTTTTGCAAGAAGTTCAGGAATTCCTGCCCGAACTGCCGTTCATTATGATTACCGCGTTTCAAGACCTTGACAGCACCGTTGCGGCCATGCGCGGGGGCGCCGTTGACTATGTTCCCAAACCGATCGATCTGGAAGAGCTAGAAGCCGCTGTCGACAAGGCCGTGATCAACAGTGCAGAACAATCGGGTGATGATATTGTCTTGGTGCAAGATGAGAATTCGGGACTTGTCGTTGGACGATCTGCAGGAATGCAGGAAGTATTCAAGCTAATCGGCATTGCATCGCAAAATCGTGTCAACGTTCTTGTCGAAGGAGAGCCAGGCAACGGGAAAGAGGACGTTGCAAGGGCCATTCACAACGCTGGTGCGGATGCGGACAAGCCCTTTGTCACCATTAATTGCTCGTCACCAAATGAAAGCTTGCTGGAAAGCGAACTTTTCGGGCTCAGCGGTGGCAGCTTTTCAGGCGCCGAAGGAAAGCGTGATGGAAAGGTCAGCCTTGCCGGGGATGGAACCCTTTATCTTGGCGAGGTCAATGCGCTGTCGCTGCATCTTCAGGGCAAGTTGTTGAGATTGCTTGAAAATAACGATTATACACCTGTAGGCGATACCCAGCCGCAACGAGCCGGATGCCGATTTATTCTGTCCTCCGATGCCGACCTGGGTGGAGAGGTTGCAGCCGGGCGTTTTCGCGAAGATCTGTATTACAGACTGGGCGTATTTACCATTTTCATTCCACCGCTCAGGCACCGCCGGGAAGATATTCCAATGTTGGTAGAACGGCTGGTAAACAAGATCAGCAAAGAAGCCTGCAAAACCATCCGGCGTGTTCCCACCGATTGCATGGAAATTCTCGTCAACCATGAATGGCCGGGGAATGTTCGCCAGCTTGAAAATGTATTGATGAAAGCCACTGTCGTCGCCCCGGGTGACGCCCTTAGCGCCAACTTGTTGCCTGAGGAAATCATCGACAAAAGGCCTCAGTCATTTGGCGCTATGGAAAACACGTCGGGACAGACCCTCAAGGAAATGGAACGGGATCATATCCATGCCGTGCTGGTTGCAACCGGTTGGCACAAGGGCAAGGCGTGCGAAATTTTAGGTATCTCGCGTCCCCGGCTGGAACGCCGAATCGATGAATTCGGTTTCGTTCGCGAAGATTAAAAACGATTCCCGACGCAAGCATCTGATTTTCAAAAAAAGTAAAAACGTCGCTCGATGAATCGTTAAATCAATTTGGGCAGTTTGAACGATTCGTTAAAATTAGATCATTCGCATATAAAAACCCTTCTAATTGTATACTTAAACTACTGTTGCAAAGGCGGTTTCAATTTAATCCATTCTGTCGTCGGCATGTGGATAAAGGGCTTGAAAATGAACAATTTAGCGAATTGATCCCGACCTGATTCAGTCTCAAACTTCGCCACGATCATATGGTGTGAATCCGTGTGCGCGGGTATATCCGACATTTAGGGTTCATGAATCATGAAGTGTTCTTAGGGTCCTCCTTGGGGTTATCGAAGAACGCTTCTAACGGGAGGGAAAAGCTAATGACAAATTGCTTTCCAATTACACTGCGCCTAGGTGGGGCCCTGAAACTGGGAATGGCCTTGGCAGTTCTAATATCTATGACAATGAATACCAGTGTCGCGCCTGCCCACGAATCCGGGCCGGTCGAGGCAATTAAGGTCGACCCTAAAAAGGCGGCACTGGGTAAGCGACTGTTTTTCGACAAACGTATTTCCGGTGATGCCTCGATGGCTTGCGCAACATGCCATATTCCGGAAAAAGGTTTTTCAGACGGCTTGGCGTTATCGAAGGCCTATCCGGGTTCGGAAGGTTTCCGCAACACGCCGACGCTGATCAACACGGCCCACAAGGACGCTTGGTTCCACGACGGTCGCTTGGGCACCAACCTTAACGACGTGACTCGCGAGTCCATTACTGAAGATTACTTCATGAACATGGACATGCGGATCATGCAAGAACGCGTTAAGCAGGACCCAGTCTACTTGCAAATGTTCAAGGATGCGGGTTACGGCGAACCGTCCAATGGATCGGTCCGCAAGGCGATTCCTGAGTACCTGAAAACTCTAACGTCGCGGGGGGCGCCGTTTGATAAGGGTACAATGTCGGATGCAGCTAAACGGGGCTCCAAGGTTTTCCACGCCAAGGGATGTGACAGCTGTCATTCTGGCAATCGTTTCACCGATGACAAGCCTCACAATACTGGCGTGCCCAACAACAGCGAAATCTGGGCCGATCCAATGCGTCACCACACCTATGTGGCGTTCGGCCTGTTCCTGGGTATTGAAAATATCTACAACATCCGCCGCGATGTCGGGGCGCACATCCGCACCCACAAGACCGATGGATCCGATATCGGCAAGTTCATGACGCCAACCCTTCGCGAGCTGAAGCAAACGGCGCCTTACATGCACAACGGCACCATGGCCACTCTGGCTGATGTCGTCGCCTTCTACAACGCAGGCGGCGGTGACGATCCCAACAAGGATCCGCGCATCAAGCCGCTAGGTCTTTCGGCCGGCGATCAGGCCGACCTGGTGGCCTATCTGGAAGCTTTAAGCGGTGATCCGCTGACCAGTGAAGAGCATGTGTGGAAAGACAAAATCCCGGCCAACTACACGGCCATAGCGGATTGGGTCAATACCCCGAACTAGGAGCAGAAAGATGAAAAGTTTATTTAGCAAAACCACAACTTTCGGGCTGGCTGTCGGGGTCGCTGCTATGGCTCTTGCCGGTCCGGTGCAGGCGGATGTGAACCCGCCTTTGGCGGCTCTCGGACCGCCCCCGATACCGGCTGACAACCCGCAGACGCCGGAAAAAATCGAACTGGGCAAATTGTTGTTCTTCGATACACGCCTCAGCGGCGATGCATCGGTGGCTTGCTCAACCTGCCACGAACCGAAACAGGGCTGGGGTTTCTCGGGCGATATTTCGCGCGGTTATCCGGGCACCGTTCACTGGCGTAACTCGCAAACGGTCGTCAACTCTGCCTACTACGGCAAGTTGTTCTGGGCCGGTTCGGCGAAATCTTTGGAAGGGCAGGCTCCGTCTGCCGCCAAGGGCGGTGTCGCCGGCAATCTCGAAGCGGACATCGGTACCGCACGTTTGGCCTTTATTCCTGAATACCGCAAACGGTTCCGGGAAGTATTCGGCGACGAGTATCCGAAGCTGAGGAACGCATGGCGGGCCATGGCGGCCTTCGAGCGGACCCTGGTTCAACGGGACACGCCCTTCGATAAGTACATGCTGGGCGATAAATCCGCATTGTCCGAAGAAGCCGTTCGCGGCAAGGCTTTGTTCGAAGGTAAGGCCAACTGCATTGAATGCCACAACGGCGCCCTGTTCAGCGACCAGAAATACTACAACCTCGGTGTACCGCGCGCGGAACGCTGGGCAGAAGATGGTCTGGCGCAGATCACCTTCCGGTTTGAACAGTACGCCAAAGGCGTTACCCAGAAGATGTACCGCGAAATCAAGGACGACGCGGGCTTTTACTACCGCACCAAGCAAGCGGCTGATAAAGGCAAGTTCCGCACGCCCAGTCTCCGCTACACCCTGTACACGGCGCCTTATATGCACAACGGCACCTTCTTCGATCTTCAGGAAGTCGTTGAGTTTTATAACGAAGGTGGCGGCACAAACGAATTTTCGGCCAACAAGTCCGACCTGATTAAGCCCTTGAATCTATCCGAGGACGAAATCACGGACCTGGTTGCCTTCCTCGAATCGCTTTCCGGCGACGAGATCAAGGTTAAAGCTCCGAAACTTCCGCCCTACGCACCTTTGCCGAACCCGGTCAAATAAGGGGGACACAGGAAATGACTAAAATGAAAACTCTCGAAACCGAAGTGGCCGGATCGGATATCCCGGTCAGCCACGAATTGGCCAACAGTGAGGTGGCCAAAAGCGACAAGACCGGCGGCAAGTGCCTGGTCAACCGTCGCGAGTTTCTGCTGACATCGGGGGCCACTGTTTCGGTCGTCATGCTCAGCGGTTGCGCGGGCGTCGCCGCCAATACGCCGGCGATGGTCTCTACCTACCCTCGTAAGCTGGTCGCCAAGTTAAGCGAACTGAAACAGGATGAACCCGTTGACTTTACTTATCCTGACGAAGGCGCTTTTTCTGAATCGATCATCGTGAAAATGGGCGTCGAAGGCGGCGGCGGCATCGGTCCTGACCGTGATGTCGTGGCTTTCAACAACACCTGCACCCACCAGGGTGGCCCCCTTTCGGGCACCTATAAGGGTGACACCAAGTCACTGGGCGCCTGCCCGCTGCACCTGTCGACCTACGATCTGACCCGTCACGGGATTCTGATCTCAGGTCAGGCCTATCAGAGCCTGCCCCAGGTCCTTCTGGAGCTTGATGGTGATAACATTTACGCGGTTGGCGTTTTCGGCCTGATCTTCGGCCGTCACGACAATTTGCAGGGTTAGGGAGGAACTTACCGTGTCTACACCTTATTATATCCCGAAAACCGAAGTCCCACTGCCGCCGAAGAGCGCGGAAGTGCTGACGACGGCATGTGACTACTGCATTGTCGCTTGTGGTTACAAAGTCTTTCGCTGGCCCGTAAGCCGGGGCGGCGATGGTGGCCCGACGGCCGCAACCAACGCCTTCGGGGAAGATTTCCCGGTGGCGGCGCTGGGCTCGTGGGTCGCCCCCACCCAGCACAACGTTGTCATGCACAATGGCAAACCGCACAATGTCGTGGTTATCCCCGACAAGGATACGAACTTCGTCAACACCAACGGCGATTCGTCCATACGCGGCGGCTGCATTGCGCAAAAGTGCTACAACCCGCAAACCCCGACCAGGGATCGCCTGAAAACGCCGTTGATGAGAATCTATGGCATTTTGCAGCCGGTCAGTTGGGATCTGGCCCTTGACGTCGCCGCCGAAGTCGGCCGCCACGTCATCGCCAAGCACGGCGACAACGCTTACGGCGTAAAGACCTACTCGTACCAGTACATCGAGAACACCTACGCCATCACCAAGTACGCGTTGCGTCACATCAACACGGCCAACTTCACGTTCCACGATACGCCGTCCGACGTTTCTTCGACGCCCGGCTTCCGCGATGCCGGCTTCGATAACTTCGGTCCCGCCTATCAGGACTGGCATGACGCCGATACATTGTTGATGTGCGGCACCGATCCATACGAAACCAAGAGTATTCTCTGGACTCAGTGGATCATGCCGGCCATTCAGCGTGGTCAGAAGACGATCATGATGGGCCCACGTCGTACAGCCGGCGTCGCCTATTCCGAAGAAAACGGCGGCATTTGGCTGGATGTTCTTCCCGGTACGGACTTGCTGGTGGTCAATGCGATTGCGCGTACCATCGCCGAGAACGGTTGGCAGGACGCCGAGTGGATCAAGAACTGGGTCAACGACAAGTGGGGATCCAGCTCCGGCTTCGGTCAGGGAACGCGTAATACGCCCTGGCAGTGGCGCACCACTTGGGGCAAATTCCAGACCAAGGGTTACGAGGACTGGAAGAAGTGGCTGCTTTCGCAGGACGAGTTCACGGTCGAAAACGCCGCCAAGGTATCTGGCGTCGATGCCGCGAAGATCCTCAAGGCAGCCGAATACATGGCAAAACCGGTCAACGGCAAGCGGCCCAAGACCTCGATCATGATCGAGAAGGGCTTCTACTGGTCCAACAACGTCGGCAACACCCAGGCCATTTCGGCTCTGGGCATCATCTGCGGTGCAGGTGGTCGTCCGGGTCAGGTCATCGGTCGCGCCGGTGGACACCAGCGTGGCGGCCAGCGTGGCGGCAAGTATCCTCGCGCCAAGTCACCGATGAAGGTGCCGGGCCGTCGTAAACGGGCTCTGGATACCGATACCTGGACAATTTCGGGTCACACCCGTCTTGCCCATGTCATCGGCACAACCTGGATCCAGTCCATGTGTGGATCGCAGCAGTTGGCGAAAGCCTTCAGAGAGCTGACGACCTCCAACCCGCATCAGGTTCGTTCGTACGATAAGAAAGACATCGTCGAGACCCTGAAAAAGCGCGCCGATTCTGGCGGTATGGTCGTGATCAACCAGGACATCTATTTGGTCGATCCTATCGGTGCCCAATATGCCGATATCGTCTTCCCCGCCGCAACCTGGGGCGAGGAAGACTTCATGCGTGCCAACGGCGAACGCCGCCTGCGGCTTTACAGCAAGTTCTATGATGCGCCGGGCGAGGCGAAGCCCGACTGGTGGATCATTGCCCAGCTTGCCAAACGCATGGGTTATGACGGCTTCGACTGGAAGAACGCCAACGATGTCGCCGAAGAGTCCGCACGCTTCTCGCGCGGCAGCCGCAAAGATTTCAATATGATAAAAGTGGCTGCCCACCGTGAAGGCAAGACTCTGCATGAAAAAATGCGTGAACTGGGTACCGACGGCATCCAGGGTCCGGTGACCATGGAAGAAGACGGAACCCTCGTCGGCTCCGTCAGGCTCCATGACACCACACGCAAGCTTTCAGGCACGGGTGCAAAGGGTGGCAATGTCTTCAATAAGAAGTTGACCCACTTCAACTCTCAGACCGGACGTTGCAACATTCAGAAGTCACCCTGGTCACTTTTCTCTGACTATTGGGAATGGCTCAATCCGAAAGGAGATGAGTTGTGGTGCACCTCCGGGCGGACTAACGAACGCTGGCAATCCGGTTTCGATGATGACCGGCGTCCGTACATCCATCAGCGCTGGCCCGACAACTATGTCGAGCTCAGTCCCGCTGACGCGAAAGCCCGCGGCATCGAAAGCGGTGATATGGTGATGGTTTACTCTGATCGGGTTCCCGGTCTGAAAGAAACCACACTGGCCGTTGAAGGCAGCGATTATTCGTTCTCAGGTCAAATGAAGAACGGAAACGTCACCCTGACAAAGGCAGCCGTAACTGGTGTTGCGATGGTAACGCGCCACATCAAGCCGGGCGTCATGTATATGGACTTCCTGCACAAGGCCCAGCCCGCGAATGCTCTGGAAGGGCGGATCGTTGACTGGATCAGCGGCAACTACAACTACAAGATGGGTGTAGCAAAGGTGAAGAAGATCGGAGAATCTAAGTATAAACGATCCTTCCGCACCATGTCGTTTGCTCCACGCGATATCATCTAACACGAACTCGTAAGTCAGGCCCGGGGAGAAATCCCCGGGTCGAACTTACGGGAATTTTTTTAACTGTGATCAACTTTAGAGTGTTTCCAATTTAGATCTATGGCTATCAATACGACAAATACACGAACTAGCATTCACGCAAATTCAACGGCCTCCCATCAGATTGAGCAGGAGGATGATGTGTGCAATGTCCTTTGTGGAATCCTGCACGAAGGCATGGATATTCACAGGGTTCTCGCGGCGCAAGCCCTGGGCCGTATCGGGGGCGAAGGCGTCGTCGATGCGTTGATAGAAGCGCTGTTGGACGAAGATGAAGATGTTCGTACCGACGCCGCGGCGGCACTGGCTGAATTGGCCGATCCAAAAGCCTGTCAGCAATTGTTAGAGAACCTGATTGGCGATCCGTGTAGTGACGTAAAAATGGCCGCTATTTCGGCTCTTACGGCTTGCCAATATGAAGAAGCCAAGCCGTGGTTGCTGCGTATTCTCGCCGGTCGCGACGAAGAAATAAACTGGGATGAAGACGAATTTTACGCCAGCGGCTGGGATGATTGGGCCGATCTTCAAATCAAGGCGATGAATGCCCTGGCCGACCTTGGTGTCGAACAGGCCGTGCCTGGTATCGTCGAGGCGATCAATGACGATGACGGTCTCGATATCATCGATACGGCCATGAAGGCTCTAACTCGAATCGGTCCGGCAGGAATATCCGCGCTTGCGAATTATATGGGCGATTCTGACGAGCGCCGCCGCCGTCGAGCTGCCGCCAATATTGCAGCTTGTGAGGGTCCGGAAGCAACTAAGGCTGTCGTGCACGCCCTTCAGGATCCGGCAAGCGAGGTGCGTCTGGCTGTCGCCAGGGGGCTGGCGGCAAAAAACCCAGCCGATGAACGCTTGGCCATACTTCTTCTTGATAACGATCCGATTGTACGCGCCGAGGCCGTGGGGCTGTGCGGCGCCTATAACGCGGAACGACTTGATCTGTTACTGGATGACAAAAATGCCACGGTTCAACAGGCAGTCCTAGAATTGCTGGCTGACCATCCTGAATTATCCCAAATACCTATGCTTGGTGAGCGGGTGCGCGAAATGCTGCACTCGTCATCGGTCCCCGTCGCAACGTCCGCTGCCCTCGCCATTGCCGTCGTTTCTCCTGGAAACGCGGTCTCTGAACTGGCTGATATGCTGGATGAAGAGAAAACTGCGGCGGAAGTTCGACGGGGCGCTATTCGTGGCTTGAAAATGTGTGGCGGTGAGGACGCCTTGCAAGCTTTAACCATTCTTCTTGGCGGTGATGACCGACAGTTGCGCCTGGAAGCCATGGCCGCCATCGCCGATATGGCCGAGAAAAGTGACTGGCCGAACGCGGCAGGTGATGCGCTTCTGGCGGCCCTGTCCGGGGAACTTGTTCCAGCGCCCGAAGCCGAACTGGAAGAGTCGAGCCAAGAAGCCGAAGCTGCCGAAGACCAAGAAGAAAAATCTGATCCTGAATCCGAAGTCGAAGTTGAAGCCGATACCGAAGCCGATACCGAAACCGAAACTGAAGACGAAACGGAAGGGGATTCGTTCCCGATCTCGACACTTGATTCGATTATGAATGTAGGCAAGTCGGAAGCCGCGGCGCCTCCACCGGAAGACGTCGAATTGTCGCCTGAGGATATAGAATTCCTGAGCCTGACAGGCGGCGAACAGAAACGCAGGCGCACGATTCCTGTCGTTCCGGATGTCGTTGTCCATGAGGACGTGCGCTTGTTCGCAGCTCGTTTATTGAGCAATTTAGCTAATTCTGACGTCACCACAGCCCTAGTTGATCCCCTCTCCAGCAGCAATATGGAGCTGAAACAGACTGCGGTCGACTCTCTGGCCCATATTTCCGCTGGTCTGTCAGAGCTGCCTCAAGAGGTTCTGGAGGCGCTGATGGTTGAAGCCAAATCGTCAAATACGGATATTCGTCGGCAGGCCATTCGCGCCCTTGGATGTGCAAAGGACGATGGCGTGGTGATGGTTTTGATTAATGCGCTGGATGACAAGGAAAGCTTCGTGCGCACCGAGGCCATCCGTTCGCTTGGTCGATTGGGCGAAGCAGGGGCGGGTGTTAGCCGATTCCTACAGGATCCCGAAGCCTTCGTCCGGCTTGAAGCGGCTAAGGCGCTTGCCGAAACCGGCGCAAAAGGTGTCGTCGAATCGTTGGTTGATTACGCTTATTCGTTCGAAGGTTATCATGGACGCGAGGCGGCCCGCTTGCTGGCCGGAATCGACAAACAGGCGGCCAACGCACTGTTCATTGAAACTTTGCATGATGAAGAACGCAAACGTTACTGGAAGGTGGCCATAGAAGCCCTCGAGGAACTGAATCAGACCCGGGCTTCGGCCCATGCTCCGGCGTGAATTATTGAAAAGTAGGAAAGGATAGAGCTCCAATGAGAAAGTCGATTGTTTGGAAAGGCCTCGCCCTGGGCGTCGCCATGATGATGACGGCACCCTTCGGCGCCGATGCGGCCAAGAAAAAATACAAGGTAATCGACGTCGCCAACGGCGCTACGGTTTCCGGCAAGGTTATGTTCGAAGGCGCCCTGCCCGAGGATGCGGTCGAGAAAATTCTCATCACCAAAGACGAATCAGTATGCGGCACCGGCGATCGCGAAGTCGTCTGGGTTGACGTTAAAGACGGCGCGTTGCGCGGCTCCTTCGTGTTCCTGGACAAAGTCAAGGAAGGCAAGGCCTGGCCTGCACCAGCCGGAGGTAAGTATCTGATCGATCAGAAAGGTTGCCGTTTTAGCCCCTGGGCGCAGGTCGTCCAGCCTGGCGAAATCACGATCCGCAACAGCGACGCCGGCGTTCTTCACAACATCAACACCCGCGAGATGATCGGCGTCGACAAGGGACGGGTTGTCAAGAAAGGTATCTTCAACTTTGGCCAGCCTGATCCGGGCGATCTGGTTCAGGAACTGAAAACCCGTCGTGGCCCCTACATCGGTATCAATTGCGAAGCCCATAACTTTATGTTCGGCTTCATGATGGCGCCAAAGCATCCTTACGCGGTAGTCGTCGGCGATGATGGATCGTACTCCCTGGATGGTATTCCTGCTGGCAAGTACACGCTGAAGGCATGGCATCCCCGCTACGGCATTCAGAAAACCAAAATCACAGTTGAAGCAGGTGGCTCGCTTGAGCAGAGCTTTACCTTCAAAGACGAAGGCTAGGCCTCTTTAAAGGCGCTTAAGCACGAAGAAGCGATCAGGAACAGGGAATCGAATTGAAATGAAACAGGTGTTCAATCGCCTAACAAGGCCGGGTGTGGCTATTATTGCCACACTTGTCCTGGTCTTGTTCGCCTCACAGGCGTTGGCTCAGGAAGCAAACGAATACAGGCAATTCCTGGGAATGGATTCAAGACGCTTTGTCTGGTTCCTGGCCCAAATGCATCTCTATTTCGGTGCCTTCGTGCTTGGCGTGCCGTTATTTGCGATCGTGATTGAAATCGTCGGTTGGCGATCAGGAGACGAAAAGTACGATAAACTGGCCTACGAATTCACCAGCCTGCTTAGCGTCGCTTATGCAACGACGGCCGCTCTTGGCGGTTTGCTGGCCTTCGCATTGATCACCCTGTATCCGACGTTTTGGGGCTTTATGGCCGGTGTCTTCAAGGACATCATGTTCATGTACGCCCTGATGTTCTTCTTCGAAACCTTCTTCCTGTATCTGTACTACTACGGCTGGAAGGCGATGAAGGGCGGCAAGGAATTCAGCAAACCCGTTCAGCTGATCCTGAAAGTCCTGGGCGTCATCACCATTCTGCTGGGTGCGGCGTTCACCTTCGGCATGTTCGATCCGGAAGGTGGTATGCGTACCGATACCCGCGTTTGGTTCGTCGTTTTCTACTTCGTGCCTGTGGCCGCCTGTTTCCTGATGATGAAGAATTTGAAGACGACGCACATAGCAATTGGCGTCATGCTGAATGTCGCCGGCACGCTGATCATGCAATTGGCCAATAGTTGGGCCGGATACATGATGAGCCCGGTTGGCGTCACCGAGGCAGGCGAAGTCGTCGGCACCACTTGGCAGGCGTTCGAAAACATCCTGGCGACCCCGATCGCCATTCACCGCATGCTTGGCAACCTGGCCTTCGGTGGATTGGTCGCGGGCTCCTACGCCGCGGTCAAGTTCATCGGATCGAAAACGGCTGAAGACAAGGCCCATTACGACTGGATGGGCTATGTCGCCAACATGGTCGCTGTGGCGGCTCTTATCCCACTTCCTTTTGCGGGCTACTACCTGGGTCGTGAGGTCTATTCGACCAGCGCCGTCATGGGCAACAACATGATGGGTGGCGATTTCTCGTGGACCTTCATCATCCAGGCTATGCTGGTGGGATCCCTGTTCCTGATTTCCAACTACTACCTGTGGAGCGGCATGACCCGTATCCCGGGTGCAGAACGCTTTTATCGCTACATCAAATATATCTTGTTCGCGCTAATCCTGTCGTTTGCGATTTGGCTGACGCCACACAACCTGCCGCTATCGGCACTTGAAGTCGGCGAAATGGGCGGTAGTCAGTATCACCCGATGCTCAAATTTTTGGGCCTGATGCCGGCCAAGAACGCGGTAGTCAACTTGATCATCCTTTCGACGTTCTTCAGCTTCCTGCTGTATAGGCGCGGCAACAAGCTGGATCCGGTGTCGATCCGCGCACAGGGCAAGACGGCGCAAATGGTTATCATCGGCGCCGCCATCGCCGCCATCCTGATTGTCGGTCAGTACGCCGTAACCATGTTGACCATGGATCCGGCTGATCTCGATCTGCCGGCCGACCGGGCCCAGTACATGCACGTTATCGGCTATCTGCTGATCTTCGAATGCGTCGTCGCCGTCCTCTCTACATGGCTGGCGCTCAACGACCGGGGTAAGTTGGGGCAGGGTATTTTCCTCGCCGTGACCGCCTTCAACGTGGCCATCTTCCTGGGCGTATGGGGCTTTGTGGTCATGGAGAAAGCCTCACCGGTACTGCGTAACGTCGCCGTTTCCCAGTTCCTGCAACTGATCGCCTGCCTGATCCTGGTTACCGCCATCGACCTGTTCCTGTGGAAAGGATCGAAGGAAGTCGGCACCCTGAAGTGGGGTAAGATGACGACGCGTTCGCAATACGCGCTGTTGCTGCTGACTATCGTCATCACCATGAACATGGGCCTGATGGGCTTCATCCGCTCCGGTTTGCGTGGCGACTGGCACATCTTCGGCATCATGCGCGATACCTCGGACTGGGGATCGACGCCGACCAACTTCGTGATGACCCAGCAGGTTGGTGCTGCCGTCCTGATTTTCCTGGTCGCCTGCGCCTTTATGTTCTGGCTTGGCAACTTGCTGACTCAGGATCACAACAAAAAGTCCGAAGCGGCTAAAAGCGGGGAGGCAGCGGAATGAAAAGCCCACTCTGGAAAATCTTCGGCTTTCTGGTCCTGACTATCCTTATCTATAACTGGATCGGATACGCCATCACCGACCTATCAGGTGGTGCAAAAGACACTTCTGCCGCAGTCGATATCAGCCCGGAAGGCGGGGAAACCTTGTATTGGGGCAAGGGACGCTGCTACACGTGCCATAGTCTTGGCGGACAGGGTAGTGCCGTTCGCGGTCCCAACCACGGACAATTCGGCGAAAAGTTCCCACTTCCCATGGGCGCGCGGGCCGCCGAGCGGGCCAAGGAGCGCAGCGAGAAAACAGGTGAGGAATTCACCGCCGTCGACTACATGATCGAAAGCATGGCCGAGCCGGGCGCCTACGTGGTCAAGGGCTATAAGAACGAGATGGCCGTGGTTTACGCGCCGCCGATCTCGCTCAACCTGAATGAAATCAAGGCCATCGTTGCTTATCTGATGGTGCAGGGCGGCGACCTTGATATGGAGGCCATCGACACAGCGCCAACGGAAATTTCAACCAAGTTCTATTCCAAAATTCAGGCCGCCCAGGCAGCCGGCGGCGGCGATCCCGGAAACGGAGAAGTCGTCTGGGAGGATAACTGCGAAGAATGCCATTCCCTGGAAGGCGAAGCCATGGTCGGACCCGATCTGTCCAACATTGGCGAAAAGGGCGTCAAGTTCATTGCCGAAAGTATCCTTAACCCGGCCAAGACCATCACGCCCGGTTTCGAGACCTACAACGTCGAAACCAAGGACGGCACCAAGATTGTCGGTGTGAAAACGGCGGAAGACGCAAGCATGGTCACCATCACCAAAAAGAATGGTGAGGAAGAGGAAATCGCCAAGACCGACATCAAGGCTATGACTGTCGACGAGAACGCGTCGGTCATGCCTGAAGACTTGAACGAGGCGATGACGGTCAAGGATTTCCAGGATCTGCAAGCTTTCATGATTATGCAGAAAGCCGAGAAGAAGGACGGGGAAGAATAAGATGGCCAACAGTACCGCGAAATTGAAACTGAACAGTTTCTGGACCGTCGTCCTTTCGGTCGTCGTCATTTACCTGATTGTCAAATTTGGCATTCCGGCGGTTGCGCGCATGGTTACCGGCCTGCCGTTCCCGCTGCCGGTGCCGGGCGCGTTGGTCTTCATCTATATGGTATTGACGCTGATTGCCATGTTCCTGCTCGTCACCTTCGACGATGGGCCTTTGAACGACTTCCTGCGCCCTGTAAAGCGTTTCCTGCGTGGTGATTTCACCAAACCGGTCCGCGCAGTGGGCATTCTTCTGATTTCCGCAGCCGCTGGGTGGTACGTTTACGATAACGTGGTGCCGAAAATTGCTGCGCCTGTGGCTCTACGCATCCAGCACCCGTCGTCGAATTTCCCCAAGAAGATGGAGGACGCGCAAAACCCAATGGCCAACCCGACCGAAGATCAGGTCGCGGCGTTCATCGAACAGGCCAAAGCGGGCGAGGTGCAGTTCATCGAACAGGTGATGCCCGATTTTGAATTGTGGATGGATGAAACCGGCGAGGAAGATCCCCTGCTGGCCATCAATACTCCGGCTATCAAAAAATTCCGGGCCGCCCTGGAAGGTGGAAATGTCGATAATGAAACCGCCCGCGCGGCCTTGATGGAAAAACGTCTGTTCGAAGGCCGTGCCTTGTACGCCATGAACTGTCGCGCCTGCCACGGCGACAGCGTCGCCGGCGACGGCCCGATGGCCGATGGCTTCAAACTCAGGCCCATCAATTTCACTGATAACGGCACGATTGAGACCATCGTCGAAGGATACACCTTCTGGCGTGTGGAAAACGGCGGTCCCGGCCTGCCTCTGGAAGCGACCCCTTGGGATTCGGCGATGCCCGAATGGAAGGTCAGCCTGACCGAGGAAGAACGTTGGTTGATCATCATGGCTGAATACGACCTGGCGGAAAAAACGCCTCGTATTCCGGAAAAACACTGAGCCATGGGGAGTAATAACATGAACAGGATTACAAACATGATCTTCCCTAAATTCGGCGCGGCGCTGACGCTGATGGCTTTACTGGTTCCGCAGATTTCCCAGGCGTCGAACGTTCCCAGCGGGCCAATGCCCGAAGTAACGGAAGAATTTGTCGAAAATGGACGTCAGATCTACATCAAGCGGTGCAGCTTTTGTCACGGCTTGCTTGGTGACGGTGGCGGACCGGCGGCAGATTTCCTGGACCCCCGCCCGCGTGACTTTACCCTGGGCACCTATAAGTTCAGGACTACCATTTCCGGTGAATTGCCGACCGACAATGATCTATTTCGCACCGTTTCGCGCGGCCTGCCCGGCACCGCCATGCAGGCTTTCGACAGCGACCTGATCAAAAACGGTCTCAGCGAAGAAGAACGCTGGCAGGTTATTTCCTACATCAAGACCTTCGCTATCGAATTCGAAGACGAAGAGCTGGACCCCGTCAAGACCGGCAAAACCATTTCGCTGCCGGCCAATATGCCGCCTTACAGCCCGGAATTGGTCGCAAAGGGTAAGGACGTGTTCGAGCGCGCCAAATGCTGGAGCTGCCACGGCAAGACCGGTCGTGGCGACGGCAACAAGGAATTCCGTAAGGATGACTGGGGTTTCCCGATCCGCATCCGAAACGTGACTCACCCCTGGAAGATCAAGGGCGGTAGCGAGGTCGAGCAAATTTTCATGCGCTTTACCTCGGGTATTAATGGAACTCCGATGCCGTCATTTGTGAAATCCCTGCCCGAAGAAGATCGCTGGGCGTTGGCTAACTATATCAAGTCCCTGCAACACGATCTGACCCAGCATCAAGTGTTGAAGGCCCTTCCTATTGATGGCGACGTTCCTGAAGATCCGGCCGATGAAGCCTGGAACACTGCGCAACCCATGGATATGCGACTGGCTGGGCAGGTCATCGCCCCGCCGCGCTGGCAGAACCCGAGCATCGAAATGGCGACGATTCAAGCCATCGCCAACGATAAGGAAATCGCCTTCAAGCTAACCTGGGACGATCCGTTCAAGGACATCGCCCATGATGCCGAACAGGAAATGAACCCGGCTGAAATCCAGAAAGTAGGCATCTACAATTCCTACGTGGCCGCCAATGACATGATCCCGCGGGCACTTGAAACCTTCCGCGATTCCATCGCCATTCAATTTCCGGTCAAGACGCCATCGGGCACCAAGAAGCCACACTTCTTCCGCGGGGACTCGTCCAATCAGGTGAATCTGTGGATGTGGAATGCGGACATGGCCGAAGGCGGCGGAAATGGCGCCCTCGACGCCAACGCCCGTGGCTGGCGTCAGGCGCCCAAGCCGCAAAAGGAAGATCAGCAACAGATCGTCTCGAAGGCGAACTGGGATCAGGGTCAGTGGACCATGGTCATGAAACGTTCGTTGACTACCGATGACAAAAACGACGTTCAGTTCGAAGCCGGTAAGTTCATCCCGATGTCCCTGAACGCCTGGGACGGGTCCAACGGTGAACACGGCCTTATCATGAGTCTGTCGACCTGGCACTACGTCTTCATCGAAGCGCCCATGCCGATCACCGTCTACATCTTTACCGCGCTTGGTTTCATTCTGACCGGTGGCGTACTGGTCTGGTTTGCACGAAAAGCCCAGGCGGAAGAAGAAAGCGAAGCGACTTAGATCAAACTGCATTAAAGAAGAACTTCTTTAATGCAGATAATTTGATCGAAATTTGAAGAATCGAGCAACTAATCTGCGATTAAAAAACGCAGGTTGCTCTAGAGGAGAAAAGAAATATGAAAACAGTCATTTCAATAATGACCGGGCTGGCTCTGGTTGGCCTTACGGCGGGCAATGCCCATGCCGATGCCGCC
>CAZBEC010000011.1:0-183880 GCA_964490815.1 uncultured Thalassospiraceae bacterium
TTTAACACATATTGGCGCTCATGATTATCAGTTGCCCTAACTGTTCGACGACTTATAAAGTCGATGACGCGACCCTTGGACCCCAGGGGAAGTCAGTGCGTTGCTCCAATTGCGAGCATCAATGGCACCAGCTACCGGTACAGCCCGCGCAAATGAGACCAGCTCCGGCCTATGCCCAACCGGCACCGGCGCAACAACCGGCGATGGTCGATCCGGCCTTGATACAAGCGCAAATTCAGGCCCAGATGCAGGCCATGGCGGCTTTCGGACAGATGCCTCAGACAGGCCAAATGCAGCCGCAGCCGGTGGCGCAGCCCATGCCGCAACCGGCGCCAGCCCCGCAACCGATCCCGGAACCAGAGCCGGAGCCCGAACCGGACCCAGAACCTTTTCCCGAGCCCGAACCGGAACCGGAGCCGGAACCGGAGCCAGAACCGGAGCCGGAACCCGAACCGGAGCCCGAACCCGAACCAGAACCGGAAGAAGAGCCGTTATCCCAGGAAGAACTGGATGACATGTTCGGTGAGGAAGCTGAACCCGAACCCATCGATTCGCTTATGGGCGACATGGAAGACGATGGCATCGACAGCCTGGACGATATTCCCGATCCCGAACCCATACCTGAATCGCTGATGAGCATCGACGGAGACGATTACGACGATGACGAGTATGACGATGAAGACGAGGACGAAGACGAAGACGAGGGCGGTATCAATATCGGCCTGTTGGTTGGATTAATATTCCTGTTGTTACTGGTTGGTACGGCCGGAGCGGGATTTTTCCTGCGCGATATGGTCCAGGAAATGGTGCCCCAAACCAAACTGCTTTACGAAATGATCGGTTTGGGTGAACCTTTGGGAACGGGCCTTGATATTCAGGACGTCCGCTCGCAAAGGGGAACCGAGGGCGAAATTGACGTCCTGATAGTCACCGGAAGCGTCGCCAATGTATCCGACCAACCCCGCGACGTGCCATTGATCCGGGTATCGCTGTTCAACAGCGAAGGTGAGGAAGTGCAATTCCTGAATCTGACGCCCGAAATGGCGCAGATACCACCTGGCGAAAAAATGGATTTCGAGGGTTCCGTCATGGACCCGGCGGCAACGGCAAGAAGACTTGAAGTCACCTTCACCGAGCCCGAGGAAATGCCCGAGGCCGAAGAAGGACAATAAGTTTTTCAGGCTTTATCCAGAAAATCCAACAAAACACGATTGAAGTCTTCCGGGGCGCTCCAGAACGGTGCATGACCGCCCGCCACGATGAGCGCCTCGTCCCGCCACAGATTTTTGAAAGTTAACTCCTTCAGGAAGTCAACATTCAGCAATTTCTCTTCTGCGCCGTAAACCACGGCGATAGGGATTGAAGAGTTTGCAACGAATTTCGCTTCGTCGGCATAAATGCCCGCCGCTATCGATGCCCCAAAGTGTGATCTGAAGGATCCGTCACCACGCGAAATATCGTTAATGCCAAAGGGCGGCATTTCGCCCCCATTATAGGCTGCCGCTACAAAAACTTCCTTTTCTTCATCACTTAAGTCCCCTTTGAAGGCAATGGGAAGTAACGGTGATGGCGGAAATATCCTCTCTAGTGCGCTCGGATCATGGGGTATGGGTGAGGCGCCAATGGTCATGATCGCCTTCACACGCGCGTCGCGTTCGCCAACTTCCAAGGCAACGTGGCCGCCCAGGCTATGACCAACCAGAATAACGTCGCTAAGCGATAGTTCATCCATAAATTCACAAACCGCTGCCGCGAAGCCGGGTATAGAATAAGTTCCCTGCGGATTTTTTGCCGGACCGGACGCACCATGACCTGGTAGATCAAGCGCAATTAGACGGTATTTTTTGAACGATTCGTCATTAAACTGATTCTGAAAAATCAGGGATGACGATGAATTTCCATGAAGAAAAAGGATCACTTCGCCACTTTCTTTATTTTGGCGGAAGGCACATATAGCTGACGGCAAACTAATACTTTTGTTTTTAATCATTACAATAACAACAACTGAGAAGAAATATTGTTTTACTACTTTTGAAATTTACATTATTTTTTTCAAATATAAAGAAGGAAATGGTAATTTTGGATCGGCAAAAGGTTTAGGAATTTCCGGTTGTGTTGCTTGGGGGCGGCATGGACGACAAGGCTCTACTAACATCGATTGAAAAAATTTATTCGGCATCCCTTGCGCCTGAACGGTGGGATGACGCCCTGAATCACCTTCGAGAAACTACAAATTGTCAATTTATGTCCCTGCTGACGCAAGGCATTGACGGCACAAACACCCAATTCATTGGCTTTCTCGGGAAAACTAAAAAATTTGCTGAAGCCTACATAAATTACTATTCCTCCATCAGCGATATGCTGCCCTACGCAATGGCGAAAAATCCGGGTGAAATTTACCTCGATGAGATGTATCCCGATTATAAGGGATACCTGAACAGCGAGATATATCACGACTTCTGGGCTCCTTATAGATTTGAACATTTGCTCTCCCTGATTCTGGAAAAGAAGAATGGGAATTGCCGGTACCTGGGTGTACGGCGCAGCGCATCGGCAGGCGCTTTCGGCCAAAAGGAGCTTACTCTTTTCCAAACTCTCTATCCTCACATCAAACAAGCGCTTCGGGTCAACTCACAAATAGAAAATACCGAGATACTTAAATCCAGCCTGATGGAAGGCCTTGATCGGGTAAAATCCGGAATTCTTATTTTGAATCAGGATCAAAAAGCCATCTTCGTCAATAAAGCCGCCAATACTATTCTTGAACAACGCGACGGTCTTGTCCTCAACCAACAGGGACGCCTGCGCGCCAAGCGCGTGGATGACAATGGCAAGCTTTCTGTTTTGATTGGCCAGTCGGGTGCGTCTTTTAGGGATTTTGACCTTGGCGCCCTTGACGTTGAACATCATCCCGGCGGCAGCGTGGGTATTTCGCGCCCCAGCGGCAAAAGATCATTTGGTATCCTTGTAGTTCCCATGGGGCGGCGCAATATTGACCAGACGGATTTGTCCACGCTTAGCCAACCCACCACCATGGTCTTCATCAAGGATCCCGAGGTTGATGTCGGGATGACGGGTGACCTTCTGGCGGACATCCTTCACCTGACCCCGTCGGAAGGAAGAATCACCGCCCTGCTGTGCGACGGCCTGAGCCCGAAGGAAATCGCAAAGAACATGACCCTGACGGAAGGCACCGTGCGTTTTTATTTGAAATCCATATTCCAAAAAACCGACACCAACCGTCAGGCGGACCTTGTTCGACTTGCATTTCTATCCGTACCGGAAAGCAACTTTTGAGAAGACGGTAGGCGGTTTTATGGACGACAGGGCATTAATACAATCAATTGAGAAAATTTATGCGGCCTCCCTCGATCCAGATAGCTGGAACGATGTGCTGCGCCATTTTCACGAAACATTTGATAGTCAACTTCTAGCCCTGCTTACCCAGGACCATGATGGTGAAAATGTCTATATTCACGGTATTGAAGGAGTAAGCGAAGAATACTCCCAAGCATACCAAAATTACTATGCAGGCATTAGCGACATGATTCCTCACGCCATGTCCACCGATCCGGGGGCCGCTTATGTCGATCAAATGTTTTTCGATTACAAAGGCTATGAAAACAGCGAGATTTATTCAGACTTCTGGCAACCCCACAAATCGGAGCACCTGCTATCCCTGATCCTTGATCAATCGGCTAAAAGATGCCGTTATCTGATCTTGCGGCGGGGTGTTTCTGTGGGAGTTTTCGAAAAACCGGAAATCCTTTTTTTTGAACGCCTGTACCCGCACATCAAACAAGCGCTTCAGGTCAACTCACAAATAGAAAATGCCGAGATACTTAAATCCAGCCTGATGGAAGGCCTTGATCGGGTAAAATCCGGAATTCTTATTTTGGATCAGGATCAAAAATCCACTTTCGTCAATCGAGCCGCTAAAGCCATTCTTGATCAGCACGACGGGATTGTTCTTACCCAAGAAGGGCGAGTACGCGCCGAAGGGAAGGATGAAAACAATCGGCTTTCAATCTTGATTGGCCAGTCCGGCGAAACATTTAAGAACTTTGACCTTGGCGCCCTAGACGTTGAACACCATCCCGGCGGTAGCATGGGTGTATCGCGCCCCAGCGGCAAAAGATCATTTGGTATCCTTGTAGTTCCCTTGGGGCGGCGCAATATTGACCAGACGGATTTGTCCGCGCTTAGCCAACCCACCACCATGGTCTTCATCAAGGATCCCGAGGTTGATGTCGGGATGACCGGCGAGGCTTTGGCGAACATTCTCAATTTGACCCCTTCGGAAGGGAAAATCACCGCCCTGTTGTGCGACGGCCTGAGCCCGAAGGAAATTGCAAAGAATATGGCCCTGACGGAAGGCACCGTGCGTTTTTATCTGAAATCCATATTCCAAAAAACCGACACCAAACGTCAAGCGGACCTTGTTCGACTTGCCTATCTTTCCATCCCAGGAAAGGTTTTTTAGGAAATTCCCCTTCGTCCTCCCAAATGGGAGGTCCCTTTTGTCTTTCATTTCGCGACAATGTTTTTCCATAAGGCTTTCCCTAGCTTGGGAGCCTTAAAAAAAGTCTGATCGCGGAGGCGCTGTAGCCCTCCCGGGACTAGGCAAATGGAAGAAAAGGCAAAATCGAATCGTCCAATAAGGCGGGCCTTTGCGGCCCTGAAGGTCATCAATGTCTCCATGGGCAAATTGGTTTTCGGGGCCGCCTTCCAGCCAATTTTGTGGTTGGCAAATATTGGCACTGAGATTGAGTGTCGGGATAGGGGAAAGGCTCATGGTTACCAAAGAGAAAAATAGTTTTGCATTCCAGGCAAACGTTGCGCTGGTTTTACTTTTTGGCATCTGCATATCGGGGTTGGCATCCGCGGCGGATTCAACGTTATCAGCCAGAATGAAGGCTTCCAGTGCAGGTCATTCACTATCGCAAATTGAAGAATATGCCCCAAACATGGATATGCTTCAGTATGAAAAGATTGAAATGCCCGAGCCCCTTTCCGGCGCGCCGAAGATGTCAAAGGCCGAGTATCTGGTTGGCCGAATGATTTATTTTGAACGTTGCGCCGGATGTCATGGTGTCCTGCGCCAGGGCGCTACTGGCGGGGCGATTACGCCGGATATTACTCACAAGCTGGGCTTTAGCAGGATCAAGAAAACTATCTACTACGGCAGTGGCGATGGCATGCCTAATTGGGGTGAAGCCGAGGTCTTGTCCGACCGCGAAGTCGATATCCTCGCCAAGTATCTAATGCATACTCCACCCAAGCCGAATGACTTCAACTTCAGCCACATCAGGAAGAGCTGGAAAGTTTTGGTTCCGCGGTGTGATAGGCCGCAACAAAAAGCCAATGATTTCGATATCGATAATCTGTTCGCGATCACCATGCGCGATACCGGCAAGGTCGCCCTTATCGACGGCACGTCAAAGAAGATCATCCAGATGATTGATACAGGCTATGCCGTACACGTCACGCGCATGTCGGCAAGCGGTCGCTACCTGTACATCATCGCCCGCGACGGCAACGTCAATCTGATCGATTTATGGATGAAGAAACCGGCGACGGTGGCAAAAGTACGTGTCGGTTATGAAGCACGTTCCATCCAGGCTTCGAAGATGGCAGGTTGGGAAGATAAATTCGTCGTTGCCGGATCGTACTGGCCGCCACAATTTACCATGCTAAATGGCGAGACCCTGCAGCCCCTAAAGGTGGTTTCAACGCGTGGAATGACCCATGACACCATGGAATACCACCACGAGCCCCGGGTCGCCTCTATCGCCAGTTCCCGCTTTAACCCGGAATTCATTATCAACATCAAGGAGACCGGCAAAGTCCTTCTCGTCAATTACGCAGACATAGACAACCTGACGATTACCACCATCAATGCCGAGCGTTATTTGCATGACGGCGGGTTTGATCCGACTAAACGGTATTTCCTGGTCGCCGCCAATGCAAAGAACACCGTTGCGGTTATCGATACCAAGACGCGAAAACTGGTCAAGCTGATCCGCGACGGCATCGGCGACAAGCCCCATCCTGGTCATGGTGCGAACTTCAATCATCCGGAATATGGTCCGGTATGGGCGACTAGTCATCTTGGTGACAATTCCATTGCCCTGATAGGCGTAGACCCTGAAAACCATCCCCAATACGCATGGCAGGTGGTTCAAGTTCTTAACCACAACGGCGCAGGCTCTCTTTTTGCCCGCACTCACCCGAAATCCAGAAATCTTTGGGTCGACGCGCCGCTAAACCAGGAAGCCGAGGTCTTTGGAGCCGTCAGCGTTTTCGACATCAACGACATTAAAGCCCCCGCGAAAGTTATCAACCTGGCTGAACAAGCCGGGATTAAGGATGGTTTTCCTCGGATCATTCAAGGGACTTACAACCGTAAAGGTGACGAAGTCTGGTTTTCAGTCTGGAACACCAGCAACAGGACATCTGCCATCGTGATCGTCGATGACGTCACCCGTACAGTCAAAAAAGTCATCAAAGACCCGCAAATCATCACCCCGACAGGCAAATTCAATACGTACGTCAGTCGGAATGACGTCTACTGAGCCTAAATCCGGAGAGTAAAAGTAATGGTAAAGCAGGCCTTCACCACAAATACTATTCCGTCCGTTCAGGTTCTCCAGGCTAAATTTGGCGGTGCGTTGAGTATTCCTGGAATTGACTGGCTATTGAAAGCCAATTTTTCGCCACAGGGTTCCGACCTGTTGTTGACCGCACCCGATGGCGATCAGATACATCTTCAGGGTTTCACCTCGAATCCCGGATCCTTTTCTTACATCGGCACCAATAATTTCTCCGTGACCGCCAATGTACAGGCCCGCATGGCGGTCAACGAAACCCTCGAGATTGATTGCGACGGCGACAGCGCGGCGGACATGGAAATAACCATGACCGGTATTAATATCGGCGACCTTTCGGCCGCTGATTTTTTGGTTACCTAGGCAAGCTATCTGGTTCCTACCAGGTAATATCTATCGAACGCCGAAAACTTCGTGTTTCATGTTTTATGCCAATTTCGAACAATTTGTGACCTTGAAAATCTACTGGCAAGGAAACACGTTCCTTTGACGTTGGTGATTTGCAAAGAGGTATCATAATGAATGAAGAAGAAGCCGTTCTCGCAACGCTGGACGAATATGCTGAAGCCTATTGTGCAAAGGATATTGATCGTTTGATGGGTTTGTTCGACGAGGGTGAAGATATTTCACTGATCGGCACCGGGGCGGATGAGCTTTGTGTTGGTCGGTCGGCTATTGAGGATATTTTCCTTCGAAATTTTGCTGAAGCCACGGCGACGCATTTCGAATGGGGCTGGCGACAGGTTCATGTTAACCCGGAAAGTGCAACCGTTGCGATCTCATTCAATCTTAAACTGAATACGGATGATGGATTAACAAAAATTCCCATAAGATGGACGGTGGGAATGGTAAAGCGGGACGATAAGTGGCGTTGGCTGCATCGCCATGCTTCTAGTGCAGCGGCAACGCAGGAACAAGGGGCGGCCTATCCGACAGCCAATGAAGATGGCGAATAACTAATTTTCTTTCTACTTTTAGGCCCTAAGGATTCTTCGCAACAGACTTGCGTTCTTTTTTTATCCTCGCCCTACTCCGGATTGTTGGACAGCCACGCCGGAAAGGTCTCAAGGTCGATCAGGTCATCGACTTCTACGCGGCGGCGAATGACCGAATAATCCTTTCCCCGGACCATCACTTCCGGCACCAGTGCGCGCGTATTGTAGCTTGAGGCCATGGCGGCCCCGTAAGCGCCGGCAGTGCGAATGGCTAGCAAATCCCCTGCGGCTAGGCTCGGCAGTTTGCGCTCGGTACAAAATGTATCGCCGGTTTCGCAAATCGGCCCGACCACATCATAAGTGCCCGTTTCACCCTCGTCGTCCACCTGATTGACGGGGACGATTTCATGGAAGGCGTCGTACAGGGAGGGCCGAGTGAGATCGTTCATTGCCGCATCGATGATGGCGAAACTGCGCGTCGCCCCTTCCTTGACATAAATCACCCGCGTCACAAGAACACCTGCATTACCGGCGATAACACGTCCTGGCTCGAATAGGATCTTTCCGTCGAAATCGGCAAAGACATCGCGGACGATTTCCCCGTATTCAGCCGGTCCGGCGAGGGGTTCTTCAGAATTGCCATAAGGAATACCCAGGCCGCCGCCAAGATCCAGACGCTCCACATTAAGGCCGTCGGCCAACAGCATGGCGGTAAGATCGCGCATGCGGATATAGGCATCCCTGAAAGGCTGCGTTTCCGTTAATTGCGACCCGATGTGAACGGCCAAGCCGACGGGGCGAATGCCCTTCATTTCAGCGGCTTTCGTATAGACCTCGTGAACCCTGGTCCATTCGATGCCAAACTTGTTTTCCGCCTTGCCGGTCGATATTTTGGCGTGCGTATGGGCGTCCACATCCGGGTTGACCCTGAACCCGACGGCCGCCTCCAGCCCCAACGACCCGGCGACGGAACTCAACGCTTCCAGTTCCGGTTCGGATTCCACGTTGATTTGCATGATCCCGGCCTTCAGGGCGTCACTCAACTCCTTCCGGGTTTTACCGACGCCGGAAAATACGATCTTGCCTGCTGGGACGCCAGCGGCCAATGCCCGTTTTAACTCGCCTCCGGAAACCACGTCGGCGCCAGCTCCCATGCGCGCCAGCGTGCGCACAACGGCGATGTTTGAATTCGCCTTAACGGAATAACAAACCAACGTGTCCATGCCCTCAAAAGCCGCGGTGAAAGCGTTGTAGTGGCGCTCCAGGGTTGCCGTGGAATAGGCGTAAAAAGGCGTGCCTACATCTTCGGCAATATCTTTTATCGATACGTCCTCGGCCAGAAGGACTCCGTCACGGTATTGAAAGTGATCCATCTGGTTCGTCTCTTTATTCGCTGGGATAGTTACGCGGGTAGTCCGAATCTTCCGGGCGTTCCGGCGAACTTTTACGGCCACAAGCTGCAAGCGGGGAAGCGAGGGCAATCACCAACGCCAACACGATCAGGCGCACGAAAAGACCGGTTTTCCTGTTCGTCATTTTATGAACCTCTTCCTTGCGGCGGCAGCGGCGGCGGAAACATTGGCGGGCGCCGTTCCGCCTTCGCTTATGCGGCTGGCCACGGAATTTTCCACGCCCAGCACCTCGAAAATCTCTTCCGTGATGGTCGTCTCGACCGATTGCATATCGGCCAGGCTCAGATCTTCCAGACCGCAGTTTTTGTCTTCAGCCATTTTCACCAAAGCACCGGTAATGTGATGGGCCTGCCGGAATGGAATATCCGCCACCCGAACCAGCCAGTCCGCCAGGTCGGTGGCGGTCGTAAAGCCCCTACCGGCATCGGCGTTCATTCTGTTTTGGTCGAATTCGGCCTCTTCCAGCATGCCTGTCATGGCGGCGATGCATATGCCCAGTGTATCGGCGGCATCGAAAACCGGTTCCTTGTCTTCCTGCATGTCCTTGCCATACGCGAGCGGTAAACCTTTCAATGCGACGAGCAAGGCGTTCAGGGAACCAATGACGCGCCCGGCCTTGCCGCGGACAAGTTCAGCGGCGTCGGGATTGCGCTTTTGCGGCATAATCGAACTACCGGACGAAAAACTGTCGGAAATCCTGACATAGCCAAACTGAGGCGCGCTCCATAGAACGATTTCCTCCGCCATACGCGACAGATGGACCGCCATGATCGATCCCGCGCTCAAAAATTCGCAAGCAAAATCCCGGTCGGAAACCGCATCCAGGGAATTAGCCGCAGGTCTTGCGAAGCCGAGCGCATCGGCCGTCATTTTCCGGTCGATCGGGAACGAGGTTCCTGCAAGGGCTGCCGCACCAAGAGGACTCTCATTCAGCCGGGACCGGCAGTCGGTAAAACGCCCACGGTCGCGCCCGAACATTTCAACGTATGCAAGCATATGGTGACCCAAGGTAACCGGTTGCGCCGCCTGCAGGTGTGTAAACCCCGGCATTACGGTTCCCGCATTAGCTTCGGCGATTTCGATCAGGACACCCTGCAACCCCATCAGTGCTGAATCAATGCCGTCAATGGCTTTGCGCACCCACAGTCTGAAATCCGTCGCCACCTGATCATTGCGTGAGCGCGCCGTGTGCAGTCGCCCCGCCGCGTCGCCTATCAATTCGGACAGCCGGTTTTCGATATTCATATGAATATCTTCAAGGGCGGCGCTGAATTCAAACGTTCCTTCGTCGATTTCCTTGGCGATGGCGTCCAGGCCTTCGCGGATAGCATCTCCGTCGGCCGGCTCAAGAATTTTTTGGGCCACCAGCATGTCCGCATGGGCTTTTGAAGCGGCAATATCCTGGACATAGAAGCGTTTGTCGAAGTCGATGGAGGCATTGATCGCTTCCATCAGGGATGACGGACCCGCATCAAATCGCCCGCCCCAGATCGTACTGGACGAGGCGTTTTTCTGATTGATTTGCGTATCGGGTTTGGAAGACTTCTTCGTCACCACTGGACCCCACTTGTAAATAGTTTTAAAACAATTCCGACCATGAACGCTTTTCTTCGCAATATTCCAGCCTTACGTACCAAATCGCTCGCACAATGTCATTGGCGATTCCAAATGGCTGTTGCAGCGGTATTGTTGGTGATTGTCTCCATATCGCCGCTTCATGCAAGTGCTGAGGCGGATAAATGCGCCAATCCGGGTCCGGCTTTAGACAATTTCAGGATCCAGACCCCGCCGAGACCTTCCCCGGTTTACCCGTTTTTCGACGCCGATGACAACGAGCTAACGATTGCCGATTACAAGGGCAAAGGCGTCGTCTTGAACTTCTGGGCGACCTGGTGCGCGCCGTGCATCAAGGAAATGCCGGCGCTGATGGTTATGAAGAACATCCTGGCCGCCGAGGGCATAACGGTTCTGGCTCTTTCCCAAGACAGAAAAGGCGCAAAAAAGGTTATTCCCTTCTTCAAAAAGCAAGGACTGACCGGGCTGGACGTGCTAATCGACAAAAAAGCTACAGTGGGGCGAAAATCAGGAGTTATGGGCCTGCCGGTAACCATTCTTATCGACGCCGATGGTATGGAGCGGGGTCGGGTGGTTGGCATCGCCGAATGGGACACGCCGGAAGTAATTGATTTCGTTCGTCAATGCATCGGTCCTGCTAAACACTGAGTCAAAGGCTGTATTTTCGCTTCCCAATTACCTTTTTCAGCCGCTAAAAAGAGTGCGGGAAAAGGCGGCTCGAAATGAAAAAGGCAACAAAATCCATCGGGAAGGAAGCACCTTCGGTAAATGACTCCCTCCTGGAGAACCCTGATCTGTTGCGTGAGATCATCGATTGTATTCCCAATGGGCTACTTATTTTCGATCCGCAAGGACATCTTATAGCCTATAACGAAAATTATCGCCGTCTATCCAGGCTCACTAAAGAGGAACTGGACTCGCACCCGTCGTTCGAAAAAATCCTTCGTTTGGTGATTAGAAAAAACAAACTCATTGTCACAGGAGAAAATACCGAGCAGTGGCTCAAAGAAAGAATTGCGGCGCATGGTAAAGAAGGGGAAGCCCTTGAAGTTGAATATCGTAACGGACGCTGGATTAAGGCACAGGATCGCCGCACTCGATCCGGCTATATCATCAAGACATACGAAGACATTACTGAACTGAAAAAACGGGAATTCAGGCTTGTCGAAAGCAGCCGGGTTGCAAAAACAATACAAAAAAGGCTGGAAGACGCAATTGAAAGCATTTCGGAAGGTTTCGTACTATTCGATTCCGATGATCGCTTGGTTACGTGCAATAAAAATTACCGAAAACTGATCGGACAGGCCTCAAAAAAAATACGCTCGGGAGTTCCTCGCCTGGAATTGATTGAGGCCGTCGCCGCTATCCGGTTTAAAGGGCGTCCAAAAAAGGAACGTGAAAACTGGATCAAACTTCGCTTAAAGCACCACAATTCGCCGGGCAAAGCGCTTGAATGCGAATTTCCAAATGGATCCTGGATTCGCTATCAGGATTTCAAGACAAATGATGGCGGGCGCGTCAGTCTGTATGCCGATATTACAGAAAAGAAGGAAAATGAACTTGCCCTGATTAAAAGCGAAAAGCGCTTTAATCAAGCTATTGAGGGCCTTCCAGATGGTCTGGTTATTTATGATGAAAAAGACCGTCTGATACTTTGTAACGGCCGGTATCGGGAACTGATTGCCGATGTAGCGCCCTACCTCGTTCCCGGTCAAACATATGAAAAGATCATTAAGGCTTTTGCCGCCCGTTCCCTGACACATCTGTCGGCAGGTGAGCAAAAAAAGTGGATCAAGCAAAGGATTCAGCAACACAAAAATCCTGGGAAACCGGGGGAAATCCTGTTCGACAACGGCACATGGGTTCGCTACAGCGATTTTAAAACAGAAGACGGTTTGCTGGTCAGCCTGCTTACGGACATTACCGAACTGAAAGATCGCGAGGAGGCCTTGCTTGTCAGCGAATCCCTCCTGGAGGCATCCCACGAAAAACTTGTCGACGCAATTGAAAGCATGTCGGAAGATTTTTCTATGTTCGACGCTGATGATAAACTCGTCGCCTACAATTCCAAATTTCTCAAATCTTTCGAAGACGTTCCGAGAATTTTGTCGCCTGGTATAAAGCTGGGCGAAATCATGCGTTTCTTCGCAAAGAAGGGATTTTATGGCGAAACCGACGAGACTATAGACAAGATTGTCGACGCCCGTTTGAAGAAGCTGAAGACACCCGGCACTTACGAAACGCATTTTTCCGACGGCAGTTGGTGGGTCATCAAGACTGACAGGACAAGCGACGGTGGCTTGGTTCTGGTTCGCAATAACATCACCGAACAAAAATTGGCAGAGCGGGCTTTGCGCGAAAGCGAAGAGCGATACGCATTGGCAATTAAAGCAGCCAATGAAGGGGTCTGGGACTGGAATTTGGCGACCAACAAAATATTCGCTTCTGCCCGCTTCGAACAACTTGTCGGCAAATCGGTGATGAAGAATCTGGAATCGAACAACAGGGTTAGCTTGGAAAAAAACATTTACGCAAACATGCACCCCGAAGACAAACCCGTCTATCGGGCAAACCTTATCAACCACCTAAAGGGCCACGCGCCGACATTCGAATGCGAGTTCAGGGTGGTGCGCCCCGGCTCGAAATTACAATGGATTAGAAACCGGGGCCTGGCGCTATTTGATGATGAAGGCCGGGCCTATCGAATGACCGGTTCCTTGGATGACATCACCGCACGAAAACAAGCCGAAGCAGCATTACTTGAAGCAAAAGAAACGGCCGAAATCGCCAGCCGCACCAAGACAGATTTCCTGGCAAACGTTTCTCATGAATTGCGCACACCCTTGAACGCCATTATCGGCTTTTCCGATTTGATAAAAACAGAGGTATTCGGCGCGGTAGGTCACAAAAAATACATCGACTATATCCACACCATCAACGACTCCGGGCAGCACCTGCTTTCGATCATCAATGACATTCTTGACGTTTCTCAGGTAGAGGTTGGCGAGTTGGACTTTAATCCAGAAAAAGTCTTTCTAAACAAGATCTTCGATTCTTGCCTGGGTCTGATCCGCGAGCGGGCCGAGGTGAACAAGCTCGTACTCAATGGCAGTATTCAAGGAAAAATACCGCCCCTAAAAGCTGACCCGAAGCGACTGAAACAAATACTTCTGAATTTGTTGTCAAACGCTGTCAAATTCACCCCCAGAGGAGGTTCGGTGACGTTGAAAGCGCATATGACGAAAGCGGGAACGCTGGTCATCTCCATCGCCGACACAGGCATCGGCATGAAACAGGCCGATATACCCAAGGTAATGACGCCATTCGCCCAGGTCGACAGTCAGTTGGCCCGCAAATATGATGGCACCGGCCTCGGCCTGCCTTTGGCCAAGGCCCTAGTGGAAATGCACGGCGGGCACATTAAAATCAGAAGCAAGCTTCGCAAGGGCACTACGGTTTCCACGTATTTCCCGTCCGAAATACTGGTTCGCTAATGTCCTGTGTTTTTTCCAGATTGGCTTTCGTTGCGGTGTTAATATTCTTTTTGAACGCCTGCGCTGGCAAAACGATGATTTGGCAAAGGCCGAATACAGGTGCTGAACAGCAACGCAGCGATCTCGCCCGGTGCCAATCATACGCCCGCAAGGAAGCGGAAAGTGATTACCGGATTGACCAATATGGATCAAGCAGCGGCGGCGGCTTTGGCGATCAAAGCACCTACCAGCAGAACATGGACGCTTACCTGGTTAAAAAGAACACCAAGGGCCTCGTCTCACGCTGCATGCGGCAAAACGGCTATCGACAGGTCCCAGTCGGAGGCTAAAAAGTAGCCGGAATTTAGGCCGCATGCCTGTGATCGTCGTTGGCCGCACCCTGCAGAACCGCTTCTTCGACCCCATAAGACGTCAAAGGTGAGGCGCTGGAGCGGCGTTCCGGGTAATAACCCCTGGAAATCGAGGTTATGTCAGACCGGTACAACCCCATGTCCGCCAGCATACGATCATCCAAGCCGGCCAACTCCCTGGCTGCTTCGTGATTTTTGCGAATTTCATTCAGTTTGTTTGCAACCGCAACCAGGCGTTCCACAATCCCGGCGCTGGGAATTGACTTCTTGACGATCGCGCCAATTTCGCCGCGGTTAATACCGATATCGGCTAGCATGCGATCATCAAGGGAATGTAGCCTCTGGGAGAGTTTGAAGCGCTTCCACCACACGCTCACAAATAACTGGGTCCGCCGTGCTTTATCGTCATTAATGTACTTCATGGTCTTCGGTCCTGAGATGGAGAATGATATTAGGTACACAATAGAACTATTCTCAGGAAAATTAAGCGGTATTGCTGCAGTGCAGCATTGCATTAAATGCATAGCAGCTAATATTCGATTCCACTGCGTTAACCAATTGGCAACCGGATATAAGTCATTGTTAATGCGTTATTTGCATTGCGATTCGCAAGTGTCGGGCCCAAATTTGTTTAACCCGACATACTAAATTTAGGGGGAGATCTGCTCGTTATGGTGACGACAGGATTTTCGGCTATGCAGAACGACGACAGAACCAATCCGCATTGGGCCAAAACGCCGGCTGGCAAATTTCACCGGTTGTTGTTCACTGATCCCCAGAAACTTGGGCTGTCAGCTCAAAGTGGCATCATCGTACTTTGGCATGGCGGGCTGAGGCCGCGCTGGATTTTTGTCGACAAAAGCAAGGATATCGCCAGTGATCTGGACAGGTATCTGGATGATGACGAAATCATGAGCTACGACAACCGTGGCGGCGTTTTCGCCAGCTGGGCAATGGTCCGCCCCGAATACCAGGACGGCGTTCTGAAATACCTTCTCGAATCAATGAGCCCGCTTATTGATCACCCCAAACCACCCGGCAAGAAAGTCGAAGCGTTACCGGTCCTGTCGCCCGGCGAGGAACCCAAAAGCTAGATCCGCTTTACTGCGGGTAAGCGTTTTCAACAATTCCGGCAATATCATCAATGATCGCCCCCAGATCGAAATCCTTGGGCGTATAGACGCGTGAAACGCCAGCCTGCAGCAGGTCCTGGGCATCTTCGTCCGGGATGATGCCGCCAACGATCACGGGCACGTCTTCAAGACCGGCGTCCTTCAGTCCACCCAGAACTTCAGAAGCCAGGGTGGCGTGGGAACCAGAAAGGATGGAAAGTCCGATAACATGCACGTCTTCTTCCCTTGCGGCCGACACGATTTGCTCAGGCGTCAAGCGAATTCCTTCATAGACCACATCGATACCGGCATCGCGGGCGCGAACAGCTATCTGTTCAGCGCCGTTCGAATGGCCGTCCAGACCTGGCTTGCCCAGCAGCATCTTCATGCGACGACCGAGCTTTTCCGATACAGCGTCAACATGCTCCCTGGCTTCGTCATCCTCGCGAGAGGCCGCACCGGTAGCGCCTGTGACGCCCGTGGGGGCTCGAAATTCCCCAAACACATCACGCAATGTCTGCGCCCACTCGCCGGTCGTCACCCCGGCATGGGCCGCGGCGATGGATGGTTCCATGATATTGGCGCCTTCCTTGGCAGCCGAAACCAGCCCTTCGAGAGCCGACGTAACGGCGGCATCATCGCGCTCGGCACGCCACTGCTGTAGGAGAGCGATTTGCTCTTCTTCGGCTTTCGCATCGACGCTCATGAAGGCTCCGTCCCCCGTGGTAAGTGGCGAGGATTCGCCCTCGGTAAATTTGTTGACGCCGATCACGGTCTGTTCGCCGCTTTCGATGGCTGCGAGCCGTTTGGCGTTCGAAGACACCAGGGCGCGTTTCATGTAACTGCTTTCAATGGCCGCAACCGCACCACCCATTTTTTCGATTTGTTGCAGTTCCTTTTCGGCCTCGTACTTCAGTTGTTCGACTTTTTCCGCTATCACCCGCGAGCCATCGAAGATATCTCCAAATTCCAACAGATCGGTTTCGTAAGCGACGATTTGCTGCAGGCGCAGCGACCACTGCTGATCCCAAGGCCGGGGAAGCCCTAAAGCTTCGTTCCAGGCGGGCAGTTGCACGGCACGGGCTCGAGCATTCTTTGAAAGCACCACCGGCAACATTTCCAGTAAGATTCGGTAGACGTTGTTTTCTGGTTGCTGTTCGGTCAAACCCAGCGAATTAACCTGAACGCCGTAGCGAAAACGCCTAAGCTTTTCTTCGCTCACCCCATAACGGTTGCGGGCGATGTCGTCCCACATTTCCGTGAAGGCGCGCATTTTCGAAAGCTCTGTGACCAGCCGGATACCGGCGTTGACGAAAAAGCTGATGCGTCCAACGACACGCGGGAAATCTTCTTCGGGCACCTGACCGCTGTCGCGCACCGCATCCAGAACAGCGATCGCGGTGGCCAGGGCGAAAGACAATTCCTGTTCGGGCGTCGCGCCTGCTTCCTGCAGGTGATATGAGCACACGTTCAGCGGATTCCACTTCGGCACTTCCCGGTACGTAAACGAAGCTACGTCTGCCGTCAGTTTTAATGAGGGTTCCGGCGGAAAAATATAAGTGCCTCGCGAAAGATATTCCTTGATGATGTCGTTTTGGGTTGTACCCGCAAGGTCGGCGCGAGCAACGCCCTGTTTTTCGCCGAGCGCTATATAAAGGGAAAGCAGCCATGCCGCCGGGGCATTAATCGTCATCGACGTATTCATACGATCCAAGGGCAGCCCCTTGAAAAGCGTTTCCATATCGCCCAGATGACTGACCGGTACGCCGACCTTGCCAACCTCGCCGTTTGCCAGTACGTGATCGGCGTCATAGCCGGTCTGGGTCGGCAGATCGAAGGCAATTGAAAGACCGGTCTGTCCTCTTTCGAGGTTGGTGCGGTATAATGCATTTGACGCTTTGGCTGAGCTATGGCCCGAATAGGTCCTGAACATCCACGGCCGGTCGCGGGTTGGTTTCGGTGAGCCCGTGTTGTCGTGTTTTTGTGCGTCTGCGAGTTTGTCAGTCATGCGTAACTTTCACTAGTGTTCGAGCCATATTTAACACACTGAAAACAGTAGTATAATTATAGCTTCAGGCGATTTCTTGAAACAATCTATCAAATTGTGCATTGCGAAGAAACCCGCAAAAGTCTATTAACTTCACACCTTCTGTTGAGAATTTGGGAACACTGTTATGAGCGACACCGAAGAAGCCGTTGATATCTATTCGGATTTGCCGAAAAAAGACCTTTACGAAGTCGGAGAATTTCCGCCACTGGGTCACGTACCGAAGCAAATGTATGCCTGGGCGATCCGCCGCGAACGTCATGGCGAGCCTGACACTGCTATGCAGGTCGAGGTTGTCGATGTTCCCGAACTGGATTCCCACGACGTGCTGGTTCTGGTGATGGCTGCAGGCGTCAACTATAACGGCGTCTGGGCGGCCTTGGGTATGCCCATTTCTCCTTTCGACTATCACAAGGCGGAATACCATATCGCAGGGTCGGACGCTTCCGGCATCGTTTGGGCCGTAGGCAGCAAGGTCAAGCGCTTCAAGGTCGGCGACGAAGTGGTCGTGCACTGTAACCAGGACGACGGCGACGACGAGGAATGCAACGGTGGCGATCCCATGTTCTCCACGTCCCAGCGCATCTGGGGCTACGAAACGCCGGACGGCTCGTTCGCCCAGTTCGCCCGCGTCCAGGATCGTCAATGCATGCCGCGCCCGCTGCATCTGACGTGGGAAGAAAGCGCATGCTATACCCTGACGCTGGCGACCGCCTACCGCATGTTGTTCGGTCATCGCCCACACATCTTGCGTCCGGGTCATAACGTTCTGGTCTGGGGCGCCTCAGGGGGCTTGGGCTCATACGCCGTTCAACTGATCGCCATATCGGGCGCCAACGCCATCGGCGTGATTTCCGATGAATCCAAACGCGACTTCGTCATGGAACTGGGCGCCAAGGCGGTCATCAACCGCAATGATTTCAATTGCTGGGGCCAGTTGCCGGAAGTCAACGGCGAAGGCTTCGGCGACTACATGAAGGAAACCCGCAAATTCGGCAAAGCCATTTGGGAGATCACCGGTAAGGGCAACGACGTCGATTTTGTCTTCGAACACCCCGGCGAAGCAACCTTCCCGGTATCGTGCAACGTGGTCAAGCGTGGCGGCATGGTCGTCTTCTGCGCCGGCACCACAGGTTATAACCTGACCATGGACGCTAGGTTCGTTTGGATGCGCCAGAAGCGTATTCAGGGCAGCCACTTCGCCAACCTGAAACAAGCGGCCCAGGCCAACCAGCTGGTGATTGAGCGCCGAATCGATCCGTGTATGTCGGAAATGTTTGGCTGGGAAGATATCCCGGAAGCCCACATGAAGATGATGCGCAACGAACACAAACCCGGCAACATGGCCGTTCTGGTTCAGGCCAAGAAACCCGGCTTGCGCACGCTGGAAGACGCTATCGAGGCTGGAAAGGCTTAAAGGGTAACCCATGAGCGACAACTCTCCAATTATCGACGGTCTACTGCCAGCCTGTGAAGAGGCCCTCGAATCCGCCGAAATTCTGCTAGGCAAGATCAAGGACTCAGTAGGCTCGCGCGTTATCCGTGATGGCCGCGTCGACGGCAAGCTGATCGACGCCGAGCAGTTTGCCGCCCATGGGCTTTCCTGGGCCGCGACCTATGTGGAAGCCCTGCGCCAGATGCACGGTTGGGGCCAGCGTCTGGAGGCAAACGGTAATTTCGGCGAACTGGAGCAACTGATCCTTCAATGCGCCTTCGGTGAATACCTGGCCCAGATGTATGGCGGCATACCCTTAAGCCAAGTCGAAGTCGTGCGGCCGCGGGACTTAGGAATTTCCAGCAAGGACACCCACGCGTTTTTCAACGACGGCGTCAAGAAGCTGGTTAATGAAGGCAACACCAATGCGGCGCGCATGCGCATCGCCAAATTGATCGAGGAGGGCGCCGACAGCGGCTATTTCGGCGATCCCTGCCTGGATGATGAAATGCTGGATATGGTCCGCGATCAGTTCCGCCGTTTCGTCAATGAACAGGTTCTGCCCGACGCCCATGAATGGCACCTGAAGGACGAATTGATTCCCATCGAAATCGTCGAACACATGGCGGAACTGGGCGTCTTCGGCCTGACCATTCCGGAAGAATTTGGCGGCCTTGGCATGGGCAAGACGGCCATGTGCGTGGTCACCGAGGAACTTTCGCGCGGCTACATCGGCGTCGGCTCGCTGGGCACCCGTTCGGAAATCGCTGCTGAGTTGATTCGCCTGGGCGGTACGGACGAACAGAAAGAACATTACCTGCCGAAGATCGCCTCAGGCGAAATTCTACCCACAGCCGTCTTCACCGAACCGAACACTGGCTCCGATCTGGCATCCTTGAAAACCCGCGGCGTGCTGGACGGCGACGTCTATCGCGTGACCGGCAACAAAACCTGGATCACCCATGCCTCCCGTTCGGACATGATGACCCTGTTGTGCCGCACCGACGCGGACGCGCCCGGCTACAAGGGCCTTTCCATGCTGCTGGCCGAGAAACCCCGCGGCACGGAAGACAACCCCTTCCCGGCTGACGGCATGACCGGCGGCGAGATCGAAGTCCTGGGTTACCGCGGCATGAAAGAATACGAGCTCGGTTTCGATAATTTCGAAGTAGCCAAGGAAGGCCTCCTCGGCGGCGAGGAAGGGCAGGGCTTCAAACAATTGATGGCGACGTTTGAATCCGCCCGCATTCAGACCGCGGCGCGCGCCGCAGGCGTCGCCCAGTCAGCTTTGGAATTGGGTCTGCAGTACGCCCGTGAGCGCATCCAATTTGGAAAACCCATCGTCGAATTCCCCCGCGTTGCCGGCAAACTGGCATGGATGGCGGTGGAAACCATGGTCGCCAAGCAGCTGTCGTACTTTGCGGGTCGTGAAAAAGATTCCGACCGCCGCTGCGATATCGAGGCCGGCATGGCGAAGCTGCTCGCCGCCCGCGTCGCCTGGTCCAATGCCGACAACGCCCTGCAGGTGCACGGCGGCAATGGCTACGCCATGGAATATCCGATTTCCCGCGTGCTGTGCGATGCCCGTATTCTCAATATCTTCGAGGGTGCTGCGGAAATTCAGGCCCATGTCATTGCGCGCGGACTGCTGACGGGCCGAAACTAAAGACTTTGGTCGCGCCTGCCCTCAATATCCGCCCGGCGACGGACAAGGATTCAGACGCCGTCATTCGAATCGTTGCGGAAGCCTACGATGAATACGAAGGCTGCATCCTGCTGGTCGAAGAAGAAGAACCGGCCTTGCTCGCCCCCTCGACATCTTACAAGAAGGAAGGCGGTGAATTCTGGGTGGTCGAAGACCAGAACGGCATCGTCGCATCGATCGGAGTCGTCAAAACCGGGCAAACCGGCGTCTGGTTTCTGAGCAAACTCTACGTCCTCAGTTCGGCCCGAAAATCCGGGCTTGGGCGAAAACTTTGTGAAATGGTCGAGGACTGGGTGAAAGGCAATGGCGGCGAAGAAATCGAACTGCATACCGACACCCGTTTCTTCAGCGCCCACCGCCTGTACGAACGCCTAGGCTACATCCGCCAGCCTGAAACCCGGATCCTCAACGATGCCAGCAACACCGAAGAGTTTCACTACCGCAAGCTTCTCATTGTTTAGCGAATAGATTAAAAAACCTTCTTGAGACTGAAAGCTGGAGAAGCCTAAGACAATTTTAATGTTGTGTCGTTACGATAGCGTCCGCATGGGGTTTTGATAGAGAAAGGAAGTCAGGCAATGAGAAAGTTTGCTCATTTCGTTGCTGCCGCCCTCATATCTTTGCTTATCGCTCCGCCACAGTCGCAGGCCGCCGACGCCGAAATCGCGACAGCCAGTGAACTGGTCTTGTCGACCCCTACGGACGAAGGTGTTTTTACGGTTTACCTGAAAGATGTTTTCCAGGAGCTTGGAAACCGGACAGGCGTCAAATTCACAATTGAAGAATATCCCAAACAACGCGCCCTGGTCGAAGCCGACAAGGGCCAGGTGGATGGCGTTGCGGCGCGGATAAGGGGCTTGAAAAACCTGGGGCATCCTAATCTTGAAATGATCGATGTTTCCCATTTTGCAGTTCAGCATGTTGTGTTCGCAAAACGACGCGATATCCTGGAAAACGTCAAGGATGCCCATAGCCTGATTGATGGAGCATCGCGATTGAATTTCAATGTCGCTTATTTGCGTGGCAGCAAGAAAGCCCGCCTATTGCTTGCCGACATGCCGGAGGAAAACAAGTTAGTCATCGACAATCCGGACGATGCTTTCATGCGCATTCAATACGACCGGCTTGGCGCCTTTTTGGGTGGTCCGGGAATCGTTAGCCGCGCCCTGCTGAAAGAAAAATACAAAGGATCCGGTATCGAGGAAGTCGTCGTGCTCAGTGAAACCGAACTCTTTGCCTACCTGCACAAAAAACACGCCCGCCTGATTCCGAAAATCGAGCAAGCCCTTCGTTCTATGGAAGACGATGGAACCCTGGAGAAAATCCGCGGCTCGCTGGAATAATCTCGGCCCTGAATCGCAGGCAATTTCAAAACGAGAAAGGCCAAAAAATCCGCTATCGCAAACGGGCGGTAAACGCGTAGTCTTTTGCCTATGTCCGAAGGAAGCAGGAAGCATACATTGAGATATCCGTCATGGTTCGCGTTCGTGGGAATTCTCCTTTTTTCCATGGAAGCTACTGCCGGTGAGCTGCGTCTGATCGATGCGCACATGCATTATTGGCTGTCGTCCTGGCAGGCTCATCCGCCCCAAGCGGTAATTACCAAGATGGATGAGGCCGGGGTGAGTCACGCCGTTATATCCAGTATCCCGGACGAAGGCAGTGCGACGTTGCAGGCATTGGCCCCCGAGCGCTTTGTTGTTTTTCTGACGCCGGAACGACAACGTGGCGACAGCAGTTGGTTCAAAAAAACCGATCTTGTTCCTTATTTGAAGGATCGTCTGGGAAATGGTTCTTACCGGGGAATTGGTGAATTCCACCTTTTCGATCCCAGGGTTGTCAAAATGGCGCGTATTCAACGAATACTGGATATGGCAATCAATCAGGACCTGATTGTGCATTCCCACAGCGGCGCCGACGTTGTCGAGGCCTTGTTCAAGTCGCGGCCGGGCCTAACGGTCATATGGGCCCATGCAGGTATGCATGCGCCGCCCGGCGAGATCGCCCAGATGTTTGCGCGTTATCCAAATCTATATGCAGATCTGTCAATCCGCACGAAAGACATCCTGGTTGATAATGAAAGTGACGGCGGTCGCAAGCTCGCACCAGGGTGGCGACAACTGTTCGAGGCCTTTCCGGAGCGCATGATGATCGGATCAGACAGCTATAAACCTTCGCGTTGGCGGGACTACAAAAAAATCATCCGTCAACAGGTTGAATGGCTCGGATTGCTGCCGCCTGAGATTGCCGAAGCTGTCGGAGCCGGAAACGCCCGGCGATTATTCGGCCTTGCCGGTGAGTGAGGATACTCTAGGAGATCCTCCCGTTCCTTTCCTGCCACTGCTTGCGGGTAATGCGAAATCCCGCGCACTGTTCCGTGTAAGCCTGTCGCAGGCCTTCATCTATCAGGCCGGACTTTCTTAGTACGCTCTGAGACACCGTATGATCAGGGTGAGTGATGGCGACAATTTCCTGCAAGGGTGTCTCTTCGAAAGCTAATTTCAACAGTCGGCAGCATGTTTCCGTTGCATAACCCCTGCCCCACGCCGATTTTTTAAACTTGTAGCCAACCTCTATATCACCGTCGGGTACTTCCTCGCCGGCAATTGAATTCCATTCCCTTTCGGCGACGTCGATGGGTAGCGGCAGCAGAACCGCCGTACCATATTTTTCATGTGTCAACAGATCCATCACGCACCAGATCCCGATGCAGCCGCCGGCGCAACGGCGGATATATTTATGCATGTCCCCGATAACCTGCTCAGCCGATTTCAACTCGCCAATGAATTTCATCACATCCGGGTCGGCAGACATTTCAATTTCGATGTCCTTGTCAGCGTCGATTAGAGGGCGCAATAACAGGCGCTCGCTTTTCAGGATCGTGTTCATCAAGAAAATATGGCCCATCGTATATTCAATTTCCAGCGTTCGGATGAACGATCTTCTTCCCTTTCGACAAAACCGGGGATAAGGTCTGGGGCATGATTGACATGGAACTTTACATCGCCTTCATGCTGGCAACGACGCTGCTGATTTTAATGCCCGGGCCGATTGTGACCATCACAGTCGCCAACTCGCTGGCCTACGGCACGCGGCATGGACTTCGCACGGTCATCGGCACGTCGAGCGCGACGGCGCTGCTGCTTGTAATCGGCGGCTTCGGCATGGCCTCGGCCTTTTTGCTGCTGGCCGAATGGTTTGAATGGTTGCGCTGGTTGGGCGCGGCCTATCTGGTATTTTTGGGCGTCCAGCAGTGGCGGGCCAAACCCGTCGTGCTTGGCGAGGAAGATACCAAGGCGTGGTCAAAAAAGGGAATCTTCCTGCAGGGCTTCGTGATTTCCATCACCAACCCGAAGACGATACTGTTTTACGCCGCTTTCTTCCCCCAGTTCATGGACCCGGGCAAAGATCCCGCAACCCAGCTTGCGATCCTGAGCGTCACCTTTCTGATTATCGCCTTCACCCTGGACAGCTGCTACGCCCTGTTGTGCGGTCGCCTGCGCCCCTACCTGGCTGACGCCAAACGGGGCAAATTGCGAAACCGCATCACCGGCAGCCTAATGATCGGCACTGGGTTGGCCCTTGCTTTTGCAAGGAAGGCTTGATGGTCAAGCTGACGAAAATCTATACCCGCGGCGGTGATCAAGGCGAGACCTCACTGGGTGACGGCTCGCGCACGCCCAAGCACGACCTGCGCGTGGCGGCTTTCGGCAGCGTCGATGAAACCAACTCAGTTATCGGGTTAGCGCGTCTGCACACCGATGGCGAGGAAGACGCCATGCTGGGGCGCATCCAGAACGACCTGTTCGACCTGGGCGCCGACCTGTGCCGACTAGGAGACGGAACAGAGGGTGATGAGGCATTGCGAATAGCCGATTCGCAAGTCGAGCGTCTGGAAGCTGAGATCGATGACATGAATGAGAAACTGGACGCCCTGACCTCGTTCATCCTGCCCGGCGGCAGCGAAGCGGCCGCCCACCTGCACCTATCGCGCACCGTATCGCGCAGGGCCGAACGACTGGTTTCTGAACTGGCCACCACCGAGGCAATTAACCCGGCCGCCCTTCGTTATATCAATCGCCTGTCCGATCACCTGTTCCAGTTGGCCCGCCTGTTGAACGACGGCGGCAAAAAGGACGTGCTCTGGACGCCCGGAGCCAATCGCTAGATCCGATCACGTTTAGTCGGAATTACTTCCTGATTCCGAATTAACGTGTGAATTGGCTCGCACTTTAAATATCGATGCGTTTCTCACTATTAGTTTGAAAACGTCGTGTTTCAAACTAATAGTGAACTGATCTAGAAGCTTCATTTCGTTGTCTTTATTGAAGGCGTCGAAAAGCGCATAAAATGAGGCGCATGGCGACATTGACAGGGAATGACTCAATCCTTATTGTGCACATGCGAAGTCGGCCAATTTATTGGAAATGTTATATTTTTCAACGGGTTAGATGAATTTTTGACATGCTTTCCCGACTTCAATTCGTTTCAACTTCCAGGTTTTGCACAGGTCATCCATGAAAGTCCTCATCGCTGTAAAACGGGTCATCGACTATAACGTCAAGATCCGCGTTAAATCAGACAACACGGGCGTCGAGACGGCGAACGTCAAAATGTCAATGAATCCCTTCGATGAAATCGCGGTCGAAGAAGCTATTCGCCTGAAAGAAGCCGGTAGCGCCACGGAACTGGTCGCGGTTTCCTTAGGATCCGCGCAATCGACGGAAACCATCCGCACCGCGCTGGCCATGGGGGCCGACCGGGGCATCCTAGTGGAAACCGACGCCGAATTACAGCCGCTGGCCGTCGCCAAACTGCTTAAAGCTGTGGTCGAAAAAGAAAACCCTGACCTGGTGATCGTCGGCAAACAGGCCATCGATGACGATTCCAACCAGACCGGCCAGATGCTGGCCGCCCTGCTGGGTTGGCCGCAAGGCACGTTCGCTTCCGAATTCAAGCCCGAAGGCGATAAAGCCACGGTGGTGCGCGAGGTCGACGGCGGACTGGAAACCATTTCCATCAATATGCCGGCCGTCCTGACCACCGATTTGCGCCTGAATGAGCCGCGCTATGCGTCGCTTCCCAACATCATGAAGGCCAAGAAAAAACCGATCGATACAATGAGCCCGGACGATCTTGGCGTCGATGTAACCCCGCGTCTAGAGACCCTTAAGGTCGTCGAGCCGCCCAAACGCGAAGCCGGAGAAATCGTCGCGGACGCCGCGACCCTGGTCGACAAACTGAAGAACGAGGCCAAAGTAATCTAATGAGTATTCTTGTTGTTGCCGAACACGATAATTCGGAACTGAAACCCGCCACCCTGAACGCCGTCACCGCCGCCGCCGAGCTTGGTGAAGTCACCGTTTTGGTTGCCGGTCACAATTGCGCCGCCGTAGGCGAACAGGCCGCCAAGGTTGCCGGTGTGGCCAAGGTCGCCGTTGCCGACGATGCTGCTTTTGCCGGCGCTTTGGCCGAAAACGTAAGCTCACTGCTTGTCGATCTGGCTTCCGGATACACCCACCTTGTTGCGCCCGCGACAACGTCGGGTAAAAACATCATGCCCCGCGTGGCCGCGCTTCTGGACGTCGCCCAGATTTCCGAAATTACCGCTATCGAAGACGCCGACACTTTCGTTAGGCCCGTCTATGCTGGTAACGCCTTGGCGACCGTCAAGTGCGCAGATTCGCCCAAAGTCATCACCGTTCGCGGCACCGCCTTCGAAGCGGCTGCGGCCGAAGGTGGCAGCGCGGCTATTGAGGCCGTCAGCGGCGGTGGCGACCAGGGCATTTCCAGCTTTGTTGGCCAGGAACTGACCAAATCCGAACGTCCCGAACTGACAAGCGCCGGCATCGTCATTTCCGGTGGTCGCGGCATGCAAAGCGGCGACAACTTCCATCTGCTGGAAGACATTGCTGACAAACTGGGCGCTGCCGTTGGTGCTTCGCGTGCCGCGGTTGATGCGGGTTACGTACCCAACGATTATCAGGTCGGGCAAACCGGCAAAGTGGTCGCCCCCGATCTTTACATCGCCGTCGGTATATCCGGCGCCATCCAGCATCTTGCCGGCATGAAGGACAGTAAAGTCATCGTCGCCATTAACAAGGACGAGGAAGCGCCGATATTCCAGATCGCCGACTATGGCCTAGTTGCCGACCTGTTTGACGCCCTGCCCGAGCTTTCGGCGGAGCTGGATAAGTAACGAAAACGAATAGAGGAAACGTCATGTCATCTGACATCAAGAAAATAGGCGTCATCGGCGCCGGTCAAATGGGTAACGGCATCGCCCATGTGTGCGCGTTGGCCGAGCACGATGTCTATCTGATGGATGTCAATGACGAAAATCTCGCTAAAGGTCTTAAGGCTATCGAAAACAACCTGGGACGGGCTGTCAAAAAAGAAAAAATGTCTCAAGGCGATATGGATGTCGCATTAGGGCGAATTTCTTCCGGCAATTCCTACGACGGGTTCAAGGATTGCGATCTGGTAATCGAGGCTGCGACCGAAAACGAAGAACTGAAAAAAGAGATTCTCCGCGATATTTGCGGGGTGGTTTCTGAGGATGCGCTTATCGCTTCCAACACCTCGTCAATTTCGATTACACGCCTGGGTGCTTCAACGGATCGCCCCGGCAAGTTCGTCGGCATGCACTTCATGAATCCGGTTCCCCGGATGGAACTGGTCGAATTGATCCGCGGTATCGCCACAGACGAGGAAACCTACACCGCTATTCGTGAACTGACCGAGCAGTTGGGTAAAGTCCCGGTCAACGCGGAAGATTTCCCGGCTTTCATCGTTAATCGCATCCTGCTGCCGATGATCAACGAAGCCGTCTATACCCTGTATGAAGGCGTCGGCTCGGTTCAGGCCATAGATACTTCGATGAAACTGGGCACTCACCACCCCATGGGCCCGTTGGAACTGGCTGACTTTATCGGGCTGGATACTTGTCTGGCTGTGATGAACGTGCTGCACGAAGGCTTGGCCGACACCAAATACCGGCCCTGTCCGTTGCTGGTGAAATATGTCGAAGCCGGATGGCTGGGCCGCAAAGTTGATCGCGGTTTCTACGACTATTCGGGCGACGAACCTGTCCCGACCCGCTAGATCGATCTGTCATAAAAGTGTAACCGTTTACGGCAGATAATCAGATCGACCGAGGAAAGCTCAATCTGCCATGAATCTTTTTGAACGTTACCTGACCCTCTGGGTGGCGCTGTGCATCGTCGTCGGCATCACGCTGGGCCACTTTATCCCTGAACCCTTCCAACTGCTTGGCCGGGCGGAAGTGGCGCAGGTAAACATCCCTGTCGCCATCCTGATCTGGTTGATGATCGTGCCCATGTTGCTGAAGATCGATTTCGGCGAATTGCACCACGTAAAAGAGCACTGGCGCGGCATCGGAGTGACGCTGTTCATTAACTGGGCGGTCAAACCCTTTTCGATGGCGTTGCTGGGCTGGTTATTCATCGGTTACCTGTTTCGCCAGTACCTGCCCGCCGACCAGATCGACAGCTACATCGCGGGCCTGATCATTCTGGCCGCCGCCCCTTGCACCGCGATGGTATTCGTCTGGAGCAATCTTAGCGACGGCGAGCCCCATTTTACATTGAGCCAGGTGGCCCTGAACGACGTCATCATGGTATTCGCCTTCGCCCCCATCGTGGCGTTATTGCTCGGCTTATCGTCGATCATCGTGCCGTGGGAAACCCTGCTGCTTTCGGTTATTCTGTATATCGTCGTGCCGGTAATTTTTTCGCAAGTCTGGCGCAAGAATTTGATGGAAAGCGGCGGTGAAGTAAAACTTAAAGCCACCCTGAATAAACTGGGACCGGTTTCGCTGGTCGCCCTGCTCGCGACCCTTGTTCTGCTGTTCGGCTTCCAAGGAGAACAGATCATCGCCAAGCCGGTGATCATCGCCCTGTTGGCTGTGCCGATCTTGATTCAGGTCTATTTTACGTCGGGTTTGGCCTATCTGATGAGCCGGACTTTCGGCGTCGCTCACTGCGTGGCCGCACCGTCCGCCCTGATCGGCGCCAGCAATTTCTTCGAGCTTGCCGTCGCCGTCGCCATCGGTCTGTTCGGATTTCAATCCGGTGCGGCGCTGGCCACCGTCGTCGGCGTACTCATCGAAGTGCCGGTGATGCTGTCTGTGGTTAGAATCGTCAACTCGACCAAGGGCTGGTACGAATGTGGGCCGGCGGTTGCCAAAAACTGACGCCGCGGTTCTTTTCACCGCCTGGGCAATTTAGCCCACACGCACAACCATCTTGCCGAAACTCTTCCCCAGAAGAACGTCGTTGAGCCCGTCCGGCGCGTTCTCCAGGCCCTCAATCACCTGTTCCTTATACTGCACCTTTCCTTCATCCAGCCACTTCGACATATCACGCACAAATTCCCCGTATGTACTTTTGGGAAAACTGTCGAAGATAATGAAGCCCTGCATCTTCACTTTCATACGCAGGATCGTGGCCATGATGGCGGGGCCATGATCCGGACCTTCTGGCAGGGCGGCAAGATTGTACCAGGAGACAACGCCGCATACAGGCATTCGGGCAAAGGGATTTAAAAGCGGCAGGACTGCATAAAGCACTTTGCCACCGACATTTTCAAAATAAACATCAATTCCATCCGGACAGGAGGATTCGAGCTGGGCTGCGAAATCGTCGGACTTGTGGTCGATACAAACGTCGAACCCAAGATTTTTGACGACATGGGCGCATTTTTCAACGCCACCTGCGATTCCCACCACGCGGCAACCTTTGATTTTTGCGATCTGGCCAACAGTGGCGCCAACAGGGCCTGAGGCTGCAGCGACAACAACCGTCTCACCGGGCTTCGGCTCACCAATTTTCAACAAACCCGCATAGGCCGTGTATCCGGGCATTCCCAGAATACCGAGCGACCATGATGGATTATCCGGATTTTTACCAAGGTTCATGACCTCTGTACCGTCGGAGATCGCATAATCCTGCCATCCACTTCCCGACAAGACATAATCACCCGGCTCAAAGCCATCGAGGTTTGAAGTTACGACTTCAGCGACGACTTGCCCTGTCATCACTTCGTCGATCTTGACCGGTTCCGCGTAAGATTTCGCATCATTCATACGGCCGCGCATGTAAGGATCCAGCGAGAGATAAACCGTACGTAACAACATTTCGTTCGCACCGGCTTGCAAAATGGCGGTCTCTTCAAGGCGTAGCGTATTTTCGTTCGGCATCCCTTTGGGACGCTCCGCTAGGACCACGCGACGATTGGTGTTCGATGTTTGTGGCATGACAAGCTCCAACTGACTGTTAGTTAAGAACGTAGTCTTCTTTGGTTGGATTAAAAAGTCTCTATCTAGCGACTTAGTCACACCACCTGTGATGGACCTTGAAGTCAAATTCACGTTTGCGCCGTTAATCGCCTCTCGTAAACTGAAAGTGCCAGCGCCATGATCATCGCCGAAACCGCACCAAGGACCATTAGCCAACCGGCTGCACCCCATCCTCCGAAATAGACGACGAGGGCCGCGAGCGCCGGTGGACCCACCACTTGGCCGAGGTGTGAGCCTTGGGCGATAAGTCCGTTGGCCGGGCCCATTTCGCCGGGATCCGGCGCAAAAAGGGCACCACAGCCCAGCACCGAGGCCGGAAGCATGCCGCCGCACGCCGAAAACAATAGGCATAGTCCATAGGAGAGGGCTAATGGGGCGGCGTCTGTGAAAATTCCCAGGCTACTTATCCCCATAATCAAAGAGGCTGCAAACATGGCTTGCCAGTGACGAACCCCTTTGCGCAACATCCAGCCGCCGAAAAGGTTGCCGGGAACATTGACGGCAACGACGCCCGCCGTCATCCAGGCAGCCGTTGCGATTGGAAGGCCCCTGCCTTCGATCAGAAATGTCGGCAACCAGATCATCAGGGAAATCCACTGCAAGGTGTAGGCGGAAAAGATCAGCGAGGCGAGCCAGACGCCGGGCCGTCTAAAAACTGCACCCAGGACTTTGGTTGATGAAAGTGAAGAAACGGCAGCGGATTGCGGCAGTGAGACGTTGAGATATCGGATTACCGGCCATAGACTGGCCAGACACGCTACCGCAATAACAACCCACAACCCCCGCCATCCCACGGCTGAGATTGCCAGAGGCGAGAAAATTATCGTCAACGTCGCACCAACGGGCATGTAAGCGCCCCAAATGCCGAAGGCCAGGCGCCTGGCCGGACCCTGTGTCGCTCCGGCTATAACGGCGGCTCCTGGTACGACGATCAAGATGAAGCCAAGTCCTTCGATTAGGCGTGAAATCAGGATCGACCCACCGCTTGTGGAAAGCGCGCCCCATAATCCGCCAACGGCGCAAAAAATAAGGCCCGCCGCGAGAGTACGCACCGCCCCGAACCGGACACCCAGCATGCCCCCCGCAATGCCGATGCTGGCTCCCATAACCGAAAGAATTGAAACGATCCACCCGCCCATGACCATGCTGATTCCTAAATCAGCGCGAAGTGAGGGCAGAGCGGGCGCGAGTTTACCGACATGAGCAGCAGCCACGACGCCGCACATCACGGCGACGCCAACCGCCGTCCAGTTTGTATCTTGGGGTTCGCTCATGCCCTTTATATTATTACCTGCTATCCGGATTCGCTTTGGCCATAATACGGTTTTCCTCCGGCAGACCCCTATCGAAAACCTCCTACAGATGCACAATGACCAATATGGTTTTCACGCCCCTTGGTGCGACGTTTCCAGCGACTAAATTTGGTTTTATGGGTTGTCAATTCGACCAAAGGCTGGTGCGAATGCGGGACAACTGTTTCGAAGAACGAGTGTTATTGTTTGCGGATAAAATTTTTGAAGGCGGGCTTATCATACTTCTGGATATGATTAAGAAACCAGTACTTAAGATACCCATCCAAGCCGTTAATCGAATAATTGCCAGATTTTATCTCGCTGATAACCGTCCCTAAATCATCCAGAAGGCGCTGGTGTTCCGTATTGTGAAGAACCCTGTCTTTGTCGGATAAATGCGGACCAAACAGTTTTTCTTCTTCTTCGAAGTGGAAATGAGAATAGGCTAGCAGGCTTTCCAACTCCTCCCACAAAACAGACTCTTCCTGGTCCGACCTGACTCTCTGATAAAGCCGGTTGATGTAGTTGATTAGCGCATGATGGTGGGCATCAACATCCTTTTCTCCCACTTCCATCTTTCTTGTCCAGGTAATGAGAGGAGATACAAATCCGGAATCCGCTTCAAAAACCGGCCAATAGTCCTGATCGTCCATAAGCTCGTGAGAAAAGATTTTTGTCCTGGCGCAGCTAATAAAATATTGGGCCGTATCCTTGGTGAAATCATGTGTAGTAATCGTTCTGAGGAAGAACGAAATCTCTCTATGCTTCGCGATGTGCTCATCAATATTGTCGTATTTTGCCCCCTTTAAAATTAACTCTTCATGCTGGAAATGATTTTCCAGCGACTGCACGTAGTCTCTGGATTCTGATTGAATATCGTCCCACTTGGTATCTATATCCAAAGTTCCCCGGCGCACCTTCTCGGCAAGATCGGAAACGAGTAACAGCAAATTTTGATGGTTTTGATCGATAAATGGATTTCCGGAACTTTTATCCGACAGGAAATGAAGGTCTTCCATATTTCGCCAGTCTCCCAAGTTTGAAAAATAGAGGCTTATGGAAAGCATATCCGAATTGAGCCTAATAGTATGTTACAATTCTATTTAGGTGCCTAAATCATTGTCATTAAACAATATTTTTAGCAAAGCGCTGCTTCAAAAAGATTCCACCGAAGGCCTAAGCTCCACTTCCCAGGTCCAGGCGCTGCGATCCTGCCTGGCGATATAAAGATAAGTTCCGGCGATCTCATCCGGGTCGAGAGATGTTTTAGGATCGTCGTAGGGCGCGCCGCGTTCCTTGTTAAGAATTGATCCGTCTATGACGAAATGGGCGATATGGATGTTCTGTGGCGAAAGCTCACGCGCCAGGCTTTGGCACAAACCACGCAGGGCGAACTTACCCATCGCGAATGGGGCTGAGCGGGGGTAACCCTTTACCCCGGCAGAAGCGCCGGTAAACAGCATCGCGCCATGGCCTGCCTTCAGCATCCGCCGGGCCGCCTGTTGAGCGGCAAGGAAAGCGCCAAATGCGGTAACCATCATAGCATCCCTAGTTGCAACAGGGTCGACATCGGTTATCGCCCCCCTGACTCGGCCACTGGGGTTGTAGACCAGAATGTCGGGTACGCCGATATCGGCCTCGAAGTCATCAAATAGCCTGGCGACGGCCTCCGGCTCAACGGCGTCGCAGGTGTATGCCCGACCCGCTATTTCGTCGGTTAGTGTCGCCAGCTTGTCAATGTTTCTTGCTGCCAGGCCGACGCTCATGCCTTCGGAAGCGAACAATCTCGCAATAGAAGCGCTAAGCCCACTTCCGGCGCCGATAATTAAAGCATTTTCGCTCATCCTTACTACCCTCCAATTTCGTTCGACAGTGAATGGCTTTGTTTATCTAGTCGATTTCCGCCTTTATTTTTTCGGCAGTGGCGGCGATGGCGTCCATGTCTCCCGGTTTCAATCCCCAATTAAGCTTCAAGCCGTCGTCATTCTGCCTTGGAAGGACATGCAGGTGAAAATGCAACACGGATTGAGCCGCCCCTTCTCCATTAGCCTGGACGATATTGACGCCATCAGGTTTGAGAGTTTGCTCCACCGCTGCGGCGACTTTTTTCGCTGATATGGCGCAAGCCGATAGCCATTCATCGGGAAGATCATAAATGGTAGGGGCATGAAATTTCGGGATCACCAGCGCATGCCCTACATTCGCCGGATTTATATCCATGAAAGCGAATGTCTGATCATCTTCATGAATCCTGAAGCTGGGAATATCGCCTTTCAGGATCTTACAGAAAATGCAATCTTCGGCGTTCATTTCCTTCTCCCCGTACCTTTGCCGATGAAAAGAAGCGTATTCTTCCACGCTAGGTGGTAGATTTCGTTCAGTTTTCTTCGGCCACTACTTCGACCAGATCAATGGGGATACCAGCCTCGTCAAGCATCTCGCGGGTGATTTGGGCAGCGTCGGACCATCGATCCCCGAAGCCTCCTTCCATGCAGGATGCATCGGCGACGACACGGGTGATGCCGACCTGGATAATGGCGCGGGCGCAATCGGCGCAGGGCACGTGGGTGACATAGATGGTGCTGCCTTTCAGCGCCACGCCCATGCGCGCGGCGTTATAGATGGCGTTGCGCTCTGCATGTTCGGTCCATTCGTATTTTGTGGGGCGGGCATGGCGTTCTTCGACTTCGTCATCGATAAAACGGGGAAACCCGTTATAGCCATAGGGCCCAGGGGTACGGTCTTCGCCGACGATTACCGCACCGACCTGGGTCGAGCGGTCCTTCGACCAAGTCGAAACCTCAAGCGCCAAGCGTAAGAATCGAACATCCCATTTACTCATGAAATAGATTGTCGTTCAGGAAATTAATTAATGCAACTCGGCGCGGAGTTTTTGGCGATAAATATCGATGGAAACCAACTCGCCCCCTTCTTCAACGTTCCAGAACTGCCATCCGTTACATGCCGGGGCTTTCTGGACGTGAGCGCCTACCTGATGGATCGAGCCTCTGAAATCGGCGCTGATCAGGGAGCCGTCGGCGCGAACCTTGGCCTTGTGACGACGGCGATTATCAAACAGGACAGTGCCCGGTTTCAGCATGCCGCGTTCCAAAAGTCGACCAAAGGGAATGCGAGGCTGGGAACGCTTGGGAGGAGTGGAGTAGAGCTTTTTTTCGTCGTCGGTGATTTCGCGCACTTTCTTAAGCCGCTCTTTGGCGATCTTCACATATTCTTCTTCGCGTTCCAGTCCGACGTATTTGCGGCCCAGCTTCTTGGCCACCGCTCCCGTGGTGCCGGTGCCGAAAAAAGGATCGAGGACCGTATCGCCGACCTCGGTCGACGAAAGAATGACACGGTAAAGTAGGGATTCCGGCTTCTGCGTCGGATGCGCCTTCTGGCCGTTCTTCTTCAGACGTTCGCGACCGGTGCAAATGGGTAACTCCCAATCAGAACGCATTTGCAAGTCGTCGTTCAGATTCTTCATGGCTTCGTAATTGAACAGGTACTTTGAATCCTTGTCACGAGCGGCCCAGATCAAGGTTTCATGGGCGTTGGTGAAGCGGCGGCCGCGGAAATTGGGCATTGGATTGGTTTTCCGCCAGACCACGTCGTTCAGCATCCAGTAACCCAAGTCCTGCAGGATGGCACCGACCCGGTAAATATTGTGGTAGCTGCCGATCACCCATAACGCACCATTGGGTTTCAGCACCCGGCGGGCGGCCTTAAGCCATTCGAAGGTGTATTCGTCGTAGGCCTTGAAGCTTGCGAACTGGTCCCATTCGTTGTCGACCCCGTCAACCTTGGAATTGTTGGGTCGCAACAGATTGCCTTCCAGCTGAAGGTTGTACGGAGGATCGGCAAAAACCAGATCAACGGACGCCTCGGGCAATCCGTTCATCAACTCGACGCAATTTCCTTGGAGAATCTGTCCCTCGTCAGAGGACTTCTTGGTAGCCATAAATTATCTTCAGGCGGCCTTCTTCAGGCGCCACCCGTCCCTGCCCAGTTATTTTTTGCAGAATGATTCAGAGACGATTCAGGGTCAAGAAGTAAATGAATCCAATAGGTTAGTAAGTTTTGTTGACCCAATATATGGACATTTGGAATCGAGCAGACTCAATATCTAGGCTTCCAATATTGCGCGGATTGGCTTGAAACTTCGCCGGTGATGCTCGGTCACCCCGAACTCGGCTAATGCCTGCTGGTGCTGTTTGGTGCCATATCCTGCGTTGCGGTCCCAACCATAACCCGGATGATCTTCAGCCAGCTCAGCCATGATTTTATCTCTGCTAACCTTGGCGACGATTGATGCCGCGGCGATAGAAAGAGATCGGCCATCGCCCTTTACCAAAGCTTCGCCCGGACAAGGGAGCCTCGGCAACCTGTTGCCGTCCACCAGAACCATCCCCGGTTTAACGCCCAGGTCTTCAACGGCTCGTGTCATGGCCAGCATCGTCGCCTGAAGTATATTCAGACTGTCGATTTCCCCGACTTCGGCGATGCCAACGCCAATGGTGGCATGTTGTTGAAGCGTTACAAACAGGGTTTCACGCCTGTCTGCTTTCAGTTTCTTGGAATCGTCCAGGCCATGTCGCAACGAATCGGGCAGCGTTTCTGGATCCAGAATCGCAGCACCCGCGACCACCGGACCGGCCCAGGGACCGCGCCCGGCTTCATCCACCCCGGCAACAGGGGAAAGACCTTTGGCGAATGCGTCATATTCAAAAGTCAGGTCCGGCATGGAGAGCAGCATATCACGTGAAGCAATATGTGAATGGACATTTCAGATGCATTCTTTTGGCTGAAAATATTCCGGAGATAAACAAGAGATCCACCAGATCACCCCCTTAGTGCCGATTTTCCTCACCCCCCTTGTGAATAGCTATAAACAGGCAATCGCCATCTTGTGATCGTTATATGAGGCTCCCGAATCGTCTTTGATTCAATACGTTATCAGGCCGAATCCCTGATGTTTATTTTGAAAAATTCCAATAAATCACAATTCTGACACCATGGTGTGACTCGGCGTGATTGGCAATATTCGTTCCGACTTGGCAAGCTTAACCCAACACAAAACAACAACTCTCAGGGAGCCAAATTAACCAACCTAAAGGGAAGTACCATGTTGAAAACCACGATTATCACCTCCGCTTTTGCCTTTGCACTTCTGACCAGCGCCAGCACAGGTTTTACCGTTTCTCCGGCCAGCGCCGCCAACAACCCGGACGGCCCTATCACCCCCGACGTTAGCACTAGGTTCTGCCCCGATCTTGGAACTTCGAAAAATCATCCGGGCGGGCCTAAAGAAGACGTAAATATTGGCACAAAATCCTGCCAGGGATTTGACAATAGCGGAGCTGATGTCACGAACTAAGCTTTTCAAGAAATCGAGCCGACTTTTAGAAAATAGTTGGGCAAAAAAAGACGGACCGGTCAATTCCGGTCCGTCTTTGCGTTTGTTTACTAGAAAAGGCCGTTTCCCAAGACAGCCTTACCGGGATAGGGACACCGAAACCCTTACCAGATAGCAACTTCTTCCATATGAAAGGCGTTCTGTTCAATTCCTTTGAAAAAAGCCTCCCCAACGAACCAATGTTGGTTCTCTGGAGTCTCGCCGTGAGACAAACAATTTGAACTCATCAGCGGAGTTGAGAATCAAGAATTTCTCCTTCTTGTGATCATACTGTGATGACCCTGAAACGCTTGGAAATCGGGCGTTTTTTGAGAAAATTTTCTTTCTGTTCCTTAGAGAATTATCTCGTTTTCACGGAACCTCCACCACTGTGTGATCAGGCGTGATTGGCAAAAAACGTTTCGGTTTGGCAACATAATTTTATCGAGAAAATAACCAAGCTGAAACCACAACAAAAAAGGAAGTACTATGCTGAAATCTAGAATTATCCCTACCGCCTTTGCATTTGCCTTGCTGACCAGCGTCTGCGCTGGTTTGGTGTCCTCCCCGGCCGCCGCTGCAAATCATCCAGACGGAGCCATGACTCCTGATGTAAGCACCAGATTTTGCCCCGACCTTGGTCACAGCAGGTCTGCAGATCAAGACGGCCCCAACGAGAACGTGAATGCCGGAACCAAATCCTGCGCCGGTATTGATCACAGCGGTGTGGATATAACGAACTAGATTTCACACTGAATCAGCCGACTACTAGAAATTGGTCGGTTAAATAAGGACGGACCGGAATACCCGGTCCGTCTTAGTATGGAAAAACGAAGTTTTCGAAAGAATAATGAACGGGTTTCTTCAATTTTCAAAACAACGTCATCTGGTCCCCGGATTTAGGAGGTACGTAGAAGCGTCCACAATCAAGTCCTAATTCGTTCGCGTTTGCGCTGTCTATATTCAGTCGTTCGCAGGCTTTGTGAAAACGTTTGGAAAGCAATTGCGCCAACGGGCCCGTGCCTGTCATGCGCGTGCGAAAGGTTGTGTCATTCAATTCGCCGCCCCGGTTCTGTCTCAACAGACTGAGTACATGATTCTTCTTTCCAGGGGCATGGATTTCGAGCCAATCGGCGAAGAGTTCCTTCAACTCCAGCGAAAGCCTGAGCAGGATATAGGCGGCCGATGTCGCCCCCGCATGGGCGCCGGCTTCCAGGATGGATTCCAGTTCTGCATCGTTGAGAAAGGGAATCATCGGTGAAGCGAAAACCGTCGCCGGAATGCCGGATCGGCTCAGTTGTTCAATTGTCTGCAAGCGCTTTTCCGGCGCCGGCGCGCGCGGCTCCAAAGTTCGTGATAACTGCCGGTCCAGAGTCGTCACCGATATTGCCACGGAGGCCAAACCCTTTTCCGCCATCGGCGCCAGAATATCCATATCGCGCAAAACCATGGTCGACTTGGTAACGATCGCGACAGGATGATGATGGTCGGAAAGAACTTGCAGAATTCTTCTGCTTAACTGGTAGCTTTTTTCAATAGGCTGATAAGGATCGGTATTGGCGCCCAGCATTATTGCGCGACATTGATAACCTGACTTTCGCATTTGTTTCTCAAGCACCTGGGCAACATTGGTTTTAGCGAACAGGCGGCTTTCAAAATCCAATCCCGGCGACAATCCCATATTGGCGTGCGAGGGCCTGGCGTAGCAGTAAGCGCAACCGTGCTCGCACCCTCTGTAAGGATTGACTGACCTGTCAAAGGGAAGGTCCGGCGATTTGTTGAACGTGATGGCGGCGCGGCTAGTTTCATGGGTGACTGTTGTGCGCAGGGGGGGTAGATCGTCATCCTCAAGGTCCCAGCCATCGTCGATGGCGACCCTTTGCAGGGGTTCATGCCGTCCGGTCAGGTTAGTGGCTGCGCCACGCCCTTTCAAAGGTACGCGGGATTTGTCGTCAATCATTTCTAATGGTATGCCAAATACAAGAACAAATCAAGAACGCGCTTCGCTCAATATCCATTCTCTAAAAGCACTGATTGCAGGATCATCGGTAGTCTCCTGAGGAGACAACAAATAATAGGCGAAGTCCGATTCCATTGATTGGTCGAATGGCCTAACCAGTCGTCCTTCCCTTAAATCGTCACGAACCGCAGCCCCGTTCATCAGAGCGACACCTTGTCCCATCAATGCCGCTTGAGCCGTCAAAGTATCGTCCGAGAAAACCGGGCCACGTTGCCAGTCGACATTTTTGGCTCCAACTGTCTTCAACCACATGCGCCAGTCGACCCGGTACCCTGTCGTTGCCGCAAAGGATGTATGCAACAGGGTATAGTCGGCCAAATCGCTCGGAGTCAGATCGCACGCACCGGCAAGAAGAGCCGGAGAACAAACGGGAAAAACTTCTTCGTTAAACAGCGTATCGACCCGATATCCGGGATAATCCCCCGTGCCGAAACGGATGGCGATATCGACTTCGTCACGGCGCAAGTCGACCGCGGCGACTGTTGCATCCAGACGAATATTTAGGTCAGGGTTAGCCTGCTGGAAGGAATCCAGGCGCGGCATCAACCATTTGGCGGCAAAGGTCGGTGCAGTCGTAACAACAAGAACATTCCTTTCGCGCGATTGACTTAGCAGCTTAGCGCCGTCTTCCAACCTATCAAAACCTTCGCTTAGATGCGGCAGAGTTGACCGACCGCGATCGGTCAATTTTAGCGCCCGGGTTAACCGTTTGAACAGGGGCCCGCCGGCGCTGTCTTCCAATGCCTTTACCTGATGGCTGACGGCGGCCGGGGTGACGTTCAATTCTTCCGCCGCCTTTGTGAAACTCAAATGGCGGGCGGCCGCTTCAAAGGCACGCAACGCGTTTAGGGGCGGCAAACGACGGGACATAACGATATATACCTTAGATTTTCTAAATCATAGTCTGAGAACTACTCGTTTGTCCAGAAGGCTGAAAATACTTATTTGTATTATCAATGATCGTTTCCATGAAAATTTATACATGAAAGGAACTTAGCCATGATCCCCTATTTCCTACTCAACAGAGGCTATCAGAACTATGAACGGCTTGCCCGGGATTTGAACCACTACTCGCGGGTTAATACCCACGCGCACAGTCGGCCAGCAGCCCCCCAATCCGGCTTAAGCGTTTCCGATATGGTCAGCTCCGGAACTCTTCACGCCGTCAATGCCTTCGAAAAAGGATGGACCCGACTATCCTCTCTTATTGGAGGAAAATGACGATCTTGCCAGTGGGCGGCAGGTATATGCTATGCATTATGAATGTCGAACAGAAACCGCCCCTTATTGAGCATAATCATCCCGGCCCTGAACGAAGGGAACAATATAGGGACCACCATCGATGTCCTGAAAAATAGTGGTATAAAATGCCGTTATGACATAGTCGTTGTCGATGGTGGTTCCGAGGACGGAACCATAGAAGAAGCTCGTTTACGCGGTGCGGAAATTGTAAAAAGCGAGCCCGGACGCGGCAAGCAACTAGCGGCGGGTGGCATGCGTGCCAGGGGTGAGTGGTTCTTGTTCCTGCATGCCGACACCGAGTTGTCAGACGGCTGGTTTGAAGAAGCTGAACACTTCATTAAAAATGAGAACAATTTTCGTCACGCCGCCGTCTTCTCATACATTCTGGACGACGACGGCGCGGCGGCCAATGTACTGGAATATATTGTCAACTGGCGCACCCGGATATTGGCGCTGCCCTACGGCGATCAAGGCCTTTTGCTTAGTCGGGCCTTCTATCACGATCTGCACGGGTACGCTCCGTTCGCCATTATGGAAGACGTGGAAATCGTCCGCCGGATCGGCCGCGATCGGTTACATATTTTCGAGGCGAAAGCTATCACGTCTGCCGACAAATACCGGCGGGACGGTTATTTTTACCGCCCCTTGAAAAATATATTCTGTTTGGGCCTGTATTTTCTTGGCGTTCCGACTCGCATTATTGCAAATATTTACCGATGAGTTGCAATCGCCATCTTGTCGTCTTCGCCAAATATCCCGTCCTGGGCCGGGTCAAAACCCGGCTCGCACGCGATATAGGCTTGGTTGCAGCGACGAGATTTTACCGTCATACGACATTTAATATGTTGCTGCGACTGGGGCGGGACCCACGCTGGCATTGTTGGCTGTCGCTCAGCCCCGACACCGCCGTCGGCGATCCTTACTTCTGGCCAAAAACCGTCCGGCCTATCAAGCAAGGAACCGGGGACATCGGCCAGCGTATGGACCGGGCGATAAAGAAAATGCCGCCCGGTTCAACCGTCATCATCGGCACCGACATTCCTGAAATTCGCCCTCGTCATATCGAAGCTGCATTCAGTGCGCTGGGATCACACGACGTCGTATTTGGTCCGGCCTCAGATGGCGGCTACTGGTTGGTCGGGGCACGCCGATCACCCTCCACACCCGACCTTTTTTCCGACATACGCTGGTCAAGCGAGCACACACTTTCAGACACTTTGAGCAAACTGCAAAAGGGCGGTTCGAAGATAGCTTTGTTGGACACCCTGGATGACGTCGACGATGGCGCCGCCTACCAAAAATGGCTCAAGAAAGTGGATCGGGATTAATCGATTCCGGCCTGAACTGAAATTCAAATCCCAATGTTTGTTGGAATAGCCCGGAAAGAGGTTTTGAAAAAAAATTGCTCTATTGGTCTTCATGCGTAAGTATTCAAGGACCATGTCCAGTCAAAGCCCACAAAAAACAGCCGCCACTACCCACCTTGCAATACTGCTGATGATTTCTTGGACATTATTGGTCATCATCTCGGCACTTTGGAATATTGGCAATCTTAAAGATCAAGCAATCCTTCTGGCAAAAGCAGAAGCTCGTTCCAATTGGGATAAAGACCAGTCTTTCCGCCTATGGGCCACACGGCATGGGGGCCTTTATGTAAAAACGGATGATCGAACCCCACCCAATCCTTACTTGAGCCACTTGCCCAACCGGGACGTCAGAACTATGGACGGGCAACTGCTGACCCTGATGAACCCTGCCTACATGATGCGTCAGATGACCCAGGAGTTCGAAGAACGTTATGGCATCAAGGGGAAAATTACCGGTCAGGTGTTACTAAATCCGATAAACAGGGCCGATGAGTGGGAATTGTCAGCCCTAAAAAAACTTGAAAATGGCGGCGAGGAGATTGTCGAGGAGACGACAATAGAAGGACAGCCCTTCGTCCGTCTGATGCGCCCCATGTTCATGAAAGAAGGATGCATAAAATGTCATGGACATCTTGGCTTCAAGGTTGGCGACATGCGTGGCGGCGTAAGCGTTTCAGTCCCATTAAACAAGTACCTGGCTGTGGCGCAAAATCATAAAAGCACCCTTTTTGCGACTCATGGCGGCATCTGGGCATTGGGAATACTGTTAATCGGTTTTGTATCGCGACGAGGAAAGCAGCGCGAAGAAGAACGTGTGCTTGCCGAGAAAGCCCTGCAGGCAAGCGAAGAACGCTACAGGACTCTGTTTGAAGATAGTGAGGTTTCCATTTGGCACGAAGATTTCTCGAAGGTTTTCATAGCGCTTGAGAAGCTTCGCCAGGATGGCGTTAAAGACCTTCGGCAATTCCTTGAAAAAGATTTGGACGTCGCAAGGGAATTGGTCCGCCTTGCCAAAGTGGTGCAAGTCAACGCGGCCACGTTAAGAATATTTGGCGCTGACTCCGAAGATCAATTCCTAAGACATATCGATTCAACCTTTGGACCCGATGCGATATATGTGCTCACCGATGCGCTTTGTGCAATTTGGGAGAAGAAGACTCATTTCCGTTCAGAGTTTTCCTTTGTTCGTAAAGATGGCAGGCCCTTGGAGACTATCCTGTCATTTCGAATACCTAAGAGTGAGGAAGCTGCCCGTGACGTCCCAATATCGGTTATCGACATTACCGACAATAAGCTGGCGGAAGAGACACTTCAAAAAAGCGAAGAACGCTTTCGTACACTTTACCACCAACTCCCCATGGGAGTGACGATCGAAGACTATTCCGCCGTTAAACCCGTCATTGATCAGTTGAAGGAGGCCGGGATAAACAATCTTCGAACCTATTTCAGAAGGAACCCTGACAAACTAAAAGAGATTGTCGACAAAATCGAATTAAGGGCCGTGAACGAATCTCAGCTTGCCATATTTGGCGCCACCTCGGTGGCGGAATATCTTGATTACGACGAAGCAATGGATTTTTTGGAAAATCCCGAGTGGCCGGACTACTATATTGGGGAAATTTCAGCATTTGCTGATGGGGAAATTACCTATTCAAAAGGCCTTAAAGATAATCAAATAGGTGGCGCGCCGATGGAGTTGAATTGCGTTTCGCGTCTTGTAAAAGGAAGCGAAGGTGATTGGTCCGAAGTCATCACTACGCACGAAGAAGTAAGCGTTCGCAAACAATTTGAAGAACAGGCTCGACGGGCTCAGAAAATGGACGCCGTCGGCCAATTGACGGGCGGCATCGCACATGACTTCAACAATATCCTGGGAATCGTTATGGGTAATCTCGAGATTATTGAAAAACTGGCAGGCGATGACGAAAAGATTCTTGGTCGGGTGGCGACGGCGCAAAGGGGGACAAAACGTGGAGCTGAACTAACGAGAAAGCTTCTTGGATTTTCTCGCAAAGAAGCCCACGGAAAGAAGCTGACGTCGGTCAACGAACTGATTGGCCATTTGGATGAACTGCTTGCCAAATCACTAACAGTCGGGATTACGATCGGACATCATCTAGACGATGACTTGTGGCCTGTGGAAGTTGATCCCGGTGACTTTCAAGATGCTATTCTAAACATTGCCCTAAATGCCCGTGACGCCATGCCCGACGCTGGAACGCTGGTGATCGAGACGTCCAACAAGGTCATTGACGATAAATATGTAGAGCACAATCCCGGGAGCAGTGCCGGGGAATTTGTGATGCTGGCGCTCACCGATAGTGGCGCCGGCATGCCATCTGAAGTGCGAGAGCGCGCGCTAGAACCATTTTTTACAACAAAAATGGAAGGTAGGGGATCTGGGCTGGGATTAAGTATGGTTTACGGTTTCATTCAGCGTTCGGGCGGGCATATGAAAATCTATTCCGAGCCAGGTGATGGAACGACCGTACGTCTTTACCTCCCGCGAGCCCATCGGGAAGAAGAAAAGCCGGTACTGGCACCCGATGTTGTCGATATGCCAAAGGGTGAAGAATCAATCCTTGTGGTCGATGATGAAGAAGCCCTGGCTGACATAGCAGTTACCTATCTTGAAGACCTTGGTTATAAAACCTACACGGCAAACAACGGCAAAATGGCCTTAAAAATACTTAAAGAAAAAGAGGACATAGACCTACTTTTCACAGATGTCATCATGCCCGGCGAGTTAGATGGTTATCAGCTGGCCATCGCCGCGCAAAAAGAGCGCCCGTCCCTGAAGGTTTTATTGACCAGTGGTTTCACCAAAAGAAAAGAAGCCACTCAAAGTAAAGACAGCGCTAAATATGCCGAACTTTCCAGCACTTTGGTTAGCAAGCCTTATACACAGGGTGAACTCGCAAGATCTATTCGCAACATGCTCGACTAAAAGAAACAAAGACGCCCTGAATACTTAACGATGTAAAGTCAGCCGCCTCTAAAGCATCAGATAAGGCCCCATCGGGCTAATTCCTTTTCCAGGCTATCAGGATCGCGGAATTGATAACCGATGAGACCGGCCCGTGCCGCCCCGTCGGCATAGGCCTTCTTGTCGTCAATAAACAAGGCATTATCTGGCGAGGCCCCTAGCCGCTCCAACACCTTCAAAAAGACATTGGGATCGGGTTTTGAGACACCGAATTCGAAAGACACGTAAATATGTTCTCCGAACAACTCGTGTGCTTGGGGAAATATTTCATCGATGGCTTCTTTAAGTACCGGGCCGTTGTTTGTTAACACAGCCACCTGGCAAGTCTCCGACACACGGCGGACAAGGTCGAGAACGGCCGGGTCGGCGCGCATACAATCCCGGCGTGCTGAAATCCATTGCTTCCTGTCGAATGGCACACCCAGACGTTCTTCGAAACCCAGGATATATTCATCGGCGGTGAATGCGCCGGCATCGGCGGCATCGTCGTAGCCCGAATCCCAGATCGCCTGTTTGATAAATTCAGGCGATTTCCCCGTAGCAGCGGACATAAGTTCCAGCCTTCGGGCAAAATCATAGTGGCAGAGTACGCCGTCCATATCGAAAATGACTATTTTCGTAAGGTTTGGCATCAAACTCCTCATTGATTCGCCCTGCGGGCCGTGGAGTTACAGGTGCTCCTTCAAGCGGGGCATCAATTCAACGAAATTGCAAGGCTTGTAACGGGCGTCCAGTTGGTGGACCAGTATCTCGTCCCAGGCGTCTTTACATGCGCCAGGCGAACCGGGAAGCGCAAACAGGTAAGTGCCGTTGGCAAGACCTGCCGTAGCGCGGGATTGAATCGTCGAGGTCGATATTTTCTGATAGCTGACCCAGCGGAACAATTCACCAAAGCCGGGAATTTCTTTTTCGTAGACCTGAGCAAAAGCTTCCGGCGTGATGTCGCGTCCCGTGACGCCTGTGCCGCCAGTGGCGATCACGGCATCGACGTTTTCGTCGGCGATCCAGCCGTTTAACTTGGAAATGATCAGATCAACTTCATCTTTTACGATATCCCGGTCGGCCACTTTATGGCCGGCGGCCTCGATACGTTCAACCAAAGTCAGACCAGATTTGTCATCTTCCAGGGTTCTGGAATCCGAGACGGTTAGAACCGCGATATTGACGGGCAGAAAGTCCCGTTCGCCTTCAATTTTTGACATGAATTAATTACCTGCAAGCATGGTGGGTTCGTTATCGAGGGCTTTATAAACCGGCCAGTCTCCTGCTGCAATAGCGTCCAGAGAAGGGGTTGGTTGGCCTAATCGATCTCGATATATCCACATGTTTGTCAGGACGCGTTCGATAAAGATACGGGTCTCGCGCGAGGGAATGCTTTCGATAAAAAACAGCGGGTCGTCCATATGGTTGGTTTTGCGGCGCCACTTGTTCAAATTTCCTGGTCCGCCGTTCCAGGCCGTGGCCAAAAGGAAGAGATCGCCATTGATTTTTTTATCACGCAGCAGAATGTTGATGTATTTCTGGCCCAGTTTCAGATTGATTTCAGGTTTGAAAAGCTTGCGTAAGGTAGAAGCGGCGCGATGGAAGCGCCGATCGCGGGCGACGAAACCAGCTGTTCGCGGCATCAATTGCATCAGGCCGCGTGCGCCGGCCCAGCTTTTTGCTTTCGGATTAAAAGCTGATTCCTGACGGATAAGGGCGAATATCAAAGCCTTGTCGACACTGTAGCCGCCTTCCGGCTCCCACTTGGGAAGCGGATAGGCTGCGCCATCGAAGCCGCCGCCGCCGGGATAAAGAGTATTGTTCAGTCGAACGGCCAAAGCCGGCATGTTGGCGCGAGCAGCCAGCGCCAGAATCCCTAAGGCAACTTCCGGCGACGATCGTCCTGCCAGCCCGCGCATATCACGCTCGGCCCGACGGTCCTCGCCGACCTGCAATAACGCCAGAGCCCGGCGCCCGGCAGGGGAAGTTGCAAGACGATCGAGGGCTGGTTGTTCCAGTCCGGGCGTCGCCCAACTGAATGTGCTGGGCAGCCCGAGGATTTTTCGGGCTAACAAACCGTAGAAAGTTCGCGGATAAGCAGCCGCCCGGCCCAGCATTGAGTTGACCTTCCGGGGCGCACCACCGACCAAGTGAGCGCGCGCCGACCAAAAAGCAGCCGCCGATGTCATCCAATCCGACATTCCCTTGGTAAGGGCGGCGGCCTCAAAATATCGCGCCGCTTCATCGCGCTTGCCCAATCGCCAGGAAGCAAGTCCGGCCGTCCAATTGGCTTCAGGCAGGTACCGTCCAGATCTTTTGGCCGCCTGACTAGCCCACATCACGGCCCATTCGTCGCGACCGGCCGCGAAATAACCTGCCGCCAGACGGGCCTTGGCCTCGTCCATATCAAAGTCGGAAAACAGGCGTTTGACTTCTTTCGTTTGAATTAACCGCTTGACCGCCTTGGTCCAGCCCTTACGTAATTGTCCACGAATTTGACGCTTGAAGGCGCGGACCTTACGGCGCTGAGCACGGCTCAGTTTCTTGCGCGGCGGTTGATCGCCCTTGGCGACGTCAGCACCGCCGCCCAGATAACCCGGTACCGGACGCTTCGGCGCACGCCAGTTAGCCGGTTTGCGTCTGAGCGCCAGTTTATACAATCGCCGGGCGTCGGGATGGTCGGAATATTCCGCCATCCAGGCTTTCAGTTCCTTATATTTGGAACGGTATTTGGTTGGATGAAGGTAACGCTGGGCCATAACATGGCCCATCAGGATGCGATCATTCAGTTGCTTGATCAGCTTGTCGGCTTTTTTCCAATAGCCATCTTCCTGTAGCTCAAAAATTTGCTGATATCGATCGACATCCTCTTGGCGCAAGGGTTCTGGAACATTGATAACTCCGCCATCATCGGCAAAGGCGTGCAGCGGAGCAACGTTCAGGGCGAACGCGACCCCCATCGCCATCCAAATCATAGGCAACATCCGGGCAACGCAACGGCGCCTAAACGAAAAATTCAAAAGCTCTATAACCCTGCCAAACTGCCAGAATCCCTCCGTATCCCTTATATATCATCATGGAATCACGGGCAAGCTGTCTGCCAATGCGCAATACCTTTCACGAACAGTTGATGGCATGAGCGGCATTATTGTTACGCGCGTGTCGCCAAAATGCCGTAAATGTAAATAGTGGGGACGATGCAATAAGGCGCGACGCCATGACCGAGAATGAAAAATTTGCGATCAATGAAGGTAATTATGACCTGATCGTGCATTCGTTTGAGGTCGTTCGCAAACGTCTGGGCCTCAATATTAAAGTCCACCACGACGACGGCCTGATGGAACGCGGCCAGATTTTCCTGTTCAATCATTTCGCCCGATTCGAAACCGTGATCCCGCATTTCCTGTTGCATCAGGCGACAGGCGCATATTGCCGTTCGATCGCAGACTACGCCTTATTTGAAAGTGGCGAAGGATTAGACAAGTTCCTGCGCAGTGTCGGCGCCATGCCTAACAATTTGCCCGGCCTATTGGCTTTTCTTTGCGCCGAGATACTGCGCGGCCGAAAGGTAGTGATATTCCCGGAAGGCGGGATGGTAAAGGATCGTCGGGTCCTGGATAGCGACGGTGGATTTGGTGTCTTTTCCAGGACCGCTAAAGAACGCAGGAAACACCATCGCGGCGCGGCCGTTCTGGCGCTTACCCTGGACATTTTCAAACGGCGCATCCGTGACTTGTTTCAGCGCGACGACCTTGAACGTATCGAACGTTGGGTAAGGTCCTTGGGGCTTGAAAGTATTAACACGCTACGCGAAAGGGCATATGAGCCTACCCTTATTATACCTGCCAACATTACCTTCTACCCCCTTCGCATCGAAGATAATGTTCTATCGCGCGGTGCAGAATTATTGTCCAAGGGATTGCCGGACCAGTTTATCGAAGAGCTAAAGATCGAGGGCAATCTGCTGCTTCGCGACACGGATATGGATATCCGATTCAGCGATCCCGTATCGCCCCACAAAAACTGGGCATGGTGGGAGCGCCGGCTGCTGGACCGGTATTTCCAGACTGTAACATCTTTGGACGACTTATTCGGTCTGCGCGAGGACAAGGTCGGTAGCTGGTCGGAGAAATTGCTGGCCCGGTGCGTTTCAAAGGAAACATACCGAATTCGCGATGCGGCGATGGCCAGTATGTACGCCGCCATAACCGTCAACCTCAGTCATCTGGCTTCCTACATCGTCACTCAGCTTGTCAGGCGTGATGTGATGGAAATAGATACCGAGGCCTTTCACCGGATATTATATCTAGCGTTGAAAAATCTGCAGGCGACGCCGAACATTCATTTGCACAGAAGCCTTTTCTGGCCAGATCGCTATCGCGGTTTGCTGGACGGAGTCAGTGTGGAATTAAGCCGGTTTTTGAACACCTGCACGAAAGCGGGCCTGATAGAGAGGACTCCCCGCTCCTACCGGTTCAATGAAAAGCTTAGCAATCAACACGATTTCGACGACGTTCGGCTGGAAAACCCCTTGTTGGTTTACGCCAATGAAGTAGAGCCCATTGCCGAGGTTCGAGAGACTGTCGAAGACGCCCTTGTGAAGGCTAATACTGTTTCCCAGATGGAGATCGCGTCTTTTCTGTTCGATGACGAGCTTAGGGCACACAATTGGAACCGGCGGCACTTCACGACCCCTCGCTACAAGGAAATAAACGATCAGGAAACGGCGACACAAAGTGGCGCGCCGTATCTATTGTTACCGCAAGAGAGGGTTCAAAAAGGCGTTTTGCTGGTCCATGGCTTTTTGGCGTCACCCGCTGAACTGGCTGAGTACGGCAAAATTCTATCCGAGCAAGGTTACGGGGTTTTAGGCATCCGCCTTGCCGGACACGGCACTTCGCCTTGGGACTTAAAGGGCCGCTCCTGGACCGAATGGTTGAATTCAGTAAGGCGGGGATATCGGATACTTTCTGCCTTTACCGAAGAGATAATAGTCGTAGGATTTTCAGCCGGGGGCGTTCTTTCCCTGATGTTGGCGGCCGAAAATCCCGGAAAACTGATCGGCGTCGCTTCTGTTTCGGCGCCGCTGGATTATCGCAATCGCAAGTTGGTATTCGTGCCGATTGTTCATGGGTTGAATAAATTGTCCGAGTGGCTTCCCTCATATGAAGGGGTCATGCCCTTCAGGGAAAACGATACTGAACATCCGGACATAAATTATCGCAACATGCCGGTCCATGGCCTTTATCAATTACGCTCCATGACCAGTGATTTGATTGAACATTTGCCTGAAGTTGAAGTCTCGGCCCTGGTCATTCAGGGCGACGACGACCCCGTCGTTGATCCTGACAGCGCGCGCCAGATTTTCCAGAAACTTGGAACGGCTGACAAGGCCTTGCATTGGATTTCTTCCAACCGACACGGAATACTGAATGAAAACATTGGCGACACCCACGTACTCCTGACAGACTTTATTTCAAGAGTGAGCGCCGGTACGAGTTCATGGACCCGTTACAACCCGCCACCCCATCCAACGGCACGCCCGGTTCATCTCGTTTTTGATGAGTCCGCCGCAAGATGGCCGGAAAGACCCTGCATCGATTTTTTAGGTCAGGGACATAGTTACGCCGAGATCGCCAAAAAAGTGAACCAAGCGGCAAAGGGTTTTCAGAATCTGGGCGTAGAAAAAGGCGACCGGATTGGCCTTTGTCTGCCCAACTGCCCTTATCACGTTATAAGTTACTTCGCCGCCATGAAAATCGGCGCGACGGTCGTCAACTTCAATCCTCTTTATACCGAAGAGGAAATCCGCGACCAGATCATCGACAGCGGCACCTCGGTAATGGTTACGCTAAACCTGAAGAGCATTTATCCAAAGGTCGAAGCGGCTTTGGACGGAACTCCGCTTCAATCGATCGTCGTCAGTTCCCTGAGCGAAGCCCTGCCACCCGTCAAAGAGATATTGTTCAAGACACTGAAGCGAAGTCAGATTGCCGAAACGAAAGACGATATCCGTATTTTGACCTTTGAAAAATTGATTACCCAGGAAGGCCCTCCAAGTCCGGTACAGATCAATCCCGAAACAGATATCGCTCTGTTGCAGTATACGGGTGGAACCACCGGCAAACCCAAAGGCGCCATGCTGACCCACGCCAACCTAACGGCAAATATCGAACAGGTTAAGCTGTGGCTGGGCGATACGAGCCCCGAGGGCGAAAAATTCCTGTGCGTAATTCCATTCTTCCACGTCTTCGCCATGACCGCGGCCATGAACCTTGGCATCGTTACCGGATCGGAGTTGATTCTGTTACCCCGCTTCGAACTTCGCCAAGTCCTTAAGACGATTGACGTCAAACACCCGACTCTGTTCCCGGCGGTGCCGACGATATTCGGTGCAATTAGCAATTTTGAAGGAATTGAGAAATTCGATCTGTCGTCGATCCGGTTTTGCATCTCCGGCGGCGCATCCCTGCCTGAAAGCGTCAAACTGGAATTCGAAAAACTAACCGGATGCGTCGTCGTTGAAGGCTATGGTTTGACCGAGGCCTCGCCGGTGATTACGTGCAACCCTCCCGACGCCGAAAACAAAGATGGTTCCATTGGCCTGCCCCTTCCCTGGACCGAAATCGAAATTCGCGACCTTGAAAAACCCGGCAAGGTTGTCGCAACTGGCGAGCGGGGCCAACTGGCTGTTCGCGGGCCGCAGGTGATGAGCGGATACCGCAACAACGAAGAAGCGACCGCCGAAACGATCCGTAAGGGCTGGCTGCTCACAGGAGATGTCGGTCATGTCGATGAAGACGGTTATCTATTCCTCACCGACCGCCTGAAAGATGTCATTCTGTGTTCCGGTTTCAACGTTTATCCCCGAGTCATTGAAGAAGCCCTGTATCAGCATGACGACGTCGACGAAGTTACTGTCATCGGCATTCCCGACGAGTACCGCGGGGAAACGCCAAAAGCCTTCGTAAAACTGAAAGACGGAGCGAAATTAAATGAGTCTGAATTGCTTTCGTTTGCCGAAAAGCACCTCAACCCGATTGAACGACCATCGGAAATCGAATTCCGCGATGAGCTCCCCAAAACCATGATTGGAAAACTGTCGAAAAAGGAGTTGGTCCAGGAGCACCAAGAAAAACAGGAGAAATCCCTGCATGGATAAGTTTCTCTCTGTATCCGAACTGGCCAGGGCCGGGAATACCACGCCACGAGCGGTTCGTCTTTATATCGACAAGGGCCTGCTGGAACCGATGCGTATCGGGAGGATACTTTGTTTCCCGGATGAAGCCCGGAAATCACTTGAAAAGATCAAGCGCGCCAAAAGATTGGGGTTCAGCCTGGACGAAATCAAGGCTTGCCAGAACGAACCCGACGCCGCCGTTGTGAACGGCGCGATCGAGCGCATTGAACAACTGATGTCAGACGCCGAAATTGAAGTAAGCGACCTTCGCCGTCGACTGGCCCAATATCGCCAAAAGGAGACAACGTCATGAAACCCGTCGTCATCGCCGGATACGTCCGTTCCCCCTTCGCGCCTGCTTACAAGGGCGAACTCGCCCGTGTTCGCCCCGATGAAATGGCCTCGCAGGTGATCCGACAGTTGCTTGAACGAACCGGTGTCGATGCCGAAAAAATCGAAGACCTCATCGTCGGCTGCGCCTTCCCGGAGGGTGAACAGGGATTCAACATGGCACGCCTGATCGGATTCCTGGCCGACTTGCCTTTGAGCGTCGCCGGGGTCACCGTCAACCGTTTCTGCGGTTCTTCCATGCAGGCCATCCATATGGCGGCGGGAGCCATGCAAATGAATGCCGGCGAAGCCTTCATCTGCGCCGGAGTGGAGTCCATGTCTCGCATCCCCATGACCGGTTTCAACCCGATGCCCCATCCGGGCCTTTATGAGCGCAACCCAGCGGCTTACATGGGCATGGGAGAAACGGCGGAAAACGTCGCCGAGCAGTACCAGTTAAGCCGCGACCAGCAAGATTATTTCGCTGCGGAAAGTCAGCGCAAAGCTTCCGAGGCCCAAGCAGCCGGCCGCTTGAAAGATGAGATCGTCCCCATCTCGGGAAATGGCGGACAGGTGACGACGGATGGTTGCATCCGCGGCGACACAACCCAAGAAGGTCTAGGCGGATTGAACCCGGCCTTCAGCGAAACAGGAACAGTGACGGCAGGAACGTCGTCGCCCCTAACCGACGGGGCGGCGGCTGTGCTGGTAACGACAGAAGATTTCGCCGACAAAAACGGTCTAGATCCTTTGGCTCGGGTCAAATCTTTAGCCGTATCCGGATGCAAGCCGGAGATAATGGGCATCGGCCCGGTCGGCTCATCCCAGAAAGCACTCGCAAGGGCCGGAATTGGCGCCGATGACCTGGATGTCATTGAATTGAATGAAGCTTTCGCCAGCCAGTCGCTGGCGTCGATTCGTGATCTGGAACTTGACACTTCGAAAATCAACATGGATGGCGGCGCGATTGCCATCGGTCACCCACTGGGTGCGACCGGCGCACGCATTACCGGCAAGGCGGCACAGATTCTGAAACGTGAAGGCGGTCGTTATGCGCTTGCTACCCAGTGTATCGGCGGAGGCCAAGGCATCGCCACGGTTCTGGAGTCCTTGCAATGAGCCCTATCGAGAAAGTCTGTGTCATCGGCGCCGGCGTCATGGGAGCAGGTATAGCCGCCCATGCGGCCAATGCGGGGGCAAAGGTGGTGTTGCTGGATGTCGTTCCGGACGCTGCCGCAAACGCCATCGCGAAGATGAAAAAGACCGACCCCGCCCCTTATATGCATCCCAAAATTGCCAAGCAAATTACGCCCGGCTCGACGGCAGACGATCTTGCCCTGATCAACGACTGTGACTGGATTATCGAGGCCGTGATCGAAAGAGCCGACATCAAGCAGGAACTGTATCAATCTCTCGCGCCCTTGATGAAATCGGGTGCGGTGCTTTCTTCCAACACATCTACGCTGCCGCTAAATATACTCACCGAAGGAATGACGGGCGATCTGAAGCGCCACTTCCTGATCACCCATTTTTTCAATCCACCTCGTTACATGCGACTTCTGGAAATCGTCGGTTCACCCGATACCGACCCCGATGTGGTCAAAAGAATTTCCACTTTCACCGACGAGGCCATGGGCAAAAGCGTGGTCTATGCGAAAGATACGCCCGGTTTTATCGCCAATCGCATAGGCACCTTCTGGCTGCACGCTGCGGTCATTGAAGCGATCCGTCAGAATATCGGTGTCGAGGAGGCTGATGCGGTTCTCGGGCGTCCCGCCGGAATTCCCAAAACCGGCATCTTCGGCCTTCTGGATCTAGTCGGCCTGGATCTGATGCCCCATGTGCTGAGCAGTTTCGAGTCGGCCCTAGATGACGACGACCCCTTTCAACAATTCGGCAAGGCGCCCGAGTTGCTGGAAAAAATGATCGCCGATGGATTCACCGGCCGCAAAGGTAAGGGCGGTTTTTACCGACTGAATAAATCAGATGGAAAAAAGGTCAAGGAAGTCATCGACCTGAAAACTGGCGAGTACGCCCCGGCAACGCGGCCGAAACCCGACGCCCTAAAGGCTTCCAAAAAAGATGGCCTGCGAGGCCTGCTGGAACACAATAGCCGCGAAGCGCGCTATGCCCGGACCGTGCTTTTGAAAACCCTGGCGTACGCTGCATCACTGGTACCTGAGATCGCCGACGACCCGGATTCGGTCGATAGGGCCATGCGTCTTGGCTACAACTGGAAGACAGGTCCATTTGAGCTGATTGACAAGATCGGGGCCGCCTGGTTGGTCCGCGCTTTGACTGAACAAGGTGAGGAAGTCCCGCCTTTGCTTACGGCCGTCATTTCACCCCCGGGAAACCGGACTTTTTACCGGATAAGCGAAGGCCAATTGCAGCACTTTACCGGATTGGCATACGAAAACATTCAAAGGCCTTCAGGCGTTTTGTTGCTGCAGGACGTCAAGCGACGCAGCAGACCCCTCGCCAAAAACTTTTCAGCCAGCCTTTGGGATATCGGCGATGGCGTCGCCTGCCTGGAATTTACCTCCAAGATGAATTCCTTCGATCCGTTTATCCTGTCAATGATCGACAAAGCGGTGCGCGATCTGCCGGGGCAAGGTTTCAAAGCCATGGTGATTCATAACGAGAGTACGAATTTTAGTGTTGGCGCCAACATCGCGTTACTTTTATACGGAGCCAAATTAAGACTATGGCCATTCGTGCGCTGGGTTTTGAAGCGTGGTCAAGACACTTTCCAGCGCATGCGTTTTGCGCCGTTCCCTGTTGTAGGCGCGCCCTCGGGCATGGCCCTGGGCGGCGGTTGTGAGGTGTTGCTTCATTGCGACGCTATTGTCGCTCATTCGGAAAGTTACATCGGACTGGTCGAAGCAGGTGTCGGCATCGTTCCCGGTTGGGGCGGCTGCAAGGAATTGCTGGGCCGCTGGACGGAAACCAAAAAGCGTCCCGGCGGCCCCATGCCGCCGGTGATGAAAGCTTTTGAGACCATAGCCTTAGCCCAGGTCGCCAAGTCCGCCATGGAAGCACGGGATTTTCTGTTCCTGCGCCCCGGCGACGACATCGTCATGAACCGGGACCGGGTGCTGGCGAAGGCCAAGGAGCGGGCGCTGGACATGGTCACCGGTTACCGGGCACCGGAACCTTACGAATTGCGCCTTCCCGGACCGACTGGACGCACGGCGCTGGATTTGGGCGTAAGGGATTTCCTCAATAAGGGCGTCGCTTCGCCCCATGACGGGGTCATAGCAAGTGAACTGGCCGTCGTGCTGAGTGGCGGCGACACCGATATTCTGGACGAGATACCGGAAGAAAGGGTTTTGGAACTGGAACGAAACGCCATCATCAACCTCGCCCGCACCGCCAAGACCAGGGCGCGGGTTGAACAAATGTTGAAAACCGGAAAACCCTTGAGGAACTGAAAAAGGAGGCGAGAAGATGACGATTACACTTATCCTGATTTTTCTGATCCTCGCCGTCTTCGTTATTCCTGCCATACGGCGGCCCATAATTTCGGCTCCGGTAATGAGAATGGTCGGGCGCGCCTTGCCGACAATGGGCGATACGGAACGCATTGCCATGGAAGCCGGCACCGTTTGGTGGGACGGCGAGTTGTTCTCCGGCAAGCCGGACTGGAATAAGTTGCTTGATTTTGAAATCAAACCGCTGACCGAAGAGGAGCAGGCATTCCTCGATGGCCCAACCGAAGAACTATGTCATCGGCTGGATGACTGGCGGATTACCCAGGACCGAGACCTGCCACCGGAAATCTGGACTTTCATCAAGGAAAAGGGATTCTTCGGTATCATCATTACCAAGGAGTTTGGTGGGATGGGATTTTCCGCTCATGCCCATTCGGCCATCGTAACGAAACTGGCCAGCCGCAGCGTCACCGCCGCCGTTACCGTCATGGTCCCAAATTCATTAGGTCCCGGCGAGCTATTGATGCATTACGGAACCGACGAACAAAAGCAACATTATCTCCCCCGTCTGGCCAGCGGCGAAGATGTTCCCTGTTTCGCCCTTACCGAGCCCGGCGCTGGCAGCGACGCTGCTAACGGCCAAAGCAAGGGGATCATATGCAAAGGGCAATGGAACGGGGCGGAAATTACAGGTATTCGCCTGACTTTCAACAAGCGTTATATCACCCTAGCGCCTGTGGCTACCGTGGTCGGTTTGGCATTCCGTCTTTATGATCCGGAAGGACTGCTGGGTTCCGAATATGACATCGGCATTACCTGCGCCTTGATACCCCGAGACACGCCGGGGCTTATTATTGGTAAGCGTCATGACCCCATGGGCGTGCCATTCCAGAACGGACCTGTCCAGGGCGAGGAAATCTTTGTCCCCCTGGATTACATCATCGGCGGAAGGGACGGTGCCGGAAACGGTTGGCGCATGCTGATGGAATCGCTGGCCGCAGGGCGCAGCATTTCCCTGCCGTCGCAAGCCGTAAGCGCAGCCCAGATGGCAGCCCGCTCGACCAGCGCCTACGCCACTGTGCGCGAACAATTCGGCCTGCCCATCGGCAGGTTTGAGGGAATTCGTGAACCATTGGCCCGCATAGGAGGCCATGCCTATTTCATGAATGCGGCCCGGCGCCTGGCCTTTGGCGCAGTCGATGCCGGTGAAAAACCGTCGGTGATTTCCGCCGTCGTCAAGGCCTACCTGACGGAAGGTTCACGCAGTTGCATCAGCGACGCTATGGACATCCATGCCGGGGCAGCCATCTGCCGGGGGCCGGAAAATCTTTATTCCCTGCCCTACAACGCCATTCCTATCGGCATTACTGTTGAAGGAGCCAATATCCTGACCCGCTCGCTGATCGTTTTTGGCCAAGGCGCGATCCGCTGCCATCCGTATGTATTGAAAGAAATGCAATCTATCGAAGCACAGAATGTAAAAGCCTTTGATATTGCCTTTTTCGGTCATCTTCGCCATATCGTCACCAATTGCTTTCTCGCCATTGCACTCGCCATTTCCGGTGGCGCATTGGCGAGCTCTCCTGTAGCGGGAATCGAAAGCCGCTACTATAAAGCCCTGGGCCGGTACTCAGCCGCTTTCGCACTGATCGCCGATATCGCCTTGGGAACTTTGGGCGGAGCGTTGAAGCGCAAGGAATACCTGAGCGGCAGGTTGTCTGATGCTTTCGCGTGGATGTTTATTGCATCTGCCGCCCTGAAGGATTTCCACGACAAGGGCCGTCCCGAAAATGAAATAGCGCTGCTGGACTGGACCTGCTGTCATGCATTGAAGGAGGTGGAAACTGCACTTGTCGGCGTGCTCGATAATTTACCCAATCGCTTTGCCGCTTTTTTTGCGTGCGTTCTGACATTTCCTCTAGGCGCGAGAAGGAAGGCATTGAGTGACCGTCAAATCGACGCTGTTGCGGTTGCAATAACAACGGATCTGGATGTCCGGCAAACCCTAAGCCGGGATATCTTCCACCCCGACCCGGACGATCCGGGTATGGGAGCTCTGGAACATGCCTTTGTAAGCATTCTGAAAGCCGCCCCGGCGAGAGATAAGCTGGAACTGGCCCGTCGCGGCGGACGGCTGGCCAAGGACCAAATTTGCAATATGGCTGAAACCGCTGTCACCGAGAATATCTTGAGCGAAGAAGAAGCCGCGTTGATATTCGAGGCGGAAAAACTACGTGACGCAGTCATCCAGGTCGCCAGCTTCGATCCTGACACTTACGGGGAATTGCACTAGAGTCTCTTAAATGAACAACCCGGTAAATCCAGGACAGCCAAACTTCGTCATTGTCATGGCCGATCAACTGACGGCGCCCGCCGTCGGGGCCTATGGGAATTCTGTGGCTCTCACACCTTACATTGACAGACTGGCCCAACAGGGTGTGTTATTCGAAAACGCTTATTGCAATAGCCCCCTGTGCGCACCTGCCCGGTTTTCCATGATGTCGGGACAGTTGCCGTCACATATCGGTGCTTACGATAACGCATCGGAATTCCCGGCCCGCATCCCGACCTTCGCCCATTATCTTAGGGATCTGGGCTACCAGACATGCCTGTCGGGTAAGATGCATTTCATTGGCCCTGATCAATTGCACGGTTTTGAGGAGCGCTTGACCACGGACATTTATCCTGCCGACTTTGGCTGGACGCCGGACTGGGAAGCCAAGGACCAGCGAGTCGACTGGTGGTGTCATAACCTTTCCAGCGTCACCCAAGCAGGGATCGCCGAAACCACCAATCAACTGGAATTCGACGATGAGGTTGGACATCAGACGATCCAGAAAATTTACCAGCTTGCTAGACGCGGTGATAAACGACCGTTCCTGCTGACGGCTAGTTTCACCCATCCTCATGACCCTTACGCAGCCCGCAAAGCCTATTGGGACCGCTATAATAAAGACGCCATAGATCTGCCTAACGTTCCAGCGATGACTTACGGCGACCTGGACCCCCACAGCCAGCGCATCCATGATCTTTGCGCCATGGGGGAAACAGAAATCAACCAGGAAGACATCCGGAACGCCCGCCATGCCTATTATGCCAGTACTTCGTACATTGACGACTGGCTGGGCAGGATTGTCGGCACGCTGGAAGATTCCGGTTTAATGGAAAATACCGTTGTCATATTCATCAGCGATCATGGCGACATGCTTGGAGAGCGCGGTCTTTGGTACAAGATGGTTTTCTTCGAAGGAGCAATGCGCATTCCCATGATCATTTCCGCGCCCGGGCGATTTCGGGCAAATCGTATTTCCAATAATGTTTCCTTGCTCGATCTGCTTCCGACATTGGTAGAGTTGGCAAGTCCTCAAGATGCTGCGGTGGAATACGCCGATCACATCGACGGGCGCAGTCTTGTTCCCCTGCTTTCGGGCGATTTTTCCGGCGACTGCGACGAAGCGGTCGGTGAGATGTTATGCGAAGGAGCCATCGCGCCCTGCATGATGATCAAGCGCGGGCGATACAAATTCATTCACAGCGATCCGGATCCGGATCAGTTATTCGATGTAATCAAGGATCCGAACGAGCTTCATAACCTTTCAGGAATGTCCGATGTCGCCGACCTGGAAAGAGGCTTCGTTGACGAGATTGAATCTCGCTGGAACAGTACAGTCTTGCGAGAGGAAGTAATCGCCGACCAGAAACGGCGCCGGAAGGTGTTCGGCTCGCTTTCCAAAGGCGTTCATACGTCGTGGGATCATCACTACGCCCAGGACGCGGCGCAAAAATTCATGCGCAACAATATGGATTTGAACGTTTTGGAGCGTGAGACACGCTATCCCCCACCCCGCGAAAAGTAGAATTTTCGGGTCCTGTCCCCATCTGATACAGAACAATTCAGGTCGCATCCTCATCAATGATGCCTGTGGCCGGATGTTAAGGATTGTTGATGGCGCGCCCTCAAGAACGTCCAAATTCAACAATTAGTCGTTCTTTGGCGTCGCCAAAATCATATTTCAGGGAGAGACAAGGAGACTTCAAATGAAGGGATTGAAATCCATTTTATGTGCCGCCGCCACGGCGTCCGTAGCCTTTTCAGGCGCGGCTCAAGCGGCCGATCCAGCATCTTGCAAGAACGTTCGCTTTTCCGATGTTGGTTGGACCGACATCACGGCAACGACGGCAGCGACATCGGTTGTACTAAAGGGCCTTGGCTATGCCCCCAGCGCAAAAGTTCTCAGCGTTCCGGTGACCTATGCCAGCCTCAAGAACAAAGACATCGACGTGTTTCTGGGCAACTGGATGCCGACCATGGAGGGCGACCTGGCGAAATACCGCGATGACGGATCGGTCGAGGTTCTTAAAAAGCCCAACCTTGAAGGCGCGAAATACACGCTGACCACCAACGCCAATGGCGCGGCGGCTGGCCTCAAGGATTTTGGCGACATTGCCAAGTTCAAAGACAAGTTGGGCGGCAAGATTTACGGTATTGAGCCTGGCAACGACGGCAACCGCCTGATCCAGGACATGATTGACAAGAACGCCTTCGGCTTGAAGGGCTTCCAGGTTGTTGAAAGTTCCGAACAAGGCATGTTGGCGCAGGCTGCCAGAGCCGAAAAGCGTGGTGAAATGGTTGTCTTCCTTGGTTGGGAGCCACATCCAATGAACGCCAATTTCAAGCTTACCTACCTTTCCGGCGGCGATGATTTCTTTGGCCCCAACTTCGGCGGCGCAACCGTTTTCACCAACGTGCGTAAGGGCTATACCAGCGACTGCCCGAACGTTGGCAAGCTGCTTGGAAATCTCGAATTTTCGCTGATGATGGAAAATGAGATCATGGGCGCCATTCTGGATGACGGCGTCGACCCCGACAAAGCGGCCCGTTCTTGGCTTAAGAAGAACCCCGGCGTTCTGGACGGCTGGCTGGCCGGCGTCTCAACCATGGACGGTGGAAATGGCTTAGCCGCAGTTAAGAAGAGCCTGGGTCTGTAAAAATCGAAATTTGGACGGCCGGGTTGCTGGCGACCCGGCCGTTTCTTATTATCAATTTCATTTTCTTCTTTTCAGGGGTGGTGTAATGGAATGGCTTGAGGAACACAAACTGCCGATCGGCAAAATGATCGCGCGGTTTGTTGATTTCCTTAACGACTATTTTTTCTGGTTCTTCGACGGCCTGACGCAAGGGCTCACTTTTCTTATCGAAGGAACGGCGAACCTGATGTTGGCCGCCCATCCGTTCATTTTAATTGCCGGTATTGCAGCCCTAGCATTTTATCTGCATCGGTCTTGGAAGCTTACCGCCCTCATCATTCCTTCCCTGTTGCTGATCATCAACCAGGGATACTGGGAAGGCACCGCGTTTACTCTGTCGCTGGTTATCTGGGCAACCATCGTTTGCATGGCATTCGGCGTTCCAATCGGCATCGCGGCCGCCCATCGCCCCAAACTGTGGATGGTGCTGCGTCCGATCCTGGACATGATGCAGACTCTTCCGACATTCGTTTACCTGATCCCGGCCCTGATTTTGTTCGGCCTGGGCATGGCCCCCGGTCTGATAGCGACCGTGATTTTTGCTGTCGCCGCACCGGTTCGCCTAACCTATCTGGGAGTATCGTCCGTGCCAAAACCCTTGATCGAGGCGGCGGAGAGTTTTGGGGCGACAAAACAACAACTGTTGTGGAAGGTTGAAATCCCCCACGCCATGCCAACGATCATGGCCGGGTTTACCCAATGCATCATGTTGTCATTGTCCATGGTGGTGATCGCCGCCATGGTCGGCGCACCCGGATTAGGAATTCCCGTTCTTCGCGCGATCAACACCGTCAACACGGCCAAGGGATTCGAGGCCGGTCTAGCCATTGTCATCGTCGCCATACTGCTTGATCGTATCTGCAAGCAACGCGGCGGCGGAACGGAAGGGCAGTAAGCCATGGCTGTCGTCGAATTCCAGAATGTAGATATTATTTTCGGAGAAAAACCGGAACAAGCCCTGTCACTATTGGATCAGGGAATGGACCGGGATGAAATTTTAACCGAAACAGATAATGTCTTGGGTGTCGCCGATGCTTCCATCGCTATCGAGGAGGGCGAGATCTGCGTCCTGATGGGGCTATCGGGTTCCGGTAAGTCTACTTTGCTTCGTGCCGTCAATGGTCTCAACCAGGTCACACGCGGCAAGGTTCTCGTTAAAGACAATGATCGTGATGTTGATGTCGCCAGTTGCGACGCCAAGACCCTGCGGCGGCTACGCATGAACCGGGTCTCCATGGTGTTTCAGCAGTTTGCCCTGCTTCCTTGGCGAACCGTTCATGAAAACGTTGGCCTGGGACTGGAGTTGCGCGGTATGTCCAAATCCGAACGCGATTCCATCGTCGATGAGAAACTGAAACTTGTTTCACTGGATCAGTGGCGCGACAAGTACGCTCACGAGCTTTCAGGCGGCATGCAACAGCGCGTCGGCCTGGCCCGCGCTTTCGCCACCGATGCCGATATCCTGCTGATGGACGAGCCGTTTTCAGCACTGGACCCGCTTATTCGCAATCACCTACAGGACGAATTGCTTGAACTGCAGCGATCCCTGAAGAAGACAATTATCTTCGTCAGCCACGACCTGGACGAGGCCCTCAAACTGGGCACTCACATCGCCATCCTGGAAGGCGGGCGCATCGTGCAATACGGCGAACCGGAAGATATCGTGCTCAGGCCCGCCAACGAATATGTCGCCGATTTTGTCGGCCATATGAACCCGTTGAACGTCCTGCGCGGCGGCTCGCTTATGACACCGCTTGAAGAACTCGTTCGTGACGGTAACTCCGTCACCCTGGACGGCGCAGGGCGTTTCCGCCTGGAGATGGATGGAAACGGGATTCCCCAATCGGTCCGGCTTGACGATAAAGTCGGCACGCTCGTGGCATACGAAGAGGGCATGGACCTGGACGCACTGGACCCGACCGCACTGATTACGGCCCCTACGGATATGTCCATGCGCGCCGCCATCGAATTGCGCCACGCCACCGGCCATCCCGTGGCCCTGGTGGAAAACAGGAAGCTCGTTGGCGTTTGCGGCGACGACGAGATTTACCGGGGCATCCTGCGTCAGGCCAGTATGGCCGACGCCGTTAAAACCGAGTCCTAATTACGCCGCGCTTCTCGCCGCTTTTGCCTCGCGACGGCGCATCCGCCACTCGTGAACGTTGGCCCTGATCATCAATGCGCTGGGCGTGACCACCAACGTAAGCACCGTGGCGAAACCCAGGCCGAAGACGATGGCCGTTGCGAGCTGCGTCCACCACTGACCGGAAGGTGCGCCGACGCTGACTTCGCGGGCGATAAAGTCGATATTGACGCCGGTCACCATGGGCAGAAGGCCCAGCATGGTGGTGATAGTCGTCAACATGACGGGACGCAAACGCTGGGCGCCGGTCTTCAATATGGCGTCTCGGGCCGTCGTAGCGGTTTCCTTCAGGTGATCGTAGGTATCGATCAGGACGATATTGTTGTTGACCACGATACCGGCAAGCGCAATGACGCCGACGCCGCTCATGACGATGCCGAAGGGCTGCCCCGTCACAAGCAGGCCGATAAACACGCCGATGGTCGACATGATAACCGCGGTCAGGATCAACAGCGCCGAATAGAAGCTGTTGAACTGAGTGACCAGAATAATGGCCATAATGAACAGCGCCACCATGAAGGCTTTGCCCAGGAAAGCTTCCGCCTTTTTCTGCTCTTCGTCTTCACCCTTGAAAGTTACCTCGACCCGCGGATCAAGACCGGCGGTTTTCAGCCAGGCCTGCAATTCGGAAACCTTGTCGGCAGGCAGAATGCCTTCTTCCACATCGGATTTGACCGTCATGATGCGACGGGCGTCAACCCGTCTGATGGTGCCGGTCTTGGGCGTGGCCACGCGCTCGACAAAATTGCTGATCGGCACGCGCCCCTTGTCCGTGTTAATGCGAATCTTGTCCAACTGGTCGATAGTCCGGTAGGCAACCGGATAACGGGCCTTGATATCCAGTTCTTCGTCGGCGTCGTTAGGGCGATAACCGCCCAGTTTAATGCCGGTGCTTGCCATCTGGACGGATCGGCCGATGACATCGACGCTGGCGTTGAACTTTAACGCCTGTGCGCGGTCTACCTTCATCTCCCAGTCGATACCGGGAAGGGGGCGGGAATCCTCGATATTGATCAAGCCATCGATCGAATGAAAACCTTCAAGAATTCTTTCGACCGAAGGGGCAAGCAGTTCGGGATAGCGTGAGGACAATTCAAGCGCGACGGGCTTGCCTACGGGCGGACCCTGTTCCTGTTTGCGCCGATCGATGATAATGCCGACGAGGTCGGAAGTCTTGGCCTCGATCTCATCCAGAATTTCATTGGCCTTGCGGCGATCCTGCCAGTGGGCGAATTCCAGCGTGATGACGCCGATAATATCTTCCGATTCCTGGCTGTTCTTTTCCTTGCCGGTACGCAGGTAAACCGCATCGAACTCGTCGCTTGCCTCGTCGATTTCCAGAATCCGGATTTCGACTTCCTTCATCAGGCGGTCCATTTCATGGACGGACAGGTTGCCGCGAGCGCGGACCTGAATCTTAGCCAAGTCGGGTTCCACATCAGGGAAGAATTCAACGCCCTTGCCATAAGTGCCGTAGGTCATTTGCACCCCGATTAGCAAGGCAAACGCCGCCAGCAGTACTTTCGCCGGATGGTTAAGGGCCATCTTCAAAACCCGGATATAGCCGCCGGTGAAGCCGCCGGATTCAGCCGGATCCTGAGTTTCGTCACCGGAAAGCATACTCATCGTATCTGTATTGGCGGTTCCGGGCTTGCCGATATAGGCGCCCAGCGTGGGTACGAAAATCAACGCCATCGCAAGCGAGGCGGTTAGTGTGGCAAGCAACGTCATGGGAAGATACTTCATGAATTCGCCAACCACGCCGGGCCAGAAAACAAGCGGCAGGAACGCTGCCAGCGTCGTCGCCGTTGAGGCGATGATCGGCCATGACATGCGCTTGGCCGCCAATGCGTAGGCAATTTTTCGCGGCTCACCTTCTACCATTTTTCGATCAGCGAATTCCGTCACCACGATGGCGCCGTCAACCAGCATGCCGACAGCCAAAATCAGGGCGAACAGGACAACGATGTTAATCGTGAGGCCCAGCGCAGAAAGGACCAGAATACCGGTCAAAAACGAGCCCGGTATGGCGATACCGACCAGTCCGGCCGTGCGCAGCCCCAATGCCGCAATCACGACGATCATGACCAGAAGGATTGCGGCGATTACGTTGTTCTGCAGATCATTGAGCATGACCCGGATATCTTTCGATTTATCCTGGGCAAAACCAATGTGAACGGCCTTCTGCAGGGGTTCGGGCCAATTCAGTTTTTCCGCCTCTACGGTGCTTTTGACGTTTTCGATGGTATCGATAATGTTCTCGCCGGAGCGCTTCACCACTTCCAGAACCAGCGCCGATCGCCCGTCAATGCGCGCAAAGCTTTCCGGGTCCTTGAAGGTGCGGCGCACATCGGCGATATCGATCAGCTTAATAACGGCGTCACCATCGGTGCTGATCGGCAGATTCATGATGTCATAAGTTGTTTCAAACAGGCCCGGAACTTTTAGTGAAAAACGCCCGTGTCCGGTATCCTGGGCGCCGGCGGCAACCAGCAGATTTGACGAGGCGACCAAATCGATAGCCAGTTCAGGCGACAACCCGTAGCTTTCGACCCGAACCGGATCAATCAACACCTCGACCATTTCCTCACGATCGCCGGCAATTTTGACTTCAAGCACTGTGCCGATGGCTTCCAACTCGTCTTTCAGATCTCGGGCCAGTCGCAACAGGGTTCTTTCAGGAACATCCCCGGCCAGACTGACAAGAAGAACCGGAAACAGGCTGAAGTTGACTTCATGCACGGTCGGTTCTTCAGTATCGCTGGGCAGATCGGGCTTTACCAGATCGACCTTTTCGCGAACGTCATCCATCGCCTTGTCGGCATCAAAACCGGCATCAAACTCCAGGGTGACGCTGCCACCGCCTTCGTATCCGGTAGCCTTCATTTCCTTGACGCCTTCGATGCCGCTCAATTCCTGTTCCAAGGGACGGATCAGCAGTCGCTCGGCATCTTCCGGCGAAATGCCGTCGTGCTTCATCTGCACGTAGATAATTGGGATATTGATATCCGGATCGGCTTCCTTGGGAACCTCGATATAAGCGACGGTTCCGGAAATAAGAATCAGCAACAAGGTTGCCAACACCGTGCGCGAATGCGCAAAGGCATTATCGATAAACCGGATCATGATGCTTCACCGCTTTTGACGGCGACGCCTTCCACCTTCTGACCGGACCTGACGAATTCCTGGCCGACGACAATCAGCTCGGCTTCATCAGGCAGACCCGTGAGCCACATTCCCTCGGGCGTGTCGTCGACAAGCTGGACGCCGTGGAAGCGCACGACATCGTCCGCGTCAACAATTTTAACGCCAAGTTCACCGCTGTCGCTAAGCGTCAACACGGCGGGGGTCAGGAAATGCGCCTTGACCTTGCCCATTTCAAGTTTCAATTCCGCCGTCAACCCTTCGGAGACGAGGCCGCCGGGATTGGCCAGCGATATTTCAACCCTGAACGTTCGGGTCGTGGTTGAACCGACCTTCGAAAGATAACTGATAACCCCTTCCTGGGGTTCGCCGCCAACCGGCCTTACAATCGCCTTGTCGCCCAGTTTAAGGTTTCTGGCAACCCGCTCCGTCGCGTCGCCAACCACCAGGATCGGGTCCAGGTCGACGATACTGGCGCTGACGTTCCCGATGGCAACGTAATCACCGACTTCAATGGGGACATCATCCAAAAACCCGTCGAAGGGGGCGCGGATGGTCGTGCGGTTTATATCAACGCGAATCGAGCGCAGGCCCGCCTTGGCGGTTTCAAGATTGGAGACGGCCTCGGCCAGTTGAACTTTTGATCGAAACTGTTTCTTGGACAACTTTTGCGCCGCCTCGAAAGCAATAGCGTAGCGCTTGACGAGGGCTTCGGCCTCTTTCAGGCGCGCCTGCCGGTCAGCCATATCGATGCGCGCGATAACGTCGCCCTTCTTGACGGCTTGTCCTTTCTTTGCGGGAACAGCAATGATACGCCCGGCCGTTTCAACCCTGACCTGAACCGAACGTACGCCCTCGGTCCGTCCAAACAACAATACAGTGCTGGTGTGTTCCTGGGCGACGCTATGACGGGTCCTCACTTTGGGAAGGGCCTCGCTAACATCGGCCGGAGTCCCCGCAGCCGTGGTCATATCGTTGACCGTCGCGTCAACTTCTTCCTTGTATTGACCGGATGCGATCCAGGCCGTGGCGGCGATAGCGACCGTAGCGGCGATTAAATAAGATTTCTTCATCGTTTAAGTTCCCGTCTTCCCAAGCGGTTTTGTTTCTTCGCGCAAAATCATGGATGCGTTTTCTTCCATGTACTTAACAATCGACCCGTAGTAGGTACGACCCAGACCACGAACGAACATCTGTTCCGAGGTCATGCCCGTATCATCCAGCTCGTTAACCTTTTCCAGCAAAGCGCGATAAGTATTCAGTTGTTGGTAGAACACCTCGGAAAGATGATCCGCTTCCAGGTATTCCTGCAAAAAGAACATGACCATTACTTCCGAGCGCACTTTGTCAGGAGCAGGAGTCTTTTTGACTGCAAGCCTTAGCGCATCCCTTCCCTTATCGGTCAATGAATAGACTTTCTTGTCGGGGCGGCCGTCCTGTGACTCTTCATGCATATCGATCAGGCCTTCCTCGCACAGCTTGGCGAGGGCTGGATAGATCGAACCGAAGCTGACTTGATGGAAATGGGCGAACGCCCCTTCCTCGAACATTTTTTTGATTTCATAACCGCTGGCGTCACCGCACGTAAGCGCGCCAAGGCAGAGAGTCTTTGCATCCATGGTTCAGGCTCTGTCTGTGAAAAAATTCGTGAAGGTCTCAACAGTCCCTTCATGTATCGGATCATCATATATCAAAATGATATATATCGTGTCAATACATAAACTAGAAGGCTTCTAGATAATAAGGGTCGTCGCATTTCCGGCATCCCAGGTCGCAGCGTGGATAGACTGGATCGCCTCCCTCTGCGAGTGATATCCTTTCTTAACGGACAGGCGGAAGCGGCCAAAAGGGAGGACCGTGGGGTGAAATCCAGGTATTCGATATTCAGCCTCGTGCGCAACGCCATGGGCTACCACCAGGGCTGGGAACAGGCCTGGCGCAGCCCGGACCCTAAGCCGGAATACGACGTCGTTATTATTGGCGGCGGCGGCCACGGCTTGGCGACGGCCTATTATCTGGCCAAGGAGCATGGCGTCACAAACGTGGCGGTGCTGGAAAAGGGCTGGATCGGTGGCGGCAATACGGGCCGAAACACAACCATTATCCGTTCGAATTACTTGTGGGATGAAAGCGCCCATCTGTACGAAAAATCTCTGCAGCTCTATGAAGGCCTTTCGCAAGAGCTGAACTATAACATTATGCTGAGCCAGCGCGGGGTGCTGAATCTGGCCCATAACCTGCACGACCTGCGTGAAATCAGCCGCCGGGTTAACGCCATTCGCCTGAACGGCATTGATTCGGAAATGCTGAGCACCGACGACGTCCAGCGCATGGTGCCGATCCTGGACTGCTCGAAAAACGCCCGCTACCCCATTTTAGGCGCGTCGTTACAAAAGCGTGGAGGGGTAGCCCGTCACGACGGCGTAGCCTGGGGCTTCGCCCGCGCCGCCGACTCTCGCGGCGTCGACATCATCCAGAAGTGCGAGGTCACCGGTATTTTGCGCGACGGCGGCAAGGTTACTGGGGTCGAAACCACCCGCGGAACGATCAAGGCGCCCAAAGTCGCCATCGTCACCGCCGGTCATTCCAGCCATGTCGCCGCCATGGCCGGCATTCGCCTGCCCATCGAGAGCCATCCGTTACAGGCAATGGTTTCCGAACCGATCAAACCAATCCTGGATTGCGTCGTCATGTCCGGGGCTGTTCACGCCTACATCAGCCAGTCGGATCGCGGTGAAATGGTTATGGGTGCGGGCATCGATCATTTCACGTCATACGCCCAACGCAGTACCTTGGCAGTGGTCGAGGAACAGATGGCCGCCGTTACCAAGTTGATCCCTATCTTGTCGCGCCTGAGGCTGATGCGACAGTGGGCAGGCATCGTCGATACCTGCCCGGATGCCAGCCCGGTGGTGTCGAAAACACCCATTGAAGGCCTGTACGTAAACGGCGGATGGGGCACCGGCGGATTCAAGGCGACACCAGGTTCCGGTTGGGTTTACGCCCACACCATAGCCCAGGACCGCCCACATAAGCTGAATGAACCTTTCGCGTTGGAACGCTTCACCAGCGGCGCGCTGATCGACGAACACGGCGCAGCTGCGGTCGCCCACTAGAGGATTATTGAAATGCTTTTGATAGAATGCCCCTGGTGCGGCGAACGCAACGAAGAAGAATTTTCTTACGGTGGCGAGGCCCATATAGAACGCCCCAAGGATCCGGACGCCCTCAGTGACGAGGAATGGGCCGACTATCTGTTCATGCGCACCAACACCAAGGGAGCCCACAGGGAACGCTGGAACCATGCCCACGGCTGCCGCCGCTGGTTTAATATGCAGCGCGACACCATCACTCACGAAATTCAGGCCGTCTACAAAATGGGCGAGAAACCGTCTAAAAAAGTGGGAGGCAATTCGTGAGCACATCCCGCAACAGATTAGCCGAAGGCGGACGTGTCGACCGCTCAAAAACCCTGGCCTTCACCTTCAACGGCCGTCGCTATACGGGCTTCGAGGGCGACACACTGGCTTCCGCCTTGCTCGCCAACGGAGTCATAACCGTGGCCCGCAGCTTCAAATATCACCGCCTGCGCGGACTTTATTCGGCCGGCGTGGAGGAGCCCAACGCCGTTGTTCAACTGGAAACCGGCGCCCGTACCCGGCCCAATTTGCAGGCTACTGAGATCGAACTTTACGATGGCCTTTCGGCAAAAAGTGTTAATTGCTGGCCGTCCCTTGATTTCGATGTCGGGGCGATTAACGGCATAGCCGGTCGCTTGCTGCCAGCTGGATTTTACTACAAAACCTTCATGTGGCCGAAAAGTCTTTGGATGACCTATGAGAGAGTTATCCGCAACGCTGCCGGCCTTGGCGTCGCGCCAAAGGAACCTGACCCCGATACCTATGACAAAATGCACGAGCACGCTGATGTATTGGTCATTGGCTCAGGCCCCGCCGGACTGGCCGCGTCCCTCGCCGCAGGGCGTAGTGGAGCACGCGTCATCCTGGCCGAACAGGATGCGGAACTGGGCGGCAGACTGCTTTCAGAAGACGAGCAGATTGACGGCAAACCGGCTGTGGAATGGATCGAGAAGGCCGAAAAAGAACTGGCCGCCCTGGAAGACGTAAAAATCCTGAAACGGACGACCGCCTTCGGATATTACGACCACAATTATCTGGGTCTGGTTGAGCGCCGCCACGTCAACGTCGCACAACCCATATCCGGAACAAGCGAGCGGCTATGGCGCGTACGCGCCAAGCAAGTAATTTTGGCGACCGGCGCCATCGAAAGGCCCCTTATCTTCGCTGACAACGACCGCCCCGGCATCATGCTGGCGGGAGCACTCAGATCCTACGTTACCCGTTATGGAGTCGCGCCGGGTAAAAAGTGCGTCATCTTTACAAATAACGACGACGCATATCGCTCCGCCCTTGCCCTTCATGGAGCTGGTGTCGAGATTGCCGCAGTCATCGACCTACGCAAGGATTCGGACGGCGATCTGGTCGATGAAGTTGTGGCCAAAGATATCACGGTTCTGGACGGCTGGGCGGTCACCGCTGTTCATGGCGCACGCGGAATCAATTCTATCGAGGCGCGACAACTTTCCGAGGACGGAAAAAGCGTCACCGCCACGTCCAGACGGTTCGACTGCGACGTACTGGGGTCTTCCGGCGGATGGAATCCTGTCGTCCACTTAAGTTCACAATCGGGAGCGAAAGCCGTTTTCGACGATACCATTCATTCTTTCGTGCCCGGGACTCCGGTGCAGGCGGAACGATCCGCCGGTTCGTGTGCAGGTGCTTTCACATTGAACGATTGCCTTGCCCAAGGCCACGCCGCTGGAAAGGCAGCGACTAAAGAGGCTGGTTTTAGCCCATTGCGCCACAAGCAGCCCCATACAGAAACAAAAGAAGAGGCACCGGCAAAGGCTTTGTGGATCGTGCCCGCAGATTCTTCAGGCGACCGCGCCAAGGGCTTCGGATCCAAGCATTTCATCGACCTGCATAATGACGTAACAGTGTCCGATATTGAGCTGGCTGCCCGCGAGAATTACCAATCCGTCGAGCACGTCAAACGTTACACGACCCTGGGCATGGGTCCAGATCAAGGCAAAACCGGCAACATCCCCGGAATGGCGGTACTGGCCGAAGCCCTTGGCAACCCGATCCCACAAGTAGGAACCACCACCTTCCGCCCGCCTTTCACGCCGGTGACCTATGGGGCGTTGGCAGGACGCGACATCGGCGAATTTTCCGATCCGGAGCGCAAGACTGCCATGCATCACTGGCACGAACAGGCCGGGGCGAAATTTGAAGACGTCGGCCAGTGGAAGCGCCCCTGGTATTATCCGAAACCGGGTGAAAGCATGCAGGAATCCCTAAACCGGGAATGCCTGGCGGCGCGCAACGCCATCGGAATTCTGGATGCATCGACGCTGGGCAAGATTGATATACAGGGTCCCGATGCCGCAGAGTTTCTCAATCGCATCTATACCAACGCCTGGATGAAGTTGGGTGTTGGCAAGTGCCGCTATGGTCTGATGCTGGGCGAAGACGGCATGGTGATGGACGACGGGGTAACGGCGCGCCTGGGCGATAATCACTTCCACATGACCACCACAACGGGCAACGCCGCCAGGGTGTTGGGCTGGCTGGAAGAATGGCTGCAGACCGAATGGCCAGAGCTGAAGGTCTATTGCAATTCCGTGACCGAATATTGGTCCACCATGACGATCTGTGGACCCAAAGCCCGCGATTTAATGACGGAATTTACAACCGACATCGACCTGAGCCCGGATGCGTTCGAGTTTATGAGCTTCAGGGAAGGCACCGTGGGAGGCATTCCGGCGAGGGTCTTTCGCATAAGCTTCACCGGGGAGTTATCCTACGAGATCAATGTCCCAGCCAATTACGGGCTGGCCTTATGGACGGCGCTGATGAATGCGGGCGAAAAGTACGGCATCACGCCCTATGGCACCGAAACCATGCATATCCTGCGCGCCGAAAAGGGCTACATAATTGTCGGCCAGGAAACGGACGGCACCATTACGCCCATCGACTTGGGCATGGACTGGATCGTCTCGAAGAAAAAGGATTTTATTGGAAGGCGTTCCCTATCCCGTTCGGACTGCATGCGCGAGGGGCGCAAGCAACTGGTCGGTTTGCTGAGCGACAATCCTTCCGTTGTACTGCCGGAAGGGGCGCAACTGGTTTCTGATCTGAAACCGGCCCCGCCCATGGATATGATAGGCCATGTGTCATCCAGTTATTACAGCGCCAACCTGGGTCGCTCCATCGCGCTGGCCCTCGTCAAGGATGGCCGTAACCGCATGGGCGAAATCATCCATGCGCCGCTGGAGGACAAGACGATCAAGTGCGAAATCACGGATCCGGTCTTCTTCGACAAGGAGGGCACACGCCTTGATGGTTGAGAATTACATGTTGCAGAGCGCCCTGGCCCATCTGGGCCTTAAAGCCCGCCCGGCACCGGAAGGGACCGTCGGCGTCGAACTGGCCGAACAGCCAATACCAGCCCAGATTGGCCTCAGGTTGGACGCCGAAAACGGTGAAATTTTAACCGCCGCCGAAAAGGCGATTGGGTTTGAACTCCCTGTCGGTCCCAACACAGTGACCGGGAAGGCTAAAAAATCTGCGCTTTGGATGGGCCCGGACGAGTGGTTGCTGACCGCCCCCATTGATCAAGGACCAAAGCTGCTAGAAGAATTGAGCCACGCACTCGCCGATCATCATGCGGCCGTCTTCGATGTTTCGGATAGCCGTATCGTCATTTCAATACGTGGCGAAAATGCCCGAGAGGTTTTGAAGAAAGGATGCGGGCTTGACCTGCACCCGAAGGTCTTTACCGCCGGCCAATGCGCACAAACTTCTCTGGCTTTAGGCCACGTACTGATCCATCAGGTAGGCGAAGATAAGAAAACGAAAGCCGGCACCTATCATCTTTTCGTCCACCGCAGCTTCGCCGAATACATTTGGGCGTGGCTGGAAGATGCTGGGCGCGAGTATGGATTGAGGATTGGTGGAGACAGGTAAAATGCCCGTCAGAAACAAAAAAGGTGTCAGTTCCATTTAAAAATGAGAATTCTATGTGGTACAAGCCTGAAAATTCATAACTAACAATGAGAATTTTAACAGCTATGTTTGCTAATAAATTGCAAATTCATAGCTAACTTTTATATAGAATTCTGGGCTTTTTCTATAAATCAATAAGTTGCCATTTTTCTGATATGAAAATCGCAACCCAAAAAAGGCTCCTGCGCAATAACTCGAATTTTGAAAATACGGACGGAAGCAATCCAAATTAGATTACACATTCAAAATTTCCGCTTAGTGAAGGTAACGCGGACATCATTTTGGGTGGTAGATATGGTCGGCTTTTGACCCATAGCAGACCTCCGAACTATTAATATTGTGCTGGAAAAATTATAACGCCCATCTTTCAAGTTCCGAAGCGAGGCCCGGTTCCTTGAAATTATTCCGAAAAACCAGTGAAGGTTTTTGAAACTTAAGAGAACGCCCATTGGCCTCTTTCAGGCGGATGATCACGTCTGAAATGACCCAAAAAGGAAACAATGTATCGCGTGCTTAACGCGATGCTTCTCACATTGTCAGCATCCCTCATTTCAAGCGCGGATGGCCTTTCAAGGCGTTGAACAGCAGGGTCCGGTTTCCGACTTCTAGTTTCTGATAAATGGCGCTTGTCTGATTACGTACGGTCGCCGGGGAAATACCCAGCCGCCGGGCCACTTGCTTATGGCTTTCGCCTTCGACCAGCGCCTTGGCCACGTCCCATTCGCGATGGGTGAGCATGTCCGCCGGTTGCATCTTGCGCAACGTCAGCTTCCTCAAGCCCATGCCCTGCCGTTTTGGTATTTCCTCGCACGTGACAACCAATTCCCGGTCGACCAGAAAATGCTGGCCCGGTGACTGTATGACGCTGCGCAACATTTCCGGCAAAATGTCGCCGGTCCATTCCGGCCAGAAATTGCCGAGTTCATCGCGCATTTGGCCTAAACCCAAAATTCCGATGCCGTCTTCGTTGACGAAAATCGTCACTTCTCCGGCGCCGATGCTTCGCGTTTCCTCCATCGAACTGAGTTTCATCGCCGTTCCGATCTGGTCGACAGCGCACTGCAGGTATTCCGTTTCTTTCTGGTCAAACGATTTCGCGATTTTTCCGGCGCGATATCCTGAAAGATAAAAGGAGCTCGTTCTGCCGTCGCGCTGGTTCATGGCCGTCGCCATTTTCTTCAAATGGTATTTATCCGCCAGGGAGATCATGCCATCTGTTTGTTCGCCGGATGTCCTTTCATACAGGGCGACCTGATCGGGGTTGGCGTGCATTTGTGCTGCCAACAAATCCTGATGTGACATCGATTGCCAAAATTCGTAAAAATCGTCGGGTAGATTAAGCGAGGCGTTGGCGTGAATGTTCGCGCCTTCGTGGCTGATTTCCGCCCAACCGTACCAGGCGCAGTCAAAACCAATGATTCTGGACAGTTCCTCCACCGACCAGCGGGCCAATTCCTCAGCATCAACGTCGCGCGACATCGCTGCAATTTCGGTGACAAACTCAGAAAAAGAATTGAGACCCAGGTCCGACATCCTCCCCCACCTCCATCAAGCTTCATTTAACGCCAGAGTTTCTCGTCTCCAAAATAGCTTGCTCCGGGCAACGGTCCCTCGTCGACAAACGCGTCCAACACATTGCGCATTATCGTAGCCACATTATTTTCCCCACCCTTGCAAGGCAAGGCCTGACTCCAGGCGATAGAACCAGTAGCAAAGACCGCCCCGTCTTTAGGCGTTGTGAAATATACCATATCGCCGCGCACTTGTGCATCCTGGGTTCCCCCCCGGCCCGGAAAGGCATAGGTAATTTCCTCGGACACGAGCGGATAGTTATCCGAGTGCCCCCACGACGACGCCAGCATCATCGTATGGGGCGGGGTTCCCAGGCCCAGTTCATACCGGTCGAGTTCAACCCCGGCCGCGCCGCCGGCAGCGAGGCCGAAATCGCCAATCATTTCCTCGTCCCCGATACCGTCGAAAATCCAGGCGACCCGCTTGTGAAAACTGTCGGGCATGCGCTCAAACGGCTGGCTTTCGTCCATGCCCTCGGTAGTAAAGCCCAGGCCGACGATTTTTTGCGGCGCGCGGCCGCGGCTTCGCCACAACCCCGATCGCTCGCCGGTACAGGCCAGATAGCCTTCCCCCGGTTCCGCCTGCCAGGCGCGGGAACCGGAATCGAGCTTTCGGACCTCAATACAGTGTGGTTCGCCTTTGCGCAAACCCGTAACCCAGTAATAACCGTTGCCTCCGATGTACATGACCCTGCCGCCGTCGCTCAGGTATTCCTCGGTGCCGTCCATCATTTCTTCGGAGTAATATTCCGGATGGGTTCCATTCAGGACGACCTTGTACGGCGAAAGCGCCGATTTCCCATCCCGGTGCAAATCGTGATCGGTCAGCAAATCGTATTCGTAACCGGCATATTCCAGCCACCACAGCAGAGAGAGATCAGCAGGTAACGCCCAGGGAAAGTTCATCGCCGGCATGCGGTACTTCGGGCGCAGGGAAATCAGTGGCCGCCGCCAGGATGAATAACAGCACCCGGCGCCATCGACATGGTGATCGTATGTGGAAAGGCCAAATTCCTCCAGCTTCTTGAATTCCAGATCTTCGGCCGTAATCACAGGCGAATGGGCGGTAATGACTTGGGCGATCGGGGCTTCGTAGGCAAGATGTTCGTTGCCGTACGCCAGATAGGTGAAGGTCGGCAGAAGCACAGCAATTTTCGATTTCGGCTTGGACGCGCGCACGATGAATGGGGTGTGATCTTCGACACCGCCGCCGCGCAGGCGCAACGCATAGACGCCGCTTTTCAGGTTTTCCGGAATATCGAAGGTATAGGTGACTTGCCAATCCGCATCCGTCAGCGCGTCATCATGATAATGAACGCCGCCGTAGGTTTCCGGGGCCAGCCTGAAGCTATCCGCCCCGCGCCAATTGTGTCCCGTCATTCCCCTGACCGGCCGGTTAACACCGTGCATATGAAGCTCGTTCGGGCCGGTATCGAAAATGGTATCACCGATGCCGTCATTTGTATAACCCTGGGTCGGGTCCCAATAGGCCATCAGACCGTTAGCATTCGGCGTATTCCCATCGGCAAGTTCTTCAACCTCGGCCATGTCCAGCGCCCGGTCATAGACGCCCGCCCTGTCAATCTTTCCGTTATAAAGTAGCGAGGTATATTTCCCCCGCCCGGCATTTTCTTCAGAAGCCCCGGCAAGTTGAAACTGCGCAGCATCGCCGGTTCGCGCCATGGAAACCCGCATGGTCTCTTCGGTCCATGAATTAAGGTTGTATGGCACCACCGTCGAAATTCGTGAGTTCCAGGGATTTATTTTTCCGATGATCCTCAGGCTCGCCTTCTGGTCTGCGGCGTCATAGGAGGCGGCGATGAACAACCAGCAACGTTCAACCGTTTTCAATTCGGCGGTAACATGATCAACGGTCGTTCCATCGCCGACCCAAAACGACATGTGACCTTCCGGATTGAGGCCAAGACCGTAGCCCTTGCGTTCATTGACGGACCATCGGCCCATGATCATTTGGCGCTCTTCGTTAAGAAAAGTCGGGTAGACATGGGCAAAAATCGTAAAAGACTCTAATTGATCCAGTTTTTCTTGCGGATCGTCGCAAACGGCGAACGATCCGATCTGGGTATACTGGCGGCGCACGTTAATCGCCGACGGTATGTCGGAGGCTACTTCCTCCTCGATAAAACCGGGACCGATAGGATTCTCATCGCCGTGAACCAATCGAACCAGTTGAGCCTCTACTTCGTCTCGGCCCTCGACAGAAAGCAAGAAATCGACTTTTTCGCCCGCCTTTGGATTTAGAGGATCCGCGTATCCGAATATTCGTGTATTTGCCATATCAATCTAACTTTCCATCAAATCGTTAATGCGAAGCAGAAAAACCGCGTGATAAGCCTCGTCGATGTTTTCATAGATTTTGTCGTCCACCATGCGCGGCGGAGCGCCGCGAACACCGGAAAACGCGACAATCGAATAATGATTGAAATTATCGGGATCGCGCATAATTGCGTACTTGTCCGCCATTTCACCGCGACGGAAGTAATTCAGTAATCGCGCCAATGCGTCCGAGTGTTGACCAAGGGGTTTTAGCCTATGCTCTTCGATGAGTTCAGGGGTGACCATCGATTTAAGCTTGTCACGCAGGCGTTTATCGAACCGGCGGTAATAGATCTCCTGCTTATCGACGATTTCAGTCGCTTCCTCTGGCATGACTTCACCTCCTTTTTCGGTGCGCGTCGCTCGCGCCTCGGACTTTTTGCGGTTTCGAAAGTTACGGAATTGGGTACGTGCGCCCATCAATCCTTCATGGGTCGTAAGCGTTACGATCAGCATGACGGCTGCGATCAGAAGAATCCGCAATGGCCCAAGGTCGAGCAATCCCTTGTCGATCAACGTCACGATAGCCGTGCCGATTACAGCCCCTTCGGCGCGGCCCAGCCCGCCAATCACGATCATGGAAAACAACAGCAAAAGCTGATCCAGCGAGAAAATCGACGGCGAAATGGACCGATAGAACATTGCATAGAAGGCGCCGATCACGCCCAGGCCGGCCGATGAAATAACGAAAACAAGCAGTCTTGCGCGCCGGTAATCTATACCCACCGCTTCGGCGAACGCTTCATCTTCGCGCGCCGTCTGCAAAAGCAACCCCAGTCGCTCGGAATTAACCAGACGAAAGATCAGCAGTGCCAACAGCAACATAGCAAACGCGCCGAAGAAGCTGAGCATCAACCCGGGGCGCTGCAGGTACCACTCTTCGGGAATGAAGGAGCCGACCCCGTTGATGGAACCGTTAGTGGGGCCCAGCACCTTCAGCTGGGTCACAAACACGCGGCATATTTCAGCCAGTCCCATGGTTAAAAGCGCATAGTAAAGCCCGTCGAGACGTGTTGAGGGCAAGGCAATTATCGCCCCGAGAACAAGACCGATGACGCCGCCGATCAGAAACATAAAGGGCCAGGGAACACCCAAATATACATTCAGAGCGGCGGCGCCATATCCCGCCAGCCCCGCGACCGCTAGTGTCGCCAGCGAGAAAATTCCAGCCGTGCCGATAACCAGCGTCCACAGAACATTTATGGCCGCAAAAAGACAAAAGATGGCGGCGATCGAAATCCAGATATTCGACATGAAGGGAACCGAAACGAGAAGGATCGCAAACCCGATAAACCACCAAAGGGGTTTCTTGTCATCCAGCCGGCGCTCGTACGCCAGGTTCTTCGCATTATGCCTAGCGCGCCATTTCAGGAAATGGCGGCGGGTGAAGGGCAAACGAAGACGCCGCCTTGGCTTATCGCCATCCGGCCGGATCTTGAACTCCCGGGGCCGCTGGCCGATTTTATAGAAACGTTTATCCATGTTTGCCAACTATTCCCGTGTCTCGTCCAACAGGCCCCCAAGACCACGCGGCCTGATAATCAGAACCGTGATGATGAAGGAAAACTGAATGAACAATACGTAGCGCTGGCCAAGAAACGGGATCACGCCTGTGGCCGCTTCCAAAAAACCGATGATAATGGCGCCCGCCACCGCGCCTGGGACCGAACCCAAACCACCCAGAAGAGCGATGGTCAGGCCTTTTATCAGGGGGATGGCGCCGGCGGTCGGGCTGACAAAAATGGTTTGGCTTAAAAGAACGGCCGCCAATCCCGCAAGGGCGCCCGTCAGCATGGTAACCGGCAAGGCCGTCCAGCGCACCGAGATTCCCGAAAGCACCGCCCCTTCGGGGTTTTGCATCATTGCGCGAATTTCCAATCCTTTGCGGGAGCGTTTGAGCCAGATCAGTATCAGGCCCAGGATAATAGCGGTGGCGACGATCGTGCCGATTTGATCATAGCGAATTCGGCTGTCGAAAATTTCGATCCGGCCAAAACCGAAGATTTTTGGCAGCCCCCTCTGACGGGGACCGAACGTCGCCAACAACAATTGAACCGTCGCCAGATTAATCGCCAATGTCACGATAAGGCTTCTAACGGCGAAATTCGGCTTGTCGTGAATCGGTAAAAAAGCGAGAAGGTAAATGATTGCCCCACAAACGGCGCCCGCGGCGATCGCTGACGAAAAAACCGCGACGGCAAGACCCAGCTTGGCATACCCCGTTCCTGCCAATGCCGCCGTAATAGCCGGTTTCGCCCAGCCGACTGTCAACCAAGCGGCATAGCCCGACACCGCAAATGTCGCGCCATGCGCCATATTGATCATGTTGATCGACGACCACAGGATCGATATTCCGATGGCCATCAGCCCGTATATTGCAGCCAGGTTCAAAGCGTAGACGATCAGTCCGAAGTCCATCCCGCACCCCTAAGTCAACGACACATGGCCGACGTCACCACGGATACGGCCGGCATGCATTCCGACCATCCGGTCTACCCCGCCGGAAATCAGCGTTACATTCTGTTCGGCGATCACCATGGCGCGGCCATCGGTTGGAAGTGAGAAAAGCGCCTCTATCACCGACTTGGATATCTTTGGCGCCAACCCGAGGCTGGGCTCATCGATCAGATAAAGAGACGATTCAACCATCAAGGCCCGGCCAACGGATACCATTCGTCTCTCACCACCGGAGAGTTTGCCAACAAGGGCCTGTTCAAGATTTCGCAGCGGCGGAAAGATATCCATGATCATGTCCCGGCGCTTTTTTCGCTCGCGCCAACTTTTATGGGTATAGGCGCCGCAATCTAGATGCTGTTGAACGGTTAGCCCGGGGAAAATGGCGTCTCCCTGCGGCGCCATGGCAATGCCACGGCGCACCAAAGCTGACGTCCTGCGCCCTTCACCAAGCGACCGGGTGCCGCCGATTTCCTTGCCGTGAAACAGAATTGACCCGCGTTGCCAGTTCACCAAATGGGTAATGGCGCGGAACAAGGTCGTTTTGCCGTGGCCGTTCAGGCCGACAAGGCCAACTCTTTCGCCTTCGTCGACTTTGAAATTGATTTCGTGCAAAACCCGAAGCGCGCCGTAACCGGCTGTCAATCCTGTTACACTCAAAATCTCAGACAATTTCCGATTCCTCGAAATATGCCGCCAGGACGCGCGGGTTATCGAAAACTTCCTTAGGATCGCCGACGGCGACTACCTCACCCAGGTCAAGCACCATGACCCGGTCTGCGATTGCCGAAAGAAGTTCCAGCCGGTGCTCGATCAGAATCACCCCCAAGCCATATTCATCGGCCTTTTTTCGGATAATCAGATCCAGCTCGTCGATTTCCGAATTGATCAGTCCAGAGGCCGGTTCATCCAGTAAAAGAACCTTGGGCTTTCGCATAAGCAGGCACGCAAGAAGCAATTTCCGGCGATCAAAAGTGTCGAGCACGCCAGACGGCGTATCCCACGGAACGCGCAATTCGCTTTGGTGTGCGCCCCATTCGGCATCGAACCTTGAAAGATAGGGCCGATGGGAAAAACGCGCGGCGCGAAAGACTTCGCCTACGGGCATTGAATCCGGTACGACCGGGCTTTGATAGGTTCGCGCCAACCCCATGCGGGCTCGATCGTGGATTGACATATTGCTGATGTCTTGTTCGCCCATGAAAACCGAGCCCGTGCTCTGTTGGTAACGGCCAGTCAGTATTTCAAACAAGGACGTTTTGCCGGCTCCATTCGGACCGACCAGACCCAGGATTTCGCCTGGGCCTATGTCGATCGAAACGTCATTCAGAACCGGGCGGCCATCGAAAGAGATTCCGATGCCTTTGGCTCCGAAAATTTGCCCACTGGGCAGGCTCATCGGAACCGCCTACATCCAGGGCGTTTTACGGAACTTGGCCTCGTTTATGGGTGTGGGGGCGATGATCGTATGCTTGCCGTCCTGAACCTGGAAGAAGAGGTGCGCTTGTCCCGCTTCTGGATCCTTGACCATATTCGGATAACTTACCCCAGACTGTGTTTCCTTATCAAAGCTGTAGGACCCACAAACACCTCGATATTTCATTTTGCGAATTGCATCGCCAACGGCATCGAAATTCGAAGGATCGGTTGAATTCCAGGCCTTAGCCAGCAGGTATGCCGTATCGTAACCACCGCCGGTATAGACCATGCCCATCGTGCCCGGATACTTGGCTTTATAGGCTTGTCGGAATTTGGCGCCCTGGGCATCGTTATAGGTGCCGTAGACGGTTCCCCAAATCATGCCTTCGGCTGCTTCTCCGGCAAGATCAAGAAACTCCGGTTGCGAGGGGCCGTACTGCAAATAGACCAGCGCGCCTTCAACAGCGTCATAGGCGAACGCCTGTGAAAAGGCGGCCAATTCCGCGGCAACCCAGTGGTCGATCATGATGACGCCAGCATCCGATTCGCGCAGAGCCTTGATAACCGGCGCCCAATCCTGAACAGGAAATTGAACGTCGGTTACCGGGCCCAGCTCCCATTCTCCTCCCGAGGCGGCAATGGCATCCTGAGCCGCCTTGGAAATTACCTGGGTATAGGCGATTTGCCCTTGAACGATATGGACCTTGTTGTTCTTCGGCGTCCAATCGCCCGAGGCTTTCAAATCGGTAATAAATTGAATAAAGCCGCTTCCGTACCAGGTTTCGGCGACATCAAGCTGAAAGATGTTGCGGTACTTTTTCGGGTTCGTTTTAAACAGATCAAGTGACGCTGTTTGGGTATTTCCATGCAAGTAGGGAACACCCGTAGCCGCAGCGGCATCCATCGCCGGTTGCGGAATCAATACGAATGGTGACGCAATGGCGTGAACGCCACTTTCCGTCAAATTTAGAAACGCCGACGACGTCCCTTCGGGCGTCAAGATATCAATATCGACAACCTTGACTTCGATGGGACGGCCTTTGACGCCACCAGCTGAGTTGATTTCTTCAACGGCAAGAGAGATACCGTTCACCCAGTCTTTCTGATCGGCGACCCCAACCGGGCCTGATTGCGCCGCAGGAACACCGATTAAAATGGGTTCAGCCGCTTGCGCTTTTAAGGGCAGGCCTGCAAAGACCATACAGGCACCCATCGCCAACAAGAATTGTTTTCTGCAGAGTTCCATAGATTCTTCCCTCCTGGTTGGATTTCTGAATACTTGAACAATGGAACTCACGACTTGGGCTGTAAATGAGCCAAATGCACTATGTGGGCTCGTATGACTCATATAGCATTAGGCAGGAATGACACCCCATTGAATTGGTCCGACATCCATAATTGGGCGCTTCTGGCTATTAGCAGAACAACTCAGGGTCCAGCGGCTTGTCTAAGTCGATCTCGACGCCTTCGGGTAACTCGGTTATCTTGCCGCGCAGATCCTCGGTGATCGGCTCGAAGGAGTCGATGATGTCTTGCGGAAAGCTCAGATCTTCGCTCAGTTCCAACCCAGAGAGATCTCCTAGCTCAGGTCGTTCCTGGCGTGGTGGCTGGTTCCGGCCTTTTGGGAAGTTCTTCGACCAAGGCTCCAGCTTTTTCTCCAATTGGTCAGCCTGGGCGATCAAATCAGCGAGCCGGTCGCCGTTCGTTGCAGCGGATTTTGATCCCCAGAAATTTTCAATTTCGGCGACCAAATTTGCGTGAAGCGATTCATCGTAGCTGTGTTGGCAATTGATCCAAAATTCTGCCGTCGTACCGAACCTGTCAGACAGCTTCTCAGCCAAGTCGTCGGTCACTGGCGCCCGATCCTTGATGACAGCATCTAACTTCGCAAAAGTCACGCCGATCTGGGCGGCCAACTGCTCAAAAGCCGCTGCCTTACCTCTTGGCCGCGCCCCAACAAGATGATGAAGGCCCTGAATGTAAGGCCAATTTCGAATATTCACTCGATTTTCTTTACTGACGGATAACTCTCTTTAAATCAGTTAGTTAGCAATATTGATTCCCATTCAAAATTATAAAATTCGCAAACTTAGCTATGAATTCTCATTTGTAATTAGAAATGACAACAAAAAAAGGCTCCCATTAGGGAGCCTTTTTATAATGGCTGGGGCGGCAGGGATCGAACCTGCGAATGCCGATACCAAAAACCGGTGCCTTACCACTTGGCCACGCCCCATCATTGCGTTGCGTGGCCGAGAACATAAGGCCAAATTCCCGCCGCTGCAAGGCCCCCTGTGGTCAATTTTCCAATAATAAATTGCCTAGGGAAGACGGTTGATATCGCTTTCCAGCGAACCTGCGCGGACCCACCAATGAGGATGTTCATGGGATAGCTTAAGGGTCGCAGCGGCTGCTTCCCCGGGGTCGGCGAACAAGGCAAAGCAGGTTGCGCCACTGCCGCTCAATCGAGCCATCAGGGCCCCATTGCAACGTTCCAAGGCCGCCAACACATCTTCAATAACCGGAGCCAGCCCTATGGCCGCCGGGGCTAGATCATTACGTCTGGAACCCAATATCGAGACCAATTCAGCCAGATCCCTGGGCGTATAATCAAAAACACCAGCTTTTGAATATTCCTTCTGCAAATCGGCACGGGCCTTGAAGACTTCTGGCGTGGATAAGGAGACTCCCGGGTTGACCAGTACGACGGAACATGGCGGCAGGCTCGGCGCATTGTTGATTTCCTCGCCGATGCCACTCATGAACGCCGCACGACCGTTCAGGCATACCGGTACGTCGGCCCCAAGCTCCAATGCAAGTTTTTGCAAGCTTTCAGCCTCGGGCTCGACGTTCCACAGTTGCATAAGACCCTTAAGAACCGCCGCTGCGTCAGACGAACCACCGCCGATACCGGATGCAAGCGGCAAACGTTTTTTCAGTCTCAAGTGGGCGCCTTTGTCGATATTTGTCATCTTCGCCAAAGCGTGGGCGGCGCGCAAGACGAGGTTGCCCGAATCACTCTCCAATTCAGGGGCGAACGGCCCATCGATCTTCAGATTGATTTCATCTGACGGGCTTACCGTTACCGTATCGTGAATGCCGGCAAAGGCGACGAGGCTATCCAACAGGTGATAGCCGTCATCCCTTTTGCCGGTGACATGCAGATACAGGTTTATTTTTGCCGGTGCTGCAATGCTCGACGAGCCCGCAGGAGTTATCGGAGTCGCCAAATCATTCACTCTTTTTTCGGAATATCCGGCAAACCGTTGTCCAGTTTCGCTTCGACCTCTTTTCTCAGGTCTTCTTCAGGCTCCAGAGTCAGTACCCGCTGCCACTGGTACCGGGCTTCAACCCTTCTCCCTACCCGCCACAACGCATCGCCCAGGTGATCGTTCAAAATAGGGTCTTCCGGGCGCAATTCCACGGCGCGTTCCATTTCCTTGGTTGAAGCATCGAATTCTCCCAACCGGAAATACGCCCAGCCCAGAGAATCGACAATATAGCCGTCATTGGGGCGCAGGCTGACTGCCTTGTTGATCATCTTCTTGGCCCTGTCCAAATGTTTGCCCTGATCAACCCATGAATATCCAAGATAATTCAGAACGAATGGTTGGTCGGGTTCAAACTCCAAGGCCTTCAGAAAATCAATCTCGGCCCGGTCCCATTGTTTGGAACGTTCAAGAACGATGCCACGGGCATATAGCAAGGACCAATGATGGCGTTGCAACGTCCCGACACGCGCCAAAGCTTTGTCGTAAGCCTCGACGGCTTCCTCGAAGCGTTCACGTGAACGCAGGATATCGCCTAGCCGAATCAGGGGATCGGCCAAATCGGGTTCTTCCTCGGCCATGGCGTTCAGTGTTCTGGCTGCTTCGTCCGTGTTTTCCAGCGCATCAAGATTTTCCGCGGCGCGCAGTCTCGCCGGCCAGGAATAGGGCGAGGCCGGATCAACAGCACCATAGGCAGCGTTGGCTTTTTCGAGCTGATTGTCCGCCTGCAGGATATTACCAAGCAGTATCTGCATGACTGGAAAATCCGGCCTTAAATGAAGCCCCAGACGGGCGAAAATCAACGCCGTCTCCCTGGCATTCTGCTGAGAAAGGGTCGTGGCGATGCCAAAGAAACCTTCGGCCGCCCCCTGCAGGGCAGTGGTGATGATTGGTTTCGCCGCCGTGCCCGTTTCCAGCCGCTTGAGGGCCTGGCGGAGTATTGGGGAGCGGGGGTTGGACTTATTGAAATCTTCGTAGAATTTCCGCGCTTTGGCGACCTGCCCAGTGCGCTCGTAGAGACTCCCCAACAACTCAATAACCCTGAGCGACACCCCGCCCTGCTCCTTGATTTCGAGATTATAAGTTTCCTGAGCAGCAGCCAGATCGCCCTTGAAGTCTTCAATTATCGCCTTGTGCAGGTAATAAAGCGTTTTTGAGCCGTCCTTCATCAGGGGATCCAGCGCGGCCTTTGACCGCTCGACCGTCTCACCAAGGGCAAGGGACGTCCAGGCCGCCATTAAAGGGGCCATATAGCTGTTCAGGCCATCGTCAGAAAGATTGGAAATTCTCTTCTTGGCTTCGTCAAATCTCTCGTTCTTCAAATCATCGACGATCAAAGTCAGACTGGCGATAGGCGATCTGGGATTTTTCTTAAGAACCCGCTTGGCCAGGGGAACCGCTTCATCAATGCGTCCCTCACTGGCCATCATAATAAAAGTACGGCGCAAAAGATCGGATGTATCGGGGGATAACGCCAGGGCCATGCTCAGGTACTTCGTCGCCCCGGGCATATTCCGACTGGCCTGGGCATGTCGGCCAGCAAGATAATTTCCAGATAACGATTCACCGCCCACGACGGGCTCGCCGACGATATCTTTTGTGTGCTCCAAGTCCAGATTATCGGAAGCGCAAGCCGCCGGCAGCAACAAAGCGAGCAAGGTAACCCCGATGGGCCTTGAAAATCTTGGAAGTAGAGTCAAAATCGAATCTCTTATTCATCTGGCCAAGGCACAAGTGTAGCCGAGGCTTACACCAGATCAAACTGCATTTAAGCGCAAAAGAAGGATATCCGAGCCAGGCTTACATATTCGGATAGTTCGGCCCACCCGCACCTTCGGGGACAACCCAGTGAATATTTTGGGTAGGATCCTTGATGTCGCAGGTTTTGCAGTGAACGCAGTTTTGCGAGTTGATCTGCAAGCGCAGAGCGCCATCTTCTTCGACATACTCATATACGCCTGCCGGACAGAATCGTTGCTCGGGACCGTCATAGTCGGCCAGATTGACGGACACGGGCACTGAATCGTCCTTCAGCGTCAGGTGACAGGGCTCGTCCTCACGGTGATTGGTGTTGGAGATAAACACCGAACTAAGCTTGTCGAAAGTCAGCACGCCATCTGGTTTGGGATAATCGATGGGTTTGGCCTGGTCTTTTTTTAGCAACGTTTCGTGATCGACGTGGCCGTGTTTCAGGGTCCAGGGCGCATTGCCGCCAAACAACATCTGGTCGATGCCGGTGTAGATCGTGCCGATCGTAAGGCCCCATTTGAAAGACGGACGCACGTTGCGCGCCTTGTACAGCTCTTTATTCAACCACGATGCCTTGAAGGCTTCGCCATAGGAGGAAACCTCCTTTACCGGTTCTTCTTCGCCCAGAGCGGCGAAAACGGCTTCGGCAGCCAGCATTCCGGACTTCATCGCCGTGTGAGTGCCCTTGATCTTGGGGGTGTTCAGGGTTCCCGCATCGTCCCCGATCAGAAGGCCGCCCGGGAACGTCAGTTTCGGCAGACACTGATATCCGCCTTCGTTAAGGGCGCGCGCGCCATAGGAAATGCGGCGGCCGCCTTCAAAGGTGTCGCGAATCTGTGGATGCGTCTTATATCGCTGAAATTCCTCGAACGGGCTCAAATAAGGATTTTTGTAGTCCAGCCCAATGACGAAGCCGACAGCAACCTGATTGTCTTCCAGGTGATATAGGAACGAACCGCCATAGACATCTTTTTCCAGCGGCCAGCCAGCCGTATGCACTACCAGTCCCGGTTTGTGTTTCGAGGGATCGACCTCCCACAACTCTTTGATACCGATGCCATGGGTCTGTGGCTCGGCGTCCTTGGTCAGGTTGAATTTTTCCTTTATCTCTTTGCCCAAATGGCCGCGGCAGCCTTCGGCGAAGAATGTGTAACGGGCGTGGAGCTCTACCCCCGGTTCGTGGTTAGGACCCGGCGTGCCGTCTTCATTTAGGCCCATATCGCCGGTGGCTATGCCCTTGACCGAGCCGTCTTCGTGATAGAGAACCTCGGCCGCAGCGAATCCCGGATAGACCTCCACTTCCATGGCCTCGGCCTGTTCGCCCAGCCAGCGGCAGAAATTTCCTAGGCTGATGATATAGTTGCCGTGGTTCTTCATGGCAGGCGGCAGAAACAGTTTTGGCGTAGAAATGGCGCCCTTTTCGCTAAGGAAAAGGATCTTTTCGTCACTCACTGGCGTGTTCAGGGGCGCGCCTTTTTCCTTCCAGTCCGGAACCAACTCATCAAGAGCGCGAGTCTCCAGTACTGCGCCGGATAAAATATGGGCGCCGATTTCGGAACCTTTTTCGACAACGCAAACGGTAATCTCGCGGTCATTTTCGGCGGCCAGTTGCCTTAGCCGGATCGCGGCCGCGAGCCCGGACGGCCCCCCGCCGACAATGACCACATCGAATTCCATTGATTCCCGTTCCATCGAAAGACCTCCAAAAGTGCGTCAAATACACGTCTAATCTATATCAATATACATACGTCATATGGCTGTTTAAGCGACAGAACATACCCGGGGAACGACCCCTATTGGAAGGTTCAATTTGATCCCTTAATGATCTAGTCTTGCATCCATGATCGAGAACCTATCCACAGAGGAAATCCTGCGCTGGCAATTGGACGCCGGGGTCGATGAAACCATTGGCGACAAACCGATAAACCGTTTCCAAGAGATCCCCATCGCAAAGATGCCGGAAAGGACGGTAAAACCAGAAAAAACAACGCAGAAAGCCCGAATACCGAAAGGTCCTGCTCCCGCCGAGAATCTGCTGCGTGATGCCTGCGAAATTGCCGCTTCCTGTCATTCTCTGGACGAACTTAAGAAAGCGCTGGTCGATTACGATGGCTGTGCATTGAAGAAAACCGCCACCAATCTGGTTTTTGGCGATGGCAACCCCAGGGCCAATATCGTCCTGGTCGGCGAGGGCCCCGGCGCGGAAGAAGACCGGCAGGGGCTGCCATTTGTCGGTCCCAGTGGGCGATTACTCGACAAAATGCTGGCTTCGATCAATCTGGACAGAAATCAGGTATATATCTCTAACACGGTTTTTTGGCGCCCTCCCGGCAATCGAACCCCGACGACGGCGGAAACCGCCCTTTGTATGCCCTTCGTCGAACGCCTGATGGAGTTGATCGACCCGGAAATTCTGATTACCCTAGGCGGTCCCGCAGCCAAGGTTATGCTGGCGGAAACGGCTGGAGTCGGGCGCTTGCGCGGCAAGTGGTACACATATTCAACGCCGAATCTGCCAAGGCCGGTACAGGCAACGGCATTGTTTCACCCGGCCTACCTGTTGCGCTCACCGGCCCACAAACGCGAAGCCTGGCGCGATCTATTAATGATTCGCGACAAGCTAAGCGAATTGCAGAAAAATTAGGTGGCCCCTTCCTTTTTACCCAGTCGGGCGAAAATCAGGCCAGAAAAATAGCCGATCATCACCCAGAACACGGCATTGAGCACCACCGTCGAGGCGGCAAAACGGGCCGCCAGTTCGGCTGGCACATCGGATTCACCTACGCCATGGGGTGCACCCCAGACATGGGGAAGCACCAGCAGGACGAGCCCAAGGATTTTGATAACGGCGGATTTTCCGAAAACGGCCGCCCCTAGTCCGGCGCCGCTGAACAGGACGGTGGCAATCCACCAGATTTGACGCTTCGCCAGATCACCGGCTGGCATTCCCGGAAGTTCCGGCGCCAGCCCCAGGCTTGGCGCAAGGGTAAAGATGGCAAAACCCGCTATCCCCCAGACAATACCGCGCTCCGCACTGGCCGACGATTTATCGAAGGTCAGACCGACCACCAAAAGCAAAGCGTAACCGATCGCCGCGACGCAATTAGCAAGAAGCGTGTAGAGCAGACGCTCCATCCCGTCTTTTGGTCCCCATTCTTCCTCTTCTTCCACTTCCCCATTGGTGGAAGCATCAGCGTGTTCATCCGTCGACTCTCCGTGATCATGGGAGCCGTGATCATGCCCACCGCCTGCGGTTTCGTAGGTTTCGGCCTCGAGAATCATTGGAATGGTGATTATCGCTTGCAGCCCCGTAATCAGGACAGCCGCGATCATGCCCGCGGCGAGCGCCGCAGCAAAAACTCTGAAAATCATGACTTTTCCTTAAGTTATTTAGTGGCAGGGAAAAGCCAGGGTATGACGGGTATCGTGGGCAGCGTTATGGACCGTGGTCGAATGGGCGAAACCAACGGTCAGCAATATAGCAGCGCCGAAAATAACGGCAAGAATGCGGGCTTTCCAGGTCTCGTTGATGGCGACATCGCTTGTCGGCGCATAGGTATTGGTATTCATCTAAATTTCTCCTTTGCTATCTCACCCGATAGCTTTGGGTTGCTCAACCTGTGTGGCAGGTATTCTGGCTAAGGCGAGATTTCTCACCGTCACAGTTGCGGGGGCAGCCACGGATTAGACTCCTTGATAGGTAAGCCTGCCGTGTTCCCTGTTCGTCCCGAAGGCTTTGCCCATACGGGAACCACACACTGCCTTCTTGCTACAGGACAACGAGGGCGACGGCAAGAAAGAAAATGGAAAAACCAATGAGAATTTATTTCGAAATCAGTCCGATCTCGTGCAGGTTTTTCAACTGATCTTCACTCAAGCCCAATACTTCCATCAGCACTTCGTCCGTATGCTGTCCCAATGTTGGCGGGGCGTGACGGTAGCTGACAGGCGTTTGCGACATATTGATCGGATTACCGATCAAATCCACCGAGCCATCTTCGGCTATATGGTGCGGCACCGATATCTTCATATTCCGGTGTTGAATTTGCGGATCTTCAAATACCTGGGCGATATCGTTGACTGGACTGGCCGGCACGCCCAGATCTTCCATCCCATCCAACCAGTGCTGGCGCGGCCGCCCTTTCAGTGTCGGTATCAGGATTTCCAACAGGGCCTCGCGATTAATAATGCGGTTAGAATTAGTCTGAAAACGTGGATCTTCAGCGACTTCCGGTATTTCGGCAAAAATGCAAAATCGATTGAACTGGACGTCATTCCCAACGGCCAGGATAAATGGCTCATCAGCGGTATCGAACAATTGATAGGGCACGATATTCGGATGCGCGTTTCCGCGCCGCTGAGGCACAATACCGGAAGTTAAATAATTCAAGCCTTCGTTGGCAAGCCAGGCGACCTGGGTATCCAGAAGGGAGAGATCAATATGTTGGCCCTGTCCAGTCAGATCGCGATGGCGGACGGCGGCGAGGATGGAAACCGCAGCATACATTCCACACATAATATCGGAAATCCCGACGCCCACTTTCATGGGTTGTCCGTTGGGTTCGCCGGTGATGCTCATAATGCCACCCAACCCTTGCGCCAAATAATCGTAACCCGCGCGTGGCGCATAGGGGCCGGTCTGACCAAAACCGGTAATCGAACAATAAATCAGTCCCGGAAATTCATCTTTCATTTGGTCGTAGGAAAGGCCGAATTTTTCCAAACCGCCAACCTTGAAATTTTCCACCAGGACATCACACTTTCCCGCCAGTCGGCGAACCAACTGTTGTCCTTCACGCTGGGAAAGGTCAATGCTGACCGAGCGCTTATTTCGATTTGAACTCAAGTAATAGGCGCTTTCATTCGTATCGTCACCGTTTTGGTCCTTGATGTAAGGCGGTCCCCATTTGCGGGTGTCATCCCCCGCACTGGGCCTCTCAATCTTGATAATGTCTGCCCCTAAATCACCTAAAAGTTGTGTGCTGGTGGGCCCTGCTAGAATGCGCGTTAAGTCGAGCACTCTCAGGTCGGAAAGCGCACCGCCGTTTACGTTGAGTATATCTTCAGACATTCCCTGAATTCTCCTTCCTACGAAAGGAAGCTATAGCGGGATGGCCATCGGAACAATACGAATAATTGCAAAATGAAAAAAGAATTCATACAGCCGAATTCGACAAAAGTCGCCAACAATCTCATTTTCGGCTGTCGAGGGGAAAAAAATGGTCGACCCCGGAAGGGATCGACCATTTACTAGCTTGGGAGCTATGTTTTCTCTGTTTAGAGAGTGAACGCGCGCTTTGTATTAGAGAAAGCCAAAGCCGCCCTTGATTTCAATCAATTATGACAAGATAACTGGAGCGGATGAGGGGAATCGAACCCCCGTCGTAAGCTTGGGAAGCTTCTGCTCTGCCATTGAGCTACATCCGCATAATATGTTGATAACATTATAAATACATTTTATTAACATCAAGAATGAATTAGTTATTGATTTAATTTTGATACAATAATAATAAAAACTTGGAATTTATCCATCTCCTAATCTCATAATATATCGCCAATAAAATTTATCGGCTAGTGATTGGGATAGGGGGTAGGCAGGGGGACGTGGGGTGCGTTGCTAGTTCTTTTCAGTCGCTCAAATTTTCCAGCAGAAATTCCATAAAATCATAAGTGCCCAAGATCGTTACCTATGTATAAGATGCCACCACCTAGCAATCATATAGTGAAAGGGGACAGGGGGGTGGTAGCAATTGACAGAAAATCCCAAACTGACAATTGAAATCAAGAACACACAGCCTGTGCAGTTGTCGGATTTGACAGCTGCCTTCAAGGCATACGCTGAGGAGTACCAGAGGTTCGCGCAGGAGGATGGGCATGACATATCCGGCGAGAACGTCCAACTGTACGTTCATGAACTACGCACTGGTAGCATCATTGCTGATCTAGTTAGCCTCGCTGACCAGGCATCAATTATTTTGGACCACTTAGACGTATTGGTTGGATTCACTTCTCACATGAATGAGGTGGCCCTCCACTTCCTAAGAACTAAGACTAAGGCTGAATTCACACCGACCAAGTCAGAACTCAAGAACTATCTGAACATTTTCAAGCCAATTGCCAAAGACTCCGGCTCACAAATCAATAACATTGTTCAGGATGGAGGAACCGTCATCCAGCAATTCAACATAGGTTCGGATGAAGCAACCAATATTCTTCGGAATGTTGCCCTGGAATTGGCAAAGAAACCAAATGAGGAAGAAGAGCGGTTCACCGACGAGGCGCTTACGGTATATCAGGCGAGGGATTCCAAGTCTTCAGACATTGGCAATTTAGGGCATATTGATCGCTATTCGGACAAACCCTTGAAGCTGCGTTTCGCCACCGAAGAGGTGCGACTTGAAATCATGGAGAGAGAGGAGAACGTCTTTCACCTCGTTTTTATGGTGGACGGTAAGGTAATCATGGCGGAAGGACGTCCCGCAGCCTACTTGATTACCAATGTCAGTGATACATTTGAGAAGCCCTATCAGGATTGAAGCAAAGAACATCTCTTTTTTTGGACTCTAAGAATCTCCGAAAAGAAAGTGCTAATGGGTACCTTGCATCTCGCGTGAAGTTTTCCATCCGGAGAACACGTTTTTGTTATTTGGAATAGGCCCCTCTCGCAGTTAACAATACGACCAGATTCGCGCCGATGAGGAACTGATGCTGGAAACCAACGCACAAACCGCCGCCCGTCTTGATCCCAATAAGTTTATGGACCCCAATGTTACGGCGAAGGGTGAAAGACGCGCCGTCGTCGCCCTGACACGATTAAAGACTTTGTGGTTCAACACTGGAAGCCTGTGCAACATCGCCTGTCAAAATTGTTACATGGAATCCACACCCACGAATGATGCACTGGCTTATCTCACAGTGCAGGACGTGGAACGCTACCTTGACGAAATCGAGACTGAGAATTTACCAGTTGAGGAAATAGCCTTTACCGGTGGAGAGCCTTTTATGAACAAGGCGCTGATCCGGATGTTGGAATTGTCCCTTGAGCGGGAATACAAGGTGCTGGTTCTCACCAATGCGATGAAGCCCCTTCACCATCGGTTCGACGACTTGCTTTCTTTGAAAGCACGCTTTGGAGAGAAACTGGCGATCAGGGTTTCAATCGATCACTACACCGCCTCCAAACATGAGGCCATAAGAGGTGAAGCAACCTGGGAACCAATGTTAAAAGGCTTGAAATGGTTGGCCGAAGGTAAGTTTAATCTGGCGGTTGCCGGTCGCACTTGCTGGAATGAAAGCGACGATCAGGCACGAGAAGGCTATCGCGCGCTGTTCCATGCACAGAACATCCCCGTCGATGCTTTTGACCCCGCTGCCTTGGTTCTGTTCCCCGAGATGGACAGCGCGCAAGACGTTCCGGAAATTACCATCCATTGTTGGGATATTCTCGGTGTCGCACCGGAAACCATGATGTGCGCGACCTCGCGCATGGTCATCAAGCGCAAAGGTGTCGACGGCCCCCTGGTGGTTCCGTGCACGCTTTTGCCATACGACCCGAAATTCGAGCTTGGCCAGGATTTAGGTGGATCGTCAAAAACGGTTAGGTTGAACCATCCTCATTGCGCCCGGTTTTGTGTCCTTGGTGGCGCTTCATGCAGTGTAGATTCCGCGGAAAGTTGATTTAAGTCCATGGATATTGGCTCCTATGAAGGGCCGGTTCTTGTTTTCGGCGGCCCTTACAGCAACCTTCACGCAACGACGGCTTTGCTAGACGAAGCCAAATTCAGAGACATTCCGCCGCATAACATTATCTGCACGGGTGATGTTATCGCCTATTGCGGCGACGCAGCTGCTTCCGTCGAGGTTATCCGTGCAGCTGGCATTCACGTCGTCATGGGAAATTGTGAAGAATCTCTCGGTAACGACGGTTCCGATTGCGGATGCGGTTTCGAAGAAGGCAGCGCATGTGATCTCCTTTCCGTAAAATGGTTCACCCATGCCCGCCAGGCATTAAATGATGACGCCAAGAACTGGATGGCTAGCCTGCCACGACGCATAAATTTTGAAATGAATGACCGGCGTATTGCCGTTATTCACGGCGGCGAAAAAGAAATTAGCCGGTTCATTTTCCCTTCGACGCCGCAAGAAGAAAAGCGCAGGGAAATCGAGTCAATGGATGTCGACGGCGTTATCGGCGGACATTCGGGTATGCCCTTTACCCAGCTTATAGACGGACGCATATGGCACAATGCCGGCGTCATCGGCATGCCGGCGAACGACGCCACGCCCAGGACATGGTTTTCTGTTCTGACGCCTCTAGACGGCGGCATCGAATTTACCCATCGCCCGTTAGACTATGACTATGTGGCGGCGGCAAGAAAAATGAGAGAGGAACAACTTCCCGAAGCTTACGCAATCTGCCTGGAGACCGGCCTGTGGCCCAACATGGACATTCTGCCTGATACGGAAAGGGCCATGAAAGGGCGGGCCCTTGAAGCAACCCGCCATTTCTGGCCCTAATCGTATTCGCGTTTTCCTTTTTTTTAAGCCTTCTTCAAGCCTTCTAGGAATTCCGTAACTTCACTACTCAGTTTATCGGATTGCATGGTCAGGGACCCGGCCGCGGAAAGAACTTCGTTCGCCGCCTCACCGGTTTCATCCGCCGCCGCATTCACAGATGAAATATTGGACGTCACATCCGAGGTGCCGGCTGAGGCCTGTTCCACGTTACGGGCAATTTCCGAAGTGGCGGCGCCCTGTTCTTCAACCGCTGCGGCGATCGCTGAGGCAATTTCACTTATTTCGCCGATGGTTTTGGAAATGCCTTGAATAGCCTGCACCGAATCTCTGGTTGCGCCCTGAATTCCGCCGATCTGGCTACTGATTTCCTCAGTCGCCCTGGCAGTCTGGTTGGCCAGATTCTTCACTTCCGAGGCAACAACCGCGAAACCCTTACCCGCCTCACCGGCGCGGGCGGCTTCAATGGTTGCATTCAGGGCCAACAGGTTAGTCTGATCAGCAATATCGGTAATCAATTCGACGACCTCGCCAATCTTGTTCGCCGACGTCGCCAAACCTTGAACCATTTGATCGGCGCGTTCGGCTTCATGAACTGCGGAGCCGGATATTTCGGTCGATTGCTGCACCTGACGGCTGATTTCGCTAATCGAACTGGAAAGTTCTTCGGCAGCCGATGCGACGGTCTGAACATTGGTCGAAGCTTCTTCGGCCGCCGCGGCAACTGCCGTGGATTGCCGGGAGGTTTCCTCCGCCGTAGCCGCCATTCCTTCGGCAGTCGTCTTCATCGTGTTGGACGCCTGCCCAACCTCGCCCAGAACTGAGCTGACGTTTCCTTCGAAGTTTGCCGCCAGTTCTTCCATGGCGACACGGCGTTTTTCCTTGGCTTCGTTTTCCTTGGCCTGTTCGGCCGCCAACTGATCCGCCTTGATCATGTTTTCCTTAAACACTTCTACAGCTTGAGCCATTTCGCCGATTTCGTCGCCACGATGGGCGCCTTCGATCTCAATTGATTTATCGCCACCGGCAAGCGCAGCCATATCTTCCGTCATACCGGCGATTGGACGGGTGATGCCGCGAACGATGACCGTGACTAGAACCGCGGTGATTACCAGTAGCACCAGCGTGAAAACAATCATGACAAGAAATGTCGTGTTAGCGCTTTTACCGATGGAACTGGTTAGACTGACAAGATCATCGGCAACTTTATTTTCGACGGTTCTGAGCAAGTTGATTTTTTTGGTGATGGTGCCAAACCAATAGGGGCCGGTGACCCCCTTAAGGTCGTTGGTCACAGGGCTATCCATGGCGATTTTACGCATGCGGTTGACTTCATCGACATCCGGGCCGACTACGGTCGCCTTCAGGAAATCCCTTTGTTCCTGCGTGGCAAAAAGATCAAATGTGTTCATGAAGGTGCCCTGCATGGCAATCAACTGCACGAATTTCTGGAAAATAACCGGTTTGAACTTGCCGGCGCCGAAACCGGCGCCTCCCATGGCGCGTTCAATGCCGGAGCGTTCTTTGCCTTGCAGGAATTGAGTGTAAGCCGTAATTGATTTCGTTACCTGGGCATTTGTACTCAGAATCGCCATTTCCTCGACGATTTTCAGAAGTTTGGCGATGGTTGGGGTGTAATAGCTAGCCATCTTCGGAACCGTAATCGAGCGGGCCTGTACATTCTTGCGTGTCTTATCAAGATTTGACAATGCATCCTTCGCCGTCGCGATTTTCTTTACCAGGGCATCTCCGAATGATTCAGCGTCAAAAGTATTGAAAGCGTTATTCAAATTGGTGTGCTTTTCCGAGGACAACGCCCATTGTTCAGGAAGTTCCTTCACGAACTTGGTGCCTTTTGAGCCGATAAAGACGGCCGAGCGCCCACGTTCTTTTTGCAGTTCGTGAACCAAGGCGCTAATTGTCGGAGCCAAATCTGCAAGTTCTTGCAGACTATCCATTTCCGCCACGACACTGCGTTTTTCAATCAGGGTCATACCTGAAAAGATCAGCAAGCCGACGACAGGCAATACTAACGCCAGAGCGATTCGAACGCCGATTTTGGCGTTTTCCAAAAATGAAAACATGGGGTGCCCCTTTACATAAAGTACTATATTTCGTCGATGTTAAAGACCAACGAAAAAAAATCAAAGGTTTTTGAAGCCTTTGCTTACATTGAAGCGAGGGTTTAACTGAACAAAAAGAGGTTTTCTTTGATCCAAGTCAAATTGTTCTAAATACAAACGTATGTTATTTTATAATTATTATAATTTTACGCGTCTTTCAGCACCCTTTAAAACACTGGAAAACGCGTCAGGTATTCCCATTTTATAAGGGTCGACCCTTTTTCAGCGGATTTGGAGGCCCACTTGAAATATCCGGAATCTTCTCCAAACGGCGCATATGCTCAGACCACCAGGCAAATTACAGTAACGGTTGAACCGATCTTTCTGGAAGAAGAGTCTGATCCTGATGCGGGGCTGTTTTTTTGGGCTTATCACATCGTCATTCAAAATAACGGTGAAGAAACGGTTCAGCTTCTTTCCAGATATTGGCGCATTACCAATGCCGTCGGTGCGCTGCAGGAAGTTCGCGGCGATGGAGTCGTAGGCGAACAGCCGATTCTGGAACCCGGAACCGCCTTCGAATATACCAGCGGCACGCCTCTTTCCACATCGTCTGGAATCATGGGCGGCAATTACCAAATGATATCCAGCGGCGGCCATTCATTCGAAATTGGCATTCCAACGTTTTCCCTGGATAGCCCATATGAAGGGCATGCCGTCAATTAGAAAAAGTAATTTCTCTTGATTTCCATGATCGTTAAACCCACATTCCATCGAATGTGACATTCCCTTTCACTAATGGGTAAGGCGTTATGAGCTCTAAAGAAAAACTCAGCCTGATTGAAACTGTTGCCTCCCGGCCGTCCCGTGAAGAGGCGGAAGAAGCCGTGCGAACGCTCCTGCGCTGGGCAGGAGACGATCCAACGCGCGAAGGGCTTCTGGATACGCCGGGAAGAGTGGTGCGATCCTATGAAGAATTTTTCGCCGGATATGCAACCGAGCCCAGGGAATTACTGGAACGCACCTTCGAGGAAACGGACGGCTACGATGAAATGGTGCTGTTGAAGGATATTCGTTTTGAATCCCACTGCGAACATCATATGGCGCCGATTATCGGCAAGGCTCACATCGCCTACTTGCCAAAGACCCGCGTGGTCGGCATTTCGAAACTGGCGCGGCTTGTCGAGATGTATGCCAAGCGCCTGACAATACAGGAAAAAATGACGTCCCAGATCGCCAATACCCTGGATGAAATCCTGCAACCGGAAGGCGTCGCCGTCGTCATCGAAGCCGCTCATCAATGCATGACAACCCGAGGCGTCCATAAGCCCGGTGTATCCATGGTGACATCCAGAATGTTGGGGGCTTTCCGCGATAATCCTTCGACCCGACGGGAATTCCTTTCTATGGTCGGTACACCGACTACGGGTGAGGGCGGCCTCGTCTAAATTCCTGCAGAAATTTCTATACTTGACCGAACTAACCCAACCGGCTTGAGTGAGCATCATTTTTCAACCCGTGATTCTATGTAAGCGGGCATCGGACGAGGGGAAAGCGTCCTAAACCATGATGGACTATCGGCCTATTTTTCTGGTTATCGGCATCCTGCTGTCAGCCTTGGCGCTCGGCATGATCGTCCCAGCCATCGTCGATGCTTTCGTCGGCAACCCGGATTGGCAGGTTTTCGCCATATCTTCCGGAGTCACGCTGTTTGTCGGCGGAGCAATGACCTTGACATCCAGATCCGGCGGGCTGCACCTGTCCGTACGCCAGGCTTTTGTCATGACCACCTTCAGCTGGATCGTCCTGACCCTGTTCGCGGCCATTCCATTTGTTTTTAGCGAACTTGAACTGAGTTTCACCGATGCGTTCTTCGAAGCCATGTCGGGGATCACGACAACCGGATCGACTGTGATAACCGGCCTGGACACGGCGCCGCCGGGGATTTTGTTGTGGCGCGCGCTTCTGCAGTGGTTGGGAGGCATCGGTATTATTGTCATGGCAATCGCGGTTTTCCCGATGCTGCGCGTTGGCGGCATGCAACTTTTTAGAATGGAATCGTCCGACCCTTCGGAAAAAGCCTTGCCCCGGGCGGCCCAAATCGCAAGCACGATCGGCCTGATTTATCTGGGCCTGACCTTCATCTGCGCCGCGGCATACTGGTTGGCAGGGATGTCCGGATTCGATGCCGTCGCCCATTCAATGACCACTATCGCCACCGGTGGCTATTCGACATCCGATAATTCCATGGGCCATTTCGAAAGCTGGAAAATTGACCTTATCGCCACCATCGGCATGATCATCGGCAGCCTTCCGTTCATTCTTTATTTGAAAACACTGCAGGGCAATTACGAGTCCTTGTGGAAGGATTCTCAGGTTCAATGGTTTATTTCCATTGTCGGCATGGCCGTATTGTCGATTACAGCTTGGCTATGGCTATCCAGTGGATTAGACCCGATTCAGGCGCTTCGTTACGCTTCATTCAATGTGGTTTCGATCATTACAGGCACTGGCTACGCTACGTCAGACTATTCACAATGGGGAAGTTTTGTAGTCCCGGTGTTTTTCTTCATTATGTTCATCGGCGGCTGCGCAGGATCGACGACATGCGGCATCAAGATTTTCCGCTTTCAGGTGCTTTATGCTGCGGCGCGCACGCAGTTGCATCACTTGTTGCAGCCGCATGGGGTGTTCATTCCCTACTACAACCGCCGCCCGATTCCCGATGAGGTCATCGTTTCCGTATTGAGTTTTTTCTTCGTATTCGGGGTCAGCTTCGCCTTATTGGCGATGGGATTGGGAATGCTCGGACTTGACTATCTTACTGCAGTTTCAAGTGCGGCGACGGCGATTTCCAATGTTGGCCCGGCGCTTGGACCCATTGTCGGCCCGGCGGGCACCTTCCAACCCCTGCCCGACGCAGCTAAATGGCTTCTTTCAGCGGGTATGCTTTTAGGCAGGTTAGAGCTGTTTACGGTAATCGTGCTGTTCAGCCGCTCGTTCTGGCGGGGCTGATTTTCACTTCAACCAGCCCCCCAGGTATTGGGAAATGTTCTTTTCCATTTCCACGTTGATGTCTTTCATTAGCGCTTCCGTCAGATTGAACCAGGCTTGTTCGCGATCATTGACCGTTGCGTCTTCGCGCACGGTAATCGAGCGTGAAACATTGGCGCTGGCGAACCCTTTTGAATGTCCCGTTTCATCGAGAATTTCCAAAATCGCCTCCAATCGCGCTTCGTAGCGTTCGGACTGCTCCTTTGTAAAGGCCCCTTCAAGTCCCTTCTTCTTTTCCAGAGCGCTTTCCTTTACCGATGCTTCTACGATGGTGAAACGGGCGACGTCTTTGCTGCCCGAAGCAATCAGGCGCTCGGCGGCCCATTTGTTCAGTGCGTCGAGGGGTGGAGTTGGAAAAAGATGATCAACATTGGGAGAGGTCATCGGAGATTTATATGAAGACTTTCTCTCCACCGAGCCGACATCCAGTTCAATTAATCCCAAATGCTGGTAGGTCAGTTCCGGAAACGTCCGGCTCGGCACCGTTGCCTCGCACCCGGCCAGCGAAAAGCCAAAAACCAATGTCAGAAGAACAGGCAAGTAACGCTTAATCATCTTCTTCCTCTTCTTCATAGTATTCATATTCATCGTCTTTCGAACTTGTCATGTTCCGTATCGCAAAGGCCAAGCCAATACCACCGGCCAAGAGCAGTATCATTGCGATACCCCCAACGATAAAAACAATCGGCTTAATTTCCTTTTTGGGTGGTTCTTCTTCAATCGGCTCTTCTTCGGGTGTTTCCTCTTCAGCGCTCTCACCTGTTTTGCCCTCGCCTAAAACCTTCACTTGACTGGCTGGGCGTTCCTTTTTTGAGCCCGGGGCAACGCCGGGGCGCTCAAAAGTAATGTTTCCCGGGCACAAGCGATTAATATCGCGATCGTCCTCAAGCTTTAGGCTGTCCACAGTTTTCCCCGACAGGCGTCCCTCGGAAGCGGGAAAATAATTCAGGATGTTGCCAATTCTGCCTTCCGCCTTGATCTTGAATCCGACGTCGTCAACCCGACCATCACTGTTTAGATCGATGGTGAAAACGCCGGAAAGCCAGAATTTTCGTCCTTCAATTATGTGTTCACCGGGAGACCAGAAGCTTTCCAGGGTTCTGTCGCATCTTTTAACGAGCGAATCATCCATCTCCGGTGGCGGCGGCGCTACCACGCCATATACAGGTGACTCTTCTGCACCTGCGGGAGGCTGCTCTGCCGGAACATCACCCGGTTGCACTTCCGGCATTGGAGCGTCTGCTGGCGCTTGCTGGATTTCTGATTGGGGCGTTTCTTCAGTCTTCTTAGGTTTGACAAACTCACGCTGGATCGGCAGGGGAGCGGCCCCGCCATCCGAACCCAGACCAAGACCCAAATCCGGTAAAGGAGCCTGACGCATCTGTTGACCCGGCAGCGGCGTGTCGTCACTGGCCCCCGGCTTGGCTTTTGGTTGTTGGGAGGCCTTTTTCGGTACAGGCATGGTTTCCCGCGCCGGCGGCGGTAGGATCAACTGGCGCTTGAACCAATCCTTGGCCGGTTCAGCACAAAAATCCTCGCCCTTTTCAATACGAACCATCTTGCTTTGAATTTCGAGCTTGAAAACATAGGCATCGCCGGGATTAAGACTATCGGCCATTGCGCCGCAATCCATCTGCGCCGCCCGGGAAGGTTCGGCCCATAAACCTATTGCGATCAATGCCGCAATTTTCACTCCATGAGAAAGGATTTTATCCGATGTCATGCGCCATAACTCATTCCAGCAGCAAACGATCCCGAAAAAATGTCTCTACGGGTTAAATACTTAAATAAGCATGAAATCCTTAAGGGAATATGAGTTTTGCGAAAAAATCCCTTACTGGCTCATACACCAGGCGAGAATGCCTTTTTGTGCGTGTAACCTGTTCTCCGCCTCGTCCCAAACGACCGAACGCGGACCGTCGATGACTTCCGCGGTAACCTCTTCACCTCTATGGGCCGGCAGGCAATGCATGAACAGCGCATCCGGTTTAGCCATATCCATCAATCGCTGATCGACCCGGTAGGGCGCTAACAGGTTATGACGCGATTGAGCCTCGTCATCGCCCATGGACACCCAGGTATCGGTAACCACGCAGTCAGCATCCTCAACCGCTATTTGGGCATCCGTGGTGACTGTGATATCGCCGCCTTCGCCCTTGGCCCAGTCGAGCGCCCCGGCGTCGGGCATTAGCTGGTCGGGGCACGCCAGTTTGAGAGCGAAGTTGAACCGCACGGCTGCATGAATCCACGAGGTGGCTACGTTGTTGCCATCACCGCACCACGCCACCGTGCGACCGGCGATTGGTCCTGAGTTTTCTTCAAACGTCATAACATCCGCCATGAGTTGGCACGGATGGCTGTCGTCTGTCAGTCCGTTGATCACCGGTACGCTGGCATATTCGGCCAGTTCAGAAAGTTTCGCCGGATCGTCGGTGCGGATCATTATAGCGTCGACATAACGGGACAGGACGCGAGCTGTGTCAGCGACCGTTTCGCCACGGCCCAGTTGGCACGAGTCCCCTTCCAGCACTATAACGCGCCCGCCCAGTTCCAGCATGCCGACCTCGAACGAAACCCGGGTTCGGGTAGATGGCTTCTCGAATATCAGCACCAGGGTCTTGCCCACCAAGGGATCGGCCTCGCCCCCGCCCTGCTTGAAAGCAAGCCCACTGTCCAGAATGGCCCGCAAAGTTTGCGAATCATGTCCGTCCAGATCGAGAAAATGCTTTACCCCGGACATCTTACTCTTCCTCTTCAATCTTTCCACAAACGCTGGTCAGTATTTCCATTGCCTCTTCTATATGGCTGTCTTCGATGATCAGTGGCGGCAATAGTCGAACGATGTTGTCGGCGGCGCCGACGCTGAGCAATCCAGCTTCATGAAGTTTGGCGCGAAAATCTGCGCTGTCACCCTTGCATTTTAGCCCTATCATCAATCCGGAACCTCTTACAGTCTCGATAACGCCTGGATATTTTGCCGCCATTTCTTCCAGTTTGAACCATAGTTTTTTGGCAACATTGTTCACCTCTTCAAGGAAGCCCGGGGTTTGCATTACATCCAGAACCGCATTCGCCGCAGCCATGGACAACGGATTCCCGCCGAAGGTAGAACCATGGGAGCCTGCGTTTAGTGCCAAAGCGGCCTTTTCAATGGCAAGGCAGGCAGCGACGGGAAAACCGCCACCCAGTCCCTTGGCGACAGCCATTATATCAGGAGTTACTTCGGCCCATTCGTGGGCGAACAATTTGCCCGTCCGGCCCATGCCGCATTGGACTTCGTCAAAGATCAGTAAAATACCAAATTCATCGGCGGCTTTGCGCAGGCCTTTTAGGAATTCCGTACTGGCCGGATTAATGCCACCCTCGCCCTGCACAGGCTCGACAATAATAGCTGCCGTTTCTGCGCTGATGGCGGCGCGGACTTCATTCAGGTTTCCGAACGGCACATGATCGAACCCGTCAACGACGGGTGCGAAACCTTCCAGGTGTTTCTCCTGTCCACCGGCGGCGATCGTAGCCAGGGTGCGGCCATGGAAGGCGCCAGTGCAGGCTATCATCCGGTAACGTTGGGGATTACCGTTGTCGCTTTGGTATTTACGCGCCATTTTCAGGGCACATTCAACAGCTTCGGCTCCCGAATTGGAAAAGAAAACGCTGTCGGCAAACGTCGACGCGACCAGTCTTTCAGCCAGTTTTTCCTGGCCCGGGATGTGATAAAGATTAGATGTGTGCCACAACTGAGCGGCCTGATCCTGTACGGCGGCGACCAGATGAGGATGGCAATGACCCAGGGCGGTGACAGCGATGCCGGATGCAAAATCGAGGAAACGTCGCCCGTCTTTATCGAAAAGATAAGCGCCTTCACCACGTTCGAACGTAGCGTCAATTCTGGCATATGTCGGCATAACGGGTGAAATCACGGTATTGCCCTCCCGGAAACGTAAACAAAGTCAGGCTGGTAAATGCACCAGCCTCCCAAGAAAGCGGGCGAGTATCCAAATCTTCGCCCCCGATGTCAACGAAGATAGCCACTAAATGAGTATCAGGCTTTGAGCTTGTATCCAGCCTTGAACATCTGACGGCACAGCATCCACAAAAACGAGTTGATACCTATCATGACAACCATTCCCAGCAATGGGTTGGCGTCGGAATAGCCGATGAAGCCATAGCGAAAACCGTCGATCATATAGAAAAACGGATTTGCATATGCCACCGACTGGGCTAGTTCCGGCAGCCGGTGAATGGAGTAAAAGGTGCCTGACAAAAACGAAAGCGGTGTAACGACAAAATTGGTTACCGCCGCAATATGGTCGAATTTGACAGACCAGATACCCCCTGCAACCCCAAGCAATGACAACATCAATGAAGCCATGAACCCGTGAAAGACGATGAAACCCGTATTGTGAAAGTGGATGGGAACGAAGAAACTCATCGCTATAGCGACGATGCAACCAACCACAACGCCCCTCGTCGCACCGCCAAGGGCTATCGCCAGAGTCAATTCATCGGCTGTAAAAGGCGGCATCAAGGTATCGACAATATTGCCCTGCACCTTGGACACCAGGATCGAAGACGACGTATTGGCGAATGCATTCTGGGCGATCGCCATCATAATCAAACCAGGGGCGAGAAATTCCATAAACGGCACACCCCCAACAAGCGAATCAACCCGCGAGCCGATCGCCAGAGAGAAAACAGCCAGAAACAGCAACGTCGTCACTACCGGCGCCAGCATTGTTTGCGTATATACCTTGGTAAACCGGCGGACTTCACGTAGGTACAAAACCCAGACACCATACCAGTTGTGGCGTGCGGGATTTCCCCAATTGACAGAGTTCATTGTTGTTACCTCTATTCCTTCAGGCTCCTATATAGTGAGGTCGAGCATGAAAACCCATAGAAACATGATCGGCAAAAAAGCAATCACTAGTCCCGAAAAAAAGCGCGGAAAAATTCCCCGAAAAGTGACATCCACCTCACTGGAGAATATCGCCCTTTATTATCTTGAGCGATTTGCGACGTCGTCCGAAAACCTGCGTCAGGTCCTTTCACGACGCGTTCAACGCGCGGCAAAATTTCACGAAACGGATGTCGAGGCCTGCGCCCAAATGATCGACACGCTTATTGTACGTTACAAAGAAAGCGGGTTGCTGGACGACGCATCGTATGCCCGGGCACAGGCATCGAGTCTGAACAGGCGGGGAAAATCCGTCCGCGCCATTCGCGTACGCCTGAGCCAAAAGGCCGTACCTCCCGACATCATTGATGAAACCATAGAAGCCTTGGCGCACGAAATCGGCGAGCCAGATCTGGCCGCCGCCATAACCTTTGCGCGCAAGCGCCGCATCGGACCCTATCGCAAAGAAGATATGCCGCCTGGAAACCATGACAAAGAATTGGCTGCGCTGGCCCGCAATGGTTTTTCCTATTCTCTGGCAAAAAGAATAGTCGAGGCGGCTAATATTGAAGAATTGGAAAACGCCCTATAGATTAGCATCGCAGCCGCCTTGATAATGGAAACCCGATTTGAATAACCCGATCCAAACTTTGAATGATTTCTGGAATTTGACTGTCGACGTCTGGCAGACCGGCTTCATGGGCATCGACATTGGCCGACTTGTCACCGCCGTCGGCATTTTTGTCGTTTTTCTTATCTTCAGGCGCTTGTTTACCCGGTTCGTAATATCTTCCCTGAAAGGGCTTGTGCGCAGGACCAAAAGTGATTTTGACGATCACGCCATCGACGCCCTTGAAAATCCCATTCGGTTGATTCCTATCGTTCTGGGCGTTTTCTTCGTCATCGAATATCTGGATTTCCCCGGCACCTTCGCAACCATTGGCGACAACCTGGTGCGTTCACTGATAGCTTTCGTCATATTCTGGGCTTTGTACAGGCTTGTCGACCCATTCAGCCGGCTCCTTGGACACCTTGAAAAAGTCTTCACCCACGCCATGGTGGAATGGCTGGTTAAGGCCATTCGGGCGGCGTTCATTTTCCTGGGGGCGGCAACGATTCTACAAATTTGGGGTATTGAAGTCGGACCGATTCTGGCCGGTCTTGGCCTGTTCGGCGTCGCCGTCGCCTTGGGCGCGCAAGATCTGTTCAAGAACCTGATCGCGGGCATCCTGATCATCGCCGAAAAACGATTCAACAAGGGGGACTGGATACGCGTCGAGGGCACTGTAGAAGGCACTGTTGAATCCATCGGCTTTCGCTCCACAGTCGTTCGTCGCTTCGACAAGGCGCCTGTTTTTGTGCCCAATACAAAATTGTCGGATTCGGCGGTAACAAATTTTTCGTCGATGACCCATCGCAGAATATATTGGAACATCGGTGTCGAATACCGATCCAGCGTCGATCAGCTTCGCTTGATTCGCGATGGTATAGAGGCCTATTTGATTGATAACGAGGTCTTCGCCGATCCGCCCGAAGCCGTCAGGTTCGTGCGCATCGACAGTTTTTCAGACAGCTCCATCGATATCATGTTGTATTGCTTCACCAAAACCACCAATTGGGGGGAATGGCTGGAGATCAAGGAACAGCTTGCCTACGCCATAAAGGAAATCGTCGAGGGGGCGGGGAGCGCATTCGCGTTCCCAAGCCAGTCGCTGTATATCGAGAACTTGTCGGATGAAAACCCTGAAATCTTCGTACCGCCAAAAGTCAATAAACAGGAAGCATAAACATGAGCGTTACTATTTACCACAATCCCAGGTGTTCAAAATCACGCGCAACATTGGGATTGCTGCAGGACAACAATGCCGAGTCGACCGTGATCGAATATCTAACGAACCCGCCCGGCCCCGACGAGCTGAAAAATATCCTCGACATGCTTGGCGTAACCCCGCGCGAGTTGATGCGCGCCAAGGAAGCCAAGGAAGTGGGATTGGATGATCCGTCTCTGGACGATGACGCCCTGATCGCCGGCATGGTTGCCAATCCCATCGTTATCGAGCGCCCGATTGTCGTGGCCGGCGGCAAGGCGAAAATCGGACGCCCGCCCGAAGGGGTTCTCGACATCCTTTAAAATCGGTATCGGGTGGTCTGGGAAGCGATATCTGTGGTACAAAATTGCCACTGCTTCCTGGAGAAACGATGACAACAAGTCAAGCCCGCATCCTGGTCGTCGAAGACCAAAAACCGATGATGGATCTGCTGTTGGCTTATCTTCACGTCGCCGGGTACAAGACTGAATCAGCCGCCGACGGCGTAATTGCCTGGGATATCCTGCAAAATACGGATGATCCGTTCGATGTTGTTCTGCTGGATCGCAGGATGCCCAACATGAACGGCATGGAATTGATGGCGCTTTTAAAAGAAGACGCCGCCCTGAAAAACACGCCCGTCATTATGCAGACCGCCGCCGACAGCGTTAAAGACATCACCGAAGGCATCGAAGCAGGCGTTTATTATTACCTCACCAAGCCTATCGACAGGGAAATCCTGATATCCACTATTGCTGCGGCCGCGCTGGAAGCCTCCCACTTTAGAAAGCTTAAGGAGGAATTGGACAAACCCTCCAAAGCTCTTTCGTTGATGACATCAGCCATATTTCACTTCAGAACCCTGGATGAAGCAGACGACCTTCTAGTCGCATTGGTCAAGGCGTGTCCGGATCTGGAATCGCTTATGGTTGGCCTGTCGGAATTGCTGATAAACGCTATCGAGCACGGCAATCTGGGGATAACCCATGATGAGAAAAAGCATCTTCTCGCAGAAAACAGATGGACGGAAAAAATAGGCGAACTGCTTAACCTTCCCGAAAACGCCGACAAGTTTGCGTCAATCCAATTCGAACGAAACCGTGAAAAGGTCACGTTTACGATTGAAGACAAGGGCGCGGGCTTCGATTGGCAAAAATACATGGACTTCGACCCCAAGCGCATGTTCGACGCCAATGGGCGTGGCATCGCCATCGCGGGCAACATCAGCTTTGATGAGCTGAAATATAATGATCGCGGAAATCAGGTCACGGCGACAATCAATCTTTCCCAAAAAGAAACGGCCAGCTGAGAGTATTTCCAGCTAGCCGTTTAATGACTACGATAGTTGGATCAGGCGGAACGAACCTGAGCCATGAACTTGTCGACTTCGGCTTTCAGTTTTTCTGATTGCTGTGAAAGCTCGTTCGCCGCGTTCAACACCTGCTCCGCCGACTGGCCGGCTTCACTCGCCGCTTCGGTAACACTACCGATGTTGGACGAAACATCATTGGTGCCGGAAGCCGCCTGTTCCACATTGCGGGCTATTTCAGAGGTAGCAGCACCCTGTTGCTCAACGGCAGCGGAAATCGCCGTAGAGATTTCGCTAATCTCGCCGATGGTTTTGGTGATGCCCTGAATGGCCTTAACGGAGTCCGCGGTGGCACCCTGGATTCCGCCAATCTGCGAACTGATCTCTTCAGTCGCTTTGGCCGTTTGATTGGCCAGGTTCTTAACCTCAGAGGCAACGACTGCAAATCCCTTGCCTGCCTCGCCAGCGCGAGCCGCCTCAATGGTTGCATTCAAAGCCAAAAGGTTGGTTTGATCGGCAATGTCAGTAATCAATTCGACGACCTCGCCGATCTTCTGGGCCGACATAGCCAGACCCTGAACCATCTCGTCGGCCTGCTCAGCAGCCTTCACGGCAGTGCCGGAAATTTCCGTCGACTGAGATACCTGACGGCTGATTTCACTAATGGAGCTTGAAAGCTCCTCGGCGGCCGAGGCCACGGTTTGAACATTGGTCGAGGCCTCTTCAGAGGCCGCAGCAACCGCCGTGGCCTTTGAGGAGGTTTGTTCGGAAGTTGAGGTCATGGATTGCGCAGAGGATTGCAACTGGGTCGACGCCGAAGATACAGTATCCACGACACCGCCGACACTGGCCTGGAAGTCATCCGCCATCTTGTTCATGGTGCGGCGTTTTTCTTCCTCTGCCCGTTTCTCCTGTTCGACTTGTTCGGATTCCATTTCCTTGACACGGATAGCGTTATCCTTGAACACCTGAACCGCTTTGGCCATGCCACCTAATTCATCAGAATCATCAACGTAAGAAATTTCGGCACTTGTGTCGCCTTCGGCAAGAACTCCCATGTTCTCAGATAAGGTTTTGACCCTACTGATTACCGCCGTTTGCGTAACGAAGAAGACTGCACCAAGAGTAATCAGAATAAGCACCGTTGAAATGACGATTGCCCAGCTAATTCTTGTTTGCGTCTGATTAGCATATTTCGAATATTGAACAACCAGATCGTTACTAACCTTGCGCAACTGATTGGCCTTTCCCATGGTCGCCAGAAGATTGGCGTAACGGGCGGAGTTATCGGTATCAGTCAGCAGCTTTTCAATACTGGCTTTGAATTCATCGAACTTCACTTCAACTTCCAGGATTATCTCCTGGGACAAGGGGTCAGCCAGAGCGGGAACGGTACCATAATTTTTCATAGAAAGGTTCAATGGAACCTCGCCGCCATTTTTAACACCGGCCAGGGTTTCCACGAAAATCTTGCTTCCCGATTCATACTCCTTCATTTGCGGGTTCAGCATTTGCTTCCCGATTGCGACGTTCTCGGCAAATATGACCTGAAACTTGCGAATGCCGAGCAGGTCGCCAAGTTTGTAGGAAATCCCTTCCATCCTGGAGTGGCAGTCCGCGCAACCTTGCAGGGTTGCGGTGTCAGCCGTGTACAGACTCAGGTACAGTTTCCCGTCGATTTCCTCTGGTCTTGTGAACAGTTCACTTGTGTTCGCTTTCAAAAAAGCGCCGGCTTCTTTATCGACATCGGTTTTATAGTTCTGGTCGGGGTTAATGGGATTGTCCGAAAGAATATCAATCGTCATCTGTGCGCCATCTTTGCCGCCGGATGCGTTAACTAAACGAGTAAATGTAGCCGGAAAAGGAACGGCCGGATGTGATTCCGCCGCCGGATCCATAGAAATTCCAAGTTCGGCCTTGCGCGCAGTACCGATGACCATTTTGGTGTATGTCGCGCGCATTTTTGTTATGTAGCTATCAAGAAAGGAAATTCGCTTGGTAATGCTATCGGAGATATCTTTTGTCGACGAGAATCCCAGGGCTGATTTCGCCATCGCTTGCGAAAGCATTCTTTGACGTCCTAACAGTTCCAACAGGCGGGCATCATTTTTTGCACTATCCATTGAAACAAAAAGATAAGCGCCGGCGGCTACGGAAACGATTCCGAGAATTGCCAGCATCATCGTCATCTTGACTTTGATGGACATAGAAGATTCTCCTTTTTATGAACGCAGTTTGTACTCCCAGTATTTTTTTGGGTCTGAATTATCCCTCAGCTTCCCGTACTTATTTTCTTTCCCGCACTCATACTATAGTAATTTTAATTAAAATGCATACTTTTATGTGCAATTCCCGGTCCTTACAGAGCACTTCATGAAATTGTGATGAAATTACATTGAAGTGTTGTTGCGCCGGATAAACCGAAAAATACCAATAAAAAAGCCCCGGGAGCTTTCCTTCCGGGGCTTTAGCCGTAATATCGGGCCAGTATTTAGGCAGAGCGAACCTGGGCCATAAACTTGTTCACTTCGTCTTTTAGCATTTGGGATTGTTTTGAAAGCTCGTTAGCGGCAGTAAGCACTTGAGTCGCAGATTGTCCCGCTTCGCCGGCAGCCTGTGTAACCCCACCGATGTTGGACGATACCTCGCCGGTGCCGGCTGCCGCCTGTTCAACGTTTCTAGCAATCTCCGCCGTCGCAGCCCCCTGTTCCTCAACCGCCGCAGATATCGCCGTGGAAATCTCGCTGATTTCGCCGATAGTCTTGGTGATCCCTTTAATGGCCTGCACCGAATCATCCGTTGCACTTTGAATTCCCGAGATCTGGGAGCCAATTTCTTCGGTCGCCCTGGCGGTTTGATTGGCCAGGTTTTTAACCTCGGATGCGACAACCGCGAAACCCTTGCCTGCCTCGCCTGCGCGGGCGGCTTCGATGGTTGCGTTCAAGGCCAACAAGTTGGTTTGATCGGCAATGTCGGTAATTAGTTCGACCACTTCGCCAATTTTTTGGGCCGACATTGCCAGTCCCTGAACCATTTCATCGGCTTTGCTTGCCGCATGGACCGCTGATCCGGCGATTGCAGTCGATTGTGAAACCTGACGACTGATTTCAGTGATTGAGCTGGATAACTCCTCTGCTGCCGATGCAACCGTCTGGACGTTGGTCGAGGCTTCTTCGGAGGCCGATGCTACAGCCGTCGCCTTTAAAGACGTGTCCTCCGAAATAGCCGTCATCGACTGGGCCGAGGATTGCAACTGGGTCGATGCCGAAGAAACCGTCTGCACGACACCACCGACACTGGCCTGGAAGTCATCCGCCATCTTGTTCATGGTTCTGCTTTTCTCTTCCTCTGCCCTCTTTTCCTGGGCTTTCTGCTCGGCCTCCATCTGTTTAACCCGGCTGGCGTTGTCCTTGAAAATCTGTACGGCCGCCGCCATTTCTCCAATTTCATTCTGTCTGTCTTGCGCGGGTACGTCGGCTTCGAGATCTCCCTCTGCAAGGCGGGTCATGGCGCTGGTCATTTTGTGAATGGGGCCGGTGACGCCGCGACCGATAAGCAGGGCCAGAGTTACAACAATCAAAGTAACGACGATCATGGAAATGACCATGACCCTGAGCGTACTCTTGACGTTAGCTTTCACGTCTTGCGTTGCCGCCGCCGCATCAGCGGTACCCTTTTCATCTAGGAATTGAAGTGTAGGCTGTACATCAGCAAATAGCTTGCTCAGCTTTTTCCTGGCTTCGCCTTCTTCGATCAACAAGTCCGCCAAGGCTTGGAAATCTGCCAAATATTTTTCAAGAATCTTTGTGATGTTTTCCTTTTTTTCCTCTTCAATATCCAAGTAGGCGAAGCCCATATCCAGTTCGGCATGGGCGCGAGTCAAGCGTTTGGCGTATTTACGCGCGACATCAAGAAAGAAATCCTTTTCGTAATTGCGCATTCTGAGCAATATCGCGGTTAGTTCCTGGGCGCCTTCCATTTCACTGTTCTTTTTAAGCTCGGATTCGATGGCCTTGGCGCCTTTCGCCAGTTCGCCGCGAAGCCCTTCTTTGGCGGTCAGACCAATGGTCGTCCACATCTCGACCACTTTTTTGAACTGGTCGACATAGATATTGAAACCCGTGAGCATGTCATCAACCATTTGCTGCTCATCAGGCTCCTGGTGGATCAACTTCAGCTTTTCGAAATAAGGTAGCAGTTCGCTGGCCGTATCCGCATGGCGCGTCGCATATTTCATATCCTTGCGCAGCAGGAAATCCTTTTCATTGCGCCGTTCCTGCAAAAAACCGGCTTTGACAGCGCCGACATAGGCGACACCCGCATTTTCATGAAGTTGGGTTTCCAGGTAGCCTTCCTGTTTGGAGCTACTGTTGACGTAAATTATACCAACCACCAGGAAGCCTAGCAGCGCAATCAAACCGATCAGCATGATTTGAAAGCTAATTCGGATATTTCCAAGAAACATCGTTTGTCCCTCCAATGAATTGGGCCACCCTAGAAGAACAGGTTCAGTGCATTAAAATTCCGCCCATTGGAGCCCCGATGTTTTTTTTGTCTTCAATCGGCTCTGTTAAGCCTAGGCCGCCACAAGGTTGGGAACACGCAGAACATTCTCAATTGCTCCGATATGCAGGGTTCCACAATCAATATCTACATTTTCTGACATACACCCTAGTACTCCACGTAAGTTGAGGGTTTGATATGGATCAAATGGAGAGGAGCCATTAGATAAGTCGGGTGAAATTTACAGTTGGCCGGTCTTCGAATACTTGTCTGGCCAAGAAAAAAGCCCCGAAAGAGATACTCCGGGGCTTTTTCGTGGATCACTGAAATTCAAGCTGATCGAACCTGGGTTATGAATTTTTCGACTTCAGATTTAAGCATGTCCGATTGTTGCGAGAGTTCGTTGGCCGATTGCAGCACTTGTGACGCTGACTGTCCGGCTTCTCCCGCGGCCTGGGTAACGCTGCCGATATTGGATGAGACTTCATTGGTACCCGTCGCTGCCTGTTCAACGTTGCGGGCAATTTCCGATGTTGCTGCCCCTTGCTCTTCTACCGCCGCAGCAATGGCCGAGGCGATTTCGCTGATTTCACCAATCGTCTTAGTGATGCCCTGAATGGCTTGAACTGAGTCTTGCGTGGCGCCTTGGATTTCCCCAATCTGGCCACCAATTTCCTCTGTTGCGCGGGCTGTTTGATTGGCCAAATTCTTGACCTCCGAAGCGACAACCGCAAATCCTTTGCCGGCGTCTCCGGCGCGAGCGGCTTCAATGGTTGCGTTCAGCGCCAACAGGTTGGTCTGATCGGCAATGTCGGTAATCAATTCTACGACTTCGCCAATCTTCTGGGCCGACATCGCCAGGCCCTGAACCATTTCGTCGGCTTTTTCCGCAGCCCCTACAGCTGAGCCTGCAATTTCCGTCGATTGAGAAACCTGGCGGCTGATCTCGCTGATCGAGCTGGAGAGTTCTTCGGCGGCCGAGGCCACCGTTTGCACGTTGCTTGATGCTTGCTCGGAAGCAGCAGCAACCGCTGTCGCCTGCGAGGATGTTTCTTCTGAAATAGCCGTCATCGACTGGGCCGAGGACTGCAACTGGGTCGAAGCAGAAGATACTGTTTCAACCACACCGCCGACGCTGGCCTGGAAATCGTCGGCCATTTTGTTCATGGTTTGGCGCTTTTCTTCCTCGGCGCGTTTTTCCTGCTCTTCCTGCTCGGCTTCCATTTCCTTAACACGGAGGGCATTTTCCTTGAACACCTGAACGGCGGCCGCCATTTCGCCGATTTCGTCATGGCGGTCTTGCGACGGAATCTCCGCTTCAAGGTTACCTTCGGCGAGGACTCCCATTGAATCGGTCATGGCCCCGATCGGTCGCGTGATCGAACGCGCAAAGAAAAACCCTATTAAAGCCATGATCAACACCATCACGGCCCCAACCAGCGCCATATCCCTTTCCATGGCCACTACCGGAATATCGACTTCTTCCATGTCGATATTGGCGATAACCGCCCACGTCACACCCAGAAACTCGAGAGGTGCTGCCGCCATCAGGGTTTCATCGCCGTGACGGTCCGTCGTCACCAACATGCCATCCTTTCCGGCCAATGCCTGCCTTACGCCTTCGCTGTCAGCTTTTGTTTTAAGGATGTCCGTCTCGCCTTCCTTGGTGAAACGTGAATCACTGCGCATCAGGAAATCCTTACCGACGAGATAGGTCTCGCCGGTCTCGCCCATGCCAGTCGCCTGTTGCATGATGGCGTTCAGACGATCTACCGGCATTTGGAAGATCAAGGTTCCGTGTTTTCCGCCTTCATGATCAAAAATAGGGGAGGCGATAAAACTTGCGGGGGCGCCAGCGCTCGGCGCATATGCCCGGAAATCCGTAAACGCCACATAATCCAGTTTGAAGTTGTCCTGAACCATACGCCAGACAGTCGCCAAATCCGTATCTTTCCACTTTCCGTTGACAAGGCTGGTGGCGAAATCGGCTTCCTTGTAGACCGAATAGACGACGTTTCCATCATCGTCGATCAGAAAAATATCATAATATCCTCTCGCCGTAAGAAGCTCTCGGAACCAGGGATGATACTTGGCGTGTACTTTGCTGTAGGTCGAATTATCGGGGGCGGCATCCAGCAAATGTTTGCTGCCTGCCGGGTTGGGATTCTCGTCAATGTACAGTTTTTGCAATTGACCTTGTGGGTTTTCACCTAGATCCCGCCAAGCCGCTTCGATTTCTTCAAGTGCATCGATGCCCATGTGATTTTCGGCGATCACCATGACATCAGCTTCGATGGTTTTCAGGTAATTTGACAATTCCGAAATACGCCCGTCATGGGCGGCGTCAATTTTTTGAAAAGCCTCTTTTTCAAGCGCACTTTCGCCCTCAAAAACCGCAACAAAAGCGGTGATGACAATTGAAACAATCGCCAAACCAACGATAACGAGTGGTAATTTGGCGGCAATTCTCATGTTTAACATGACATTTTCCCCTATTTGTTCACCCCAGACTAATCGAAGATTGGTCCGGCTCCCATTGACTCCCGCCCCCAAAAAATCGACAAGGAGGCTCACATACCGGGCAAACATTCCCAAGCTGCGATCATTATATCCTAATTAGGAAAAAATTATCCTCATTGACTGAGATCATTTTTTCCTGATGTGAAATTTAATTTCTCTTTGCTCAAATTTCTAGAGTCCGCGGGAATATAAAGGTCGCAAGGGCGCGTTCCCAGACAGCGCCTGAGAAATTTCTTCCAATAAACGCGCGTTGTCCCTTGGCAGGTTGCCAGACAAGGCCAGAGCATTGGATGCGTGGTTGGATCGGAAGATAACAGGCCGAACGGGATCCAGACGTTCAAGCAGAAGCTTCAATTCTTCCAGGGTTGCCTGGTCGTCCTGCCATTTAAACGCGCCGCCCCTCCTCTCAAAACGTTGCATGAAGCGCGGTTCCTGCGACTCCTCCAGGCCCAATTGCAGGGTCGAAAGGAAAGTAGGAGCGCATTTATTGATCAAATCGGCGGTGCCTTCGATATGGTTGCGCCACAGGGTGCGCCCGCCCAGCCCTAAAATCACCGTCGCCGACACCTTGATTTCTGCTGCCCGCGCCTTGGCAAGCGCTTTCTCTATGGACTCGGCGCGCGCGCCCTTTGTGATCCTTCTTAGAATTTCCGGAGAGCCCGATTCAATGCCGACGTAAACAAGGCTTAGACGAAGCGAACGAAGTTCACTTAGTTCCTCGGGCGTTTTGCGAAGCAGATTGACCGGCGTCGCATAAGCCGAAACCCTTTGCAGATCAGGGAACGTATCGGCCAATTTCGTCAGGATTGCCTTCAAGTCGTCGGCGGGCATTCCCATGGCGTCGCCATCGGCGAGAAAAATACGGTGTGCATCTGGCCAGTCCCTCGCCGCATCGTCAATGTCGGCAAAAATTTCTTTCATCCCTCGGGCCCGGTACTGCTTTGATTTGTACATCGAACAGAAAGAACATTGGTTGTAGGAACAACCGTAAGTGACCTGAATAATCAGGTTCTGGCCTTCCGAAGGCGGGCGGTAAAGGGGCATGTCGTAGAGCATCATCGGGACATATTGTCCGATTGGCCCCCAAGCGCAATCTTTTGTTTACCGATTGTAGATATCATCCAAACCTGAAGGCCCATGTCTTGACTGGTTGACGTTGCCAGATGAGGGAGTCAACATTCCCTTGAACAAGCGACGATCAGGGCCATGTGCCTAATTATCAGCCCGAGGTTTCAATTGAAGAAAACCGAAAGAAAATTCAGGGACGGCGACGTCATTTTTCGGGAAAGCGACGCCAGCGATTCAATGTATGTCCTCATCGAGGGCATTGTAGAATTGAGCAAAGCAGGCGAACGCGGACCTGTCATGCTGGCCATGCTCAATCAGGGGGAAATGTTCGGGGAAATGGGCATCGTCGATGGCGGTGCCAGGAGTGCTACGGCCATCGCCATTGGCAACGTTGTCGTCGAAGAAACCCAGCGCCAAGACTTCCTGGACGCCTTGAGCACCGAACCAGATATGGCGCTGAACGTCATAGGCAAACTTGTCGAAAGACTACGCCAGGCCAATGACAGGTTGTCCCATCCAAGCACAGCCGTCGAAAAACCCCATAAGGGTGGCGACGGTTTCTCTGTCATGGGCATGTTCAAGAAATTGGCCAGCGGCAGCGAGGGCGGCTCCGGCCGCATCGAAATAAAGGTCTTCCCGTTTTACGGCGAAGTACCGGAAGCCGCGGAGGCCCAGATGAAGCACGTCGTCCAGTCTCTTGGCAAGCGCCCCGGCATTAGGGTTAAAAGTTTCACGAAAATTCCGGAAATCGATCCCGATCTACATCCCGACGATCGCCTGATGAGATTGCAGGAGTACGCTCGCGATGTCATGGCAAGCACACATAGTGATCTTGTTATATGCGGCGACATACCCCCGCCGGGAACAACTTTGCATCTGCGTTTCTTTTCATCTCATCCCGATGACGAGGACCGGCCTGGCTACGCCATGCCTTCCACAGTGCTGACTTTGCCAGTGGAGTTCGAGCCTGAACTGGCTGAACTGCTGCTCGCCGTTGCGTTGGCCTATATGGGCTCCACGGATGACGGCAAGCGGGTTCGTATCGGTCAAGCCCTATCCGAAACGCTATACGCCGCCATGCCCGCCGTACAAAGCCTACCCGTTGATTTGACGACCCGCGAAAGGGCCTCAATTGAGATGTGTTATGGCAACGCCGTCGCCACACTGGCCTTTCAACGCGGAACAGCCGAACTCTATCAGGTCGCCGTGCAAACCTACCGCGCAGCCCTTGAGCAGATATCGAAAGACGATAACCCGATTGACTGGGCCCTGACGCAAAAGCACCTGGGTACCTCTTTGCAGGCAATCGCAGAGCGAACAAATGAAGAAGATATTCTTAGTCAGGCTGCCGAGGCCCTGGAAGCAAGCCTGGACGTTTTCCGGCGCAACACCTATCCGATGCAATGGGCTTCATTACAAAGCCGGTTGGGACAGGTTTTCTATAAGCTTGACCTGAAGACGGGAGATACGGAAACGCTTAAAAAATCCCTGGCCGCTTTTCAGGCGGCCCTGCAATTTTTTACCCGTAATGATTATCCGTCTCGCTGGGCCGACGTAATGAACAATTTCGCCCAGGCCGCTCAGGTTTTGGGCGAACAGTTGCACAGCGCTGAAGTTCTTGAGAAAGCCGTCGACGCGTGTATGGGAGCGCTTGAAGTTCGACGCAAGGAAAATGGCCCCTTGCTTTGGGCCGCGACGCAAAACACGCTTGGTTCAGCACTTTTTCTGCTCGGAAAGTTGACGGAAGATGAAAGGCACTTGGAAGGAGCCGCTGTTGCCTTTGATCAGGCCCTTAGCGTCTATGTAGAGTTTAACGCCGAACGCCTGGCGTCCGTGGCCAAAAAGAACCTATCGCGGGTGAGCCTTTTGCTGGAAGAAATTCGCGGTCCTGAAGAGCGAGCCAATTCCACGGTTCCCACCCTTCATTGGGAAGAAGGCGCCTAGGACCAATCATGTTCGCGCATCGGTATTCAGCGGTTTTTAGTGAGATGGCGGCCATTTTGCTTTAATAATATGACAACAATCTCTTCAACCTGGAGAACGAGCCGGCATGGCAATAAAATCCATCCCCTTCAAGACCCAGGCGCCCTGTCTTTCAGCCAGAATTTCCAAAGGAACGGAATGGTCGGTCCTGTCGCCCGAAGAGATTCAAACCTTCAATGAAAATGTAATTTGCAGAAGCTATGACGCCGGCGATTTTGTATTCTATGAGAAGGATGATTGCAAAGGGCTCTATTTCGTTGAAAGTGGGCTGGTCGGCGTAAAAAAAATCGACGCCGAAGGAGAACAGGTTCTCCTGCGCCTTGCCAGCGAGGGAGACACCTTGGGTTACAGGCCCCTGCTGGCCGGAGAACATCATCGCGCTGGCGCCGAGGTTATTCAGGCTGCAAAAGTTTGTTTTTTGCCTAAGGCGGTTATGCGGCGTTTGCTTATTAGCAATCCGGAACTTGGTGCGGGTTTTCTTCAACGCACTGCCAAGGCGCTGGGGGAGGCCGATGAGCGATTCTTTGAATCCGTAAGCCTGCCGGCACGTGTTCGGCTCATGCATTTGTTGATGCTATTGCGCGATCGTTGCGGCCGCATCGTCGATGACGGTAGCCTGTTTCTCGAACTTCCAATTACCCGTCGTGAATTGGCCTCGATGTTGGGTATCCGAGCTGAATCGCTTTCGCGCCTTGTCCGCGAGATCGAAGACGAGGGTTTGGCTCATTTTTCCGGTAGCCAGATAACCATAATCGACCCAGAGACACTTCTTAAGGAACTGGACGCAGGTATCCATCCAATTTGAAGTCGTTTGGCAATATCTCCAATCGCAGATCCACAAGAAACTTATTTTTACGGATGTTAACCTAGGTCATCACGCCGTCCGTTTTTCACAAGGTAGAATGCCCTTCGTAAAACTATAACTGTTTACTTCTGCGACGGAGGGCTCACCATGTCGGTTATCTTGCCCACAGTAACACGCAGAGACGTCGTCAACAAAATTGGAAAAGGCGCCGCTGTCGTAGCGACGGCGAGCGCGTTACCGGTCTCTGCAAAGGCCGCGGTGGACGGTCATAAACCTCTTTACGGAATGGTCATCGATACCCGGCGGTGTTCGGGTTGCCACTCCTGCAGCGTTGCCTGCAAGAGTGAGTTCGATGTCCCGCTCGGCTGCACCCGCTCCTGGGTGGAATATACCGAAAAGGGAACCTATCCAAATGTAAGCCGGGCCTTTCTTCCCCGGCTTTGTAATCAATGCTCGGAACCTCAATGCGTAAGTGTCTGCCCGACTGGGGCGACCTACAAACGCGAAGAGGACGGTATCATTGCAATCGATCCGGACATTTGCATCGGCTGCAAATACTGCCTACATGCCTGTCCGTACGATGCACGATTCATAAACCCCGTAACGGGATCCGCCGATAAATGCGACTTCTGTGTCCACCGGGTTTCCCAGGGCGTTGTTCCGTCCTGCGTCAACACCTGCCCGGGCAAGGCCCGCATTTTCGGTGATCTGAATGATCCCCACAGCGAGATTTCCAGGGTTCTGAGCTCCAACAAGGTTTCGGTTCTGCGTCCGGAAATGGGCACCAGGCCGAACGTCTTTTATATCGACGCGGACCATTCCGACGAAAGCGATGCCCGCTTCACCGGCCAGTACATTGCCGTGACCACGCACCGCAAAGAAATGGCGAGGAGGTAGTCATGTTTGAACACATTCATTGGGGACTGCCGGTCATCGGTTATCTGTTCCTTGCCGGACTTGGCGCCGGAGCCTATACGGTCAGCAGTTCGGTTCTTCTTCGTGCAAATGGAGGCCCCGCCTCAGCACAAAATTTCCAAATGGCCCGTTACGGCGCCCTGCTGGCGCCTTTGCCGGTGATCATCGGTACGGGTTTGCTTATTCTGGAGCTCGGGTCTTTCGAGGCCGGCAATTATTTCAGGTTCATTTACTTGTTCCTGACCATCAACCTTTCGCCGATGTCCATCGGTTCCTGGTTGCTGGCCGTTTTCATCATCGCCAGCCTTGTTTATGCCTACACCTTCTGGGCCGAGGATTGTAAGCCCGGCGATCAATGGGATCAGCTGCGCCGCCGTCTCGCCTGGATTGGCGTTCCCTTAGGAATTGCCGTAGCCGTTTATACGGGTGTTCTATTAGGGGCGATGCCGGCCCGGCCGTTCTGGAATTCACCGGTTCTTGCTTTGCTTTTCCTGGTCTCGGCGCTTTCGACTGGCGTTGCAGGGATTCTTCTTTTGCAGGCGCTTTTCAGCAAAGATAGGACGCCAAAAACCGAACATAATGAGGCCGGCTATATGCTGGCCGCTTCCGATACGATTCTGATCGGCTTTGAATTGCTGGTCATTTTTCTGTTCATCATGTTCGCCCATCTTACCGTCGGCAACGTCAAGGAAGCCGCATCGGTAATCCTGTTCGGCGGCGATCTGGCGACCCTGTTCTGGTTTGGCGTGGTCATCATTGGACTGCTGATACCGGTTCTAATCGAGCTCAAGTACGTCATTCCCAAGCTGCTCTATCACAAAGAGTATGCCGCACCTCGTGGTGTCGAGTTACTGGTTCCCATCATCGTCCTGATTGGCGGGTTCTTGCTCAGGTATGTCGTCGTTGTCGCCGGACAAATCACCGGCCCAGTAGGAATTTAAGGAGGCGGTCATGCTAAATCGTAGAAACTTCTTTAAACTTGGCGCCGCCGCCGCCGCGACAAGCGCATTTTCCGGCAACGCCTCAATTTCTGCGGCGAAGGATTTGCCGATAAGAGGCGGCAAGGACTTTTCGCCGACAACCCTCAAACAACGTCAAGCGGTGCCGACGTCTTGCTGGCAATGTGTGACCCGCTGTCCATCCATCGGCTTCGTCGAAGACGGACGTTTGGTCAAAATGGAGCCGCAACCCGCTTCCATCCGTACCGAAGGAACTATGTGCGCTAAAGGGCAGGCCGGGGTTAATCAAATGAGCGATCCCGATCGTATCCTTTATCCAATGCGCCGGGTCGGAAAGCGCGGCGAAGGAAAGTGGAAGCGGATATCCTGGGACGAAGCCCTGGAAGAACTGGCTGCTCGCATGAAGACCCTTCGCGACGCCGGTACTCCGGAGAAGGTGATGTTCCATTACGGCCGCATGAAATCCAGTTCCAGCAAGCTGATCAAGTTGTTCCTTTCGAACTACGGCACCGGGACCATCGGCAACCACACAAGCATCTGCGAGGGTGGCAAGTGGACGGCCCAGGAGTTTACCTGGGGCGGTCACTACGATAGTTGGGATTTCGACAACACCCGCTTCGTGCTTAATTTTGGTAGCAGCGTACTGGAAGCCCACACCAACCATGTCCCCACGGCGCACAGATTGTTGTGGGCGATGGCCGAACGCAACCTGCGCATGGTTACTTTCGATGTCAGGCTTTCAAACACGGCCGCCAAATCCAGCGAATGGGTGCCCATCAAGCCCGGCACCGATCTGGCCGTCGTTCTGGCCATGTGCAACGTCATCATGCGTGAAGATTTGTACAAAGGCGATGGAGAGGCGTTCTTGAAATATTGCAAAGCCACGGCCAATAACTATGCCAGCGTTGCAGAAAAGGTTGCGACCTTAAAGGCCCATCTGGCCCAATACACGCCTGAGTGGGCGGAAGATCAAAGCGGAGTACCTGCCGATAAGATAGTCTCCCTCGCTCGCGAATTCGCCACCGTCAAACCGGCTTGCGTTATCAACTATCGTGGTTCCGTCGCCCATTACAACGGCCACGATACCGAACGGGCAATCCAGATGCTGGCCTCAATTACCGGCAATATCGACAACCCGGGCGGCCGTTGCAAGGCGGTGGGGGCGAAGTGGAAGTACTTCAAGGGACCGAAGAAAAAACCCAAGGCGCGGAAGCTGAAAATCGCCGATGGTTTTAAGGGTGCAGCGACCTTCCCGACCCATCACATGAGCCACAACGTGCTCAAGATGATTAAGGACGGCAGCGCCGGCAGACCGGATATCTATATGTGGTACTGCTACACCCCGGTTTACGCCAACGGTGAAATTCAGGAAAACATCGATATCCTGAAGGACGAGTCCCTGGTTCCTTTCAGCGTTTGCTCGAATCCTTTCTATGACGAGTCGGCGGCACTGGCGGACCTGATCCTGCCTGACACCACTTATCTGGAACGCTGGGATTACGAAGATATGGTCTCTCCCAACCAGATAGCCGAATACGGGTTGCGTCAACCGGTGGTGAAACCGCTGGGTGAAGCCCGCGATTTCGGCGATACCGTGTGCGAACTGGCCGAAAGGATGGGATTCCCGCTGGGGGTTTCCAGCAAGGAAGAATTCGTCCGTTATGCTTGCGAACACACACCCGGTGTAAAGGAAGCCGGTGGCTTCGACTATATGAAGCAGCACGGCGTCTGGCACGATCCCAAAGCCAAGCCCAAGTACTTCAGCTACAAGAAGAAACTTGGCCCTTCGAAATACATGAAGGATTCGGTGGTGTTCGACGAAAAGACCGGCGTCTATTGGGATTGGAAGAAGGCGAAAATGAAGTCCGCCGAGGAAGCCATGGCAAAAGGCTATACTCACACCAAAAAGTCCTACAAAGCCTATGTCGGGCAAAAAATTGGCGATACCGTCTATTCCGGCTTCAAACCCGACAAGATCAACAAGTCCGGCTACATGGAGCTTTATTCCTCGATAATGGAGGAGAAGGGCCTGGCGCCGCTGCCGACTTGGACGGCCGTGCCTGAACACCAGGCGATGGGCGCGAAGGATTTGGTCCTGACGACGTATAAGGTCAGCACTCAGATTCATTCACGTTCCCAGAACTGCAAGTGGCTGACCGAAATCTACCACGACAATCCGGGCTGGATTAATCCGGTAACCGCTGAGACCCTCGGCATCGCCAATGGCGATGACATCAAGGTCACTTCGTCGGTTGGATTGATCACGACCAAGGCACGGGTAACGCCGGCGGTCATTCCGGGCGTTATCGCCATTTCCCACCATTGCGGTCATTGGGAATACGGCCGATATGCCTCCGCCAAGGAAGCGCCATTGGCGAATGAAGATTCCAGTTACCAACATAAATGGTGGACAGACAACGGCGTCCATCCGAACTGGATCATTCCCAACGCCCCTGACCCGGTTAACGGTCAGTTGCGGTTCATGGACACTGTGGTTCAAGTAGCCAAGGCGTAGGACCATGAAAACATCGGGAAACACCTGCTACTTGAGCGGTGACCCCGGAACCGAGGCCAGGACGGCCATGGAGCGAAGCGGGTTCTATGGTTTCCTGGCGACGGTGTTCCGCTCAGAGCCAACGCAAACCCAGATCAAGGGAATGAAGTCACCGTCCTTTCAGGAAGCCCTGGGGGAGGCGGATTTCGGTTTTCTTGAAAACAACGACGAGGAACTGGCTCAGGATTTGGCCGTAGAATACGCAGCCCTGTTTCTGGGGCCAGGCGGGCATATATCGCCCCATGAATCGGTACAACTGTCCGACGACGGTCGGCTTTTGGGCGAAGCAACTACTGAAGTCAAAAACTATATTGAAGCCTGCGGGTTTGAATACGATCCCGATTATCACGGGCTCCCCGATCACATCAGTACCGAACTTGAATTCATGGCCGAAGTAACGCGCAGGGAAGCCATCGCGTGGCAAGAACGTGATTTCGCCAAATCCTCCAACTGCCTGGAATACGAGCGCGAATTTATGGAACGTCATTTAGGTCGCTGGATTCCAGCCTTTTGTAAAAGAGTCCTGAAACGGGCCGAATTGCCCTTCTATCGTCGAATTGTCGAGTTGACGCAAGATTTCCTGAATACGGAAGTCGGTGAAATTGACCGACGAAACACCCTCGCTTTGTCGTTGCAGGGTAAAACCTGGTCGAACAAGGCTAGCCCCGGCCATTGTTAAGGCGCCGGGTGAAAGTGATGCGGGAATTTAGTTCCTGCGCGGCCTGAGACGGGCGATATAGACCTTGCAGTTGGAATATCCATCATTGAAAAAGTGGTAGGTAATATTGGGCTCGGCCAATCCCGTGGGATCGCTTAAATTCCACTCCCGCGTGGCGATGCCCGTAACGCCCATTCCTTTGTCGCCCAGATAGCCGATATTTAGGTTCTGAATTTTTTTCTGATTGAAAATACCGCGCCGGCAGGCATCCGACAGAGCACCGTTATACTGTCCGACATTCCAATATGGTTGCTTGGATACAGTGTATTTGGCGCTTCCGGCTGCGGCCGGATCACCCAGCATCAGCAGGGCTAAAAAAGCCGCAAACGCAAATAATTCCGCCTTCTGGCGAAGTAAAAGCTGTTTCAACATGGTCTCAGTCTATCAGATTCAGACCGAAAACACACAATCGATAACGGATTTTTTTAAGATCGTCTTAACTGGAAAAGATGGCGCGCCCGGAGAGACTCGAACTCCCAACCTTCTGATTCGTAGGCTCGAGAGAAGACCAACGTCTCAAAGACTTATGAGCAAACCACCCGTGAAAGACGGGATTATTTCTCAATAGGTTAGGCATTTTTTGCAAACCAATTTTCCACCCAATATGGGTACCATCGCGCACTTGGTAAACGCAGGTAAAGCTTTGCCGCTGCAAACAGTTGGGAGAATAACCGCAGAGTCCCGCCATTTATTTTTCTGACACCCCTCATCTCGTGAATACGGTTTACCTGCCAAAATGCATGCCGACGATGAAGCAAATCAGCCAGAAGATGGTCCACTTAATCAGAAACCATGTGGCTCGGAACGGAAATGAAAGCGCCCGAGTCATGCTGCATCTTCCTGCAACACTCGATAGACACTGGCTCGGGCGATCCCCATTTCTTTGGCGATTTTTGAGGCGCCCAAACCTTGGGCTTTAAGTTCTTTAACTTTGTCACGATCAATGGACTGTTTTCGGCCTTTGTACTTGCCGGAAGCCTTGGCTTTCAGAATGCCTTCCATTTGACGTTCTTTTCGGAGGTTGGTCTCAAATTCCGCAAAGACACCCAGCATGGATAAAAAGGCTTTTGAAGCTGCGTCACCCGTGGAAATAGGCTGTTCTGTTGCACGAAGCCTAACGCCCTTTTCTTCAAGCTCTTTAACGATGGTTTGTAGATCACCAACGGAACGGGCAAGACGATCAATCCGTGTGATAACGAGTTCATCACCTTTACGAACAAAATCCAGAAGGTTGCGAAGCTCTTCCCTGCCTTGTGTTGAGGTACCAGAAATCTTCTCAGATCGGATGATTTCGCAACCAGCAGCCTGTAAAGCCTGTTCCTGAATTGAAAGGTCTTGGGAAAACGAACTAACTCTCGCATATCCATAAATCGCCATGTCATCTACCACTTGTCTTAATAGGGTTTAGACATAGATATTCGCTCGTCTCATAATATGGAGTCAACTCTAATAAGACATTTATTGTGTATCATTAGAATGACCTACATGGGTATACCCATTAAAGACATCGAATATGTTGACGTAGGATACATAGCTATCCCACATTGAATCAAAAGTCCCCGCACAAGGCGAGGACTATGTCAGCAATCTGTGTCTACATTCACTCATTTCATCTGAGAAAGCATCCTATTGACTGCTTCAAGATGTTCCTCTTCATTGTGACACATACCCTGGAAGCAAGCTGAGAGATCGAGGAAATCCTTCAGCTCCATTCGTTGGGAAATCTTGAGCAGGCGTTTTGTCAATCGTGTCGCCTTCGGAGGCTGAGATGCGATCCGCGTGGCAAGGTTTAGCGTGTGCGACATCAAGTCATCCGGTTCAACGACATCCAAAACAATCCCGTATTCTTGGGCTTCTTCAGCATCAATCATTCGCCCGGTTAAGGTCAGCTCTGCGGCGCGTTGATAACCAATAAGGCGTTGTAAGAACCATGCACCGCCATCACCCGGAATAATGCCCAAATTAAGGAAGGTTTCGCCAAATTTCGCCTTTCTGGAGGCAATTCGAATATCGGCCATGGTGCAAAGATCAAAACCCGCCCCGACCGCCGCCCCGTTTACAGCGGCGATCATAGGCACCTCTACTTGCTGCAATGAAAGCGGGATGCGCTGGATGCCGCGCCGATAACGGTTTTCGACCTCTGCGACATCACCGGCGAAATCACCGCCCCGTTCAGCCATATCCTTGATGTTGCCACCGGCGGAAAAAGCCGACCCCTCTCCCGTCATGACCAATACAGAAACATCTTGCGCCTTGTTGACCCAGTCGGCGACACAACAGATATCTTCAATCAACTGCGTTCCGGTCAAGGCATTACGAACATCGTGCCGGTTGAAAGTTAATGTTGCCACGCGGTTTTCAACAACAAGAGTTGAATCTTCAAGTTCTGGTAAAATACTCATGGTTTTTTGTCCGCTAAAATGATCCGGGCGTCGGCAATGGAAACGCCACCTTCTCGACAGATAACTGGATTGAGATCCAGTTCCGAAATTTCCGGATGCCGGTCAATCAAATCAGAAAGTTTCAAAATCAGTTCAATCAATGCCTGACGGTCGATGGCTTTCGCGCCACGTACCCCGTTGAGTATTTCAACGGCGTTGATACCTTCAATCATTTCAGTCGCATCGCTACGGCTAAGCGGGATCGAACGGAAGGTTACGTCTTTTAGAACTTCAACAAATACACCGCCTAGACCGAACATCAATACAGGGCCGAACGTTTCATCGCGTGTAACGCCCAGAATGACTTCCACGCCGGATTTCAACATCGGTGTAGCAAGAACGCCTTCAATTTTTGCGTCTGCTTTATATTTTCTGGCATTGTCCAGAATTTTATCGAAGGCCTCACGTCGCTCATCAACGCCCAAAACATTTAACATGACGCCACCGGCATCACTTTTATGCAGAATATCCTCAGATACGATTTTCATCGCCAAAGGTTCTGAGGCCAAGATGTCTGGCAAACGATCAAGCTCATCATGATTGCGCAATATCACTTCAGGCGGCACGCCTAGACCATATGCGCGCAATAAATCCTTTGCTTCGCTTTCATACAGCGCCGAGCGTTCTTCTTCGTAGGCTTTATTGAAAATAGCCGTACCTTCAATTAATGCCGGTGAACTTGACGGGTTGGAAACCTCAGACAACCGTCGGCAGGATTCCCCATACTCCGCCAGTGCTTTGACGGCAGCGACGGCTGGTTCCACCCAGATACAGACCGGAACGCCTTCATTGCGCAAAAGCAGAAGCGGTTCCGGTGTTTGCGTCATATAAAGGCTTTGGACAATGACAGGCTTGTTATAGGACTTGCAGTGTTTGGCAATCTCCTGTGCTGCCTCCATTTCACTGCCAAGGAGAGTTTCTGAAAATCGCTTGTGAAATCCGCCCCACATACCCGTCAGCATGAGAATATCGACGTTCTCGTCCTTGAGAAGAATTTCTGTACACACAGCACCGGGCATGGCGTTTTCGTCCGTTGCACCCGCAACGTCAATTGGATTGTTAAAGGCGGCAGCGGGCGGCAGGACTTCACGCAGCCTGGAAACCGTTTCATCCGACAGCTTGGCGATTTCAAGACCGGCTTCAACCAAGGCGTCCGTGACAATCGTCCCATGCCCCCCGCCATCGGTTAAGACCGCCACCCGATTTCCTTTTGCCCTTGGCAGTTTTCCTAGGGATTCTGCGATTGGCAGAATGTTATCTGTTTCCTCAACGACCGTGATGCCAACCTGACGAAGCACATCCCGGGTCAGGTTATAACTACCGGCTAATGAGCCCGTATGGGATGCGGCAGAGATTTGACCCTGCGTTGTACGCCCCGATTTAAAAATCACCACGGGTTTCTTTGGCACGACCTGTCGAGCAGTATCCAAAAACTTGCGGCCATCCTTGAAGCCTTCGACATACATCACGGTCGATGTCGTATTTTCATCTTCTGCGAAATAGCGAATGTAATCGCTGAGATCTAAATCGGCCTGATTACCAACGCCAATAAAAGTACTGAAACCGGCTCCGCCCTTGCGGGCCATCTCCGTAATGAACCCGAGCATGACGTTGCCAGATTGTGAGACAAGTCCAATATTGCCTTTTTCCGCATCCGGAACGCCCACAAGATTAGCTTTCTTGTGGAGATTAAAGACACCGTTGGTATTGGGGCCAATGATACGAACATTCCATTTGGCGGATGCTTCGAGCATTGCAGCCTCAATGGCCTTACCATGTTCACCCGTTTCGGAAAAACCTGCGGCAAGAACAACACAACAGCCAATTCCTTTCTGTCCGCACTCTTCTATAACGGCTGGCAAGGACGGGGCCGGCGTACAGACCAACGCCATATCGATATTGTCATCTACCTCCAAGACAGATGCGTAAGACCGCACACCAAGTATCTCAGTTGCGTTGGGATTAATGGGATAGATTTTATCTGCGGGGAATTCATCCCGTTTCAAACGAGCTATCGCTTGATAACCTCTTTTTTCAGGTTTTGTTGAAGCTCCAATGATTGCGATTGAGTCGGGATTCAAGAATGACAAATCTTGATGGGAAGTCGTTGTCATGATTTTAACGTCCCTTAAACACGGGATCGCGTTTTTCGGAAAATGCGTCAACACCCTCCTGCCAATCCTCGGTCAACATACAAGTCCGAAGGGCCGCCACTTCCGTTACGAGACGGGATTTATAGTCTTGATGCATGTCGTTGAGGTGTTGCTTGACGAATTTCATCGAGACCGGAGCCTTGGAGGCTATAAGAGTGGCAAATTCCTTTACCCCCTTATCAAAGTCACCATCAGGGAAGACATGTACGGCCAGGCCGATTTCATGAGCCTCCGCACCATCTATGCGCCGACCCGTAAAAATCAATTCCCGGGTTTTGGAAAGCCCGATAATCCGAGGCAGGATTTCCGTAACAGCCCCGCCCACATGGGTTCCGATGCTGATCTCCGGCAACCCGATTTCGGCGGTCTCCTTCATCAATACAAAGTCACAAGAGACAGACATCTCACAGCCAGCCCCGAGGGCAAACCCGTTAACGGCAGCGATTACGACTTTTTCATGTTCATAAATGCGTTGGCAGACATCATTTCCCAGGTTGAGATATTCCAGCTTTTCAAGTTCCGTGCGTTCACCTTTTCCATGTTCTTTCAAATCAGCGCCAACGCAAAAGGCCCGCCCCTCACCCGTCAGAACCACAACACGAACGGTTTGATCTTTTTCTGCCCGTTCAAGCGCATCCATAATTTCGGCATAAAACTCCGTTACGACCGCATTCAGACGATGTGGGCGATTGAAGCGAATTTCGGCAATACCATTTTCAACCGAATATAAAATTGTATCGTATTCCATTCCTGGTACCTTTGGGGTTGTTCGCTGGAGATCGCAGCGGTCGCAACAGACCGCTCTTAAAGAATGATAAAGTTAGTCCCGAACGATATAGACAGAACATGCTGCATGGCGCGCAACACGCGCAGCATTGGGGCCAAGTAAGAAGTCCTTCAAATCAGGCCTATGTGCGCCGATCACAATTGTCGATGCCTCGACTTTTTTCGCGGCTCTCAAAACTTCTTCGTAAACCACGCCCTCTGCGACGATATGACGAACGGGAATACGGCTGTTTTCGCCAAGGGTCTGCTTCACCCATTTGTGAAGAGTGGAATTCGCTTCCTCCAGCATTTTTTCTTCCGAGTTTTTGGGGAAATACGTGCCTATCACACTCATTCCAAAACCCTGAATTACGGTAATCACGTCAAGCTCCGCCTCCTCCATTTCCGCAAGAAGGGCAGCCTGGTGCAAGACCGATTTATCCTGTTCAAGATGGCCGATATCCACGGCGCAAATTATCTTGTTTGCCATTAAACACCTCCGTCCAAAGATGCGTTTCTCCGCCTGACTTGGAAGAGCACCACCAATCCCAACATCAACAAGGCGGGAAGGTAGAAAACTTCCTTCCTGATTCGATCCGCGACAACCTCAATGCTGGCGACCCGCCAATCGAAATCCAGACCCAGTTGCTCAGCCGCGCCGCCGAAGGTGATGTTGTCAATCAACAGGGTGTTGTTTTCGTCACGAAACTCCACGCCAGCATTCTTCGAGAGACGTATTTTCCCCTCCGGTCCGGCGGCTCCAAGAGGCAGAAGGAAAGTTGAATCAACAGCAGAGCCATCCAACGCTTCGCCAACGAGTCTCACTCTAATGCTCCCGTTATCTGGAGCCTCCCCGGCAATTTGGTAAATCTCGGTTGCAGGCCGGGTTTCGTAAGGTGGTGAAATTTCATCCAGGAAAAACCCGGGGCGGAACAGAGTAAAAGCGATAAGCAGTAGCGCAGCTGACTCCCATACTTTATTCCGCACCAGGAACCAGCCCATGGTGCCTGCCGTAAACAGCAACATGGCGGCAAGGGCGATGAAAAAAACAAAAATGGCCTGTATGGGACCGACATTGATGAGCAACAGATCGGTGTTGAATATAAACAGGAATGGTAAAAGCGCCGTTCGCAACGAGTAGAAAAACGCCTGAAAGCCTGTCCTCAAAGGGTCTCCCTGACTGATTGCGGCTGCCGCAAAACTTGCCAGCCCCACAGGCGGCGTAACATCCGCCATGATGCCGTAATAGAAACAGAACATATGAACGGCGACCAAGGGAACGATCAAACCGGATTGCGCGCCGAGTTCCACCACGACACCCGCCATTAACGAGCTGACAACAATGTAGTTTGCGGTCGTCGGCAAACCCATACCCAGCACAATTGAAATCAATGCGACAAAGAACAGCATGGCGAGAAGGTTGCCCCCTGACAGGAACTCTACGAATTCCGCCATTACCTGCCCGACCCCCGTCAAGGTAACAGTACCCACGATAATCCCCGCCACACCCATAGCTGCGGCAAGGCCAATCATATTGCGCGCACCGACAATCAGACCTTCCGCAACATCTACAAGTCCGGAACGAATCATGTTGGCGATGTCGCCATTCTTACGAAATAAAGATTTGAGCGGTTTCTGAGTCACCAGAATGAACAAGAGAAACAGGGTCGCCCAAAACGCTGAAAAAGCGGGTGACTTTCGCTCAACAATCAGGAACCAGATAAGGACAACAATGGGGACGATGTAATGCAAACCGGAACGGTATATTTCCGAAAATACTGGCAGTTTGACAACTTCTGAACGTCCATCATCCATTTCCAGGTCCGGGGATTTGGCGGCCAGCCAAACAAGGCCGAGGTAACCGACAACCAACAGAAGAGCAATAGGTGCGCCGGCCAAATCGCCAAACACGAATTGAACCCCAAGAATGACATAATAAATGGCGGCGCATAAAAGGATGAAAGATGTGATGATGATCCCCGTCCTGAGCAGATAGAGCTTTAACGGTGACGGCGGGACCGAACGGGGCAACCCTTCCATGCCATTTTTCATGGCCTCCAGATGAACGATATAGACCAATGCGATGTAGGATATCAAAGCCGGAACAATCGCCGTCTTGACAACTTCGACATAAGATATGCCAACGTACTCGGTCATCAAAAAGGCGACCGCGCCCATAACGGGCGGCGTCAAAACCCCGTTTACGGATGAAGAAACTTCAACAGCCCCCGCCTTTTCCGGCGTGAAGCCGACCCGGCGCATCAATGGGATGGTGAATGTGCCTGTCGTCACCACATTAGCTATTGATGAACCCGATATCATTCCTGTCATAGCCGACGAAATCACGGCCGCCTTGGCCGGCCCACCACGCAAGTGGCCAAGCAGAGAAAAGGCGATTTTAATAAAGTATCCGCCAGCACCTGCCTGATTGAGAAGGCCGCCAAACAGAACGAATAGAAAAACAAATCCGGAAGACACACCCAGGGCGACACCAAACACCCCTTCTGTCGTAAGCCACATGTGGCTCATCGCCTTTTCAAATGAAGCGCCTTTCCAGCGCACGACATCAGGCAGCCCTTCCCAGGAGCCAAAGAAAACATAACTTAAAAAAAACAGGGCCACGGCCATCAATGGAAGCCCCAGAGACCGACGGGCGGCCTCCAGAAGAACAACAACACCAATTCCCGCAACAATTAAATCAGTGCTGTTGGGCGCTCCGGAGCGCTCGGAGATTCCATCATAAAAAAACCAAATGTATAAAGCCGTACAGCCCGCGATCAGCGCAAAAGCCCAATCAATAAGGGGGATATAACGTCGAGGGCTGGATCTGAATGTTGGATATGCGAGAAACGCCAACAACATCGAAAATGCGAGGTGAATGGCGCGGGTCTGGGTATCGTTCATGACCCCAAACCCCAGGGTATATGGAAGCGGGGAAGCGACCCATAACTGAAAGACCGACCAGGTCAACGGCACGGACCATAACACGGCCCTGGAAAAGGGATTTATCGGGTTGCGCGCGCCCGTATCGGCATCGGCCACCATATCATCCAGATTGACGGCGGTACCCTCCGGTGACGTTTTCCCCATTGCTCCCTCCCGACCGCCTATCTGATGCAGGCGCTTTTTATGGCTTGAGTTTTTATTTGGATAAAGGGGGCGTCTTTATGTGACGCCCCCTCTTGCTCACACCAGCTTACATCCATCCACGTTCTTTATAGTATTTGACTGCGCCCGGATGCAGAGGAGCCGTCAATCCGTCCGAGATCATTTCGGCCTCGACCAACCGCCCAAATGCCGGGTGAAGTTTTTTGAACGTATCGAAGTTGTCGAAAATGGCTTTGACAACCGTATACACAACGTCGTCGGACGTATCGGCGGAAGTCACAAAAGTGGCTTTCGGGCCGTAGGATTTAATATCATCCGCGTTCCCGCTGTACAGTCCCCCCGGGATCGTCGCCCGAGCATAAGCCTTGTTTTCGGACAGCAGCTTGTCAACCCAACCTCCTGTCATTGGGAGAATCTTGATGTCACAAGTCGACGTTGCTTCCATTGTCGAGCCGTTCGGCAAACCGGCTGCCCAAATGGCGGCGTCAACTTTTCCATCGCACAAAGCAGCAGCCTGTTCGGAAGACTTCAATTCTGAGGCCAGGGCCAAGTCTCCCTTGCCGATGCCGGCATAAGACATAATCATTTCCGCGAGAACACGTTGCCCGGAACCGGGATTGCCAATGTTGACGCGCTTTCCTTTAAAATCCTTGACCGAATTGATGCCGCTATCTGCGCGGGCCATAACATGCATGGGCTCGGGATGGACGGAGAGAAGCGTACGAAGCTTTGAAAACGCCCCATCATCGGCAAACTGCTTCTTGCCGACAACGGCTGCGGCCTGAACGTCGGACTGCACAATGCCGAAATCCAACTCACCGCTGCGAATCGTACGGGTGTTGTAGACCGACCCACCCGTGGACTCCACAGAGCAGCGCATGTTGTGGTTTTTCCGGTCTTTATTCACCAGTCGGCAAATCGACCCGCCGGTCGGGTAATACACGCCCGTGACGCCGCCTGTACCAATTGTGATAAAACGGTCTTCAGCTGCTTCGGCAGTCCCACCCATACAGATTGCCGTCAAGGCTGCTGCCGCCATTAGTTTTGTATAACTCATTTGTACCCTCACACTGTTAAATCAGAAATTCGAACCTGGATGCCTAGGTTAAATCCCGGGACAATTCAGAAATTCATTGCACAGTCAAAAAGGGTACGTTTGTAATTAATTTAGTCAATAAGAACATTTGTTTTATTTTTGGGCTGCCAGTAGGCATCCGTTTCATCACGCAACTGTTCAAACCCCTTGATGCGGCTTTTGGCTTGCGCCCCCCCATAAGTAACCAATGTAGACAAGAGCGTTTCCAGGATGGAAACGATACCGGTATAGCTGACAAAGTGATATGAGCTTACTGTTGAGGCCACCAATACTTCATCGGGATTTAACTCCGGTGCGGATACGACGCTATCGGAAATCAGAACAATTTTAAGCCCCTTCTTTTTGGCGAAATCGCATGTTCTGATTGTATCAATGGAATAGGGATAACATGTAATTGCGACCAGAATGTCATCAGGCCCGGCATTGGCAAGATCATCAATAGGAGGGTTCATCTGCCTGGGAATCAAGGACATTTTAGGCAACACCATCCGGGCCACATAATGAAAATAGTAGGCGAGGGAATATGACGCCCTTACCCCAACGACAAAAATTTTATCAGCATTGAATAAAAGTTTTACAACGCGTTCGACGGCTTCGGGTTCTAGATCACGTAGTGATTTTGAAACATTTCCAATGGCAATAGCTGAAGCTTCCGCCTGAACTTTGGACAACTCGCCCTTCTGGCTTAATCTATCCAGCCACTCTTCATCCGCCGTTGCGACATTTGAAACAAGAAGTGCGTCTCGAAATGGCGCACGCAGATCATCAAATGTATCAAATCCCAGAGTGTTGGCCATTCGCACCAAGGTATTGGAACTCACCTTAATTCGGGCTGAAGTTTCCCGAATCGAATGAATACCGAATTCCGATGGATGGTCGAGAATATATTTGGCAACCTTTGCTAACTTATTGGAAAAATTAGGCATATCGGAAATAAGTTGATTTGTAATACGCCCTTTAAGGGTTGGATCCATGCCAATTCTCCATAAAACGATTTTTCTTTTTATATCATAATGGAGGATTATTTATATTTTTCAAAAGGCCTACAAACCAGAACCCAGCATTGCATGATTTAATTTCTTTATCCTCCGTTCACTCTAAATCCTTTTGTGCGGTATTATTTCATGACGGCATTGGGGCATTTTCAGAAATCTTAATCCATCATCAATGATATCTGCTTGCCATCAATAATTTGCCGCTTCCCGTATTCTTCTCATTTGTTCATCAAATAAATACTCCCATATAAAACCCTTTGGGAGATGAACAATGCGAGCTTACGAATTCCTACCTGAAAACCAAATACACCCATCCAAACCCATTACGCTTAAAGCGTTGCACCACATCAAACTGGATATCAAGCATCGGAAGAAAGCTGAAAAACAACGCCACGCGTTAATGGCAATCATGTACTCAGACCCTGCCGATCATCAGGCGCAACTTGATCTTGAGCGGCAACGCCTGGAACTGGAACAACTCCGTGCTGAAATCGCGGCCACAAAAGCGGAGACCAAAAACAAGTCCGCCATCGTTCTCCATACCCAAGCCAAATCTGGCATCAAAGCCGCCAAAAAACAGAAACAAAAGCTAACCAAACAGGCTAACTCTGGCCTTGGCAGGGACCTCAAGCTCTAACCCCACCGTCTAACCACCCCTGTGTCGCCGACAGTCACACCAGGAAGGGTTAAAACCGGTTTTTAGCCCCTACTCCACCCGTTAAATCGACATCGCCATCCTGGGGCACTTGTCCCTATGGTCTTGTTATTTCTCATTTACTTTCCCAATTGGGCAAAAATAGTTGAACTATTTTTACGACTTCGCCCACCAAGACCTCAGGGTTGCATTTCATAATTACATCACCTGTATGGAATTATCATGCTACTGCCAATTGCCTTAAAGTTGCTGTATATTAACGCTCATCTATTCAACAGGCTTATGGGGCATGCTTGTGGGGAATAGCGACCTTTCAATTGAGACCAATGATGATGCAGGAGTGAGAAAGACTATCTGCAGGATTTTCTTTGGAAACGGGATGAGGTTTTGCTCGTTCTGCCTATTTAAAGCCAAGTGTCATTCACTTACTAAAACCGTCCAAGATTTAAAATCTTATCTCGAGAAAATAGAAAACCCATCCCAGTAATCATTTTGGTTTCATCCATCTCATGACACTTATTCGCTGTCTCCAAATCCATTGTTTTTAAACTGCATCCGCAAGTTCATAACCCAGTGGGTCATATTCATTTTTTGAAGAGTGAAAAAAAGGGGGAAAGTCTTAATTCCTCCCCCAATAGGAAAAAAGAGGAAAACTCAGCCTCTCCCCCCCAAGTTTACCAATTCAGTCTTAGGAGGGACTGTGATTGGTGTGGAGGGACGATAGCCAAGAGGATTGTTTCCAAAGGTAGTATTTAATTATTTTGACACCCATTCGCATATTCATGGTGTCATCTGATAAAATAACATATCCGGCTATGGCTTGATTGCATCTTCTAAGGGCATCAACAGTTTTGAATTCATACCTAGTTCCGTTTCCGTAGGGAGCTTAAGGCCATCTGGTTTTTGAAAAAGGTCAAGTTTGAGTGCAACGAAACCCCAATAGTACTTATTCAAGTTTCGTTATATTTTAATCTGACCCTTTTGTCGTAGTACTGGCTTTATCGGGCAGTGGCGCAATTATCGTACTCGACAAGATACCGACAGGCTCTCTTCGTTAGTTGAACTAACGAAGCGCCCTTTCTCTTGTGTTGTTCTATACTTAGGCGGTGTACAGGGCTTTGTCTTCTACCCTTCAAGACCCAAAACCAAATGCTCCCTATAGCCCTATCAATGGCCCTTTCATGCCCTTGTTTTTCATCTTCCAATCAAATGGGGCATATTACAGAAGACATGATAAATAGAATGGGGCATACCTTATAGTCATAACCTTTAAGACCTGACCGATAATTGCCCCACCATGACCTGCCATGTGTGATGACAGATAGATCGAGGAAGAAAACATCAGAGATTAAAGACTCTGAAAGGTAAAAGACGGGTTTTCAAATGACAAAAATAAGCATCCCACAGCAGGCACTAGATTTAGCCGCAAAAGAGAAAAACCTGATCAGAGCATGGGACAATTATGTCGAGGTGAATAAGCGCCACATCAATCGAACGCTTTTGATTAATGAGACCCGTGAAGAGAAAGAATTGGCCTTTCCTTTAACCCAGGCAAGGTCGGAATGCGGCAAAATCCGCATTGACGGTAAACAAGTGTGGGTATGGGACGTGTTCTTCCCCATCTATCCCTTCTTTAAGATTAGTCAGAAGGGTTCCAGTTATACCGGCAAGATCAGTCAGATCATCCCAATTAAAAAGCGGTTTAAGGAGATACTGTCTTCCACAACCATATTGGAAAAATACTTTCCAGATATGACCGAGAAACAAATCGCAAAACTTCCAAGGGTGCCAATCGACCTCAAGTCCTTGCGCAATTATATCAACACGACCAAATCCTACGACGTGCACCCGGATTTAAGTGAACCCATCAAGGAAGCAAACAGTGAGTACATCCAACAGGCACAGACCATTATCGACATCGTCGAGGAATGCCAGAAGCTTGGTATTACGACCAGCCCTATGCTTCCCTTTAAAACCAAGAAGTCTCTATTCGGCAGAACCTATCATTTAGGGATCAATCTCCAGAACTGCCGACGCCATATCCGCAAGGCAGCCCTTGGCAAGTGCTGGGAATATGATCTGAATGGGGCTGTTATTGCCGTTAAACTCCATATCCTTGAGAAGATATTCGATGAAGTTGGTGGCGACATTGATGGATTGCTCACCTATTCCAAAGAGTATCTTCTGGAGAAAAGCAAAATCCGCCAGCAATTAGCCGACGTGCTTTATACCAACAGGCTAAAAAGACATAAGGCAGGCAATGCCAAAGAACCCATAATGGCCCATGCCTTGAGCGATATTAAGAGCGCCTTCACCGCCATATCCTTTGGGGCTGATACTTCCACCTCATTCTGGTTCTCCAAGAAGGGAGACGGCATTCAGTACTCCGCTTTCGCCAGGATCATCAGAAATAAGGAAGATAGGCAAATTATCCTCAAAGCCAGAAATGGATTCCTGGCAAACTTCGTCAAAGAGCAAAAGGAGATGAACCAGATCATTCTGGATTATTTTATGGATGGAAAAGGCTTCAAGAAACTTATCGCCACTAATCCCGAGACCTTCGGCAAATCCAGATTATCCAAACCCACTGTCATGGCCTATATCTATCAGCAATTGGAAGCCGACATTATCGACCAGATAGAAAAAGAGATCATAGCCGAGTTAAAAGCTGATCCCCTTGAGAAGGATAAATCGAGTCCTGTTATCCTCAAGGTACATGACGGCTTCTATTCCAGCAGGCCCATATCCAAATCCCTGCTCAATAACATCATCGACAAAATCCAGTACAACACCTGCAAGAACACCAAGAGGTTCATCACCATGTCGATGGAAAAGATCAGTCCATGGCGATATGAGCCGTTCATCTTGTCGGAATACAAATGGAAAAAGCAGAAAGCCATCTACGAAAAGGAAGCAGAAGGATACATGGCGACCCGTATCGACAATGGCATTCTTTCTTTTTAGGTATCAGCCAAAATCATTTGTTCAACAAATGCCGCGTGGATAATTGCGCCACTGCTTGACCAAGATGCAGGTCGAACCTTTATCCAAAAGCCCACAAGAATGAATATGATGGCGCAATTATCATATCAAACACTGCCAATATTAATACGAGAATATATTGACATTATACACTTATTAGTATATTGTGGTCGGATAATGCAACCCGTATTTTGGAGGAATACATTAACCATGAGATACAACAGAAATGAAAGGCAACAACACTGATTTTACAAACACCTCACACTTACAAGACCATAGCTCCGAGAAGCTACTAGCAACCAACGACAACATTCCGATTGTCGTAAATATCACCCTCCCAACTGATTTTTTAGATTCTTTGCGGCTGCAAAGCCCAAGGCTGTTATCAAGACAGCAAGCGGCTGCATATTGCGGCATAAGTATGGAGACCTTTGACGATTATCGACGTCGAGGTATTGTCCCCGACCCAGTTGATGGTACGGCCCGATGGGATCGCAAGCTCATCGACCAATGGCTGGATATAGCCAGCGGCATAACATCAGATACAGCAGCGCCACTTGATGAATGGAGGGCAAAGCGAAATGGTTAGGATTCATCTCAAAGGGGTGAATACGGCCAAGAAACGTCTCGCCGATGGCTCCATAAAAAAATACTACTATCACCGTGGCACCAAGAAACGCATCATGGGTGAACCTGGTACACCGGAGTTCGTTGCATCCTATGCTGAAGCAGCCAAACAAGAACCAACAGATATAGGCACCTTCTCATCGCTAATTACCGGTTTTTTGAAATCACCGGAATATGGCAACCTCGCGCCAAAGACCCGCAGCGACTATCGGGTGTACCTTGATATCATCCGCGATAAGTTCGGCACCATGCCCATAGAGGCGTTGGAAGATTATCGGGTGCGCAGTGATTTCTTTGAATGGCGTGATCAATATGCCAACCAGCCCCGCAAAGCCGATTATGCATGGTCAATATTGAGACGGGTTCTGTCATGGGCTTATGATCGTGGCAAACTTAAAGTTAATCATGCCATTAACCCAGGACGGCTCTACGTCAGTGACCGCAGCGATAAAATCTGGTTGCCTGAGCATGTTGATGCTTTCTGCAAGGTTGCCCCTTATGAATTACAGGCGGCGATGGTACTGGCAGCCTACACCGGACAAAGACGCGAAGATTTAGTTCGTATGACATGGGGACAATACAACGGCGGCACCATTCAGTTGCGCCAAAGCAAGACAGACAGGAAGATAGAGATACCTGTACACAAGGATTTAAAAACCGCCCTTGATTGCATGACCAGAAAGCAAGCCGTGATATTAACTTCCGTCACCGGCAAACCATGGACGAAAGACAACCTGTCGCATCAATGGCGAAAGGCGACCCTTAAAGCCAAACTGGATGGTCTTCACTTTCACGATTTGCGTGGAACGGCTCTAACCATGCTGGCGGAAGCAGGCTGCACCACACCAGAAATCGCAGCAATATCAGGTCACTCGCAGCGTTACATTGAAGAGATTCTGGATAAGTATCTGGCCCGAACTCAACACTTGGCGAAGGCGGCGATCACCAAGTTAGAGAACGTCGGCAGAACGGATTTTGCAAACCGTCTGCAAACCGCGCCCGTAAGTGATTCACGGAACAAAAGTGAACACCCGAAAAACTCAACAATGTCAAAGGGGTAGATGGCGCGCCCGGAGAGACTCGAACTCCCAACCTTCTGATTCGTAGGCTCGAGAGAAGACCAACATCTCAGGGACTTAGGAGCAAACCATCGGTGAATGACGGGGTTATGTCTCAATGGGTTATAAGTGCTCTGCAAACTATTTTGATGTATGTTTGAGGTGTAGAATCGCATTGTTTTAAAAGCATCGATTCGTTGAGAAAAATAGCCTCGTGAAAGATTTCTTATTTTTTTGTTGATTACGGATTCGGAATGATTCATGGTTAGCGCAACAACACCCCCCACGCCTCTCGTAAGATCGGCGCACCATGGGGGGTTACTTTTTGGGAAAAGGAAACATCTTTGAAGTTTCCTAAATCCCCTACCCTGATTACCGAGCAGATTGATCTCCTACGAAGCCGTGGCATGGATGTCCCCGACACTGCCAAGGCTACCCACTACCTATCACATATCAGCTACTACCGTATGACGGCCTACTGGTTGCCATTTGAAGCCGATCATGGGACACATAAATTTCGACCTGACACATCTTTTGATGACGTGCTGAACCTCTACATTTTCGATAGGGAGCTTCGTCTGCTTCTGATGGACGCCATCGAGCGCATTGAAATTTCTGTGCGTACGCGATGGATGGATGTTTTCGTCCACGCGCACGGCCCCCACGCACACTTAGATTCAGGGCTTTTTGTCACGAAGGTCAATCGATCAGGTGGCATCGTATGGTCGCATGAGAGAGCAGTGGCGTCCCTGACTACGGAGAATTCCCGAAGCCGGGAAACCTTCATACAACATTTGCGTAATAAGTATGATGAGCAACTCCCACCGCTTTGGGCCACATGCGAGCTAATGACCTTTGGCGAATTCTCGAAGTGGTACGCCAATACTGCCAGCAGCGGCCTTCGCAACAAGGTTTCCCGTTCATATGGATTAGACGAAACAATTCTCGTGTCATTTCTTCATCATTTAGCAGTCGTAAGAAATCTATGCGCACATCATGCACGGGTTTGGAATCGTGAATTCACATTCACATGGAAGTTGCCGAGAAAGACTCCTTCCGAATTACTCGAGAACTTGAACCCCGCAGAAAACCGTCGGCTCTATAATACACTGGTGATGCTAGGATTCTTGATGGATCAAATAAGTCCGCACACTGGCTGGAAATACCGTCTACTGGCTCTAATCGACGAACACGGAATTCCGCCAAAGCCAATGGGCTTCCCAAAGAAATATCGTAGTTACCCACTGTGGAATGAAAAGCCCTAGGCGCGGGATTATGGCGAAAAGGTGGAATACTTAAACGGAGGTAAAGCCTTCGACTCTATCCGTGACTCGGAATGAATGGCGGAATTCAGCCATTTATTTTTTGGACACCCTTGTCCTTGTGAACCGGATTTACCTGCCCCAATGTAATCCAATCATGAAGAAGATTACGGCTATCGTGGTCCACTTAATCAAAAACCAGATTGCACTGAATGGGAATGTGAGAACGCGTACCATGACTTTACCCCATATCCACCAGTTTACGTTTGGCTGCGGTATCGCTTTGGATATATCGCTGGGTCGTCGCCAGCGATGAATGACCGGCAAGGTCTTGAACGTCTTTCAGGCTTCCGCCGACACGCGACGTGTTCTTTGCCCACCGGGTAATCGCGGTACGTCTTCCTGAGTGACTCGAGCAGCCATCAAATCCAAGATTTCCATATAACCGCTTGAACCAATGTGCGATGGAATTAGCGGACATCCGTTCGCCACGTTCGCTGGTGATAACATTGGATGCCAGATCGAACGGAAAGCCTTTTTCCAATCGCTTTGCAACGGCAAAGTCCTTCAAGAATTCCAGCGCCGCCTTCAAGTCCCGATTTAATGGGATCGTTCTGCCCCCATTTTTGCCTTTCGAGGCTACGTTTTGCAGAGCGATGGAATTTCCGACGTTTCCTTCCGGGTCGGTGACCATCTGCCACGTCAGCGATGCAATTTCTTTTGCGCGAAGACCGCCTTTCACGGATAGAAGCAGAATCACGATATCACGCTGGCTGTTTCTCGTGGTCGAGAGAAACTGCAAGGTCGTTCTGATCTGAACGTCAGAAAGAACCTTGGCCTGTTTGCCCATCGCCATCATATTCACCATAATAAGTTAATATTGTAATATTTTATGTCGAATAATGATCTGGAGTCAACTTAAAGAGACCGCAAACCCGCATGATTGCTGGTCTCGACATAAAACACTTCTTTGATGGCGAATGGGGCTTAATTAGTCCTGATAAATGAAAAACACCTATAGCTTATTAGACCCGACCTAATAAAACTGTATATATGCACCTCATCCTCCTGAACCAACGATGATCTGCGCCGTCTGCTCGCGGCCATAATAGCGTCGGGCGTAGTAAGTAATGGTTTCCTTGAAGTAACGGCCCAATTCGTCGTAACCAACTTTGCCATTTGTGTTGCCATAAGGCTTGGCGTCGGCTTCGCCGCTCATCCCTTTGAGGAAATATTTGGTGAATAAACCACTAGAACTGTCCTGTTCCCATGAAGCGATCTGGTTGGCGGCTCCGGCGGCTATGACGGTGATGTTGGACGGGATAATCGTCTCTTTGGCTTTCAGATAAATGGGGGAGGCCTGGGTTATGATGGACCCAGATTGACTTGCGCCGGAGAAACAGGCTTCCAGAACCACGGTCACCGACCGTGCCGGTATCTTGCTCAGGTTCTTGTATAGCGTCTTCAATGGATATCCGTTGAGATCAATGAGTGATGCTTGGGCATCCGTCGGGACGATGTAACTGCTGCCATCCTCACCACCCGGTGCACCGTGACCTGAGTAATACACGAAGATTCGCGATTTGCCCGGCTTAACGTAGTTGAACAACTGGCCCTTGGGGTTGGTTGCGCTGCCGAATGTGGCGGTTAGTTCGGACTGTCCCGCATCTTTTAAGTAGATGATGTTGTCTTCACGGATACCGAGGGCTTGCGTGACGTAATTCTTGATGCTGGCTGCGTCGGCATAAGCCGGAATTACGTTTGGAATGTCTTTGCCTTTTTGGTAGTCGGCGTTGCCGATGATGACGGCGATGTCGTCGGCACGGCGAGTGCCCCTGGGGAAGCGCACGGCAACAGGAGAACTCGGGAAGCGAGGGACAGAGGCGCGTTCAGGTACAAAAGGTTCGGGTTGCGTTTTGGGAGTCTGTGCGGCGGTACTACCCTCTACGAGAACCTTTCGGAATTCTAAGGCATTGATATGCCCCTGTTCAGCGGCCAGATTAAACCACTCAAGCGCCTGAACATTGTCCTGAGGCATGCCCTGGCCTTCGAGGTACATCATCCCGAGTTGGAATTGGCCATCGACAAAACCTTGTTCGGCGGCCTTGCGGAACCACTTCGCCGCTTGCGAATAATCCTGCTGCACGACCCGGACTTCGTAGTCCTGCTCCACGCCCGGGCCTTGGACGTAATCCTTCACGCCCCGGCCTTCGTAGTACATGCTCCCAAGGCTGTATTGGGCCATGGCGTGACCTTGGTCGGCGGCCTTGCGGTACCACTTTACAGCCTCGGCATGATCCCCCGCCACGCCCACATTACGTTCGTACTTCCACCCGAGTTCGTATTGGGCCCCGGCGTGTCCTTGTTCGGCGGCCTTTCGATACCACCTCGCAGCTCTTACCCTATCCAGAGTTACGCCATAATTCCTGTCCCACATGAGTCCGAAATAGAATTGAGCCGAGACAAAACCCTGTTCGGCAGCCTTACGGTACCGCTTCTCAACTTGCGTATCCGAAATCCCGGGTACTAAGTTGTGCAGCCCCTGTTCGGCAGCCTTGTCGGACCATTTCTTCCCTAGTTTGTCATCTCGCGGAACGCCCCAGCCAACTTTGTACATTAACCCAAGGAGAAGTTGGGCCGGAGCATCTCCCTGCTCGGCGGCTTCGCGGAACCACTTCGCCGCTTGCGAATCATCCCAAGGCACGCCCTGGCCGGTGTAGTACATAAAGCCAAGACTGGATTGGGCCATGGCATGACCCTGTTCAGCGGCCTTGCGGTACCACAGCACCGCATGCGCATCATCCTGTGGAACGCCCTGGCCAATTGAACGCATGAACCCGAGGTTGAATTGTGCTTCGGCGTGTCCCTGCTCAGCCAGAGGCCTAAATTCTTGGAAAGCGGTGGCGTAGTCGCCTCGATCATACGCAGCTTCGCCTGTCTCAAAGTCGGCTCTGGCCGGAGCCGCCAATATAACCAAAGCGATCAGGACCACAATAATCCGTTTCATGGCTTAACCGTTCATTTTTTCAACACCGTAACGACGACATCCCGCTCATTGGGATTGCCCTCTACATCCTTAATCCGCATTCGCAAACGATGTTTGCCGCTCGGTAACTTTGCGCCTTCAACATCCAAATTGGTCCCTTTGATGTACTCAATCAGACGGTCGGTGATATTGATGTTGATGAAGCCGATGAGCGTCACCCTCAACGTTTTCATGTCCGCTGGTTTGCCACTTTTACCCGGCTCGAAGGCGATGAAGATGTCGATGGGCGAGCGCAATTTCTGCAGCATCTTCGGGTTTTTCAGCACGATGACTGGCCCAGGTCCCTCGGTGGCTGCTACAGGCTCGATGTAATTTCCATCCCGCCTCTGCATCGCGGCTTCTTCCGGCGTGACAAGCCATTTGTCGGAGATAGCCCGTGCAGAGGAACACAGGATGAGGATGGAAAGCGCCGCCAACAGCCCTGAAAAGAACCATGATCTTCTATGTGTCGGTTTCATCATCCTTCTCTCTCTATGTGCTGTAATGGTTATCCTTTAGCGAGGCTCACGATCCCCGCGCCCTTTTAATTTCTTCTTCCAGATCCTTGAATGCTTTTGACGCTCTGAGCTTGCCCTCAAGAATGCGGTTTTTCTTTACCTGATCAACAAGCACCCGGTTTGCTTTACCCAGCGGATATTGCAACAGGATATAGGCCCTATACTGTTTTCCTTGTGGCAGCACCTTTGCCTCCGCCTGCTTGTAACCAGCAACATTAACCTCGGTGATCAGGTTAGTGGTTACGCGTTCGACCTCGCTGATAACTTCCGTATCCTCACCACTGCCAACCTCGGTTATAAACTCTTTCATCTTGCTGCTTAGCAAGCCGTTAATGCTGTCAGCGAGGGTGCGCTTTGCGTTGAGGATGCCCTTGTCCATCGCCAATTGCAGGTCAGGGGAAGTCGCCGTTCCTGCTGCGTAAACGCTGTGCTCATCCTGAGGCAAGTTAAGGAACCAGCCTGGCAGTTCTTCAACCGTTTCCTCTGTGGCCTCTACGCGAGCTTCTTCTTTCTTTTGTTCTTGTTCGTAGACCGCTTCGGGGGAGCCCGGTTTTGGAGTGGCACAGCCACTAATAAAGCTAGCCGATAAAACAATAAGGCCAAGTGTAAAGACTGCCTTATTCAGTGAATGAAATTTAAGCATCTTGTTGTTCTCCTTTAGTCAGGGATTGAAGTGCTTGTTCGAGTGTTTTGATTTCTTCGGCACGATCAACGCCACTGTCGGCCAAGTCCTTCAGGTCGGTCAGGGCCTTGGTGGCCGGGCCATAGTTTCCGGTTTTGATGTATGCCAACCCGGCACCGTAAAAAGCGTCGGCGGCTTCCTCAATGTCACCCAGATTATGAAGCGTGACGCCTGTGTTGTAGTAGGCAAAGCCATTTGAAGGATCACGTTGAATAGCTATTCGATAGGCTGCAAGCGCCCGTTCATCATTGCCGCGTAGGGAATTGACGTAACCAAGGCCGTTCAGATAGCCAGCATTGCTGTCATCAAGGGCAGCGGCTTTAACGATAGCCTGATCGGCACCATTCAGATCATCAAGTTTGATAAGGATTCTGCCTTTTAGGAAATGGGTGGCGTGGCCTTTGTCATCTAGAGCGAGAGATTGGTTTGCCTGTTGCAAGGCCGCTGAATAATCGCCCGTTCCCACAAGATAATGAGCATAGGAAGAATGTCCGTTAGGATCAGTAGGTGCGACGACAATCAACTTCTCATAAAGAGGAGATAGATTCTCTTCGCCAAAACGCACATCTTTGATCGCCTCAAGTAAGGCTATCTTCTGCTCATCTGAGTTTTTTTCACCAAGGGAGGTAAGAAACTCTTCAATGCTGTCAGGAATTGGTTCGGGTTTAGGTGATGCCACTTTCACAGCCGTTAATGGTTCGTCCAAAACGGCGACCCGATCATCCGGTATGGTACTGACAAGCCGTCGGGCAAGATCATCGATAATTCGGTAGATTTGCTCTTCACGAACATTGTTGGAAGCGTCGTAAATGCCCATGGCCAAGCCGATAGGCGACAATGGCACACTGCCACCATGGCTCTGCGCCACATGGCTACCTTCCCACAGGATTTTACCATCTGTTGCCCTGAGTAGTTTGAGGTCAGCCCCAACGGCAACTTTGGAATAAACGCCATAGAAGTTCGAGCCGTATTCGGTCACCTGCCCCCTAACTAGGGACGTACAGTTCAGTTTCTCACCGACTACTTTGAGATTGCTCCGATCCGCATCATCAATTTTCGATAAGACAAAATTAATGCGCGGAAGTTCAATATCGCGTTTTCCTTGAGGAGCCAAATGGGCATAGAAAGCTCTGCGAACGGACTCTGTTTGATCGACTGAAATTCCTTCATCTGAATCTTTTGAAGAGGTTTCAAATGGTAAAATAGCGACGCAGTCAGGCGGTGAATTTTTATAAGCATCGTGAACCTGAAACACGACACTATTAAAGGGATTGCTAGAGCTTGAAGAGTCGGCTTTCCCCTTATCAACATAAGACGGGCTGGCACATCCCGCCAGTATAGTAGCCAGCGACAAGAAACAAACCGCGCGGTGACTTCTGAAAGTCATTTTGGCCTCACCACGTTGTAGGCTTTTCTGACTATGCGCCTATTTTGCCTGGGGATTTCCAATAGCCTCGCATTGAATTCCTCAAGGGAATACTCCCCGCGAAAATTAATTGGTTTCCTTGTTCCAAGAACCATCAGGTATTCATCAATCAGGTCCTTGCGACTTTTCAGGCCCTCTGGGAAACCAACCGTCATGTCATATTGTTGGCTGCCTTCATGGGTGGGGACGGTTCCCTTCTTTTGAAAGAATTGTTTCCTGTCATAAGGATTGGGAAAGATGCGCGTGACCTGCTTCTCCGACTTCATATAAGGAAGATACTGGAAGACACTGATGTGCATTGGCTGGCTTGGCGATAAGCTAATTTTCAACGGCTCACCATCACGAAACGTCGGGCGATTGAGTTTGACCTGAAGATCAAAGCTCGGATCAGGACTGCCCTCGGCGACACCAACGTTTACATCCAAAGTGACTGTGCATTTTCTGTATTCACCGATGCCCGGACCGGTTTCCTCTCTTTCGTCTCTGGTTCCTTTTATCAGCCCGTCGATGGTGCTCCACGTAAATCGGTTCAGAGAACAGTCGGCTGTGTCCTTCATTTCCGAGCAGACCATATTATCTTCGGAGGATATCTTCTCACCCGTTATGGATTTCAGAGCCTTTTCCTTGGCCCTGCGTTTGGCCTTTTGGCATGCCTCTCTCTCAGACATTTCTGGGCCAAAGTTGTATGTATCCTCCGCACTGACCCATTCGGCGTTCGCTTCTATCGCAAACAGCACCAAGGCAGTGAGTATAGGGATGATGTACCGGTTCATTTTGCTTCCGCCGCCACAAGAACAACCTTGGCCAACATGCCTTGATACAATTCTTCAAGGCTAACCTCTGGGGCCGCTGACTGATTACCACCACCAGTCCTATTCAAGAAACTCAACAGACGACTTGCCTTGATGCCGATATTCACATCTTCCGGAAGGACGCCCTTCTTCTCGTAAATTTTCGTCGTGTCCAGCTTTGCCACAGCAATGCCGATCAACCTACCTTGGCGATCAAAGATGGGGCCACCGCTGTTTCCCTTATTCATTTTTGAAGTGATAAGAAAAGTGTTGGGGTTGTCTTTAAAGCCACTAGCCTTACTCACAATCCCTTCTGTCAGGGACGGTTGCTGCCAGCCAATTATCCCAGCCATGGGGTAACCCATAACCACCGCCGGGCGCCCAGTATTGGCGTCACCCATCTCATGGGTTGTAATGGCGTATGAACTTGGGAATGGTTCAGATAGCTCGAGGATAGCCAAGTCGTCGTCCTTGGCTATATCCATGATCCGTGCTGTACGAACCTCGCCTGTGCCCGTTCGCACTGCAATTTTCCCGGTCTTATCGATGACGTGGCGGTTGGTAATGACATATCGACCACCATCAATAATAAACCCACTTCCTGTACTGAGCATCACACCTTCAGGCAATGGCAAGGGATCGGGGCGTTTAAGAACTTGAGGAGTTGGACGACGAGCTTCCGGGAGTTTAGCCTCCTTAACCTCAGGCACTGGGACCGGAGATGGCGCTGGTGCAGATTCGGCCTTCTTGGGCTGTTCTGTAGTAATGGGCGCGGCAGGTGTCTCAGACTGCATTCTTGGCGATAGCTGACCTATATATTGCCCATTGGGATCATTAGCAGCCAGCCATGACTTAATAGCATCAGCACGAAACTCATTCCCCTTAGTGAGAAATGCCTTGGCGGCGTTGGTACGAGTTTGTAGGGCATCCACCCTTCGATTTTGTTGCCAATATAGCTGGCCCAACAAATCACCTGCCCCTGCAGCAGAGGGATGCCGATTCACATAATTAGCAAGAACCTGAATTGCCAAATTCGTATTTTCGCGTTGTGAGAGAAACTGGGCATAAGCTTCAACAATCGGTTCACTGTCTGGCTGGTTCTTCATAAGATTAGAGAAGCGATCTTTGGCCTTGGCTGTTTGACCCGTCCTGTCATCTACCCTAGCTAATACAAGGTGAGCACCAATTAAGTCTGGGTTCGATTTAATAGCCGTTCTTGCATGTTGCCGGGCCTGCACTAGTTTCCCAAGAGACAAGCTGGTCTCTGCCATCCCTAGGTATGCCTCTGAATCATCCATGCTTGAGAAGACGGCGCTCTCAAATAAATCTGCCGCTTTACTGGGTCTGTGAAGGCGCTGGTAAATCTTGCCGAGAAGAATATCTACCTGGGCGGAGATCTTGGGCGTTGAGGGATCGATTGCTTTGAGGGTAGCCAAGGCCTCCTCTAACCTTTCAACTGAGATCAGCTGATCGGCCTTTTGTAGTTCATTAATAAAGTTGATGGATGGGGCTTTGGGCAGTGTTTCCGCATTCGTGTAGGAAATAACACCGCACAGGACCACCATCATTGCCAGAAATGTAGTTAAAGGTCGAAATGTACTCCGCATAACACACTCCCCTTTTAAACCCTATCACGGTTATAGCCCAATAAAGAGAGATTCTCATCAATATTACACAACCATGGGAAGCTTAAAAAGTTGCTTCCTGAGTAGGATACGGTTTGGGAAAGATTTTATTCCAGGGGACTGTCCATTGAGGCGTGATCGCAGGCAGGACTTATCTGTGAAGGCAGACCTTATGGTCACTGACCCGGCTGAGATCAAGGTGTGATTTTCGACTTAGTTCGTCGCGACCCAGACAATAATTGGGTTCCCCGTTCTCGTTTTTTTCAGGAGTCACGATATCGAGGAAGTGACCGAAACGGTCAATCAATGCATCAAACCAAAAAGCACCCCCAGTATTATAGTATGATTTATACCACTTCCCCTTGAATATCAGCTCTTCCTCATCCACCACTTCAACTGAACCGTTGGTAAGATAACGCACAATTTTTTGATCTCCGAACACCAGATAATTACGTCTGTGTGTAGAATATCTGGTCTCAACAAGAAAAACGTCCTCTCTTATTTGTTTTATGCCTGAAACACCCCAGTCGCTTTTTGGTGCGGTTACAATGAATACTTTACTACCCACCTCTATCAGGGCGTTAGGGTAGGTGTACACCCCACCTTCCGTTCCGGGCCTAGTGTCAAATGGCGAGGGAAAGATAAATGACTTCTGCTTGTCGATGTCGGTGATGCTGTCTGGCAGCAGGCAAGAAACTATATTGCCATTCCCACCATCAGAATCCGTGGAAAAGATCACCAAATCCAAATCTGATTTAGAGAACTTTGCAACGGAATTATCCGTACATCCCTGTATCCAGATCAGATGCTGTTGAAGACTACGCTGAAGATATTCATTCATACCTGCAAAAGCATCTACAGATAAAATGACCCCCAACGCAACAATCCAGACCGCGATAACATTACGAAATGAAGACATGTGAATCCGTGCAATCATTTTCATTTTAATGGGACCAAAACACTTCTGCTACACGTGACAAGTTGTTCTCTTGATCTTGTCAGAGAGCATGTGATCTTCACATCTTCAAATTTTGAAGAAACACTTCTAACCACAGGCTGAAACGGTCCCGAATTACGGTCCTCCGATGCGAAGGGTGCGTACTCTTCAAGTAGGGAGGCACAAACTTGGTTTTCAGGGCTGCCCGCTTGGTAGCCAGATGCCTTGCAAAGGGCCTGATATTTGTTCAAAGGTTCCTTGTGCTTGCTTTCACCCGCAAGGATGCTCCCAGCTATAGAGAGGGATGCCAGCAAGGCCAAGCCCCAAACAATCCCTTTCATTCTTGCTTCCTCTTTTGCTTAACCTGACGCAATGGCTCGCTCTCACAGGAAACGGGATCATCCATCCCGCCTTGCAGGGAACAATACACTCTGCGTCCACCTGTGTTTTGGGTTATTGATCTGTGCACGGCATGAAAATACCCGGGGCTATCAATGGGAGGATGCAATTTGATAAGGGTCGTACAAACTCGGTTTTCGGGGCTGCCAATTTCGTAGCCCGAATCCACACAAATGTTTTGGTACCTGTCGGCAACCGCATTGGCATCATCCGAAATGCAAACGATAGCCGACATCACAATCAGGGCTGTACGTATTTGAAACATATCGATCCTAGAGCAAACTAGAAATCACTTCGTAGATCACATAGCCAGCTACCATACCTAATAATACACTTGCCATCACACCTGTGCTCCTTGGGTTAAAGGGGGAGGGGTAGGATTGGGATATCCAAGACACGGCGACACCATCTTCACCGCAATGGTTATCGGGAAAGTGTTGTACAAGTTCTTCATCACCACCTTATTCACACCCTACAGCATACAACCAGCAGAATAAGATGTTCCATTTACACTGCCTCTAGTTGCTATATTTCATGGTTAGAGTTGGAACACCGCATACGGGCGGGGCGTTGCTGACTTGCTAAAATTGTTCATACTTTAAAAGCGGAGTTGCCAAAGCAATTTGTAATTACTTCGGTGGATCATCCCTGCGCCAAAACGCTACTCATCTACTTTAGCAACATGGCAATGTTGAGAACTTATTAGCAGCCAATTTTCTTGATCTCAAAATCGACCTTAGAAAGAATTAGGTTCCGTGCGCTAGGAAAGTCTCTAATGAGCTTCCCAAAAGCTGCACACGCTTCTTCTTTGTAGGCCAAATTAGACATCGACATACCCAGCTTCAGCAACGTATCGGCAGCCAACCGCCCGTTTGGGTCAGCCTGATACCCGGCAACAGCAGCCTCTGCCGCTCTTACAAATAGACCTCGCACATAGAAAGATTCCATCAGCCAGTACCTGGCATTTCCACTAAGCGGGTCATTGGGATGTTTCTGAATGAATTCATTCAAAGCAATTTCTGCTTGTTCGTAATTTGCTTGGCGAAGCAGGGCGAAGGCGTAGGAATACTGTTCCTTGACAGTACCTTGGGGAAGGATAGAAGTTAGCTTTGGATGTGCGTCTTTATAAAGCGCCCTTGCAACGCGGAATCCAAAGTAGCTATCCCTGTAGTCGGTTGGACCTTGATTCCGGAAGGCGGCACGCAAGTCCGATACATGTTTAGTTCTCCAAGAACCACCACGAATGACATGAGAACTGCAAAAATTACCGAACATTCTTGTTTGGCCGTTTTTCTGCGCCCTACTGTAGCTATCCCCAAAATAACAATCTTCGACCCATTCCCATACGTTTCCGTGCATATCGAAAAGGCCGAAGGCGTTGGGTGTCTTTTGGCCAACTGGGTGGGTTTTCCCGCCAGAATTATATTTGTACCAGGCCACATTTTTCAGGCAGTTATGATCATTACCACAACTATATTTCGTTCTAGTTCCTGCCCTTGCTGAGTATTCCCATTCGGCTTCACTCAATAGACGGTACTGCTGGCCCGTTCTAGAGTTGAGCCTACGGATATATTCCTGAGCATCATTCCACGAAACATTCTCAACCGGGCGATTATCTCCATCAAACTTGCTCGGATTGTATCCCATTATGGCGAAGTATTCGGATTGTTTTACCTCATATTTGCCCACCGCGAATGGGCGAGTAATCGTCACTTTATGTACGGGTTTTTCATTGCTATTCCAGCCGTTATTCAAATCACCCATTTGAAAACTATCTGAAGGAATAACCACCATCTCAGGGCAATCTGCACAGTCCCTAAACACATTGCCGGGACGCAAGGACATTTTTCTGGTCGGTTTTTGCGGCACAATAACAGCAACTTGCTGTTTCTTTAACTCATCTAAGCGTGCCCTCGCCTTGTCAGCAATAGGGCTAGACCGAAAAGCAAGAATGAAGTTTTCGATTTCCGCGATATTGGTGCTGTTCTGAACTGATTGCCATGCAATTGAGGCATCAGACATAGGCGATGGGGTTTTTGGCTTCGGCGCGGCCGGTTTCTGTGGAATGACCACGGCAACCTGCCCCTGCGGCTCCTGCAGTAACGACCCAAACACCCATCCATCACCGCGCCCAACCAGCACCACCCGGTACCATGGCGATCCATTGATCGTCGTCCTGCCCGTCACGTTGATGCTTTCGCCGGGATCAAGGCTGTCGAGAATATTTGAACGGGTGGTCGGCTGGGAGCGGACGTTAGTTTTCTTCACCGCCACTAATTCCTCGTCCAGATCGGTGACAGTGAATTCTGACTTAGGCGAGGGCAACGAGGCGACCTGATTTCCAATAGCAGGACGTGCTGGCGGATAACCCTTCTGGAAACTACTAAGCGCCAGTTCCTCATCACCCATCAGCGTGGCTTCCTGAACCCGACGATAGGTGCGCCTAGCAGCGCGGGTCATCTTGTCGTCCAGATAGTCCTTAATCTCCGCCGCCGTGATGCGCCCATCTTTGTTCCCATCAGCCTTGCCGTAGACTCCTTCGAGGAAATAGTTCGTGAATAGGCCGTGTTTGGCCTCCTTATCCCAACTCGCTAGCTGATCGCCGCTGGCCGCCGTCAGCACGGTCATGCCCTTGCCAATATTCGCGGCCTTAGTCTTGATGAATACTGGTGAAGCTGCATCAATGAGCATCCCCTTTGGACTGGCCCCAGAGAAACACGCGTCGATCAGGACGCTCTTTGAACGTGCCTTCAGCTTATCTAAGTTCTTGTAGAGAATATCAATGGGGTAGCCGTTGATTTCGGCGAACGCCGGATCGGCGTTGGCGGGAAGCATGTAGCTGCGCTTGTCATTCTGACCAGGCACGCCATGACCGGAATAGTAGACGAGTATATCCGAGCCGCCCTTAGGGTCCAGATACTGCCAGAGCCGCCCCTTGTGGTTGTCCTTGTTACCGAACGCCGCCTCCATCTCGGCCTTGGAAGCATCGCGCAGGTCAATGATGTTGTCTGGATCGTAGCCAAGGACATCAAGCACGTACCGCCGGATGGCCTCGGCGTCGTTGTGGGCGAAATCGACGGCGGGGATGTCGCCATGGTAATTCTTGTTGCCAATGATCACTGCAACGCCGTCAGGGTTCTTCGCCGCTTGGGTGGGTGCGGCTAAAGTGGAGAGGAGAAGGGCGGCTAGGAGGAGTATTCTCATTTTACCATCTTACCAGTACCCTTTCGGTATCACCTTGAAGTTCCGGCATCTGCTCTCGCCCAAGCCGGATTGCTTGCCGCTTTACGTTCCCACGAACATAATCATGAAGTTCTCCAGCGGTGATCACCCTATCCCCATTGGCATCCGCTGGTCCCTCAAGGCCCTTCATCAGGTAATATGAAAACAGGCCGTGTTTAGCCTCATCCAACCCAGAAGATATCTGCAAACCACTGGCCGCCGAGAATACCGTGAAGCCTTCCGGCGCAGCCTGATGCTTTGCCGTAATCAGGATCGGTCTGGCGCTGGCCAGCAGCGTCTCGTCGCCACGGCTGAGGCCGCTGTAGCAGGTGTCTAAGAAAATGGTTGCCGACTTTGGGTTAGCTGCTGCGATGACATCGAAGAGTTCGTTCCGCTGTAACGACGTGTCTTCAAGAAGGCTCGGCACACCGTCGTGCGGCAGCAGGTACAGGTCTTCACCGTCCGATGATGCCAACCCGTGGCCAGCGTAGAAGACGTAGACATCGGTCTTGCCTTCTTCGATGCGGCCCCGCAGCCATTGCTTCACGTTCAATTTCAGATCGGTAAGGGAAGCGTTGCCGTTCGTCAGCACCTTGATACTGCTTCTCGGTATCCCAAACGCGCGTCTGGCGTAGTCGCTGAACACGTTGGCGTCGCTATCGGCATATACGGCGGCAGGGGCGCGGGTGTAGTCGGCGACACCGATGATAAGGGCTACGGCGTTCTTGTTGTCGCGGCCATCGATTTTGGTGGGATCAAGGTTGGTGAAGGTGAGTTGGTCACTGGTGTCGGTGATGGTGCGGGTCAGGTGGACTGTCTTAGTGGACTTGTTGCCCCATTCATCAATGGCTTCGATTGTCACAGTAGTTCCGGATGCGGGAACGTAGCGAGTGAAGGAGAAGATACCGTTCGGGCTGAGGTCAACTGCACGACCTTCAACAGTAACTTGAGCTACCTGCTCATCATCATTCACTTGGCCTTTGACAGTGGGGTTGTCTGTATCGACTGTGATAGCAGAGGCAATGTCTATAGTTGGCGGGGTGGTATCTTTGGTTGGGGCTGGTGACAGTAATACTTTGGAATTCGTAGGAGGATTTATTGAAATAGGGGGGTGTATTTTGGCAATTGAAATGTCGGGTTTAACTTTACGGTTAGTGAGTTCACCACAACGTTCAAGATTTAAGCCACGCCGCTTAGCTTCCTTCACACTGGGCAGCCATTCTATTCTTTCTTCCCAAACCCAGACATCTCCTCTCATAGCAAGGGCAACTCTACATAACTGTATATCCGAAAGTATTAACTTGGGGGGTGATGCAGGATTGGAAATGGCTTGACCTTCATTAGGGAGGATCAGTCTTTGACCAACATAAATGGTATAAGGAGGACGTAAATTATTCAGCCGCGCCAGTGCAAACACATCGACATTATGTCTGGAAGCTATTACAGCAAGACTATCGCCACTTAAAACCACAACCGTTCTCGAACGCAATATGATAATTCGTTGCCCCGGCTCCAGTACGTAAGGTGCTACTAGTCCGTTTGCAGAGATAATGCTGTTAGCGGAAACTCTATAGCGTTTAGCCAACGAGTAAACGGTATCACCCTTACCAGCAATAGCCACAGAAGGACCTAATGGCGCCTCATTACTCATCAAGCCACTAAAATGTGGAGGATTTTTACCTTTTTTGAATAAGACTGCGGCGTTAGGTCGAGAAATTGTGGGCGGGTTCTTTTTTTGATTTCGAATGAACTCTGATTTTGTTACGCCTACAAGATCAATTACAATACTCGAGGAGTTTGATCCACTAGAAGGTCTAAGGAAAGTTTTTTGGACTAGAGCAGGCTGATTTAAATCAACAACTACTCTGGAAACCCCCGGCTGAAATAACCCGTACCTCATTTTCTCAAGAACACCCAACGAATTTGGCAAAGGCTTCGGCGGCAATTGCCAGCCGACTTCAGGCATGTCAATTACCATGCGATAAGGGTCTGAGATCAAAAAAACGTTATATGAAATGGACCTAGATAAATCGAACACCATTCTAGTAATGCCATCGCGATGACCGACACGAATATCGGTTATCATCGCATTAGTTGCCTCTGAAGGAAGGTGTGTTGCCGAAGTCTTGTGTTTTAAAAGAACGTCGGAAAGTCCAACCATTGGCCATAATGTTGTCATTGCAATAACAAATATTGGGAACCAAACGGTCTTCCAAATCACCATCTCACCAACACCCTCTCGGCATCGCCCTGCAACTCCGGCGTTTGGTTCCGCTGTATCCTAGAAACTGCTGCCAACACATACGAATGAAGCTCACCAGCCGTTATAGAACGATCCCCATTAGCATCTGCCGGACCTTCCATTCCCTTCATGAGCCAATAAGAAAACAGGCCATGCTCCGCCTCTGGCAGCAACTTCGCCGTTTGGTCCATGCCAGCAGCAGAGATCAGGGTGAACCCGGCTGGCACATCTTGGTGCTTGGCAGCCAACAATACAGGGCGGCTGGCCAGAAGCGTTTCTTCGGTTCTAGAGGTGCCGCTGTAACAGGTATCGAGGAAGGCCGTGACCGACCTGGGTTTTGTGGCGGCTATACTCTTGAACAAGTCAGATCGCAGGATGGAGGTTCTGTCCAGCAACTGAGGGATGCCATTATAGGGAAGCAGGTATAGCTCATCGCCATCATCCGATCCCAGACCATGACCCGCGAAGAATAAATACACGTCTGAGAGATTGGCCTTGGTGGCGCGGGGCAACCAGACATTGGCGGCTTCGATGATGTCGGTAATGTCCGCCGCTTCGTTGGTCAGCACCTTGATATTGCGATCGGGGACACCGAGTTTCCTCCTCGCATAGTCACTGAAAAACTCGGCATCCCGGTCCGCGTATTTTGCTTGTGGTGTCCTTTTGTAATCGGCGATGCCGATGATCAGTACGACGGCATCTTTGTTTGTCTTTGAGGAGAAGCCTGTCGGATTAAGAGCAGCAAAAGACACCGAGGCGGTTTGCACTGATGAACGGGTCAACCGGACGGTTTTCTGTGAACGATTACCCCATTCGTCTATGGCTTCGATGAGAACAGTCGTTCCTGATGAGGGTACGTAACGGGTGAAGCTGAAATTACCATTCTCAAAGTCAGCCACTACCCCATTCACCGTGACTTGGGACACACGAGTGTTGTCCATGACCCGTCCACGTATCGTTGGGCTGTCTGTTTTGACGGTTATAGCGGTTGCGATGGCAATTGTCGGTGGGGTGGTATCCTTGGCTAGAGCAGATGGTAAACCGGCGGTTTGTGTCTTTTGGCCCTCCAGTGTAGTGAGCTCTTTCTTTGCATATGCATCTCCCTGATTGGCAGCGAGGCGATACCACTTCAATGCTTCAGCATAGTCTTGGGAAACAACTCGTCCGATTTCATAAAATTTTCCTATGGCGTATTGCCCCGCACGATCTCCATCTTCAGCACTTTCACGAAACCATTTTATTGCACTAGCATGGTCATAACTCTGTTTGGCAGCGCGGTGATACCACTTCGCCGCTTCGGTGCTATCCTGAGGGACATCAATTCCGAATTCATAAGAAAAACCTAATTCGTACTGGCTATATTTAAGTCCTTGTTCGGCGGCAAGGCGGATCCATTTGTTTGCTTCTTTTTGGTCCTGTGGAACACCTTGCCCGAGACTATACATCGCTCCCAAGTCGTGCTGCCCCCATGAATCCCCCTGCTCGGCGGCAAGACGGAACCACTTGATGGCTTCTATGTAGTTCTGGGACACACCTTGTCCGTCTCGATACATCACACCCAGTTGGTGCTGGGCTATGCTATCCCCTTGTTTAGCGGCTAGTCGAAACCATTTGACGGCTTCTTTGTGGTCCTGTGAAACACCTTGCCCCTTGGAATACATAAAACCCAGATTGTATTGAGCTTCGGCATCTCCCTTTTCGGCAAGAGGCATCCACTCCTTCAAAGCAGTCGCGTAATTCCCTCTGTTATATGCGTCCATCCCCCGTTGAAAATCCATTCTTGGAAGAGTCGGATTTGGTGATTGAGAACTGCCGATTTGGGGTTTGGAAACAGACGTAGTTGCAGTATCTATTTGGTTCTCAAACACCAGTCCGGAAAGATCTGGTCCAATTTTTAGGGAGATGAACCTTAATTCTGTTCTCCCCTCGAGTAACAGTAAAACGTGTTTTTCGCCTCTTTTTCGAGCCTCATCAAAATAATATTTAACGTGTTCAGGTGTAGTTACATCTTTTTGTGAGACCTCAATTATGCGGTCTCCTTGTGTGATTCCCATACTTGCAGCAGGACTTTCCAGAGTGACCTTATTAATAACGACGCCTGAATGGCTTGTGGGAAAAAATTGAGAACGTACATTGGCGCACCCCCACAACTGCATCACTGCCAAAACCACCAGGAATGTGCGTAACAGGTTTCTCATGATTATCCTCAATCAAGAAGAAAGCATTCTACTCTAATTTTCCCGTTATGAGAACATCGGCGAATAAACAAATCGCTCTCCAAATCAAGTTCAAAATGCAAGCCTCAGTTTGAATACGTTCGAACAAGATTATTATTCCAAGTAAGCCATTGACCTGTTTCTGATTGGCATAAACCCTATCCACCCTAGATTAAGCTGTCTGTTCGTGAGAAGTTTTACCCTTATTGGAATATATCAACCGGTAAACCGTATTCGTAATGAGCAGCAATTCAATCAGTGACGAGTTGGAGCAGATATTGCCGCAGTTACGCGCATACGCCAGATCACGGGTTGCCAACGTTGATGATGCGGATGATCTGGTGTCGAAAACCTGTGTTCGGGTCTTGGAACACCAGGAGCAGTTCAATCCGGCCAAGCCCCTGATCGCCTGGGCCATTCAAATCATGAAGAACATCAGCATTGATGATTTCCGCAAGCAAAAACCGATGATGGGTGAGATCGATCCGAACTTGCCTGATGTTCCATCCAACCCCGGTACGCTCATTGATATAAGCCGGCTGATCTACCAGTTGCCGGTGGAGCAACGAGAGGTGTTGGTGCTTTCCGGCATTGGTTACCGTTACAAGGAAATTGCGGAAAAAATGGACATTCCCATGGGCACAGTTATGAGCCGCCTGAAACGCGGGCGGGACGCCCTGTATGAGCTGATGAACCCAGATGAGTAACTGTTGATGAAAAAGTTCGATGATGAAATTCTGATGGCCTATGCGGACTCCGAGCTTGGCGAGGAGGAGCGCAAGGAAGTCGCACTGTTTCTGGCCGAGAATCCCGAGGCTCGGGAAAAGGTTGAACGGTACCGTCAGACCAGAACGGCCATAGACCAATTCGCCGATATTCTGGACGAGCCCGTACCCGGCCATTTAATCAATACGATCCGTCAACATGAGCGGCAATCTAATGTCACAAAGTTACCGGAACGGACTAAATCGAGAAGCAGATGGATGGCGATTGCCGCATCGTTGATTATCGGTTTGGGGCTTGGTGCAATCACGACCAACTATCTTGTGGTCCAATCTTCTGAGAATAAGGCTTCCGTTGCAGCTAATAGAATGGCCGAGCTTTCCAACGCCCTTGAAACAATGAAGGCGGATAAGCTAATCGCTGAAAAGAAGACGGCGATAGCTGAGAACAATGCTGCAATCGCCAATCAAAAAATAGCCGAGGCGGAGGGTGTTACAGCAACTGCTAAATCGACCATTGATGACATGGTCAAGGCTCTCGAAACGGCACAAGCTGAAACGAAAAAAGCGCAAGAGCAGGTTCTTGCTGCCAATCTTGAAGAGCCTGAAGAACCGCTAGCCGAAGAAATTGAGAACATCTTTCCGTTCAAGCTTGTCTCTAAGGCTATTAATAATGGATCGAAGCTATCGGCGGACATACAGAAAAGTATTCTGTCAGAGCTGAACAGAAAAGATCCTCCGGTTTCGACGGCCTCTAGCTTCTCAGAACTTATCAAAAAATCCCATGAGGAAGGCCTAACCGCTGGTGCCTCTCAGTACGAGTCACTAAGCGATTTACAGCCAACGGAACCGGAAAAAGCAAAAACTTCAGATCAAACAAAAATGAGCACCACCGCCACTATGGAATCTTTAGAACCGAAGAAGGTCTCCACCATTCTTGGTCAATTTTCATATTCTGGAAAAACGTGCCGTTTGTTTGAGTACGAGATTAACAAACAGGTTGGGGCTTCCACGCTAATTGCTTGTCGTAATGGGTTAGGGCTTTGGGAGATTGTAAAATAAATACCCGTACCAAGACCTACACGGGGAAATAACAATGCGAGCCTACGAATTCATAAAAGAAAACCGAGAACCACCGTCCAAGCCAATAACGCTCCGCGCACTTCACCAGATGAAACTGGATCAGAAACGCCACCAAGAAGCAGAAAAAGAACGACGTGCCATCATGCAGGTTATGTACTCGGACCCAGAATCTGAGCAAGAACAGATTGACCTTGAACGCCAACGCCTCGAACTGGATCAATTGCGTGCTGAGATTGCCGCTACAAAAGCAGAAACGAAAAATAAGTCCGCCATCGCTCTCCACAACAACGCCAAATCCGGCCTAAAATCCGAAAAACAACAGCAACAGAAACTGACCAAACAAGCTAAATCAGGCCTTGGCCGTGACCTCAAACCCTAACTCCACCGACAAAACACCCCGATGTCGCCGACAGTCGCGCCAGGAACGGTTATAACCGGTTTTTAGCACCTACCCCACCTCTCAGAGCGACAACGCTAATACTGGGCCATTTGTCCGCATCCTATTGTTATTGCTCAAATAAATGCTCCACTCTTCTCCACAATAATTGAATTATTTTTGACTTTACTCAGGTTCCCCAGAGAGCGAACGTCCGGTCATAAAACGGGATGGAAGGTGCTGGAACACCGACCACCCCTTGGCAATCACCACAAGGAAGGAACCCTTGTCATGACCACCCAAAACATCTTCTACGCTGACCCTCGTGACGCAGCAATAACCGGTTTCATTTTCACTGACCTTGATACCTACCACGGTGAATACGGCCACCGTCGTTCCTTGTTCGGAACTAAGGATTACGAACTGAAAATTGTCAGGGGCAACCAGATTGATCTGGAACTCTTCGCTGGCTTGAAAATCAATCAATGCAATTTGACGACTTGGTTCGATGAAATCCAACATTTGACCTTTGATGAAAAGGTCGGACTTTGGTTTCTGGTGCATGAAAGTGGATTTAGCCTGACACAGGCACTGGTTATTCTTCAGGACGGCTTGGCCATTTTCCACGGCTCCAAGAATGGACTTGCGACCATGTCGCAACAACCCTTCGTCCCCAATATGGAATCCTTGTTCCAGGAATTCCGGTTCGCTGGAGAAACGTGGTGCGGCAATTCCATGGCGTATTGAAGGCGGTTAGTACTTTTAAAGATATCCCAAAATCTCTTTGCGACAGCAAAGCGTTCCTCCGTCACCCGACAAACACACTCGACGTCCCGCCCAGTCGCCCCAGAATGCGCAACGTCGGCATTTGGGGGACTAACCCTGCCGGGTGGAAATACTCGCAAGACTGGGGCATTTGTCTGGTATTTCATTTCTTTCGTTCTCGCATCTGTCGCACCTTCTCCAACAACAACCCATCCTCGGCTTTATCCTGATGCCAGTACCCGATGAAGTCGCACGGTCGATGACCATAGTGTCGCTGCGCCTCGGTTCTGGGTTCCCAGTCAGCCGTGTGCTTTCCGTCAATGAGAGGAAACAACATTTCTCCACGACCATGGATGCCGAGCCAGATATGTGGGGTGTCGTACTCGTCCCAAAACAGGATGCCGACGTAACCCGGCCAGTAATCATTTCTGACCTCTTTGCCGTTTTTAGTGGTCACCCTGAGTTTGGATTTACCGTTCCCGTACTCGATGGATGAGAGCTTTTTGGGATCGCTCATGGCGAGACCAACTAACGGGTCACGGGTCGCGGTTGCTACCTTCTGCTCTTCGATGGAACGTCGCCGCCAGAGGTCATAAAATTGCTCCACGGGTTGACCCCATTCCTGTCGTTCAGTGAGCAGGGTTTTGTAGTTCTTCACGAATGACCGATGAGAAGTGAAGTTCAGGTACAGCCTGTTTGTCTGGAACTTGCCGAATGGTCTGCGTTTCTTGATATCGTACTTGCTGTAGTATTTTACGCACCGATTCTTGTCGCTGTTGTCCCATAGCTGCACCTGCATCCACACGACGTCACCAAGGATCGCTCGGGTCGATGCCACGGGGGACGTGTGGGAAGATGCGACTTCTTCACTCTCTCCGTCTGCATTGCCATTCCTTGCACCTGCGACTTCTTTACTATCCAGTTCCCCACTGCCTTTTTGCTCTGCGTCAGCAGGAGTAAAGTCGCAGACTGCGACTTTTTTATCTTTCTGTATTTCTATTTTAGAAACACTATTAAATAAGTCGCAATCTGGGGAATCGGGCAAACCGGCACCGGTATCGATACCAGCTATTGTATCGGAACCCCTCATTTGGCAGGAGAAGGAAGATTGCTTTGCTCTCTCCTCCCCCACCAACTTCATCAATGCACAATTTAATTCTTCAGCCGCTGCCAGTTCGTCCGCGTCTGAACAGTCTGCCGGGTCATACATCTCGCGCACCAGTTCTGCGATGACCGGGTTTTCCATATCCTGGTCGGAAATGCTATCCAGCAGGGTATGAAAGTCTGTCATTCAGCCCCCCAAAGTTCTCTGAATGCCTGTGCATCCTGCGGGTGCTCGAATGAAAACCAATGCTTTTTATTCACCCAGCCGTATAGGGCGTTCTCCTGACACCAGCGTTCGGCAGAGCGGGTGTAGTCGCAATGGGCAATGACATCCAATACCTCCTCACGGTGATGGCATCCACGTTTATGCCCGTTTATTTCTAAGTCTTTCGTCATATTCATTTCTCCATAAAAAAACCCAGCAATCTGAATTGATGCTGGGTTGGGGAGACTTGAATGAACTGGGCGTAGTTCGGACAAGTAAATGTGATCGGTTTTTATCCTCGTTCGTCGTGCGCCCATTTATTTCTTGTCTCCTCTATTAACTATACTTCCACTATACTGTATAAATGCCTTTTTGTCAATATTAGTATTGATATTATTGAAATAAAACGATGATTTAATTTGCTTTTTTGCTTTGCTAATGGTAGTATAGGCAAATAATCATAAACTGTGAGGAGACTTGATGAGCAAACAACAAGTAAATACTAGAGATAAAGAAACAAACCCATTTGATTCGATTTTTAAGTGGGCAGCCGATAGGAAAGCCCCTCCAAACCGCAAAGAGATATTCCTGTCTCAGGACGAAGCGAAAGCTCGTTATGAAGTAGATGTCATCCATTGGCATGACTCCGTAGAGGATGCACGCAATTCCCATCCAAGCATTCACGACTCACGCATCTGGACCGTGCACGAAGCAGAGGATCAGCAATATTGGATTTCTGGGACGTCCAGCTATGTCAATCGAATGGGGTATTATGTGGCGGCAAAACCAGTACCGAGCAATGTAAGAGTAATGACATCCAGCCAATGCGTGTACTGTGGCAGGGAAGAATGCGTTTGTGTCAAATGTCCGGCCTGTGAGCTAATTGAAGACCACTGCCAGTGTGATGATTGATACTGTGATGAGCAGGGCAGGCATATTGGCAAGAAAAAAGAGGGCGACATTGCCCTCGTTTTCCTGACCGCCGCCGGTATTTCTTCCGCCATCATGGCGAGGCAACCTTTGGCGCAATCAACGTTGCCACCTGATCCGCCAGTGATTGCAATATCGGATCAGAAGAAATCGATGGGCGCTTGCTAATCTTTGCAACCAGCCCACCAATCTTTACCAAGTGTTTGGTGTAGAGGGATGAATTAACACCAGATGCTGCCTGCACAAGATGTTGGCCGATGATTGCCACGATGCTTTGAATATCAGATTCCAAATCATCACCAAGGCGATCATATAGTTTCTTCTGATCAGTGATAAATCTTTCCATCGTGGCAAGCCTTTCGGAAATCACCATTACGCTTCCTTCATCAAAGGGGCCAGCATACCAGTGGGGAACATCCGCCAGCTTCAACCCCATGATATCGGCATCATCGCCGAAGAAAGTTGCGCCGACCAAACTGGAACATGCCTTATGTCCGCGTAGAATACTTTCCATTCCAACCAGGGGATAAAACTTCGGCGGCTGGTTCAAATTCTTGAGGGCTTTCGCCCGGTTCTTCACTTCGATTAAATACGTTTGAGTTAGCATGATATTTGACCTTTCATTTCTTGGATTTGACACCCACCACCACCACCATGGTGATGGGTGATGTTCCGTGCTACTGGTGGCATACACGAGCCAACGCGACCTTTCGGGGAGCCACCAGCAGCTTTAAGGCTGGAACAACACCTGTAAAAAATCCCCCGAATCTTAGGCAGCAACTTGATAACCCAACCGGTTCAGATAGTATTCTTGGCTATCCAGTTGGTAGTTGCAGATCACCAGTTCGCCTTTACTGGCATGTGACGTGCCGTACCAAACATCACGTACGAATAATTGGTAATCCTTGAATCGCATTCGATTGGCAGGGCTATCGTTGATGGTGATCATGATGGAGCACTTATCCCGCACGGCGTGGCACCGTTTGGCAAAATCATCAAAATCGAAATCAACCTTGTAAAGGCTTTGCTGAAAGCCTTCGTAGGGGGGATCAAGGAACACAAACCCACCCACCTTGGCTGCATCATCCAAGGCATCCGCGTATGATCGTTCGTGGATTGATACGCCCTGCATAAGTGCCCCATAAGAAGGGAGGCGAAGTACCCTTGGCCGAGTCATTCCCTTGCCTGTACCGATAGTAGTAGGAGCGAATGAGCTATATGTGTATCGGCGGATACCGAGCATACAGAGGCTGTTGAATATAAAGTATGCCCATGCTTGCCGCAGTGGATCACCCCCATTGTTGATGACATCAACTGCTTCTTCAAACACTTCCCGGGTACCATTTCCGTGCCATAATCGGGTTTCTAGCAGCGTTTGAGTCAGGGCTTCATATTCAGATTGAAGTGTCCTGTGGAAGTTGAGTATCTGCTTATCCAAATCACCAACGTGGCAGTTCGATGCTTCTACCCTGCCGGTATGGATCAGGAAGATCGTGGTACTAAGCCCACCGCCAAAGGGTTCATAGAAGTGATCAATCCAATCCGGCATCAAAGATGTTAGGTAACGCACCTGCTTTGCCTTGCCGCCCACACATTTAATAGGGCTGGTAAATTGAAATCCCAAATCAGCTTTCATCGCAATCGCCAATGAATCGCTGTTGATGGTAGGTACTGGCGTATACATTATGCTGCTCCTTTCATCGCAAAGCGTGGATCGTTATCATTCAGGAAAGTGCGGCAATCATCATTGGCCACCTGCACGATTCCAAGGAATGCTGGGTTAGATTCCAGATCGCCCTTGGCATCGCTATCGCAAATCAGCAAATCCATATCGATGATCGCGTAGGTGATCTGGGTGGTATCATCCACCCGCTGCACAATATCGATTGGCACCGGTGCTGGGGCTTTAGGCTTGGCACCCCCGCTGGATGATTTTACAGGCACAGATTTCTTGTCATTATCATTCGCCGCCTTTTCGGCAAGCCCAATGGCTTCGTACCATTTGCGCATACCGTGATTGCGCTTCAGGTGTTCAAGGAAATCTTCCGGTGTGATGCCAGCATCGTGAGCATCACGGAATACCTTCGCCCAAATGCTGATTCTGGATTGAATGACATTATTCATATCACCAACCAGCATCTTCAGTGGCTGGAAGTAGGGATTGGCACCGGCTTGTACCGCCGCATCATCCCAGCCGGGCAACTTGGCTGCTTCGGCAGGGTTATCCATGCAGGCAACCGTGAAGGCAAAAGCCGCCTGCGTTGCCCTTCGCCCGGCACCACCCTGTCCATCAAGCAGGTTATTCACCATGCTATTTAGGTTGGCGATGGCATTCTTAGTTGCCCTTTGTAAGGCAAGAAGGGTGGAAGGCTTTGCAGCCGTAATGTTGGAATCGTTGGCAGCAACGGGGGTAGTTGTAGTTGAAGTATTGTTAGACATGACGTCTCCTTTCTGTTGTTGAGCTTGATTGCTCGTGACGCCAGAAAGGTACTCAACTTCGCATTTGTGTTTTTTCAGAACCTCATAAATTCCGTTTCAGCCCATATAAACGGTGCCTATCAGACGGATAATATAGTAAGTTTATCCGCTATAAAATTTCACCATCTATATAAAAATCATTGGTTTTTATATATAAAATTCGGATAATATTAAATTTATTTCCGTTTTTTAAGGATTTCTAATGGCAAAACGTGGTAGCGGACCGGCTGTGGGTTACCTTCGTGGAAGACTATGGAAAGGGAAATGGGCGCCCGACGCAAAACTTCAGCGGGAACGGATTAAGGAATTTGCAGAGGAAAATGAATACGAAATCATAAAGTTTGCCGGTGAGCAGCAAAAATTTTCATTAGGCCGTAAAACCGGTTTCAAAAAGTTAATGGAACTATTCGCGCATTGCGAAGAGCATAATGCTACATTTTTATACATTGACATCGGCAACTGGCGACCAAACGTCGTACTGAATAGCTACACTGAACACTACAACAAATATGGGACGAAAAAAGGTTGGAAGTTTGTTGCCGTTCCTCCTGACAAAAAAACAATGGAGGCTATTGAGCGTCAAGCACGCATGGAGAAGTTTGAATCACATCGACGTCCTAAGAAAAAGTCCATAAAGAAAAAGAAAGAGAAGCCTTCGCCAATAGAAAATTGGCAAATCAAATACAAGATCAGTCGCCGCCGCCTGAAAGGTTTCGAACACCTTTATCGAGGGGTTGATCCAATCTTTAGGTTTATCGAGAAAATTTTGGAGGCAACCCCTAGCCTCACCAACAAACGTATTGCATGGGCATTGGATCGAGATGCATACCTAACTGTAGATGGGAAACGCTGGAACGATGAAACCGTTCGAAAAATACGAAGCGTAATAAAAAAAGACGATTTTCGTGAGTTTGTTCGCCTTAAAGATCGAGACAAAGATATCAAATTCGATATCTGACTTTAATAAACTCGGAACGAGCCACCTGTATATTAATAGTACACAAAACTTGACTTTATACACTTTTTAGTATACTATGATCAGACAATGAAACACTTAATTTTGAGGAGTTTTTAACAATGAGAATTAACAGAGATGAAAGGACCCAAAACTAAACCAGCCGAACTACACTTGCCGTTAGACAACGGCTCCAAACAAAAACAAGCAACTAACGACAACATTCCAATTGTCGTAAACTTCATCCTCCCCACCGACTATCTTGACTCTTTGCCGTTGCAAAGCCCTCGCCTTCTTTCGAGGCAACAAGCGGCAGCATATTGCGCCGTCAGTCTCGAAACCTTTGACGATTATCGGCGTCGAGGTATTGTCCCCGACCCGGTTGCTGGCACCGCGCGATGGGATCGCAAGCTCATCGACAACTGGCTGGATAGAGCAAGCGGCATCGTATCGGATACGGCAACGCCACTAGATGAATGGAGGGCTGCGCGAGATGGTTAGGATTCATCTTAAAGGGGTGAACACCGCCAAGAAACGCCTCGCTGATGGCTCCTTCAAAAAATACTATTATCACCGTGGCACCGGCAAACGGATCATGGGTGAACCCGGTACACCTGAGTTCGTGGCTTCTTATGCCGAAGCTGCTAAACGGGCACCTGCTGATACCGGCACCTTCTCATCCCTCATCACGGGATTCTTGAAGTCGCCGGAATACGGCAACCTCGCCCCAAAGACCCGAAGCGACTATCGGGTGTACCTTGATATCATTCGCGACAAGTTCGGCACCATGCCCATTGAGGCGTTGGAAGATTATCGAGTGCGCAGTGACTTCTTCGAGTGGCGTGACGAATACGCCAGCCAACCTCGCAAAGCCGATTATGCGTGGTCAATATTGAGACGTGTTCTGTCTTGGGCTTATGACCGTGGCAAACTTAAGGTCAATCACGCCATCAACCCAGGTCGACTTTATGTGAGTGACAGAAGCGATAAAATCTGGCTGCCTGAACATGTTGATGCCTTCTGTGAGGTTGCCCCCTATGAATTACAAGCTGCCATGGTGCTGGCTGCTTACACTGGACAACGCCGTGAAGATTTGGTGCGTATGACATGGGGGCAATACGACGGTGGCACCATTCAATTGCGCCAAAGCAAGACAGACAGAAAAATCCAAATACCGGTACATAAGGATTTAAAGGTCGCCCTTGATAGCATGCCAAGGAAACAAGCCGTGATACTGACGTCGGTCACCGGCAAGCCATGGACCAAAGACAATCTGTCGCACCAGTGGCGAAAGGCGACCCTAAAAGCCAAATTGGATGGGCTTCACTTCCACGATTTACGGGGCACGTCTCTAACCATGCTAGCAGAAGCTGGCTGTACGACCCCAGAAATTGCTGCAATATCAGGTCACTCGCAACGCTACATAGAAGAGATTCTGGACAAATATCTTGCCCGAACTCAGCACTTAGCGAAGGCGGCGATTACCAAATTAGAGAACGTCGGTAGAACGGATTTTGCAAACCGTCTGCAAACCGCGCCTGTAAGTGACTAAGGGAACAAAAGTGAACACCCAAATAACTCAACAAAGTCAAAGGGGTTGATGGCGCGCCCGGAGAGACTCGAACTCCCAACCTTCTGATTCGTAGTCAGATGCTCTATCCAATTGAGCTACGGGCACATGCATCATTTTGGGGACATAAATTCCCCTCGTTGAAGGCTGGCGAAACTACTCCATCGACCTTCCCAAGGCAAGTGCTTAAGAGTCGACTTTTTTAGGCCCTGTAAAAAGGATGCAAATCGGTCCTTGTCGCGCCTAGTGGCATTGAGTAATATCCTGAAAAACCAAAAGAGTGGGGGCGGTATTTCCCAATAATGAAATATTCGTCAGGTTTGTTATTTTGTCACTCCTTTTGAGATGGCGTTATTTATTTTAGGCAGAGGCTCAGTCGCTTCATGGAGTTTTCAAGTTTGAGGAAATCATCAGGATTTCGAGCAGCGATTGTAGGGGCGGCGCTGCTCCTCCCGGCATGCTCTTTCACCGAAGAAGCGTTATGGCCCTCCCTGACAGGGGAAGACCCCGCTGGCGCACCTGCTCAAGGCCAGGAAGCGCAGGCTAGCGATCAACAGCAGGCCCAGGCTGCACCTGCGGCACAGGCTCCGGCTCCGGCAGGACAGCCCGTTCTAGGCACCACCAATTTCCAGCCCGCCGGGGTAACTCCCGGTGCTTCGACCGGCACTTTCGTCGGCAAGAAGGTTATTGAATTGCGTTCCGAATTGAAGCGCCTGCAGGCTTCTATTTCACAACATAACGGTAGTTTGCAGCAGCTGCGCGCCCGCATCGTTCAGGACTCGCAGCGCTATCACGGCACCGTTGCCGCCATTAATACCCGCCTGCAAGTAGGCACAACGCCAGGCAACCCGATCCTGGTGCAGCAATTCAACAGCGCCCGGGGCGATCTTGAAAGAATCAGCGCCGACACAGGCGAGCTGAACAGGCTGGCCACCGCCGTATCGTCGGATTCCACGATGTCGGCTTTCCTATCGGAATCCACCCGTGCAGCCTTTAGCGTTTCCGGCGCGGTAGATGAAGACCACAAGCAGTTGGCCATCCTGGAGGACGAAGTAAACCGCACGGTCGTATTGATTGAACGTCTTCTTAAGGAACTGGCCGAAGACGTCCGCCGTCAAACCAACTACGTAGCGACCGAGCGTTCCAACCTGAACCTGCTGTCGGCAGGCATCAAAGGCGGCGAAATCTATGGCGCAAGCCTCGCCAATCAGGCCATCGTTTCGGCCGCTGGCAGTTCCATATTCCAGGGACCTGCCCGCGCCCAGGACACGACGGGGCGTCGTCCGCTGGTAGTCATTCGCTTTGACCGCCCCGATATTCCTTACCAGCAAGCACTTTACGCCGCCGTCAGCCGGGTCCTTGAACGCCGCCCCGACGCTGTGTTCGATCTCGTCGCTGTCGCGCCCAATGCCGGGGGCCCCGCCCGAGTGGCGTTGAACTCCAACAAGGCGCAACGTTTTGCGGAAGGCGTGTTGCGCTCGCTGATCGATATGGGCCTGCCGCCGTCACGCGTCGCCATGTCGGGCAAAACCAGCGGCACCTCCAAGGCCAATGAGGTTCATCTTTATCTCAGATAACGGCCTTCCGCCTATTTCGAGAAAACCGGCTGCCCATTGGTTAGCCGGTTTTTTGTGTGATTTCTGCAACACTCGGGCAGCCTTTATATTAGAAATAGCATAATACTACAGCCTCGAATTCGATCTCTGTATTTTCTCCCTAGATATTGAATCTTCGCTTTGGGGGCGAGAGCAAACGGCGTTCCTTTAAAAAATGCCGAACCGATCCCCATGCAGAATCAGGGTATGGGGAGTTCTTCGTAGATGTTTCCGTCAAAAATCAAATATTCAATTTTCCCGGCAGCTGTATTTGCCTTGTCATTACCGTTCAACGCGGCGAACGCAACCAATGGCATGAATTCTGCGGGATATGGTTTAGCGGCAAAGGGCATGGCCGGAGTCGCCGCCGCATTGAGTGATGACACGCTGACAGGCGCCACTAATCCGGCAGCGATGGTAAAGTTGGGAAATCGCGTTGATGGCGGTATTAACTTTTTCAACCCAAACCGCAGCATAACAGCCGAGACGGGCGCGGGAGCGATTCCGACAGGTAGATACGAAAGTGCAGAACCTTGGTTCATTGTCCCTGAATTCGGTTTCAACAAAATGCTGGATGACGACAGTTCCATCGGCGTTACTTTAAACGCCAATGGCGGCATGAATACGGAGTACGGAACCAACCCCTTCCGGGCGTTTAATGCGGCTGAATCATCGTCGAGAACTGGCGTTGATATGGCCCAAGCTTTGTTGGGTGTAACGTATGCTAAAAGGTCTGGCATGCATTCTTTCGGCGTCACGCCGACACTAGCTTTTCAATATTTTTCAGCATATGGACTTCAGGACTTTGCCGGCAATTCTTCCAATCCCAACTTTTTGACCAACCGGGGATACGACTATTCCTTCGGGTATGGCATGCGTATCGGGTATCAGGGGCAATTAGGGCCCGATATTACGCTCGGGGCGGCTTATCAATCAAAAATGCGAATGCAGAAATTTGATAAATATAAAGGCTTGTTCGCCGATGGCGGGTCATTTGACATGGCGCCCATTTTTACTTTTGGCCTCGCTTATCAAATTCCCGAAACCAAGCTGACCCTCGCGGGTGATTATCAAAGAATTATGTACGGATCGATTGACGCCATAGCCAATAGCGGAAACAACCTTGGCAATTGCTCTGGCGGAATCACAGGGCTTGGCGGCAGTAAGGGTTGCGGTTTCGGCTGGGACAACCAAAACATTGTCAAACTTGGCGCCAGTTACGATGTTACCGATGAGTTGACCCTACGTGCAGGTGGTAGCTGGAATAGCCAAGTCTATGAAAATGACGAAACGCTGTTCAATATACTTGCCCCGGCTGTTGTCCGCATTCACGCCAGTGTCGGCGCCTCGTACGAATTTATGGACAATCAATCGCTGAGCTTTGCTTACACTCGGGCGCTCGATGACTCCATCACAGGTGTACATGTCAGTAGTCCTCAGAACGTTAAACACCAGATGGATCAGCACGAAATCGGTATCGGCTATACCTACAAATGGTGAGTAAGTATTTATTTGCCGCCCTATGCACCCCCTAGCATTGGGCGGCCTATTTTTTAAAACACACCGTCGGTCAGCCACAAGACCGCCGCGTAACGCCCGGCTTTACCGATGGCTACGAGAACAAGGAAAAGCCACATATTAACCCTCAGGAAACCGGCGGCGAAGGTCAGTGGGTCACCGATCACCGGCACCCAGGCCATCAGAAGCGACCAGACCCCATAGCGTGAAAACCAGGCCTGCGCCCGTTCCAACTGCCCGGTCTTGAAGGGAAACCACTTTCGGTCTTGCCAGTGCAGCAGGTAGCGGCCCAATCCCCAGTTAACAAGCGCGCCAAGCACATTACCGGCACTGGCGATAAACCACAGCGTGATGGCTTCGCCGCCGCCTGCCGCGTAAAAAGCGCTCAGGACAATTTCCGAAGAAAAGGGAAGAATCGTCGCAGCCAGTAAGGCGCTCAGGAAGACGCTGGCGTAACTTTCCATCTTCTAGGCTGGCTAAACGGCGACATTATCGATAAGGCGGGCTCGCCCCAGTTTCGCCGCCACCAGCACTCGCCCAGGGCGTGAATGGTCGTGGTAGGGCTCCAGGGTTTCGCCATCATGGACGCTAAGGTAATCGACATTGGAAAAACCCGCAGCCAAGACTTGTTCGCCGCCCCATTTTTCAAGATCCGAAACGTCCTCTCCCGATTTCACCTTTTGGGCGACGTGCGAAATGGTTTTATAGAGAACAGGCGCCGCGAGGCGTTCCTCGGCGTTCAGGTACACGTTACGTGAAGACAAAGCGAGCCCATCGTCTTCTCGCACAGTCGGCACACCTTCAATTTCCGTCGGGATATTCAAGTCCTGCGCCATACGTGTGACGACCTGAAGTTGCTGATAGTCTTTCTGGCCGAAAAAGGCCTTGTCAGCACCGGCCTGATTTAGCAGTTTGGAAACAACCGTGGCGACACCGTCAAAAAATCCGGGGCGGTACTTTCCTTCCAGAATGTCCCCCAGGCCGTCGACCTTGACGCCTGTTGCAAAATGCGGTGGATACATTTCTTCCACAACGGGCGCAAACAGCAGGTGAACACCGGCTTCTTCAAGCCTGGCGCCATCGGCGGCCTCATCCCGGGGATAGGTATCCAGATCTTCTCCTTCTCCAAATTGCTTGGGATTGACAAAAAGTGTCGCGACGGTGCGATCCATCGTCTCTAAAGAACGATTAGCCAGAGCCATGTGCCCCGCATGAAGCGCTCCCATTGTCGGCACCAGCCCGACACTCAGGCCTTCACTGCGCCAATCGCGAACACATTGACGCAATTCGTCTACGGAGCGAACTGTCTTAATCATTTCTCAAAGGCCCTTATTCGTCGTCATCACTTGGGCGGCGCATGCCGAAACAATGTTCGGGGCCGGGAAATTTACCTGAACGCACGTCTTCGGAATAGTTCTTCGCCGCATCGGCGATCTGCTGGCCGAGTTCCGAATAGCGTTTAACGAACTTGGGTGTAAAATCGCTAAACAGGCCGACCAGGTCTTCGGTTACCAAAATCTGTCCGTCGCAGGCTGGCGAGGCGCCTATGCCGATGGTTGGGATGTTGATAGTTTCAGTAATCCTTCGCGCCAGGGGTTCGACCGTGCCTTCGACGACAGTGGCGAATGCTCCGGCTTCGGCGACGGCGACGGCATCAGCCAGGATGCGCTCGGCCTCCTCTTCCTCCTTGCCATGGGAGCGGAAACCGCCTGCGGTATTGACCGATTGTGGAAGCAATCCCACATGGGCCAGCACCGGAATGCCGCGTTTGGTAAGGAAATCAATGGTTTCGGCCATTTCGGCTCCGCCTTCCAGTTTGATCCCGGCGCAGCCGACTTCCTTCATCACTCGGGCGGCGTTCCTGAAAGCCACTTGCGGACTTTCCTGGTAGGAACCGAAAGGCATATCGACAATAACGCAAGCTCTTTCGGCGCCACGCATGACCGCCTTACCGTGGGCGATCATCATATCGAGCGAAACGCCCAATGTGTCGTCCAGGCCATACAGAACCATTCCCAAAGAATCGCCAACCAGCAGCAAATCCACATTTTCATCCAACAATTGGCCAACCAGCGAGGTATAGGCCGTCAGGCATACGACCGGGTCACCTCCTTTTTTGGCGCGAATGTCGGTAACAGTGATTTTTTTCTTTTCGCGATGGACGCTCAAGGTGCTGGTTCCCTGTAAACAGTTGAATATGAATAGCGGGTAATTCTAGTCCATTACAGGATCGAATTGAACTGTTGTAGACTATTCTTTCGGTGGGCGGCGAAAACGCGACCGAAACGCCCAATAGAGCACCCCGGCGAATAACACCAGCATCCAAGCCACTTTGTATTCGTAAAACGAGGCGATAAACGCATCCATCCCAATTACCTAAGCCAAAAATACAGATAAGTTGCTCGATTTTATAAATATCGATCAAATTGCCAGCATTAAAGGGAAACTACTTTAATGCAGTTTGAACTAAAGGTAGCATGCCTGCATGTTTTTTAAGGGTCATTCAGAAAAAATATTTTTTGCATTAATTGTCGCCTTTATTTTGACTGGCGGCCTAAGCGCGTGCGCGAAAAAAAGCGCCCAAACCGAACCTGCCGCCGAACCCAAAGCGCCAACCTTATCCGAACAAAAAGCCGCTCCGGAAGCCGCGGTCGCCATTGCGCCTGTAGCCAAGCGAGAACCTGTTCAGGCCGATAAATGGATGATCGCCGCTGCTAATCCCCTGGCAGCGGAGGCCGGCCGTGAAATGTTACGCAAAGGCGGCAGCGCCGTCGACGCGGCAATCGCCGCCCAAATGGTTCTCAATTTGGTCGAACCCCAGTCATCGGGAATCGGTGGCGGTGGGTTCCTGGTTCATCTGAGAGCCGAAAGCGGGGAAATCGCCACCTACGACGGGCGCGAAAAAGCTCCGGCCAAAGCGCACCCCAGCATGTTCCTAGATCAATCCGGAAGTCCTAGGAAGTTTTTCGATGCTGTCGTCGGTGGCCTGTCCGTCGGCGTGCCCGGCCTGTTGCGCATGTTGGAGATGGCCCACAAGGAACATGGAAAACTTGAATGGTCTGAGCTCTTTCAACCGGCCATCGAACAGGCTGAAAAAGGCTTCCAGGTTTCACCCCGCCTTAACGGTCTTATCGCGCAAGACAAATACTTGAAGGTTTTCCCGACTACGCGATCCTATTTCCACGATGATACCGGCGAGCCACTCGCCGTTGGAAAAGTACGCACCAACCAGGCGCTGGCCGACGTCTTAAGGGAGATTGCAGAAAATGGTACGGATGCTTTTTACACTGGCCCCCTGGCGAAAAGGATCGTCGATGCGGTCAATAACGTCCCCCAGAATCCTGGGGCCTTATCCCTTGCCGATATGGCCGCATACAAGGCTGTAAAACGCGATCCGGTTTGCCTGTTTTACCGCCAATGGCTTGTTTGCGGCATGGGTCCGCCGTCATCGGGCGGCCTGACCACCCTACAAATACTCGGCATCATGCAGTCCTATGATTTGGGCCGATTGATGCCGGACGACAGCGGGCTAATGGACTCTGTAGCCCTGCACCTGGTAGCCGAGGCTTCAAAACTTGCCTTCGCCGACCGCAACACCTACATCGCTGATCCGGACTTCGTACCCGTACCATCCGCCGGAATGCTGGATCCCGGATACCTGGAACTGCGAGCTCAGGAAATCGCCTCCAGCAGGGCCATCGAAAAGGCGTTTCCGGGCATGCCTGGCCTCAATGAAAGTTGGAATTTTGCTCCCGCCGGAAACGAACACGGTCTATCGACAACCCATTTGAGCGTCATTGACGGCGAAGGGAACGCTGTTTCCATGACGACCAGCATTGAAAACGCTTTCGGTTCGCGCCTGATGGTGGATGGCTTCCTTTTAAATAACCAACTTACGGATTTTTCCTTCGTGCCGGAAAGAGACGGGGCTCCTGTCGTCAACAGCGCCGAAGCGGATAAGCGACCGCGCAGTTCCATGGCCCCGACCATTGTCATCGACGGTGAAGGCAAAGCTGTTCTCGCCATCGGATCACCGGGCGGTTCGCGGATTATCGGCTATGTCGCTCAAGCAATTATTGCCGCCCTGGACTGGGACATGAATATTCAAAACGCCGTCAGCATGCCTCACATGACCAACCGCAACGGTTCTACCGATCTTGAAAAAGGAACAGGTTTGGAAGGCATGGCCCCAATGCTGGAATCCTTCGGCCATGAGGTCAAAATCAGGCCTATGACCAGTGGTTTACATGGCATCCGCGTCAGGGACGACAAGCTTTTCGGCGGCGCAGATCATCGCCGCGAAGGCGTCGCGCTGGGGGATTAGTGTTTACGACCCTAACACGTGTTTGGACAAGAATTCCCGAACTCTGTCCATTGAATCCTTGTGGGCGTCTTTATCGTATTTGAGCATATGTTCTTTTCCGCCGAACCCCTCAACAGATATACCTTTTTTTAACTCCTCATCGTCGTAGGCATGATGGACGTCCGGGTAAGTGACCAGTTCGACGGGAATGGATTCGCTTTGGTTTTGGCTATGCAATCCGACGCATGCGTTCAAAGGGACCCAATCGTCCTTTTCTCCCATGAGGATCAGGGTCGGTATATCGAAACGCCAGTTCGCCAGACAAAAAGGATAAAAGGCTATCGCCGCCTTGAACCTTCCGGGAAGATTGGAAACGGCACCAAAACTGGAAACCGATTCCATGGCGCCATTCCCGCCGTGTGACCAGCCGATAACCGCCACCCTGTCTGGATCAATAAAGTCAAGATTCTGCAAGTAATTTAGAGCCCCGTGGGCGTCAAGGGCGCGAACCTGGGGCGATGCCTTGTTGAAAGGGTTCGTACATATATTAAAGACGCTTCGCGGGCGAAAGCTGTCCAGGATAAGGGTGACATATCCCAATTCGTTGAGATATTTCGCCCATCGTAAATAAGTTGGGAAGATCCCCGCACAACCATGCATCAAGACGACGGCGGGGAACGGCCCTTCTCCATTTGGCTTGCTGATGTGGCCCCAGATGGGCAGGCCCGGCTCCGCCTTTTTTTCAGCGCCTGACACCTTTGCCTGTCTTAGCTGCAAAGGTGTCGGAGGAGTCGGGGCGCTATCGAAATGGACAAGCTCGGTTCCGGCCGCTCGGGCCGTTTGCAAGGCAACCAACAGGACGAAAACAACGCACATGCAAAAGGCGATCAGTCGCAATCCCATTTAAGCGCCCGCCTTGTCGTCGGACTTTCTCGCAGGTATCCACCACTCCTCTCCACGCGCCGTCGTGATGTACTCTGGCCAAGGAAAATCGAGCGGCGGCTCGTGATCACATAAAGGCGCAATCCATTTGTCGCCGCCGATGCCGCCACCGGTACGCGCAACGAATTCTTGTTTCGCTGCGGTGGTGAGATCGGGCCGGGTCAAAAAATCGATCAAGGTCGTGCCGATGGTTTTGGCGGCCGTTAAAATCATTGGATCAATACAGGCGGCAATGCCACCCAACGCATTCATCGCCCAGTCGGGATAACGAAAACCCGTGGGTGCTTTTAGCATTGGCCGTCCCACATAAAGCCGGGCCGTTGGCGCTTGCCAGCACATGTCCGTGTAATCATCGGACGTTGAATGCGTTTGCCAGTCTGGCAAATCCTTGCGCAACAGTCGCTCCGCCTCCTGCGGCTCGATCAGGCTCTCGCAAGCCTCCAAGAAGGGCGCGTCCATGGGTTCCAAGCCAAGGTTTTTCTGGATTTCCCTGGCTGCCTGAATAGCCTCCGGGCCGAATTTTGGTGCACCGATTTCAGCCAGGTTTTTAAAGGTAACATCCGCCAGGACATGGTTTGCGAGGCCGGGTCGGGATTTGCTGACCCAGTCTGTCTCCACCGTGCAATGGGCCGCGGCGGCGGCTGATTTGGCGTTGTTGTCCAGCACCTGCAAAATGGCTTCTAGCATCTCAAGGTTGGGGGCGCGTGCGGTATAGAGAATCTGCGCCATCGGCGCCGGCAGGTTGTCACCGGTCGCCTGTCCTGAGGCCAGGATCGCCTCGTTGATGGACCAACCGCCGGTATGGGCAAGCATGGATTCCTTGGTCATTTTAGTCAGCGTGTACATGGCCACAACCGCGTCGTTGGCGCCGGGGGCGCGAGCCGTGGTGTGAGCAACCGGTATGGGTGTGTCATCGGCTGAACTAAGCCAGGTTTCCGGCTCTTCGCACAAGAAGGTATAGATCAATTCGTAACAGGGGCCGCAATGGGTGTCCCAGCGCGTAGTGTTGGAAAGCGGCAGCATGTAACAGGGATGGAAACTGACGATGGCGTCGACGTCGTCATAATACCCTTTCGCCGCATGGACGGGTTTGGAGCCGCGTACTTTTTCAGCCGGTTCGCCCATAAACTTCAAAGTACCTGGCAGCCCATGCTTCTGCATCGCCGCTTGGGCCGACAATATCCCCCCCAACCCCCCCATTCCAAGGGCCGAATGAGGATCCGTATGCCCCCCGGCGTAAGGGCTTAGACCGTCCCGTGGCGCTTTATAAGTAGCGGCTTTCTGACAGTTGCCGGGAAGACCGTCGTATTCGGCGTAGGCCATTACCGTGGGGCCCTCGCCGTTGGTCCAGGTAGCGGCGAAAGCGGTCGGCATGCCGCCGCTACCCTCCTCCACTTCAAATCCCTCGGCGCGCAAGCGCCCAACATACCAGGCGGCGGATTTGTATTCGCGCCAAGCCGTCTCGCCAAAATGCCAGATGGTTTGATTCCAATCCGACAAGTCTCCTGCCCTATCATCGACCCACTCGATGGCTGTTTGTTTTGCTTTTGGACTCATATTTCGCCTTCCCGCGGTGTTATTCGTTCAACGACCAGTCATAGTCATCGTCGTCAATTTCGGTGATGACTTCCAGTTTCTCTTTTAGGCCAGGGTTTGCATAGATTTTTAAGTGATCGATCACGCCTTGATCACTATCGCCGAAGTCCTCCTTGAACCAGTCATAGATACTGGAAACGATAAGGCGCCTGTCCTTAACGGTAGCGCCGCGGGGATGATTGATGAATTCCTTCGCGCCCTTTTCCAGCATGACCTCTGCATTGGCGGCGGTGAAAGCCCTGGTTTGCAGGTTCGGGCAGCCTTTTGAAGCGCAATTGAGCGCGTAGTGAATGCGCGCATCCTTCCAAATAGGGCGCAGGATACGGTGTTCAATGTCATCAAGACTCAGCTTTTCACCCTCGACTTGAGCCAATTTCTTCCCCCATGGGCCTGCGGAAAAGAGCCCCGGCGAAATATTGATTTTGCGAATCGTTGTGATCGGATAATGATCCAGCACCACTTTGACGGTTAGGGCATTATAGAGATTGATCCAATAGGCCCTTTGTTCCAATCGATTGAACGTGCTAGGCGCCGTATCACTTAATGAATAAATATACGATTGCAGATTCTCGTGATCAGCTTTCGAGACTTTGGCGTATGCGATGCGGTTAATGCCGTTGGGCGAACCCGATACATAGCGCGAAAGGAAGTTATCCCAAGAAGAATGATCGACCTGTGAGGTGGCGTCTGGATCGTGGTCCATCCATCTGGCCCATAAATCCGCCTTTGGCGCAGCTGTAACGCCTGAAGGAAGCAACCAGAAAACGATGAGGATGAGCGCAGGCCTCATCTTGCGCCTCATTTTACCGCAATTATGAATAATCGGCGGAATGGAAACAGGGTTCGCCCGTCGCTACGTTTAGGATAGGCTTCGTTTAAGCGGGCTCTGTATTCATCTAAAAAAGCATTTTTCCAATCGCTCCTGTCGGCCTCGTCGAAGGCATCCAGATAAGGCTTCAAAGCTGTTCCCGATATCCACTCGTAAATTGGGTCCGGGCCTTCAAGGGCATGGACATATTCTGTTTCCCAGATATCGATGGATGCCGCTTGCGCAGCCAATAGGTCGTAAAAGAACTCGGGCTCCAACACCGGAGCTTTTTTATGCAAGGGTGCCAATAGATCCGCCCAGGGTCCTGATGAAGCTACTGCATCTCTTAACGAATGTGACGGCGCGGTAAAATTTTTCGGCATCTGTACTGCCAGAACGCCGCCCGTTGTCAGCATGGAAAACAAACTTGGGAAAAGGGCTTGGTGGTTACCCAACCATTGCAACGCCGCATTGGAAAAAATAATGTCGGCAGGCGTGTCCGCCGACCAGGTATTGATATCACCTTCACGCCAATTCACCGCCGAGGGTTCTTTGCTTGCACGGGCCAGCATTTCGGATGAAGAGTCGATGCCAGTTACCGTTGCGCTTGGCCAACGCTGGGCCAGCATTCTGGTGATATTTCCCGGGCCGCAACCCAGATCGAATATGTGTCCTGGATTGTCGAAGGATATTTGATCGATAAGGTCAAGGGCGGGTCTTGACCGATGGTTGCCGAATTTCAAGTATTGCTGGGGGTCCCATCTCATTTTCGCCTTCAAGCCTCTACGTCCTCTCGTATGCGCGGTGCTTCGCTTTCTTCCGGTTTCGCAATTGCCAGACGGAAGGTCGTGTGCTCGCCCGGAGCCGATACAAGGGCCAAGTCGCCGCCATGAGCACGCAGTATGTCACGCACTATAACAAGACCAAGGCCGGTCCCGCCTTCCCTGGTGGAGCCCGCGAAAGGTTGAAACAGTTTCTTGCGGGCGGTTTCGGAAAAACCCGGACCATCATCCATTATTTCGATGACGACCGAATCGGTATGTTCCTCCGCCGTGATCCGGACCATTTTCGCGCCAACCTGACGTGCATTCATCACCAGATTGCTGATCGCCCTGAAAAGCTGGTCGCGATCGGCCTTTACGTCCATATCCATTTCAACCTCGTTGATGACCATGAACGACGGACTACCTTCCAAAGTGATATCCTCTAGGCCAACAGTAATTTCGTCGCGGATGGCGACAGAAATTTCGACAATCAATTCGCGCAAGTAGAAATGGCTGATCTTTAAATCCGGAACGCCACCGCTGACGTAATTCAAAGTCTGGCTGCATAACACCACCGCCTTGTCGATCGCCGTATAAAGACGCGGCGTCACCTTCTTGACCTCGGGATCATCTATATCGGCCAACCGGTCGGATACCAACATCGCCGTGGACAGGGAATTCCTTAGATCGTGATTGACTTTGGCGACCGCCGCCCCCAGCGTCGCCAAGCGGTTTTTCTGCTTGAAGGCTGCGCGCACCTCCTCCTTCATCAGGGCCAGCTCGCGCATGGCTACGCCAATTTCATCGGAACGTTCAGTTGGCGGAATGCGTCGGGTTTCGTTTTCTGGATCTTCCCTGAAACGCACCAATGATCGGGTGATCCGCCTAAGGGGCCTGACCATAAGCATTAACAGGCTGATATATACCAGCCCCGCTGTAAGCAAAGAAATGACGATGGATAGCTGAAGTATTCTACCTGAGAAAGCCAGCATGGCCTCGCGCATTGGCACTTCATCCAGAGTGACCTCGACAACCACATCCATCGCTTTTGGCGATACACCAATTACCTGCATGACCCGTTTGTCGTTACGAAACAAAGCATCGAAGGCGTCCATAATCCACATTACGAACCCGCCTTCGCGCATATCAAATGTAACGTCTACTTCAGGCAGGTCGGGCTTGCTCAACATCAGCACCCGCCGCTCGGGATGCTTTAAAGTGATCGAATATGCATCGGCGTGAAAAAGCAGTTCCGCCTCAAGGTCACGATTAACCATATGGTCGGGCGTCGCCTCCAGCGCTAGCGACGCCAAATGGGCATTCGCGATTGTTTCTTCCAGGTAGGCCTTGCGGAAACGCGAGATCGACGGGGTATAAATCAGGAATTCCGCCAAAAGGACGAAAAATATCGTCAGCACCAGCAGCTTCGCCGACAACCCGGACAGGGCCTGAGGCATCGGCGCCGAAGAAATTTGCTCCTTCTTTGAGAGGGTCTCTTCCTCATTCATACGGGTATCCTAGCATTAACCGAACAACCTTAAAAAGCGAACGACCTTTTTCGTCCGCTCACCGAACAAGGACGGGGTAAAATAACTTCCCGCCGCCCGTTTGGAAATTTCGCCTAAGGTTGGATATGGGGCGATCATCGAGGCGATATCGCCAATCTTCATTTTTTTTGAAATCGCCAGAACCCATGTTTGGATCAGTTCGCCCGCGTGAGCGCCGACGATGCCGGCACCCAGAATATGCCCCTTAGCGGTCGTTATCACCTTAATATGGCCTTCGGTCGATTTCTCCGCCTGAGCCCGGTCGTTATCAGCGTAAGGCCATGATAATACCTTGATATCACTATGATTTTTCCTGGCTTGGCTCTCTGTCAAACCAACCTGGGCAAGCTCCGGCGCTGTATAGGTTACCCAGGGAACAGCCCGCATGTCTGATTTAGCGGGCAGGCGAAACAGGGCGTTGCGAATTACAACACCGGCGTGATAACCCGCTACATGGGTAAACTGGTAGCCGCCGGCCACATCGCCAATGGCAAACACTTTCTTGTTGGAGGTGCGCAAACGGGCATCGACACCTATTCCCTTCGGAGAATACTCAATTTCCGCCTTTTCCAAATCCAGACCGGATACGTTCGCCCTTCGCCCGGCGGCAACCAGAAGGTGAGAGCCATCTATTCTTTCTTCGACTCCATCCTTTTCGATTTTAACGGCGATTCCACTATCGGTTTTTTCGGCCTTCAATACTTTAATGCCTTCGTGAATGACTATGCCGTCCTTGTCTAGGCGGCCCTTTACTACAGCAACGAGTTCGGGATCGTCATTGGGCATGATTGAAAACATTTCAAGTACTGTCACACGAGCGCCCAGATGCCGGTGGGCCTGCGCCATTTCAATACCTATGGGCCCGCCGCCAATAATGATCAGGTGTTCGGGAAGCTCGGGCCCATCGAATATGTTTTCATTGGTCATGTAGGGAACATCGCTTAATCCCTCGATCGGCGGTACGAAGGCCGACGATCCGGTGGCGATGACGAAACGCCTGGCCTTAATACGGAAGTTTCCGGCAACCACTTCTTGAGGGCCGGTGAAACTACCCGCTGCCTGGATGACCTTGACGCCGAAGCCCTCGAAACGTTCGACTGAATCATTCGGCGCGATGGCCGCAATGGTTTCGCGGACATGGCCATATACTTTTTGCGATGATATTTTTGTCTCTTCGCTGCTTACGCCGAAGTCAGCGCCGCGACGAATTGCATCAGCAGCATGCCCTGCAGCCAAAAGCGCCTTGGATGGGACGCATCCATAATTCAGGCAGTCGCCACCCATCAGGCCTTTTTCGATCAGAACCGTCGAAGCTCCCATCTGTTGTGCCCCGGCGGCAACGGACAGGCCGCCTGAACCAGCGCCGATTATGCACAGATCGACCTTCAACTGTTCTGCCATCATTGCACCTTAGGTTTTTGATTTACTTACTTTTTTGTAGACTACCGGGATCAACGCCAAAAGCGCCAGTCCGATGATGGGAATGAGGATTTCGGGTGAAAAAATAATGCCCAAGTTTGGTTCGACGCCACTTTCAAATACAGTGCCTAATCCGTTACCGACACTGGCATATACAAGCGCGCCAGGAATCATGCCGAATAGGGTGCCGAAAATGTATATTCTGGTGGTTACATTCAGGAAAGCAGGCACTAGATTGACCAGCCAGAACGGGAACAGGGGAACCAGCCTCAGGATCAACATGTAGCTCAATTGATTTTCCTTGAAGCCATCCTCCATTTTGGCGATGTAGGCCCCCGCCTTGGCCTTGAGCATGTCGGCAAAGGCATATCGCGCGGCCAGGAAAATGGCTGTAGCCCCGGCCGAGGCACCCAATAGCGAAAGGAAGCCGCCGGCAACCGTGCCGAACATAAACCCGCCGGCCAAGGTCATCCACAACCCAACAGGCACGGAAAAACTGGTAAAAACGGCATAAACCCCGGTGAAAACCAGCGCCGCCATGAGATAATTTTCATCGCGCCATTGAAGCATTAATTCTCGATTGTCTTTTAACGCCTGGAAAGACAGGTACTTATCAAGTCCAAGCCAGAAGAAAGCGACAAACCCCCCGGCCAGTACGATCAAAGGCAACAATCGCTTTAAAGAAAACTTCCCCACGTTTTCCCGGCTTTCAGATTGACTCGCCACGGGCATTTAGTTTCCTTGTCAACACGTTGAAAACAAAAATAAACAGGGCTCGAATTATCAAATCTTACGCCCTGAATCTTGCCATACTCTTTATAGGTTGACGCCCCAACGCCTTGCCAGTCACCTTTGCGTTACCTTCGCGTTATCTCCAAAGCCTGCAAAAGTGTGGATTTATACCGCAGTCAGCGTTGACTTCCCCCCGCCAAGACCTTATACACCGGGCTTGTTTTTTCACGGGAGTTAGCCCTTTGAAACGTACTTATCAACCGAGCAAGCTGGTTCGCAAGCGCCGGCACGGCTTCCGCAGCCGCATGGCGACCGTTGGCGGCCGTCGTATTCTTGCAAATCGTCGGGCAAGAGGGCGCAAGCGCCTCTCCGCCTAGGCATTTCGCGAAGTGTCTGCCCTTGTGCGCCTTAAACGACGTCCTGAATTCCTAAGGGTCGCCGCTACCCGGCGTAAATGGGTCGCTCCGGGCCTGATCGTTCAGGTCCGAAATCGACCCCCTGGGGAGGCCGACAGTGCGGTTGCGCGCGTCGGATTTACTGTCAGCCGAAAGGTGGGCAATGCGGTCCAGCGCAACCGGGCAAGACGTAGACTTAAGGCTGTCGCCGACGAAGTGATGACGGAGCACGCCGCCAAGGGGCTCGATTTCGTCATTATCGGCCGCAAGAATACATTGGCGAGACCGTATTCGGCCCTTATGGGCGATTTGAAGACGGCCTTGAAAAAGCTGGATGCTTTTTATTAGGGGGTTTGGGATTTGACGACAATGGCAGGTTTTCCCTTTAACGCACTCAGGCAATTGCCGAGGCGGATGGTCACTGGCCTGATTCGTGGCTACCAGTTGTTCGTCTCGCCGGTATTGCCCGGGGCTTGCCGTTTTTATCCCACCTGCTCGTCCTATGCCATCGACGCTTTCACTCATCACGGGATTTTGAAAGGTGGTTGGCTTGCTTTGAGGCGCCTGCTGCGCTGCCATCCGTGGAACGAGTCGAAATTCGATCCGGTTCCGGGGTCCTCCCTTGACGAAAATCATCACAACCACTCACACGCCGCAGGCGGGTCCTGCCGCCCTGTACCTTGAGACGACGGATAAATAAGCAATGAACGATAATCGTAATCTTATCCTGGCGATCGTCTTTTCCGTCGTCATTCTGGT
>CAZBEC010000012.1:0-15551 GCA_964490815.1 uncultured Thalassospiraceae bacterium
CGACGACATGCTGCTGAAAGTGCTGGCCGAATACGACAAGATCATCAACGTCGTGTTGCCGACTTTGGGCGAGGAGCGTCGCGCCACCTACAGCCCTTTCCTGCCGGTCTGTCAGAAGACCGGGATCGTGCTACAGGTGCCGGTGATTGAGCGCGATGTCGATGCCGGAACCATCGTTTATGAGGACGAAGACGGCTCCAAGGTTGAAACCCCCGTTACGGGCGGCCGCTGCAAACTTCAATGGAAGGCCGACTGGGGCATGCGCTGGGCCGGGCTGGCGGTTGATTATGAAATGTCCGGCAAGGACCTGATTGATTCTGTCAAGCTGTCCAGCAAGATCTGCCGCATCCTGGGCAGCAAACCGCCGCAGAATTTGACTTATGAGTTGTTCCTGGATGATAACGGCGAGAAAATATCCAAGTCCAAGGGCAATGGTCTGGCTGTCGAGGAATGGTTGCGTTACGCGCCGCCGGAAAGCCTGAGTCTGTTCATGTATCAAAAGCCGAAGACGGCCAAGCGACTCTACTTTGACGTCATCCCCCGCAATGTGGACGATTACCTGACCCATGTTGAAAAGTTCGACGAGCAGGAAGACGACAAGAAATTGGACAACCCGGCCTGGCATATTCATGCTGGCCATCCGCCCCAGGAACGGGCGCATTTGAGCTACAATATCCTGCTGAATCTGGCCAGCGTTTGTCATACGGAAGACAAGGCGGTGCTTTGGCACTTCATTGGCCGTTACCGCCCCGATGCAACCCCGGAAAACGCACCGATCCTGGACAAACTGGTCGAATACGCCATCAACTACTATCGGGATTTCGTGCGCCCTAACAAGCAGTACCGCCAGCCCAGCGAGATGGAACAAGCGGCACTGGAAGATCTGGTCAACGCCCTGCAGGCAATGCCCAATGATAGCGGCGGCGCGGATATCCAAACGGAAGTTTACGAGGTCGGCAAGCGCCACGATTTCGAAAACCTGAAAGACTGGTTCAAAGCCCTGTACGAAATCCTTCTGGGGCAATCCCAGGGGCCGCGCATGGGATCGTTCATCGCTCTTTACGGCATTGAAGAAACCATCACCCTGATCGGCCGCGCCATAGCTGGCGAAGATCTGAATTCCTAAGAAAAGTTACTTTTTCTCGTTTTAGGGGAAAATTGTTGTTGACTCATGGAACACGTATAGATTACATATCTATTTAACGAGTTGCACAATTGCGTCTACGTTTTGGCTAGGCCCAGAGTCGCCCCGGTTAGGCGGCTTTTTTTGTGCCTTGATAGGTAAGCTGAATTGTTTTTTCAGAGAAAAGGCAGCGGCTATTTGGAATACCAACTATTTGATCACGTAATGGTTATATCGCTAAACGCGGGATGTGTGTGAGCATGAGCGAGGAAATTGCCGGTAAGAAAAGCGGCAGGCGTAAGTTTTTGAAGGTAATCAGTCTCATCGTATTTGTGCTGGGTCTGCTCTATTACAGTTTATCTGTTTTTGTGTTTACTTCCGGGAAAACGGGCACTCACCCCCTGTCCTGGATAGTGGATATCGCCATAGGTCATAAATCCCCGAAGAACAAATACAGGGGCATGGGTTATGACGTCACACAAGGAAATCCTGCAACCTGTGATTCACGGCGAGGAAAAAACGAACCTCTGAATTTCTGCACCCACTTGTTTACCCGAGACGGTTTAAATGACTGTTCTTGGTGGCGGTTCGAAAACTGTGTCGTTCTGGAAGGCGAAGCTTACCTTTTGAGCCGTCCGGACCTCCTGGGAAAGGCGCTTTCGGCGATCCATGACCCGTGCCGATATTTGCCGTCCCTGGCGGAGATCGACAAACACACCTTTGACGTAAAGTTTTTTCGCATACAAGTAATTAGATGGCGTTACCGCTTTGGTTGCGGGGGTGTGCCCCATGACCCGACGGAATATGAATACAGGCCTGAACGGGTAATCGTTAAGCTGTTCGATCAACACGGAAATGTGGTTTTCATTACGGAAATTAAATTGAAGGAATAACACGCGGAACGCTCCGAACGCGTGGAATGCAGGCCGGGATTTTGCCCGGCCTTTTTTTATTATCGGAGCTTCAAAAACAAGAGAAAATACGATGGAAAATAGAAACGGATATCAGATGATCATTCATACCGATGGAAGCGGTATCGGCCACTTCACGGTTGAATTCCGGGGCGAAGATGGTGAGAAAGTATTTAAGGGTTTTCGACCGGATGGCGAATAGAACAGGTACAAGGCAATTGCTCTTGCTGGCGTAAAGGGTAGTTCACAGGATGATTTTGACCGAGTTGATAAAAACCCCAACATCAAATCTTCAAATCCCATTTCCCTCACCAAAGAGCAGTATGAAAAAGCGATGAATTTTGCTGAGAAACCCGGCGAGGAATGGACGAAATATGATGCAAACGACCGTAATTGCGTCGACTTCGTCAACGAAACGATCAAGCAGGCCGGAATAGAAGGCGACGTGGAAGACCATCTGACGCTGGAACAGAAAAAACAAATGGGCGGAGCGACGGTGTATGCCCGCTTCAAATACGGATCGAAGGACCCAGATACAGACAGAGTCACCGGCAGGCCGGGTAATGGCGACGACAGGCAAGACACTCAATCCGAAACGAAAGGGGTATCTTCCGAAGTTCCTCAATCTTCCGGTAACGATACGCTCGAAGACACCGGCGGCGGCAAGGAATCTTTGGCTCCAGAGATACGCAACTTTCTTGAGGACCTGAAAAAGCCTGCAGATCCGGTTTCGGACATCATGACCAAGGATATCAAGGACTGGACCGAAGACGAACTCCGGCAGGTGCAGGGATCGAAGAAGTATTATCAGCCCTCCAGCCCGCGCAGGGACGAAGCGTCTGGCAAGGTCAAAAGCTGGTATGAACACCACTACGGTAACGATCCGGTCAGGCTGGACGCCACGGGCCGCACGATCCAGCCCGAACCGAAGATCCTGCCCAAAACCAAACCCGTCCCCGCGAAAGACAAAGACGGTCAACCCGTTCTTGACGGTGTTATGGGCGCCGGGGCCAAGATCGCCGGTCTGGCCGGCAAGCGGGGCTTGGCCACCGCAATCCGCGGGGCGCAGACGGGCCTCAATCTGCTGCATAAGCTTCAGACGAATGGGCGTAGCAAGAATGGCTCTCTTAAAGCCGATGGCCTGTTCGGACCCAAGACGAAGAAATCCCTGACCAATTCCATCGCCGAGTTGGGCCGCCCGAGCGTGGAAAACGCTCTCGCCCTGGGCGGCTTCCAGAATCTGATGGCGAACAAGAAAGGTCAGGCCAGAGGTAACCTGGCCAAGGCCGCCCACGACAGTTTTGCAAATCTGTTCCAGAAGACTTCGACGTACAACGCCGCCGACAAAACCTCTAAGCCATGGGGGCTGGCCCTGCAGGACACCATCAATGATGTGGGAAGAAACTCATTCGGCAACGCCGTCAAACCCCTCAAGACCGACGGATGGGTCGGCCCCAAAACCACAACCGCTTTCAACAAAGTCTTTCAGCCCACCGGCACAGGCGGGTTCATGAGAAGCTTCGCCAACAATCTGGGGTTCTTCTAAGAGGTCACTTGTTCCAGGTCTTCTTCAGCTTATCCGCCTCCAGCCGCTGGGCCGGCGTCAAAAGTTTGTCGATGTTTTTCCAGAATGTGCCGGGCGGCAGTCCCTTGGTGTTGGCGGCCAGATCCAGCCACATGTAGGCTGTGCTGAGGTCGGCTTCGACCCCTTCGCCCGTTGCATGCATGACTCCGTAATCGTATTGGGCGTCCGGGTAACCGGCATCGGCGGCGCGGCTTATCCAGAGGGCCGCTTTTTCAAAGTCCTGTTGGACTCCGAGCCCCTCACGATAGAGAGAGCCAAGAGTGTACTGGGCCGGAGCAAAACCCTGTTTGGCGGCGCGCTGCCACCATTTAATCGTCTGATCCGGTTTAAGGGGGACGCCCCGGCCATTTGCATAAAGGAATCCCAGCATATGCTGAGCGTAAGGGTCGCCCTTTTGGGCTGCTGGAAGCCATTCCTTATAGGCTGTCTTGAAATCACCGCGTTCGTAGGCGGAAAACCCGGCATCGAAATCGGCGCCAGCTGAATGAATCTGAAGTATTATTATCAGCCCAAGCACCATGGCCTGAATTGTTTTAAAAAACGAGAACATTGTTGACTTTACTGGCCTCCGCCTTCCTCGGCGAAAGAAAAGTACAATTGACGGGCCTGGGAATATAAAGGGCCGCGTTGCAGACTTCGCTCACCAAGTTTGGTGCATGGGGCGACCTTATAATAATTGCCGGATCCGAAGATTTCATCGGCCTCTTCAAGCTCTTCGTATTTGATCGAACGTTCAGATACAGAGACACCTGCATCTCGGAGCAACTGGATCACCCGCTGACGCGTAATGCCGTTCAAAAAAGTGCCGTTGATGGCAGGCGTGTATACTTCGCCGTCCTTCGCCATGAATAAATTGGCATAGGCGAATTCCGCTACATTCCCATCCGGGTCCAGGACTACCCCAGTGTCAAATCCTTTGGAGGTTGCCTCAGCGACGGTACGTGCGACATTGGGATAAAGGCAGGACGCCTTGGCTTCGGTTGGCGCCATGTCGGCGGCTGGCCTTCTGAACGACGACAGGCAGGCTGAAAAACCATCTGGCGCCGGAATTGGGGCCGGGCTGACGGTTAGCACGAAACGCGTACTCTCAGGCGTCGGTACAATAAAACCTTCTTCGGCAAAAAACATCGGGCAGACATAGAGTTCTGATTCAATGGGGAATTTCCGAATTCCTTCCCAAGCAAGTTCCTCTATTTCAGGTCCCGTAATTCCTGGCGCGAGACCTAAGAATTCGGCCGATTTGACGGCCCGCGCGGCATGACGATCCAGATCAGGGGCGGCACCGCGAAAGGCGCGGGCTCCATCGAATACGACTGAACTCAGCCACATCGCATGGCTTTTAGGGCCTAGTATCATTGGGTTGCCTTCGATCCATTCGCCATCTACATAGGCGAGACCTTTGGAGCCATGGTCCTGATCCATGCCCTTGCCGAAGTGCATTTTCGCCATTTGTTGGGCTCCTTTATTACTTAAGCGTGCAGTTGGTTTTATTACTGGCTGGACCAGACGATACGTGCGACCCAATCAACATCTTCCATTCGGAGTTCGCGGTCGGGATGTTTGGGATTGATTGAGCTCAGTTCAATCTTGTGCGCGGTTTGCCTGCGCAAAACCTTGGCCATGATTTCACCAGACCGAGTCTTAACGACGACCCTGTCGCCTCTGCGGATACTGGCCTGGGGTGAAACTATGACGGTGTCGCCGTCGCGGTAGGCGGGGTGCATGCTGTCCCCAGATATTTCAAGAGCGTAAGCGTGATCATCCGCAAGGCCCGGGAAGGGTATTTCATCCCATGCCCCACCCACTGGATAACCGGCGTCGTCGAAAAAACCATCTTCGCCGGCTTGGGCAAAGCCTATCAAGGGAACATTGCGGAATATCCCGATGCCCTCGCCGTCGCCGATGTGGGAAAGAAATTCACCCAGGCTGGCGTCGGTGGCGCGCAGAATTTTCGAAATGCTTTCGGTGCTGGGCCAGCGTTGCTTTCCCTCCGCAGTAATGCGTTTGGATTTATTGAAGGTCGTAGGATCGAGTCCCGCACGCCGCGCAAGCCCTGAGGGTGAAAAACCACGGTCGAGAGCCAAGGCGTCAATCGCGCGCCAGACATCGGAATGCTTCAACATAGGAACATTGTCGTACAAAAGCCATTTTCTTGCACTAGGAAATCATAGACATCTACTATGTTGACTTGGGAAAAAAAGTCTAATATTTGATTAAATGTTCGTGTTTTGTTCTATTTTTACGGGAGGATCCAATCGTGCCACGTTGCCGCTACACACCGAAAAAGCAGTCTCAGGCGCCTACCGTGCCGTTTCTTGACGCAGAGGAAGCATGGTTCTGGTTCATACGTAGCCAGCGCGCTCGCCTAGAAGGCGCCAAATTGCGTAGTGACGAGGCTGATGTCGCGCGACCTTGCGATCCCGACGACGTTTATCGCGTTTTGATGGACTTGATACGTGCAGCGGTTTTGGGGCGGCAACATCTAAAGGTATTGGCTCGTTTTGGATTTATTGAGCGTTCTCCCGATCGCCGTGTCAGGGAGGAAAGGAGGGCATTCACGTTGTGGGACGAAGCGCTGGACCGCATGACGACGGTCCTTAGGAAGAAGAAGATTGTCGAGTGACCCACTCTCCGCATGGGGCCAGGCGTGCGCTTGTGGTTTTCGTTGGCGAGACGGAAATCAAATGGTTGCGCTTTTTAAAAAAGGGGCACCGGCACTGCTTCGCCATTATAGAAGGGCAAACCGGCTGGGCCGTCTATAATCCATTAAGCCATTTTACCGAGATCAATCTCTATCCTGAACTGAATGCCGAAGAAATTGCCGAATTCTATCGAGGGTATGGATATACAGTTGTTGAAACCCTGGTGCGGGAACCGGCAAGAAGGCTCGCTCCCCTTGCGCCTTTTACCTGTGTGGAGGCTGTAAAAAGGGTTCTCGGTGTGCATGCCAGAATGGTGGCGACTCCCTGGCAATTGCGGCAGTATTTGGAAATAAACCTAAAACAGGAAAAAATAGGTTGACTTAATCTGCTTAACCGGGTAATATCCACCATAACGAGTTGCACAACTGTGTCCGCATTTTGGACTCACCCAATAATCTAAAGACGCCCCGCCAGACAAAACGTCAGGCGGACTTTTTTTGTGAATTCACGAGGAATTCTATCTTTTCCGGCAATGACACAGAATACCGTTTGTGTGGTATTCATTTCGACTTTATCATGTAAAAGTAGAATGATCGGGTGCAAAGGTAGGAGACCATATGAGCGAGGACATCGACGAAGGGAAGCGCTGGTGGCGCAAAGTCATCATGATTTCCAGCGGTTTCGTTTTGATTGTGGCGTTGCTTTTATACGGCCTGGCGATTTTCTCCTTATACATAGGAAAGGGCAATACGCATCCTTTGACCTATATTGTGGATATCGCAGTGGGGCTCGCCAACTCCGAAAACGAGTATCATGGCGTAAGGGATATAAACAAAGATCCGGTGACATGTACTTCGCAGTTTCCGATGACTGGAAGGCTTTCAACATGCGTCGCTTTGTTCGATAGAGAGAATTTTGCCGAATGCGCCTGGTGGCGGCTTGAAAAGTGCGTCGTCCTTGAGGGGGAATCCTATCTTCTGACGCGGCCGGATCTTCTCGGCAAGGCCATGGCGGCGATTCATGATCCCTGCCGTTATGCGCCGACACTGGAAGAAATTGAGAATGCTACTCCCACTGACATGGTTTGGCGTAGACAGATGTTGGATTGGCGGGGCTATTTCGGTTGCGGCGGCTTTCCCGCCGACCCTAGGGTAGATGAATATACACCCGAACGGGTATTCGTGAAGCTCTTCGACGACCAGGGCAATGTAGTGTTCAAAATGGAAAAACCGATGCCCAAATAATTAGGGAATTTTTAAGTTAGAAGTTTTCGTCCCTTGTGTTCACGAGGCCGGGCAATCGCCCGGTCTTTTTTGTTTTTTGCAGTTCAAGCAGGAGATTAAAGATATGCCAAGTCCTTCAGATTATCAGATGATTATCCACACCCAGCGTGACGCTATCGGGCACTTCACGGTCCAGCTACGGGGCCCCGACGGTAAGTCCATATACAGGGGCTTCAGCCCGGAAGACGGAAAAGGAATTTTGTCGGCCAGCACAGTCGATGTTGATGGTAAGGTCGGCGATGATGAAGATAAAATCACAAGAGATGGTGCATCCATCAGGTCGTCCAGGCCCATTTCCCTCAAGGGTGAACAATTTAAAAACGCCAAGGCATTCTTCGAAAAATCCGAAAAGGAATGGACTAAATACGATCTGGACAAGCACAATTGTGTCGATTTTGTCAATGAATCCATCAAGCAGGCTGGGCTCAAAGGCGATGTGGAGGACTATCTATCCCAAAAGCAGAAAGACCAGATGTCCGGCGCGGCAGTCTACGCCCGCTCCAAGTACGCCTCAAGCAAGCCAAATACTGACAGGGTTTCAGACAGGCCGGGCATTCGTGATGACAGCCAAGACTCACAGACAAATACCTCGGGGGCACCCAATGATACACCTAAACCCTCCGGTAACGACGAAGTAAAAGGCGATTCTGGCGGCGACGCGGCTTCAGGCGCTAACGGCGGATCGGGCAAAGAAAGTCTCGCGGCCCGGGAGCCCGAAGAGAAACAATACTCTCCTGAAATCCGCAATTTTTTGGAAGATCTGAAGAAGCCAGCCGATCCGGTCTCGGACATTATGACCAAGGATATCAAGGACTGGACCGAAGACGAACTCCGGCAGGTGCAGGGATCGAAGAAGTATTATCAGCCCTCCAGCCCGCGCAGGGACGAAGCGTCTGGCAAGGTCAAAAGCTGGTATGAACACCACTACGGTAACGATCCGGTCAGGCTGGACGCCACGGGCCGCACGATCCAGCCCGAACCGAAGATCCTGCCCAAAACCAAACCCGTCCCCGCGAAAGACAAAGACGGTCAACCCGTTCTTGACGGTGTTATGGGCGCCGGGGCCAAGATCGCCGATCTGGCCGGCAAGCGGGGCCTGGCCACCGCCATTCGTGGAGCCCAGACCGGGCTCAACCTGCTGCATAAGCTTCAGACGAATGGGCGTAGCAAAAATGGCGCTCTTAAAGCCGATGGCCTGTTCGGGCCCAAGACAAAGAAATCCCTGACCGGTTCCATTGCCGAGCTAGGCCGCCCGACAGTGGAAAACGCTCTCGCCCTGGGCGGCTTCCAGAACCTGATGGCGAACAAGAAAGGTCAGGCCAAAGGCAATCTGGCCGAGGCCGCCCACGACAGCTTCGCCAACCTGTTTCAGAAGCCTTCGACGTATAATGCCTCCGACAAAAAACTAAAGCCCTGGGGCATCGCCCTGCAGGACACTATCAACGATGTGGGAAGAAGTTCATTCGGCAACGCCTTCACTCCCCTCAAGGCCGACGGCTGGATCGGTCCCAAAACCACATCCGCTTTCAACAAAGTCTTTCAGCCCACAGGCATGGGCGGATTCATGAAAAGCTTCGCTGACAAACTGGGCTTCTTCTAAAGCCTAGAAAAGAAAAAAAACATAAAATAGGAGAAAAGACCTTGACTGTGAAATCATTTTAAGCTAGACTCCCTTTTAACGAGTTGCACAACTGTGTCCGCATTTTGGACTCGTCCAATAATCTAAAGACGGCCCGCCAGACAAAACGTCAGGCGGGTTTTTTTGTTTTCCAATATTTGAAATAGAAGGAGAGAGAAATCATGGGTGGACTATTTTCAGCCCCATCACCACCGCCAATGCCTCCGATGCCACAGGCCCCAGACCCCGAGGAAGAAGCCCGCAAGAAGCGCCTCGAGGAGATGGCCCGCCGCAGGCGCGGGCGGGAGGGAACTATCGCAACTTCGTCGCGTGGGTTGTTGGCACAAAAATCCGATGCGCCAACTCGAAAATCTTTGCTTGGCGAATGATACAGGAGGGGGAAAATGAAAAACTCTCAGACTAAAGAGTCGACAGGTACTCCGAGGCAGGTTTATCCGGCGTTCTTGAAAGATGTTCCGCGAAGCAAATCCAAACTGACGCCAGAAAATGTCGTTCGCCGTTATAAGAAAGCCTCAGAAAGACGCAGAGCTTGGGAAAGCCATTGGCGGGAATGTTACGATTACGCCCTTCCAAGGCGTGACGGAGCTATCGTTTCGGGGCGTCCAGGTGAAAAGAAAACAGACAAACTATTTGATGGCACAGCGCCCGACGCTGTCGAACAACTTGCAGCTAGTCTTCTATCGGAATTGACTCCCCCCTGGGCGCGCTGGTTCGGCCTAATCGCCGGAACTGAACTAAACGACGAGCAATCCGATTTAATGGGACCCGAGTTAGAGCGAATTTCAGGGGTCATGCAATCCAATTTCGACAGGTCGAATTTTGCCGTCGAAATGCATCAATGCTATCTGGATCTGGTGACGGCGGGAACCGCGTGCCTGTTGCTGGAAGAAGCGCCACTGGCGGACAGTTCTTCGTTTCGTTTTACGGCCGTTCCTCTTTCCCAGGTCGTGCTGGAAGAAAGCATTGACGGGCGACTGGATACGACCTTCAGGCGTTCGGAAATGAATCGGGCCCATTTGCTATTGCGTTTTCCCGGTGCAACGATACCGGAAGGAAAGGAGAACAATGAGCAAGGAACGACTGAAAAAAAGCATGCGGTAATTGAAGCCGTAATCCCTGAGGAAAGTGGATACGCCTACATGGCGGTGCTGGAAGTCGAGGCGGGCGTAACGACCGGGGATACAATTCTGGCGGAAGGACGCTTTGATCATTCCCCCTTTATCAATTTCCGTTGGCTGAAAGCGCCGGGAGAAATCTACGGTCGTTCTCCGGTAATGAAGGCACTGCCGGATATTAAAACGGCAAATAAAGTTGTCGAACTTATCTTGAAAAACGCCTCCATCGCCGTTACAGGGATTTGGCAGGCAGATGATGATGGGGTGCTGAACCCAGCCAACATTAAATTAGTGCCGGGAACGATTATTCCTAAAGCCGTCGGTTCCCAAGGCTTAAGGCCGCTTGAATCACCGGGCAAGTTCGATATCTCGGAACTTGTGCTGGAAAAATTGCGCGCCTCGATCAGGAAAGCCCTGCTGTCCGACAAATTGGGTCAAATCGATGCGCCAAAAATGTCGGCGACCGAAATATTGGAACGCGCCGCCGAAATGGCGCGTTTGCTTGGGGCGACGTATGGCCGGCTTCAATGCGAGTTGCTGTCGCCCTTGGTTGAACGCGCCATGACGATTCTTATTCGGCGCGGCGAAATCGAAGATATACGCATTGATGGCGCGACAATCGATCTGGAATACCGTTCACCCCTGGCAAGACAACAGACCCGGCAAGACGCACAAGGGGTTTTGAAATGGGTCGAAACGCTTGGTTCGTTTGGGCCGGAGGCTGCGGCGATTATTGATCAACCCGCGACTGCACGTTGGTTGGCTAAGGTATTCGCGGTACCGCCGAATTTGATCAAAGAACAATCTGAACTAGCTGACATGCTGGGTAACGACGCTTTGGAAACCCTAGGCAGTTTGATTCCTAAAGTGGAAGCGGAGGTTCCGGATGTCGAGCAATGAAAAGGGTTGGGCCTGGTTCGGCGTTTCTGATTCAAGCCAAGCCACAGACGATCTTGAACTTGCTCGTTGCTTCGCTCGGGTTTTTCGCGGGGGCGACGGTGAACGCGCCCTGAGGTATTTGAAGTCCATGAGTGTCGATCAGGTCCTTGGTCCGTGTGCGAGTGACGCAATGCTTCGTCATGTCGAAGGTCAACGCCAGCTTGTTGCCCACGTTCAACGCCTCATTGAACGGGGGCGTGGAAATGTCGATGCCTCTTGAGGCGTTCGGTAAAGAAGACTTAAACAAAAAAGGAGAAATTTGATGAATGACGACTCTATTCACACGTTTGGCCAAGAATGGAAGAGCGAGGAAAATCCGTCTGTACCTGTTGATGAAATAGAAATTCCTCGAGCCGCTCATCCCGAGGGCGTTCCGGAAAAATTCTGGGACCCAGAAAACGGCGCTGTTCGTGTCGAAGCATTGGTAAAATCCTATCAGGAACTAGAACGCAAACTGGGAGCAGCTGATGTACCCTCATTTCCCGAAGGCCCTGACGGATACGCGGTAAAGATAGATGGTCATCCATTTGAAACAGATGCAGAAGTCGATGCACGTCTTCATTCGGCCGGCTTGACGAACGATCAGGTTCAAACAGTCTACGAATTGGCCAACGAAAAACTAATGCCGTTGTTTAACGGCATCTCGAGTACATATGAAGCGGACAATCAGCTCGAACGATTAAAAATTCACTTCGGCGGCGAAATAAAGTGGGACGAAGCCAGACGGCAGATTGCCTCGTGGGGCAGGGAGAGGTTCAGTGACGATGTCTTCAATGCCATTTCGAGCACTTACGAAGGCGTTATGGCCATGAAGGAAATGATGAGCAGCAACGAACCTGGATTGGGAAAGGTTGATGCGAACGGTCAGGCACAAGACGAAAATGCGCTAAGAGCGATGATGTCTGATCCCAGGTATTGGCGAGAGCGCGACCCTGCCTTCATAGAACAGGTTCGCCAGGGTTTTCGAGATCTGTATCCGGAAAATTAATGAGTAAAAGGGTCGATGCGCGTTTCCTCTGGCGCGCTCCCCTTTTAGGGACGGTGGCGCCCGGGTGCCGCCGTCCCATCTAGACAGGTTTTAACTATCTGGGAAAACGTATCCGCCGGTTGCCTCGTCATATTCCGGAAGAGAGGCGGAACTGTCGTCTTCGACGGATTCCGCCGCCGATTCCGGAGCGGGCTCCGGTTCTGGTTCAGGAATTGGGTCAGGTTCAGGAATGGCTTCCACTTCCTGAGCTTCTTCTGCTTGAACTTCCTCTTCTGCTGAGCTTTCGTCGCCCGCCAAAGGAGCCGTTCTATCCAACGTGGGCAAAGACGGCGTATCGCCCGCGCCCATGGATTCAATTCCGGATCCCACTTCCAAAGCCCCAAACCAGTCGAGGAATCGTCCGACGTCATCTCCTTTGAAAAACAATCCATGTTGCGGCGTCAGGATATCGATATCCAGTTTCGAAACCCGGTTGATCCATGCATCTCTGGCGCGGGTGGAGCCCATCCACCGCTTGTGAAACCCCTCCATATACTGAACATGGCTGGCGAAATCTTCGACAAAATAGCTATTGCGTACTCCCGGCGGCAATAAGGCGGCGCCGATATCTCCTGTCCACAGGATGCGGGCGTCCCGGTCGTAGACGGAAAAATTGCCCGAGGAATGAAGATAGTGCGCCGGGATAAGCTCCAACGTCACGGTTCCTAGATTGATTGCTGCTCCTTCGTCGGGGATGGGTGAAAGATTGGCTTCAGCATCAAAGTGTGCGACGAAGCTCGTCCACAACCAGGACAAATGAATTTCGATTTCCGAATTACAAACCTGTCGCCATAACGGCAACGATGATCCGATGTCGGGATCCTGGTGAGACATAAACAGGTGCTTGACGTTTTCAATGGGAACCTTGTCCGTCAGGGCCGCTAGCATCGGCGGGAAAATTTCCAGCCCGCCGGGATCAAGAACAATAGCCTGTTCGCCCGAGGTAATGACGATTTGGTTGGTGTCGATAATTTTCTCAGGCTTATTTGGATCCTGGCCAAATGCCAACCAGGTATGCCCACGATCTTTAAAAATTGTATGAGAAATCATTGTTAAGGCCTCTTTCGGCTGATTAACCCAGGCTTTCCTGAGCCCGGTACTGCAATGTTTTGCCTACGCTGCCGGCATCACGAATTGAACCGCCAGCGGCATCACACATGGTGCGCAGTTCGAAGGCGAACTCGCGCATGGTATTGGCTACTTGGTCGAACTCCGACTCATAGGCTCCGGCCGTCGACGCCTCGATAGCGATGTTGGTCGCTATGGAACCGGCCTGCGACATGACTTCGGAAACAGAACCTGCTTCGTGAGATAATTTTTCGACGCTGTCGATCATGCCTCGAACATTACCCATCAGGTCTTTGAGCTTTCCTTCTCGGGAATAGGTAATTTGCGTAACGCTGGTGGAGCCGAATTCGCCTTTGACATCTTTTAAAAGGTTACTCGCACGATCTATCATTTTGAGTTGCAGAAGAGTTCTGAGCGCGCTGGCGCTGTGATTGTAGGTGTTAGATTTCAGGGACAGCATGCCTCGCTCGATACCGTAAAGCCGGTTAACCAGTTCACGGGTGTACTGGGTAAGGGCGCGCACCGCGTTACCGTGTTCGCCAGCACGACCGGCCGCAAGTTCCGCATTGAGCGAAAGGATGCGCATGTTTTCCGACAATTCGCCAAGTTTCGAAAAGGCCTGAAAAGCATGTAAACATCTTGAAAACAGAACGTTAGAGTCGTCCTGGATTTGCTCCAATGGCGACTTGATGATTCGCGCTGGCTGTGCGGATTGCCCCGTCTTTTGCTCGTCCATCACGATTGCCTCCCTTTGGCTTGCGCCGATTTTTTTGGCGCTTTCTATTAATATAGTATTTTCACCCTGTTTTCGTAAATCATTGATTTTAAACTTTTTCCCATCGGATAACCCAACTACTCCCAGATTTGGGATATGAGTTGGGCCCGATGGTTTTTCAAGCGCGCATGTTTCGGCGGCTCAAGCAGGCCGTAACCGAAAAAATCACATTGCGTGCTTCAGGATCGCACCAGCCCCATTGAAATCAATTGCGGGCGTAAACGATCCAGGGCGCGGGTAAATCTCCCGGCGCCTTAATCTTCAACAACAATTGTCAAAAGGAGAATGACATATGTCGACATCCGTCGAACAGTCGTTCGTCAAGCATTTCCAGTCGGAAGTCCATCTGCAGTATCAGCGGATGGGGTCCAAATTAAGGAACACCGTGCGCACAAAGGACAGGATTACCGGTTCCTCGACGACCTTCCAGAAGGTCGGCAAAGGCACCGCATCCACCAAGGCGCGTCACGGCAAAGTGCCTGTGATGAACGTCGATCATACACCGGTCGAATGTGCGCTCTACGATTACTACGCCGGTGACTGGGTCGATCATCTCGATGATTTGAAAAGTAACATCAACGAGCATGATGTCGTGGCCCGTGCCGGAGCCTATGCGTTGGGTCGCAAAACCGACGAGTTGATTATCGCTCAGCTCGATACCTCGACCAACTACGCCGGAAGCGGCGTCGATGGCCTGACCAAGGACAAAGTCCTGGAAGCTTTCGAAATGCTTGGTGACGCCGATGTCCCTGACGACGGCGAACGCTACGCCATCGTCGGCTGGAAACAGTGGAGCGATCTACTGGGCATCCAGGAATTCGCCAACGCCGATTACGTCGGCGACGACGAACTTCCATGGAAGGGTACCCAGGCCAAGAAATGGCTGGGTGCGCTGTGGATTCCCCACTCCGGCCTGACCAAGACGTCGAATGTCCGATACTGCTACTGGTATCACAAGACGGCGATTGGTCACGCCGTGGGCAGCGAGGTCAATACCGACATGACCTGGCACGGCGATCGCGCCGCCCACTTCATCAACAACTCCATGAGTCAGGGCAGTGCGCTCGTTGACGCCTCCGGCGTTATCTCGCTGCGCTGCCTTGAATCGTAAAGCCTGAAGAAAAAGGAGAACGAGACATGGCTTTCCAATCGAAAGACCTTAGCGTTCTGGCCTACGCCAACGGCTTTACGCTCTGGCACTACACCAGTGCCGATACGGCCGCCGATATGGACACGGCCGGATATTTCAACGACGCCGCCGACATGGTGCGAGTCGGCGATATGGTGATGGCCAACGCCGATACCGACGGCACGCCGTCGTCGGGCATCTATCTCGTCAACGCCAATTCCAGCGGCGTTGTCGATTTGGTCGACATGACCCAGGTCGGCTCGGCCGACGCCGATTAACCAGATCAAACCGCCATCGCTTGATGGCGGACAATTT
>CAZBEC010000012.1:15651-160476 GCA_964490815.1 uncultured Thalassospiraceae bacterium
GATCGACATCCAAAAGATCAAACCGCCATCGCTTGATGGCGGACAATTTGATCGACATCCAAAAGATCAAACCGCCATCGCTTGATGGCGGACAATTTGATCGAAGTCTAAATGGTCGTGAAGGATGACGATAACCCGGATCATCTATTACTCGGGCCGTCATCCCAACCGGCAGACGGGGCGTCCCCGGTGGCGAAAACCACCGGGGGCGTTCTCATTCTTTCGCCTTTTGGCTCGTTATCGCATTTAATTTTGGAACTCACGACAATGAAACCTCTAAAACTGGCCCGCCCCCTGGCCGAGAACACTAACGCCGACCACGACGACGTTTTAGTCGCCAAGCACTATCTGCGCGACATGGGTTTTTACGAAGCCCCCGAATGGGGCGTCACCGAATTCCCCGACCGGGCTTTGTTCGACGCCATCCGTGCCTTCCAGAGCGCAAGCGGGCTCAAAGTAGACGGCGTCATGAAGCCGGAGGGCGAGTCTGAGGGCGCGATCCGCAAGATCCATACGGTAGCCAAGCAACTTCAGGACATGGGCAGGCACGGCGACACCATTCTGGCCCACATTACACCCGCTGAAGCTGAGCTTTTGCACCGGGTCACCGACGGCGGTTCCATCAACCCGGTGACCGGTCTGCCGGAATTTTTCCTGGGTGATTTCTTCAGCGGCCTGTCCAGCAGTTTCTCCGGCCTTGGCGACAGCTTCATGAGCGGCTTGAGCAACTTTGGCGACTCTCTGTCCAGCATCGGAGACAGTTTTTCCAGCGGCCTTTCCAGTTTCAGTGACGGAGTGGGGGATGCCTTCGGTGATATCGGCGACAGCCTCTCCAAGGGCTTTGACAGTCTGTCCGCGGGCATCGGCGACACTTTTAATGACATGTTCGGCGCTAACGCCCTGGGCGAGCCCTCCAAAAAGGCGGCGGACGGCCTGGGTGGTAATCTGGGCAAGAATATGGCTTCCCGCCTCGAAAAGAATTCGGTTGCCGGTAGCGGGCTCAAGGGACTGCCGACGAAAAAACCCAATCTGCTGGAGCACACGCCCTCTTCGAGCGGCAGCCCGTTCCTCGACTCCGTGCGCAGGAACGCCGGGCTGAAAACCAACAATCCCGCCCAGGCCAAACCGGTGCGCACCATTTCGGCCCACAACGCCTTTGGCGACAAAAGCGCCAAGGGTTTCGCAAAACCGGCCTCACCCGCGCAAGACTTGGCGGGACAGCGCCGGGCGAATATGGCGGCGTTTCGCAAAGCTTCCGCCGAAAACCTCAAGCGCCAGAGCCTGCCGCAGAATCGTTTCCAGACCCCGCGCCCAAAACAGCCCCTCAACCGGATGCAGGACCGCACCGGCGACCTGGTCCCGGCGGCAAGCAACGACGCCAGCAAACCCGGCGGCGATTTCGTGACCAAGAAACCCGCGCCTTACGTTCTTTCCGGCGAGGCCCACATGGCCAACGGCAGGCTGGCGAAGTCTCTGGCCAAAACAAGCGACTTCAGCGGCATCAAGCGCCACATCACGCCGAGCCTTGAAAAGGGCGATCCAAAGGCCATCGCCGAAACCCATGACCTGGTCGAACAGATGAACCACGTCTCTCCCGGCCACGGCGACAAGCTGGCTAAAGAGTTGGGGCTGTCTGAGGGATCGGGGAGAGATAACCTGAATAGCCTTCCTTCCAAAACAGAGAACGCCCCACAACTACAAAGCCCATTGGAAAATGTCAGAATACGAAATGATGATAGCGGTTTTGGTCATTTTGGGGCGGATAGAGATGGCGGCAGGCGAATGCACAAAGGCGTTGATCTTGAGGTCAATTCAGGGACATCCGTGAGAAGCCCGATTGAGGGCAGGATCGAAATTCGCAACACTTATCTTCCTGAAAAGGATAAATACGGTGGAAAGTATAAAAACGTCTGGATCATCGATAAGGATGGCAACGAGTACGGTTTGGGTTATGTATCCGCCAAAGACGCCAACGGCAATGCCATCGTCAGCAATGGGCAGCATGTAAAAGCAGGCGACGTTGTAGGCATCGTTCAGAATCGGGCGGTTGAAGATAAATCCGGCAAAATGAAGAACCATATTCACTTCATGCGCAAAAACCCGAAAGGAGTACTCATAGATCCAACGCAAACTGTGAACAGATGGCTCAAAAATAGGTCCCAGAAATAAGCTTGGGGGCGGCGAGGTATTTGTCCTCTCTGTCTTTTCGTTCCCTAATGCCCAGGACCCGGATCATCGGGATCTTGCTCACCCCACCGTGACCATGAGACAATTTCCCATTTATCGCCAACGGGTTTGGCATTGTAGCCGTAGCGGCATTCATCTGGGCAGGAGCCATCCTCAAAATAAGATCGGTAAACGTCAATATGGGCAAAACCCGGTTTCCACCATTCAGCATCTTTAAGTTCTTCTGTCATGTCGTCCACTGTCAGGATGTTGGAACTTAAAACCCGATAGCGCGATGTATAAGGGTTGCCTGCGAAACTTAAGTCGACAATACCGACCTTTTTACACAAATCTAACTCATGGCGCGCAAAGCATGCCATAAGCGTTTCCACCGCGCACAAAGGCGTTTTTGGGTCGTCGATGCATTTTGAAGAGGCATCATTCACGCCAATGAAGCGGAGTTCATCAGGGGGCGGGACGTCAGCCAGTGGATCGCCGAAGTTTTGAGTGCATGCGGATAAAGAGACAAGCCATGCGAGAGACAAACAGGCAAAGCCCAATGTTCTACGCTTTGCTTCCATTAATGCATGCTCCCGTAAAAATACTAATTTCCAAACTAAAACCCGGACCGGTAAATTCAAGCTCTGAATTATGCACGGCATAATATTTTTCCGCCACCCCTTGCCTATCCGAAGGCGCGATCCGCAAGATTCATTCAGTGGCGCGGCGGCTTCAGGACATGGGCCGCCACGGCGACACCATCCTTGCCCACATCACGCCGGCTGAGGCTGAGCTTTTGCACCGGGTCACCGACGGCGGTTCCATCAACCCGGTGACCGGTCTGCCGGAATTTTTCCTGGGTGATTTCTTCAGCGGCCTGTCCAGCAGTTTCTCCGGCCTTGGCGACAGCTTCATGAGCGGCTTGAGCAACTTTGGCGACTCTCTGTCCAGCATCGGAGACAGTTTTTCCAGCGGCCTTTCCAGTTTCAGTGACGGAGTGGGGGATGCCTTCGGTGATATCGGCGACAGCCTCTCCAAGGGCTTTGACAGTCTGTCCGCGGGCATCGGCGACACTTTTAATGACATGTTCGGCGCTAACGCCCTGGGCGAGCCCTCCAAAAAGGCGGCGGACGGCCTGGGTGGTAATCTGGGCAAGAATATGGCTTCCCGCCTCGAAAAGAATTCGGTTGCCGGTAGCGGGCTCAAGGGACTGCCGACGAAAAAACCCAATCTGCTGGAGCACACGCCCTCTTCGAGCGGCAGCCCGTTCCTCGACTCCGTGCGCAGGAACGCCGGGCTGAAAACCAACAATCCCGCCCAGGCCAAACCGGTGCGCACCATTTCGGCCCACAACGCCTTTGGCGACAAAAGCGCCAAGGGTTTCGCAAAACCGGCCTCACCCGCGCAAGACTTGGCGGGACAGCGCCGGGCGAATATGGCGGCGTTTCGCAAAGCTTCCGCCGAAAACCTCAAGCGCCAGAGCCTGCCGCAGAATCGTTTCCAGACCCCGCGCCCAAAACAGCCCCTCAACCGGATGCAGGACCGCACCGGCGACCTGGTCCCGGCGGCAAGCAACGACGCCAGCAAACCCGGCGGCGATTTCGTAACCAAGAAACCTGCGACTTACGTTCTTTCCGGCGAGGCCCACATGGCCAATGGCAGGCTGGCGAAGTCTCTGGCCAAAACCAGTGACTTCCGCGGCATCAAGCGCCACATCACGCCGGGCCTTGAAAAAGGCGATCCGAACGCCATCGCCGAAACCCGCGACCTGGTCGAACAGATGAACCACGTCTCACCCGGTCACGGCGACAAGCTGGCCAAGGAGTTGGGGCTGACCGGAGGAAGCGGCAGCGATGGCTTAAGTCAAAGCGGGAAATCCCGTCTGCGGGCGGCCCATTCGTCGGCACTGGCCAAAAAGCGCCCCGACCCGACGCCGCAAAATCCCCGCGTTCTCAAAGGCACCACCTTCTTTGGCGGAGCCGGTATGGAAGGAGACTACATTGATGACATGAAAAAATCGCTTGAGGAAGCCGGGATCAAGAATGTCCGTGTGGCTGATCCAAAAAAGTGGTCGACAGGCAATACGTTAACGGATGCCGCATCCGTTCCTTTCAAAAACAGCCGTGACGGAAAACACAGCGACCTCTCAGGCTTTGGCGAGGAAGGCGAACAGTTCAATCTGGTCGGTTATTCCTACGGCGGTCTGCAGGCGGCGCAAGGGGCCATCGACTATGCCGACAAGGGCGGCACGGTGGATAATCTGGTGCTGATGGGAACGCCGATCGAAAAAGGTTTCCTGAGCAAACTGCAGAACCACCCCAACATCAAGTCGGTCAAAATCATCGATCTGGGAGAACACGGCGACCCAATTAATGCGGGAATGTCCGATACAGAAGTGCTAGGATCGGTACCTGAGTTGGGATGGCAAGTAAGCCATGGAAGGGATTTAGGAAAATCAGGTCATTTTTACTATTCCGAAGAAACTCCTGCCGGAGCAAAGAGAAGACGAGAATTGGCCGGGCTTTTAAGAAAACAAGGGCTAAAATAAAAATGTTAGACATAGAATCTCTTCGGAAGAAACTGGGTTGGGGGGCCGCTTACGCGGCCTTCCTACCATTTCTGTGGAAAACTGTGTTGGTTATACAAGTGCTTTCTGTCAACGACCTAAAATACCGGCCAGGAGTGGACGTAAACGTTTCTGTCGTTATTAGTTCTGGATTGTTCGCGTTTGTGGTCATATCCGTCTGCTTGGCAACATCAAAATTTTTACTCGGAAAGTGGATAAAACCACTTCTATATATATTTGGTGCATTTCTATTTATCGAAATAGTACAAGATGTGACTTTGATAGTAACCGCTCAGAATATTCAAGATTGCGGATACCCCGTCTGTGGCTTCGCCGACGAACCCAGAAAGGTAGAATAATTTCTTTTAGGCTTTTTGCGTAGGGGCAAGGGGCGATCGACTATGCGGACAAGGGCAAATGGTCATCGGGAAACATGCCGGGAGGTTCCTTTCAAAAACAGTCGTGACGGAAAACACAGCGACCTCTCAGGCTTCGGCGAGGAAGGCGATCAGTTCAATCTGGTCGGTTATTCCTAGGGCGCGTAAAACTATTCCTGAACTTGTCGTAGCCGTTAAAGAGCATGGCAGGAAAACGCTTTATCAAAACACTAATAATGATCCAGAAAAATCACATAACTATATAAAAATAAAAAGAAAATTATAAAATAACTTAAATAGAGTTAACTTTGCCCCAGCCACATGGGGCTTTATTACCTTTATCCCAAAAAACCACCAAAAAAGGAGATACGACGATGGCATTAAGCTCCATCGCGCTGTGTTCGCGCGCGCTTTTGAAACTGGGCGCGGGATCCATCGCATCATTCGACGAAGGAACGGCGGAAGCCGAAGTAGCGGCCAATCTGTTTGGCCACGTTCGAGACGCCATGCTTTCGGCCCACCCCTGGAGTTTCGCAACCGGCCAGACGAATCTGGCCCGTCTCACGGCCCAGCCTGTGGCCGATTTCGCCTATGCCTACCAATTACCGGCTGACTTCCTGCGCGCGCTTTCGGTTGGCTCGGGGAGCCGGGGCCGTGGCGCGGACTTCCGTATCGCCGAAAGGCGATTGCATACGAACTTGCCGGGGATTGTGTTGACCTACATCTTCAGGCCCTCGGAAGAAGAATTCCCGCCCTTTTTCGACCAGGCCCTGATCGCCCGCCTTTCGGCAGAGTTCTCCATACCGCTGACCGAAAGCACCTCGCGCTCGGAAGCCTTGAATAAACTGGCCGAGATCGAATTCGGCCGCGCCAAAACCATCGACGCCCAGCAGGACACGCCCGGACAAATCGAAGATTTCACTCTTGTAAACGTGAGGCAATGATGGCTCGTATCAGTATCAACAAGAGCAACTTCACCGCCGGGGAAATCTCCCCCAGGCTGCTGGGCCGCGGCGATTTGCGGGCCTATGGAAACGGCGCGTCGACACTGACCAACGTCTTCATTCACCCGACAGGCGGCTTAAGCCGCCGCGCCGGTTTGCGCTATCTGGATACGGTCCGCGATGACGGCCGCCTGATCGGTTTTGAATTCAACACCAACCAAATTTATCTGTTGGTTTTTACAGACAGCCATGTGGACGTTTACCGCGATGACGCCAAGGTCGCCGATTTTTCGGCGCCGTGGTCTTTGGCGCAACTGGCGGAAATAAACTGGACGCAAAGCGCCGACACATTATTGGTCGTCCATCCGGAGGTGCCGCCGAAGAAAATTACCCGTACTTCGGATGCTAACTGGACGGTTACGGACTGGACATATCATGAAGAAGAAGACCGTATCCACCAACCCCATCACAAGTTCGCGGGTGAAGACGTCACCATTAAGCCAAGCGCAACCACGGGCACGATCACGCTGACGGCTTCGGCGGATGTTTTCAGATCCGCTCATGTCGGCTGCCGCTTTCGCCTCGCCACCAAGGAAGTGGAAATCACTTCTTTTACTTCGGAAACTGAGGCTGGGGCCAAAGTCAAGGAAACCCTGACCGGCACGGCGGCGACGAAAGACTGGGAGGAACAGGCCTACTCGTCCCTTCGCGGTTGGCCGGCGTCGGTTTGCTTCCACCAGGACAGGACTGTCATTGGCGGATCGCGAGACCTTCCCAACCGGCTATGGTTCTCTAAATCCGCCGACCTATTTAATTTCGATTTGGGGGAAGGCCTGGATGACGAAGCCATCGAATTTGCCATCCTGTCCGATCAGGTAAACGCGATCCGGGCCGTCTTTTCGGGCCGGCACCTGCAGGTTTTCACTTCGGGCGCAGAATGGATGGTGTCGGGATCGCCCCTGACGCCGGGCAATATCCAGATGACGCGGCAAACCCAAATCGGTTCGCCGACGGATAGAACGGTGCCGCCCAGAAACGTTGACGGGGCGACCCTGTTCGTACCGCGCGCCGGTTTCGAACTTCGTGAATTCCTGTTTGCGGATGTGGAACAGGCTTATCAGGCGGCCGATCTGGCTATGCTCGCCCATCACCTGCTGGACAGAACAAGGGACCAGGATTTCGAGAAATCCGGGCGTCTTTTCCATATGGCCTTGGACAATGGTAAGCTTGCCACGGTCACCATCTATCGCGCCGAACAGGTGACGGCTTGGGCGCGCCAGGAAACGAAGGGTGATTTCAGGTCCGTTTCAGTCGTCGGCGAAAAAACCTACGTCATCGCGAAACGTGGCGAACGCTTTACCCTCGAAGTCTTCGACGAGTCCTTGAATGTTGACAGCGGCCTGACCGGTTCGCAAGAAACGGCCAAATCTACCTGGAGCGGCCTGAATCATTTGGAAGGTGAAACCGTCAAGGTATTGGCCGACGGCGCGGTTCAATCCAACAGGCGCGTAAACAATGGGTCAATTACGCTGGACAGGGCGGCGACGAAGGTTGAAATCGGTCTCGGCTTTACTCATGTGGTTGAACCTCTGCCGCCCATCGGAGATTCCGGCGGCATCGGTAAATCTGGCGGTCCGGTCAGGCCGATCGCTATTACTTTTCGCCTGCTGGATACGGCCGCCTTACGGCTGAATACCGGCAGGGGGTTTCAGGAAATTCCCTTCAAGCGGTTTGGAGAGTCGGTTCTGGACTCCCGGCCCCAACCTTTCAGTGGCGATAGAACCATCCGCGCCTTCGGCTGGCGCAAGGATGGCACCAAACCGCTTTGGCGCATCGAACAGGATACGCCACTCAACTTCAGTCTTTTGTCCATATCGACCGAGCTATCGGCGAACGGCTGACAATTCTTTTATCCAATCAAAAAGGAGAAACCCTATGGGCAATTTTGCGCAAGTGGCCTTGATGGCCGCCAGCATGATTCAGTCTCAGCAGCAGGCCAAGACGCAACAGGCAGCCGCCACGGCTCGTCAGCGCGCCGACATTCAGCAACGGCAATATCAATTGCAGATTCAGGAGCGTGAAAAACGGGATCGTTTGAAAAAGACGCTGGCATCCCAACGGGCGCGTTTTGGCGCCCAAGGGTTAGGCTCAAGCAGCGGTTCGGCGGCTGCCTTGCTCAACGGTCTTCGGAAAGATACCGAGAAATCCATCGCCGACGCCAGAAACCTTAACAACATGCAGACATCCAATTTGCTTAATCAACCAGCGAGCAATAACCGCATTAATCTTCTCGAGCATCGACAGAGCCAACTCGGAAACATGCGCGGAATGATCAATCTGCTCGAGAGAAACTAGGCCAAATCCGACAGGAGAATTTTATGGCAGAGCACATTCAAATCGGGGATATCGCCCCGAGGATTCAATATAGGGGCGACGGAACGCAAACCGTCTTTACCTTCCCGTTTCCGATTTTCGACGACGCCGATATCGAGATCTACGAAGACACCACCTTGCAGACGATCACAACCCACTACACGGTCGCCGGGGCAGGGGACTCGGCGGGCGGAACGGTGACGTTCGTCACGGCGCCGGCCAATGGCGTCGTCGTTACCCTGCGGCGAAATGTCGCCATCGAACGCACCTCGGATTTTCAGGAATCCGGCGAATTCCGGGCCAAGGTCATCAATGACGAACTGGACAAACTGACGGCGACGCAACAGCAGATCGAAACCGACCAGGACCGCTCGTTGCGTCTGGGCCCGACAGACAGCGCGACATCGACAATTATTCCTGACAAGGCGACCCGGTCGTCCAAGGTGCTGGGCTTCGACGCCAATGGCGACCCGGCCGCCTCATCCATGAATCTGGCTGATATGGAAAGCGGCGCAACCAATGCCACGGCCAACGCCTCGGCGGCGGCTGCATCGGCAGCCTCTGCCGATGCCGATGCGACGACGGCGACGACGAAAGCCGCCGAAGCCGCTACAAGCGCCTCTTCCGCCGCGACCTCCGCTTCCGCCGCGGCGACCTCCGCGTCCAATGCTTCGACCAGCGAAAGTAACGCCGATGCGGACGCCACGGCTACGGCGGCCGATCGTGTCCAGACCGGTCTCCATGCGGCTGCGACCGCTGCCGATGTGGTTTCAACAAATGCCGATGCAGTCGCAACCGCTGCGGACAAAACCGCGACGAATGCCGCCGCCGCCGCAACCGCCGCCGACGCGGTCAGTACCGCTGCCGACGCTGTCTCGACGGATGCGGACAAAACCGCCGCCGCCGCTTCGGCTGCCGCCGCGGCCGCTTCCGCTGCCGGGGGGCTTTACAGCGCGGTTCAGGAAAAATCCGCCAACTATACCTTCGTTGTAGCTGACCAGGGCGATTTGCTGAAAGTCGACGCCACAAGCGGCCCGGTCACCATAACGTTGGACGCTCTGGCCACTCTCGGCGTCGACAGTAAATGTGCCATCCAGAAGGTCGACAGTTCCGCCAACGCCGTCACCGTTCAGCGGTCCTCGAGCGATACCATCAACGGCGCGACTTCGTTCACTATCGCTAATCAATGGGACCTGTACGAGCTGATCGGCGATACCAGCACCGGCAAATGGATCGCCGTCAACCTGACCGCTTCCGGCCTTTCCGGCGGCAACGGCATCAGCTATTCGGGCGGCGTTATATCCATCGACCTGGCCACGGTTTCCGGCCTTGAATTCAACGGCGGAAAGCTGCAAACGACCGACGCCGTGCGCTCCATGGATATGCCGTTCAATGCGGGCTTCGGTCCTGATTACACCGGCGAGGATCTGGCCGTTCAAACCTACGGCGAGTTGGTCGTCAGCCGGGCCGGATCGTTCACCGGCGAGGTCGGTTATATCGACACCGTCACCACCGGTTCGACGGTGATTGTCGATGTCCAGAAAAACGGTATGTCGATTTACACCACAAAACCGCAGTTTGCGGCATCGGCCAACAGCCTGTCGGCCGGAACGCTAAAGACGGACGGAACGGAAGACTTTGTTTCCGGTGATCGAATCACTTTCAAGGTGACGCAGAAAGGCTCGACCGTCGCCGGCCGGAAACTGCGCTTCACAGCAATTGCACAGGTGACATCATGAGTAGATTTTTCACACGCCCCAACCAACAAGGCGGCGGCTGCACCGGTTGTTCAAACACCTGCGTAGCCGGATGTACTTCCTGCACCAGTTGCACCGGTGGCTGCACGGGCTCGTGTACCGGCTCATGCACCGGATCTTGCACAAGTTGTTCCGGGGGGTGTTCCGGTTGCAGCGGCTGCACCAGTTGCACCGGCTCCTGTGTCGGCACCTGCCACGGCCCCACGTAAGGATTTAAAAAAATGAAACCATCAAACAGACTGAACGAATTCATCGAAAACCGCCGCCCGAAAAAGGGCGACAAAAAACTGCCTGAACAGAAGATGGTCCAGGAGATGCTTATCGACGAGTTCACCCGCCTGATTCCCCAGTTACCTCAACTGGATAAGCACATCTCGCGTACGAATGTTCCGAGGTCGACCTACGAATTCAACACCTACGAGGAATTCATGGCCCAACCGTATCGCGGCCCCGTTGGCGACGACTGGATCGACCCAAGCCTGGCGGCCAAGGATTACGGAACCGAGTTCAACTGGCGGCCCTTCCTCGTCGGTACGTTGATGATATCCGACGTTCGATTAATCGCTATCAAGGACGATGTCATCGCCCACCTTGAACAATCTGTGGAAAGCGAACCGGTGTTCGTCGAACTTAACGGCTTCGCCGGGATGGCGACCACCAGCGTTTTCTCCTACAGCGTTGGCGCGCCGGCCAAGCCCGACGAGCAATTCATTTACCCGCTAATTCTTGGCTACGGCGAAAAGATATTGGCCGACGTCGTTGGCAATCACTGGCGCTATGAATTCAGTGAAGAGTCCCAGGCCTATGTCGCCTGTTCGCCGCACCAGGCCAAGCGCAACTGGCTGCAGGGAAAGATCAAGAACCGCATGGGCGCCTTCGTCGGCGATGAATGGTCGTTGATAGCGGACCACAACAAGCTTCTGAAGCTGATCCTTGGCACCCTGACATCATATCTAAGCGAAGAAGAAAGAGAGGCGCTCGCTCCCATGCTGGCGGATAAGCCGACGACGGAAGACTTGCGTAAAATCGCAGGCAGGGACGCAACGATCCAGAAAATTTTGAGCGATTTGGGGTATCACGATGTACCTGGTAATTAACGTCAACAATCGCTGCGATCTTTCCTGTTCGTTCTGCTGCCAGAAAGACCGCCTGGACGACAACGACATGACGCGCCTGTCTTCCGATCGCCTGCGGGAAGTGTTGAAGGGCATCGGCGAGCCGCTTACCAACGTGATGATATTAGGCGGGGAAAGCCTGCTCGATTTCCCGTTGGTCGCCGAATGCGTCGGCGTCATTCGCGGGAACCTTTTGCAGCGTCACGCAACGATAACGGTTGTCACCAACGGCCTTACCCTGACGCGCGAGGTTGCGAATTGGGCCAATGACAACAACGTCTATATGAGCATTTCCGTTGACGGCATCGAAAGGAGCCAGCGACCGCTGGATAACCTGGTTTACAATTCGGTCGCCGGAATCGACATCTACCAGATAATCCGCAGCCTGAATGTGGTCGAGCTTCGCCGGGTGATTTCCAACCCGTTCCAGAATTTCGCCGCCTCCGTCTACAACCTCCGGCAGATTTTCCCAAGCGTCAACAAGATCACCTTCCGCTTCGATCACTACAAGTTGGGCGAGCTGAACATCCAGCACCTTCACCATGTCTCGCGGCAGTTCCTGATGCTGCGCAGCCTCGATCCAAACTTCGCGGACTGGTTCCACTTCGATGACATGACGCTCTTTGACCAGGTCTGCGACTGCACCAAAAATCATCACCTGGGCCATGACGGCATTTTGTCGCCCATGTCTGAAAAGTGCGGCGACGGCGACATGCCGGTGCTTGAGGATAACGGACCGATCATAGGTTGCTCACACATCGCCGACCTGATGACCAGGGAAAAATACTACGCCTGGTGCGCCCATGTCGGCGCAATGCTTGACGCTGCAAGGAGCGATAACCCATGAGTGTCGATCCACAATACCAGATTATGACCAACCTTAACTGCAATCTGGATTGCACCTACTGTTATGAAAAGAAGGTCGGGCGCCAGAATACGGTCGAAAACATCCGCACCTTTTTGAATGCGATGTTCGAACGCGACAAGGACAGGAACGGACCCGTCGTTATCGACATTATTGGCGGCGAGCCGATGCTTTACCCGGACCTGGCTTACGCGGCCATGGAGATCGCCAACGAGTTGGCGGCAAAGAACGGGCGCGCCTGCGTTCATGGGGCGCTGTCCACGAACGGCACATGTTTCGGCGATCCGGGCGCGCGTAAATTTATTGAGGATTTTCGCACCCAGCTGATGGTCGGGGTGTCCATCGACGGCATCAAGGAAATCCACGACAAGCACCGGTTTTACAAAACAGACGCCACTCAAGGCAGTTACGACAAGATTGTCGAAAGCCTGCCCTGGCTGCTGGATACGCTCGGACGCCGCGCCGTCAACGTCAAGCACACCATGACCGAAGAAACCAGCCAGGCGATGGCCGAAAGCTATTTCAACCTGGTCGACCTGGGATTCGCCAAGATCACTCAGAATTTGGTTTTCGAGGGCCACTACGACGCCGACTTCGGCATGCGGCTGTTTCAGCAGTTGCGCCCCATCATGGATCATTGGGCCGGGCAGGGCTGGTACAACTCCATCGAATACCTGGAAATCACCAGCAAGACGATGCCCGACTACCTCTCGTACCTGGCCAAGCCGCCCAAGGACGAGCGGCGCAACGCCTGCGGCACCTGCACCCATATGCATTGCCTCGGCTTCGATGGCGAGGTCTACGGTTGCAACCGCTTCCTGACCATGAACCAGCCGGGAAAGGTCATCGGCTCGCTGGATCACGATAAGCAGATCATCGTGCCAAGCGACAACGGGCTTCTGGAAGAGGTCAAGGAGCAATGGAAGCACAAGGCCGAAGATCCGATCTGCGGCAAGTGCCCGCTTCGCAACGAATGCTCCAACTGCGTGGCCTCGGCTTACGAAAGCCCACTTGGCATCGAAGAACACCAGAAAAGTCGCTACATGTGCGGCTGGACCCACGCCATGAGCGTGGCGAAGATTTACGCGATTTCTCTAATGGAAATTTACGAGGCCGAACATGGCGAGCCGCCCGACCGGTTCGCCGAAGCCGGCCTGTTCATGGCCCATCCGGGATGCGGCGGGGTAACTCACGCGGAAAATCCCGGAAACAAAAGAAAAGGAGGTGAACTGAAAAAAACCAGAATAGACCATACCTGAACGGCGCTTAGCGTCCGTTCACAAACCTAAACCAAAGCAAGGTGCCCTATTGTCGGGCCCTTTTTTTTTATCAAAACCTGAAAGGTAAACACCATGGCAAATCTTGGAAAAATGTTCAAAGCGCGCCAGCATAAACCGGCCAATATGACGGTTAAGCTGAACGCGGGGACATTAATGGATGGAACCACCCTGACGGAGGTCGCATCACAAAGTACGGGCACCATTAACGCCCCAACGACCAACCCGCGCATCGACAGGGTCGTCATCGATCAATCAACAGGTGTTGTATCGGTGGTAAACGGAACCGAAGTCGCATCGCCGAGCGCGCCGGCCATCCCATCCGGAAAAATCCCCATCGCGCAAATTACCCTTGCGGTGGGGCAATTCAAAATACGCAAGAACGATATCAGCGACGAGCGGCCGGTCTATATCCGGGAATTAGCCGATGGTGCCGTTACCCTCTCCAAACTAGCCTCCGGCACGGACGGCGAGTTGATCACCTGGGACGCTGCCGGTGATCCCGCCACCGTCGCCGTGGGGACGTCCGGTCAGGTCCTGACCTCCAATGGCAGCGGCGCCGCGCCAAGTTTCCAAGATGCTGCTGGTAGTGGGGGCCATGTTGTTGGATCTGCTACTGCGTCAAACAGTGCAAGTCTGACTATTACGGGCATCGACGACACCTATGACACCTACCAAATAATTGGTGCCAACCTTGTTCCGGTCTCTAGTGCATATCCGTGGGCAAGAGTAGGAAACGGCGGCATTGACAGTGGTAGTGGACATTATGGTTACGGGTGCACTAGCCCGTATGGACATTCCTCTGACGCTTCAAGTTCGGCTGCGTTTCCAACAAGCAAGATAACCGGTGATAGCGGAGACAGCAAAATGCTGCTTGAACACAACAACACGATCAACACCGGGACCGGGGGTGGGTTTTCTTTCGTAGCCACATTACACAATGCGCGTTCAACCCTCCAAACAGCAATAACCGGAACTTCCTCTTGCGGTGTTAATTCGGGAGGGCTTTACACAAGACGAAATTGGTTTCAAGGAGTGCGGCTCTCTGCTTCTGTAATTGACCGTTTTCAGTTTCTTTTTTCGACAGGCAACATCACCAGTGACCGCCTAACAGTCATAGGAGTACCCCATGTCTAGATTTCATAACATCAACGGGGAGGATATCCCCTTCACCGCCGAAGAAGAAGCCTTACGTGACGCCGAAGAAGCCGCCGAAGCGGCGAAAGAACCGGAACGCGCATGGACCAAAATTCGGGCAGAAAGAAACGCTCGACTCGCCGCAACCGACTGGCGGGTTCTTCCCGATCAGCCGGATAGTCAAGCATGGCGGGAGTATCGCCAGGCCTTGCGCGACTTAACCAAGGCATCGAAAACGGACGACGTCGTATGGCCGAACGAGCCTGCGTAAGTTGAGCCGTGCATGATCCATGTCTTCTCCCAAGCTCCACGACTTCGTGGAAGCCTGGAATAAGGATCAGGGCCTGACCACGCCACAATTGCACACCGGCATTCTCGATTGGCTGTCGTCCCGCTGGCGGGGCGGCAGCCGCGAGTTGCTGCTGATGGCGTTTCGCAATTCCGGAAAATCATCATTGGTCGGCCTTTTCTGCGCCTGGCTTCTTAAGTGTAATCCCGATCTAAGAATTATCGTGCTGGCCGCCGATCTGGCGCTGGCGCGCAAAATGGTGCGAAACGTCAAACGCATCATCGAGAATCATCCCCTGTGCAATGGCATGAAACCCAAACGCCAAGATCAATGGGCGTCCGATCAGTTCACGATCAACCGCACGCTCGAGCTGCGTGATCCGTCCATGCTGGCGCGTGGCATAAGCGCCAACGTCACCGGTTCGCGCGCCGATGTGGTTATCTGCGACGATGTCGAAGTGCCCAACACCTGCAACACCGCGCCCAAGCGGATCGATCTTCGCACCCGACTTGACGAAATAGACTATGTGCTGGTGCCGGGCGGCTTGCAGCTTTATGTGGGCACGCCCCATACCTACTATTCAATCTATTCCGATAACCCGGAAGTAGAAGCCGCCAATGACGACGATGACGAAGAGCGGCCCTATCTGGACGGCTTCGAGCGTCTTGAACTGCCTCTGTTGGACGAAAATAGCGAAAGCCGCTGGCCTGAACGCTTCGGTCCCAAAAAGATCAAAGCCATTAAAAGGCGCACCGGGCCAAACAAGTTCGCATCGCAAATGATGTTGCAAATGGTCAACATCGCCGAAGGGCGTCTGGACCCGGACCGCCTTAAACTCTACGAAGGCGGGCTCGATTATCGGGAAGGTAATAATGAGGCGACTCTGATGCTAGGGGGTAGAAGGCTTGTTTCGGCTTCCTGCTGGTGGGACCCTTCTTATGGTTCGCCGAAAAAAGGTGACGCCAGCGTTATCGCCGCCGTCTTCACCGACGATTACGGGGATTACTGGCTGCACCGGGTGAAATACTTGGAGCACGATCCGCGTCTTTTGGAACAACAGGCGGAAGCCGTACAGCTTTGTCGCCAGGTGGTGAACTTCCTGCGCGAGTCCTATCTGCCTTCGGTGACCATTGAAACCAACGGCATCGGCAAATTTCTCGCCGGATTGCTCCGGTTGGAGTTGCGCGAAGCCGGACTGGCCGCCGCCGTGGTGGAAAATGCTTCCTCCACGTCGAAGGACCTTCGCATCATCGACGCCTTCGATGCTGTACTTGCCGCAGGCCGCCTGAACGCCCATCGATCCGTCTGGCGGACCCCCTTTATTGGCGAAATGCGTGAATGGCGCCCGGGAACGGGTGGCCGCGACGATGGCCTGGATGCGGTGTCCGGATGCCTGCTAAGCGAGCCCGTGCGTTTGCCCAGAAAGCCCTCGCTGTCAAAAAAAGATATCAAGGCGCGGGGTAACTGGCGTGGAAACGTCAATGGATTCAAGGCGGAAACGAAATTTGAGGTCTAATATGTCCAAATATTTCAAAGCTCTCACGTTTCTTCACGTCAACGTGAGACCTGGGACAGAAGTCCTAAAGCCCATTGCGGGTATGTTATAGTGTGCATACGTTAATTCGAAGCCTAAGGGATTTACCCAGGCGGATTAAGTGCAGAAAACAAAGCTAGCGAAAGATTAAAGCAAGCCGAGCAGACTTAAGAAAATCTGGTGCTGTACATTTATCTGGCCGTCCCAAAGGGGCGGCCTTTCGCGACTAGAAAGGAGCGAGACCATGAAAAAAACTTTATTAGCAATCGCTGCCGCATTCGTTGCGTTTAGCGCCCTGCCAACCGACTCCCACGCCCAGACTGTGTGCGGAGAAAGATCCGAATTTGTTAACAAACTTCAAAATGGGTACGCGGAAAAGCCGGTTTCCCTCGGCCTTTCTTCCAACGGCGCCATGATCGAGGTTTTCGCCTCCGAAAACGGCACCTTTTCCATTGTCGTCACCCAGCCGGGCGGAACAAGCTGCCTGGTCGCCGCCGGTGACAATTGGGCCAGCGCCCCGACACAGAAGGCCGAAATAAAGCTTTAGTACCCTAATACAGCACCCGGTTTAGGGCCGCGGTTTCAGAAAGAAATACCGGCCCAAAGAATTAGCGCCTCCTTCCTTGATTGGAAGGGGGCGTTTTTTATTTTCAATGTTTCTACTTAAGGAAATCTCATCATGTCCCATCGTTAAAACGCCAATGCGTTTTCCCCGCAAGGCGCGCACGCTCAGGGCCATCGTCGTGGTCAGCGCGCCCGCAATCCCCTCAACAGCCGGCTGGCGATGATGGAAGAAGACAACCTCGACCTGTCACGCCCTTTCAGTCTCGATACATCCGTCGGGCGGACCGGCGGCAACGAACGCGAAGATGTCGCCAAGATCGAAAGCCTGCTGGGTGAAAGCGGCCACCTCGATCTCGCCAGGACCGACGGCCCGACCGGCTTTTTCGGCATACGTCTGGAAGACGCCGTAAAAGACTTCCAGAAGGATCACGGCCTTAGAACCGACGGCCTGATCACGCCGGGCGGTCCAACCATTCGTGCGCTGGCCAGTTCACTTCAGGAAATGGGCCGTCACGGCGACACCATTCTGGCCCATATCACGCCGCAAGAAGCGAATTTGCTGCACAACATCACCGACGGCGGTTCAATCAATCCGGTGACGGGCCTGCCGGAGTTCTGGGGCGGCCATCCCGGCATTGACGGCCGTGACGGTCCCGCCCCCGGTTCCGGCAATTCCGGCCGGGGCGGCGGCCATCCCGGTTGGGGACTGGGCGGCTCGTCGGGAAAACCGGCCGGCGGGCGCGGCGAACGTGGGCATCCCGGATGGGGATTGGGCGGTGGTCCAGAGAAATCCGGCGGTGGCGAAGGCGGTCATCCCGGCTGGGGACCGGGTGATCTTCCGGGAAAATCCCCTTCTGAGAATACGGCCGAGGAAGATGGAAAAAGCAAAGCGCAACAGGAAGATGCGGCCCGCATGGACCGGTTGCGTGCATTCCACGCGATTCAGGAAAGAATGAACCGGACGGAGAAGGAACAGGAAGAAGCCGACAGACGCGCCCACCGGGACCGTCTGGCCCGGGAAAAAGAAAAAGCCCGCGCCCCCGAAGAAGAAGCCAAAATGAGGGACCTGCAGCAACGCCAGGCCCGGCAACGCGCCGAGAAGGAGAAACAGGCCAAAAGCGAAGAGCGAGCTCGCCAGCAACGCGCCCGCCAGGAAAAGGCCATGCTCGACCGGATGCTCAGCCTAAGGGCGAAGCGAGAAAGAGCCAAGTTTGCGCCCGAACCCAAATCGCTTATTGATCAAATTGTCAATAATCCAATATTTAGATCAATCAATGACTTCATGAACGATCCAGACAAGGGGCCAGCGGAAACGCCGCCCCTTGGGCCGCCACCTTCGGGGCCGCCCCCGGCTCCGGCCAAGAATGACAATCAAAAAGAGCAGACAGTCGGGGCCATGATCGCCGCCCTGATCGGACTGGCAATTCTTGGTCAACTTGCGAACAACAAAGGTAATGGAGGTCCACTCAGGTAACCGGGCGGGGCTCCATCAATTTCCAAAATGCCCTCCAATATTCAGTCAGGGGATGGTGATTTTTGTCCCCCCGCCTGATATGTCTTGCTATCATGACGGGCAATGATTCGAACAACCACAAAAACAAAACGGGGCCGATTAGCGCTTTCAGCGCTTTTTACGATTGTCATGGTAATCCTTTGGCAAAGGTACAGTCCAAAGGTGCAGGAATGGATGATTCTTAGGAACCTGGACTCCATTGCGCCCGTCGAATTGCTCATCCGGAAATTTGAACTGACGGTTTTCAGAAACGATTTTGAAAGCCGGGGAATTAAGCATGACGGGCGTCTTTCCACTTGGGGATACCCGATCCGGGTGCGTCTCCATGGCGAGGAACCCAGACGGTTCAAGGCCCATATTAGAAAAACTCTTGATGTCCTTGCGCGCTTGAGCGGCCTAGATATCGGTCTATTCGAAGACCTGAGAAACGGGCGGATAAGTATGGAATTTTACATCGTTCCGCCGGATCGCGTGGCTCCAATCCTTCGTTCATATGGGGAAAGCGAGAGGGAAATCGACATTCTGTCCGGTTCGATTTGCCTTGGAACTACGAGAAACGTGCGTAATGTCAGCGAGTATGACGTAACCATCATTTTAAGCACTTTAAGCGACGAAGTAATCAGGCACTGTATTATCGAGGAGATCACGCAAGGTCTAGGCCTTATCGCGGATACCGATATTCTGCAGCCTTCAATCATGAGTGATAACGTTCCAATCATCGACCGCCTGCCCATGAATGACAAGATCATGGTCCGCACGCTTTACGATAAACGTCTGAAACCCGGCATGACCCGCGACGAGGCCATGCCCATCGTGCAAAAGATCATCCCGGAACTCGTCACCGCCGTTAAAGAGAAGGGCGAGGAAGCGCTTTATCAAAGACACTATGAACATCTGATCTTCTGAGCGCCTAACCGCTCGAAGCATTAACGCCTCCTTTCTTAATTGGAAGGGGGCGTTTTTTATTTTCAATGTTTCTACTTAAGGAAATCTCATCATGTCCCATCGTTAAAACGCCAATGCGTTTTCCCCGCAAGGCGCGCACGCTCAGGGCCATCGTCGTGGTCAGCGCGCCCGCAATCCCCTCAACAGCCGGCTGGCGATGATGGAAGAAGACAACCTCGACCTGTCACGCCCTTTCAGTCTCGATACATCCGTCGGGCGGACCGGCGGCAACGAGCGCAACGATGTCGCCAAGATCGAAACCCTGCTGGGTGAAAGCGGCCATCTCGACCTTTCCAAGACCGACGGCCCGACAGGCTTCTTCGGCACCCGCGTTGATGACGCTGTAAAAGGCTTCCAGAAGGATCATGCCCTGAAGGTCGACGGGCTCGTCAATCCCGGCGGCCAAACCATTCGCATGCTTGCCGCATCGCTACAAAAAATGGGGCGTCGCGGCGATACCCTTCTGGCCCACATTTCCCCAGCCGAGGCCAGCTTGTTAAAAGAAAGAGGCGGCGCCGGGACAGTTAATCCAAATACCGGGCTAATGGAGTTTTACGATGCCGACAAGATGGAAGGTGAATACATCTGGCGCACGGTCGGCGATGGCAGGGTGCGTTCTTCCCACGCCGAGCGCAACGGAAAGGTCTTTTCCTGGGAAGATCCGCCCGAAGACGGCCATCCAGGCGAAGCCTACAATTGCCGCTGCTGGGCGGAGGATATTGAAAAGGAAGAGCCTAAAAAGGATTGTGAGGAAATTAGGTGGGAAGTTTGGGTTGCGAATCGCAGAATTAACGCTCTCCATGAACAAATTGAAGCCGCCAAATATGACGTGTCTAAAACCATAGAATTACTTGGAGACTTAAAATCCTTATTGGAAGAAACACGGGCAGCTTTAAGAATTGCGCTGATTCCAAGCGTGCCAAAATTTCCACCGTCTATTGGTGATGCCGCGAGGGCGGAAAGTCAAAGACGTAAAATTCTGGAACTCCAACAAAGATTGGAAGAAATTGGAAACGAGATCAAAACTGAAAACGACACGCTCGCAAGACAGAAGAAGGAACTTGAACAACTTGAACACAAACAGGAATCTCATCGACAAACCGCTGAGGAATTGTCACGGCGATACGAAGAATGCGTAAAAAGGCAATGAGTCTATGGAGCCTATTCAGTAAGGCCGGTGACCTTCTTTAGTCCACATGTCTACAAGCCATAATTCCAATTCCGATAAACGAGGGTACAGCCTATCCATGCCGTTTTGGGCGAATTCGCCACCCCCGTTTTTTAGGGCACGTTGGTACCAAAAATAGGCCATCGCATTGTCCTGCCTGAAATTGTGCCCGGTTTCGAGGCGGCGGGACAATTCTAACTGGGCAGCAAGGCCGCCCTTGTGAGCTTTGTTAACGAGATTCTGCCGAAAGAGAATACCTACTGGGTAGCGTTTCTTGAATTCCTGGCGCTCATTTTCCCAGCGGATATCGTCGATTTTACCCTTTATGAAACTGTTAAGGAGATCATAAAAAAGATTGTCGGGATAGCGTTCGAACAACCTCTCGTACTCTCGTCCCATGGCGCGTATACCATCGATATCTGCTGCATGAAGCTTCCTTGCCCAATTAAGTCCATCTTGTAACGCTTTGGATTCCGCCACTGGTTCGCCATTATCCCGAACGCACTCGATGATAGCCCGGACGAAGGGAGCATCCTCTTCTTTTTTCTTAACTACTCCAAAAGCAACAACGCGCATTTGATGATGTAGGTGTTCAAGTTCTTGTGCCGTCAGTAGCGGAGCAATCGCCTTCCGGTAAGGACATAGCCTATTTTGAATATCCACTGTGGGGCGGTCTTTAATCGGAATATCTGCCTCGGCATCGAGGCCCGTCGTCAATTCATAAATTTCTGCGAAAATTTGTTGCACCTTTTCAAAATTATTTCGTGCAAGGGCCTTCTTCGCCTGTTCCACAAGAGCCTGAATGGGCGTCGAATCGGTATCATCGACGGCGATCGCCGTCGAAGCCAGGAAACAAGCAACCAGCAGAATGAAGAGCAAACGTAACATCGTGATATTATTGCGAAAGTTAGTAAAAAGGACAAACAACTTTTACGAGTTTCTCAAAGAGCTAGCTGAGCGGGCAAACGCTCAAGCAAATTTCCGCCTCCTTTCTTAATTGGAAGGGGGCGTTTTTCGTAAATCAACCCTTCAACCAACCTCCAACAAAAATGAAAAGGAGAAAGACCCATGCAGGAAACGCTGCAAGGAACCTGGACGCTCGACGTGATCTGGTGGATCACCGTCGTCGAAGTGCCGGCGCTGGCCGGTTTGTTCTGGCTTAGCTGGCGCCATCGCCGTGATGTTGAAATCCAGATGGACGACGCCCGCCATGAAAGCGAGACGGGTTTGCGCTGGCTGCGCGACAATCTGGCCGCCTATAAGCTGGAAGTCGCCAAGAATTACGCGTCAATCACATACCTGAAAGAAGTTGAGCGCCGCCTCACCGCTCATTTGATCCGCATCGAAGACAAGCTGGACGGCAACCGTCCCAATGCGGGGGGCGTCCAATGAACCGGATACACAAAGAGGCAGGCTTGGCGACCCCGCTGGGGGAAGCCGGGCAGGAAGGGGAGATCGGCATCGGCGGCAAGCCCAGGCGCGATCCCGGCAAAACCCTGCCTCTTGATCCCGACGTGGAATTGCTGGCCCGCACAATATACGGCGAGGCCCGCGGCGAGAAAGTGCGCGGCAAGGAAGCCGTCGCCTGCGTCATATTCAATCGCCTGAAGCGGTCGCGCGAATGCGGTGGTTACTGGTGGGGCGACAGTCTGGGGGGCGTGTGCCTGAAGCCGTGGCAATTTTCTTGCTGGAATGAAGGCGATCCAAACCTGAAGAAAATTTCCTCAGTGACGCCCGAAAACAAAACCTTCCAGGCCAGCATCCGTATCGCACGGCGCGCTGCCGCCGGAACCATCGACGACCCTACAGGGGGCGCAACTCATTACCACGTGAAAGGCGTTTATCCGCCGTGGGCGAAGGACAAAGCCCCAAGCGCCGAGATCGGCCGCCATCTTTTTTACGCCAATATCGAGTGAAGGAGATCACCCATGTTTAGCGCCCTTATCGGGCCGCTGGTCGGCGGCCTGTTCGGACTGATCGACAGGTCTGTCGAAGACAAGGACCAAGCCGCCAAGATCAAAGCCAACCTGCAGGAAATGGTCCTGACCGGCCAGATGAAGGAAATCGAGGCCGCCGCCAACATCATCCAGGCGGAGGCTAAAGGTGAAAGCTGGCTGCAACGCAACTGGCGGCCGCTTTTGATGTGCCTGTTCGGCCTGATCATCGCCAACAACTATCTCGTCGTGCCCCTGTTCGGCACCCCCATGGCCGACATCCCACCGGACATGTGGGAGCTCTTAAAGCTCGGTGTCGGCGGCTACGTCGTTGGGCGATCGGTGGAAAAGGGCGTGAAAGTCTGGAAGGAGGGCCCGAAATGAGCATACGCGCACGCAATCCCCTCAACAGCCGTCTAGCGATGTTGGAAGAAGACCGTCTCGATTTGACACGCCCTTTCAACCTCGCGACTTCCGTCGGGCGTATCGGCGGCAACGAGCGCAACGACGTAGCCAAGATCGAGACCCTGCTCGGCCAGAGCGGTCACCTCGACCTTTCCAAAACCGAGGGTCCGACAGGCTTCTTCGGCACCCGCGTTGAAGACGCCGTGAAGAACTTCCAGAAGGACTATGGTCTTCGCATCGACGGACTCGTCAATCCCGGCGGCGAGACGATCCGGGCATTGGCCCAAAGCCTGCAGGGCATGGGCCGTAACGGCGACATTATTCTCGCCCACATCACGCCGGAAGAAGCCAGATTGCTGAAAGATAGAGGCGGCGCCGGAACGGTTAATCCAAATACCGGGCTACTGGAGTTTTACGATGCCGACAAGATGGAAGGTGAATACATCTGGCGCACGGCCGGCGACGGCAGGGTGCGCTCGTCCCACGCCGAGCGCAACGGAAAGTTTTTTTCTGGGAAGACCCGCCCGAAGACGGCCACCCCGGCGAAGCCTACAATTGCCGATGCTGGGCGGAGGATATTGAAAAGGAAGAGCCCAAAAAGGATTGTGAGGAAATTAGGTGGGAAGTTTGGGCTGCGTGGAAAAGGCATGATGCTTTGAATAAGCCCATTGAAAATGCGACAGAAGAAGTAAATGGAACCAAGAAAGTCATAAACGCGTTGAAATCTGAACGGAATAACACTTTGCTCGAAATAGCGGCCATACAGGCCTCTATCAGGGCGGGACGCGCAAGCCGCGCTGGTTTTGTTTTCGACGTTCTCTACTTGAAGCGCGAGATTCGAAGACTTGGAGAAAAATTGGAAAAAATTGAAGGAAAAATAGCGCGAGAAAAAGAAGAACTCACTAATCAAGAAAATAAGCTTGAAAGGCTCAAGCACGAACAAAAAGATCATGAGATAAACGCTAAGGAACTTTCGCGGCGATACAATAAATGCATCGAGAAAACCAAGAATACTCGAAAATAATCGAATTAATAAGGGCGGTATTTATCGTCAAGCAGAACTTCGATTCGTATGAGATCAATCTCGTCAAAACCGGGGAGCAGTCGATCCAACCCTTCTTGGGCTTCTTTACCCCCGCCATTTAGATGGGCGCGTTTGTACCAGTAATAAGCATACAGCTTGTTTTGTTCAAATTTGTCGCCGGTTTCCAGGCGGCGCGCCAGTTCCAATTGTACGGTAACATCGCCATCGTCGGCTTTTTCGGCTAACTCCGCCCTGTAGGATGAAAGTTTCACTCGTTGTATTGATTCTTCGAGATTATGTTTTGAACGTTTGGCGTTAACGATCAAGCCCGTCATCATGTGAAACCACCGGTACCTTTCTTCGTCGGGGCGGTGTTTGAGAAGCGCTTCATATTCTTGTGCAATTGTTTGTGCGTCAGCGATGCTCGATTCGTTAAGGCGCATTGCCCAGGCTTGACCATCGCGCAGGGCCCTAGCTTCAGGGACCGGCTCGCCGTTGTCTTGAATGCATTCCATTCTAATTTGCATAGACTCGAATTCGGACCTTCCCCTTATCTGGATTCCTGTATCCCTTTTAATGAAGAGCACGATGTATGAGCGAAATCTTGTTTCGTGGCGAAGAAGCTCAAGTTCTTCTGGCGTGTACAGTTGAGCAGTAACTTTTTTGTAGGTACATATCCGCTTTTCAATTTCATCTGCAGAAAGAGTTTCCGGCACCCTTTCGAAGGGAAGTTCCAAGCCTGTCGTCAATTTAAAAATTTTGTCGACAATACGATCCCGTTCCTCGATGTCGTTTTGGGCAAGGGCCTTCTTAGCTTGTTCCACGAGAACCGAAACAGGTATCGAGCTGGTATCCTCGGCGATGGCATAGCCCGAAGATAAAAAATGTACAGTTAGCAGAAGAATTATTAGGCGATTCATCATGATATTATTGCGAAAGTTGGATTACATAACAAACACCTTTTAAGGGTAGGCCAAAGACTAGGTCCGCGCCGGAGAAAATGGCCATCGTTTTAGAATGATGGTAATGTGCCTCAAAGACTGAAACTGCTGGGGCTTCTTAAAATGATTTTTCGTCAGTTGTTCGATTCCGAAACGGGAACCTATACGTACCTCCTGGCCGATAATGGATCGGGCGAAGCCGTGCTGATCGACCCGGTCTTCGAACAGGCCGGGCGCGATGGTGCACTGCTGAACGAGCTGGATTTGAAACTTCTGTATACGCTTGAAACCCATGTTCATGCCGACCACGTTACCGGCGGCTGGCTTCACCGCACGAGGACCGGCAGCAAGATTGCCCTTTCAGGGGCCAGTGGTGCGGAAAATTTCGACCGAACCCTGCAACAGGACGACAAAATCGAATTCGGCAACCGGTACCTGAGCGTTCGCGAGACGCCGGGCCATACAGAAGGTTGCTTGACCTTTGTTCTTGATACGGAAGAAATGGCCTTTACCGGCGATTGCCTGCTGATCCGCGGCTGCGGGCGCACCGATTTTCAGGGCGGTGATGCCGCACAGATGTACCAGTCGATCCATTCGCAAATATTTACCCTTCCCGACGACGCCTTGCTTTATCCCGGGCATGATTACAGGGGATTGACGTCGACCAGCGTCGCCGAGGAAAAGGCCTTCAACCCGCGACTGGGCGGGCAGCTGAGCCAGGGTGATTTTGTTGGTTATATGGACAACTTGGGCCTGGACCATCCGAAAAAGATCGATATCGCGGTGCCTGCGAATTTGAAATGCGGCAAGCCGGATGACGACGCCGTCGCGTTGGACGAGCCCGATTGGGCCGATTTGAATCTTACATTTGCCGGCATGTGGGAGGTTCAACCGCAATGGCTGGCGGAACATATGAACGCTGCACAGATTTTGGATGTGCGCGAAAAAGACGAATTCAATGGCCCTCTGGGCCGCATTCCCGGCGCCCGGCAAATCCCGTTGGGTGAACTTGAAAATCGATCCGGGGAACTGGACAAGGAACGCCCGGTCGTTGCAGTGTGCCGCGCCGGAGGGCGTTCGGCGCAAGCGACGGTTATACTGCGCCGCTCCGGTTTTTCCAAACTCGCAAATCTTTCCGGCGGTATGTTGCGCTGGCGGGCCCAGCAACACCCGGTCGAAGGCGGCTGCGATTAGATAGTTTTTTGTATATCGTTTCGCGACATTCAACTAAATTTATCCGAAACTCGCCCACCGCCATCTTTTGAAAGAATTCTCATGTCCAAATCCGAAGAGGAAATACCACGCTTGCGAACCTATGAGTGGGATTGCCCCGAAGCCATTCATAACGAGGCGCAATCTCAGGCGGGGATAGATTTTCTAAACAACGCCATGGTTGGTGAAAACCATCGTCCGCCCATGGCCCATACCATGGATTTCTATCTTTCCGAAGTCAGCGAGGGAAAGGCGGCTTTCCTCTCCACCCCGAGCGAGTTTCACTACAATCCCTTCGGCTCCGTTCATGGGGGATATTTTGGCGTCCTGCTTGATTCGGCGATGGGATGCGCTGTTCACAGCACCCTGGCAAAAGGTGAAAGCTGCACCACCCTGGAATACAAAATAAACCTGGTTCGCGGGCTGACGTCCGATATTGGCGAAGTCCGCACGGAAGGATGGATTGTCCATCGCGGTAACCGGGTCGCCACTGCTGAAGGCAAGATCATCGACTCAAACGGCAAGATCTACGCCCACGGCAGCACCACTTGCCTGATACTAAGCAACGGCGGTTCAGGGCAAAACCCGAAGAAAGAAGGTTAGTCCTCTCTTGAGTCGATCACGCCGCTTCGCGCCGCTCGCGGATGATGGCCAGCACTTCGGCCGCCGCCGTCGGGATATGGGTACCGGGGCCGTATATGCCGGAGACTCCTGCATTTTTTAGGAAGTCGTAATCCCGGGCCGGAATGACGCCGCCGCAGATGATGACGATGTCGTCAGCGCCCTGTTTCTTCAGCTCCTCAATCAGTTGCGGAACCAAAGTCTTGTGGCCGGCGGCCTGTGAAGAAACGCCGATAACATGGACGTCGTCTTCGATGGCTTCGCGGGCGGCTTCGGCAGGGGTCTGGAACATAGCCCCGATATCGACGTCGAAGCCGATGTCGGCAAACGCCGTGGCGATTACCTTGGCTCCGCGGTCGTGACCGTCCTGCCCCATCTTGGTGACCAGCAGGCGCGGACGGCGGCCGCGCTCGGCGATAAAGTCTTCGACGTTGTTGAGGATTTCGGCAAAGGCCGGATCGTCTTCAAAGGCAGCACCGTAGACGCCAGAGATCGATTGCGTATTGGCCTGGTGGCGGGAATAAACTTTTTCCAGGGCGTCGGAAATCTCGCCCACGGTGGCGCGTGCGCGGGTCGCCATGACGGCCAGGTCCAGAAGGTTACCTTCGCCGCTTTCACCGGCTGCGGTCAGGGCGTCAAGCGCCGCCTGGCAGGCGTCCGAGTCGCGAGTTTCCCGGATGTTTTTCAAGCGGGCGACCTGGGCCTCGCGCACGGCATTGTTATCCACCTCGAGGGTGTCGATGCTGTCTTCGTCTTCCTTGGCGTATTTGTTGACGCCGACAACCACTTCTTCCTTGCGGTCGACGCGGGCCTGCTTGCGCGCCGCCGATTCCTCGATACGCAGTTTCGGCAAGCCGGCCTCAACAGCGCGGGTCATGCCGCCCATCTCGTCAACCTCGGCGATCAGCTTGCGCGCCTCTGTGATCAGCGAAGCAGTCAGACTTTCCACGTAGTAGCTGCCGCCCATGGGATCGATGACGCGGGTGATGTCGGCCTCCTCGGCAATGACTAATTGTGTATTGCGGGCGATACGGGCGGAAAACGGCGTCGGCAGGGCGATGGCTTCATCCAGGGAATTGGTGTGCAGGCTCTGGGTGCCGCCAAGCACGGCGGCCATAGCCTCGATGGTGGTACGCACGACGTTGTTGTAGGGGTCTTTTTCCGTCAGCGAAACGCCGGAAGTCTGGCAATGGGTTCGTAGCATGGATGAACGGGGATCTTTGGGATCAAAACGATCCATCAGTTCCGACCACAGTACGCGGGCGGCGCGCAACTTGGCGATCTCCATGAAGAAATTCATGCCGATGGCGAAGAAGAAGCTCAGGCGTGGAGCGAACTTGTCCACGTCCAGGCCGCTTTCAGTCGCCGTCTTCACGTATTCGATGCCGTCAGCCAGGGTGTAGGCCAGTTCCTGCACGGCTGTAGCGCCGGCTTCCTGCATGTGGTAGCCGGAGATGGATATGGAGTTGAATTTGGGCATGTGCTCGGCCGTGTAGCCAATGATGTCAGAGACAATGCGCATGCTGGGCTCAGGCGGATAGATGTACGTGTTGCGGACCATGAACTCTTTCAGGATGTCGTTCTGAATGGTTCCAGCCAGCTTTTCCTGGCTCACGCCCTGTTCCTCAGCCGCCACAATGTAACCCGCCAGTACCGGCAGCACGGCGCCGTTCATGGTCATGGAAACGGTCATCTCATCCAGGGGAATGCCGTCAAACAGGATTTTCATGTCCTCGACGGAATCGATGGCGACACCTGCCTTGCCGACATCGCCTACAACGCGGGGGTGATCTGAATCATATCCCCGATGAGTCGCCAGATCGAAAGCGATCGAAAGACCCTTCTGCCCGGCTTTCAGATTGTCGCGGTAGAATTTGTTCGATTCTTCGGCCGTTGAAAAACCGGCGTACTGTCGGATCGTCCAGGGACGCCCGGCGTACATGGTCGCCCGCGGTCCACGCATAAATGGTGCGAAGCCGGGCAGGGTATTGACCGTTTCCAGTCCTTCCAGATCTTCGGCCGTGTAAAGGGGTTTGACCTCGATTCCCTCCGGCGTATTCCAGATCAAATCATCGGGTGACTTGCCCTTTAACTCCTTGGTCGCCGCTTCCCTCCATGTATCTAAGTTTTTGTCTGTAGGCGTTGACATGGACGGCGTCTCCTTAGTTTTCGAGGGCATATATGAAGGGCGAGCGCAAGATTATAAACGGGGCTCCGCGCGGAGAAAACGGATTTTTTGTGCGAGTGCGAAGGAGGTCCGATATAGTTCCCGAAAATAGGGAGACTGGTGGAAAAGTCTGTGGAAAATGAGGATAAAACCACCTTATGCGGGGCTAATTGTGGATAATCTATACAATATCTAGTTATTTCAACTACATATAGTATAGGGGTAGGCAGTGATTAGAAAATGTAGTAAAAAAGCCTACTTTTCGAACAATTCACGCCAACCAGCATAAGGAGGCAGGATCCACGCAGACACGGTTTTTAGGGGGGAAATACCGTCGACGTCCGACTGTCGCCTTTTTACCGTTAGCGTCCCTGAAAAACAATATGGCTATAGACTGGACACCTGATCGCGTCAAAACTCTTATGGCGCTGTGGGCCGAAGGAATCTCAACCCTTGAAATCGGCCGCCGCCTGGGTGTCACCAAAAACGCCGTCGTGGGCAAGGTGCACCGTTTGGGTCTGCCCAAGCGGCAATCTCCGATCAATTCGACACCGCGCACGCCTCGCGCGGCGAAACAGACAGAACCTGTTCGCATGAAGCCGCAGACCATTCCCTTGACCAAAGATATGGTCAAAATGGAGGAGTTATCTTCCGGCATGTGCAACTGGCCTGAAGGGGAACCGGGATCGGAAGATTTTCGTTTCTGTGGACAGCCTTCGGTAGAAGGCAAGCCATATTGCGCCGCGCATTGCGCTCGTGCATACGTCAAAAGCACCCGCGATCGCGGCCAGGCCAGGGTGGCGTGATATTCGATTAGGACCACAAGCAGCGAAGACTATAAGGGCGGGGATTATTCCCGCCCTTTTTTTGTCTCTGAAATATGCCGGATACTATCAAACAGGCAAGGGTTGTTGAGGGCGGAATCAATCACCGACATAACACGACGGCAGCAGGAAACGGAGCTAACGGCTCATTACGTTTTCATAGTTTAGCGTTCCTTCAACCTCAAGGTCTTTGGCGATATCGATCAGGCGGTTGATGGATTGTTTGATCCTGGGGTCCGGCACCCCGTCGCGGAACTGGTAAATCAGGTCTTCCTCGAACATTTTTTTGTTATTTGGGCTCATATTGTTGAAGAATTTATCCTGCAATACGGTGTCCAGTTCACCAGCCTTGAGAAGCACCAGAAGATCATCATGATCCGCAACCAATAACAATTTTTGGATTCCGACATCGTTGGCGTTTTTGATATGGCGCATGAAATCCTTGGAGCGGGTGTCTTCCTTTTTCGTAGAACCGCCGGGGGCAAGGGTTTTCATGACCTCAAGCAGAAGCAACTTGATCTCTTTGCCGTCAAGCACAACTTCCGTATCGTCGAAGTTGAGGGCGTAGACGTCGGGTGCAACTTTCCGGGCTGATATTTTCATGGGCACAAGGCTGGCATAAGGAGTTCATCTTGACAAGGATATCTCTCACACGTCCTTGACCAAAAATGCGTTTAGCCTATGATCCGCAGCGCACAAAAAAGAGTAAATGAAAAATGAGCTTTCTTGATCGGATCGACGCCTGTGAGCGTCCCGACCTTTCAGCCTATATTCCGTTTGTCGTCGACGGCTTTGTGATCGGATACGTTAAACCCGATTTCGTAGGGCAACTGCGGGACTTTCCAGGTACTTTCGTCGTCAATGATGCCGGACTAGGCCTGAATGATGGGCTTAACGGACCTGATGAACGTACCGCCGCCATTGGTGATGTTCTTGAAACCTTGATGCAGCAAGGGGTGATACCCGGCTGGCGGGGTGAAAAATACAAGGTCGCGATGTCCTTTACGGCCCCCACCCTGTTTGATATGGAGCGCGCCGCCGTGGCGATATTCGGTACCATCGGTTACGGGGTTCACCTGAATGGCGTCGTGCAGTCGGGGGACGATCTTTCAATGTGGATCGCCAGACGCAGCCTTACCAAACCGACGGGGCCGGGCAAACTGGATCAGATCGTCGCCGGCGGCCAGCCAGTAGGAATCTCGCTGATGGATAACCTGATCAAAGAATGTGGCGAGGAAGCGGATATTCCGGCCAGCCTAGCCGCCGGAAGCGTTCCCATCGGCGCCGTTACCTATTGTACTGAACGACCGGAAGGGCTGCGCCGGGATGTGTTGTACAACTACGACCTCGTCTTGCCGGAAGATTTTGAGCCGCATAACACCGATGGCGAGATTGAGGATTTCCATCTGATGAGCCTTGAAGAGGTTATCGCTCGTGTCAGCGATACGGACGACTTCAAATTCAATTGCGCTCTGGTGATTATCGATTTCCTGATCCGGCACGGTTTTATCGAACCAGATCATCCGGACTATATGGATCTGATAAACGGCCTGCACCGGCTGGATTAACGAAAGGACTTACCTTCATGAACGACGAACCCTTGTGTGTGTACCTGTCCGGTGAAATCCATACGGATTGGCGCGAACGTATCGAGACGGGATGCCGTGAAGCCGGCCTCGATATCGGTTTCCTCGGCCCTGTTACCGATCACGCCACCAGCGACGATTGCGGCGTTGATATCCTGGGCGGCGAGGCCGACGACTTCTGGAAAGACCGAAAGGGTGCAGGAATTAACGCGATCCGTACACGCACCATGATTGAGCGCGCCGACATTGTAGTCGTACGATTTGGCGATAAGTACAAGCAATGGAATGCGGCCTTTGACGCCGGATTTGCAGCGGCCCTGAGTACGCCCTATATCACCCTGCACGACCCGGCGATCAACCACCCGCTGAAGGAAGTCGATGAAGCGGCGCAGGCGACGGCTGAAACCCCGGAACAGGTGGTGCGGATTTTGAAATATGTGATGGAAGGAACAATATAGCCCTGCCATCAATCGCATTTGGAAATAACCAAGCTAAACCTTTCAGGATCATTTCCGTTCTACCCCGCTTTGCAGGGGGCTTTGACGCTCAGCGTAGATCTCGAATTCACTGATATGCTAGATAAAATCGCTCAATCTCACCGGATTGTTTCATTTGTTTGATGGCGGCATTCAACTCGGGAATGAGGTGCGCTTTATCGGGGTGCACACGCATCATGATGTCGACCGTGCCGACCTCATCACCCAGTTCGAGCTGCGGAAAGGTGGGGTTTTGCGAAATCCAATATAAGGCAATGGCCCGGTTGACAATGATCTGGTCGAGGTGGGAGTGGGCCAGCATGGTTAACAGTTGTATTTCATCGACGCCTTCAAACCGGGACACCGTGTTATCGGCAAAATATTCCATGAATCCCGGATAAAAATAGCCGCGTACGGTACCGAGCATTTTACCAGTCAGGTCACCCGGGTGTTTCACGCGAAATCGCTTACCCGAACCAAAAAGGATGACATCTACGGATTGGGCGAACGAAATGGTAAAGACGCCGGGAACCGGCAGGTCTTTGGTCCACGTTGGGCTAATGCCAGGATCAATATCGATCTCGTTTCGATCAAACATGTGCTTGCTTCTGGCATAGGGTAAATATTCAATCTTGAAGCGCAGGTTGGTGATCCGCTCGATAGCTTTGAAAATATCGTGATAGATCCCAGCGCCAGATTGTTTGATCATCATCGGCGGATAGTTATAAAAGCCAACACGGATGGGCGCGTTTTCCGCAGCCTCGGCAATCGGCATTCCCATATTACGCAAGTCAGCGGCGTTAATATTACCGGCGACTAGCACCATCATCAGCGCAATCAGTAACCGCACGGCGGCCTCCTGAATAGGTCGTTCAGTTTAACGTCGCTCGTCGATCCGCCAAATTTCAGTCCAGCAGTTGTATCAATGCCACATTATACAGTTGTTTTTAGCGGAATTCACCTATCCCAATCGGCGTAAAGAAAAAGTTCTTGCGCTTCTAAGGTGTGTGTTTACGACAACCGTAACTGTATCGAATGGTTCATCGGCATTCGCCGAAACGGATGTCTGATTTTGGCTAAGAATGGACGTATTAGTTAAGGTGCATTAAAGTCAGCCAACAGTTTCAAAGCCGGCTCAATCTACGCACTTTCGAGATGTTTCTATAACGCCACCATTTGTTTGATATCTTCGGCGGTGTGCCCGGCTTCCCTCAATGCCCTAATGGTTATGGACTTTTCACGCTTGGCAAAGCGTTTGCCATCCTCGCCTTTCAACAAATGATGATGGCGGTAGGTTGGAACGTTCAGGTCCAGCAATTCCTGAAGCAGGCGGTGGACGTCGGTTGCCGGCAACAAGTCCTCGCCACGAATGACAAGATCGACCCCCTGTAGATTATCGTCAATGGTGACGGCCAGATGATAACTGGTCATCACGTCTTTTCGTGCCAGGACCACATCGCCGAATTGTTCCGGGTGGGCAGTATGCTCGCCGCCATCCGTATCGCACCAGACCAGCGGTTTATCGATCCCGCCAAGGGCCTTCTCCGTATCCAGGCGCAGGGCAAAAGGCTCACCTGCCTCTATGCGTTCTTCGGCGCGCTTTGAATCCATCCCGCGGCATATGCCGGGGTAGTGCGGTCCTTCAGGCCCGTGATGGGGAGCGGAATTGGCGGCCTTTATTTCCCGGCGTATATCCCTGCGGCTGCAGAAACAGGGATACAAAAGGCCCATATCATTAAGCCGGTCCAGCGCATTTGAGTAATCATCCATGTGCTGGGATTGGCGACGCACTGGGGTTTCCCACTCCAGTCCCAGCCATGCCAGGTCTTTATAAATAGTTTCTTCGAATTCTTCTCTACAGCGCAGGATATCGATGTCTTCAATCCTGAGCAAAAAACGCCCGCCTATTCGTCTCGCTTCCCTGTAGGTCAATATTGCCGAATAGGCATGGCCCAAATGCAGTAATCCGCTGGGTGAGGGGGCGAAGCGTGTAACACAGGACTTGAACGAATCAGAGCTCATATCAAATACATATCATGGATTTTTGGAAATGATATCAACACACAGACTAATATTTGGCATGTAACACAACATGTAGTATTGTCGACGCAACGATGACGGAGGAATAAGCGTGACAGCGGCTCTCGAACGTTATCCGGCTCTTGTACTCAACGCCGATTTCCGGCCGTTGAGCTACTTCCCGCTGTCGCTGTGGTCTTGGCAGGACGCCATCAAGGCGGTGTTTATGAGCCGCGTCAATGTCATCAACGAATACGAACAAGCCGTTCATTCGCCAAGCACCGAAATGCGCTTGCCCAGTGTGATTTCGCTGAAGGACTATATCCCGATGGCGAAGAAGCCCGCGTTCACCCGGTTTAACGTTTTCCTGCGTGACCGCTTCACCTGTCAGTATTGTGGCGACGGTTTTCCGGCCGAAAACCTAACCTTCGACCACGTCATTCCACGGGCGCGGGGCGGCACCACGCTATGGGGCAATGTGGTCACCGCATGTGCTCCCTGCAATTTGTCCAAGGGACATCGACTGCCCAAGGAGACGGGTATGTATCCACGTATTGCGCCGCGTCAGCCCACGGCTTGGGAGTTGCAGGAAAACGGCCGCGCCTTCCCGCCCAACCACCTGCACGAAAGCTGGCGCGATTTCCTGTATTGGGATGCGGAACTGATGCAGGATTAATCGACCTGCATAGGTGTTCTATTTTTCTTCAAAAAGCCTTGCGTTTCCTAGGCGAATGGCTATATTCGCGCACTTCTTCCCAAGAATGAGGGTCAAAAAGGCCCCGCCTGCGCATCGCCCGCTAATATTTAATGGGTGCTTGCCAGCGCTATTGGGACAAAAACAACCGGTTAACGAGTGATTGGAAAAGTGAAAGATGAGCAGACGTATTAAATCGAAGTACAAGATTAATCGACGCCTTGGCGTCAATCTTTGGGGACGCCCCAAAAGCCCCGTCAATAATCGCGAAACCCGTCCTGGAGAGCATGGCCAGCGCCGCCGCAAGGAAACCAACTACGGCACCCAGCTGATGGCCAAGCAGAAACTTAAGGGCTACTACGGCAACATCACCGAGAAGAAATTCCGTCGTTACTATGACGAAGCCGTGCGCCGCCGTGGCGACACGTCGGAAAACCTGATCGGTATTCTTGAGCGCCGTCTGGACGCCGTCGTTTACCGCATGAAATTCGTGCCGACCGTGTTCGCCGCCCGCCAGTTCGTCAACCACGGACATGTCAGCGTCAACGGCAAGAAGGTCAATATCGGATCCTACCAGGTCAAGGACGGCGACGTGATTGAAGTCCGCAAGAAATCCCATGATATCCCGATGGTCCTGGAAGCCGTCGTATCGCCGGAGCGTGACGTTCCCGATTACATGGAAGTCGACCACAAAAAGATGAAGGGCACATTCATCCGCCAGCCCCTGCTGGCCGACGTACCCTATCCGGTGCAGATGGAACCCAATCTGGTTATCGAATTCTATTCGCGTTAAGCCCTGGCTTTAACAAGAATTCTAAAGAAAACGCCCCCGTTTTTCGGGGGTGTTTTTTTGCCTTGATGAAAGAAAGCAAAATATTTGCTTATATTTCCCGCTACTGGTGTATACTAGAAAAAAATTGCAATTAAAACGTTCTCATGGGGCAGCAATAGCCGTGAATTAAATCAGTCCAAAAATCATTTTTGGTTTTTAAACCGGCATTGCACGAAAGAGAGTGGATGAAGGGAAGACTGAATTTAACCGATAATCTTTTGATCGGGCATGACGCTATTGATGACGAACACCGGCATTTAGTTTCGCTTATCAATATTAGCATGGACGCGATTGACGACGGTGCGAATCGGCTTTGCGCGCAAACCTTAAAAGAGTTGATCCAGCAAATAGAGCAGCATTTTAAGACAGAAGAGCGGGTTATGTACGAATTCGAATTCTCTGAGGCTGATGTTCACGCTGATCATCATCAGGGATGCTTGAAAAAATTGTATAAAATTGGTTCTCGTTGCCAGATCGAAGAATGTCCCGGCGAGGAATGTGTTTTGGAAATTGTCGGCCTGCTTATCGATGATCTAATCGGCGCCGATTTGGCCTTTAAAGTTCATCTGCAGGCAATTGGTTACCGCGGGTAAACAGTTTTTTTCCCCTTATCCTCCTTATCAGCGAACATTCGGGTGCTTAGGTTCTACTTATTGGAACAAATCGCAATCGAATGAATGCAGATAACGAAAAATCCTGTTTTATGGCCTCTTTACCCAGCATATTTATTTCCCATGGCGCGCCGACGATTGTTCTTTTCGACAGCCCGGTTCAGAAATTCTGGCGTGGACTAATAGCCGAGACCGGACGTCCAAGATCCATCCTTTGTATTTCCGCCCATTGGGAAACGACTTTGCCTACAGTGTCCGTTTCCCCAAACCCCGAAACCATTCACGATTTCTACGGCTTCCCAGAGGCGCTTTATGAGCTTGGCTACCCGGCTCCCGGTGCGCCGGAACTTGCACGGTCCGTCGCCGTATTACTATCGGAGGCCGGGATCGATTGTCGTCACGACCCTGACAGGGGGCTGGATCATGGTGCCTGGATTCCTTTGATGGAAATGATCCCAGATGCAGGCATCCCGGTGGCCCAGCTCTCCATTCAGGCCAATCTGGGCATCGATCATCACATCAAGGTAGGGCGGGCGCTGGCTGGTCTGCGTAACGAGGGGGTGCTCATTCTTGCCAGCGGCGGCGCCACTCACAATTTTGCAGGTTTTCGCCCCGGCAGCGATCGCGTTCCTGACTGGGCACGTCTTTTCGATGATTGGCTGGCCGACGTCCTGGCCGCCGGGGATGAAGATGCCTTGATAAATTACCGAAACGAAATCGGCGCAAAAGCCCATCCGCGGGACGAACATCTACTGCCCATTGGAGTCGCTTTTGGGGCCGGTGGTGAAGCGGCGAAGGGCCGGGCTCTATTTCGAGGGTTTATGGATGGAGCGATGAGCGTCGCAGCCTATGCCTTCGATTAAGGCTTTTAGTTAGCCCTCTTGCATTCGATGCCCCAGGTGAAGGCGACCTCGGCGCCATATCGGCACCGGTCTTTCACCGGGTACGAGGAAAAGGCGTCTTCCAGAACCTTCAAGGTTTTATTCGGACGTTCACCGCGAGCGTAAATGCAAGGGTAATTGAACGGCAGAGTGTCCGGTTGGTGCAGGCCTTTCATACCGTGCAGTTGTCCGTCAGTGGTAAAAAACATTACCGATTTTTCCGGGTACAGCTGATTAAGCGTCGAATCAAACGAGTACTTTGCGTTCCAGCTGCCCATGAAAAGGGCATATAACGGATGGGAGGCTGGCCAGAAGAATATCCGCGCACATTCCCGGAAAGGGGTATCGTCGATGGCCAAAGCGTCGGCGGTGCGTTTTGCGAATTGCTTGTTGAGCTTAAACAGCGAATTGCTCTGTGTGCCGATCAAAATCAATAATAGCAGGGCAAATCCATATCGAAGCCGCTTCATGCCAGCGCTCTGCTCGGGCAGCAGTTCTTTCGACAACTGATATATAAGGGCCAGTCCAAGGGCGCTGGCGCTCAGCGCCGGTACCATGTAGTGCCCGGCAGGGTGCTTGGCGACCAGCAAGGCCTGACCAATATAAGCTAGGCAAAGGCCGGCTAGGGCGCGCCCGGTGGTGGATAATGGCTTGGATTGGCGACGGCTGCTTCTGTACGCGGCGATCACGAGGCCAAGACCAACCAGCAAGACAACAAAAAACATCGGACGGCTCGATACCCGAATGATATCCCTTGGATAGCTGCCGAAGTCGACGAATGTTTTCGCTCCGGTTCCATGGAACCCGCTGGCCGAGGAAATTGTCGTCAGGTTGTCTACTATCAACCCATAAGATCCGGCGGCTGGCAGCGAAAAGATGACGATGGCGAGCAGGCTAACGCAGCCGTACAGTACGATGGCGCGAACATTCCACAACAGAATAATCGGCAATAGATAAAGCCCGGCGGATGTGATCTTGGTGACCATGCCGAAGCCCGCGATCAGGGCGAAAGCGATCGCGAATCGATAAGGGTTGCTGCACACCTGGTCATTGCGAATAGCCAGAACTGTGATAATCGCCAGGGCGACGACAGTGGTGATCAGAAGGGGTTCCGGCGAGACATGGAGGGACCATTTGAAGATCAACTTCGAAAGAAACGGTCCCATCTGCAACAGCATGGCGGCGGTCAGGTCCCGGAATGCAAGGTACCCGGCCATGCCAACAATAATCAGTGCCGCTGTATTCAGCCCAATCAAACCCCGCCCGATTAAGGTTAGATAGTACTCCGGGTTCGTTAGGACTAACCGGTTGATGTTTTCAGCAGAATCAAAGGGATGCATGGCCTTGATCAGAAGAGCACCAAACCACTGCAGGGTTGTTCCCGGGTGGGCGATGTGCTTGGGCCAATCTCCATTAACCATATTCAGCGAGTCGATCAGGTACCAGTAATCGGGGTCCAGATTGGACCAGAGCCAAAAGGGACCGGCGCTATGGCGCGTTAACAACGAGACTGCCAGGAACACCAAAGGCAGGACCAACAAGGCCAACTGTCGGCTTGTAGGCAGGCCGCGTATTTCCCTGAAAAAAGAAACTGGCGTCACTCGTCGGCTCCCGGGTGCTGAAGAATCGGATGCAGGATAATGGAGCAGGGATCAGGTTAATAGGGAAATAATCAGGACTGTTTTTTTCCTTTAAGCCTTGTATTCCTTACGTTCGCAAGGCACGGCATCACTTTCGAACGACAGCTTGCAGTTTTCCTGCAAGAGCACCTTTAACGCCGCTCTTCCACGATGCAGGAGAACCCTGGAATTCGCTTCTGTAATGCCTTGCGATTTGCTGATTTCTCGATGGGAAAGCCCGGCAATGTCGTGCAAAGCGACCACATAGCTGAGGCGCTCGGGCAGCAAAAGCACAAATTCCTGGATACAGGCGGCCATCTCTTTTTCCAGCAGTTCGTCTTCTAAATCGCTTTTGTCGGCAATCATTGACAAGACTTCCGGCACCGCGTGCGTTTCTGGCAGACGGCCATTGTTCCTGTAGTGATCGCGAACGATGTTGAGGGCTATCGCGCACAGCCAACTTTTTGCAGAAGAATCACCCCTGAAAGTATCGGATGAACGCTGAACACGCACAAAAACTTCTTGAGTGAGATCTTCCGCAAGCAAGGGGTCGCCGACCAGCTTGAGGATGAAGGCGCGCACCATTTCCCGGTGCGCCCCATCATTCCTGATATCCGGATCAGCAGCAGCCGGTTTGTTGGGCTGTCTGTTCATCGCAGCACTCCGAAATTGGGTTTGTTTGCTCACTGTTTATAATGACCTCATCGATAAAGCCGCGGGTTTTGGCGTGGGCGCCGCGATTTACCCCGAACCCTATTTCGATTGCCTGGCGTACTTCGCTTTCAGACAATCCGGCTTTTTTGCCAAGCGGAATATGATATTCAAGGCACGGTTTACAATTCACCGCCGCCGCCGCGCCGATAGCGATCAAGCGCCTCGTATGTTCGCTCAATTCGGACTCACTGTTTTCAGCATCCATAATAACATCCTTTCATTCTTCACATTACTCGTCATTCTAATTGGATGCTTACTTAGACGATGAACTGACTGAAAACGTTACAGAGGTTCCAAAAAAAAAGCCCGGAAGCCGGACTTTTTTCTAAGTATCTGTATTACGAGGGCCGATCTTATGAAGCGTATTCTATGCCCTTGTCATCGAACATTTTTTGCAATTCACCGGCTTCATACATTTCGCGCACGATGTCGCAGCCGCCAACGAACTCGCCCTTGACGTAAAGCTGGGGAATTGTCGGCCATTGTGAAAATTCCTTGATGCCCTCGCGAATTTCCATGTCCTCAAGGACATTGATGCCCTTGAACTTGACCTGCATTTGGGAAAGCGCGCCAACCACCGCTGCGGAAAAACCGCATTGTGGGAACATCGGCGTTCCTTTCATAAACAGGACAACGTCGGTGTCATTGATTTCGCCGTTGATACGGTCAAAAGTGGGGTTGTCGCTCATTTCGTCGTTCCTTCTAGATATTCACTATTTATGTGCCGGCAGGGACTTCGGTCGTCAATGCCAGGGCGTGAAGTTGGCCGCCCATTTTTCCTTGTAGGGCAGCGTAAACCATTTGGTGTTGCTGGACGCGGGACTTGCCTTCAAAGGCGCTAGAAATAATGCGCGCCGAATAATGATCGCCGTCGCCGCGCAGGTCTTCGATGGTGATTTGTGCGTCGGGCAGCGCTTCTTTGATCATCTGTTCGATCTCGGCGGATTCCATAGCCATGCTAGTTAGTCCTTTGTAATCACAAAATTTTTTAAGCTTGAGACATAAATTCAGGCAGCCAGCCATGATGACTGGCAGCCAAGTCTTCAAGGGATATGGTTGCTTGCGCACCAACAGTCAACTGATTGCCGCCGGTGCGGCCGATTTTTTCTGCGACGATACCCGCCGCCTTGGCTTCGGAAAGGACGGCTTCGGCCTCATCGGTAGCGATGACATATCGGGCCTGATCTTCCCCGAACAGCCATCCATGCAGGGCAGGGGCTCCTTCGGGGGCCTCGATGGTAGCGCCGATACCCGAGGCCATGCTCATTTCTGCGATCGCAACGCCGAGGCCGCCGCCGGAAACGTCATGGCAGGTGGTAATGCGTCCGGTTTCGATCAGGGAGCGCACGAAATCGCCGTTGCGCTGTTCGATCTCCAAATCGACAGCAGGAGGGGCGCCTTCCTCGCGGCCTTCGATTTCGCGCAAATAAAGCGACTGGCCCAGATGACCCCTTGTTTCGCCGATTACAATGATATCAAGGCTTTCTCCCGCAAACGCGACGGAGGCCCGTTTGCTGACATCGGCCATCACACCGACTCCACCAATGGTCGGTGTCGGCAAAATGCCCTGGCCGTTGGTTTCATTGTACAGGGAGACGTTGCCGGAAACGACGGGGTATTCCAGGGCTTTGCAGGCTTCGCCGATGCCTTTCACGCAGCCGACGAACTGGCCCATGATTTCGGGACGCTCAGGGTTGCCGAAATTCATGTTGTCGGTGATAGCCATGGGCTTGGCCCCAGTGGCCGTGATGTTGCGCCAAGTTTCGGCGACGACTTGCTTGCCGCCTTCGAACGGGTCGGCGAAGCAATAACGTGGGCTGCAATCCGAGGTCGTGGCGATAGCCTTGTTGGTACCATGAATGCGCACCACAGCGGCGTCGCCTCCCGGTCGCTCGACCGTATCGGCCATAACCATGTGGTCGTATTGTTCCCAAATCCAGCGTTTGGAGGCCAGATCGGGACAACCGACCAGAGTTTTCAGCACAGCCATAGGATCGTTCGGGGCATTGGTGTCGTCTATTGAAATGCTGGCCGCTTTTGGGGTTTCCACCCAGGGGCGGTCGTATTCCGGTGAAGCTTCGGCCAGTGGGTCGATCGGCAGGTCGGCGACGATCTCACCGTGATGGCGTAACACCATGTGCTTGGTATCGGTCAGAGTGCCGATTATAGCAAAGTCCAGTTCCCATTTTTCGAAGATGGCGCGGGCTTCGTCTTCACGGCCCGGCTTTAGGACCATCAGCATGCGTTCCTGGCTTTCAGACAGCATCATTTCGTAAGCCGTCATGTTCTCCTCGCGCTGGGGAACGGCATCCAGGTTCATTTCGATCCCTACACCGCCTTTGGACGCCATCTCGAAACTGGAAGACGTCAGTCCGGCTGCACCCATATCCTGAATAGCGACGATGGCGTCGGTGGCCATCAGTTCCAGGCAGGCTTCCAACAGCAGCTTTTCGGTAAACGGATCGCCCACTTGCACCGTAGGGCGCTTGGCTTCGGAATCCTCGCTAAACTCTGTCGAGGCCATTGTGGCGCCATGGATGCCGTCGCGTCCCGTCTTGGAGCCTACATAAACCACTGGGTTGCCAATTCCGGCAGCAGCCGAATAGAAAATGTTGTCGGCGTCGGCAAGGCCGATGGTCATGGCGTTGACCAGAATATTGCCGTCGTAAGACGTATGGAATTCACATTCCCCACCCACGGTAGGAACGCCCATGCAGTTACCGTAACCGGCGATCCCCGCAACCACCCCCGAGACCAGATGCTGGGTTTTGGGATGATCGGGCCTGCCGAAACGCAGAGCGTTTAAATTGGCGATGGGTCGCGCGCCCATGGTGAAGACATCGCGCATGATGCCGCCGACCCCCGTGGCCGCCCCCTGGTAGGGCTCAATGAAAGACGGGTGATTGTGGCTTTCCATTTTGAAGATGATGGCGTGATTGTCACCGATATCGATAATACCGGCGTTTTCGCCGGGTCCGCAGATAACCCAAGGTGCTTCCGTGGGCAGCGTTTTCAGCCATTTTTTCGATGATTTATATGAGCAATGCTCGGACCACATGACGGAAAAAATACCGAGCTCGGTCAGGTTCGGTTCGCGCCCCATGATGGAAAGGACTTCTTCGTATTCATCTTCCGTCAAGCCATGGCTGGCGACAACTTCGGGCGTGATTTCGCTCATGTTTTCTAATCTTCATTTGGACAGTGAAATATCGGGGACTTCATACCCGATTCTAAGGCGAATACCCACTAGATTTTGCGAATCCAGATGGCGTTGTCATGGAAGGCCGCGCCGCCGATGGGCGCCGTCGGGTCGGCCCCCGTCAACGCATTGATTCCAATGCCTTCCTCGAAGGCCGAGTTGGGCCAGATGCTCTCGACAATTACAACACCGGGACAGGATCCCTCGACAATTTTGGCCTTAATGACAAGGTTCCCACGCTCGTTGCCAAGCCGCACTCGGTCACCGTCGGCAATTGAAAGGGTATTTGCATCATCTGGGTGAATTTTGACGTGGGGCTCGCCCTCTTTTTTGATCGAGGTCTCCGTCTCGGTAAAACTGGAATTCAGATAGTTGCGGGCCGGAGCTGTGACCATCTTGAAGGGCATGTCGTCGCTGGTTTCCTCAATTGAGGCCCAATGGTCGGGTAGTGAGGGCATGGTTTCCATCGAGCCATCCGGCCCAAACTGGGTTCCGCTAAAGGATGACCAGTCGGCCATGAAATGGAACTTTCCGTCCGGGTGGGCGAAGCCGTTTCTGTAATGGGAGGTGTCGAAGTCGGGTTGCCGGTCGACCCAGCTTTTTTCCTTCAAGGCTTCGGCGTCCGGATAGCCGGACGCTTTCAGGGTTTCGTCGATGATTTCCCACGGTGTCATGGTGAAGCCGCGATGCTCCGCTCCGAGCCGCTTCGCCAGTTCGCATATGACAAAGTGGTTGGATCTGCACTGTTCAGGTCCTTCGATAATCTTTGGCCCCAGACCCACATGCTGATGACCGCCGCCGCGATAAAAGTCGTCGTGCTCAAGGAACATGGTCGCCGGTAGCACGATATCGGCCATTTTCGCCGTTTCAGTCATGAACTGTTCATGCACGCAAACAAACAAGTCATCGCGCGCAAAACCGGTATGGACCTTGTTAAGGTCGGGTGCGATCGCCATCGGGTTGGTGTTCTGGATCAGTATCGCCTTGATCGGCGGCCCATCACCCAAATCCTGTGGATCGCCGGTCAGGGCTGCGCCGATCCGCGACATATCTATGATCCGGATATTTTCATCCAGCGCGTCCAGACCTTCGATCAGGTTCCTGTCGAAGGCGAAGATATCGCCATTGCTATGAAAAGCTCCGCCGCCTTCATGAGCCCAGGCGCCGGTTACGGTGGCGATGCAAAAGGCCGAATGCATGGCCACTGCGCCATTTCGGTTGCGTGTAAAGCCGAAGCCGAGGCGAAAAAAGGTCTTGGGCGTCGCGCCTATCATCGCAGCCAGTTCTTCGATTTGCGCGGCCGGGACCCCACAAACGCTTTCTGCCCATTCAGGTGTCTTGTCTTTCAGGTGTTCTTCCAACTCACCCGGAACGTCGGCGTACCTTTCCATAAAGTCTCTGTTTGCCAGGTCATCGCGAAACAACACGTGCATCAATGCACAGGCAAGCGCTCCGTCGGTGCCGGGACGCACGCACACAAAATCATCGGCCTGCTGGGCCGTCGGGGTGTTATAGGTGTCAATGACGACAATCTTTGCGCCACGGTTCTTACGTGCCTTAATGGCGTGGGTCATGACGTTGACTTGAGTGGCAACAGGGTTGGTTCCCCAGATGATAACCAGATCGGATAGGGCCATTTCTCGTGGATCCGGCCCCATTTGTTTCCCCGTGCCTGCGCGCGAAGCGACACCAGCCACTGCACTGCACACGGTGCCATGCTGTCCGGAGTATTTTTTGACATGGCGAAGGCGGTTAATTCCATCGCGCTGAACAAGGCCCATGGTGCCCGCATAGTTATAGGGCCAGATGGCTTCAGACCCGAATTCTTCTTCAGCCTTTAGGAATGCCGTGGCGACTTCATCAAGCGCCTCTTCCCACGAAATTGCTTCATAGGAACCGTCGCCTTTTTTACCGGTTCGACGCAACGGCGTCGTCAAGCGGTCGGGGTGATGGATCCTTTCGGCATACCTTGCGACCTTGGCGCAAATGACGCCGTCCGTATAGGTGTTGGTTTTCGACCCATGTACCCGGCCAATTTCGGTTGGACTCAGGACTTCTACATCAAGCGAGCAAGTGGAGGGGCAATCGTGCGGGCAGGTGGAGTGGGCTATGGAGGTCATTTTTTGCCTGAGTCCGGAATGATGGAGCGATGTGAGCGTCTCTCCTTATGGTCTGAGGCTTGCTTCAGAGTCAACCGCCCCCATGGACCTCGGGGCATGTCGTCTGGTTCCGGATCGGGCTGGAAAGTTCGCCCGCCCAGTCCATCGAAAAGGGGAACCGATTTATGGCGCATTGGCGCGATCAGGATGCACCCGGCAATTAGACCGCCAATATGGGCCCACCAGGCGACGCCGCCACCGCCGGTATCACTTGCCATCGACACGTTGATAACCTGTAAACCGATCCAGATACCCAACATGATGAAGGCCGGAATATGGATGAAAAAGCGAAATGCCAAAGTCAAAATCTGCGCCTTGGGATGCAGTATCAGGTAAGCGCCGATGACGCCTGAAATCGCGCCACTGGCGCCAATCATCGGCGTCGTTGATTGGGGGTCGAGCCCCGCATGGGTCAGCGCTGCGGCGATGCCGCATAGAACGTAAAAGACAATAAATCTCCCATGACCCATGGCGTCTTCTACATTATCGCCTAAAACCCACAAAAACAGCATGTTGCCGATCAGGTGCATCCACCCGCCATGCATGAACATTGAGGTAATTACCGTTAGCGGGGCCGGAATCATGGCCAGTTCGGGCGGCAGGGAACGGCTGCCGAACAGCACCGATGGAATCGCCCCGAAACTCACTATCGCCTTGCGCCCGCCCGTTTCGCCCAAGGATAACTGCAACAGGAAAACAAGAACGCAAATGCCGATAAAGGCCACCGTTACATATTGGAACGGAATGCGTTTTAAGGGGTTGTCGTCTTTAAGGGGTAGAAGCATAGGCCGAGTATGACAAATTCAGGGTGTTTCTCAAGCCTGTCATCGGCAATGAAGGTTGAAACCAGCGGAAATCGAGTATCAGTTGGCGACGTTTCTTTCCTGGGGAAATCGTAGCGTGATCCTGGTCCCTCTATTTATTTCACTGTCAATATCCAGGGTTCCACCAAGAAGGGCCATTAGGTTGCTGCTTATATACAAACCCAGGCCGCTGCCGCTATGCTTTTTGGGTTTCGAACTTTTTGCGTGGTCAAACGGTTCCGTCGCCCTCGCGATGTCGTTCTGGGACATGCCAATTCCATTGTCTTCTATTTGAACGACTAGGTAGCCTTTCTCGTCGACCATGGCGGAAACATCGGCGCGGCCATTTTCGGGTGTGAATTTGATTGCGTTGGAAAGAAGGTTATTCAAAATTTGTGTGACCGGTCTTTCGTCTGCGTAAAGCATCGGAATGTCAGGGTCCAACTTGTCAGTGATTTCTATTCTCTTCGTAACAGCCTGTGTAGCGTTCACTTCTACTGCTTCCCTAATAAGAGCCCCTATGTCCAAAGGCTCTTCCGTCAATTCATAATTTCCACTCTCAATTTTTGAAAGATCCAGGACACCATTAATCAGACTAACAAGTTGCTTGCCACTTTTTAGGATTTCCGTGACATACTCCTCGTAATGGGGATCTCCCAGGGAACCAAAAGTCTGTTCTTTCATTAATTCCGAAAATCCCATGATGGCATTAAGGGGCGTTCGTAAATCATGGCTCATGGTGGCCAGGAATTCAGATTTTGCGTTGCTGGCCGCTTCAGCAGTTTTTCTAGCCCGTTCCAATTCGTGTTCGACTTGTTTCATGGCCGTGATATCGCGGGCAATACTGTTAATGGCCCTAATTTCCCCGTGATCGTCATATTGAAGGTTGATGTTCCACAGCATGGAGTGAACTTCACCCGTCAAAGAAACCTGTCGATTCTCATACGTGACAAATGTCGCCTTTTCGGACAGCCATTTCTGAAAGGCCATAATCGTGGATTCTCTGTCTTCGGGGTGGATGAAGTCGAACGCAAGTCGACCAATGCAATCCTCGGGAGGCATGCCAAAAAATTTGGTCGACCTGTTATTGACGAACAGAAATATTCCTTCTTCGTCGACTGTAGTAATCAGGTCCTCGGTCCCTTCCACGATATTCATGTATCGCGTTTCGCTTTCCTCTAGTTCAGCCTTGCCTTTCTTAAGTTCCAATTGCTGATCTTTGTTCTTCTCTGACAGGTTGTGGACGATCATTCGTGCCGATTTTACCAGCCATTTTTTGCTTTCTCGCAGGGCCTCTTCGACTTGAACCCGTTTTGTTTCGTCATGGATCATGAGAAGCAAATGTTCCTCGCCTTTGCTTACGAATAGGACCAGGAAGGCGTCGAGGACGATTTCCTTGCCGAATGTTGATCTTACTTTCACTTCATGACGAATTTCGATTTTGTTCAATGTAGCTTTTAGGGCTGCGTCATACAGGCCGCACTTCTTCCAGGATTCCAGGTCATGATAGTTTTGCGCAAGAACCTGCTCGGGCGTCGCACCGATAATTTCTGCGAAGGATTTGTTGGCGGATATGCATTGTCCGCTGGAATCGTAGATGCCTATGCCAATCGGCGAATGGGAAATGATCTTCTCGGTGAAGCTTAGATTTTCGCGCAGCAAATTTTCCGCCGCTATTTGATTGGTGATGTCGGAAGTTGTGCCCCGATAGCCGAGAAACTTTCCATCTTCATTAAATAGGGGATTTCCCGAAACCCTGGCATATCGTTCTTCTTCGCTCGGCGTTTTATAACAGTAAACGAAATTTTCGAATTCCCTGTGTGCCTCAAGATCCTCCAGGTGTTTTTTTATTTGTGGTTCGTTTTCATGATTGTTGGCTACAAGTTCACGTCTTGTTTTGCCAAGGAAAAAGCTCTTGTCGACGCCAATCGATTTAAATATCCCGGAAGAAAAGTAGCTGAATCGAAGTTCCTCATCCATTTCCCAGAACCAGTCGACCGACATTTCAGTGTAATCCCGGAAACGCTTTTCGCTTTCTTCCAGTTGAAATTCGGCTTCTTTGCGATAGGAAATATCCCTGGCAACAAAAATAATCTGTCCTTTTTCTTCGCCCGATGTTTTTACCGGAGCCGTCCGGCCATCAAAATAGATTAGCCCTTTCGGGACCGGTAAACTGTATTCAATGCTTTGAGGCTCGTCGGTCTCCAACGTCAATTTTATAATATTGAGGAATTTGTCCGCGTCTTTCCTGGGCATTACCTGATGCAGAGTCTTGCCAAGAAGCTTCGATGGCTCCTGTATTAACAGTTCATGGGTATTGGAGAATATTTCAATGTAACGCCCGTCTTCATCGAGAAGGAATACGAGATCAGGCATCGCGTCGGTGATGGCGCGCAGTTGTCCCTCGGTTTCACGCAGGGCCATCTGCGACTGCATGCGTTCCTGGTTGTCGTGGTGGTCGATGAGGTCCTTGAATTCCTCATCGCAATCTTCCACGAAGCGATCAAGGGCATTCCGAAATGTCTTCTTCAAGACGACAAAATGTCGCCTGCGATCGTTTTCATCGGGAACTTTTTCGATAACCCCTAAGTATACCAGTTCTTTCAGTTGTCTTTTGACGGTGCTTTCTGATGACACTGACATCACGCAGATGTCTGAAATCACTACTGGAGTATTGGTTAAATATGCCTTGGACAGGCACAGCAAGACCTCCCAACGTCCGGCATCCTGCCTGCGGGCTGATTGCCGGCGGTCTTCGGGCTCGATGGCCGAAAAAAAGGCTTCTTTCAGTTCTTGGCGATTAAGAAGATCATACCTCAGGATAATTGAGATAATTGGCTGGGATTTATCTTTCAGCATCCCGGTCGCTACTTTTTTCTTAGCTTTAGCCATTAACCAATCAACAAATAACGGTCAAATTTACCGGTTATTCTGGTCCGACTTCTTGCCAAAAATAAAGTTAAATTAGGGCCGTTTTGACCTGTATTTCATACTGCTTTGATTTAAAAAGTAAATTTTAGTTTGCAATTTATTCGTACTGGTATCGCTGGTGTGTGTGCAAAACCCAAAATTGCAAAAAATTGTCGTCTAAGAAGCTTTTCCGTGTCCGGCCTTCAGGTGACCTGCTTCAGTCGCTGCCGCCATGTAATAGATTAAAATAAAGGCGCGCACGGCCGCGGTTCTGTTTGAAATGCTCCGTCTTTTTTCAACCATCGTACAAACTTGGTGGATGGATTTACCTTCGCGCAGGCAAATTTCTTCCAGCGCATCCCAGGCTTCGTGTTCCAGACGAAGGCTGGTGCGTCGACCCTTGATGGTTACGTTGCGGCTAATGAGAGAACTCATAATTTTTAAAATTTCCTCAACTTCAAGCCAAGAAATACAGCGGCAATTCCGATCGCCACGAGAATAGTCAGAGTGGAAAACTCAGCCATTGCCTTCACCGTGCCCAATTTAGTTAAAAACCCTTGCGCGAAAATCAGGATCTCACTTCCCTAAGAAAATGAAATCAGAATTGGGAGCAGGGATAAAGAGGAATTAGGGCCATTTTGACCCGCAATTTATGTCGGATACGGCATTTTCAAAGTAGCCAGTCAAGCTCCAGAATGAGCAGCCCTTGACAGTATGGCGGTCTGTTATTCTCCGAACACCGACCTTAAGTGACTGCAAAACCGTTCTTTCTGGTTTTCGAAGTCGGGATCGACGATAACGTTGTGGATAGTGAAAGACGGCAGGGGTTTCATGCCGATGTACTGATGGGCCTTGTGCATGGCCACGAGGGCCTGGTCCACATCCAGGCCAGCGTAAAATGTATCGGGATCATTGAACGCCGCTTCCGGCGCGTTCCAGGTGCTGGATATCATGTAGGTCTTGTCGGTGAGCAGGCCGCCGGTACCGTAAGGCGTTCCGCGATCGTAGAAGACTTTGCGGATGTAAACCGCATCCATGTAGGCTTTGAGAATACCAGGGCAGCCAAACCAGAAGGCTGGAAACTGAAGGATAACGCTGTCTGCCCATAGCCATTTTTCGCGTTCCTCTTCAGGATCATAGCCGTCCTCGACAATTGTCGTCGTGACCTCGTGATTCACGCGCAGCAAAGCATCGGCTTCGCTAACCAGCGTACGATTGTACTTGCCTTCCGAGATATAGGTTTTTTGTGCGCCGCACACGATCAGAATATTAGACACGAATGATCCCTTCTAAAAAAAAATCAGGCTATTTGTTGTTTATAGGTGGTGATGACCCAGACGCCAAAAATGACGATGGCGCTGCCAATGACTTCCATTATCGAAAGACGTTCGCCTAGGAACAGCATACTGCCTGCTATGGACATCACGGGAAGCAGCAAAAGGAATGGCATCACCTGGGTGACTTTGTAAATGCCCAGCAGGCGGTACCAAATGGCGTACCCCAAAGCGGTCATAATCAGTCCCATGTAAACCACGATGCCCCAGCCGATCCAACCGGCATTTTGGACGGCTTCCCATTGACCGTCTTCGAACAGCCATGACGATAAAAATAGCTGAGGCGCCGCGAACACGGCGACCCAGGCGATTAATGTAAATCCACCCAAGTTGATCTGAAATCCTTTGATCATGATTTGCCCGATGGCCCAGGTGAACGTGCCGCAAACCACAAGGAATATCGGCAGCATATCGCCCTGAAGGCGTGGCTGTCCGGCAATCAGAATGACCCCCGAAAAAGCCAGCACCATGCCGACGGTGCGACGCAGACCCAAGTGGTCTTTAAGAAAGAAGGCGGCGAGCAAGGCCAAAAACGGTGCTTCAAGTTGAACGAAAATGATGGCAAGCGAGGCATCCAGACCATCCAGGCCGGTAAACAGTAGGCTGTATTGGATGGTTGCGCTGACTACCGCAACCCAGAAGATTTTATTCATCCACCCCCATGGCGGTTTGACGAACCAGACCAAAACCAGGGCGGTCAGCAAAAACCGAAATGCCATCAGCAGAATTGGGGGAAAATCCGCATAAACGAAGGCCACCTTGGCCAGGGTAAATCCAAGGCCCCAGATTAAAGGAACGCACAGCGCGAGCAGGATATCGAGGGGCTTCAACGTCAGAGGCCAACGGCCGTAAGGTCAAGGCAGCCGTTCGATACCGGCGGGCACCAGAAATAGCTTCCACTGATTGGCCGGGTAAAACGGAAAATTCCATCGATGATGCCGTCTTCCAGGCCCGCCATGCGTTTGAGTTGAACTTCGAAGGCATCGAGGGATTTGCCGAACGCCACGAACATCAGCCCCTCTCCACCGGCGTCCGCCCAGGGCATGGAGCGGCGAACGATAAAGGCTTCCGGGTCGAAACTTTCCTGTGCGGTACGTTTGACGTGGGCCGAGGCGGGCGCTTCATCAAATTCCTCATTGTCGCGGATGTGTCGGCCAATTGTATCGTCGCGTTCGGCCTCGGAAAGGGTTTCGAAATGATCCAGATCATGAAGCCATTGCTGGGTGGCGACGAAACTGGATCCGTCCATACCTTGTCCAACACCTTGAACAATTCCGGCTTCAAGGGCGTCTTCGGCTTCCGGGTTTTCAGTGCCATCGACGTAGCCGCTGAGGTCGAGACCTTGGTCATAGGTGAAACCGTCGACGTTGCGCACGATCTTGAATGCAGGCTTGAGCATCTTGGTGAAGGCGCGTCCCTTGTGCATGATCCAGCCGCGGTCATCGCCACGTATCCAGAACCAGATATCAGCCTGCGTTGAGGGTATTTCGCACCCTGGGCCGCTTAAACTGGGCAAAGAGCGCAGTCCGTGGATATCGTGCCCCAGTTTCTGGATAAGCCCCGGGCCGAGTCCGACGACGATATCATCGTTTATGGCCCTTCCCGCCAGCGCTTGCAGGAAAGGTTTCGGGTCGCTGTCCGGTGTGGCGGAAAACTCCAGATAGCGTGAAAATTTGGGAACGGGGGCAAGAATGCCTGGTTGGGGCGTGCTCATTTTTTATTTGTCCTTATATTCTTGAAGGTCAACTGATAATGAAGGGGTTGGCCATTTTGCCACTCATGCTGATCCACACGGATTTGGTTTGCAGGTATTCGTTGATGGCCTCCTGGCCGCTTTCCCTGCCCAATCCGCTGCGCTTGTAGCCTCCGAACGGCGCCATGTAGCTGACCGCCCGATATGTGTTGACCCAAACGGTCCCCGCCTGGATGCCGTCCGACATGCGGATGGCGCGGCCGATGTCCTGTGTCCAAACGCCGGAAGCCAGTCCATAAAGTGTGTCGTTGGCGATCCTCAAGGCTTCGGTTTCGTCCTCGAAGGGAATGACGGACAGGATAGGGCCGAACACTTCCTCCTGGGCGATGCGCATGGAATTGTCGACCTTTGTGAAGATGGTCGGGTTGACGAACCAGCCGTCCCTGTAGGCTTCGTCTTTCGGGATGCCGCCACCAAAGACACAAGCCGCCCCTTCCGACTTGGCGATATCGATATAGGACAACACTTTCTCTCGCTGCGGCAGGGTTGTGATTGGGCCAACCTGAGTTTCCATCTGCGACGGATCACCCATACGTGCGGTCTTGGCTATGGCGAGCAGGCGGTCCATAACCTCATCGTGAACGGATTTCTGCACCAACAGTCGGGAGCCGGCAATACAGGTCTGTCCTGAAGCGGCAAAAATACCTGCCACCGCGCCGTTGACGGCGCTTTCAAGATTGGCGTCCTCGAAAATGATGTTGGGCGACTTGCCGCCGAGTTCCAAGGTTACTTTTTTCAACCCCTTGGCGGCCGCTTCATAGACTTTCTGGCCGCTGATTTCACCACCTGTGAAGGCGATCTTGGCCACCTTGGGATGGGCCGTCAAAGGCGCACCAACGTCGGGCCCCAAACCCGTCACCGTGTTTACTACCCCGGGCGGGAATCCGGCCTTTTCAAACAACTCGACGAATTCAAGGGTCGAGGCCGAGGTGAATTCCGACGGCTTGATAACCACCGTATTGCCCGCCGCCAGAGCAGGCGCCAGCTTCCAGGCCAGCAGCAACAAGGGCGAGTTCCACGGTGTCACCATGGCGACGACGCCAAGCGGTTCGCGGCGGGTGTAGGCGAACATGTCCGGCTTGTCGACTGGCAACACGCTGCCTTCGATCTTATCGGCCAAGCCGCCGAAGTATCTGTACCACTGAGGAATGTAATTTAACTGCGCCGACATTTCTGCAATCAGCTTGCCGTTGTCGCGGACCTCGATTTGGGCCAGGCGGTCGGCATTCTCCTCAACAAGATCGGCGAGGCGAACCAGCAGGCGGCCGCGCGCCGACGGGGTTAAGCCGGGCCATTCTCCGGTTGAAAAAGCGGTATGGGCGGCCTCCACGGCCTGCTCGACGTCTTGAATCCCGCATGCAGGAACCTGACTCCACGGCTTTCCGGTATAGGGATTGAAGGAGTCGAACCTCTTTCCCGAGGCGGGATCGACCCTCTCCCCATTGAGCAAATTCCGGTAAGAAACAAGATCAGTCATGGCGCACCTAAAGGGTTTTGATTCCCAAAGGTTAGCACCATGATTGTAAGGTCACATGTGAGTCAACATATGAGTAAGGGTTTCCCGGGCAGGGTTCCTCATTCTCTTAACCCATCGCATCCTCAACGAAATTGGCCGCGTCCTCGACAAAACCGGGACAGCGCCTGGCGACAAGCTTTTCCTCAACGATTTTCTTCATTCCCTCTTGCGTTCCAATTTCCACCCCCAACAAATCGCGACAATTGAGGCAGCCGTTTTTCTTTCTGAATTTAGCGGCTAGGATCTGCACGAAAGAGTGTAATTCACGTCTGGCGTCGTTTTCGTCCTTGGGCAATGCCGGGTAATGCGCCAACACAACTGTCGCCCCGGTAAGAGCACCGCACATTTCACCCAAATGACCGATGCCACCGCCCAGGGGACGACCCAAGGTTTTCGCCATATTGTCGTCGATCCCCAAGTCGTCGCCAAAAGCTTTGATGATCGCCTGTGCGCAGTTGTAACCGTCATTAAACAAGGCGACGGCCTGGTCTGATTTACTCATATCGATAATTCCTCATTGAATATTAATCAATCGAAAAATATAAATATAGAACTTTAGATATCGAATAAAACGATATATTTAGATAGGGTCGATCTATTCAGCCGATAGGATGGGAAACCATGGAAGTCCGCCAAATGCGAACGTTCGCGACGGTTGCCAGATTGCTTAGCTTCAATCGTGCAGCCAAGGAGCTGAACTACTCCCAGTCGACTGTCTCGTCACAGATCATGGCCCTGGAGCAGGAATTCGGTGTTCCCCTGTTCGAGCGTTTAGGACGGCGCATTCAATTGACGGAGCCGGGGCAAAGGCTGATTCCCTATGCGACCCGTCTGCTTGAAATCGTCGAGGAGGCAAAATCGGACGTCACCGGGCAAAGTTCCCGTAAAGGGTCTTTGACGATCCGGGTACCGGAAACATTTGCCGTCCATCGCCTTTCACCAATCATCATGAAATTCCGTGAATATCATCCTGATGTGCGCCTGCACTTCATGACTTGTACCCATGACGGACTGCAAAAGGATTTGCGCAAGGGCATCGTCGATTTAGCCTTTTTGTTTACGGATTCATTCCAGGAACCCGATCTACTGATTGAAAATCTGGAAAGCCAGATTCTTTCGATTGTTGCATCGCCGGACCATTCACTGGCGAAAAGAGATGCCGTCACGTTAAGTGATCTAAACGGGCAAACGCTCTACCTTTCCCGGGCGGACTGCAGTTATCGGCGCCTGTTCGAACGAAAGCTTCAGCAGGCCGACGTCGAGATCGACGGCCCCGTTGAGGTCAACAGCGTTGCCGCAATCAGGCAATTTGTGGCCGACGGCAGCGGTATCAGCGTCCTGCCTGACATGGCGTTTGAGAAAGAAGGGGAGAAAAGCGAATTGGTGCGTCTAGACCTGATCAAGGAAAGGCTGGAAGTGGACACATTAATGATTGTCCACAAGGAAAAATGGATTTCCCCGGCCTTGGCGGATTTCATGGAAGCGGTGCGGGATAGCGTTGAGCACGAGTAACGTTTGATACATGCAAAGGTTCGATACCGTTACTTTGTGATTAATGGGCGCTCCTTAAAGCAACTTCAATATTTCCGTCGAAAGTCGTACTCTTATTTCAATTCGTGCCCCTAACGAATTCAAAAAAACGATTGGGAGGCTTTAATGCAGTTGCAGCAAGGTGAGACCGTCCTATTAGAGCTTAGACCCGAAAAAGATATCCTGAAAATTTGGGTAGTCACCAAATGTTTCCCGGCGGCTTTCTTCGGCGCCTTTATTGTATTCTGGGCCTTTGGATTTTTTGGTGGATTGCTGGGAAATTCCTCGGCGATGGAATTGGGAATGGAAATTACAATTCCGGTCGCGGTAATTATTTTTATTGGTTCCCTCGTTTATATCTCCTACCTCAGAAAAACGTTCATATATCACGTAACCAATCAGCGATGTAATTTTGAAGGTGGAATAATCCGATACGCCGATCGTTCGGTTACATTTGAAAGAATCACAAATGTGGAAAAAAGCCAGAACCTGCTTGAGCGGATAATCGGCATTCAGAGCGTCTGGGTTCAGACGGCCGGAACAGGGTATAAAAGACCTGAAATCGTTTTTGAAGGCCTTTTAGATGCGGATACGCCTTTGGCGACCATCAACAAAATGAAGCAGGAGATGAAACAGGGAACCTCAGGAGGCAAATAGTTTGTGGTCTCAGCTTAGTCTTTGGAAAAAAGTACTTATCGTCGCGGGTATCTTGATTATTGCCAGTGTACAGCTATGGCATAGCCAAAGCTCGACATCCCCAAAGCAGGTATCGGAAATACCTATAGCTCAGTTGAAAGGGGTCTACGTAACCAAAGGACCGCACGTGTTCCCGTACGAACCCGCTAAATGGGAGGAACTAGTTGGTCTGGTGGGAAAATTGCCGGGGACCTCGTTCATCGGATCCAAGGGCGATAGTTGGGGTGCTTTGGTTTGCCTGGAGTTGGACTGGGGGGAAAGCGGTCGATATTGGATTCGCCTGCAATCACGCCAGAACCTTGGCGATAAGGTGATCGCAAATATGGAAGAACCATTGGGCAAGGGCTCGTTCCACCATAAGGGACATTACGACGGCAAGGCCCTGTTCCGGGCAATTATGTCTTCTCCGCCAAAAAGAAAGGGCTTTCTGTTTAAGACTGATGGGCCCGGCTGTCCACCACGACAGGGTGTGAAGGACTCGCCGCTGCTGACGAAAAAATCCTAAGGAATTTGCGTTTTCGTTTTTTCAAGCCGTCTAATAATCGCTGGGGCGAAAATTCAAGCCGCCAGGATTTTCACCAAGCCGTCAAACATGGCCCTGCCGTCGGTTCCGCCTTGCAACGGATCCACTAGCCGTTCCGGATGCGGCATCATGCCCAGGACCGTGCGGCCTTCATTGGTGATACCGGCGATATTGGCTTGCGACCCATTGGGATTGGCACCGTCGGTGATCGCGCCTTCTTCATCACAATAACGAAAAGCGACCTGGCCATTGCCTTCGATGCGTTTCAGGGTTTCTTCGTCAGTCTCGTAATTACCGTCGTGATGGGCGATGGGAACGCGAATGACCTGTCCTTCCGAATAGCCTTTCGTGAACAGGGTTTCGGCGTTTTCGACCCTCAGATGCACATCACGGCAGATGAACTTAAGATTGGCGTTGCGCATCAGCACGCCGGGCAACAGGCCTGATTCGGTCAAAATCTGGAAGCCGTTGCAAATGCCCAATACGGGGACGCCGGATTTGGCGCGCGCTACAACCTCGCGCATGATCGGCGAGTGGGCGGCCATGGCGCCGGAGCGCAGGTAATCGCCGTAGGAAAAGCCACCAGGAATGACGATCAGGTCCGTTTGCGGCAGTTCGGTGCCGCCATGCCAGACCATGTCCGGTTCTGAACCGATGGAGTCACGGAGTGCAACCTGTACGTCGCGGTCGCAGTTTGATCCGGGAAAGACGATGACGGAGGCTTTCATACGAATATTTCCTCTAGTCGGCAATCTCGATGGAGTAATCTTCGATGACGGTGTTGGCGAGCAGTTGTTTACACATTCCTTCCACGTGCTCCTCAGCTTTGGCCACGTCGGTTTCGGTCAGGTCGATTTCGATGTACTTGCCCTGACGGACCTCATCGACGCCGGAAAAGCCGAGCGATCCCAACGCATGCTGTACGGCTTTGCCCTGGGGGTCCAGGACGCCGGGTTTAAGGGTTACGTGTACTTTTGCCTTCATTGCATTAACTCCGGGCCCTTCATATCGGTTGGTCCGCTTTCGGGCAAAATTCCCAAGCGGCGTGCGACTTCCTGGTAGGCTTCCTCGACGCCGCCCATATCCTCGCGGAAGCGATCCTTGTCCATCTTTTCATCGGTCTGCGTATCCCAGAACCGGCAATTATCAGGGCTGATTTCGTCGGCCAGAACGATACGCATCTGATCGTCCTCCCACAGACGCCCAAATTCCAATTTGAAATCGACCAGTCGGATGCCGATACCCAGAAACAGCCCGCACATGAAATCATTTATCCTCAGCGTCAGACTCATCATCTCGTCCATTTCCTGGGGCGTCGCCCAGCCGAAAGCGGTGATGTGTTCTTCGTTGACCATCGGGTCATCAAGTTCGTCGGATTTGTAATATGTTTCAACAATGGAACGCGGCAACGGCGTTCCTTCCTTCATTCCGAAACGTTTGGCAAGGGATCCGGCGACGATGTTGCGCACGACGATTTCAATAGGGATGATCTCCACTTCACGAACCAGCTGCTCACGCATGTTCAGGCGGCGCATGAAATGGGTCGGAATGCCGATATCCCCCAGTTTGGTCATCAAGTGCTCGGAAATCCGGTTGTTGATCACGCCTTTGCCAGTGATTGTGCCGATCTTCTTGGCGTTGAATGCAGAGGCATCATCCTTGAAATATTGAACAAGGGTGCCGGGTTCGGGGCCTTCGAAGATGACTTTCGCCTTGCCTTCGAAAAGTTGTCTGCGTCGCGCCATGGGATCTTTTCCATAAGAGATAAGGGTTCGCACGAAAAAAGTCGTACGATCAAGGCCTCATATAGCAGGAGTCCCCGGTAAGGGCAATCGGAGTCGAGTCTAGATTTGAACAGGCTCAAAGGTTATCCAATTGGACAGGCCGGGAGTGATTTTCAAGCGTGCTTGTAACGGCACCTTCCCGGCGAAAGGAACCAATCTTCAACGCAGGAAGATTGCATTGAATATGCCGCCTAGATGGGTAAAAAGCCAAACCACGATGAATGTTCGGCCGTATACTTTATGATGATTGTTGAAATGAGTGCTGAACTTGTTTCGGCCCGCCATCAATCTGCCAACAACCAGAAAGGTTGCGCCGAGGAGTGGAACCAGTCCCATAGATCCGTGAAATGCAATCCAGGGAATGTACTCTCTGGGAAACGGCTCCAGCTCCCCGCCATAACGCTGCACGAATAAATAATTGAGAACAAAGATCCAGGCGCCAGCAGTCAGAAGGATCATGATGTTCCTGTGCAGGACGACTCTGCCGTTACGGATCGCCCGCCAGGCGAAGATAAGCAGCCCCACGGCGATAACCGCCCAAGCAGTTGAAATGATTAGAAACATCGACATTTGGTTTTTATATCCGGGATATCAAAGTTCAACCGGTTCGTAATCGGCCTGATCCGGTGCGCCCGAAGCGAATATCCAGCGCGGTTTTTCCGGCGCCATTTCAATAGATGGAAGGGCGATCAAGGACGATGATACCGTACCGAAACCGTCTCCTCGATCTATGTTCATGGATCCGTAAGGACCGGCATCACCCTCAAATTCCTTATTGGCCAGCAGTGCCTGCCAGGCCGTCCAATCGTCTGATGCCGGGTCGCCGCCAATTGCCGGCTCATCGGCACTGGAGAACTGAGGAAGGTAGTGCCTTACCCTCGGCGACATGGCGTCGTTCAGGTCGCCATCCGTCAACATGGAGACGCCCATGGGGATATCGCCAAGGCGCATGCCCGGTTCGCCGTATTCGTTGACGGACGATATCCAGAAGGCTTCCTTGGCGTCACCGACAAACATGTTGAAGGACCGATAAGCATTTGGATCAAGGTCGAAAAGGGCGGCCGCGACCTCCTCGGCTTCCGCATGATCAAGGGCTTCCAGCGGCAGTTCGCCGCGACTCCTTAAATCAGGATCTGGGCCCAGGGTGCCCATACGGTTCAGGATTCCTGCAACCACACCATCATCGTTGATACCCAACCAGGTTCCGCCGGCCAACTCATCCCTTCCTGCGACGACATTCTCCCGATCCGGCCAGTGACGGGCAGGCGGCAAGGAAGGACGGTCAATCATTTCATCGCGGTTGGCGGCGACAATCAGGGGCCAATCGTTATGGGGTCGGCGAAGTATTACCAAGGTGCACATTTAGGCATTATATATAGATGAGATGAAATGTCAGAGGGCGATTAGCAGCTCATTTGAAATCAATTTTAGTTGACCATACTCAAAGCGTTGCGAAATTGGGTTATGATAAGTATTGTCCCCGCATCGACTGAGGAAAATTAAGGATCACGACCGATGAACGACAGCTTTAAGAAACGCGGCACCAGCGAAGAAGCCAAATTCAAGCACGATAAGGAAATGCAGTTTAAGATCGACGCCAGGCGCAACAAGTTGCTTGGGTATTGGGCCGCCGAAAAGCTGGGCTTAAGCGGTGACGATATTGAAACTTTCGCCAAGAAAGTCGTTGTCTCCGACCTTGAGGAAGCTGGCTACGAAGACGTCGTTCGTATGGTTTCTCAGGCTTTTCGGGACGGCGGCGTTGACATTCATGACGACGATATCCGAAATGAAATCCAACGCCTTCAAGGTGTAGCCGAAAAAGACATTGAGGATGAGTATCCTATGCCTCTGGATGGCGATCACGGTCGTGTCGGAGACTAACGCTCTTTGAAGGCCTAGCCGAAGACCCGTTTGAAGATGGCGTCGGCGTTCTTCGTGTGAAAGGCCGTCGACTCGCCATCGAATAATTCCTTCAATCCTTCTTCACCCAGAGCCTTCGCCACATCCTCGTCATTTGACAGGTAGAAGAAGAACCGGCTTTCATGTTTGGCGGCTTCGGCATCTTCCGGGGCCTGTTCGACTTCTCCATCCGGATTGTCAGGATCGATACCGTAGCTGCGCCATACTTTCATGGCGTTGCGTTGCACGATGCGATAGCCGTCTTCGCGGCTGACACCGGCTTGAGTCAGCGTCAGCAAAACCCTTTGTGAATCGTGCAATCCGCCGAATTGCATCAGGTTTTCCAGCATGGATTGCGGGTAGACAACCAGTTTGTCCATCATGCCCGTCAGGCGTCCCAGCGCGAAGTCCAGGGTTACAGTGGCATCGGGGCCGAACATACGCTCGACGGACGAATGAGAAATGTCCCTTTCATGCCATAGAGCGATGTTTTCCATTGCCGGCAAGACTGCGGCGCGAACGATGCGCGCCAATCCGGTCAGGTTTTCCGACAGGATCGGGTTGCGCTTGTGGGGCATGGCGCTGGAACCCTTTTGGCCGGGAGCGAAATATTCCTGGGCTTCGCGCACTTCCGAGCGTTGCAGGTGGCGCACTTCCGTCGCCAGGCGTTCGACGGCTCCAGCGATTAGCCCCAGAACGGCAAAATAAGCGGCGTGGCGATCTCGCGGTATAACCTGGGTTGATACTGTTTCTGGTTTCAGGCCCAGCTTGGCGGCGACGTGCTCTTCCACTTTCGGGCTGATGTTGGCATAGGTTCCGATGGCGCCGGATATGGCGCAGGTCGCGACTTCCTCGCGGGCCACGGCCATACGTTCACGGCAGCGCTTGAATTCCGCATAGTGACCCGCCAATTTGATTCCGAAAGTGGTCGGTTCGGCATGAATGCCGTGCGAGCGGCCAATGCAAACATCTTCCTTGTGCTCACGCGCGCGCCGTTCCAGGACGACAAGCAATTCGTCCAGATCCTCTAGGATGATATCCGCTGCCTGTGTCATTTGCAGGCCCAGGCAGGTGTCCAGAACATCCGAAGACGTCATGCCCTGGTGAACGAATCGGGCTTCGTCGCCAACCTGCTCGGAAAGTTCCGTCAGAAATGCAATGACGTCATGTTTGGTTTCCAACTCGATTTCGTCAATACGATCGATACGTTCCTGCGTATAGGGCTTGTCGCCCTTTTCCCATACGACCTTGGCCGCATCCGCCGGGATAACGCCTAGCTCAGCCTGGGCATCACAGGCGTGGGCCTCGATTTCGAACCAGAGGCGGAACTTATTGGCGGGCTCCCAGATGGCGGTCATCTTGGGTCGGCTATAGCGCGGGATCATTAAATGGCTCCGAAAACAAATAAAATGAAGTGAAAATTCCTTGTGGGGGTATAGCGAAATGACGCTGAAATGGAAAGTAGTGATATACTTAATTCCATGCACGGATTACCCGATATACCGCTGATAGATCTGGGCTCCAGGCCGGTGTCGGACCTCGTCGACGCGGCAACCGACCGTTTCGACGACTTGATGGGAATCTGCATCGGTCATTATGGCCGCCTTGCCTTGCGCCAGGGCGACAGGGCGACCAAACGGTGGCTCAGGCGGCACGCCAATCCTTACCGTAAAGAAATTTCGGAAATAGCGGGTAAGGCTCCTTATCCCGGTGCGTATCTGCTTAACATGTCCTATGAATGGTCGTGCACCACCGGTATTTCGGCCGATCCCGGGGCGAAGGAAAACTCTAGATTGCTCAGGACGCTGGATTGGCCGCTAGATGGATTGGGGCGAAACGTCATCGTCAGCCGGGTGGAAGCTTCGGCCGGAACGTATTTCAACGTAACGTGGCCTGGTTTCGCCGGGGTGTTGACGGCTATGGCGCCGGGCCGGTTTTCGGCCGCCATAAACCAGCCGCCGATGCGCCGGTATTCTCCTTCCTGTCATCTGGATTGGGTGGTCAATCGGGCCGGTGTATGGCGCAAGTCGGGTTTGCCGCCCGTGCATTTACTACGGAGAGTTTTTGACCAGTGCCAGACCTATGAAGATGCAAAACAGGCCATTTGCGAAACCCAATTGTGTATTCCAGCCTTTTTTTCGCTTAGTGGAGTAAAAGCCGAAGATGGCTGCGTCGTAGAACGTACCGAAAACCGTGCCGCCGTTCGCCCCTCCCCGGTTACGGTTGCCAATCATTGGGTCGCGCTGAATGAGACGGGGATGGACAGGGGAATCGACAGTCCCGGCAGGTTCAAACAGATGGAAAGATCTCAGGGCAGGGCTACCGATGATTTTCAGTGGATGAAGCCCCCAATCCTGAACGAAACGACCCGCATTTCAGTTATAGCTTGCGCCGCGGCAACCCATTTGTGTGTACAGGGATGGGAAAACAGCGGACCCGCAACGTCTGTTTTTAGCTTGAACCTATAAAAAACCATAATCAAACTGTTGCAATTCAACGAACTTCTTATAAATATAACTCTGGGTAGGAATAAGGGGAAGATCATCAAGGCAAGAAATTTTGCCGAGGAGTGATCCGAAAGCTATGCCAATTCCCCGCCTTCTATCCATATTTGTTGTATGTATTTTCTTTGCCTTTCAGGCCAGTTCCGCATTTGCCGAAAAAGTGGTCCGTGTCGTCGGTTACACCTTTCCCCCTTTCGTTAGTAATAGTGGCACGGATGGACTGACTACCGAATTTCTGACATTTCTCAATAGCCAGCAATCTGAATATCGTTTTGAGTTCTTCAAAGCCCCGCCAAACCGTCGCTATTGGGCAATTGAAACGCAAAAAGCCGATATGATCCTTTTTGAGATGCCAGAATGGGGATGGAATGAATACGCGCAGTTGTTTGAGGAATCCCGGGTTTTGCTTCGTGGCGGAGAGGTCTATATAGCCCACGTAAAAGAAGGGCGTGGTCAATCCTATTTCAATGACATCAAAGCGAAACACCTCGTTGGTGTTTTTGGCTATCACTACGGTTTCGCTGAATTTAATAAAGACCAGAAATGGCTGGAGAAGAATTTCTCGATCTTTCTTACGGACGACCCGGAAAATGTTATCACGATGGTTTTGAAAAACAGGGCCGATGTGGGCGTTGTGACGCAATCCTATTTGACTCGTTACCTAGATAAAAATCCTGAAACGGCCAATGATCTACTGATTTCAGAAAAAAAGGATCAGGAGTATCGTCTAAGGGCAATGGTTGGAAAACATGCGCCGATAACGGTTCAGCAGTTTGAAGGAATGCTGGAAAAATTAAATGATGCTGGGGCCCTCAAAACCTTTTTCGACAGCAAGGGGGTAGGAAAAAGGCTGGTGTTCTGATTTTTTTAATTCCGTTATTTTTACCCATCCGGACGGTAATAGGCTCGCCGTCCCCTGCCGTACAAAATCAACCAAATCACCCCAAGAATTTGAATGCCCATAATGACGCCGAAAGCAGCCATATAGCCTTCGGGATTGTAGTTTCCTTCTGCTGATTTCGGCCACAAACCAATTATAATACCGCTTCCCCACTGGGCAGCGAAAGCGCCGACGAAAACCATAAGATTAAGCCCGGTATTCACCCTGCCGGCCAGATTAAGCGAAAATTTCTGCGACAGGGCGGCGTAGGGGAGAATGCCGGTAGTGGCGAAAAACCCGAACAGCATCCATAGCGGTAATATGGCGTTTGAAAGCCGAAAGGTAATCAAGCATTGGATGACAATAAAAATACTCATGCCGACAATAGCGACCGTCGTCGGACTAATTCCTACTCTGCGCAACCGATCCACGATTACGCCCCATGATATGAAACCTGCTACCATTGAGGCCGCGACCAGCAACAGGTGATTGGCGACCTGATCGCGCTCTAACCCGCCTACATCGGCCAGCCAGGGCCCGACCCACAAAGACTGTATCGCCAGAAATGCCGCTTGCGAGGTGACGCATAATGGGGCGATCCACCAAAAAACGGGACTGGTGAAAACTTCCACTACGCCGGTCATCAAATGACGGAAGCTTTCGCCGGGTTTATCCCGGTCCTCTTCATCGCGCTTAGGAACAATAAAATAAATGGCAGCCGCAGCAATAAGCGTAACCAATCCCAGGACATGAAAAACGCCGCGCCAATCTGTAAACGAAAGCGCCGTTTCTACCGGTACCGTTCCAGTTAGGGCGCCAAGGCCTCCGGCCGCCATTTGAAAACCGTTCACCAATGGCAGCCGTTCTCTGGGCATCCAAATAGAATAGGCCTTGAATGCCGCCATCAGGCAGGCCGATACGCCAAATCCGATCAATGCCCTACCCGCAATCAAACCGACCGCGCTTGTCGACAGCGCAAAAACGAAAGCCCCCAAAGCAGCAAAAATCAATAGAAAGGCTTCTGTCTTGCGCGGTCCATAACGATCAAGAAGCATGCCCAGCGGTAATTGAAATGCAGCAAACGTCAGAAAATAGGCGCTGCTTAAAAGGCCAAGATCGGACGGCCCCAACTCCAGTTCCGAAATTAAGTCAGGCGCGATAACCGCGTTGACCACCCTGTAAAGGTAGGACAGGAAGTAACCCAGCGCGAAGGGTATGAAAACCCGAATAAAAGACAGAGGTATCGCCATTTTTAAAGCAAACCCATCGTCTTGAACGAATTGTTGCCGTTTTTCGAAACGATGACGTGATCATGCAAGACGACACCCAGCTTTTCGCCAGCATCCCGCACTTCTTTCGTCATCTCTATATCGGCTTTGGACGGTGAGGGGTCTCCACTGGGGTGATTGTGAACTATAAATAACATTTTTTTATCAATATATTTCAATTAGTTACAATGTTAAAAACCAATTTTGTATGCTTTTTGTAGGATATCTATTTAACCTTTCGGTTCATATGCATGAACTTATAGTATTTTCCATGAGCGTTTTTGCTATTAACCCTTCTTCATTCGAACGTCGTGTTTATGCCACTTTCGATACTCTGAATCGTCAGCCAGTTCGTTACATAAAGTAAGGAATTTTTCAAAATCTTCAGATGCAATCAAATCTATGGTCTTTCTAACATTGTGTCGATTCCAACGTTTGCCATCGACGGTCAGGTAGAAAGTTTCGTTCAATAAGTCCGCGATTTCGGACATTGATTTTCCAGCGTTCGCGGCCTTTTCAAGAAGTATGTAGATAGGATTTACGCCGTTTCTCAGATGGACAAAATTACGAAACTTTCTGGTAGTGATACCATTTTCAAGTTTCCATTTTTGTGTTGGGGTCAATTGAGGTGGTGCTGTCGTTAATTTCTTTTTCTTTATGCGGTTGCTTTCATAAAATTTTTCATAACGAGCCATTCGTTGGATTGCATCGATCGTCACTTGTTCGGCTGGAATTGCAATCATCCTATAGTCAGGGGCTGGGCCAGTTTTTGACTGTTTTCTGTGAATGGATACGAAATCTAAGAAAGTCTTGTTCCGCCGCCATCTTCCTGTGTCGATATACAAAAGATCAGCTTTTTTGTCGCGGCAAGCTTCGATGGCTTTCCCGAACCCTCTAAGCCCGCTTCTTCTTAGCAGCCCGTCTTTTTGATCGTCGATGTGAACCTCTATTAGGTCGTATCTGTGGAATTCGGCAAAGTCTGAAAGCTGTCGGTGTTGCTCTTTTCGGTCTGGCGCCCACTTGTTGCCAAACTTTCGGCCTCGAATGTAGCCAATCGCGATTTTTTTTCTCATTTTTTCAGATTTTCAAACAAAACAGCGCGAAAATTATAACTTATTTTCACAAAAAATAATAAGAAAATCAGAAACTTGTAAGAGGCAATTTTCTTTGAAACGTGAAAATAATTATTAAAATCCCGCTTAACTCATTGAAGAAAAATAATTTTATGTCTGAAATTATGGCCACAACTAATTTTAGCCGAAATTCATGAGACTATTAATCATCAAGAGAACAACAGGAGACAGAAAATGTACTAGCGAAAATTGAAATACTCAAACTGGTTGTGAGCAACGCGGGCTCAGTTCTCCAGCAAAAAGAACAAACGGGCGGATCCGTCGATGGACCGTAGTTGAGTAAGAACAACAAACGACTCAGGTACGTATAAAAACGCGGGATTTTTCGGGCATGTCTTCCGCCCCCCATAGTAAATTCGAAAACGTTACTTCATGTAACAAAACATCTAAAGGCAACGGGTCGCTTCGGCGGCCTTTTTCGTGGGCGCTTCCATGGTGGCGGTGGCCCTTTTTTTGCGCCAATTTCGGCGTGTTCACCGACATGAAAAAGGAGACTTATTATGTCAAATACTACCAACATTAACATCACTATCGAAGAAGCAATCGTTACTCTGAGTAACAAAGTACGGAAGGGCTGGGTTTCAAGTGTGGCCCTGATGTACCAGTTTAAGCATGAGTTTTCGAAAGAAGCCATCGAGGCTGAATACACTAAGCGCATCAATGCCGATACCGGCGAAGCGTTCAAGAAAACCAAATCGACTGGTACGCACACGATTGTTGCAAAGTTGGCTTTGATGGAAAGGCAAGATAACGGCCAGTGGAGTGTATGTAACGTACAAGCCAGCCGATACGCAAAGGCCTGTGACTTTTTGCAGAAAAACCAAATCGAGCCTCACGAAGTTAAAAAGTTTCTCGCTGATAAGAAAATCAGTGAAATTCTTGGAGCTTCGAAGCGCGGAAATTTTGGTAAAACCGGTCGTGTCGAGGACGAAGCGTATAAAGCGCTGCTAGAGAAAGGCTTGTTGGTCATCGAAAACGAATTTGATGATCGTGCCGATCTTGAAGACTTTGACCTGGAACCGCTCGGTTTTGAGGATCCGGTAAGTTTGGCGGTCGTTACACGGTCAGATGACGGAACATATAAAGTTCGTCGTATGACTGGTAAAGACAGTTACGACAAACTGGCTCGGGACTTTGTTGCTGATCTCGGTGAGGAGGCAACAAAAGCCGAGGCGAAGGCCGAAGAGCAAGCGGACGAGGCGATTGAAGAAGCAGTCGCAGCGTAGCTAAAACCACAAAATTGGCAGCAAAGAAACGGGGCTTCAGCCCCGTTTTCTTTTGCTTATTTAAAAGGAGAAAGAAATGAAGTTTACGACAAAATATATGCCTCAATCCTTGGATGAGGTTGTCTATCCATCAGACACAGCTGAACACAACATCAAGGCGATGGTTCCAAATATGGACCGCAATCTTGTTTTGTATGGGCCAGCAGGAACGGGAAAAACAACATGCGCCAAGTTAATCCCGTTGGAAGTGGCAAGGGCAACCAAGCCAGGTATTCCAGACGATCAAGTCTTTTACGAGTTTAAAACCGGGCTTGAACTCAACGTGAAAACCATGGCTGACCTCAAAGAGCTAATTGGCATGGTCAACATATCAGCTTTGCCTCGGCATCTTATCGTTATCGACGAAGCCGACCTAATGTCCAGAGACGCAATGGACAATTTGAAGGTCGTCATGGATTACGGCGGAGACAATGTCTGCTGGATTCTGTGCACAAACAGAGATGACAAGATCAGCGAATTTGTGAAATCGCGATGCACGGTACTCAACTTTGCTCAGTTCAATCGTGACGCGTTGATTGAACGCGCAAAGACAATTCTTGAAGCAGAGAACTGCGACATACCCGACGACAATATCCATCGTTTGGTCAGAAAGGCCGACGGCGACTTACGAAAACTCAACCAAATCTTACAGGAAGTAACAGAAAGGAAAGTACAATGACTATCAAATTTATATATGAAACAGAAGACAACTTCGTCGAATTTGAAGCACAAGATGGAATGGAAGGTGACTGGGAACAGTACATTTTGGATTGTGATTTTGGCGATCCTGAGTTCGTGGAGGCAATTAACTCAGGCACAATAGGCGCACTTCTAGCAATGAGAAACGACTTTGAACGGCTAACAGATGAAGAGCTCGATTTCTTTATCTTCTGTATAGCTACCAGCCAAATGTCTGTGATTAATGAACACGAGACATCCGAATTTTTCGAGGTATATGCGAAAAGTGGGATTTCCCTGTTTGTATCTGGACTACACGTTCACTCGACGCCTTTGTGTGAATACGATGACCCTGAGACGAAGTCATTCAACGACTGCCAATATGGCGTCAACGTAAAACACAATATTCGCTACTATGATGACGAGGTACTTCAATCGGTTCATTAAGAAAGCGAACACGCCAAACAAGCTACAAAAAGGCCCCCATTTTAGGGGGCCTTTTGTTTGCGCTGATGACAGGAGAAAACGTTGCACGATGAAGCAAAGTAAGCCCCCTGGCAGAAATGTCAGGGGGCTTTTTTTGTGTCTGGAATTTATACGGGCGAAAACTGAACTCTGAATTTGGTGAAATTGATCATTTTCTTTTATTCTGAGTCACAGGGAGGAACTCATGTCGTTAAATGACCTAACAGTTACTTCTGTATCAAGTGCTATTGATGAATTCAATGCGCTTGGGCGTGACCAATTCCTTCAGAAGTACGGTTTCTCCTCCGCGCGGTCATACTTTATTGTACGTAACGGAGAGCGTTACGATTCAAAAGCAATAGCCGGTGCTGCCCATGGATATCTCGGAAAAGAATCCGTCCCCTTAAAGAGAGAAGAATTTTCCGGAGGCGAGAGCACGGTCGCTCGCGTCCTTCGCAAATTGGGATTTGACGTCGTTAACACGCAGCCTCGAAACCCTGATTGGGTTCGTGATGAGCTTATCCTTGCGTTGGACTTTTATCTCAAGCACAGCCCTCATTTGCCCGATAAAGCCAGTGATGAGATTGAGCAGCTCAGCAAACAAATCAACGAACTCGACAAAAAAATTGGTCTGTCAGGCGGAGACACGTTCAGAAACATAAACGGCGTCTATATGAAGCTGATGAATTTTCGCAGATTAGACCCGGCCTATACGGAAGATGGCAAAGTCGGGTTGCGGAGAGGAAGTAAAGAAGAAGAAATTGTTTGGAATGAGTTCTCCGGTGACCCGCAGCGCCTTGATGAAATCACTCACGCCATTCGTGACAGTATTTCCTTTGCCCCGGAAGAAGTTCTAGACAATTTGTATGATGATCCTGATTTTACGGAAGCCGAAGAAGGCCGGCTTCTAACCCGTGTTCATCGTCGGAGAGAACGAAAAAGAAAACTGGTCCAACAAAAGAAGAAGTCCTTCACCAAGAAATACGGTCGCGTTTTCTGTGAGGCCTGCGGCTTTGATTTTGAGCAGACCTATGGACAACGAGGATCTGGTTTTATTGAGTGTCACCATACCAAACCGATTCATACGTTACGGCCTGGCGAGAAAACTAAGTTAGATGACCTAAAGCTTCTTTGTTCCAATTGCCATCGCATGGTGCATGCTAAATCGCAATGGCTTGAATTCGACGAGTTGAAGGAACTATTGGTATCGCGCACATAGCCCGTTTTTTCATTTCGAAAAAAACATGCTCTGCTAAATTCGCAAGCTGACCTGTATTAATCCCATAAATGCTGTAACGGTTCTCAGCCTGTAGAAGCCGAAGATGTAACTTGAAAAGAGTTTCTATGCTGGGCTCTGCTGAAGTTGACCGGATATAGGCTGTATAGCCAGGTTGCCGACCGAGCCATTCCCTGTCAAAGGTATATTGATCTATCACGTATCCACTTGCTTTGAGTTCTTCATATATTTTGATTAAGTCCATATTTCTTACTTCAATTAAGTTACCATTAGTTGATTAGGTTTTGTTTGGTTGCTCTTGATGTTGAATTGCTGTGACTGGTTTGATGTTCATTGAATTGCTTTATATAAATGACAGATAAAAACAAATGCGGACTTCAAATTTCTGGACCGCCTTTTTCTATTTCAATCAACGATGCCTTATCCCGTAGCGTTGCAAACGGGCACGACCAGCGAAATGCTGACCTTCGACATGGTCTATGTATGAGATGAAAACTCGCTGGATATGATGAAGCTATTAATCAGGTCGTGTTTCCAAATTTCTTTCGTCGAGTAACAAATCGTATTCAGTCGATCTTGCTGTTGATCGAAAAATTGAACATCCATGCTTCCAGCTGGAACGATCTTATTCCACATACGATCTGCGATTTCAGCAAACGCTATTGGCTGATCGGTTTTCAACATCAGATGAAAATGGCGATTGCTGTTCGGATGCTCGGCGAATGCAAAGAACATGGTTCGTTGGTCTGCCGGTTTCCGATGCCATTTAGGTCCGAGCAATTGCCTGTCGATCATTCCATGCCAACGACGTAATGCCGACCGTGCCGATTGCTCGCTGGTCGAACAATTGAAATTAGCAGTGACGAAAAAGTTAAACGGGATGTCGTTCAACCAGTCCCGGATGCCTTGCTGGATTTGAAGCTGTTTGCTGATCGTGCCGTAAGTGATCGGTTCTCGTCTCATAATCGTATTTATGTGACGTTGGCGATCTAACGTTCAAATGCTGTCAAAACGAGCCTTTTCGTAGTCAGATGTATCTTTCATCGTGAAAGATAAATCAGGCGGCGTCGATCTTTTTCAAAATCGCTTTGAGGCGTTTCTTTCTTCGTGAAAGATTTTTCTTCCGGGCGATATGATCTTCAATCTTATCGATCATCTGAAGATCTAGTTCCGTGTCCAATGGTTCTGTTCGCTCTACCAAACAAGGACGCAGGCCTAATTCTGTAATTCGCATTTTCTTGCACCATGAAAGTTATCCCACATGTATTTAGCCAAACGCCTGTATGACTAATGCGGGGGCCTTAACCGGTGGCTTGATTTAGAGCATGTATCTGCAATTCCAACGAAAACTCAATTGCTTCCTCGTCCGTTTGACATCCTGCATCCTGCACTTTTCGCATAATTTCTGCAATGTCATCGTTAGACAGATTTCTATTGTCACCCGAAGACTTTCGACGAGTGTTTGCAGCCCAATAAGCATCTTTAGAATTCAGTTTTCGCGCAACTTTACTCAAATTGAGTTGGGAGCTCAGATTAGTCCCAGCGCTATCAAATAGGAGGTCATATGTTCTTGATTCTTCTTTTAAAGTATAGCGTGACCTAAAATCAGACGGGCTTGTAAAATAATTTCCTAAAGTGTCTTTCACCTGAATTTGGCCGGCATGATAACCCGTCGCTTGGATGAAAATTGAAACGTTAACATCTTCTCCATTGTAAGAAACCTTGGAAGTTAAACTACCAGTCCATTGTTCATCAGGTTGCTTCTTCAGAAATTCGCGTAGCTCTATTTCGAAATCTTTGATTTCAGATTTACGAGGTTCCGTCACTAGCTGATGTGGGTAGGTAGCATAGGCCAATTGGGGGGCTCCCTTTGTTCAAATGTTATATTTTGTATAGTCTATAATTTTCAGATTATAGCCCGTTGATTCTCATAGTCTAAATTATGACGATGAATGCTTGGTCCTGAATATACCTGATTTTATGTTTGTAATGCATGAAAACATAACTTTATCAGGAGATTATGATGTCTCAAGCAAAGGTGTTGTCCGAACAAGAACTCAAACGAGTGCTGGCTGTTGTAGATACGATGAAGCATTCCAAACGTAACAAACTGCTTGTCCTGTTGTCGTTTCAGGCTGGAATGAGGGCAGGTGAAATCGCTGCTTTGAAAATTGACAACGTACAGAACGAGGATTGCTCAATCCGTGATCGCATCCATCTTGGAAATAGCCAAACGAAGGGTGATCGACAACGAACTGTTATATTAAGCCAGAAGCTGCAACGGGCTATTTTGGAATACGTTGGTGGACTAACGGGGTTTCAGCGCAATGCCGATCAGCCGTTAATCCGCTCCCAGAAAAGAGGACATTTCTCACCGACAACGCTGGTGATGCTGTTTCGGCAAATTTACGACCTTGCTGGGTTGTCCGATGCGCGGTCTCATTCTGGTCGTCGGTCATTCATTACGAAACTCGCCAACAAGGGTGTTTCTGTCCGTGTTGTTCAAACGTTAGCTGGCCACTCATCGATGCAGACGACTCAGCGATACATAGACGTAAACGAAGGGATGCTAGTCGAGGCTGTCGAGTTAGCTTGACCCGTGATCATTCCATCGCAACTACGGTGTCATACAAGCCGTAGTGAGTTAGGTCGGAATGGCTCTCGTGATCCTCCCCCACTGAATTGGCCCACGTAGTATCATTTGACCTGCCCCCTTTAACTGGTCACTCAGGTTGAGAGTTCTGCCGCACGATATTCGCCTTTTCTAGCGTACTCAATGGGCGTCAGATACCCCAAAGAGCTATGTGGTCGTTGGGTGTTGTAATCGATCCTCCATTCCTCGATGGTTCGCCTGGCATCGGCCAGATTGGTGAACCAGTGTTCGTTCAGGCAGCATGCCTTCAAGTATGTGCAAGTGGTATTCAACGGCAGGTTTCAAGTGAGAAGCGGAAATAACAGGGGGTCAGTTACGTTTCGGCGACAACGGGTCTTGACCCAAAGCGGACATTGGCGGAAATTGATTGAGATATCTCATGGTTATCTTAGATGAAGTCTTCTTCTGATGTCTGGAAGACACTAATCTTCCTCCACCTCATTTTCCTCTGATGTTTCCTTTTCATCAGGTGCCGCCGGACGATGCTTCAGCAGGACCTTGGCATGGGATTGAAGGTACTGGCGCACAAGAACCAGTTCCTTGTCCATGAGGCCGCCGTAATCGGCCATGCCTTCCAGCTCCCCAGGCCACTGGTTGACCGAATATTCACCCGGCGCATGCGCCGTATGGCAGGAATCGCAGCGGTTCTGGTAAATATCGGCGGCCAGTTTCCAGACCGGTTTGACGCTCATCGCAAGGCCGGACTTGGCGACCCAGCCCGTCAGCGACACTTCTTCCCATTTTTCGCCGTAGAGATCTTCCGCCGTGCCGATGATTTTCCGTGCCGCTTTCCCGGCTTCGGTCAGGTCGGCGAAGGACAACCGCGCACCGAGGTCATTGGTAATGATCAGGCGGTAGCTGACCGGCGCCCAGCCTTTAACCTCGATGCGGACCCGGGCCTCTTCGTTGGACAGGGCCATAACCGGCGCCCCCGGCAGGAGCAGCCCTAAGGCGCTGCCGTCATCGCCGGTAAGCGGGATACTTTGCGGACCGACGGCAACGGCCGAATGGGCCTCGACTTTTTTACCAGCCAAACTGCCCTTGAAAGACAGCATCAGGTCAGGCAAACGGTGGGCGATACCGCGGTGACATTCGATGCAGGTGCGTCCCTTTTCCAAAGCCTTTTTCATCACCTTCTGGGCGTTCTGGTGTTGTTTGGCGAAGTTCATGGCCTGGTAACTATGGCAGTTGCGGCATTCCCTGGAATCAGTTGCTTTCATGGAGGCCCAGACCCGTTCGGCCATGTCCAGGCGATGGGCCTCGAATTTTTCCGGCGTATCGACGGTGCCGGCAAGCCAGTGGAACAGTTCATTGGTGGCATGAATTTTACGGACCAGCTTGGCCGTCCATTCCTTCGGTACATGACAATCGGAACAGATGGCGCGGACACCGGATGGATTGGCGTAATGGGCGGTCTTGGTATAGTCCTCATAGACGAATTTCTGCATTTCGTGGCACGAAATACAGAACTCCATGCGGTTGGTGTATTCCATGAAGGTGTTGAAGCCGCCCCAGAAAACGACCCCGAGGGCACCGCCGATGAAGACCAGCAGACCCAACGAATACCGGGAGTGCGGTTTCCAAAGCCATGTCCAGAAGCGCCGTATCATTTCTTATCCTTATGCGGCATGGCATGGGGGCCGCAAAGTTGCGACCCCCAGCCAGTGAGTCAATGCGTTCCGGTTACGCGGAAACGTATTGTGGCGGATCGAAAGCGGTCACTTTCGGTACCGGCCCGGTATATTTCTCGACCTGTGTCAGGATGGTCTTTACGGTTGACCCCTGACCCAATTTCGACGAGCGGACGTCTTTCGACAGCACGTTGTTGCAACCGTATTTGCACAACGATCCCGGTTTGCCCGGTTCGACCGGGTCGTACCAGCCGCCTTCGTCGACCCGGATAACGCCTTGGCGGATATCCTTGGTGACCTTGGCGCCGGCCAGCATCTGCCCGCGTCCGTTGAAGACGCGCACCAGATCGCCGTCCTTGATGCCGCGTGCTTTGGCATCGGCCGGATTGATAAACATCGGTTCACGGCCCTTGACCGTATACTTCTCCCTCAAACTGGTCTGGTTGAGTTGCGAATGCAGACGGTATTTCGGGTGTGATGAGACCAAGTGCAACGGATGAGCCTTGGCTTTGTCGCTGCCAAGCCATTCATAGGGCTCCTGCCACTTCGGATACGGTGGTGAGTCGTCGTAGCCGAACTTGGCAATGACTGGCGAATAGATTTCGATCTTGCCGGACGGTGTGCCGAGCGGTTTCTTGTTGGGGTCTTTGCGGAAGCCGGAATAGAGCACCATATTCTTGTTCTCTTCCGGGAACTCGATAACGCCCTCTTTCCAGAAGGTGTCGAAATCAGGCATCGAAAGTTTCTTCTTCTTGGCCTGTTTCTGTGCACCCGCGTAGGCATGACGCAGCCACTCCATCTCGTTGCGGCCGGCCGTGAACTTGTCACGGAAGCCGAGGCGTTCCGCCAGATCGGCAAAGATGTCGAAATCGTTCTTTGATTCAAAGAGCGGTTCGACGACCTGTTGCATGGTCATGACGAAGTTGTCGGCACCCTTACGCCGCGAGATATCGTTGCGCTCGAAGATGGTGGTTGCCGGCAACACGATGTCGGCAAACTTGGCCGACGGCGTCCACCATGGTTCGTTGACGATGATGGTTTCCGGTTTCTGCCAGGCCTTGAGCAGCTTGTTGGTGTCCTGATGGTGGGTGAACACATTACCACCGGCCCAGAAGACCAGTTTGATGTCCGGGAAGGTGACCTTCTTGCCTTTGAAGTCGATGACCTTGCCCGGATTGAGCAGCATATCGGAAACACGAGCCGTCGGGATCTTGCCCTTCACCGGATTCTTGCCGGTGCCGGTACCCTTGACGGCAACACCGCTGCGCGGCTGGCCGTAGCCCGTGTAGTAGCCGTAGCCGAAGCCGAAGCCACCGCCATCGAGGCCGATCTGGCCGAGCATGGCGCTGTACGTGATCAACGCCCAGTACACATAACCACCGTGGTCGGACCGCTGCAAAGCCGGTCCGCCCATGATGAAGGAGCGGGTACCGGCCATCTGACGGGCCAATGCGCGGATGGTTCCGGCATCGACGTCACAGATCGCGGCCGCCCATTCGGCGGTTTTTGGCTGGCCGTCGGACTTGCCAAGGAGGTAATCCTTGAACTTGGAGAAGCCGACCGTGTATTTGGCGAGGAAGGCCTTGTCGTACTTGCCTTCCGTAAACAGCGTATGGGCCATACCCAGCATCATCGCCATGTCGGTGTTGGGCCGTGGTTTGATCCAATCGGCTTTGAGCATGCCGATTTCTTCGATGGACGCCGGATTGATGACGACCGTTTTGATGCCGGCCTTGGCGATCCGCTTGAAATACATGCGGGTCGTATGGGCGCCGCCGCCGCCGCGCATGATCTCGCTGTTCTTCAGCGGTGCGGTTCCCCACAGGACCAGCAGTTTGGTGTTGTCGATGATGTTGTTATAGGTCGTCAGCTTGCCTGTCCGCGAATTCTGATCCCCGACAATAAAGGGCAGGATGGCCTTCGATGCGGCCCAGCTGTAGCCGCCGGTCTCATTGGTGAAACCACCGAAACCGCCTAAGAACCTTTTTACCAGCACCTGTGGATCGTGCAGGATTCCGGCTTGGCGCCAACCGTTGGAACCGCCGAAAATTGCTTTGTTGCCATAGGCGCCTTTGACCCGTTTAAGCTCGGAGGCGACCAACTCGTAGGCTTTCTCCCAGGAAACCCGCACAAAGGGTTCGGCCCCGCGCTTGGTGGGGTCGCTCTTCGCGCCTTTTTCCAGGAAGCCTTTGCGCACGGACGGATACCGTACACGGCTGTTGGAATTGACCCAGTCGGGCATGGCTTGGATCATCTCGCTGGGGTACGGATCACCGCTGTAAGGCGTGACGCCGATGAATTTGCCGTCCTTTACCTTGGCCGTAAACGAGCCAAAGTGGCTGGACGTCATGCGTGTATATTGATCCAGATTGGAAATTTTTGCCAAGGTGGATACCGGTTGCAACGCGATAAACGATGCGCCGGCAGCCAGACTCCTTAGCAAAGAACGCCGCGAAACAGATGGGCCGCGTTTGGCCCAACCGAGTTCGGCATGTTTGCTATGGTCAAACATACGCAACTCCTTCTGCCAGAAGGTGGCATTTTCTAATTTTGGAAATGGGTCTTGGACGGAACATGAGAGGCATAATTACCTCCCTTCTCCAATATCATGTTTGCAAAGAGACTAGTTTTTGCTTTGAAAAAAATCATTGACTAGAGTCAATTACAATAAAAAATTGTTCAATTTTTATTTTGAATAGTTTTAGATTTGAGATGGGTCTAACGTCGATTTTATTGGTAATGGTTGTTGCATGAACCAATCAATGATTGTTTCAATATTTACGCTTCCGATGCTGTGGAAGGCCCCACCAATGGTGAAGCGATTTCCGCTTTCGGAATCAAAGCGGACAAGGTTAGAGGGTGTGGCTAATGTCCGCTCCTGGCTGAGGCTGTTGAAGAACTCAGTTGTCATCGCCCCTCGAACGTGATTCCCTTTTCCTAGTGGTTTTGGAGAAGGAGGACGACGATGATGGGGCCAGCAGTCGGACAGCAAGACCGTCTTTTCTATGAGTTCAATCTTGAAGACCGCGTTCCAGGCAATCACCTTCTGCGACGGATCGACGCTGTTCTCGATTTAAGTTGGCTACGGAGCGAGATCGCGCCTTTTTACAGCCACACCGGATGCCCATCGATTGATCCTGAACTGATGATCAGAATGCTTCTTGTCGGTTACTGCTATTCGATCCGTTCCGAGCGTCGGCTCTGCCAGGAAGTCGATCTCAACCTTGCTTATCGATGGTTCTGCCGTCTCGGTCTTGAAGACAAGGTTCCCAACCATTCGACCTTCTCTGTTAACCGTCATGGTCGTTTCCGCGATGGCGACGTGTTCCGTCAGCTCTTTGATCGCATTGTTCGCCAATGCATAAAGGCCGGATTGGTCAAGGGCGAAGGCTTCGCTGTTGATGCCAGTGTGATTGAAGCTGACGCCAGTCGCTTTCAGCGGGTTGAGGGATCGGAAGTTAAGTGGTCGGAAGGTCAACGGGCCAGCCGGGCCGTTCAGGAATATATCGCAGCCCTTGAAAGTGAGAACTCGCCAATCAACCCGCATCAAAAACCCAAGGCGATGTCGCCGGTTGACCCCTCTGCCGCCTGGACATCGCGTGGGCGTAACAAGGTCATGTTCGGCTACAGCCTCAACTATCTGATCGATATGGAAAATGCCGTAATTGTTGATGTTGAAGCGACTCCGACAAGAATATCAAAAGAGGTCGAGGCAACCGAGGCCATGATTGAGCGCACACATCAACGCTTCAATTTGAAGCCGGATCATCTTGCCGGTGATGTCGCTTACGGCACTGGTAAAATGCTTGGCTGGCTGGTCGAGCGTGGGATCGAGCCTCATGTGCCGGTCTGGGACAAGGGCAAACGTGACGACGGCAGTCTTTCTCGTGACGACTTCATCTTTGATCCGGACGCTAATATTTATGTCTGCCCTAAAGGCGCGACGCTCAAGACGACCGGCACGGTTCATGATGGCAAGACGCTCTTGTACAGGTCATCGAAGAAAGACTGTGATCCATGCCTGTTGAAGCCCAAGTGCTGCGCGAAGACGCCATCACGAAAGGTCCCTCGCGACATCAACGAGGCCGCCCGTGATCACGCTCGGTCCCTCAACGGCAGCGAAGCCTATAACCAGTCTGCTTGTGATCGCAAAAAGATTGAGCGCCTGTTTGGCGAGGCAAAACGGAATATGGCAATGACGCGGCTGAGATTGCGGGGGCTCACGGGGGCGAGTGATGAGTTCCTGCTCACCGCAACGCTGCAAAACCTGAAGCGGTTGATCAAACACGTCTCAAGGCCGCCGCCAAGACCAATCATGGCCTGAATGATGGGGAAAAACGATAAACGAACAGGCTATAAACGCAAAACCCGCCCCGGCATCAGTCGGAGGCGGGGACGCAAAGTTCACTTTTAATAAAAGCGGCCATCAAGTACGGTTTGTTAGCTGAGTTATTCAACAGCCTCGGCTAAAACCGGCGGTCCCAGCCAACTCTTAATTTACGACCGTAGCTGAAGGCCAAGCGGACATCAAGGGAGCGAAGTCGACATCGGCGATTTTCATTTCCGGTTTTAGGGGCTACAGCGGTCACGAAAAATGGTCACTATTATTGGCGGTTCGTGACCCAACTCGGAAATTTTACTTCCGGTTATTTAGCGAACTGCTTCATTTCAAAGGTAGCGTACTCCAAATCTTCACCGAACTCCTCACCATGCTCCTCCATGATGTCATCGCCCTCTGCGAAATGCCATATGATGGATACCTTGTTGCCTTGTTTGGCAGTCGCATCCAACTGATCCATGGCGCGCATGATAAATCGTGCAGAACTACTGTTGAAATAGGTCAGGCGAACAGTGAACACAATTTCCGCACCGTCAAGGCTACTTAAGTGCTCTGCAAATTTTTCCATAATGGGTTTGAAAAAACCGTCCGCATCTTCCATATAGCATTCGCCGACAAGATCAAAAATATTAGACTGAAAGTTAAAGTCGACTCCCGGTGAATTTTTCTCACCCTTAATTTTAATATTTTCCATACTCACATTTCCATTGAACTCAGATGAATGCTTTTAAGAAGAAGTACGAATGATCGCTATTGACTTTCTTGAAGTCAAAGTCAAACCCATTTTTTGCACGCCTTGCAATATCAATAAAACCAACTCCTGCACCTTTACTGCCTTCCGGCACTTCTCCCCTGAGTACCTTTTTGTACATTTTCTTCAACTCTGCTTCATTCATTTCCCTGATCTCGTTTAAATGCCCATGCAACTTATTTACATCAAGTTGTGGAATGAGGTTTCCACAACAGACAAAATAGCGTCCTTCTTCTTTGCCAATGGCAATAAAACCGCGCCGCAGTTCGATAGGCGGGGCACCCTCCTCGAACAACATATCAGACGAATAACGAATTATATTTTGCGCCTCTTCGACGAATACGGCGAATATTGCCCTGGCTTCCGATTTATCCGTCTCGACCAGTTCCAACTTTTGTCGCACCGTGGCGCCGATACTCAGTAGGATATCTTCGGTCATATAGCCGCTGTAACAAAAGACGATACCCTGATCATTCAAAATATCTTGTATATGCCGAACTGCTGTGATGGATTTCATCTATTCAGCCCTTTAGCGTACTGTAAAACCGATAACAGCAATGTCATCCCGGCGATCCTCGGAGCCTTGATGGTTGATTATGGCACTTTGGATCGTCTCTTTTTGCTCGTTCATAGACTTACCCTGGACCTCAAGCAGAAGTTTTTGGAATCGTTTTTTACCAAAACTCATTTTGCGAGCTTCTCCGATTTGATCGATGCCGCCATCGGTGGTCATATAAAATGTTTTCGTCGAATCGATATCGATTGATATTTCATCAAAACTTTGATCAACAGGAACTTCTGGATATCCAATTCCTCTCTTACCGCCACGAAATTTCTCTATTTTTCCCTCGCTCGTCACGAACAGGTCAAATCGCGCCCCGGCAAAGATCACCTGCTGCTTGTCAGGGCCGATAAAGCAGGCTCCCATTTCCAATCCATCATCTGATTCCGTATGGTTTCCGTCCTGACCTAATGTCTGTTGAATCAGTTGATGCATGCGCTGCACCAATCCACTCACATTTCCAACATCTATTTCAACGAGTGCACGGTCCATTGCGCCCGTAGAGATCAGGGTCATGAAGGCTCCCGGCACCCCGTGCCCGGTACAATCCCCGAGAACCAACAAGACCCCATCGCCCCAATCATGGCACCAGTAAATGTCGCCTCCCACCACATCACGCGGGTCCCAGATGACGAAGTGGTCGGAAAAAGATGACTCTAATTTAATATTACTGGGTAAAACCGATCGTTGGATGCGGCTCGCGTAATCAATGCTGCTGGAAATGACGTGGTAAGCATGAGCGAGTTCCGAAGTTCGTTCCTGGATATCGCCTTCCAATCGGTGTTGATAGGCTCTGTTCGTTCTCATGCGCCACTGATAAAGCACTCCCAGAAGAGTTAACACTGCAACCACGTAGGAAAGATAAGCCCACCAGGTCAGCCAGGGTGGCGAGGCTACGTGGACGGTCAGTTTCACTTCCTGGTCAGGGCGACTCCAGATGCCATCATTGTTTGAGCCTCGAACCCTGAGCGTATAAGTACCACCGGGTAAACCGGAATAACGGCCAAAGCGCAGAGTGTTCGCGTTGAACCATTTCTTGTCGTAGCCTTCGAGAAAATACTGGTACTGGTTCTTCACGGACTTGGTAAAATTCAGTGCGACGTATTCAAACTCGAAGGAATTAAGCCGCCAGTCCAAGAAAAGATCCGTTGACTTCTCAAAGGCTGTCGGCAGCTTCAACTCTTGCCCTTCCTGCTTGATGGAAGTCAGGAAAACTTGTGGCGGAACCGTGTTTTCCACCAGATTTTCAGGGATAAAACTGTTGAGGCCGTTAAAACCGCCAAACCAGAGTTGTCCCGCCCTTGTCTTTCCCCTTGCCGTCGGAAAGAAGTCATGGCTGTGGATGCCATCTTCCTTTGTATAAACCTTGACTACTTTCTGTGAGGCAATATCGAAAACAACCAAACCGATATTTGTTCCCATCCAAAGCCGTCCACTTTTGTCCTCCAAGATGTTTTGAACAATTTTCGCATCAAACCCCTGATCCCTGCCAAAGCGCTTGAAAGAAGCCTTGCTCTTGTCGAACTTGTTCAGGCCACGGTCAGTTGCGACCCAGAAGTTCCCTTTTGAATCCTCATAAACATCGTACACAGAGTTTGAACTGATGCTTGTCTCGTTATTTGGATCATGCTGGTGGTGAATGAAAGTCTCGGTGCGTTTATCGAATTTCTCCAATCCTCCACCCCAAGTCGCAATCCACATAATGTTCGGGTCGTCACCGTCGGCGATGAAGCGCACCGAGGTGACGGCGGAGAAGCTTTCCGGATTTTTCGGATCGTGTCGGTAGACCTTTCGTTCGCCGGTTTTCCAGTTGTGGCGGTTGAAGCTTTGTTCCCATCCAACAGCCCAGATCACATCCGGATCATCATTATCCTGGATCATCGTGTAATACCACGTGTCATCCGATAGCCTTTCGATGACTTTCCCGCTAACCCCATCAAAAAGGGCCATCCCTTCCGCCGTGGAGACGATGAAGTTTCCCCGGTCGTCTTCATAAAACCCTGCCGGGTAGCCATGCGGCAGGGTCGTTGGATCCTTGGAATCCGGTTTGAAGTGAGTGAAATCTTTCGTTTTGGGGTTATAGCGATCCAGTCCGGCGCCGAAATGACCTATCCAGATCGTGCCTCGCCGATCTTCATAGATTGGCACGGCAGCGTCACTGGCGAGGCTGGTGGGATCCAGCTGATTGTGTTTGTACAAATTGAACCGGTACGCATCGGGATCAAACTTATCCACTTTACCGTTATTGTGAACGACCCAGAGTGTCCCCATGCTATCTTCAAAGGCATCCTGGACCGTGTCTGTTGACAGACTGTAGGCCTTGGACGCATCGGCACGATGTTGCTCATATTTTCCAGTGCGAGGATCAAACAGGATCAAGCCAACAGCAGAGGTGGATTGTATAACGGCAATATGGCCATCTCGCATGAGGTATAGATCCCAAATGCTCATTTGCGGCAGGCTGAAGGGATCGTCGGGATCGTGCTTGAAATGAGTAAATTTGCCGCTTCGGCGATCCATGCGAACAAGACCGTTATCCCGTGTGCCGAGCCAGAGAAATCCGCCCTGGTCTTCAATAATCGACTGAACTTCATTATCCGGGAGGCTGTCCGGGTTGTTGCTATCGTGCAGAAAACGGCTGAAGCGTTCCGTTTGTTTGTCGAATTTATTCAGTCCATGTTTCTTGGTGCCCACCCAGATGATCCCGTCGCTGTCCTCAAATACACTGAAGATGTCATTGTCGGACAGGCTGTCCGGATTATTCGGGTCGTGCCAGAAATTTTTAAATGTTTCCGTTTTCCGGTCAAAACGACTTAGGCCACTTTGGGTGCCGAACCACAGAAGACCTTCCTTGTCTTCGATGATAGTGTTGGATGAAAGGTTGAAGGTACTGCTTGCAAGGGTCTTATCCGGATTTTTCGGATCCTTGTAGAAGCGAGTAAAGGTGTTAGTGGTTTTGTTATACCTGTTGAGACCGAAATTTGTTCCCGCCCAGATATTACCGTCACTGTCTTCCATTAATTGGGTGATAAAATCGTTGGAGACGGAATCTGGCCCTTCGCGGAATTTTTTCACCGATGTTCCGTCGAAACGAACCAGTCCATTGAAAAATGAACTGAACCAGAGAAACCCGTCACGGTCCTCTAAAATGGCAAAGGAAGGCTCGCCGCCAATATCGAAAGCAAACTCAAACCGGGTATCCTGTGTGCTCTCATTGTTCGCCAGGATTGGGGAAGACAGGCCGCCAAGTATGGCCCAGACGATGATACCGACAGCCACAAAACGAACTCTTATTGGTTTAAAAATTACTACCGCAGTATCTAAGATGACATCCAATCCTTAGTACAAAACTAAAATCAAAAGGTGATTCCAATATTTATTAAAAGCATGTTTGATTGTCTGTTTATGGCTACAAGCCGTCGAACTCAAGGCCCAGCGTACACTTCAGCTGTCGCAGGGTAAAGCCGACATCCATGTCCGGAATTATCTTACATCATGCAAGAAACGTTGCTGAACGATAACAGAAAATGAATGCTTGGTAGGCTCTTTCACCGAATGTATTGCGATTATTGACAGGAAAATTTGCCAATAATTTGCAACACATAGGAGATTGAAATGTCCGTACTGAACAAATTGAACATCGCCGCTGATATCGACAACTCGAACGTCGATCCAGTTATGACTGCCCGTGCCCGGCTAATGGCCAATCTCGGGGAACAGCTGAAAGCCGCCGAGGCCATGGTTAACGGAATTGAATACCGGGTAAAAAGACAACGTTGGGAAACCAACGAGGAAACCGGGGAACGGTTCCGCAAAGAAATCGAACTGCCGCTCCGTAAATGGTATTGGCGCGATGCTCTTGGTCAAGTCAGGCTTTGCCTCAAAGTTGGCAATAAACGTTTAGCCCTGAGAGGCAATGACACAAACATCGTTGTGGGCGATGACACGGCGCTGCCCGAGATCATCCAAGTTTGCATGAAGGCCGTTGAGGCTGGTGAACTGGATAAGGCAATCGACAAGGTCGTGAAGGCCAGGAAACCAGTCGGCAAAAAAACCTGAAACTTTGAACCCCGCAATTATTCAGCGGGGTTCTCCATGATTATGGTGGAATGATTTGACATGTCATAGGCACTCTATCTGCGCCGTAGAAAAGCCAGAATTCATTTCACGATGTAACACTTTCCAATCCACGAACCTGTCTTCTATGGCGTTCTGTGAAGTTAGCTCAAATCTTGGAGAGCGGTTCATCATCCTCAAGCCATAACTGAACAGATCGCTCATATTCCTGCTTCTCCTCATCAGAAATCGGCGGATATCCGTTATGATTTTGTAGCCAGTTTTGAAACGACTGCTCACGAATATTCTTTTCCCTTTCTTCAGCAGCCCGCAGTTCATTATCGCTGATCATCTTGTCTATTTTGCTGCTTACTGAAGCCTTTGCGTTCTGCCTGACCAACTCATTAGCACGCATAGTTGGATCAAGATGTTTCCCGTAGTAATTTTCGATTACATCAACGCCTGTCCCCATATTTTTTGCCAGCAGTGCGATATCGGTTCTCAGCTTTACAAGCTGGTTGACTGCGTATGTGTGGCGAAGACTGCCAAGTGATCTTGGCCGATCATGCCGATCATGGGTTAAATTTAATGCTGTAAGAATTTTCCGGATAAATAGATCATCGTGGACGGGGCGTTTTCTCGAAGTGACGGCGAATACATGGTCATCAACGCCCGTGAACTTGGCTTTGCGTTTCCATGCTTCTAGTAAATGAAGAACTTTTGCTGGAGCAATAAGTCCACGAGATTTCTTCTTTCCGTGAACCCATAGCCGAGCGTATCGCTTACCAGCTTGATCCGTAAAGTCCTCAATGTCTTTCCATAGTAAATTGGAACTCTCAACAGTCCTCATTCCCGTGTGGTAGGTAAGAGCTGTCCGATAACGTAGACGGTCACGGGTTAGCTTTTGCCATTCCGTTGATGGCTCCTTTGCCCATTCACGCATATAAGCATAAACACGACGCCATTCGTCATCCGTGAAATACGCACGGGCAAGATTGTCAGGTGCATTAAGCGGATGCTCAATCTTCGGAATGTGCCGCTTGTCGCACCAGTTCCTGTTCTCAGCGTAACCGAAAATCTTGGTGAGCATTTGAACGTCATGAAGGATTGTCTTGAAAGACGGGCGGGTGGTCTTTCGTCCGGCTTTTGAAGGATTTTTGTTTTCTGATCGCGTCCAATAATCTAAACGCCAAGGCCAATAGTCATCCATTTTCGATTGGCTAACGGCGTTAATTTGCATCTTGCCAAAGAAGGGTATGAGGTATTTGAAAGTGACAGTTCGGCGGTAACTCCAGTGACCTTCAGAAACAGTACCGCGTTTTACTCTCTCCTCCTCTATTTCAGCAACAACCCTTGCCACATCACCAAAGGTCTTGGAGAAGACAGCTAAGCCTTCCTCTTGTTTGAAGCACAAACGCTGCCATTCCTTGATGGCAAGCTGTTTCGCTTTATCAAAGTTAGACGTACGAGAAGATCGACGAAGGTATCGATTGGTGATGCCTGGAATGCGGAGACGATATTGCCAAGTTGGACAGCCATCGGTTCGTTGGAAAAGAACAACACACCCATCCTCGAAATATCGTGTGTTTTCTTGGTAGGTCACCTGCTCAAACCTTTTGTAGGATTTTTGTATTTTCCTGATTAATGGGCGTGTGATAGTGTATTTGTAGGCTCTTTGTAGGACAAGTAAATATTATAAACTATTGATAATAAACAATATTTTATTATTAATTTATAGTTGTGAACCATGATTAAGGCAGTCGCCCCCAGTTCCAAGGCGCGCTTCATTACTTCGCGGGGGTATACTGGGGCATGGTCGACCGTGCCTGTCTGTTGGATTTCGTCAGCGATCAGAACGTTCTTTTTATTCAGGAAAAGCACCCGGAACTGTTCAGACTTTTCAAAAGCCATACTGGCCCGGCAGTATTTCATCAATTTGTCCCAGGAAGTCAGAACCGGGCGATCCATGATTTCGTCTTGAGAAAGCCTTAGGGAAGCCGCCTGAACTGTTTTCAGTGCAACGACGGCAGCCTCGCCAATACCATCGATGCTCTTTAACTCCTGGGGCGCAGCGCTGATGACTCCGGCGAACGAGCCAAAGTGTTTCAAGAGGGATTTTGCCAACGGCTTCGTATCGCGTCGAGGCAGGGCCGGAAACAGCACCAGTTCAAGCAATTCATAATCAGGAAGACTGTCTGCGCCGTTTTTCATGAAGCGCTGGCGCAGTCGTTGACGATGGCCTGAGTGATCCGCTTTGCCAGCCATCAGGCGCTATAAGGCGGACAATCGAAGCCGGAAGGGGACTGGGTGAAAATTTCGAAACCGTCTTCGGTGACAGCTATTGAATGTTCGAACTGAGCGGAAAGTGAGCGATCCTTGGTGACTGCCGTCCAGCCGTCTGATTTGACTTTCACATCAAAGCCACCGGCATTGATCATCGGCTCAATGGTGAAAAACATTCCCGTTTTCAGTATGGTTCCGCCGCCCGGCTTGCCGAAATGCATGATGTTGGGGGCGTCGTGAAAAACCCTTCCTAAACCGTGACCGCAAAAATCGCGAACTACCGAGTAACGCTTTTCTTCGGCAAAGGATTGGATGGCGTGACCGATATCCCCGGTGGTAGCGCCGGGACGCACGACGTTAATCCCGCGCCATAGACTTTCGAACGTCGTTTCCACGAGTTTACGCGCCTTAACGCCAACATCGCCGACAAAAAACATCCGGCTGGTGTCACCGTACCATCCATCAAGGATGGTTGTGACATCTATATTGAGAATATCCCCATCCTTTAGCTTTTTGTTGCCGGGGATACCGTGACAAACGACATGATTGATGGAAGTGCAGACGGATTTTGGAAAACCGCGATATCCCAACGGCGCCGGTTTGCCACCGTTGTCCAGGGTATAATCGTGTACCAGGGTATTGATTTCTTCCGTCGTTATGCCCGGTTTGATCCAGGGGACAAGCATGTCAAGCGTCTCTGCAGCGAGACGACCAGCCTTGCGCATTCCTTCGAAGTCTTTCGCCGTGTGTATCTTTATTGAACGTTCTTCAGGGTACACGGCTTCTTGGGTTATATGGTCGTTCATTCTTTCTCTAGTTTTCTTATTACAGCGCTATCTTGACCGGATTTGATACTTCAATCCCTTTGGTGTCGAGGCGGCATTCATAACACAATATTTCGACGCCCGCGGCCACAGCCTTTTCAAGTGCAGCTTTATAGTCCGGGTCGATATCACCGGCAACGGTGAAGGTATGCGCATCTTGTCTCTGTACCAGGTAAATCATAACCGAGCGATGGCCCTCACCGACCATGTCAGACAGTTCCACCAGATGCTTGGTTCCCCTGGTTGTAACGGCATCAGGAAATTCGACAGGATCGTTTTCTTCCAGCCCGCGCCTTAAAGTTACATTCTTTACTTCCACATAACATGTAGGTCGCGCAGGGTCTTCCAACAAGATATCGATGCGTGAATTCTTGCCGTATTTCACCTCACGGCGTAGGGTTTTGTAGCCTTCCAACTCGGGTATTTTATCTTCCAGAATCCCTTCTTCAACGATGCGGTTGGGCAGACCGGTGTTGATTCCCACAAGGGTGTCGCCGACTTTTATCAGTTCCCACGTGTAACGCAATTTTCGATCAGGATTGCGCGCCGGTGACAGCCAGACCTCTGAACCCGGTTCCTTGACGCTAAGCATGGAACCGGAATTGGCGCAATGGGCGACGACGATCTCACCGTTATCAAGCTCTACATCAGTTAGAAATCGCTTATAACGCTTGATCAATCGCCCATGAATCAGGGGATCGGGAAATTTCATGGTTGAAAAGGAATCTGATCTAAAATCTAGAAAACGCAGCTTTTGGCGAATTCGGTTGCCTCGTTTGCTGTCCAGTCGCCCTTCGGCTTTTCTTTCAAGTCAGCGCACCATTCTTTTGATCCGACTTCCGGCGAACAGGCCGCGAGCGCACCAACGACAAATAATCCGCAAATGGCAATAACGATTTTTCTGAACGTTGAAGTCATTGGTTTATTCTCCCTGGTTTTTCATTTTTCAAATCCTATCACTATTTCCTTCTGCTGCCCAAGCCGTCATCGTGATGATTTGGAAAGTCGCGGGGACGCGTCCATCATCATCCGAGAATTCCTCTACATAATTCCGGGCGGCCTCCATAAAAAGACGCCTAGAGGTGAAACCCTTGCGGGCCGCCATGACGGCGTTGCTCTCGCCCATGCCGCGAAGATCGGCCATCAATTTGAAGGGATCGGGATAGGACACTGTAACCGTTTCGGCATCGGCGACGGGTAAAGTGAAACCGGCCCGCTGCAGCAAGTCGCCCGCATCTTTAACGTCGGCGAAGGGAGAAATGCGGGGGCTCAGGCCGCTATCAACTTCGGCTTCCGCCCTAAGCAATGATTGACGAAGTTCGTGCAAAGTCTCACCGCCCAGCATCGCAGCCAAAAACAGCCCGCCCGGTTTCAGGCAACGGCGAATCTGCATCAGGGTACCCGGCAGGTCGTTGACCCAGTGCAAAGTCAGGTTGCTGAGCACCAAATCAAAGCTACCCTTTGCAAAAGGAAGAAACTCTTCATCGGTAACCAGAGAGCCGAGGCCGGCGCGTTCGATCATCCGGTAAGATAGATCGCACTGGAACAGGTTTTCTATTTTCCCCCTATCACCCAGCATCCGACCCATGATTCCGGTTCGGCAGCCTAAATCCAGGGCGGTGGGAAACGAACGTGTCACATCGTCAAGGCGATCGCACAGCCGCTCGCCCGTCTCGTTGAAAAGGAAATCGTGCTCCTCCAGCGTCGCCGACGCCCTGTCACGATGGAGGCTGACGATGCGGCGGTTGAAGATGTTCATCTGTTGCGTCATGGTAGTTTTATGACACAAGCCGAACCCCTCTTTAAAGGCGCTTTCGGATCGATGGGGCGCAAGGCGCTCGATATTCTGATGCCACCGCAATGTTTGAAGTGCTCGGCATTGATCGAACGGGACGGGGCGCTGTGCATCGATTGCTGGCAAGCGGTGACGTTCATTTCCCAGCCCTATTGCGCCGCCTGCGGCCTGCCTTTTGAATTTGACGGATCGGATCCCCTGTCCCGGGACAGTCTGTGCGGGGCCTGTATCGCCCGCCCACCCTTGTTCGAACGCGCCCGGGCGGTGCTCGCCTATGACGACGCCTCCAGCCCTTTTATCCTGTCTTTCAAGCATGGCGACCGGACGGAAGCGGCCTCGGCCTTCGCCCGCTGGATGGCTCGTGCCGGGGCGGATATTCTGGGCGAGGTCGATCTCATCGCACCGGTGCCTTTACACTGGTCCCGCCTGTTTACCCGCCGCTATAACCAGGCCGCACTGTTGGGCCAGCAATTAGGCCGAATAAGTGGCCTGCCGTCTATTCCCGACCTGTTGGTGCGCAAGCGACGCACTCCGTCACAAGGGAGGCTCAATCCATCGGCCAGAAGGCGCAACGTCAGCGGCGCGTTTCGGGTTCGCCAAAAACACAGCGTGGCAATCGGCGGTAAGAGGGTGCTGCTGGTTGATGATGTCATGACGACGGGGGCAACGGCGAGCGCCGTTACCCGCGCCTTGCTGGCAGGAGGAGCCGCGGGCGTCGATGTCCTGACGCTGGGGAGGGTGCTCAGGCCGTTTCCTTTGTGAATTGGATTGGAAGGTTTCAATAACGATAGAAACAATCCACTATTATCAAACAAAGGCTAAATCACGCTTCAACCAAGCTAGGGATATTCTATAAATGGGCAATCGAACCGATCAGGCAGACGCAGTAATCGCGCTCGCGCTGGATTACTGCAAGGCGATGCTGGAAGCAAATGAGACTGAACTTCGACGTATTTTTCATCCCAAGGCTTCCGTCATCGGCAACGAAAACGGAGGGCTGGAATTCGCCTCATTGGACGAATTCATCGCTGTTACGCCTGAGGCCCGTACGGGCGACGGGCCGTTTGACTACAGCGTAAACGGCTTCGATCTGGTCGGGGACATGGCCGTCGTCACCGTTAACAACTATTCCTTTGGCACCTGGTATACGGATAACCTGTCGATGGTGATTTGTGACGGAGAATGGCGGATCGTGGCCAAAACCTTCTCTGCACATAGTTAATCCGGCTTGGATAGACCCAACTGCGAGGCCCTTTCCCTTGCGAATAAAAATCCTATATAAGGTAAACCAAATTTAATTACTTCTTACGGAGTTCTTTAGCGTGGCCGAAGTCGAAATCTATACAACGTCCCTGTGCGGTTATTGTCACCGCGCCAAGCACCTGCTTAAAAACAAGGGTGTCGAATTTATTGAATATGATGTCACCTTCGATGCAGACAAGCGTCGGGAGATGAGGGAACGCGCCGACGGCAGAACCTCGGTGCCGCAGATTTTTATCGACGGCAAGGGCGTTGGCGGCAGTGACGATCTGATCGAGCTGGACATCGACGATGAACTGGATCCCTTGCTGGGGATCGCTTAGAAGGATTAATCAACATGGTTAGCCCATTCAAAGTCGCCTGTGTTCAAACCTGCTGTGGCGCCGATGTGGACGCCAACATCGCCCATGCCAGCGACCTATCGCGCCGGGCGCGCGATGCGGGGGCCGACCTGATAGCATTACCGGAAACCGTCAACATCATGGCGCCGGACCGCGAAACCCTTCGCGCCAACAGCCAGCCTGAAGAAGGCAATATCGCCCTGATCGCTTTTCAGGACCTGGCCCGAGAAACCGGCGCATGGATTTTGATCGGATCATTAATGGTCGACATCCCGGGAAGCGAGAAAATGGTCAACCGATCTTACTTATTGGATGACCAGGGACGCATTCGCGCCCGTTACGACAAGATCCACATGTTCGATGTCAACCTGGGCGGGGCGGAAAGCCACCGGGAATCCCATTATTATAACGCCGGCGACAAGGCGGTTCTGGCCGAAACCCCTTGGGCAATGCTGGGTATGACGATCTGTTACGACCTGCGTTTCGCCTACCTGTACCGGACCCTGGCCCAGGCCGGTGCGCATATGCTTTCAACGCCTGCGGCTTTCACAAGGGTCAGCGGTAAGGCCCACTGGCATATCCTGCAACGGGCCCGGGCGATAGAAACCGGCTGCTTCGTCATCGCGCCGTGTCAGTACGGCGATCATCCGGGTAACCGGCAAACCTATGGCCACTCGCTGATCGTCGACCCGTGGGGAGAAGTTCTGGCCGACGGCGGCGAGGAAACCGGATTTATCGTCGCCGACATTGATCTTTCAAAGGTGGATGAGGCGCGAAATAAAATCCCTGCCTTAACCCATGACCGGGAAATCGAACTGATCAAGAGCTAGCTTGGCTCATCCATAACAACAATAAAGGCAGAATGCGATGAATGCCGAGCAAGCTGCTGAAGTTGAAGACGCCTACGGAACACGTAATAAGGTGGGCTTAATTCTGGGTCCTTTGGTGTTCGCCCTGATGGCGCTGACGTCGCCGCCGGAAGGCATGACCGTGGAAGCCTGGCGGGTCGCCGCCATCGGTTTGTGGATGGCGATCTGGTGGATTTCCGAGGCTACGGCGGTTTATGTGACGGCCCTATTACCGATCGCTCTGTTTCCCTTTTTCGCCGGGTTCCCCATCAAGCAGGCTGTCGCGCCATACGCCAATCCGCTGATTTTTCTCTTCATGGGTGGATTTTTAATCGCCCAATCAATGCAACGCTGGAATCTTCATAAGCGTATCGCCCTTACGCTACTGAGCATTACCGGAACCAGATCCCACCGTTTGATCGGTGGGTTCATGTTGACCTGCGCCCTGCTGTCCATGTGGGTTTCCAACACGGCGACGGCCGTCATGATGATGCCGATTGGCTTGTCCGTTGCTTCGCTGCTTGTCGGACAGGATCGGGAAACCCGGGAAATGGCCCCTTTTAGAACGGCCTTGTTTCTGGGCATTGCCTATGGCTGCTCGCTGGGCGGTATTGCTACCCTGATCGGGACGCCACCCAACGCCCTGCTGGTAGCCTATCTTGCAGACAACCATAATATTCATGTCGGCTTCGCCCAATGGATGGCGGCGGGTTTGCCCTTGTCCCTGGTTCTTTTGACACTAACCTGGGCGTTGTTGACTAAAGTGCTTTTCAGGGTTCCCAACGCCCCGGTCACGGGGGCCGAAGACGTGATCGGGCAGGAGTTGAAGGCCATGGGGCGCATGTCCCGGGGGGAGAGGCTGGCCGGATCGATATTTCTGCTGACCGCGTTGTTGTGGGTTTCGCGCCCACTATTATCGACTCTGGTTCCTGACATGCTTTTGTCAGACGGGGGTATCGCCATCGCCATGGCGGTGCTGTTGTTTGTGCTACCGGTCAATTTGGAAAAAAGGGAATTCGCCCTCAACTGGGAACAGGCCGTTCGTATTCCTTGGGGCGTCCTGATCCTGTTTGGAGGCGGTTTAAGTCTTGCAAGCGCGATTGGCGCTACGGGACTGGCCGAATGGCTGGGCGGGGCGCTAAGCGGGTTCTCGGTATGGCCAGCATGGGTCGTCCTATTGTTGACGGTGACATTGATTGTCTTCCTGACGGAATTGACGTCGAATACCGCAACAACAGCGGCCTTTCTGCCCTTACTGGCGGCGATTTCCCTACAGATGGGGGAAACGGCGGCTTATCTGGCTGTGCCGGCGGCGATAGCGGCCAGTTGCGCCTTTATGATGCCGGTTGCTACACCTCCCAATGCTATCGTTTATGCGTCAGGATGCGTCACCATCCCGCAAATGGCGCGCACAGGAATATTTCTAAATATCCTGTGCATTGTTTTGATCACTCTTGTCGCCGAGGCGATCATTCTGAAGCTGTTGGGAATATAACGCACCCTGCGCCTTTTAGGACGCAGGGTGCATCGATTGGTCTTGGACTACATTTTATAGGCTTCAACGTCCAAAAGCAGGGTGACTTCGTCACCGATGACGGGCAGGCCGTACTTGATGCCGAAGTCGGAACGCTTGATGGTTCCGCGAGCCGACCAGGCGGCAATAGGCTTCTTGTTGAACGGGTGCGGGCCGACGTTTATCAAGCGCGCATCCAGGGTGACGGATTTGGTGACGCCAACGATTGTCAGGTCGCCGGTGATTTTCGCCATTCCATCTGCGCCGGGCTCGACCTTCGTTGAAACAAACGTCATCTCCGGAAATTCACCGGCGTTAAAGAAATCCGGCGACTGCAAATGGGCGTCGCGCTTGGCGTGGTTGGTGTTAACGGAACCGGTCTGGATAACGACATTTACCTTGCTGGCCGAAGGATTGGCCGCATCATATTCGATGGACCCGTCAAACTTGTCGAAGCGGCCGTGCATGGTCGAAAAGCCGAGGTGGTTGATCTGAAATCCGGCGTAAATATGCGCGCCTTCGACGTCGAATGTGTACTTTTCCGCGGCTTTGGCGGGAATGATCGTGGCGAACGCAAGAAAAACACCGAGGACAAGGGGGGTAAAACGATTCATAACATTTCTCCTAAAGCTAGTTTGATTAATAACCTGACGACAGGTTCGATGAGGAAGCCGCGAACCACGCCGCAGCAAGGGAGGCCGAGGCCGGAACCGCGGCGAGCAAGGCAAGAAAGACGGGTCGCGCCAGTGACGCCCGATGGCTGCCGGCGGGCATCCACAGATCGACAACGCGATCGGCGAACAAGGCGGGCAGCAGCAGAACCGGTATCCAGACAGGCGCGGTGGTGAACAGGCTAGATTGGGTGGTCAGCGCCACAAGAATTATTAGCGCAACCAATCGCGAAGACGTGTTCAGGCCGAACCGACGGGTCGGCCAGTTCAAAATCATCAGGCCTCCCAGGGCGGCGCTTAAAGCCCCCGCGTTCTGACTGATGGATGCGGATGACCCGATAAAGGCGACGCCGGCAAAGGCGATGCTTACGACCAGCAGGGGTACGGCCTTATCGGCGCCATCCTTAGTGTCGCGCTCAACCGTGAAAACGGCGACGGCGGTTCCAGCCAGAATAAGAAGAACAACCAGATGATCCAGGGATGGCGCGGCCATGACTTTGCGCCAGCCAATCCACAGAATGGCGGCCCCCGCGAGAACAAAACCCTCAATCTGGCGACGCTTGGCGCCGGCCTTTATGTTTTCAAGGATCACACCGGCCAAGGCGGCAATAAGTGCGATGTAGAAAATCTTCTGTCCCGAGCTCTTCGGTGGAAGGGGCGGCAAGCCAAGCGTGATGACATAGGCCGCCAGGAAACCGGCGAGGACGGCTATCCCGGCCAGCCGCGAAAGTTTTGGGGAAGAAAACCCGAACAACGCCGCTATCAGCAGTGCCGTAATAAAAGGAATTGCACCGCTTTGAATGGCTGGGTTCGCGAGCAGATCGGTCATAGTCGCTGGTTCTTTCCTAGTGGGCGTCGGGCCTGAAAATCAGGTCGACTTTCTCCAATTGTTTATCGGCGGCCCGCCTCGCAAGAGGAATCTTTGGCCGCCTTAAACTGAAAGATGCCAGAATGATTCTAGTTAAACAATTCAGGAAAATTGAAAATTATTGTTTCTGTTTTCGAAACAATAAAAGAGTTAATCGAGCTTTACCACGACCTTGCCGAAATGTTTACCGTCCGGTAGAGCCTGCAGGGCGTCTTTCAATTCGTCGAAAGCATATATGTGGTCATCAAGGACGGGCTGAAACTTGGTTTTGTCCATAAATTTCATCATGTCCTGAAAGTCCGCCACGCTGCCTGTGGAAATACCGATCAAGCGTTTGCGGAACATGAAGACAATGGGCAGGTTCACTTCCGCCAGCGACCCGCCGACATTGCCGATTAATGGGATTGCACCGTTGGACCGAACCGCGCGGATGGACTGCTTAATGGTCTGGGTCCCGCCGATATCAACAACCAGATCCGCACCGCGCCCGTTCGTCAGATTGACGACTTCTTTGCCCCAGTCCGGTATCTGGTTGTAATCGATTGTCTCGTCAGCCCCCAGGGCTTTGACGCGTTCCAGTTTTTCCGGGCTGGAGGAGGTGGCGATGACCTGCGCCCCCATAGCCTTGGCCAGTTGCAGGGCGAACAGAGACACGCCACCGGTTCCCTGCGTCACCACGACGCCGCCCTCTTTTGCCGTTGCCGGCATTTCCTTTAACGCGTTCCAGGCGGTAATGGCGGCGCAACACAAGGTCGCTGCCTCCTCGTCGCTTACGTGATCGGGAACGGGGACGCAGGCATCGGCGCGGGCGCACATGTACTGGCGCGCCGTCCCGTCCAGCGGGCCGCCCAGAACGTGGCCCCACATGGCGTCTTCCAGGTCGCCATCCAGCCAGGCCTGATTGAAACAGGGAAGAAGTCGTGAACCCGATGTGACGCCTTCAACGCCTTCGCCGACAGACACCACTTCGCCGATTCCGTCGGACAAAGGCACCAATGGCAATTCGCCTGATTTTTTGCCGTACTTGTGATGAACCATCAGGTAGTCGCGGAAATTCAGCGACACCGCCTTCATCTTCAGCAGTACTTCGCCGGGACCGGGCTCAGGGATCGGGGCTTCTGTGAGTTTGAAACTTCCGAAACTCCATTGATCGGTGATCTGCCACTGTTTCATCTTATGGGCCCTAATCTTGAGGATGCACGTGCTGGGGGTCGGGCTCACCGTCTTCGCGCCTGCTTTCAGCTTCCGGTTTAACGGCGCAGATGCGCTGAATGACACCCGGAAGGGGGCCTTTTTCGATGATCCCGTGCTCGTAGGCCACGACTTGCAGTTTGCCTTCTACCAGTTTCAACAACTCACCGCTCTTCAGAAGATGATGGGGATTGCGCGGACGGGTATAGACCTCATTTCCGCGGGCGAAGGTCTTGTAAATGAAGACACCGCCGGGATTGACGGCGTCAATCAGGCTATCGAATAGTTCGCGGTGAAGGTAGTTGACGACAATAATTCCATCGAAGGTTCGCCCGGCCAAGGGGCCGCCTTCTTCAAAAACCGGCTCCTCCCCTTCAAGATCAGCGGTGATGATTTCGCAAGATCGGTCGTTTTCAAGATCTGCTAGAGCCTCCGTAACCCTGTCCAGCATTACAACGCGATATCCGTTTTTCAGCATATGACGGGCGTGCCTGCCGTTGCCGCAGGCCAGGTCCAGAACGGTGCCGCCGGACTTTATCAAGGGTGCAAAACGCACGACCCAAAGCGAAGGATCGGTGATTCTCAGGTGGCGGGCTCTCTTTTCGTCGTCGGTTTCGTTTGCCATTTATTAAGTGGTCTTCCTGTATACTGTGTGAAGTCGGTAGCGATATCGCCCAATAACGGCTACTATAATTATTGGCATTGTCGGGCGGAATGGCTTAAATGTCCCCAAGATCAAACTGCATTTAATTGGATTCAATTAATTGCAGGTAATTTGATCGTTTTAATAGACTAGGGCAACTTACCTGCATTCATAAGAAGGCAGGTTGCACTTGATAGCTTTTTTTAGGGCGGCGAGTACTATGATTCACTTTCAGCTTAAATGTTCGCAAAACCATGAATTCGAAGCTTGGTTCAAGTCCAGCGCTTCCTTTGCCGAACAATGCAAGCGTGGCGACGTTGACTGCCCGGTATGCGGTGATATTGAAATCACCAAGGCGCTGATGGCACCAAATATCTCGACGGGGGAAAAAACCTCCAACGAGGCAGCCGAAGTCCGCGCCCGCGAAGTAGCCGAACAAATTCTCAATGCGGCGTCAAAATTGCGTGAAGTGGTTGAAGAAAATTGTGAATACGTTGGCGATGATTTTGCCGATGAAGCCCGCGCCATTCATTACGGAGAATCCGAAGAACGCGATATATACGGCGAAACCTCGGACAAAGAAGCCGAGGAACTTGAAGAAGAGGGAATTGAGTTTTCCCGCCTGCCGAAATTCAATCGCCCGCGCCGCAACGACTAGGCCCCTAGCGCATTCCTGTCGGTTTACTGGTTTGATTGACGCAAGCAGGCGTTAAATCTGTCACTGGTCACATTATTCGGTAATTTCTTTTCTTAGAATTTAGTAAGACATACCCGTCGTAAAGAGAGGGAGGGCGTGACGATGATCACTACCGAGCCAATTTACAGGGCGACTATTACAATTGGGGAGGTTCAGGAACTTGGGGAAACTCTTGGTGGGCAACGACGCATTATCCCCATAACGGGGGGATTTTTTAAAGGAGAAGAATTTTCAGGCGAAGTGTTGCCGGGTGGAGCCGACTGGCAATTGGTTCGAATGGACGGCTCGGCATATGTGGAGGCCCGCTACACCATGCGTACAAAAACGGGCGCGTTGATTTATGTAGAAAACAAGGGCTATCGTCATGGCCCACCGGATATTTTGGCGCGGATGGCACAAGGCGAGGCTGTAGACCCTAAGGAGTACTATTTTCGAACCACACCTGTTCTTGAAACGGCTGAGCCCAGCCTGATGTGGCTGAACAGAACCATTTTTGTCGCCAGCGGTGAGCGTCATCCGGAATGCGTGAAACTGGATGTATATGCGGTTCGATAGGTTTTGAATCCATTTTTGCCGTCCACGCCGCAACGACCAGGCCGGTCGCGTCAGCATTCTAGCAGCAGCTTATTTCCGGCGCGCAACACGCCCTGATATCCGGGTGATTGTCACAACAATCGTTGAGAAGAAATGACATCAGGCCGCCCAGGTTTTCGTAACTGGCGCGGTAGATAATATGCCGCGACTGGCGTTCGGATGTGATCACTCCCGCGTTTTCCAAAGCCGAAAGGTGGAATGACGCCCTTGAGGACGTGGCTTCAACCTGTTTGCCGACTTCGCCTGCCGAGGCCCCATCCTCGCCGCAACGAACCAAATATCTGACAACCCGCAGCCGGGTTTCCTGTGACAATGCGCCCAGCATCGCGAGAGTTTGTTTTTCATTCATATCTCAATATCTCTTGAAATGTTGAATAATAATATTTATATTCTTTTTCCAAACTGCAAATCAAGCTTTAAGGAAGCTCTCAACATGAAACTGATCAGCTTTAAAATCTGCCCCTTTGTCCAACGGGTGGCAGCTTTATTGGAAGCAAAAAATATTACTTACGAGATCGAATACATCAGTCTGAGCAATAAACCTGATTGGTTCATGGAGATTTCTCCCCATGGCCAGGTGCCGGTGTTGATTACGGATAATGGAATGTCGCTTTTTGAATCGGAGGCAATCGTGGAATATCTGGAAGAAGCTTATCCCGCATTGCAGCCGGATATTTCGCTGGAGGAAAAAGCTGGCGAACGGGCATGGAGCTATCTAGCTTCAAAGAATTATCTTCAGCAATGCAGTGCGCAAAGCAGCCCCGATGAAAACACGCTGAAGGAGCGCAGCAGGAAGCTTGAACAGGCTTTCGACAAAATCGAAAATCAGTTGGGCGATACTCGGTACTTTGGAAGTGATTCCATTGGCTTGGTTGATATCGCCTGGATGACGCTTCTTCACCGCGCCGATATTATCGACCGTCGCTCGGGCTACGACTACATTGGCGACAGGCCAAAAATGAAGCGCTGGCAGGCGAACCTGATGCAAACAGGGCTAGCGGAAAAATCCGTTTCGCCGGATTTCGAGGACGTTTTCGCCGACTATTATCTTTCAGATAAGACTTTTCTGGGACGAGGTGGAAGAAATGTGAGCATGCCTGTTGAAGACGGTTGCGCAACGGGCAACTGCTGTTAGGCGCTCGCTATTTCTTAACTGCCCCGACCAGATAATTGACGTCCAGGTCATTTGAAAGCGACCACTCATCTTTGAGCGGGTTGTAAATCATGCCGGTTACATCGGAAATATCCACCCCATGCGGTCTCAGGCCGCGGGCCAGTTCCGACGGTTTAACGAATTTGCGCCAGTCGTGGGTACCCGCGGGCAGCCAGCGCATCACATATTCCGCCCCTATTTTCGCCAGGGCAAAGGCCTTCAGGGTTCTATTCAGGGTCGACAGCACCATGACCCCGCCCGGTTTCACCAGAGCGGCGCTGGCGGCAAGAAATGCATCCTCATCCGCGACGTGCTCGATCACTTCCATGTTCAGAACTACGTCGAAAGATCCCTTTGTTTTTGCAAGGTCCTCAGGCAATTGGTGGCGGTATTTGATATCCAGGCCGCTTTGCTCGGCGTGCAGGGTGGCGACGGAAATATTCTTTTTGCCGGCGTCTATACCCGTGACTTTCGCTCCTAGCCTGCACATCGGTTCGCAAAGCAGGCCTCCACCGCATCCGATATCGAGCAATTTCAGGCCTTTAAGCGGGCTTTCCCCCATGGGGTCGCGATCAAGCAGGCCGCAGACAAAATCCCTGATATAAGCAATACGAACCGGGTTGATCTGGTGCAGGGGCCTAAATTTACCGTTCGGGTCCCACCAGGCGTCTGCAATGGCCGTAAAACTAGTAATCTCCCGGGGCGAGGCGGTCGACGAATTGTTTTTGGATTGGGCGCTAGCCGATGTCATGGAGTTTCCTAATTCAAGGCTTGCCGGGGTTGCTTCGTTTTGACGATTTAGAGTATGTATACGCGCCCAACGCCCCTGGGCAAGCTCATTGATTATATTATCAGAAAATCTGGCAGTTTTATTATAGGTTTCCATGGCCCGTATTGTTTTAAAATTTGGCGGCACGTCGGTAGGTGACATAACGCGCATCAAGGCCGTGGCCGAACGCGTCAAGACGGAAGTGGACGCCGGAAACGAAGTTGCGGTTGCGGTTTCAGCGATGTCAGGTGTTACCAACCAGCTGGTCGGTTATGTGGATGAAGTTTCGCCCCTGTATGATCCCAAAGAATATGACGTCGTCGTTTCTTCAGGCGAACAGGTAACTTCAGGCTTGCTGGCGCTCGCTTTGCAGGAACTGGGCGTAAAGGCACGTTCCTGGCAGGGTTGGCAGATACCGATCCATACGGACGAGGCGCACGGTAAGGCGCGCATCGAATCAATTAATGGCGAAAGCGTCATACCAAGTTTGAAATCGGGCGAAGTTGTCGTTGTTCCCGGTTTTCAGGGCATTGGCCCGGATGGGCGGGTCTCTACGCTGGGCCGCGGCGGTTCTGATACATCAGCCGTCGCCCTTGCGGCAGCCCTGGAGGCCGACCGCTGCGACATCTATACTGACGTTGAAGGGATTTACACCGCCGATCCTCGAATTGTCGCCAAAGCCCATAAACTGGAAAAGATCACCTACGAAGAAATGCTGGAAATGGCATCGGTCGGCGCCAAAGTGCTGCAGACACGTGCTGTCGAAATGGCGATGAAGCACGCAGTGCGTCTGCAAGTGCTATCATCATTCACCAATAAACCCGGAACTCTTGTCGTTGATGAGGACGAAGTCGTGGAACAGGAATTAGTCAGCGGAATAGCCTACTCTCGTGACGAGGCAAAAATCACCTTGGTTAAAGTCGCCGATAAGCCCGGCGTTGCGGCCCGCATTTTTGGCCCTCTTGCCGATGCCAGCGTCAACGTCGATATGATTGTTCAGAACGTATCGGATGACGGCAAGGCTACCGATTTGACCTTCACAGTCACCCGCAGCGATCTGGATCGCGCCGTTTCTATCCTGGAAAAGTGCCGCGATGATCTTGGATACCAGGATCTGACTAGCGCTTCCGATGTCGTCAAAGTATCGGTGATTGGCGTTGGCATGCGCTCCCATGCCGGTGTCGCCCAGCGCATGTTTAAATCGTTGGCGGAAGAAGGCATTAACATTCAGGTCATCTCGACGTCTGAAATCAAAGTCAGCGTCCTGATTGGCGAGGAATTCACTGAGAAAGCCGTCCGCGCACTTCACACTGTCTATGGCCTGGATGCAGAGTAACACTATGTCTGGAATTACCCCCGAAGCGAAACTTCAGGCCCTATGGCGGCGCGGATGTGAATTTCTTGGTACCCGCACGGCTATCATGGGCGGCGCCATGTCCTGGCTGTCCGAACGCAATCTGGTTTCCGCCATTTCCAATGCGGGCGGTTTCGGTGTAATCGCCTGTGGATCGATGACTCCGGATTTGCTGGCTACTGAAATCGCCGCGACGCAGGCCATGACCGACAAACCGTTCGGCGTAAACCTGATCACCATGCATCCGGAATTGGATCAGCTTATTGATGTTTGTATTGAAGCGGATGTTAGCCATGTGGTTCTGGCGGGCGGGCTGCCCACGGGCGCTTCTATCGCCAAGCTGAAGGATGCAGGCATCAAGGTTGTCTGTTTCTCTCCGGCGCTGGCGCTAGCAAAAAGATTAATTAAAAACGGCTCCGATGCTCTGGTTATCGAAGGGGCGGAAGCCGGTGGGCATATCGGCCCGGTAGCGACGAGCGTTCTGGCCCAAGAAATCCTGCCCCATATCTCTGATGTGCCGGTATTTGTCGCAGGCGGTATCAGCCGTGGCGAAGCCATGGTTTCCTATCTAGAAATGGGCGCATCGGGCTGCCAACTAGGAACCCGCTTTGTCTGTGCGAGCGAATCCATCGCCCATTCGGATTTCAAAAAGGCCTTCATCCGTGCGAATGCCCGCGATGCTGTACCGACAGTGCAAATCGATCCGAAATTTCCGGTCATTCCGGTTCGCGCCCTTGTCAATGAAGGTACCAAGCGCTTTAACGAAGCCCAGCGCGAAGCCGCGAGCCGGGTAGAACGTGGAGAGATTGAGCTCAAAGACGCCCAACTTGAAATCGAACATTTTTGGGCAGGTGCGCTTAAGCGCGCCGTCATCGATGGCGATGTGGAAAACGGGTCCCTAATGGCAGGCCAAAGCGTTGGCATGGTCAAGGAAGAACAACCGACTGAAGAAATCATCAATGAGCTCGTAGCCCAAGCCGTTCAAGTCCTCGAAGCCAGAGGCTAGCAAAAGTGCATTCGATTGAATGCAGATAATTTAGTCAAGGGAGACAGAATGAGAATTTGGGGGTTTCTGCTGCGAGTTGCAGTAAAGTCTCCTGATTCCTATGTTGTCAGGCATGACCGCTCCACCGTCACCGCATAGTCCAGGTTCGGCTATCTCTCCCGTTTCACGGCGCCTGCTGTCGCGCGTTCGGGACGTCATGGCGAGCCCGCTGGAAGCGCAACAACGACTAAATGAAATCGTGTCGGTAATTGCCGCAGATATGGTGGCTGAGGTTTGTTCGGTCTACGTCATGCGTGCTGGTGAGGTTTTGGAGTTGTTTGCTACCGAAGGCCTGAAGACTTCGGCGGTGCATAATACACGCCTTAGGGTTGGCGAAGGTTTGATCGGTCTGATCGCTGCCCAGGCCAGACCGGTTGCCCTGGACGATGCCCAAAATCATCCCGATTTCGCCTACCGTCCTGAAACCGGGGAGGAATTATATCATTCACTTTTAGGCGTCCCAATCTTACGAAGCGGACGGGTAATTGGCGTCATCGCCGTCCAGAACCGCACGCGGCGAAACTACGGTGACGAAGAGGTCGAAATTCTAGAAACCGTCGCCATGGTGCTGGCGGAACTTGTCAGCGGCGGCGAGTTAATCAGCCGAGACGAACTGATGCCGGCGGATGGCAACGCCCTTCTGCCCTTGCGCCTTGAAGGGGTAACCCTTAATCCCGGACTGGGCCTCGGCGTCGCTGTCTTGCATGCGCCGAATTTCAATATCGGTGAGTTGGTGGCGGAAGATGTCGAACTAGAGCACGACCGTTTGCACGAAGCGGTATCGGAAATGCATGGCGCGCTGGACGATATGCTAAATCATTCCGATCTGGCGGGCGCCGGCGAACATCGTGAAATTTTGGAGTCTTACCGGATGATTGCCGAGGACGCCGGCTGGTTTGCGCGTATCGACGAGGCCATCACAACCGGCCTGACAGCGGAGGCAGCCGTTCAGAAAGTCCACAACGACATTCGCGCCAGGATGAGCCAGATTACCGACCCTTATCTTCGCGAAAGAATACATGATCTGGAAGATCTCGGCGGGCGCGTTTTACAGCACCTTGTTGGGTCAAACGGCGCAAATGGAGCCATGCCAGATGACGAAATTATCCGCAACGCCGAAAGCGTAATTCTGATTGCTCGCAATATGGGGCCGGCCCAGTTGCTGGATTATGATCGTTCAAAATTGGGCGGACTGGTGCTCGAAGAGGGTTCGGCGACGGCGCATGTGTCGATTGTCGCACGCGCTCTTGATATTCCTGTCGTCGGTCAGGCCCGCGACATATTGGATATGATTGAAACGGGCGAGCCGGTTATCGTCGATGGAACCAACGCCCAGGTCTTCGTTCGCCCCGGCGAAGAGGTTCGTCAGCGTTTCAGGAATAGCGCCAGGGTGCGCGCCGAACGCAAGGCGGCTTACTCCCAGCTTCGAGACCTGGAAAGCATTACCCAGGACGGAGTGCGCATCCATTTGAATATAAACGCCGGTTTGCTCATCGATTTACCTCATATCCACGACATGGGAGCGGACGGCGTGGGGTTGTATCGCACGGAAGTCCCATTCATGGTACGTGCCGATTTTCCCGATGTCGAAGATCAGAGAAGTATATATGTCCGTGTACTTGAACAGGCGGAAAACAAGATGGTCATTTTCCGTACCCTGGATGTGGGCGGCGATAAGATGTTGCCGTACTGGAGCGCCCAGGATGAAGAAAATCCGGCGATGGGATGGCGCGCAATCAGGGTTTCCCTCGATCGCCCCATGATGTTACGCCAGCAATTGCGCGCCTTGATTCAGGCGGCTGCCGGGCGCGATCTATCGGTAATGTTTCCGATGGTCGCGGAGGTTCCTGAATTTGAGCAAGCCCGTGCGTTGCTTGATCAGGAACTGGAGCGTGAAAAGGAACGCGGCGCCGTTATGCCGACAAAAGTAAGGGCGGGAGTCATGCTCGAGGTCCCATCCCTATTGTTCCAACTTCCGGCGCTATTAGAACGTGTGGATTTTGTTTCCATCGGCAGTAACGACTTGTGCCAGTTCTTGTTCGCAATTGATCGTGGCAACCCCCGGCTTTCAGAGCGTTATGATACGTTGTCACCGCCAGTATTATCATTGCTTCATGATGTCGTTACACGTTGCCAGGAGGCCGATGTGCCCTTAAGCCTGTGTGGGGAAATGGCCGCCAACCCGTTGGACGCTATGGCATTAATAGGGATTGGCTTTCGAAGTATTTCTGTGCAGCCCAATGCGCTAGGTCCCGTAAAGGCGATGATTCGCAGTCTGAATGTGGAAAACCTTACCCAATACACCGATACCCTCTATGGCCTGTCGCAGCACAGTCTTCGCGGTAATCTTCGCGCCTTTGCCAAGGACCACGGCGTCATCGTTTGATCGCAGTCTTTAGCTCTTGAATATTCTCATTTTTTCGTCAGAATACGTTTTGTCCTGACGCTTCCAATTTGGTATTGGCGGGGCGAATAGACAGGGCTGGGCATCCAATATCCTTTCTGTTTCCTCTTGGCCAAGGAACGAAATCAGGAAAACCCGACTAAAGCTTCCTTGGAAATGGAAATGGCGCCTCAGGAAACAAATACAGAAGAAAACCAAGACGACAAGAACGGCGCAAACAGCGTCGGGGCTTTGTTGCGAGCCTCGCGACTCCGGCTTGGCGACGACCTGCGTTTCGTTTCCGAGACCCTGCACATCCGTTTTATTTACCTGGAAGCCATCGAGGATGGCCGTTTTGATGACTTGCCTGGCGCGGCCTATGCCATAGGCTTTATTCGTTCCTATGCGGATTATTTGGGTCTGGATAGTGAGGAAGTCGTTCGCCGGTACAAGGCGGAAAGCGCATCCCAAAACGGCAATACGGAACTGGTTTTCCCTGTTCCAATTCCGGAATCCAGTATTCCTGGTGGAGCCATCGTTTTCGTCGGTATTGTTGTCGCTTTACTGGCTTATGGAGGCTGGTATGTAAGCACGGCAAAGGATGGATTCCTGGCCGGTTTGGTGTCGCCGGTTCCTGAGCGTTTGAGCGAGGAAAAACAAGAAGCGGAACCGGAAAGCCAACCGCAAACGGATTCTGCAGAAACCGTTGAGAAACCCGCAGAAGCAGCACCGACAAAAGTTGAACAGGTTGTGAAGGAAGCGGAGTCGACCGTTTCTCCAGAAACAACTGTAGAAGGGACTCAAGAGCCAGCCCAAACACCTGAAACCGAAGCGGTAGAGGCTGATCAGGAAACACCTGCGGAAACATCACAAGACGTTGAGGAAACTGTTCAGGAGACCGTCCAGGAGACCGTACAAGAAACTGGACAGCAGGCGGTTGAGGAAGTCGAACAAGCGGCGCAATCTGTCCAGCTAGCCCAGGAAACTCCCGTAGTTCAGGAGGCCAGTGTTTCTGCTGCCGAACAAGCAAGCACGACGGCCGAGTCGGTGGCGGAAAATGTAGAAGAGGCGGTTACGGCCGAACCTGAAACTGAAGCAACCGAATCATCGGACCAACCGGCCGAGGCTCAGGCTCAACAGACTTTGGGCGAAACCCAGACCGAGGAAGCTTCCAGTGAAACTGCTGAGGAAGAAGTCACAGAATCCACTCCTTCTGAGCAGGCCGAGGTGGAACCGACTTCTGAACCGGGCGAGGAAGGTATAGACGAATCATCGCAGAGCGAGGCTTCAGAACCGGCTCCGGTTGAGACCGCAAGCACTTCGAGCGAACCGGCGGCTGCACCGTCGAATCGGGTTTACGGATCGGATAACGAGAATTCCCGTATTCTGGTCAGGGCGCGTAAAAACAGTTGGATTCAAGTGCGCGATAACAATGCCAACCGCTTGGTGATGACGCGTCTTTTGCGCGCAGGCGACAGTTACCGCGTTCCGGACCAAACAGGACTTGTCTTGCTGACGGGCAATGCCGGGGCGCTAGAGATTCTGGTCGATGGCGAAGCGGTGCCTGATTTGGGTGGAGCCGGAAAGGTTCGGCGCAATGTTACTTTGGACCCGGATCTACTGCGTCAGGGAACCGCAGCCGAGTAGCTGTGAAATTTAAGCCACGAGGATCATAGACGTGTCTAACGCTCAGCATCCGGTGAGACGTACCAGCGTTCCGGTCGATATCGGACCTGTTAGGGTCGGTGGCGCAGCGCCTATTGTTGTCCAGTCCATGACCAACACGGATACCGCGGATATAGAATCTTCCGTTACCCAGGTCGCCTCCCTGGTCCGCGCGGGTTCGGAACTGGTTCGCCTGACGGTTGATCGCGACGAAGCCGCAAAGGCGATCCCGCACATTCGGGACAAACTAGAAGCCAAGGGCGTCTATGTGCCCCTAATTGGAGATTTTCATTATATCGGCCATAAACTTCTGGATGACAATCCGGCCTGCGCCGAGGCGTTGGCAAAATACAGAATTAACCCCGGTAATGTCGGTTTTAAGGGAAAGAAGGACAGCCAATTTTCATCGATGATCGACACGGCGCTCAAATATGATCGTCCCGTTCGTATCGGTGTGAACTGGGGCAGTCTGGATCAGGAACTTGTCGTTGCCCTAATGGACGAAAATCGCAAACGGCCGAATCCTCTTGATGCCGCCGATGTGACCAGGGAAGCGCTGGTGCGATCCGCCTTGGATAGCGCGGCGCGCGCCAGTGAACTGGGCATGGAGGCGAAAAAAATCATCCTGTCGTGCAAGGTAAGCGGCGTACAAGACCTGATAGCTGTTTATAGGGATTTAGCGGCGCGCTGTGATTACGCCCTGCATCTGGGACTGACGGAAGCCGGTATGGGTTCAAAAGGGATCGTTGCCTCAACGGCGGCCATTGGGGTTCTGTTGCAAGAAGGAATTGGCGACACCATTCGCGTCTCCCTTACGCCGGAGCCGGACGGAGACAGAACCCAGGAGGTCATCGTTTCGCAGGAAATCCTGCAGACAATGGGCTTGCGTTCGTTCATGCCTTTGGTTACCGCTTGTCCCGGATGTGGCCGCACAACCAGTACCGTTTTTCAGGAGCTGGCGCAAAAAATTCAAGACCATGTTCGAGCCTCGATGCCGCGATGGCGTAAACAATATGAGGGCGTAGAAGAATTGAATCTCGCGGTTATGGGCTGCATCGTTAACGGCCCTGGCGAAAGCAAACATGCCGATATCGGCATAAGCCTGCCCGGTACCGGCGAAGAACCTTCTGCTCCAGTATTTATTGACGGCATAAAGGAAATGACTTTGCGAGGACCCAATTTGGCGGAAGATTTCAAGAAAATCATCGACGACTACGTAGCAAATCGCTACAAGCCCAAAAGCGAATAGAAAAAAAAGAGATACCGATGTCAACGTTGCAGCCTGTACGCGGCACACATGACCTACTCGCCGATGATACCCTGCGTCATCGCAAGGTAATTGATACCGTGCGCGACGTTTCTGCACGGTACGGGTTCGATGAAATCGAAACACCGATATTCGAGCGCACCGAGGTTTTTGCCCGCACCCTGGGCGATACCTCGGACATCGTGACCAAGGAAATGTATACCTTTGAAGACAAAGGCGGTGAAATGCTTACGCTCAGGCCGGAAAACACGGCCGGTGTCGCCCGCGCCTTTATCTCAGGCGGATTGGCTCAATCACTACCTTTGAAGTTCATCTACCAGGGGCCGATGTTCCGATACGAGCGTCCCCAGAAAGGCCGCCTGAGGCAGTTTCATCAAACTGGCGCAGAAATACTCGGTGTCGATGGACCATTGGCGGATATCGAAATTATTGCACTGGGCTCGGATTATCTCGAAGCTCTGGGTGTGCGCGAAAAGGCAGTGCTCGAATTGAACAGTCTAGGCGATACCGAAAGCCGGGCCGCTTACCGTGATAAGCTGGTTGAATACTTCAAGGAACATTTCGACGATTTGTCTGAAGACAGTCAGAACCGGTTGGATCGCAACCCTTTGCGTATTCTTGATTCCAAAGATGATGGCGATCGTGAAATCATTCAGAATGCACCGTTGATTGCCGACAGTTTCAACGAACGTTCAAGAGACTTTTTCGATTCTGTCAAAGAAGGCCTGAATATCGCCGGGGTATCCTATACCCTGAACCCACGATTGGTGCGCGGTTTGGATTACTACTGTCATACAGCATTTGAATTCACAACCACCGAATTGGGTGCCCAAGGGGCGCTAGTGGCCGGCGGGCGTTACGACGGACTGATAAAACAGATGGGCGGACCGCCAACGCCGGGCGTGGGCTGGGCGGCAGGGATTGAGCGCCTGGCGATGATGATTGATGAGCCCAAGGGCCGGTCTCGCCCGATCGCCATGGTTCCCTTGGGAGAAGAAGCCCAAACCAAGGCGTTGGCGTTGACACAACAACTTCGTAAGATTGGTTTCTGTATCGAACTTGGCTATTCCGGTAACATGAAAAAGCGCATGAAGCGAGCCAACAACGTCAATGCAATCGTAACCGTTATCCTTGGTGAAGATGAACTGGCTAAAGGTGTCGCCACCGTCCGCAATATGGAGACGGGTGATCAGATAGAGGTGCCATTGGCGTCTTTGGAGGACCACCTGGCCAGCTACAATTAGTGGTGCCATGGTAGAAAACTCAACACCACGTTTTTTATTGAATGGTCGCGCCCTGGTCGTCGGGGCCAATCACCGCTCGAGTTCCATGATCTTGCGGGATCGCCTTTTCGTTGAAGACGAGGCCGCTCCCTACATCCTTGAACGGCTGAAAGAAGCCGGGATCGATCAAGCCCTGGTATTATCAACGTGCGACAGGGTCGAAGTTCAGGCCCTATGCAGTGTGGATACTGTCAGTGAAACAGAAACGCCGCGGCGGATAATTGAAATCCTGGCGGAGCACGGTGAACTCGGGCCGTCTGAAATGGACGGGCAAACCTACGTTCATTGGGATGAAGAAGCCGTTCGGCAGATTTTTGCCGTTACCGCCTCGCTGGATAGTCTGATAATCGGCGAGCCACAGGTGTTGGGCCAGGTCAAGGCCTCTCATCGCATAGCCAAATTGGCTGGGATGACGTCAAACGGCCTGGAAACGATTTTGCAGGCGGCTTATGCAGCCGCGAAAAGGGTACGTAATGAAACCGGAATCGGTGAGCGTCCGGTTTCTATTGCTGCAGCGGCAAGTCAATTGGCTGGCGATCTTCATGGCGATCTCGGCAATTGTTCTGTTTTGCTGGTTGGTGGCGGAGAAATGGGAGAATTGATCGCAGCCGATATGATTTCAGAAGGTTTGGGTAAGCTGATTGCAACTCATCCATCAATACGGCGCGCCGAAGAGGCCGCAGAACGTCTGGATTGTCACACTTGCTCTTTTGACGATATTGCCGATCAATTGATTGATGCCGATATCGTCCTTACTTCGCTTGGTCGCCGCCAGCATGCAGTCACCGCAGATATGGTGGACGGCGCCATAGCGGCGCGGCGTCACAAACCGATATTCCTGATCGATACGGCTATCCCGGGCGATATTGACCCCCTTGTTGAGCGTATCGAGGATGCTTTCCTCTACAACATGGATGACCTTGAAAGGGTTGCCATGGAGGGTCGTGCGGGGCGGGAGAACGAGTCGGGAGCAGCGTGGAAAATCGTCGACGCCGATGTTGAAGCTTTCCTACGAGGCCGTGCTGAAAGAACCGCTGTGCCTGCGCTGAACAGGCTGCGCGCTCATTTCGATGGCATGAGACATCAGGCGCTTGTCGATGCTGGAGACGATGCTGAAAAGGCGACTCGGCTTCTAATAAACCGACTATTACATGCCCCTTCGGAAGTATTGCGCGAGGTGGCGGGAACTGAAGATGGCTCTGACCCCCGGGACTGGCAGGAAATAGAAGAAATCATCGACCGATTGTTCGGATTGGATGAAAAGAGTGAAGACTAGGGAGCGTTAGTGTGAGTCTGAACGAGAATTTACAAAAAGTCGTCGCCCGTCACGACGAATTGGCGGAATTGATGGCGGCGCCTGACGCCGCGTCATCAGGCGACTTTGCAATTATGTCGAAGGAATATGCCGACCTGACACCGGTCGTCGAGGGCATTGCCGAAATGAAAGCTGCCCAGGAAGAGGCGGCTGATCTTGCCGCCATGCTGGCAGACCCGGAAACCGACGATGAAATGAAGGAGCTGGCGGACGCTGAATTTCAGGAACTGAAAGAAAAAATTCCGGCTTTGGAAAAAAAGGTTCAGGTTCTTTTGTTGCCAAAAGATGCGGCTGACGAAAAGAATGCTATTCTTGAAGTCCGTGCGGGAACGGGCGGCGAGGAAGCCGCATTGTTCGCCGCCGATTTGTTTCGCATGTATCAACGATATGCGGAAAACCAGCGCTGGAAATTCGAAATAATGGCGGCCAACGAAACCGGTATTGGCGGCCTGAAGGAAGCCGTGGCGTCGGTTTCAGGGAAAGGCGTTTTCGCCAGACTGAAGTTCGAATCCGGCGTTCACAGGGTTCAACGAATTCCGACGACAGAATCAGGCGGGCGCATTCATACTTCTGCGGCTACGGTAGCCGTCATGCCAGAAGCTGAAGAGGTAGATATCCAGGTAGAAGACAAAGATCTGCGCATCGACGTCTTTCGCGCCAGCGGTCCCGGAGGACAATCGGTCAATACGACCGATAGCGCCGTACGAATTACACACCTGCCAACCGGGGTCGTCGTCTCCCAACAGGACGAAAAATCCCAGCATAAAAACAAAGCTAAGGCGATGCGGGTTTTAAGGGCCCGGCTGTACGAACACGAACGTCAACAGGCCGATGCAGAAAGGGCGGCGAACCGAAAAAGCCAAGTCGGCTCGGGAGATCGCTCCGAAAGGATACGCACTTACAATTTTCCTCAAGGCCGGGTAACCGATCACCGCATCAATCTGACCCTTCATAAACTGGACCGTATTATGGATGGTGACCTGGACGAAGCTATCGATGCCCTGATATCCGAAGATCAGGCCAGCAGATTGGCGGAAATCACGTGACGACTGTTGACGCCGTATTGATGGAGTCTGTTGAAGTTCTGTCAAAAGCCGGCGTTGATGAAGCCCGTTTGGATGCCCGATTAATCGTTGCCCATGCACTTAATACAACCGCCGAAAAGATATTCGGATATCCCGAACGAGAACTGGAGCAGGATGAACTGACTCGGATACGATCGCTTATTAGCCGAAGGGTTGAACGTGAGCCTCTAGCCTTTATTACCGGTGAAAAGGAATTCTGGAGCCTTAGGTTTGCCGTTAGCGAGGATACTCTGATTCCCAGGCCGGATTCTGAAACTTTAATTGAATCAGTGCTGGAAACTTATCCCGACAGGGAGTCCAATTTAAGGATTCTTGACCTTGGGACAGGTTCAGGATGTCTTTTGCTGACTTTGTTGCACGAATATGGGAATGCAACTGGTATTGGAACTGATTTCAGCCAGGGAGCCCTGCGAGTCGCACGCGCTAATGCCAAGAGCCTGAATTTGTCAATGCGGGCCGGCTTCGTTCTGGCTGATTGGAACGCCGGTGTAACCGACTTTGGAACGTTCGATATTATTGTCAGTAATCCGCCCTATATTCCCGACGGCGATGAAGGCTCATTGCAGCCGGAGATTTCGATTTACGAACCCCATAGCGCATTGTTTGCCGGTATCGATGGCTTGCAGGAATACCGCGCCATAACAGCCCTGCTTGCGGGGCTGTCCAACCACGGCGGCAGGGTGTTTTTCGAAATTGGCATCAATCAGGCAGCTTCCGTAAAATGGCTAATGAAGAAGGCTAAGATCAAGGATATTTCGGTGCGATCCGATCTTACGGGCGTGGAACGTTGCATAATGGGAAAGATTTTATAAAAAAACTGTTGGAAAGTAGGTCTATCCCGACTAGTTTCATACTTGATAGTGGTCTGGGGCTAGGCCACAGGGGACAGAACGCCGGGTGCGTTCTTGGAAGGTCCCATTCCTCCACGCAAATGCCAGTCCATTGAATTGTTGATTGGATGGATAATGGTCGTGCTAGCCGCATAAGCGGATTGCCAAAAGCGTAGATGGAATTTATTCAAACAACACATTGAGGCAACAGTAGGCCGACATAAATCGCCTGCCCGCAATAGAGAAAAAGAATCTATGAAACACGCGTCAAATCCCCGTCGTGGTCGCGGTCGTAATAACGGCAAGCGCAACCAGAATTCACGGAATAGAAATTTTGAGAGCAACAGCTCCGATACGAAAGTTCGCGGCACAGCGCAACAGGTTCTCGATAAATACCTGGCCCTTGCCAGGGATGCGACCGCCGCAGGGGACAGGATCGCCGCCGAAGGCTATTACCAGCATGCTGAACATTATCACCGTATTTTGAACCCGGAAGGCGGACAGAACAACAATCAGCATGAACGTAAACGTCCTCATAACGAAGGCTCAAATCGGCGAGACGAAGGACGGGCTAAATCCGATAGCCAACCGGAAGACAGTAAGCAGGTCGAAACGGCTCAACCTGCACCCGAACCGGCTCAAGAGGCAGCCGAGCCCGTTCAGAAACCGGCAGCGCCTGTGGAAAAAGCTGTCGAAGAAAAGCCTCAGGTGGAGGCGAGCGAAGAAAAACCCCGTCGTCGTGGCCGCCCTCGCAAGGTTGAAATTTCTGAACCAGACTCAGAAGACGATAAAGCGTCCGAATCAGCCGCTTAACGAATTCGTTTAATCCTGTAGCGAGAAAGTATCGCCTTGAGCGATTCTGCCCCCGTGGGTGACGGTGACGAAGATTCCCATATCCGAGTGGCCAAAACCACCATCTAGGGCTTTTACAAGGTTCAAGTCTCGTTCCCCGCTCTCTGGATCGACATTGATGGCGGCACATCGCTCGATGCGTTCCTTGATATTTACTTCGGCATCGCCACAGGAGGCTTCTTTGCCAATCCATTTGAATTCAGACCAGGGATCAATGCCGTCAATATATATGTTGGCGCGAAACCGGATGGGATCGACAGGTTTACCTACGACTCTTTCCAGATCGCGCAGTGATGCAAGGTTAACGACCGACAACACCTTTTTTTTCTGATCAGTGAAAATCGAGTCGTCCTTGGCTTCGACCAGCCGGGGCTTGCCCCGGGTTTCATCTTTCATAAAAGCGGAAAAAAAATCTTCCAACATGGCGCGTCCGACCGGATCCGTCAGTTTTCCCCGTGCAACCTGTTTGCCGCTTCGAAGAATTCTCAAATCATCACACTCGTTATCATAGACGGTTTCCAATGCGGCAAGTTTTTCGTTTTTCATCAGCATCAAAAAGCTAGTTTTTGGCAGCCAGTGTGGTGTCGCAGCGTCGAACAAGGTAGAGCCAAGCGCAAAAGCAAAGCGCCGATCACCGGGCAGGGCGCCACCGGACTCAACCTTGGTTTCGGCCAATTCTTCCGGACTTAGCCCTTTAACGGGATATCGGACAATTTTTGTTATTTGCGCATGCATGCTGCAACAATCTTCATAACCCATTGAATTGTCAAGCATGTTAGAATTTTATAATGAAATATCCATGGCCTTGCGATGGTCTTTATTTAGGCCATATTAACCAGAGTAAACCCAATATGAGATGTTCCACTGTTGCCTGTTAACAGGGACAGGGAATATCGTCAGTTAGAAAGGTTTCGGTTCTATGGAATTCGAAAAGTACACGGAACGCTCGCGCGGTTTTATTCAGTCGGCGCAGACTCTGGCTACGCGCTCTAACCACCAACAGCTAACACCCTTACATATCCTGAAAGTCCTTCTGGATGACAAGGAGGGGCTGGCGGCAAATCTGATCGGCGCCGCCGGGGGTGACGCGACGAAGGCACTGAAATCAGCCGAAGCGGAATTGGGCAAGCTTCCGAAGATTCAAGGATCCGGGGCGGGGCAAATCTATTTGTCCCAGGAGACCGGCAAGCTTCTTGAGCAAGCGGAGCAAATAGCGCAAAAGGCTGGAGACAGTTTTGTTACTGCAGAACGGTTGCTGCTGGCGCTTGTTCTGGCGACGGGAACCGCTTCGGCCAAGGCATTAAGCGATGCCGGGGTGGCGGCGCAAAACCTCAATAAGGCCATTGAGGACGTGCGCAAGGGTCGCACCGCCGATAGCGCTACGGCCGAAGATACCTATGATGCGCTTAAGAAATACGCCCGGGATCTAACGGCGGCGGCGGCCGAGGGGAAAATCGACCCCGTCATCGGCCGCGATGAAGAAATTCGCCGCACCATTCAAGTTCTCTCTCGGCGCACAAAAAACAATCCGGTTCTGATCGGCGAACCTGGCGTCGGCAAGACAGCTATCGTCGAAGGTTTGGCCCAGCGCATCATCAACGGCGATGTGCCTGAAAACCTGAAAAACAAGAAGTTGATGGTTCTGGACCTGGGTGCGCTCGTCGCCGGCGCGAAGTTCCGCGGCGAATTCGAAGAACGCCTGAAGGCCGTGCTGAACGAAGTCACCGCCGCCGCCGGCGAGGTCGTCCTATTTATCGACGAAATGCATACGCTTGTAGGCGCGGGGGCCGCCGAGGGCTCCATGGATGCTTCAAACCTGATCAAACCGGCTTTAGCCCGGGGTGAATTACACTGCGTAGGGGCGACGACCCTCAATGAGTATAGGAAGTACGTGGAAAAGGATGCAGCCCTGGCGCGGCGTTTCCAGCCTGTCTTTGTCTCTGAACCGACCGTCGAAGACACTATATCGATCCTGCGTGGCATCAAGGAAAAGTATGAACTGCACCATGGCGTCAGGATTGCTGACGGGGCCCTGGTATCGGCGGCGACTCTTTCCAACCGCTATATTTCCGACCGTTTTCTTCCTGACAAGGCCATTGATCTGGTAGACGAAGCGGCCTCGCGCTTGCGCATGGAGGTCGATTCGAAACCAGAAGATATAGACGAATTGGACCGTCGCATCATCCAGTTGAAGATCGAACGCGAAGCTTTGAAGAAAGAAAGCGACGAAGCCTCAAAAGAACGCCTGGGTAAGCTTGAAGATGAACTGACCGGCCTGGAAAGCCGCTCGGCAAAATTGACGAAGGAATGGACGTCCGAGAAAACAGCCCTAGCCGACGCCAACAAACTAAAGGAACAATTGGAAAAGGCCCGCCTTGCTTATGATCGTGCCTTACGGGAGGGCGAGCACGAAAAGGCTGGCGAGCTTCAATACGACTTGATCCCACGCCTTGAATCGCAACTTGCGGACGCCGAAACCGCAGAAAACAACAAAATACTGGAAGAATCCGTCACCAGTGAACATGTCGCCGCAATCGTTTCACGCTGGACGGGTATTCCCGTCGATAAAATGCTGCAAGGCGAACGCGATAAATTGCTGGGAATGGAAGAAAACCTGCGCAAGCGGGTTATCGGCCAGGAAGAGGCTCTATCGGCTGTATCGAACGCCGTTAGAAGGGCGCGCGCCGGATTGCAGGATGCGAGCCGTCCAATTGGCTCGTTTTTGTTCCTGGGACCCACAGGCGTCGGTAAAACGGAATTGACCAAGGCTTTGGCTGAATTCTTGTTCGATGACGAACATGCCCTGCTGCGCATCGATATGTCTGAATATATGGAAAAACATGCCGTTGCCCGACTAATCGGCGCACCACCCGGATATGTCGGTTATGACGAAGGTGGCGCGTTGACTGAAGCGGTTCGCCGCAGACCATATCAAGTAGTGTTGTTCGATGAGGTGGAGAAAGCCCATCCCGACGTCTTCAATGTGCTGTTGCAGGTCCTGGATGACGGCCGCCTTACGGACGGTCAGGGCCGTACCGTCGACTTCACGAACACCATGATTGTGCTTACTTCCAACCTGGGCGGCGATATTCTGGCCACGCAGGAAGAAGGACATGACAGCCAAGAAGTCAGAACCCAGGTGATGGAAGTTGTTCGCGCTTCTTTCAGGCCCGAATTCCTTAACCGTCTGGATGAGGTCATCCTGTTCCATCGCCTGTTCCGCAGTCACATGGACGCTATCGTCGATATCCAGTTGTCTGGTCTTCACAAGCTGTTGGAAGACAGGGGTATCACCCTAAACCTGGACAATGCCGCTCGTGCCTGGCTTGCGGATGCGGGCTATGATCCCGTTTACGGCGCCAGACCCTTGAAGCGGGTGATCCAGCGCAGCCTGCAAAATTCCCTGGCGGGACTGATTCTGGAAGGCGCCATTAAGGATGGTGAACCAGTATCTGTTTCAGCCGGTGATGACGCCCTGACGATCAACGGAAAAAAGGCGGAAGCCGCGTAAAAATACTATTTTTTAGGGTCAGTCGAACCCCAAACCGTGGGCATCATTTTTTGCTTATAACGGTATGTATGTGCCATCATAGTTATTCGAATTGGGGAAGAGTACATCGAGCTTAAGGGGCAACTTGACGCATGTCCTATTTCGGTCGACCTGCCATCGTTTTCGCAACGCTAATACTAGTTTGTGCCCTTCTCAGTACGGCGTGGTTAACGCTGGATAAAATCCGCTCGGATGCCCGCCAAGAAGCCGGTAAGGCGTTGACAACAGTTTTGGACACAACCCATCAGGCGATTGCAACCTGGGTCGAGGTCAACAAACGCGACACGCGAATTTGGGCGGAATCGAAAGAGGTCGTCGAATACGCTAAGGAACTGCTGGCGATACCAAGTTCGAAAGAATCACTTTTGAACGCTTCGGGGCAGTCAAAACTGAGAAATTGGTTGCGTCCTGTTCATACTGGACGGGGATTCAGGGGGTTCTTTATCATCGGGCCCGGCAATATTAGCTTGGCCTCCACGCGCGATAACAATGTCGGAACGATTAACCTTCTGGTTAACAGGGGTGATTTCTTGAATGCAATCTGGAATGGCGAGACGGGGATGAGCGCCCCAATGCCATCGGATGTTCCGCTGCCGGATGGAAAAGGGAATATAATTGAGAATTATCCGACCATGTTCATAGCCGCTCCCATTAAGGATGAAAGGGGGAAAGTCATTGCCGTTCTGGCTTTCCGTATTGATCCGGCAGAGGGTTTCACCGATGTCCTGCAACGAGGTCGAATCGGGGAATCAGGAGAGACCTATGCTTTCGATAGAAAGGGGCGCTTGATCAGCGAAAGCCGATTTGACGAAACATTGAGGGAAATTGGGCTCATTGGGTCCGGTCAAAAAGGAATTCTTCATGTCGAAATTCGTGACCCTGGAGTTGATCTGACAAAAGGTCAGTCATCGACGTTGCCTCGAAAGCAGCAGCCTTTAACCTATATGGCCGCCAGCGCTACAGCCGGACTGCCCGGCAAGAATCTTGACGGATACAGGGATTACAGGGGCGTTCTGGTTATTGGGGTGTGGCTTTGGGATTCTAAATTGGGATTAGGAATTACGACGGAAATCGACGTAAAAGAAATTTATGAATTTCAAAGGACCAGCCGGGCAATTTTCCTTATTTTCACGGTTATTGCGATCGCTTCGTTGATAACGCTGATTGTCGTTTCTGAACGTAGCTGGAGAAAAATTCTACAACGGGACCAGCAGGTGATCCTCGCCAATCGAGCAAAATCCGACCTTCTGGCGAATATGGGTCATGAATTGCGGACGCCGTTAAATGCAATCATCGGCTTTTCAAGCGCAATGAAAGCAGAAGTTTTCGGGTCACTTGGTAGCCCCAGATACAGGGATTACCTGGACGATATTCACTACTCCGGCGAACATTTGCTGAGGATCATCAACGATATTCTTGATGTATCTGCTATTGAAGCAGAATCTCTCGAGTTAAAAGAGAGTTCGGTCAATATTTACGCCACTGTTGATGCATCAACGCGGCTTATCAGTTCACGGGCACAACGAACGAAAGTTTCGATCAATCGCGAAATAGAAACTGACTTGCCGCTGATTTACGCCGACGAGGGGAGAGTCAAACAGGTCCTGACAAATCTTCTCAGCAATGCCGTCAAATTTACCCCGGATGGTGGAGAGATCACTGTACGGGCAAGGCAGAATAAAAATGGCTCCATGGATGTTTCCGTTTCCGATACGGGCATCGGAATGGATCAGGCGGATATTGAAACGGCTATGAGTAATTTTGGCCAGGTCGACAGCGGCCTTAACCGCAAGCATGACGGAACCGGACTGGGGTTATCTTTGGTCAAAGGGGTCATGGATATGCACGGCGGAACGATGGAAATCAGCAGTCAAAAAAATAAAGGCACAACCGTAACCGTTAGTTTCCCCAGGGAAAGAGTCCTTCGAGAAGCCACGGTTGACCATGAAAATCTAGGCGCATAAATCACTTTAACCCAGTGTGATGGCCGTCACTGTCGAGTCAATCATAGTTCGGTCATAATTATAGGATGATTGATACGGTAAACCTGACGATTGGAACGCTCCAGGTGCTGCAAAGCCAGCAGCGCACGGCTGCGCTGACCGATTCGACAACCCAAAATATTTCGACAGGACGCAACGTTCAAAGCGCCATCGACAGCCCTGCTGCGTATTATCAGGCGCGTAACCTGAGCAACCGGGCCAGCGACTTGCTTGCTGTAAAAGACACCATTGGCCAAAGCCTTCGCGCAATTGAAGCGGCTTCCGGTGGTCTTGAATCCTTGGGCCAAACCATTGAACAACTTCGCTCGATCACTGCGCAAGCTCGTGGCGGTACGGCGGCGCAACGCCAGGAAGCAGCACAATTGTTTGACCGTGTCAGCCAACAACTCGACTCTATTTCCGCCGATGCCAGTTACGCCGGCGTCGGGCTGATCAGCGGCTCACCCCAAACACTTGAGGTCGCCATTAATGAAAATGGCGAGAGTCTTTCGGTTTCGGGCGCTGCGGCCGACCGGGCCGGTCTAGGCATCGATTCAGCCGTTTCGGATTATAACAATCTTGCGACCGACGCCGATATCGATGCGGCGCTGGCGAAGCTTGATGCAGCCAAGGCGGCAATCCGTTCTCGCGAACAGTCATTTTCTACAGATGTTTCTATTCTTAACGTTCGCGAACAATTTACCGAAGACCTTAGCAACACCCTCCAGGTAGGCTCTGATGAATTGGTTGCGGCTGACTTGGCTGAAGAATCCGCTAATCTCCTGGCGCTTCAAGTCCGCCAGAAGTTGGGCAATGTTTCCCTTAACCTGATCAACGAAAAGAATAACGCTGTCGCTAATTTATTCTAAAATAGTCCGATGCCCACGGACGTAAACAAAACCTACGGTCAAATACAGAAGTCAGCCCTTAGCGGACGTGCTGCAGAAGCGGAAGCTTTTGTTAAGTCCGCAAGAAAACTCCATGAAGCGGCCAGCGGCATTATCGACAGTGCCAGCTATGAGGAGGCCTTGCAAAGTAACCAAAAACTCTGGACGGTGCTCCAGGCCAGCCTGCAGGCGGATGAAGGACGACTGCCCGAAGACTTGCGCCAGGATATTCTGAAGCTGAGCATCTTTGTCGACAAACAGACCCTGAAAGCCCTGGCGGATCCGTCACTAAGGAATGTGGAATCGCTGATCGAAATCAATCGCAGTATGGCGAGTGGGCTGTTTCAGAAACCCAAAGAGAAAGATTAGCGGGAAGCCAGTTTTACCGGCAGCGCCTGTTCGGCGTACTGGCGGTCAATTTTGGCACGCGCTGTTTGAAAAGCCGCCAGTTCCTTGCCTTTGAGCTTTTTCCCGGATGGCATTTTAACCCGAAACGGGTTGACCTGACGGCCTGATCGGCGAATTTCATAGTGGAGATGTGGGCCGGTCGAACGTCCGGTGGTGCCGACATAGCCGATTATTTGCCCCTGCTTGACGCGCCGGCCCTTGGCGGTTTTGATCCGTCTCATATGGGCGTAGGCAGTGGAATAATCGGCGTTGTGACGAATTAAAACGAATTTTCCGTATGCGCCCTTGCGTCCGGCATATTGGACCGTTCCATTTCCGGCGGCATAGATCGGTGTCCCGCGAGGGGCCGCGAAATCCAAGCCTTTATGCATTTTTGTGTAGCCAAGAACCGGATGTCGGCGCTTGCCGAAGCCAGACGACAGGCGCGCTCCGTCGATGGGTGTGCGCATCAGCGCTTTCTTGGCGCTTTGACCCTTCTCGTCGAAATAATCGACATCGCCATTGGGCAGGGTATAGCGATAAAGAGAATGACGTTTTCCGCTCAACTCCAGCGACGCGAAAATTACCTCGCCATTATGAACAGGTTGACCTTCTTCATCCAGAAAGCGTTCGTACATCAGCTCGAACTCATCACCGCTTCGAATATCACGTTGGAAATCAACGTCCCAGGAATAGAGCCTGATCAATTCCGCCAATACGGAATTTGGCACATGGGCTTTGTTTCCAGCCAAAAACAGGCTCTGATTGATAGTGTTGGCTGCGCGGACAGGTTGTTTCGTCAGTTCCCGCTTTTCCTTTTTGGCGATGAAGACGTCATCGTCATTCCTTCTGACGATGATCTCGTGCCTAAAATCCGGCAAAAGGGAAAATCCCAAAAACTCTCCCGTTGAAGCAGTGGCCGAGTCGTTCAGGGCTTCGGCATCGGCTTGAAACGAGATGTGTATTTTCTGGCCCTGGCGTATATGGGTTGGATTAAAAATTTTCTTCAATGCGCGAATGGCGGCGTTGGCTTTTTCACGGGAAATCCCGGCGCGGCTCAGAATCGCGCTCATGGTATCGCCCCGACCGATTTTCATACTTACTTTGTAAGAAGGTGCGGGCTCGGAGATTCCGTCTTGCGTATCAACGTTTTCTTTGGGCGAGCGGGTGGTTAATGAAGCGGCGGCGGCCGGATTGCCGAGAGAAATCGGCGCCTTTGACAACGTCGCTTCGCTGTCAGAAACCCGTGCAGCTTCGCCGGTCGTCCGATCCAGAACAAAGTTCGCCGATGCTAGCACTCCCGTGGTTAACACCACGACCGCAAGAAGGCCTCTTAGGAACATGGTTCCCGTTTTTCCTCGTTCAGTATCCAAGGGAGATTGTCTTTCTTGATCGGCAGGTCGGCTAAAATTACTTTGTTGATAAATACCGATCCGAAGATGTCAATTCCCGTGGTGTCTGTCAAGTTTCAACAAGCCGAATCCATCAACAGAATCAAGACTATCCGAGGAATTATTAACAAATCATGTCGGTTGAATATCGAATTGGAGGCCTAGGATACTGTTTTGGGCGCCTTTAGCAGGGCCTTGGAGACCATCCAGATGAACATGATGCCGCCGATAACGGCAATCAGCGCGCCGATACCGTTCATGTACATGCCAATAATCGCGCCAATTTCTTCCAACCCCTGAGAATCCCCAGCCGTCTTTCTTGGCGTTCCATAGCCCCCAGCGAGAAACAATCCGATACTGGCAAATAATTGGCCGCCACCAAACATGTAAACTTGTGCATAAAGCGCCTTCGAACGTTCCAATTCCCGGCCCAGAAGCGGCAGAACCAAACCGTAGAACAGACCCATGAAGCTCAGATTTATGCCCGCGATTACTCCGTGATAATGGGCGGGGGTACGGGTATCAGCGCCATCGACGAACAGGCCCAATATACCACCGGCCGCGAAGACGACGGGTGATAACGCCAGACAAAGAAAGGCAGGATTACGCATGGGTAGTCCGTCGCTGGATTTTTTCTGTTTCAATATTTCGTTCAGCAGCGGCACGCCGAACAGGAGGGCGGGCAGGGTTAACCCGTATTGAAAATTCGTAAACATCGACCAGTATTTTTCATGCACTGGCGCGTATTTCAGGGTTATCGAAATGCCCATACCACCGTATACGACAAGGATACCCAAAGCCGTCAAAATCAGCTGGTTGTCTTCTATGGCTACGTTTTTCAGGGTAAGCCGGGCAAGTACGTAGAGGGCGGTAATAAGCATCGCCGTGTTGGCGAACTGCAGTATATGCCCCCCTCCCCAGAACAGACTTTCGTTATATTCATAGGACAGTTCTTCTTCGGCCAAAGTACCAGTGGTGATGGTGAAAGAGATCAGCGCAATACCGAAAATCAAGGCGCTACATAGGGTGCCAAATACAAGAGGCTCTTTCCAGCGACCCTCGGAGCCAGGCAGATTTAAAAGCAGGCGAAGAACCATTAAGCCTAGCGCCGCAGCCAATAGAGCCAATCCGGCGTAATAAATCGGATCGGTAATGGCCGGGATATAGTTGTTGAGAGTTGCTTCGCCGCGTTCCATGAACGCCGGGACGAATAAAGCTGCGCAACTAATATAACCTCCTAGCAAAGCCAGTTTGCCAACGCCCTGCATGCGAGGAGCCCCGTTCGCTAATCTGGCTGTCGAAACATTCAGCAAACACCCGAAAACAGCCTGGAACCAGACGACGAATGAAAAAACGACGTGGATAACCAAACCTTTGTCAAAAAAATCCAGTGGCAGCGGCAGGATATCTTGTATGCCGGGAATTCTAGAAACGGCGAGCAATAGGGCGAAGACGCCGGCAATCGCCAAGGACAACAACGCTAATCCGGCCCATCCGCGTAGCTCGGATGTTTGGGTAGGGGTGGAAATATCGAAAAGGCGCTCGAACAAACCGTCTTGGGTCGTTACGGATTGGGATGTCATTTGGGTCAGCCAGTAAAAGGGTAAATGTGGATAGACATGGTATAGACGACAACCCCGGATATGGACACATACAGCCACAAAGGTAAAGTCCAGCGGGCTAGTCGCTTATGGGCTTCAAACTTACCCGTAAAAGCGCGAAAGGCCAGGAAGGGAACCAGAGGGGTTAAGATGACGGCGCCGCAAATATGGGCGATCAAAATCGTGAAATAGATGGTACGCACCGTTCCTTCGCCGCCAAATTTCGCGAGGCCAGAATTCATGTGATAGTAGACGTACACGATTATGAAAAGGGCTGCCATGCAAAGAGCCGATTTCATCATCGCCATGTGGTGTTTACGATCGCCGCTGCGAATAAAATAAAAACCGGCCAGTAAAAGTAAAACGGTCGCTGAATTCAGTCCGGCGAGGATATGTGGGAATGTGGTAATCGCGATCATCAATCAGGGCCCAAAGTTGACGATCTTGTACATGATCGAAAGATACATGATAGCGGCGACTCCCAGCAGGACGCCGAATAAAGCCCATTTATTGAACTTCGGTTTTTGTTTGTCGGTCATGATGGATCGGTCCGGCTTTAATTCAAAGGCTAGAGATGTCAGGAATATAGGTCCCAGCAGGGCGAAAGAAAAGGCGGGAATCGCCCTGCGATACCCGCCTTTACCCTAATTAAAAACCCCTACTTGTGATAATCGTAAGGCGTCCAGTCCTCACTGACCGTGACGGTTTCGGTGAAGTTACCCGGTCCCGGAGGATTGGCGGCGTGGGTCCATTCAAGCGACCTTGAATTCCACGGATTGGCCGGGGCTTTCTCGCCGGAAATCGCAGATCTTATCCAGCCAACGATCATAAGCGCGACGCCGATTGCGACCAGGAAAGCGCCGAAGGTGGCCACTTCATGATACGGCTCGAACTGCGGGAACATCTCATAGTTCCAGTAACGTCTCGGCATTCCTTGTGGGCCGATGATGAAAAGCGGCCAGAAGGTGACATTGATTCCGATGAAATTGAACCAGAATGCGATCTTCGCCATAGCCGTATCGGCCATGCGTCCGGTCATTTTCGGGAACCAATAGTAAACGGCGGCAAACACTGCGTAAGTTGAGAACAGGCCCATTATGAAGTGGAAATGGGCGTGAATAAATGAGGTTTCCGACAGATGTACCGTCAGCGACGTCATGGCCAGCGGGATGCCGGTTAGGCCGCCGATAAGAATTAGGTACAACATGGCCACGGAGTACATCATTGCGACGTTGTAGGTGATAGCCGCCCGCCAAAGGGTGCCCCACAAGGACATCACCACCAGGCCAACGGGAACCGAGATCAACAATGTTGAAATCATCATGCCGATGCGAATCCAGTCGGGCATGCCTGAAACATACAAGTGGTGGACCCAGACTTCGCCGCCGATGGCCGTGATGCCGCAAATGCCCCCGTACACACAGGACTTGTAGTTGAAGACCGGATTTTTGGCCATGGTGGCGACAATCTCGAACAGGATTCCAACCGCCGGAAGGAAGATTACGTACACGGCCGGGTGCGAATAGAACCAGAACAGGTTCTGGTACAGCAGCACATCGCCGCCTGCAGCCGGGTCGAAGAAGTGCGTGCCAAGGTATTTATCGAACAGCAGCAGGGTAACCGCTGCGGCCAATACCGGAATGAAAACCAACTGCAGGACAAAGGCTGCAACAGTTGTCCAAACGAAGATATTGAGTTGGTTCCAACCCATACCGGGCGCACGCATGTAAATCACTGTGACCAGGAAATTGACGGCGCCCAATATTGACGAGAATCCTAATAAATGCACAGTGAACACATAGAACGAGGTATTCCCCTCCGTCGTCACAGCATAGGGTGGATACCCGGTCCACATGATATCGGGCGTGTCGGGAACGACAACGCTCAGCAGCGCCAGAATAATTGCGAAGTAAAACAGCCAGATACTGAAGGCATTGATGCGCGGGAACGCCACGTCGGGTGCGCCGATCATCAATGGCAGGAAGTAGTTGGCGGCAAAACCGGTCAGACCCGGGATGAGAAACGCCAAAATCATGGCAGCCCCATGGAAGTAAAGCCACTCGTTGTAATCCGTGCCGATTTCGATGAATTGTGCGCCCAACTGCGCCTGCTCCATGCGGATCATCAAAGCCATCAGGCCTGCAACGATGAAAGCGGCCAAGGAGCCAACAAGATAAAGAACACCGATACGTTTGTGATCGGTTGTGAAAATCCACTCTTTGAAGTTGAAACCTTCCTCAGCGTGGGTTGTGGTTGCGGTACTCATAATAAATATTACTCCCTGTGCCTTACTCTTCGGCCTGCTCGGCTAGCCATTTTTCGAATTCGTCAGGCGCAACGGCTTGGACGGCCGTATACATTTCCGAATGCGAAATACCGCAAAACTCACGGCACGTGACGAGGGTTTCAACTTCTTCGACCGGGTTGAACCAGATATAGGTAACCCGCCCGGGCATAACGTCTTCGGTTAGCCTGTAATGGGGCATTCCGAATGAATGAATAACGTCATCGGAGGTCATGCGCAGGACAACCGGGGTGCCAACGGGAACGACCAGTTCGTCGGTGGTCGTCCCGTCCTCGTATTCAAACTCCCAGTACCATTGATATCCGAATGCCTTAACCTCCATGGCGCCCTCGGGAACGGTGCGTTGGTGGTCCCATACGGTCCAGCCCTTGGCGGAGAGGAAGAAGTCATCGGCCATGAAAATAGCTGCTGGGATCAGCGCCCATCCTACGGCGTTGGCCGTAGACAGAGGCTTAGCCGTTCCAACTTCATCTGGGCTTTTGGCCCTGAAACGGATCAACATATATATAGCGGCAGCCATGAAGACGACGCCAATGACAGTAATATCGACCAGTAGCTCAAACCATAAATGGTCCCAATCGGCACGCGTATCAGGGATGTCCCCGGCTGCCGCTAATGCCGGCGAGGCAAACAGCGAGGCTGCCGCGGCGCCGTAAAGGGCTGCAAAAATTCTATTAAGTTTCAAGTTTCTTCTCCCTCTCTCTTTGCCGGCGTCGGTAAACGATTACCGAACCGGAAAACGCCGTAACTCCCAAGGTTAATGAACCAACGGCGACAAATAATGGAATGTTGTAGGTGTAGCGGCCTTCTTTGTAGTTGTAGCTGTAACAAAGGCTAGTCGCGAAATTGACGATCTCGCTGGGACGGAAATTGCCCTGTTTGGCATCCAGGACGGCCAGTTCAACGTCGTCCGATTCCACATTCAGCGAATAGAGAACGCGAACCAACCTGCCTTCGCCAGACAGGAACAAAAATACGCCAGGATGGAAAAAAGTCCGGTCATGTGGTGACCAGAAGTACTTAAATCCCAATTTACCTGCAAAAGGCTTGATCTGGGCGGGATCTTTCAACGTGGCGAAGGTCCATCCTTCGCCGATCTTGTTTGTTTCCTGAAGGTGTTGCTTGAACACCCCCATTTTTTCAAGTGTATCATGTTCGTCAAAGGATACTGTCAGGACTTCGAAGTCTTCGCCCATCCTGACTTTTTCGACGCCTTTTAAGCGATCGCGAAGATCGGCGTTGATGACGGAACAACTTCCGTCACACGAATAATACGAAAGCACCAATATCAAAGGCTTGCCAAGCTTCTCGGACAAAGAAAACTCTTTGCCGAATTCGTCGATCAAGGGGGTGTCATGATCGACCTTTGCGCCAAGGTATTTCTTTTCGTCGATCTGGAAGATGCTGGGGTCTATGTATGATTCCGGCACCCGATTGTACTCCGCTGTCGCCGTAGAAGCGGCAAAAGCGGCGCACAATAGAAAGCCTGAAATGATGTTTCGAACCCTCAGCATGGTTCTACTCCGTTATTTTTCTCCCCGATTTCAAGATCACCAGAAATAAATCTGGGAAACGACGAAGAACCAAACGATATCCACGAAGTGCCAATAGACGGAAGCACATGCCACGAAAGAATCGTTGGTTTTTCCTTTCAAAGCCGGTATCAGCACCGCTACGAAAGTGGCCAATCCGACAAACACATGCGAGGCATGGAAGCCGGTGATCGAATAAAAGGCCGTGCTGTAGGAATTCGTGCTGGGGACGAACCCTAACCCGGCCAGATGATCATATTCAAAGACCGTGAAGCCAAGGAACAAAGTTCCCAGAAGGATGGAAATAATCAGCCATTTGTTGAAGCCGCTGTTATCGCCCCGGTCGAGTTTCACCTCGGCGTAGTGCATTGTAAAACTTGATGAAACCAGAATAACTGTCATGATCAATGGGATCGTCGTACTGATCTCGGGCGTGCCTTCGGGTGGCCAATAGATGCCCGCTTTCAGGCGCATCATCCAATAACTGGCAAAAAGACCCAGGAAGATAAAAATTTCTGAAACAATGAAAATTGGAAGGCCGATAATGGATACGCCTTCGACTACATTTTCATAAACCAGTCCTTCTTGAACCCACTTGGCGACACCAGCCAGAATCAATGGGACGCCTAGTCCTAAGCCAATAATTGTCAAAAGCTGGTTTTCGTAAACAAAATAACCTGCGAATGCGATTGGAACCGCGAAAAAAATTCCGGTTACCAGGACAAGTGGAGCCCAACTGGTCTCCCAATGATGTGCGTGTTCGTGATGTTCATGAGTAATGTCATGAATTTGATCTGATACATCGGATGCTTCGTAAGACATTGTAAGATTTCCCCTGTGATCGGATTTTTTCCCGTCACTTGTTCTAATAAAAGAGCCCTTCAGCCAAAGGCTCGAAATAACGTCTTTGCATGCAACAAAAAGTCCATATTTCAATGGACACTAGCTATTATTATTAAGATTCTTAATAGCTCAGTTCTATATCGTCAAATATTCTGTGAATTCACCCGAATGGGTGGGACAGTTGAATTGCAACAATAAAATAGGCGCCGCAATATGAGTAAAATCGAATATACTTTGACGATATTCTCTTATATTTGTCCCATTCGCCTGGTTTTCAACGATTATTTGATGATGTCAAGATAAGTGCCGTACGTCTTTCCTGGGAATATTGCCCACCCTTACCTTTGTTTACTTTCCATCAATTAATCCAAGGATTAGGTCAAAATGCCCGGCACCAAAATCGTCAGGGGGCAAAAAAAGCGAATCTCCAGCTGCTTTGAGACCGCATGCCGGAGACTAGGGAACGCCAAGTATAACAAGTGAATACAAATAATTGATTGTATGGTCACGTTTGAGTTTTCCACGTAGTATCAAATTAGAGAAAAACCAGAGTCTGGATATGGCCGAGAAAAGAAATATGAATAATGAAGTCGACGAAGGGCCAGCACCTGTTGATCCCGAAAAACTATCCCGCGCAATTCAGGAATTTGCCGAGCGGGGAAAACGAATCGCAGAAGCATTTATTAAAAGACAGGAAACCCATGACGGTTTTCAGGTGCCGGACCCGGCTGTCGTCTCGAAGGCGTTTTTGGAACTCGCCCAGCAACTAGCGACCGATCCGGTGAAAATGGTCGAAACTCAGACAAAGCTTTGGAACGACTATGCGGAATTATGGCAGGCGACGGCGAAACGCATGTCTGGGGAGGAAACTGAACCCGTCGCTCAACCTAAACAGGGTGATAAACGTTTCCATGACGAAGCTTGGAGTGATCAGGTTGTATTTGATTTTATCAAGCAGTCCTACTTGTTGACTTCGGATTGGATGCAAAAGGCCGTCCGGGATGTTGATGGTCTCGATGAAAAAACGGCCCAAAAGGTTCAGTTCTATACCCGTCAATGGATCGACGCCTTGTCGCCCAGTAATTTTGTTGCCACAAATCCAGTCGTTCTTCGCAAGACAGCAGAAAGTGGCGGTGAAAACCTGCTTGATGGGATGGAAAATCTGTTAAGCGACCTTGAGAAAGGCCGGGGTGAGTTGCGTATTTCCATGACCGATGAAGACGCCTTTAGTCTTGGTGAAAACATCGCATCCACTCCTGGCAAAATTGTCTATGAAGATGATTTGATGCAGTTGATTCAATACGAGCCGACGACCAAGAAGGTTCGCGCGGTTCCTTTGTTGGTCGTTCCGCCCTGGATTAACAAATTCTATGTCCTTGATCTTCAACCAGGTAATTCGTTCATAAAATGGGCCGTCGATCAGGGAAATACCGTTTTCGTCATTTCATGGGTTAATCCGGACGCGAAGCTGTCGGAAAAAACTTTCGATGATTATATGCTCGAGGGGCCGATTGCTGCGCTGGGAGCGATAGAAAAAGCGACGGGACAAAAGAAGGCGAATATCGTCGGTTACTGCATCGGTGGCACTCTTGTCGCCAGCACGTTGGCCTATATGGCGGCCAAGAAGGACAACCGGATCAAATCGGCCACGTTCCTTACGACTATGGTTGATTTTTCGCATCCCGGAGAGCTGGGCGTCTTCATTGATGAAGAGCAGCTTGATCTGATGGAAGAACATATGCGCCAAAAAGGCTATCTGGATGGCTCTCATATGTCGACCGTGTTCAATATGATGCGCGATAACGACCTGATCTGGTCCTTCGTCGTCAATAATTACCTGATGGGGCGTCGTCCTTTACCGTTTGATCTTCTGTATTGGAATTCTGATTCCACCCGAATGCCGGTGATGATGCATAATTTCTATCTACGCAATATGTACCTGAAAAACAAATTGGTCGAACCGGGAGAAATATCCCTTGGGGGCGAACCTATTGATCTGACTAAGATAAATACACCGGTATATATTCTTTCAACGCGTGACGATCATATCGCGCCGTGGCAATCGACCTACGTCGCTACGAATTTATATTCGGGGCCGATTCGTTTCGTCCTGTCGGCATCGGGACATATTGCAGGTGTCGTCAATCCGCCTCACAAGGACAAATATTGCTATTGGACAAACTCCAAGATACCAAAAGACCCCGAAAAATGGTTTGAAGCTGCCAAGCATCATGATGGTTCCTGGTGGCCGGATTGGGACAAATGGTTAAAAAAACATGCCGGCTCAAATGACGTAAAAGCGCGACAGCCGGGAGGAGGTAAGTTGAAGCCAATCGAAGATGCGCCCGGATCATATGTAAAAATGCGCATCAGGGATTAGGCGCTAGCCAGTTCAAATCCTGAAATAGAAAGAGCCTTTTTTTCCAATCGTTTGCCCGATATGGCAAATAAATGCATAGTGTCGACATGGAAAAAGCGAAAGCTCAAGCGACACCTGTAAACGACGATGACGAACGCATTTCCGGCCATCTGGAACTTCTTTCTTCCATGGGCCAGGATTTTGCAACCTCTCTCGATATCGACGAGACTCTTCGTCAAGGATTGAAGCGGATCACCGACTACGTGGGCGCCGAAGGCGGGGCTTTGTTCCTGCTTGATGAAAAAGGTGAGGTTCTAACTTGCACGGCGTCCAACGGTCCAATCAACCTTGATGGCCTGACATTGGGCAGTGATGAGGGCATTGTCGGACGATGCGTGCAAATGGATGTCGGGGAGATCGTTCGTGATGTGTCCATGGACCCGAACTTCCAAAATGCGGTAGACGCCAAGACAGGGTTCACCACACGATCAATTCTCTGCGCACCAATGAGCGTCAAGGAAGAACGCATCGGTGCTATCGAACTGGTCAACAAAAGCAGCGGGGACGGTCTTTTCGATGATCATGATTTACATCTGCTACGCTCTTTGAGTTCGTCTGCAGCATTGTCCATCAAAAACGCCCGAATGGCTGAAGCGCTCGTCGAGCAGGAGCGAGTTCGTAGAGAGCTTGAACTGGCTGCCGAAATTCAACGCAGCCTTTTGCCGAATGAGGGTGATGTGCATTCAGCTATTCACGGCATCAATTGCCCGGCGCGAACGGTATCCGGCGATTTTTACGACTTCTTCCCGCTCGATGACGGGCGCATTTGCTTTAATCTGGGAGATGTCTCGGGTAAAGGCATGAATGCGGCCCTGTTAATGGCGAAAACGGCCAGTTTGTTTCGCTGCCTGGGAAAAACCATTCACCAGCCGGGCCGCTTGCTTTCATTGATAAACGACGAGATTTGCGAGACTGTGACGCGCGGCATGTTCGTAACCATGGCCGGCGGTATTTATGACCCAAAATCGGGTGTGGTCAAACTGGCCAATGCGGGCCATGAACCGCCGCTCATCTATTCCGGCGGTGAAGATTTCGAAGCCATACAAGCCGAAGCACCGCCACTGGGAATTTCGCCTTTATTATCAGGCGATGATGGTATATCGGAGGTGGAATTCAATCTGGATGGGGGAACGCTGTATATCTTTACCGATGGCGTGACGGAAGGGTATCTGGAAGATGGCAGTGAGTTGGAGGCCGATGGCTTGAAGAAAATTCTGGTCGACAAAGCACCCGAGCCGGCGCTGATACGGATTCAAACGGTTATCGAAACCATCAATCGAGAAAACGTCACCCTTCGCGACGATCTAACCCTGCTGGCCATTGACGATGGACCTAATAAAGTTAAAAGGGATGAAGAAACCTCTGGAGCCGGTCCGACGGATGGTGTAGGCGCGGAAACAGTTTTCCATCTGAATTTTCCATCTCAGCCGGATCGTCTAAAGCTTGTTCGAAACGCTGTTTTCGATACAGCGATGTTATGCGGATGTTCCGAAAGCGTTGCTCGTGATATCGTCATTGCCGTTGATGAGGCGTGCCAGAATGTCATTCGCCATGCCTATAAAGGTGCCCGTGACGGTCAGGTTGTCCTCGATATTGCTCGGGAAAATAACGATATTATTCTTTCCCTACGGGATTTCGCAGAGCCCGTCGATGTATCCAAGATTAAGCCTCGCGATCTGGACGATTTACGTCCCGGTGGACTAGGCACCCATTTTATCCGCGAGGTCATGGATGAAGTGGAATATATGCCTCCACCCGACGGAGAAGGAAATGTGCTGAGAATGGTAAAACGAATTGAGTGATAATTGAGAAGCCAAGATGGAACATGAAATTACTGAAAAAGATGGCTCCCTTGTTGTCGGCTTTACCGGCGATGTAGATTTGCAGTCCTCGCCCGAAGCCCGGAAAATCCTCCTCGAGTGTGTTGCTCGAAACATGCCGGTATTGGTTGACTTATCCGGGGTCAAATATATTGACAGTTCCGGGATCGCCTCATTGGTTGAATCCTTGCAAATTGCCCGCAAGGGAGGAGGGAGTCTGGTTCTGGTTTCAGTCAGCGAGGCGGCGCTCCGGGTGCTAGAACTGGCGCGACTGGATAAGGTGTTTACGATTTGTGGGACCATCGAAGAAGGGCTGCAAAAGGTATCGTCATAAACAATGAAAAACGAAAAGCCAGGAATTACCGATTATCCCGAAAAACTCGGCCGGCAAACTGTCGTCGGTATCGAAGAAATCGGCAATGGCGGCTTTTTGTTGCTTGAAAGCCTGTATTGGTTGTTCGTTGGGCCGACGAAGAAACAACCAGTGCGCTTTGGCGCTGTTATCGTGCAAATGATGGAAATCGGTATTCAGGCCATTCCCCTCATTGCGATGATGGCCGGAACCATTGGTGCCATGATGGCAATGCAGAGCATATATATGCTCCGTATTTTTGGCGCCGAATCCCAAGTCACGTATGGCGTCGCCTTTTCCGTCGTTCGAGAATTCGCGCCCCTGATAACGGGTATTCTTGTCGCAGGAAGATCCGGTTCGGCCCTCGCAGCGCGTCTGGGAACCATGAAGATTTCCCAGGAAATTGATGCTTTGAAAGTGATGGGAATTAATCCGGTGCGTTTCCTTGTGGTGCCAGCCTTGCTTGGCATGCTGATCATGGTACCGGCACTGACAATTTTCAACATGATGGTCGGGATGCTTTGCGCAGGTTTATACATCAATGCCGACCTGGGCATTTCACTGGCCGCCTATTCAGAACAGGTCATCGATATCCTTTCCGTTGGCGACTTGATCCATGGAGTTGGAAAAAGCGCCATATTCGCCGTCCTGATCGCGCTCATCGGGGTCATTAACGGCGCTTCGGTTACCGGTGGCGCGGAAGGCGTCGGTAAAGTGACGACGCGCGCCGTCGTGCAGGCGATCTCAGCGATCATTGTCACCGACATGCTGTTCGCATTCATGGCGACGAGGTAGGCGACGATGACGAAAACCGGTACGGAACCCAAAAAAGTCATCGAAGTCGAAAACTTGGTTACCCATTACGGGAGCCGGAAAATTCTCGACGATGTTTCCATGAATGTCGCCGAGGGCGAAATCATGGTCATCATGGGCGGCAGTGGTTCCGGTAAGAGCACCCTGCTGAGATATCTGATGGCGCTGGAACGCCAGACTTCAGGCAGGATCCGCTTGCTGGATCAGGATATTGACCAGCTGAACCAACAGGAAATGTTCGACCTTCGGAAGAAAATCGGCGTTGCGTTCCAGGGCGGCGCTTTGTTCAGTTCAATGACGGTTGGCGAAAATATCATGTTGCCACTGTACGAGCATGCCGACCTGGACGTGATGACCATGGAGATTATGGCCCGCATGAAGCTTGAAGTCGTCGATCTGGCCGGCTTCGAAGACCTCATGCCCGCGGAGCTTTCGGGGGGAATGATTAAGAGGGCGGCTTTCGCACGCGCCGTGATCATGGATCCCAAGTTGCTGTTCTGCGACGAACCGTCGGCTGGGCTGGACCCGGTTGTCGCCTCGGCCCTCGATGATCTGATCCTGAAGCTCAGGGACGCTCTTCAGATGACGGTTGTCGTTGTGACTCACGAACTGGAAAGTGTATTTAAAATTGCTGACCGGGTTACTGTTCTGGATCGCGGTCACATTCTCTTTATTGGCACAGTGGATGAACTGCGCAACAATAAGAGCGAGCGCATTCAAAACCTTCTCAATCGCCGTCCCGAAGACGATACAATAGATCCGGATGAGTACCTGCGTCGTCTCACTGGAGAAAAAGAAATAGGGGGAGACGCAACCTTATGAGAAATAGCAAACTGAACTATATCATTGTTGGCGTCTTTGTTCTGGCGATGTTGTTCGGCCTGATCTTTTCGATCGCCATGCTGACGGGACGTACTGGCGCCGTCGATAACTATTATGCCGTTTATCGCAATGTCACAGGTGTAAAGTTTGGCACACAAGTTCTTTATGAAGGTTTTCCCATCGGACAGGTTGAGAAGGTAACGCCTGTTGCCGATGGCGCGGCGATGAGCTTCCGCGTTGACTTTTCCGTCATCAAGGAATGGAGCATCCCCGAAGATAGCGTAGCCAAAATTGCGGCCCCTGGGCTTTTGTCGGCGATTACATTGAGCCTTACTGCTGGTTTTAGTGAAAAAGCGCTGGAACCGGGGTCCCAGGTACTCGGTCAAGAGGCTGCCAACGTCTTCGCCGTGGTTTCTTCCGTTGCGGATCAAATCAGCATGCTAGCCGACAAAGACATCCGTCCTCTTTTAAACAACATAAACCCGATGCTGGAATCCATTACCAGAAGTTCGGATAAAGTCGGCAACTTAACGGATAAAGTCGGCAATGTGATCGACGGTGACGGAAGTATACTCATTTCCGACCTGGTGAACCTGACGGGCGAACTTACCGAACGTATCCCCAGAATTGCGGGTGACATAGAAGAGATTACCGCGCAGATATCCAGAAGCACGGAAGAACTAGGCACTCTTTTGACCGAGGATAATCGTAAACAGATTGAAAGCCTGATCGCCAATATGGATACGGCTGCCGGGAATTTCACGGAATTATCCGGTAACCTGGACGGTCTGATTAAGGATCTGAACAGCGTGGTTACCGAAAACAGAGCGAATATCGACGAGTCCATTGTCGACGTCCACTACGTCACCGATTCACTGGCTCGTCATATAGACGCACTGAACCAGAATATGGAAGCGACTTCGCGCAATATGTACGAGTTTTCTCGCCAAATAAGGCAAAATCCTGGTTTGCTTCTGGGTGGAACACCGCCTCGAGACGAAGCGAGAGATCAGTAAAATGGTGGGATTGATGAAAAATTTCGTTAAGGGGCTAACCTTCCTTATTGTTGTTGTATTGGCCGCTTGCGCCCAGCCGGAATTGCCAAAGGATCATTATTACCGCCTTCAAATCCATGCGCCCGAACGTGTCAAAGGTGAGGCGATGTTCAAGGGCACAATCGAGGTAGAGCGCTTTGTCGCCGACGGCCTGACCGCCGGCCGCCCTATTGTTTATTCCGATGTTGGTAGCGAGCATCAGCTTCTGGAATATCACTATCATTTCTGGACAGAGCCCCCGATCGTCATGCTGCGCGACCAGTTGATCGACTACATGCGCGCCGTCAATGCGGCTGAAATGATCGTCTCGCCGGAAATGCGCACACGACCCGACTACCGTTTGACGGGCAAAATCAAGCGGTTGGAGAAGGTTGTCGGGCCTAAACCCAGCGCTATCGCTGAGTTGGAACTTGGCTTGCAAAATGAGAAGAATGGCAAAATAGTCAACCTGGCTAATTATCGTGTCGAAGTTGGTGCGCAATCTCAATCCGTCGGCGACGCTGTTATAGCAATGAACAAAGCCCTGACAGAAATTTACTCCCGTTTCGTCGCCAGTTTGCGCAAGCTCTAGGAGCGCCGAGAGATGTTACGCGACGAAGAAAAGGTTTATCGCGCCGTACCATTGCCAGACCGGATTTCGTTCACTGACGAGGAAATGCAGAAAGCGGCTGATGCGTTTCATGAAATGATGGCCAAGCGGCATACGGTCAGGGATTATTCAACCCGGCCGATCGCACGGTCAGTCATCGAAAGTTGTATTCGGGCGGCCGGACTAGCCCCAAGCGGAGCCAATCATCAACCTTGGCACTTTGTCGCCATTGCTGATTCTACATTGAAAAAACGCATTCGCGCAGCGGCAGAGGAAGAAGAGGAAAAGTTCTACGATGGGGATGCCGGGGATGAATGGATAAAGGCTTTAGAGCCCCTTGGGACCGATGCTTCCAAAGCCCACCTGGAAGATGCTCCATGGCTGATCGTAATTTTTGCTGAACGGTACGGGGAACTCTCTGACGGCACCCGTTACAAGAATTATTATGTGAACGAAAGCGTCGGCATCGCGACCGGGTTCCTGATTACGGCGCTTCATCAAGCGGGGCTTGTGTCACTGACCCATACCCCGAACCCGATGTCTTTTTTGAACGGCCTTTGCAAGCGACCAGCTTCTAACAAGCCCGTCATGATTCTCGCCGTCGGACATCCCCGCGATGATGCGACAATTCCCGCCGCTGCAATGATTAAAAAGCCGCTTGAAGATATTTTGACGGTTATTGATTGAGATTTTCGCCGAAGGCTTACTGTGCGACTATCCCGCTTTAGCATTACTCTCAATTGGCGACATAGTTCTCTCCGAACTGAATGTAACCGTTGCGGTTGTTCCCATTCCCATTTCGCTTTCCAGGGTTACAGTACCGCCATGAAGATCAACAAGTGATCTAACCAGCGCAAGTCCCAGTCCCGTTCCGTCATATGACCTGGTATATGTTTCGCCGGATTGCCCAAACGGTTCCAAAACTCTTTCAATATCTTCGGGTGGAATTCCAACACCCGTGTCCTGAACTAAAATTTGAATCGATTGCTGCTTTGTCATGAGCGCCTTCACCTGGACGCTTCCATTATCTGGCGTGAACTTAATGGCGTTGGACAGAAGATTGAGGACAACCTGTTTGACCTTCAGCCGATCCGCCCAAAGTGGCGCAATATCGTTTTGCACGGAGGTTGAAAATGACAAATGCTTTTTTTCAGCGTGGTGCGACATCATCGATCTGCATTCATCGACGATTTCACCGATATCTACTTTTTCCTCAAACAGGGTTTCTTCGCCGGCTTCGATTTTTGAAAGGTCCAGAATATCCCCAATAATCCTATTTAGATGGACCCCGGATGAATGAATTATTTTGGCGTATTCCTTGTTCTGGTCACTTCCAAGGGAACCAAAGGTTTCTTCCCTTAACACTTGCGAAAAGCCGATAATGGGGTTCAACGGAGTCCGTAATTCGTGGCTCATATTGGCGAGAAATTCAGATTTTGCCCGGCTGGTTTTTTCCGCCTCTTCTTTCAAAATTGTTAGGTAAGCAGTTTCTTCCTTCACAGCGTCCTTAACGATGCGGTTTTGCACCGACAGGAATCCAATTAGGCAAATTACCAATGTGGTGATTATCAATCCGCCTATTTCCGCCATGGTGGCGTTGGCTGTGGGGGGGCCGCCCAGATAATTTTTCGTTACGTCCCAATTGTAGTTCCATCGGGCTTGTCCGCGCGTAAGGCGAATCGTTATCGTATGCACGGCGTCGTCCACCGCCTGCAAAGATCCAAAGATTGGACGCAGAAGCGTTTCTTCACTGGCGTTGGTTTCGCGTTCGGACATACGCAACGTCAATCCCTCTGGAACCGGACTTGACGTCAGGAATTCGATCATGTCGGATAGATCAACCCTTCCTACGATCAGGTAATTTCGGTTCGGATCGGGGGTGCTAATCCCAACAAGCGAATATAGGCGGCCGTTTTCCGCGTTGAAGGCGGGACCCAAAATGGATTTGCCGGGAACACGCCGAGCTGTTTTTACGACATCACCCATTTGTGTCATCGTCAGCAGGTCGACGGTAGGACGAAGTGATCCTTCACTCTCCGAACTAAAAATAACGACCATATGCTCAAAAGCGTCGGGAACAGTTTTTGACGGGGTTTCCGCATGTGAAAACGTGAACCCAAGTTTGCTTTCCATCTGTTCTCGTTTCAGTCGGGAAATTCGCTGCACCAGTGCTACGGCGTCCAGCGAGAATTCTGAATTCCAGTCTTCAGCCTGGAACACCAGATCATCGAATTCCTCAACGGAGATATTTTCGGGATTTTTGAAGCCCAGTGATAAGCCGCTGATAATGGTTTCGGACTGGGCCAGCCAGCTCTGTGCTGAAGCCGTAGCGACAGAGGCATCCAACTCCGCCTGTCTCAACCAGTTCTTAACCGCTTTATCTTCAATTTGCTGGCCGATAGTCAAGGTGCCGCTAACGCCGATAATCCCCGCAGCCAGCAGGATTAGCCAATGGACCGGTTGAAGAAATTTTATGTATTCAACTATTTTCAGAGTACTGAAGCCTTGTTGAGGTTATCCCGAATGATCCAACTACGACCCGGCAGGGTTCATGGACTTGCCTGCAATCATATGATCTTGGCTAATTTCGAGGAAGACTAAACCATAAAAAATCAGTGCTATCCATTGGATGATTAGGGATATCAAAACCAAGTCTGAGTCAATCAAGCAATATCTGAATGGAAATCCTCGAATTTTCCGCCAGCACTTCGCGGAATTTGGTCGACGTACTTTATTTCATAGTCGAAATCGTGCAGCAGTTCTTCATTCAGTACGCTGTACAGGACCTGTAATCGTTCGTTCGTTAGTTGCTGTTTGACGACTAGCTGGATTTCTATTCGTTTTACGGTTCGCTGGATTAGTTTGAACTGCAAAAGCTCGGGAAAGTCTTTTGCCAAGCGGCTGGAATATACGGGCCAGCTCTTCTTTCCCGATGGCAGCATCAGTAGGTTGCGAGTTCTGCCAAGAATTCGCTTCAATACCGGAAGTCCCCTTCCGCAAGGGCAGGCTCTCCCCACCTCGGCGTAATCTCCTAATTCATAACGAATAAGCGGCATAGCGAAATTATGCAGGTCGGTCACGACAAGGCGTCCTATCTGGCCCGGTTTGCAGGGCTTCCCTGTCTTGCTCAAAACCTCCACCAGCAGGCTTTCGCTTTGCACGTGGTAGTGAGGATGATCCGGACATTGCAGGGCGATCATGCCGACTTCCATGGCGCTGTATGCGTCACTCACGTTTAGCCGCCAGTCCCGTTTGCAGGCCTTGCGTATCTCGGGCGTCAAAATTTCGCCCATGGTGGCCACACCCTTCAATTTGGCAAGACGGGTTCTGGTTTCCCGGCAGTGATTGAGTATTGCCTGCAAATTTGTCGGATAGGTCAGCAGGTAATCAGGTTTGGTTCTTACCAGCCACTTAATCTGATTATCGACGGTTTCATTTACATCGAAATCGACCATTGGGCCCGACGGGAAACCCGGCACCCATCCGACCGGACCGTCGATCTTCCCCGCTAGCCGGGGTCTGGTGATTTTGGCGACTTTGGCGGAGAAATCTCTGTCGTGCCATAGGTGATACCGTAGGTTCAGTGCTGCGAAGAAAAGGCCGGTTATGCGTGTTGTCTTAACGGTTATCGGTCGTCCCGTCGATCCCGACGATTGCACTTCTCCTAAGGGTGCGTGCTCCTTGGGAAGTTTTGTGCTGAACAGGGCGTTGCCTGCTGTTTGAATATCGCTCCGGCTCAGTATTGGAAGGCCACGCCATGCCTTAAGATCTTGTTTGCAAAAGGAATTAAGCCGATCACTATAAAATGGAACCGTTTTTGCAGCATGTTCGCAAAGAAGTTTCAGCTGTTCAAACTGCATTTTCTGTAATTGCTTTTTAGGCCACCATTGAGAATGTTCAAGCTGGCGTTCCAGGGCGAGGATCATAGCCTCGCGCGGTCTTTGAACGGCCGGCCAACGAATGCCCGGAATACCGGAAACCGGAATCTGAAAGCTTGATGACTCCCTAGCCTTTTTCACAGCGTGAAATCATCCTTTGCGAACCTGGTCGAACTATTTCTTCTTTTTCTTCACTTTCGATACCGCCTTTTTTGCGATTTTGGCGGCTTTTCCGACGGCGCTGTCAGGAGGGATATAAAATTTGCCGAGAGATTTAATCAAAGGAGCCAGTTCTTTCTCGTAGTGGAGCCAACGCTGAACCGAAGTTGTATAGAGAGGCTGGCGGACCTGCCAAGTGCTGGCGGTTTTTACGGGTCGTTTGGTTTTGTGGAATTGCAGGCAGGCATCGTCCCATTCCAGGCCGCAGAACTCCACCAACCTGCGGCACATTTCTTCATGATCGCTGACGGTTTCCTCGTAAGGAATATCCAGTATTGTTTGCGGCAGGACTTCATGCCAATGAGCCATGATTTCTTCATACGCCTGATAATAATGCCCAAGGCTTTCCAACGAATTGCTGAACGGCATGGGCGAGGTGAAATGCTGAAAATAACACGACAGGCAGCTATCCATGGGATTGCGCCGGCAATGAATTATCCGCGCGTTTGGCATAAGCAAAGAGATAAAGCCCAGATGCATGAAGTTACCGGGCATTTTGTCCGTCACATAGGGGCTGCCGCCGCTAAGCCTTTTTACATAAGAAACATAAGATTCACCCAGGCGGCAGGCGGTGACGGCGTCCAGCTCGCCCGCGCTCTCCGGATAAGCAGGTGATCCACTGACTTCAGCTGAAATGGCATTAACCAGGCGGTTAACCTGGTCCAGTTCCCCGGCGCCGAATACATCAGGGTGGCTGGCAAGAATTTGTTCAGTCAGGGTTGTGCCCGAACGAGGCATACCGACAATGAAAATAGGCGTATCCGATTCACTGCCCAGCCCCTGGCGGCGCATGAACAGCTGCTTTGTGAAAACAGCCTTAAGACGCTTAATCAAAACATTATGAATTTTTGGATCGTAGGCCCTGGCGCGATCATCCTGTTCGTTGCCCAGTTTATAATGTTCAAAAGCTTCCGGATATCTTTCAAGGTCGTCAAAGATTTTGCCCAGGGCGAAATGAACATTGGACCGGTCGCGGTCAGTCATATCAGATTGCTTCAACAACGCCTCCATTGGCGCGATTTCCTTGTCGTTTGATTTTGCGGGACGTGCGCGTGATAGATTGTAATGGGCCTGAACGTTCTTGGGATTGGCCTCTAAAGCCTTTTCGTAGTGGCTGATGGCGGCGTCCATATCACCTTGCGTTTTCAACAAGTTGGCCAAATTGTTATGGGCTGCCGTGACTTTCGGATTTTCCTCGATAATTTGTTCATAGACTTCTTTGGCCTCGTCAATCATTCCATCGTTGTCAAGCGCTGCGGCGAGTGAAAGCCGCGCTTCCATGTAGTTGGGTTTTAATGCCACGGCCTTGCGCAGGACGGCGATTGCGTCTTCCTTGCGGTCTTGTTCCAGATACATGGCGCCCAGATAATGATAGGCTTCGGCGAAGGTAGGGTTCAGGGCAAGCGCCAGGCGGTAACGGGCCATGGCTTCGGGCCGGCGTCCCATATCGCGCAACACGTTGGCCATTCCCAATTGCGCGAGCAAGTACTCGGGCTTCAACGCCAGAGATTTTTCGAACATTTCGATGGCCAGATCGGGCTTTTGCGCCCGTCGATAAGACTCGGCGAGGTTACAGAAATACTGAGGATTTGAATCGTCGAACTGAACGGCTTTTGAGATGTGTTCGATGGCTTTGCCGTAACGGCGAACCATGTAATGGGTCAGGCCCAAGGTGTGCAAGGCGGCGGCGTTATTGGGCTGAGCCTCCAACACCTTCTCACACAAATCCTCGGCATCATCGAAACGGCCTGTGCCAATTAACTGGGTCGCCTGAAGCAGGGACGTTTCAATATTCTGGGGGCTGTTTCCACCTGCGCTCATTGTCGTTCTCCCTTTGGAATCCGGACCAAGCCAACGTTTCCACTTTTCTTATGTGGTTATGGTTCCTTCCCTTTGTAAGTCCCTTCAAAAAAGCGGGTCACCCGAAGGCGACCCTAATTTGTGACGCGTATTCGAGGTGTGGGCGTCAAGTACTGAAACTGATAAGGCTGGTATCGGTCAGAACTGCAGAAGTGAAACTGGCCACAGCAATCGCATCGACGGCGCTGGCGCTTGCGTTGTTGCCATCAGCATCATACCAGAGGGTATAGTTGGCATCTTCTGTGGCCTGATAGAAGCCCCAGATATCGGCCGTGCTTTGGGCACCGGACGCATCGAAGAATGACTCCTGGGCCATTGCACCCGAAGCCGTTCCACCGTTGAAGATCGAGCTCAGGAAAAACAGGTTGTGACCGAAATCAGCACTGAACCCGGTGATCAAATCGCTTTCGGAATCAACCGCGTTGTATTGCAAGGTGACTTCAGTAGCCGCGGCCAGGTTAATTGTATCGGCACCCGCACCGCCAACGATTGTGATGTCGTTTCCAGATAGATTATCTGCGCTTAGCGTAAGGTTGATGGTATCGTTGCCACTGCCGCCATCGATCAAAATCCAGTTATCGGAGATTGCCGCTGAAGTGGTACTGCCGGAGATAGCAGCAAAGGCCGAAAGCGAGAGATCAATAAGGTCGACCGTCGATCCACCGGTTATCTCAATTCCATTTTGGTACAACAACACGTCGACGGTGGCTGTTGATCCACTTGCCTGCCCTGAAGCGGATAGGTTGACGGTAATGTCATTTAGACCGTCGCCGCCATCGACATGGATGTCGTTTGAGACCACACCCGCCATTGCCAATGCCATTGAACCAGCTGCTTCAGCATTAGCGGACAAATCGAGCAAGATAGTATCCGCGCCGCTGCCGCCTTCAATATCCTGTTCTCCATAGCCTAGGAAGGACACGGCCATTGCTGTGCCGTTAGCCGCACTGGCGCTGGCTGCCGCGGCCAGGTTTACTGTGATGTCGTTTGTGCCGTCTCCGCCGTTAATCATCAGCGTACTGGAGCCGGTAAACTGAATCGGACCTTCGCCAAAACCGCCCAATCCAGCTCCGGCCATAGCCGCGCCAGTATCGGTATTCGTCGCTTGGGCGCTGACAGACACACCAACGTCAATGGTATCGCCGCCAGAACCACCATTGATCATTATAACTGCGGCACTTGCGCTGCTAGCGGATTCACTGGAGAACGAGCCAGTGCCGCCGTACCCGGCCATTGCCATCGCGTCATTTAAGCTGGCGCTCGCTGTCGCGTTGGCCGCCATGATGACGTCGATATCATTGGTGCCGTCGTCGGCATCAATCAATATGGCGTTAGATTGCAAACCGGCTATTCCCCTAGCCAAAGTTCCAACAGCATTCGCCCCCGCAGTGAGATTGACGGCGATAGTGTCGGCGTTTACGCCTCCGTTCAGGCTGATGTAGTTTTCATCGACAAAGGCTTCGGCGCTGTCGACAGACATGGATGCGGCGACGGCGGCAACATCTGCCGTCAGGCTGACCGCGATGCTGTTCGTGCCGTCATCGGCATTGACGGAAACGTCATTACGCCTCAAGTTGGCTTCAGGGTTGACGCCAAAACTGCTATCCGACCCTGTTGCTTCGGCATAAGCGGAAGCAAGCATACCAATTGCAATGGTATCTGTGCCGCTGCCGCCGGAAACGCTTATACTGTTATCATCGATTTCAGCAGAGGCATTGGCGGAGTATCCAAGTGTCGTGCTGCTGAAGGCTGCTGCCGAGGCCGTCATATTCAATGAAACACTGTTATTACCGTCACCCATGGCGATGGTGATTTCGTTTTCCGTAACATCGGCCGATGCTTCTGCATCAAATGTGACCTCCGATCCACTCAATTCGGTTTGAGCAAAGGCAAGTAAGTCGATGGCGATGGTGTCGTTGCCACTGCCGCCGGTAAAATCGATCAGGTTATCTGTCACGTCTGCCGATGCGCTGGCGGAATACCCAGAAAGAATTTGGCTGACGGCCGAGGCCGAGGCATTCATCTGTAGGGTGACGTCGTTGGTGCCGTCGCCGGCCGCGATGTAAATTTCGTTGTGCGAAACATCGGCCTCCGCCTCAACATCCCAATTGATATCCGATCCAGTCGCTTCGGCGTAAGCGATTGCCTGCAGGTTGAGCGCGATGGTGTCGGCACCACTGCCGCCGGTCATATCGATATAGTTCGAACGCATGTCTGCCGAAGCGCTGGCGGAGTAACCCATAGGAACAAGACTGAGAGCCGTGGCGGTGGCGCTCATGTTCAACGTTATAGCGTTGGTACCGTCGCCGGCATTGACGATAATGTCATGGTAGTTGTTGTCGGCATCGGCTTCCGCATCCCAGGTCGCTTCCTCACCGGCCATGGCGGCAATAGCAGACGCCTGCATGTCGATAACGATGGTATCGGTGGCAGTGCCACCCATCACATCAATAATACCGTCTTCCAATTCCGCGGAAGCATCAGCGGAATAGTAGGTGCCGTTGGCGTCGGCTTCAGCATTTAAATTTAGGGTGACAAGGTTGGCGCCGTTACCGGCGTCAACCAGGATGTCGTTGGAATCGACATCGGCGTCCGCATCGGCTTCACTGCCAGTAGCCTGCGCTAGCGCCGACATATTCAGGGAGATTGTATCAAACCCGCTGCCGCCGACGAGAGTCATCACGGCGTCGGACACTTCAGCATCCGCATCCGCTGTATCACTACTACCGAAAGCCACGGCATTGGCTGTCAAATTGACATCAATGGTATTGGTACCGTCACCGGCATCAATCAGCACATTCTCAGATGAACTGCTTCTTGATTCGCTGCTGCCTTCGCCAAACCCGGAATGATTGAATTCTATATCTGCATCGGCCTCTGCATCGTACGTTGCACCGGTCGCCTGAGCGTCGACCAAGACGCTGACATCAATTGTGTCGTTGCCGGACCCGGCCTCGATCGACATGACATTATTGTCGAAATCGCCTTCTGCGCTGGCGGAAGAACTCGTCGCTTCGGCGTTGGCTTGGACGACCATATCGATATTGATGTCGTTATTTCCTTCGCCGACATCAATCGTCAGGTCGTTGGAGGAGAATTCCGCACCGGCCCAAACTTCGGAACCGGATATTCTTGCGGATACATCGACGTCGATATTGACTGTATCATTACCGTCGCCGCCGGAAATGGTTGCCGAATTATTCATTATATCGACTGAAGTCCAAGAGGAATCGCCGGACGCGGTCATGTTGACATGAGAATTGATATCCAGGTTGAAGGTATTCGATCCTTCAATATCGACCATATCGACGGATTCGTTTGCATAGAACCTACCAACATCAGTGATCGAGAAATTCAGGCTGTCATCGCCCAGGCCGCCGTCCATCGTGTCGCCGCCATTGCTGACCAGGACGTCGTTGCCACCGCCGCCATTCAGGACGTTGTGACCATCGCCACCATCCAGATAATCGTTGCCTTCTCCGCCGTTAAGAACGTCATTACCCAGTCCGCCGTTAAGAACGTCATTGCCGTCGCCGCCTTCTAATTCGTAACCAACATGGGTTACCTGATCGGACGTAAACGACAGGCCTTCCATGTAGGCGTATGCATACGAGTAGGTTTGAACGTATCCGTAGCTGGAGCCATTGTATGTGTAGGTATTTTCACCACTATTAAATATTTCCACCCGGGCCCACTCTATATCAGTGAAGCCGGTGGAATAGTCGGCGAAATTGAATGACGTATAGCTGGTTGCGTCGATCGTGAAGCTATCACCGCTCGAAGATGTCCACAGCATCTCCGGAGTATTGGTTTCGCCATAATAATTGTAGGCTGATTCCAGTTCGAAATCATGCAGGTCGAACGTTCCGCCATCGCTCAGTGCGAATTCGTAAACTGTATGGTTATGGTATTCGTAGTCCGAATACGGGCCGTAAGTATAATCGACAGAATAATCATCATCAGTCAGGTAGGCGTATCCCCAACCAATATCCAACCATCCGTTCGGGTCGACCTGTGTCACCGACATCGGGCCTTCGACATATTCACCGTTCGATCCTTCACCGAACGATCCTTCGCCGAAACCGTCGCCAAAAGTCATTTCCGTTGTCACGGGACCGACGGACCGGGCGTCGCCGTCGTTGACGGTGACGTCGATAGTCGCCGTTTCGCTACCGCCGGCATTGCTGACTGTATAGGTGAAATCGCCCGACGTTGACTGAGCGGTTTCGCCGCTTACGAACAATCCGGAATTGGCTTCGAACGTCAAACCGGAAAGGTCTGTTGCGCTGATCGATTGGCCGGAGCTTATGGCAGTGCCGTCGGCCAGGCGAACCGTGCCGATATCCGGCACCAGATCAATGGTAACCGAGGTGATGTTTTCAGGGGTCGAGATGCGCATCGCTGTAGGGCCGGAAACCGACGAAACCATAAATGCGCTATCGCCTTCAACGTCCGGTGCCTCTGTAATTACCGGTTCGGGTTCCGGCGGTGGCGGTGGTGGCGGTGGCGCAACCGTTACAACCGGAGGTGGCGTAATTGGCGTGACAATTGGCGTAATAGTTGGCGTAGGAGTCAAAGTGGGTGTCGGTTCTGTTGTCGTAGGTGGTGGTGGGGCCGGAGGAGGCGTGAAATTCGCGCCCTCTTCAGTCGCTCCACCACCAGTATCCTGATCATCGAATAATCCGCCGGTATCTCCACCGGTATCGCCAGTATCGTCACCACCGGCCGCGGTATCAAACTCTTCCAGTGCGGCGGCATCTTCGTCGCTTATGGCGTCGTCTGTACCGGCGTCATCGCCCGAGGCCATGTCAAATTCCGCCAATGCATCGTCGCCGTCACTTATCGCGTCATCTGTACCGGAATCATCAGATGCAAACGGATCGGCCAGGCCATCATCATCGGACGCCGTATCGGCCAGGGAGTCGCCCGCGGTTTCCGTTTCGTCAGCAGCAACCTCACGGGCTGCTTCATCCTCTGTTGTCTCTTCTTCGGTCGCTTCAGCGGCCTCTTCTTCCGTCGCCTCTTCTTCGCCGTCTTCCTCGGCGGTTTCTTCTTCGCCTTCTTCCTCGGCGATCTCTTCTTCGCCTTCACCCTCTTCCTCTAGGGCTTCCTCTTCGGCGATTTCTTCTTCCTCTTCGCCTTCCTCTTCGGCCTCCTCTTCTTCGCCTTCGCCTTCTTCCTCGGCGGTTTCTTCTTCGCCTTCGCCTTCTTCTTCACCCTCGGCTTCTTCTTCCTCGCCTTCCTCTTCTTCGCCTTCGGCTTCTTCCTCTTCATCAGCCGTCTTCATGTCTTCGCGTTTTTCCGCGCCGTAAT
>CAZBEC010000012.1:160576-169154 GCA_964490815.1 uncultured Thalassospiraceae bacterium
ATGTCTTCGCGTTTTTCCGCGCCGTAATTATTGACGTTGGCGCTGTCGGGCATGGAGCTCAGGGCTGCGCCGAAGGATTCCTTGACTTGTTCGGGGGTAAATTGAACCGGTTTTGGCGGTGCAATGTCGAAGGACACGACGGAAATGCCCTGGTTGGCGGAATTCAGGATTTGCACGCCGGCATCATTGGCGACAACGACCTCGCCGACGAACCCGTCGCCTTCTTCCATCAGCACCAGATCCATTCCGGCGTCTTCCTTGTAGCTGACGCCGACCTGAGTGCCGCGGATACCGATGGTGGCTACCGGTGTCGATACTGTCATCGCATCCGGATCGGCCTTGGCAATCTCACCGCTCATAAAAGTGAAAACGCCGGATAGGACAGAAACGGCGACTGACCCATCCTGGGAAGCCGGATCATAAACCATTTCGTCCAGGGTCATGCGGCCGTTTTCAGCCATCGAGAAAGTTGTTTCATCGGCCAATACGATACCGACCGCGCCGTCATCACCGGATTCAAGGATGTCGCCCTGGTAGACGGAATCACCTGCGGATAGTTCAACCTGAGTGCCGTCGGAGCGGGTTGCCGTAACCGATCCGGCCAGGGTCTCAACTTGCCCGATCGGTTCGCCGAGCAAGGCTGTGTTCGCCTGTGCAACTTGCCCCGGCGCCAGGGGGCCGACCAGCTTTACTGCCAGTTCAGGGGCAATTTTTGCGCCATCGGCGGAAAAAAGGTCGGGAGGAAAATCAAGGGTGAAATAATCCTGGATGACGACCTGGGTGCCGTCAGGGGCGGTCAGGATCAAGTCGGGACCCGACTGGGAGAAATCCGCACTTGTAACCTGGAAGCCTTCGGGCAGTCGAATATCACCCTCTACTGCACCTTCCAGAGAATATATCGGGGCAATCTCGCCCGCGATGACTGACGAATTTTCTGATAACCCAGTTTCTTTAAGCATAGCCGCCCGCTCCTATGGAACTTTGAAAGCTATTCGCTTCGAAGAAACGTTTTATGGCGGAACCTATCGCACGCCCGCTTGAGGCAGGTTCTTGATTAATTCTCGATTTTTTTTGCTTTTTTTGAAGTCCGTTCCGCTCTTGAAACCCACGCACTTCAAAGCATCGAATACGGCGTAATCAAACCACAAAATGTAGCGACACGATAGTGACGGGGGTCACAACTTCTCGTGATTTCAATAACTTAAGTAATTGTTTTAATAAAAATGTAGTGTTTTCAGTGTGTATCAGGAATTTCAAATGTTAAAAAATATGGGCATAAACCGTCATTTTTCCATTGAATTTTCAGCTCTTAGTCGTTGAAGGGCAGTGCAAGCGCTTCTAGGGCCGAAATATCGCGGATGTAGATAGTTTTTTCCTTCCTCTCAATGACACCTTCACCGGAAAGACGCCCAAAGATTCTCGCGACGGTTTCACGAGCCACGCCAATGCTGTTAGCCAGCTTTTTCTGGGTCGGTACGGGATACACGACCAGATGGTTGTAGTTGTCGAAATAGGCCGGGTCCGGAATGGCCAGGCGCAACAGTTCGACGCAGACTCTTTGTTCTGCGTCTAGCACACTGATATCCGTAATGCGCTCATCGACCATCCGTACGACCGTCGCCAATCTGTTTAACACTGTCGTGGTGATTTCAGGATACGACGTTACCAGTTCCATGAAGTCCTGATGCTCAAGCGACGCCATACGGCAGGGTGTCTTGGCGACAACCGTAGCCGAACGGGGGCGCGCATCAATCGCCGCCAGTTCACCGAAAAAATCACCAGGGCCGAGGGAGGCGAAATCGATGACACGCCCGGAACTGGCGAAGTTCAATACATGGGCGTTTCCGGAAGTAATAAAATAGACTTCCCGGCCATCCTCTCCCTTTTGGACAACCTTGTCCCCTTCCCGAAACTCATGCCAACGGCACGATTCCTCCAGTTTTTGCAATGATGACGGCGACAGGCTTGAGAACAAAGAAATCTGCTCCAGGGACTCTGCCCTGGTTTCTTCTCCCCCACTAAAGGAATTAAAATCCGCTTCGCCTTTATTCTTTTTTTTCGTTAATTCAGAAACACTATTATTAACTGATTCGGCGCGGATTTTCTTGCCCATCTGTCTAGCCATTGGACCCCCGCAAAAACAACTAATTGGAAAAAAAAGCGGGACCGCTCGAGTAACCCCCCATTATACCAAAATTTTGCAAGGAAGACGACGGAAACATAAAAAAAGAGTGCATGACTACAGGCTATGACAGTCTGCATAGTCCCCCTTTTTTGGCTTATAGAATTGAAATTTATGAATTATTCCCGTTCGTGGAAAATAAAGCCCAGAAAGTTCAATATAATTTGCGCCGCCAGCATGGCGGTTATACCGCTTTGGTCGTAGTCGGGAGCGACTTCGGCCACCTCCATACCCACCACGTCCCCTTTTTTGGCCAGTCCCTGCAGGATTTCCAGAACCTCGTAATACAGGAAACCGCCGTGGCTGGGGGTTCCGGTTCCGGGCGCAATGGAGGGATCGAATCCATCGATATCGATTGTGACGTAGTATCGTTTACCGTCCGGAATGCGGGCCAGAGTTCCTTCGCATCCCAAGCGCCGAACATCTCGCACGGACAGAATATCGGAACCGGCCGCCCGCGCATCGTCATAATCGCTTTTATTGGAAGAAGACACATTGCGTATGCCCAATTGGGTCATGCCGGTAACCCAGTCCATTTCCGAAGCCCTGCGCATACAATTCCCATGCCCATACCGGACCCCATGGCGTTCATCGACAAAATCCATGTGGGCGTCTACTTGAATGATATGAACGGGTTCCTGCTCGGAAAATGCCGCCATGCAGGGAGCGTGGATGGCGTGATCGCCACCAAGGACGACTGGCATCGCGCCTGCTTTCAAAATTGCCCGCATGGCAGCTTCGGTATTGGCGTGGCTTTTCTCGGTGTTTGTGTGGACGATATCCGCATCACCGATATCGACAATCTTAACTTTATCGGTCGGCAAATAGGTGGCGTCATCTTCATGGTCATAGGCGCCGCCGTGGCCAAAAGAGAACAGCGTTGAAGCCTCCCGGATTGCGCGCGGTCCGAAGCGCGCGCCAGGGCGGTATTGGGTTCCCATATCGAAGGGAACGCCCAACACGGCGACATCTGCGTCTATCTTGTCCCAATCGGTGCATGGTTCCCGCTTGGCGAAAGTGCAATGGCCGACAAATGGTAAATTCAGTCGTCCCGATTCGTAAGTATTGTCCGCCATTAATTTAAGCCGCCTGTCTGTCTTGATCGACCATTTCCAGCAGGGTTCGCACAGCGTTCTCAGTTCCGTCGGCGATCTGGCTGATGGTTGCATCCAGCATGTAACAGGGTGAGGTGACAAGGCGCAACGATTCATCGACGACAACCTCACCATGGTTTGTCGGTTCATGGCTGCCGCCCATTGACTCGATGGCTTCCGCCGTTCCAGCATCCTGACCGATGGTCATTTTCCCGCTTTCGAAGATTTTGGCCATCATGGCTGGCGCGATGCAAAGGGCCCCGATGGGCTTCCCGGCGTCATGCACCGCTTTTACCGCCCCGGAAACATCTTCATTTACCGTGCAATCCGTGCCATCGAAAGCAAAAGAAGATAGGTTCTTTGCTGCGCCAAAACCACCCGGAAAAATGATAGCGTCGTAGTCGGCGGCGTTGAACTCCTTCAGGTCCTTGATCGCTCCGCGGGCTATTCTTGCAGCCTCGGTAAGGACGTTACGGCTTTCAGGCATTTCCTCGCCGCTAAGATGATTGACGACATGAGCCTGATCGACGTTGGGGGCGAAGCACTGATAGTCGGCTCCCTGTCTATCCAGCGCCAGTAGGGTAAGGGTCGATTCATGGATTTCAGCGCCGTCATAGACGCCGCAACCGGACAGAACAACCGCAATGGTCGGTTTTTTGCTCATGGTTTATCTCCCTTGGTTTTGTAGATCTTGCTTCTTGTATCTGACGTTATCCAGATTAAATTCTCCCGCAACTATAATACACCGGATCGATTGATCATCACACCAGGGTTGATAGGCAAGGAGAAAGAACCTAAAAGAACCGAACCCAAATAGTACTCCGGAATCTCAACGATGAGCATCAAATCCAGTAATATCACTGCCGTTGCACACCGGGTCTCCGGCCAACAACGTTGGCGCGCGAATGGTCACAGGGGTGGCGTTTTATGGTTTACCGGATTATCTGGTGCAGGCAAGACGACGCTCGCTTTTGAACTGGAACAGAGGCTGTTCGCGAAGGGCTATCAGGTTTACGTGCTGGATGGCGATAACGTTCGCCACGGCCTAAGCAGCGACCTTGGGTTTTCCCACGAGGACCGGACGGAAAATATACGCCGAATAGGTGAAGTTGCTGCCTTGTTCGCCGAAGCCGGGACGATTGTCATTTCGGCTTTTATTTCTCCTTATCGGGCGGACCGCCAAATCGCTAGACGCGCCGCAGGCGAAGGATTTCACGAAGTCTATCTTTCCGCCGATCTTGCCGCCTGCGAAGCAAGGGATCCAAAGGGGCTGTACAAGAAAGCCCATAGGGGAGAAATCCCTGATTTTACGGGTATTTCTGCGCCATATGAGGAACCGGAAAACGCCCAAATGACCCTTGATACGGGCGTACTTAGCATCGAAGAAAGCATTAGCCAGTTGATGGACTACATCGACGAAGCTTTCGGAGCAAAAGAGTAACAGGCTCTCATTCGATATCCAAAGCCCGCTTGTAAAGCTCAAGAATCTCTTCCTGCTCGCGCCTGTCTGATTGGTCCATTTTCCTGAGGCGCACGACCTGTCGAATGATCTTGATGTCGAAACCGGTTCCTTTGGCTTCAGAATAGACTTCGCGAATATCCGCCGCCAACGCCGATTTTTCTTCTTCCAGGCGCTCGATCCTTTCCACAAAGGACCTCAATCGGTCTGCCGCGATCCCACCAACTTCTGTCATTTTCGACTCCTCAAGAGAAAATTGTTGGCGCAAGATAGTCGCCGATGACCATCCATAGCAAGGCCTGAAATGATCGATTCAATGAGTTTGGAACCGAAGACGTGGCGAGCCTGAATTTTGAACGCTGCAACCTGTATTTAGTCGAAGACAACCGTTACATTCGTAACGTCCTCGACAATCTTTTGCGTTATCTCAGCTTTAAGAATATTACCGTCGCTTCAAACGGCGCCGAAGCGATCGACTATTTCAAAACACGGGGATCGGCTAGGGGAATATCCAGTACACATGCCATTGATCTGGTGATTTCCGACCTCGTTATGTCGCCTGTTGATGGATTGTTGCTACTGCGTTGGCTTAGATCCGCCAAGGAATCGCCCAACCGCTTCATGCCATTCATTATGCTATCGGGGGCGGCCGATAATGAGTATGTCCATGCCGCGCGGGATTTAGGGACGACAGAGTTTCTCGCCAAACCGTTCTCTGCGGATTCCGTGTCGAAACGAATTCTGGAAGTAATTAACTATCCCCGCCAGTTTGTGACTACTCAATCTTAATTCGGGCCTGACCGCAGGCGCTTGAACAGTCATGCTCCCCCTCAAGAGAGGCGCCTCAATGAGGATAAGGATGTCGCTATCGTCTATTCCCCAGATAAGGTGGTCAAACCTGAATCGGCGACGGATGTCTGGTATTTTCGCCTGCCTAATCATCTAAAGGAAAAAGCCGGCGGCTTGGGCATGAGCGGGCCCGGCGACCTGCCCCTGAATTTCCTGGAAGAAGCAGAAGAGCAATTGCAGCGCGCAGCGTTGGATTTCACGGAATGGGCGAAAGTTTATTTAAAAAAATTGTCCGACTTGTGCGACAAAGCCCTGAAGGGGAGTGCTAAACGTCGCGAACATTTCGAAGAGATCAATCTTCTGGCTCATGAGCTAAGGGGCCAGGGCGGGACATTCGGGTATCCTCTGATTACGACCTTCGGCAAAATGCTCTACGACAGCACGGGCAAGAACTGCCGGGAAGATGACAATGCGGTGGAAATCGTCAAGGCGCATATCGACGCCATGCGAGCGGTCTTGCGCGACAAGGTTTCGGGCGACGGAGGCCAGATCGGACGTGAATTGCTACATTCACTGGAGGTGGCCGTAGAAAAACTGACGGTCGTCGAATAGGACGACCGGGGTTTAAATTCCCCTGACCGTTTCTTTGATCAGCATATCCACGACATCATTCAAAGCTTCCTGCGACGATTTGCCATCCTCGATTGATTTATAATAGGTTGCGCGTTGCATATGGGCGCTTGTTCCCCGATCAATGATGTCATGCAGGCGTTCGATTTCTACTGTACAGTCCATGGCCTCGGCATCCTCAGCGACAAGGTCGATCAATTCGTCCAGCAGGTCGGCGCTGGGCACCATTTCACCCTTACCGAAATCCATCATGCCTTCATCCAATCCATAGCGTTGCGCCCGCCAGCGGTTCTCGTTGATCAGCATATTTGCGTACATGCGCCAGCGTTGATTCTCCCTGCGCAACCTGTAGAGCATGCGCATGATGCAAACGAACAGGGCAGTGATGGTAATCGTATCCTCGAGATGGGTGCAGACGTCCGTTATCCGCATTTCGAGGGTCGGGAAGGCGTTTGAAGGCCGAATATCCCACCACATCATGGAAGCGTCCTTGATCGTGCCGGCCTTGACCAAGATATCGACGTGACGGCGATATTCCGCATAAGAATCGAAACGTTCCGGTAAGCCCGTTCGGGGCAATTCGTCAAAGACGCTCAGGCGGTACGATTTAAGGCCCGTATCTTCACCGCGCCAAAATGGCGAAGACGTGCTGAGCGCAAGGATGTGCGGCAGGAAATAGCTGACCTGGTTCATTAAATCGATTCGCAATTCGTCGTCGTCGAGGCCGACATGAACATGCATGCCACAGATCAGCAAACGTCGGGCCACAGCTTGCATGTCGTTGGCAAGAACGTTGTAGCGTTCCTTGTCGGTATGATGCTGGGTTTGCCATTCAGAGAACGGGTGGGTCGATGCAGCAATCGGGTGCAGGCCGTGCTTGTTGGCGATCTCGGCAACCGTCCTGCGCAACTGGGTCAGTTCATCGCGGCCCTGGGAAATCGTTTTGCAGACACCCGTCGCCACTTCAATCTGGGATTTCAGGAATTCCGGTTTGATTAGGTCTCCCAGGCGCTTTTCGCATTCGGCGAGCAATTCATCGGGCGGATCGTCGGCTAAATCCCGGGTCTTGGGATCAACAAGCAGGTATTCTTCTTCGATTCCGATGGTGAAGGACGGTTCTTTGTCAAACATCAATCCCCCCTTTTGGGTTTCACGTCGGTTGATTCAAAAATGTTCAACCTTATGCAAGTTTTCCTGCGCCAGTATTTCCTCAAAGGCCCCGGCCAGTATATCGGCCCAATGTTGCGCGCCCTCCGGGCTTTCGATCAAGTCCTGACGGATTTCCACTGCGCAATTCGGAAGGCCCGCAGCCCCGGCGTGTAGATCTATGGTATAGGCGATTTCCTGGCCCGAATAGGGTTCGTTGTCGCCAACGTGATATTTACGCTCATCGGCGGCCCTCAATTTATCCATCAAGGGTACGGCGAGGCGGGGGTCGCGGTTCCACAAAACGCCGATGTCCCAGTACCGGTCCTCGCCGCCCAGCGACGGGGTGAAACTGTGGATTGAAAACAGCGCCGGCGCAACGCCGCGCCGCCAAAGATGGGCCATCGCATTCGCCACCGCATGATGGTAGGGCCAAAAAAAGCTTTCCACCCGCGCCAGTTGTTCGGGCTCGCTTAGACCGATGTTTCCCGGAACCGTCGTTGCGTCGCTGATTTCAGGAATCGAACCGGGGTCGCCGGGCTGGCGGTTGACATCTATCAAAAGACGCGAATATCCAGCCAAGACAGCCGCGGCATCCAGTTTTTCCGACAACCTGCGGGTAACCTCTGCAGCCCCGATGTCCCAAGCAATGTGTTTTTCAAGGGCGCTTACATCCAATCCGACACGTCCCATAGCATGAGGAAAGGCGCGCGAGGCGTGATCGCAAATTAACAACATCGAAGCCTTGCCTTCCGGATTTATAATCTCGAACGGCGGCGGATCGTTCTCGCCAATCAGTGATGGCGTGGTTAGCTCTGGAAATTCACTGTTCATGGTTCCTGTATAGCGCAATTTTCACGTCGCAATCACATAAATGATTTCCTTTAAAGACAGTTTCATCTAAGAGCGATGTATGAGCGAGCAAGGGGAAATACAAGCAGCGGCGGATGGCGGTGTCCTTGAGGCTGATTCAGGTTCTCAGGGACTGGCCCTGACGGCATTGATCCTTGGCGCAGTAAGCCTGGGAATGTCGCCTATTCTGGTGCGTCTGAGCGAATTGGGACCGACCGCCACCGCCTTCCACAGAGCCTTTCTGGCGCTGCCTGCGTTGTGGTTGTGGAGCGCCATTGAGAAATATTATCAATCCAGATCAGTTGACGTTTCGCCCGTACGTCCGGCGACGCGGAAAGACTATTGGATAATGGCGCTGGCCGGCTTCTTTTTCGCCGGCGACTTGGTTTTCTGGCACTGGTCGTTGCAGTTTACGACGGTCGCCAA
>CAZBEC010000013.1:0-168856 GCA_964490815.1 uncultured Thalassospiraceae bacterium
GACCGGGCTGGCTCTGGTTGGCCTTACGGCGGGCAATGCCCATGCCGATGCCGCCGCTGGTAAGGCCGCCTTCGAGGCAAACAAATGTACCGACTGCCACTACACCGATGGTCCGGCCAAGGAAAAAACCATCGATGACGTTCTGGCCAAAAAGGGCCCGGAACTGTGGTATGCCGGTTCCAAGTTCAATGCCGATTGGTTGGGTGCGTGGCTGGCCGACCCGAAACCGATCCGCCTGATGGCCTACAATTCGCTAACGGAAAAAAATCCCGGGGATCATCCGAAGCTGGCCGCGGCCGACGCCGCGTCGGTTAAGGATTATCTGATGACTTTGACTTCGGACGTTGTCGAGGCCGGTAAAATCAAGCCGAAGAAAAATCCCAAGGGAAAATTGATCTTCACCAAGAAAATGCCATGTTCCGGCTGTCACCAGTATCCGGACAAGAAAAAAGGCGTCAAAGGTGGCCTAAGCGGCCCGTCACTGGTTGAAGCAGGCGTTCGCCTGAACCCGGACTGGATCATGGCTTACCTGATGAACCCAACCGTATTTAAACCGGTGAAGGATATGCCGAATTTCGTCGGCATCCTCAGCGAAAAAGACATGAAGAACGTGTCGCGTTTCGTCGCCTACTTTGGCACGAAGAAATAAGGAGGCCTGAGCCATGAAAATCAAACACACACTCATCGCCGCCGCCTTCGTCTTTGCCGGCGTCAGCGGCATCTCTCAGGCCCAGGCCGAGGATACTGAAAAAGTCTTCCAGTTTTATTGTGCGCAGTGCCATGGCGCAAACGGCGATGGCAAGGGAATTAACGTGACCGAGGACTTCCCGGTGACGCCACGTGCTTTCAACAACGCCGCTGAAATGAACAAACTGACCGACGCCGATCTTCGCAACGTGATTCGCGAAGGGGGGCCTATCGCTTCCAAGTCGGAAATGATGCCGCCCTGGGGCAAGACCCTGACGGATGCGGAAATCGACGGTCTGGTAAAGAAATTGCGTGACCTGTGCCAATGCAAAGGCAAGCAAGGTTAGGCAAAACCTGGGAGCGGGGCCGACGGGGTCTTGTCTTAATTGATGAGACCCCGACGGAGCCTCGAAGAAACTAAAAGACGTAATAGACGAGGATCAGGACGATAACGACTAGATTGATCGCCATACCGAACAAGATGAAGCCATTCGCGAAGCGGGTTTTTTTATCCATTTTCATGGGAAGGGAAACTACGGTCGAATTCGGGATCGGTCAACACCAAGAAGTCAGTTATCGCACAAAACCTGGACGAGGAAGATCATGAACGAGAACTCAGAAAACAAGTATCCCTGGGCGGGGCCGGCGCTGTTTACCGCTGTGGCTATAGCCTGTGCTGCGTTTTTCGTCTGGTTCCTTTGATCCGTTAGTTAGTGAGGAAAATCCGTGAGCAATTCTTTCGTAGCATTCGCCGTCGCCGTCGTCGCATTCGGCGCGCTTTTCTTCGCTCTTGATTACGCGCTGATGAGTGCTCAGGGGCTAACCCTGTTCTTCCACGGCTGATCGCCAGCGATCCAACGGTGCAAAAGGAATGATGATGAGGCTGAGATTTCTAATAAAATTGGGTGGCGTGGCACTGGTTCTTTTAGGGGGCCTGCTTCTGAACCCGATGGAATTGCCGGGTTTCGATCAGTTTGGCTTGGATCATGGTTTGGCTTACGCCAACGATGAAACTCCGGCAAGTGGTGAAGCGGCTGCCGAAGGCGAGGAAGTATCTCCGTATCAACCCGCGCCGAAGCTGACTGAAAAGGACTATCCGTCCTTCATGGGTTTCAACGGCCGTTTGTTCGTCTGGGTCGCTGCCCAACTGCACCTTTGGTTTGCCGCCTTTGTTTTGGCCGTTCCGATCTTCGTTTTCATTATCGAAGCCATCGGCATGAAGACCCGGGACAAACGCTTCGACAACATGGCCTACGAGTTCATCAAGGTCAGTTTGACGGCCTATTCCCTGACCGCCATCATCGGCGGTCTGACCGCTTTCGGCCTGTTTGTTTTCTATCCCCATGTGATGGGCTACCTGACATCGATCTTCAAAGAGTCGATGGTCTACTACGCACTGTTGTTCTTTGCCGAAAGCGCCTGCCTGTACATTTACTATTACGGTTGGCACTGGCTGCAGGGACCCTTCAGAAAATGGGTCCATCTGACCATCGGACTGTTGCTTAACGTCGTGGGTACGGTCTTGATGCTCCTGGCTAACTCCTGGCTAACTTTTATGATGAGTCCGGAAGCAGTCGATGCCGCGGGCGTCTTCAACGGTCAGGCTTGGGACGCCGTCCATAACTTCCTGTGGAATCCAATCAACCTGCACCGTTTTGTCGCCAACATCGCTTACGGTGGCTCTATTATCGGCGCTTACGCGGCCTATAAATTCCTCAGTGCGCGCACCAAAGAAGAAAAGGCTCACTACGACTGGATGGGCTACAACGCCAACTTCGTGGCTATATCCGGCCTTCTGCCGCTGCCGTTTGCCGGTTACTATCTGGTCGCCGAAATTTACGCCTACAGCCAGCAAATGGGCATCACCCTGATGGGAGGTATCTTCGCCTGGCTGTTCATTATTCAGGCGGTGCTGATCGGCACCCTGTTCCTGTCGGCCAACTACTACTTGTGGTGCGGAATGGGCCGCAGTGAAGGCGGGGTGCGTTACTACAAGTACATGAAGTACCTGGCCATCGCCATCGTCGCGGCCTTCCTGGTTTGGTTCACGCCGCACACGCTGGTGCTGACCAACGAGGAATTGAAGGCGCTTGGCGGGCCCTACCACAAGTACCTTGGCCCCCTTGGCATCATGCCGGCGAAGAACACAGCCGTGAACATAATGATATTGGTCACGTACCTGAGCTTCCTCTACTACCGGCGGGCTAACAAGACACCGACGGTAAATTGGGTGGCCGCCGGCAACGCGGCTCAGGTCGCCCTGTTTGTGATGGCGTTCGTAAATATTTTCTTCCTTGGCATCTATCACGGCTACTTCACCAACACGGTCTACAAGGTTGCGGCTTCGATCCCGCAGGTGGTCACCACCTTGATGGTGATCGTCATTTCCGTGGTGATGGATACGATGATGTACAAAAACGCCAAGGAGGTGGCGCCGCAGCGTTGGGGCCGGGTGCCGCCACGCTCGCAATATGCCTTGTTCCTGCTTGCTGTCGCCTTCACCTGGCTAATGGGCCTGATGGGCTATATCCGCTCCGGTATCCGCCAGCACTGGCACGTGGTGGACGTCTTCCGCGACAATTCACCTGATGCCTTCACGCCGTCGTTGGGTTACGCAACGAATGTCATCTCGGTGGCGACAATCATGTTCATGGCGATGGTCATTTTCGTTTTCTGGTTGGCTCAGATCAGCGGCCAGAAAACCCAGGCCGCCGTTTACTGGAAGGAACAGTGATATGAAACAGTTCCTTACAGTGATCGCCTTTTCGCTTCTGACCATCGCCGGATTTACAGGGTTTTCGAACTTCGGTATCCCGCGTATCGAACCCGCGCCGCCGCCCAAGGAAGAAAAAATCGACCTGGGCGCCATGACCATGGACCAATTTATCGCCCTGGGCGAACGGGTCCTTAATGGCAAGGGGACGTGCAAGCTGTGCCACAACGAATTGGGCCGCGCTCCGCTGCTGGAAGAGATCATCCCCAACACCGAAGAACGCCTGGCCGACGAAAATTATGCCGGCGAGGCGGATGACCTGGCCGGGTACATCATGGAATCCATGGTCAAGCCTTCGGCTTATGTCGTTGCCGGTTTTGGCAAGGCTGGTTCCAACGATACGGTCAGCCCGATGCCCGACGTCTCCGCCGGTTCCATTGGCCTTTCGGAACCTGAGCTTCTGGCCATCGTCGCCTACCTGCAGGACTCCGGCGGGGCAGAGGTCACCGTTGAAATACCGGAAGATGCCGGCGATGCTGACGAAGAGGAAGAAGAAGCCGAAGAGCGAGAGCCACTTGAGGATCCACTGGAAATCGCAGCGGAGTTCGGCTGTGGGACCTGTCACAAGATCGGTGAGGATGAAGGCGATCTGGGTCCGGACCTGACAAAGATCGGGGCCTTGCGCGACCGTGAGCACCTGCGCCGCTCGATCCTGTATCCCAACGCCGAAATCACCGAAGGCTTCGAAGCGGATGTTATGCCCGACGACATTGGCGACACCATGTTCGCCGTCGAAGTTGAACGTATTACTGATTACCTGGCCGGACTCAAGTAGGAGGAGAATGCGGTGAGAATACCTAGATTACTGCAAGCCGTACTTGTCCTGGCTGCTGTCTATGGGGGGTTTGTACTGGTCTTTGATGTCATCCTGGGCCAGGTGATCCCGTCCAGCCTGTTGAACATGTATATGTTCTTTGTCGTGGCCGGCACCTACATGGTGTTTACCTTTAACGAGGAAAGCACGGAACAACTGGTTGCCCCAATCAAGGCGCTGGTCGAGGACCCGTCCAAGAAAATGACGCGCAACGTCGTCTTTGTAGTGCTGCCATTGTTCTTTGGCTGGTTCACATACGAGCAGATGAAGCCCAGCTTCGAAGCGCCGCTGGAACTGCGCACTATCCACCCGGCTCCGCCGGCTTCGGTCAAGGTTTACGGTAAGCGATACAATCTGCTTACCCTGGAAAATCCCTATCGCAAGTTTGAAAAGGAAGACCCGGAAAAGTTCGCCGAACTGGTTGCTGATGGCGGTGCAGTCTACATTCAGAACTGCCAGTACTGTCATGGCGACAAGCTGGACGGGAAGGGGCCGTACGCGCAGGGCCTAAACCCGGTGCCGCTGAACTTTCAGGACGTAGGCACCATCGCCCAGTTGCAGGAAGGCTATCTGTTCTGGCGTATCGCCACCGGCGGCCCCGGCCTGCCCAAGGAAGCCACGCCGTGGATTTCCGCCATGCCCGTGTGGGAGAACTTCCTCACCGAGGATGAAATCTGGAAGGTCATTCTGTTCCTGTATGACTACACCGGCTATCAGCCGCGGTCCTGGGAGCACGAATAATGAGAAAAATAATGACTTCTATTGTGTTTAAGGGATTGGCCGCTTCTGCTTTTGTGGCTGGACTTTTTGCCGTCTCTCCGGCATCGGCTGCGCCGGGTGATGTTGAAAACGGTGAAAAGATTTACATGAAGCGCTGCGTCTGGTGTCACGGCGACGAAGGCGACGGTCTTGGTCCCGCTGGAGAATTGCTGGTGCCGCCGCCGCGGGATTTCTCGTCCGGGCTGTACAAGATCAAGACTACGCCTTTCGACGAGGACTTTCCCAACGACGCCGATCTTTTCAGGATGATAACCGATGGCATGCCAGGCACCGATATGCCGGGCTGGAAAGACATTATTCCCGACGAGCAGGACCGCTGGGACCTGGTTGCCTATATCAAGGCTTTTGCCGAGCTTGAAGAAGAACCCGGCACAACAGTCGATTACGGAACGCAAGTTGCGACGTCAGAAGACAGCATTGCCAAGGGCAAGGAGTTGTTCCATGCCGGTGAACGGTGCTCGGAATGTCATGGCCAGGACGGCAAGGGCGACGGCATCAAAAAACTTAAGGGGGATAATGGCGAGCGAACATGGCCGCGCAACCTGACCAAGCCTTGGACATACCGTGCCTCCAATGATCCCAAGGATATCTTCACCCGCATTTCGACCGGTATTCCCGGTACGCAAATGCCGAACTTCGCCAATCCCAAGAGTAAGGCCGCTTTAAGCGTCGAGGAACGCTGGCATGTCGCTAACTACGTCCAGTCGCTAGCCAAGACCGACAAAACAGTGCGCGCGGAAAACACTGTGGTGAAGGCCAACCGCATGGAAGGCGATTTGCCTGCCGATCCCAATGATCCCGTCTGGGATACGGCGGAACTGACGACTTTCATGCTGGTGCCGCAAATCTTTGAGAAAGACCGTGTCTTTTCGTATTCCAACGACACCATCACCGTCAGCGCTTTCTATAACGAGACGGATATCGCCATGATGCTGGAATGGGATGACCGCACAAAAAGCATCCCGGGCGATCCTAACATCGACAAGATCGCCGATAAGGAGCCCTTCGAAGATAGGGTGACGGTTCAGTTGCCCGTGAAAATTCCGGAAGGAACGCAAAAACCGTACTTCATCAACGGCGACGTTTCCAATCCGGTTAACTTGCTTTCCTGGCGCAGCGGCAGCGTCGATGAAAAGGAATCGGTTAGCGTCGCCAATGCGACGGGGTCGGAAAATATCGATTTTCGCGCAGACGATTCCATGGCCCTGAGCGCCACCAGCGCCTACAAGGATGGTACCTGGCGGGTGGTTATGAAACGGCCTCTCACTACATCGGATGGGGAGAAAGACCTGCAACTGGTTGAAGGACGCTTTATTCCCATCGCGTTCGCAAACTGGGACGGGTCCAATTCCGAAACCGGAACCAAGCATACCCGCACCACCTGGTATTGGATGCTGTTGAAACCGGCCGATAGTGCTCAGCCCTATATCTTTGCATTGGTCGTCGCCGGCATAATTTTCGGTGGACTCGTCTGGTGGGCGCGCAGCGCCGGCCGGCCCAAGGAAGAGGACCCAGTATGAGCGAGCCAACCCCTCCAAAAGGCGTCAAGACAAAGCTGTTCGGGGTTTCCCTGATCATCCTGGCATGTCTGAACCTGATGGTCTCATGGCGGGGAAGCATGGAGGCTAGCCTATGGCAGGTACTGATCTTATGCGTCGGCATCGGCCTGTTTGCGTACGGCGCGGCGAAAGGCTCCGAAAAGCCCGGAGCCGACAAGGAAAAGACCGCTTAAGAGCGCACTAAAACCCAATTGAAGTAGAGAAAGACGAAGTAAAGGAAATTCCCATGTCGCCACAAACACAATCTCAACGGTTAGAATTAGACGAAGGTGAGATTACCGACGGCGCCTGCAAGCTGGGCCGGGTGCTGGTCGCGTTGGATGCGTCGGAGTATTCCGACCGGGCGCTGGAAGAATCTGTGCGTCTGGCCAAAACAGCGGACGGCGAAATCACCGGCATTCACGCCTATGCCGCCATGCTGCACGACCGCCGTTTCAAGCAGATGGAAGGCGGTCTGCCGGAGCGCTATCTGGAAGAGGAAGAAATGATGTACCAGCGCGATGTCCATGACAGCCTGATAACCCGGGGCCTGAATATCATTTCCGACAGCTACCACGACGTTGGCGAGGAAGTCTGCAAAAAGAACGATGTGCCGTTCCATCGCCTTAGTCCGGAAGGAAAGAATTACGCAAAGATCGTCGAGGCGACAAAAACCGGTGATTTCGACGTTTTGGCCTTGGGCGCCTTGGGTCTTGGCGCAGTACCTGGCAGCCTGATCGGCACCGTGTGTGAACGAGTTGTTCGTCGCAGCCCTATTGACACTTTGGTCATAAAAGATTCCCAGCGTGCTATAGGTGATGGCCCCATCGTCGTCGGAATTGATGGGTCCGACATAGCAAACGGCGCGTTGAAAACGGCACTGGATATCGGCCAGCGCCTGGGTGTGGAAGTGCACGCTGTCGCCGCCTACGACCCCTATTACCACTATGTCGCTTTCAACAAGATCGCTACCGTGCTCAGCGACGAAGCGGGCAAGGTATTCCGCTTCAAGGAACAGGAACAACTGCATGAAGAACTGATCGATGACGGCATCGCCAAAATCTATCAGTCCCATCTGGAAATTGCCCAGCGTATAGCCTCCGATCTGGGCGTCGAGCTTAAGACCAAACTTCTGGACGGCAAGGTGTTCAGGGCGGTCAACGACTATCTGAATGAAGTGGGCGCGAGCCTGCTGGTAATCGGCAAAACCGGCGTGCATGTGGACGCCGATCTGGACATCGGCGGCAACGCTGAAAACCTTCTGCGTACCTCCCCGTGCCATGTTTGGTTGGGCCAGACAACGTTCCGCGCCCCGTTTGAGGTCGTAGCAGAAGAAACCATTTCCTGGAGCAATGAAGCCGAGGAATACCTGGGTCGCGCGCCTGAGTTCGCACGCGGTATGGCCCGCAAGGCGGTTATTCGCCACGCTCAGGAACACGGCCACACCTTCATCACCAAGGACATTGTCGAAATTGTCTCTCAGCAGTTGATGCCTAAGGGCTGCCCCGCCCACCGAGCCAAGGAAACAGGCGAAGAAGCCCTTAAATGGAACCCCGAGGCGATGGCTCTGGTGGACGCCACCGGCGACAACGACATTGCCGCCGGGATTATGCTACGCGCCGAAAAGAAGGCCCGGCGCGAGGGCGCATCTGAAATCGGTATTGAACACGTCAAGCCCTTCTTGGAAAGCAAGGCCATCAAGAACGATGACTTTAATTGGCAGGCGGCATCTCTGGCGCGCATTTCGCGGGTGCCGGACGCCATGCGCGAAAACACCAAGGCCCGTATCGAAGCCGTCGCGATACAACGCGGGGTGAGCGATATCACGCTGGAAATTGTCGAAGCCGGCTTGGAAGAAGCCCGTAAGGCCATGCATGAAGCGATGCTTGCTGGTGGCCATAAAAAATTGGCGGATGCGGAGGACTAATCGTTGACCTCCTACACCGCCACCGAGCCGGATGCACCGTTTATTGTCGCGCTCAATCTGACACAGCGCTGCAATCTGGAATGCGCCCACTGCTATCTGGATGCGGGAACGCGCCGCGACGGTGATGCCTCGGAGTTAAGCACGGCGGAAGTCAAAACCGTCATCGACAACATTGCCGCTTTAAGCGACGAGACCATGGTGGTGCTGACCGGCGGGGAGCCGATGATGCGCCGGGATCTGCCTGAACTTGCGAGCCACGCGACGGATAAGGGACTGATGGTAGTCGTGGGCTCCAACGGAACGCTACTGGATGACGCCAGGGCCAAGAAGCTAAAAGAGGCAGGCGTGCAGGGTATCGGCATCAGCGTTGATTCACTGGACCCGGCCTATCATGACAGTTTTCGCGGCCAACCCGGTTCTTGGGAAAAGGCGATGACGGGGATTGATGCTTGCCGCAAAAATGATCTTCGCTTTCAGATCCATTTTTCCGTCACCAACGACAACGCCCATGAGTTGGACGACATGATCGCGTTTGCTCGTGAATCCGGGGCTTTTGTCTTCAACGTGTTCTTCCTTGTTTGCACCGGACGTGGGGAAAAAGTAACCAATATCTCGCTGGAAACCTACGAAAAGGTATTGGCCAGGGTGACTGAGGCGGCGCGCGAGGAGACCGGCCTGCTGGTGCGCGCCAAGTGTGCGCCCCACTTCAAGCGCATGGCGCTGGAACTGGACCCATCGTGGCCGGTGACGACGGCACACGGGTATGAGGCCGGTGGATGCTTGGCCGGAACCCGGTATGCCCGGGTGACGCCGGTGGGCGAAGTGACGCCTTGTCCGTACATGGAAAATTCCGTCGGCAATGTACGTGACAGTTCATTCTCAGACCTGTGGCGCAATGCCCCTATCTTTCAGCAGTTGCGCGAGCCTGTCTTGGAGGGACGCTGCGGGACTTGTGAATACACTAAATTATGCGGCGGCTGCCGGGCGCGTCCCCTGGCCCGTGACGGCAACATGATGGGCGAGGATTTTCTTTGTGGATACGAACCCCAAGGCGGCGCCGTTATCGAACCGCTGGGACAACAGGAAAGCACCCTGATCTGGACACCGGGTGCGGAAGAATGGCTGGGTAGAATCCCTTCATTCGTTCGCCGCTTCGTGCGCGTGCGGGCCGAAAATTATGTCCGCGAACGGGGCGGCACGGAAGTTACGGCGGAAGTCATGAGTACGCTGGCGCGCAAGAAATTCGAAGGCCGAGGCAAACCTCCTTCGTTTGTTTCCGAAGGACCGGCAGCCTCATTGCTCAGCCGTCTGGGAGTCAAAAGATGACCTATGACGTAGCCATCATCGGCGGTGGTGTCTCGGGCCTGAGCGCGGCTTGTGAGTTGAAGGGCCGGGGTTATAACGTTGTCGTGCTGGAACGCCAGGTACGCTCTGGCGGCAACGCCCAATCGGAGCGCTTTGACGGATTCCTGATGGAGCATGGGCCCAGTTCGGTCAACGCTCAGGCCATGGAGACGGTCGGGCTGGCCCGCGATCTGGGCCTGGATGCCCTGCGTACGGAATTGGGCGATGGCGTGACATCACGCTATCTGGTTGGCGAGGGCCGTTTGCAGGGCATCTCGACCCATCCGTTTGGTTTCCTGATGTCAGGATATCTTAGCCCGAGAGCCCGGATAAGAGTGTTGGCCGAGATGCTCGTGCCAACTCGCAATTCAGGCCCGGAGGAGACCATTGCTGAGTTCTGGACTCGCCGCTTCGGTCGGGAGTTTTCCGACAAGGTTATCGATCCCCTTGTTGCAGGACTTTATGCGGGCAAGGCCGATACGCTTTCCGTCGACGCCGTCTTCCCGGCGATCGTAGAAATGGAACGCCGGTATGGGTCTATATCCAAGGCCGTCATCTCCAAACGTCTCGCCAACGGCAAGATGCCTGGACGCAAGCTTTTTTCCTGGATCGACGGCATCGGCACCCTGCCGGTGGCCCTGGCCGATGATCTAGGTGACTCGATCAGGACTGGAGTCGCCGTGACCGCCATTCGACGCATGTCCCATGGCTTTAACATCTGTACGGCGAAGTCCGGTAAACTAACGGCGCGTGCTGTCGTCATGGCCACGCAGCCCCATGTTACCGCGGCGTTACTTGAAGAAATGGATGGGGAGGGCGCGCAAGCGATATCGGAAATTTCCGCGCCGTCGCTGGCAGTCGCTTTCTTGGGGTTCAGGCGTGATCAAGTCGAACACCCGCTCGATGGTTTGGGCTATCTTGTTCCGACTGGCGAAAAGCGCCCCTTAAGCGGCGCCTTGTTCCCGTCGACCATGTTCTCCGAACGGGCCCCGCAAGGTCACGTCGCCATATCAGGTTACATCGGCGGTGCGCGTGCGCCTGAAATGGCTAGGATGGAGCCCGACGAAATCATCGCCCTTGCACGCGAGGAATTTCGCGATCTGCTGGGGGCTCGTGGCGAGCCCGTGGTCGCCCGAGTGCGCCAGTGGCCACAAGGCCTGCCGCAACTAACCACGGGGCACGCAGAGCGCCTTAGACGTATCGAAGACGCAGAACACCGTAACCCAGGCCTATTTGTGACCGGCAACTACTTTACCGGACCGGCCGTCGCTACCTGCGTCAGGCAATCCTTGGCAACTAGCGCTCGAATTGATGGATACCTTCGCAGGTCCAACAGTTTCGGCGCGCTGGAACGCAAAACGGCTTTCTCGTAATATAGTGACGATGAGAAAATTTTACCTGTTTACGCTCTGCCTGGTCGTAGGAACGTTGCTCGCTGTAGCGCTCACTGGCAAGACTTCTTCAGCAAGCAGCGAAGATGAAAAACTAGTCCGTTACGGGCAGTACGGTGGCCCGTTCACACTGACAGACCACCATGGCAAAAGCGTCACCGACCGGGACTACCTGGGTCAGTATCTTATGCTGTTTTTCGGCTACACCTTTTGTCCGGACGTCTGTCCGACAACGATGCAGGCTGTCGGCGATACACTGGATATTCTCGGTGACAGGGGTGATAAAATCAGGCCCGTTTTTGTCAGCATCGACCCTGATCGAGATACGCCTGAGGCCCTTGCCGGATTTGTCGGCCATTTCCATCCGCGGATGGTTGGCCTGACAGGAACGAAGGATCAGATTCTCGCTATTGCTGATGATTATGGGGCTTCGTATTTCAAGGTGTTCCTTCCGCCTAGTATTGGCGAGGACGATGAAGAAGGAAATTCCGGTGAGGACGAAAAGAGCGGCTATCTTTTCAATCACTCCGCCGCCACTTACCTGATGGGGCCGGACGGTAAATTTATCACCTATTTTCCGTTCGGTATGCCACCGGAAGAAATGGCCGATCAGACTCTGAAAATCCTGCAGGCGGCCGGCAATTAATTTTCTAGTTGTCTGACGGTAGCGGCACCGGAACAGGACTGTTGCTTCTTAGGTAGGCTATCAGATTTGCACGATCTTGGTCTTTTTTTACCCCCGTAAAAGTCATGCGTGTGGAAGGGATAAATTTAAAGGGCTTGGTAAGGAACTTGTCCAGCTCTTCATATCCCCAATGAGTGTTCATGGTCACCATGTCTTCAGAATATTTGAAGTTCTGTTTCGAACCCAGTTTACGGCCAACCACGTTCCATAAGTTGGGACCGGTCTTATTCGGCTCATCTTCACCCAGAGTGTGGCAACTCCTGCAGCGTCGTTTGAAAACTTTTCTGCCTTTGACAATGTCGGCTATATCCAGACGGTCCGAAAGCCGGTCTGTAACCGTTGCGACCTGATTGCCATTGACGATCCGTTCGCCGGCAAAACCGGGTGATGTTAAGGCTAAAAATGAAGCTGCGGTTAAGGCGGCGGCGATGTAAATTCGCATCATTAGACATTCCTAATATTAATTTGTGGGCCTTGTATACGGCATAAGAATGCAATGCGCCAGTCACTTCGCAGTCACAAAAAAGTGATCAAGACTAATGAAACTGTCACCCAATAACCTTATGAAAAATAAGGAATAAAAAAAATCCAATATTTATAACAATTTATGCTGCAGTGCGGAAAAAACGAATCAGGAAAGATCCGGATCGTCCTAAATAATAACCCGTGACGAGGCCCGTTATGGCGAGAATCTGCCCAGTGAAAACCGGGTCGGTACGCAGATCCGGGTGTGCATAAAGTTGGCGTCCGAAATAGAGCCTGGCAGCGATAAACAGCAAAATCAGCGACAGCGTTATCCAGGTTCCCGGCAGGTCTATTTTCCCCGCCCCCCTGTCAATCTGGATTTGGGTTTGTTGGGCGTTGCGCCAGCTGATGATACCAGCCGCCAAAGTCGCGATAGCCCAGGCAATAAATCCAATGAGGCTAAAAGAGTATGAATTAAACAACTGATTGGCCGAGATGGCGACAAACACGCTGGGCAGGATATACAGTTGGCGATAGCGAATAATCCTGGGCTTGATGGCTCGCACGCCAACCCAGACAAGGAAGGCGATCAGGGCGATGGCCAGCAAGGGCCGGTCTGAAAAGGCGTCGAGCATCAGGCAATCGCTACTATAAAAAAATGATAATGTCAGCCCAAATGGACTCTAGGGACTGATAGGGTAATTCCCTTTAACCTTCAAGGGCAGGCTTACTAGAAGCGGTCTCCAAAGCGACGTTTGCGGTCAGGCGTCAACCCGGCCGCGTCGATGTGGGGGACGTGTTCTGATTGGCGAACCGGGATCGCCTTGGAAACGTTTATCGCGCGTGAGGAATTCCATATAACCAAAAGACTACTGGACGCCATTGCAAGTGCGGCGAACAACGGGTTGAGTAGTCCAGAGACGGCCAACGGAATGGCTGTCGCGTTGTAAAGCAATGCCCATCCAAGGTTCTGGCGGACTCGCCTGCGGATGGTGTACATCAACTCGAAAGCCGTAAATACACGCTCGAGACGGTCGCCAGGGATTACCACGTCGGCGGCGTCAGCGGCCAGCGCCGTCGGGGCCCCAAACGCGATGCCTAAATCTGCCGCGGCCAAGGCTGGGGCATCATTGGAGCCATCGCCAATCATCACCACGGTACCTTCGGTGCGCAGCCGCCTGATTACAGCCGCCTTGCCTTCCGGCGGAATACCGGCGAAGACGTCGTCCAGCCCTTCCTCGTATCCGCCGGGGTTTTCGGCGCCTGTCAGCAGCACGACACGGCATTTACCCCTCAGTTCGTCGATAATCTTCTCCCATTCGGGTCGCGACTTGTCCTGGGTGATAATTGCGCCATGGATTTGCCCTTCCCAGCCTACGTAGGAAACAACGCCTTCGCCGATATCGATAGCTGAAATTTTTAAGGCAAGTTCGTCAGGAATATTCCAGCCCAACGTTTCAAAAAGGGACCTGCTGCCAACAGCAGAATACCTGCCGTCGACGGAGGCGATAGCTCCCTTGCCGGGACGGTTTTCAATGTATTCAGCCTTGCGCGTTGAATCCATGTGGGCAATGGCTTCTGCAATCGGGTGGGGTGAAAGGCGCTCCACCGCGGCTGCATACTCGACTATTTCGGTTGGCCCGATGACCTGAGTTACGGCCATGTCGCCAGTGGACAAAGTCCCGGTTTTATCGATGGCGACGATGTCGATCCTGGGCGCTTTTTCAAAGGCGTGGGCGCTGGTGATGATGATGCCATGGCGCAGCGCCCAACTTAATCCAACCGCTGTCGTCAAGGGGATGGCGAGACCAAATGTACAGGGACATGAAACAATCAGCGTCGCCATTCCGGCCAGCAGGGCAAGCCCGAAAGAGGAGCCATCCATAAGCATCCATGTTGTAACGAGAATAGCCAGAGCCATCACCAAGGGTACGAAGACCCGGGCGACTTTGTCGGCTATACCTTGCGCCCCGGCGGCGGCGCTTTGGGCATTCCACAAGACCCGGGCCAGATTGTTCAACTGACTTTCGACAATATGGCCGACTTCGATTTCAAGGGATCCTTCAACCAGATGCGTGCCGCCGAGAACCCGTTCACCGATCCCGCGGCCGACCGGGAAGGGCTCCCCCGTCATCAGGGATTCATTGATCGCGCCTTCACCGTCGATAATGATGCCGTCGACGGGTATGGCTTCTCCCTCGTCGATGACGACCCGGTCGTCGGGTATCAGATCGTCCAAATCAAGGGTGACAAACCTGCCGTCCCGGCGAACGCGAGCTTTGGGGGTCCAGGATTCCATGATCCGGGTCAGTTCCGTCGTCGCCCGGGCCTTCGCCTCGCGCTCAAAATAGCGGCCGATGGTAACCACGGCGACGATGGTAGCGGCAACATCGAAGTAAAGATCCAGCGAGCCCTGGAGAAGCTGGCCTAGGGAATAGAAATAGGCGGCCAAGATGGCGATCGCCAAAAGATCGTCCATGTTCAACACGCCGGCCCTGAGGCCGATCCAGGCGCCCCGGAAAATAGGGGCCCCGGCAAAAAAGACCAGGATAGTGGTAAAGAACAACATCGCCCAGGGCACAACCTTGAAGGCCAGCCATCCAACCGGTTCCAGTTCGCTGAATTCAACAAGGCCCAGGTGAGTCGGGTAGAAAAAAGCGAGGTATAGCATCATCACCGTCGCCGCCATGCTTTCGGCAACCATTAAACGCAAGAATGGAAAACCTTCTTCGAAGGCGGGTGCTTTTTCACGGCTCAAGCGGGCGTGATATCCGGATTGAGACAATATCCCCGGTAAATTGGATTCATCGACCACATCCGGATCGTAAATGATTTTAACCGTTGATGTAGCATAGCTGGAGGCCGCAGCGAGGACGCCTTCGGACTGCATGGCGATTTTTTCGATTAATAGTTCACACGAAGAACAATGCATGCCGTCGATACGAAGGAAAGCCTCGCTGCCTTCCGGTTCGGGTATATCCTCCTTGAGCGTGTCGCCTTCCTTTTGGGGCAGAACGATATCGCCAAACCGGCGATAGACTTCACGGCAGCCAAAACAGCAAAAGGCATGACCTTCATTATCGGAATCCAAAATAGGTGCGGGAAGGCCACAAAGCCTGCAATCCGTCGTTTCGCTCACCCCCGTCATGCCGTCTTTTCGAACCCTTTTTTAATTGCACCCGATCCGACGAAACTATGCGAATTCCCAAAGACCGAAGGATTATAAGAACTTATCGTAATTTCAGCCAAATTTTAATAATCAAAAATTATGAAGGCATACAAAATAATTATCAAGTATTCATCGATAAGTTTTAGTTATCAGCAGATATCCATATTTAATCAAAAACTAATATAACATTGACAGTAAATAATGTCATTTATAATGTGGGTATATCTATAACCATAATAGTTTAACAGGGGTGTTATAATATGCTTGATTTCTTGTATCTAAATGGCTGGGGGGCATTTGCTGTTACAATGTTCTTCCTGATCCCATTTGCAATAGTTTTTGTTTGGGTGATCCACCATAAATCGAAAGTGGATCCAGGGCCGATGACAACCGACCCGAAAAAGATTACCCAAACGGAAGGCGCCTGGCTGGCGCTGGTCGTCGTGTGCTTTATTGGCTTCAACGTATTTAGCATCGGTTACATGCCGACGGTTCAAACCGCAGAAGCAGCGGCGTCCGATCCAGCGAACATTCAGAACATTGATGTGTCCGCCAGTTCATGGCAGTACGAAATGTCCTCTCAAACGGTAGAAGTCGGGCGTCCTGTACGTTTTTCCGGAAGAAGCACCGACACAATGCACGGGTTCGCGATTTATCATCCCGATGGGGACGTTTTATTCACGATGATGCTGATGCCAGGACTGACCAACCCGACCTCACTTGTTCACACATTTAAGGATGCGGGAACTTACATCGTGCGTTGCCTCGAATATTGCGGCGCCAATCATCACAATATGACGGACGAACTCGTCGTCGTAAGCAAATAGAAACTAAAAAAATACAAATTCATCAAGTGGGGAATTCAAATGGTTAAAGCTACAGCTATCGTTTCGAGCATCCCGATATTCGGTCGAATGTTCAAAGTAGATACAAGTACCGGCCTTGAAGAGATCAATTCATGGCCAGCACTTATGATCCTAACGTCCTTTATTTGGCTCGCTGTCGCCGGCCTTCTTGGCGTTGCAATGCCGCTGATCCAACTATTGGAATTGGATACGGATCTGTTTTACACGGCCTTGACGGCCCACGGCGCCGCTTTGGCGTTTCCTTTTACCTTCCAGTTGATGGTGGGCATGGGATTACACCGCACCGCCGGTTGCGTCGGCAAGCCACTAACGGGTTTTTTCCCGGCGGCCATCTTTATAGCCATGAACCTGGGCTCCGCCCTGCTGACCCTGGCTATTCTGAATGGGCTTAGCATCAGCCTGGTAACCATGTATCCGTTGCCTGTCGTAGGCGTTGAAACGGGTCAGTGGAGCTTTGGCACCGTCGTGTTGGGCTTTACCGGCATTGCCTTCGTTCTGATCACCATGATCCTGCTGTATCCGATCACGGTTTTAAAAATGCTTTTCTTCGGCGATAAACGCCAGGATCTGCTTCTTTCCGAACGCTCCCTGAAGGACCCGGGAATGCTGGGCATGGTCTTGTCAGCCCTGACGCTTCTCATTGCCGGTACGCCGCTTATAATCGTGGCCAGTACCGTCCTGTTGTTCTTGTACGGCATTTTGCCCTTCAGTCTGGTTGCCTGGGCTGCGGAGCCGGTCGTCTTCCAGTTCGCATTCTTCGTTTTCGCCCATAACCTGATGGAGGCGATGGCCTTGATGATCATCAGCACGGTTTATGCAACCCTGCCGCTGTATCTGGCCGACGGAACCCGCAAGCTATACAGCGACAAGCTGGCCAATCTGGCCTTGTGGATATTGCTTTTGACGTCGATCACGTCGTTCCTGCACCACTTCATCACCTTGTTCCCCAATCTGCCGTCGGTACTGGCTTACCACGGAATGATCATGAGCTGGGGCACGGGTATTGGCGCAGGTTTAAGCATCTTCACCATTCTGGCGACAATCTGGAAACATGGCATCAAGCCCGAACCAGGCCTTCTGGCTATTTTTATGGGCTTCGTGCTGTACATCCTTGACGGCGCCAGCGCGATCGTCACGTCTAACGTCACGTGGGCTTTCCAATTGCATGGCACAATGTGGCAAAGCGGCCATACCATGACCGTTCTGGTGGCCATGGGTCTGATGTGGATGGGGGTTCTATATCACCACTATCCGGTCATGACCGGCCGCAAGCTAGATGCCGCACTTGGCAATCTGTTTGTCAAACTGTGCTCGTTCAGCTGCATCGCAATCGCCATTGTGATGTTGATGGGTGGAGCGGACGGAATGCCGCGTCGCCATGCTGATTGGGCCCAAGGTGGCTGGATGGTCTGGGGTAATTGGATGTTAATCCTGGGCCTCGTCCTAGGTGCTTCCTACCTGATCTACGCTGTCAGCCTCTATAAATCACGCGACATCGAAGCGTCGCCAATGAACGCCCCGGAGGCGGCGGAATAAAAAGATGACCCCTGAGCGACCGAGGGTAATGTCTCCTGGTGCAGTGCGGTAGCACCATTACCCTCGGTCGACATTTTTCCATTCGGCCAAAAAATTACCAAAACACTTGAATTTTCCGGCAATATCGGGGAAATCAACATAGACAAACTCGCGGCGGACATTGTCTGCCGCTTTTCGTTCCTGATACTCCAGATAGATGACGTGATGAAACCATGATTGACAATGCCATAATAGCCTCGCAAATCGACAACGTCCTGACAGATGCCACCATTCCCGAGCTGCCAAATCACTACAAAGGCAAGGTTCGCGACACCTATGTGCTGGACGATGGCCGCATGGTTATTATCGCCACCGACCGGCAAAGCGCGTTCGACAAGAATCTGGCCGCCGTTCCCTTCAAAGGGCAGGTGTTGACGCAGACCGCCCGCTTCTGGTTTGAAGCGACCAAGGATATCTGCGCAAATCATGTTATCGAATATCCCGACCCGAATGTCCTCGTGTGCAAGAACCTTGATATGCTGCCGGTTGAAATGGTGGTGCGCGATTACATGACCGGATCAACCAACACGTCAATCTGGCCGATGTATCGGGATGGCGCCCGTGAAATGTACGGCGTTACCTTTCCGGAGGGGCTGGTTAAGAACCAAAAATTGCCGGACACCATACTTACACCCACAACCAAGGCAGAGCAGGGCGAACACGACGCGCCCATTACGCCCCAAGGCATCGTCGAACAAGGATTGCTCACGCAGGAACGCTGGGACGAATTGGCTGAATTGTCGCTTGCCGTCTTCGCCCGTGGCCGTGAGTTGGCAGCCCAGCGCGGATTGATACTGGTCGACACCAAGTTCGAATTTGGCCTGGATGAAAACGGCGAGGTCTGCCTGGCCGATGAAATCCTGACACCCGACAGCTCCCGCTACTGGCTGGCCGACAGCTACGAAGAAAAATTGGCTGCTGGCGAGAACCCCGAAGGCCTGGATAAGGAGTTCTTGCGCCTGTGGGTTAATGAGCGTTGTGATCCCTACAAAGATCCGATTCCGGAAATTCCGGCTGAAACCCTGGTTGAATTTTCCGGGCGTTATATCCGCCTGTTTGAGGGCGTCACCGGCCTGGAATTCAGCGCCGAGGCCGATGGCAAACCTGTGCTCGAGCGTATCAGAGACAATTTGGCATCCTACTTTTAGGGCTGTAAATTACCCGTTGACCCGACTACAGCTTCATAGTTGATGGTGTTGGTCCTTTAACCATATGAGGATCACACCATGTCTGACAAAAATGAGAACTCGAAGATCGTCTCCCACCGTTTCAACGTCAAGGCGTCGGCGCACGATGTATTTCCCCTGCTGTGCCCGACCCGGGAATATGACTGGATAGAAGATTGGTCTTGCCGCCTCATCCATTCACGCTCGGGTTTCGCTGAGGCTAACTGCGTCTTTGAAACAAATTTTCCGGGCCAGGAAAAGGAAATCTGGATCGTCAATCGATTCGAGCCGCCGCGGGCCATTGAATTCGTCAAAATGGCCGCCGATTTATATGTCGTAAAGTACGACATAACCTTGACCCCCAACGATGACGTAACATGCGAGACGTCGTGGACCCAAACACTGGTGGGCCTGAATGACGCCGGGAATGAAATCGTCGAGAATTTTGATGTGGCCGCCTATCATGAAAAAATGGCAATGGTCGGCAAAATGCTCAATCATTATCTTTTAACCGGCGAAAAATTGAAACTGGCCGCTTAAAGAAAGGCATTATGGCAAGCATTGGAGAGTTATCTCGCCGTTTCGGGCTTTCGCGCAGTACACTGCTTTATTACGACAAGGCAGGGGTACTGCGCCCTTCGGCCCGCGCAGAAAACGGCTACCGGGTCTACAGTGATGCGGATTGCGAAAATCTGGAACTCATTTGCCTTTACCGTAAAGCGGGACTCCCCATTGCCGCCATCAAGGAAATTCTGGCTTCAAATGACAAGACGCCGGATCAGGCCCTAAACCGGCGCTTGGGAGAACTGGAGGGTGAAATTGCCGCCTTGAGGGAACAGGAGCGTCTGGTATTAGCCCTGCTGAAACGCCAGCCGCCTGAAAACCTGGGTGTCATGAATAAAAAGCGCTGGACGGCGTTGCTTTCGGCATCGGGTTTCACCAACAAGGATATGCGCACCTGGCATCAGGCGTTCGAGAAGAAAGCGCCGGTAAAGCATCGGCAGTTTCTTGAATTCCTAGGCATTCCTGACGCTGAAATCAATCAAATCAGGGCTTGGAGTAAAGGTAAGCGTCGCTCGTAAATACTACGCATTAATTGTCTGGTTCAGGCCCATAAGCATAGGGCCATTCGTCGGGGGTCACCGTTTGAATTCCGTCGATAACTAATTTCTCGCGGGTTATCATCGGCAGGTTGGGCGTGACGATCTGCCTCTTTGGTTTGTTCTCAATCAGCCCCTCTTTGAAGCCGACATGCATCAGGGCAACCCGGACCCCAAGTCCGCCCAGAAGGGGTGTGTAGGGAACGACGACGTCAATGTTGCCAAGGCGAACTTCGTTTACGGTTTCCTTTGAATCGTCGTTGGCCAGAAAGACAATTTTCCGGTTTCCCGGCGCGCTGTTCAGGCGATTGGCCTCGCGGACCGCATCCAAGGCGCCGAGGGCTTCTTCGCCTCCCGTATTAAAGACGATCTCGATATCGGCATGATCTTTCAAAGCGGTGCGGGTGGAATCAAGGGCTAGGGCGCGCTGAGAGTTCGTGTGGAAAGAAGCAAGGATTTCATAATCCTTATCGCCGATTGATTCCAAAAACGCGCCGGTACGCATGGAATCGGCTGTGCTGCCCAAAGCCTTGCGATTAAGTATCATCTTACCTTTACCACCTGAAATATGGTTCAAGAACAGCCCTTGCTGAAGGCCGTTGGCGTAAAAGTTCCCCAGCACTTCCGAACTGATGTTTTGCGATGATGTTCGCCTGTCAAGGCTGACGACCGGAATGCCGGCGTCGATTGCGCGATCTACCGGCGGTCCCATGGGTGCCTCGCGCACCGGCCACAAGACGATGGCGTCGAATTTACGTTTTATCCAGTCGTCGATCCTTCTGCCCATTTTCTTGTCATCGAACTCTGCGTCGTAGACTTCGATTTTGACGTTCGGGTGAAGGTTAGCCTCGTGGACGGCCGTATCCGCCAGACTGATAAGCCAAGGATGAGACTCGCCATGGTAGGTAAAGCCGATGCGATAAGTTTTGTTGGGGTTCAGCACCGGCCCTTCCTTAAGGGGAAGGTAATCGCTAAACGGGGCTTTGATGGGCAGCTTGCTCAGAGGACCGGTAAATTCCCGCCCCATGCCGACCGTCCAGTTGAAATCTCCGGACAGGCCGGTGACGGGGTAGGCTTTTAGATACCAGCGAAAGCCCTGCTTTTTGTATAGGGCGCCGATCTCCTTATTGGTGAAAGGTTTCGTGCCCTTCGCGTATTTCCCAATCAGGGTATTTATGTGTGTGTGGATTGATGACTGTTCGCTTCGGGCTGTAAACGCCTGCATGACTACCGCTATGGCAATAATCGCGGCAAAAAATGGGAATTTGGAAATTCTTTGTAGTGATTTCATTGCCCAAATACCTACATAATATTCTGGTCAGCCTTGGATTATTAATGTGTAATCAAGGTACTACAATTAATATTCTAGCCACTACTTACAAGAGTCACGGATTATTTTTCCAATGGTGCCCTGGGGAGGGATTTAGTGGACGGGTTCAGACGTTTCTGTTCGATAGCCGTGCTCGCGACGCTGGGCGTTCTTTTGATGTCAAATGTGGCATTATGCGCCGACCCCAAAGAAATCACCGTCGCCATTGACCGCGGCAATCCGCCATATGCCATGAAAGGTATCGACGACAAGCCAAACGGCTTGCTGGTTGATATCTGGAAGCTTTGGGGTGAAACGACCGGAGTTGAGGTCAAGTTTATCCAATCTTCCTGGGCCGATACCCTTTCCAACTTGAAGGAAGGAAAGGTCGACGTCCATATGGGAATGTTCAAAAATGAACAACGGGCCCAATGGATAGAATTTTCGAACGCCTTCCACGAGATCAAATCGGCCATTTACTTCCTCACAGAAAGAGATTTGGCCGGCACTCTTCCTGATCTAAACAAAGCAAGAGTGGGTGTCGTATCGCGGACTTTCCAGGAACAATATTTAAAAAACCAGTATCCGGATGCGAAAGTTTACGGCTTCCTGGGAAATGAAGAACAAATTCGCGCCCTTGCCCTCGGTGAAATCGATTACGCCACGGGCGTGCCGCCGACTTTCGAAGCCCTGCTTGGGCGACTTGGCTACAAGCGAGAAGTTACCCGCGGTGTCGATGAGTTGATCAGCAATACCCTGCACGTCGGCGTAAAGAAAGAGAACAAGGAGCTGCTGGACTTTATTCGAAAAGGTTTCGCCGATATCGATTTTGCGAAGCTGGCTGAACTCGACGAATACTGGTTGCCCAATCCGGCGGATCGTTTCTATCGAAAAAGTACGGATGTCGTCGACTTAACCCGTGAGGAAGAGGAATGGCTTGCCGTTCATCCTTTCCTGCGTTTCGCCGTCACCGACTTTATTAATCCGGTCGACATCGTCAATGACGACGGTACATACAACGGCCTGAACGCAGATCTGATGATCCTGTTGAACAAAAAATTGGGAACGCGAATCGTTCCAGAATTTTTCAGCAAATGGAGCGACGTCGTCGAAGCCGCTCTCACGGGGGCAGTCGATGGGGTTTTCAGCTTTTCCAGAACCCCGGAACGAGAGCAGCACGTTTTTTATACCAGGCCCTATGCATACGACCCCATTGTCGTCATCACCCGGCAGGACAACCAGGAAATCAAGGGCTGGGCTGACCTGAAAGGGAAACGGATCACGGTCGTTAAAGGTTTTTCCGTCGCCGACGAGGCGCGCGGGCAAATAGGCGACGGTGAACTAATCGAAGTGGATGAGGCTCAAAAAGCATTAAGAATGCTGTCCCTGGATGAAATCGATGCCCATATCGATTATCTGATCCCCTACGGGAACGCCCTGAAAGACAGTGGCGTGACAGGCTTAAAAATTGCCGATGCCAGAAATACCGAAAGCGGCTCCTTCAGGATAGCCATTCACAAAGATCAACCGATTCTTTTCTCAATCATCCAGAAGGGCATGAACGCGCTGACGCGCGCCGAACTTGCATCACTGGAAATTAAATGGTTGGCGCCAAGGCAATCTCAGGAAATGACTCAGAACAGGCTCAACCTGAGCCCGGAAGAACGGCTCTGGCTTGAGCTCCAGGATGAAATCACGGTCGGCATGATGACTGATTGGCCGCCGATCAGTTTCGTCGATGAAAATGGCATCAAAAGCGGTATAAGCCCGGCCTTTGTCGAAGCGATAAACAAGAGACTGGGCGGTCGGCTGAAACTAAAGCCTGGCGCCTGGAAAGATCATTTGGATGACTTGAAGAATGATCGTATCGATGCGCTCCTGGATTTGACGCCCACTGAGGAGCGTAAGGAAATCTACAACTTTACCAAGCCATATCTGTCTATTCCTCATGTCATTATCGCCCGCAAAAATATCGAAAAAATAGAGAACGAAGAAGACCTGAAGGGCATGGTTCTGGCCTTGGAACAGGGTTTCGGAAATGTGAAGTATTTCCGCGAAAATTTCCCCGAAGTCGACGTTAAGGAATATCCCGATACCGCTAGGGCCCTGGATGCCGTGTCCCGTGGCGAGGCTGACGCATATGCCGGAAACAGGGCGGTTGCGACCTATTTCATGGAAAAAGAGGTTATCCTGAATCTCAAACCCCATGGTCGTTTGAACAAATCCGGCTCCGTCCTTGCGTTTGGGGTGCGCAAAAATTGGCCGGTCCTGGCAAGTATCCTGCAAAAGGCCCTGGACGATATCGGCCAAGAGGAAAGCCGGGACATTCTGCGTGAATGGGTGTCCAGCGGTAAATCGGATACCATCAAGATCGCCCTTTATAACAGCGGCCAACCCTTATTCTGGGCCGATGAAAATGGCCGGCCATTGGGTGTTTTTGTCGATATTTGGAAACTGTGGGCGAAAAAAACCGGTAAGAAAATTCGCTTTATTACCTCGAACTGGCCCAAAACCCTTGAAAATCTGAAAAAGGGCGAAGCCGACATTCATGCCGGATTGTTCAAAACTGACGAACGCGCCCAGTGGATGGATTTCTCGGATTCTATTTACGGTTTGAACGTCGGGCTTTATGTCCGCTCCGCGGATTCACCACAGCCGACGATGGAGACACTTAAGGGGCGGAAAATTGGCATTATTCGCAATTCGGTTCAGGAAACGTTCGTCAAAAACAAACACCCGGACGTCATACCCGTCCTGTTTGATAAAGCCGTTGACGCTATCGAAGCGACGGCCAACGGTGAAGTTGATGCCTTTTTTGCGGCACCTGTACGCATGGCCAATCGTCTGGAAAGCATGGGCTACAGCCAACGATTGAGGCCTACCGGCGAAATCCTCTATTCGGGCCAATTCTACGCGGCGGTCCGAAAGGACGATTTGGATTTGCTGGATACGATCAATTCCGGACTTCAGGAAATGACCGTCGAAGAGTTGGCGCAAATAGAAGAACGCTGGCTGAGCGACCTGAGCCATCGATATTTCGTGCCGGGGCGCGAGAAATTGCTTCTTAGCCTGACGCCCGACGAACGCAAATGGCTGGAAAACCATTCCAGCGTTCGCGTTATGGCGGGCACTTGGCCACCTTTCCACTTTGTGGAGAACGACGAACCCCAGGGAATGGCCCTGGATTATGTCAAAGCGGTCCTTGCCGCCACGGGGTTGGAAATAGAATTCGTTCCTATCGGGTGGGCGGACGCTCTAAAAAGTATCTCCAATCTCGAAAAAATCGACCTCTTGCCGACGATTGCCCGCAGCCCAGAGCGCGAAGAACTTGTAGCGTTCACCAAGCCCTATCTATCGTTCCCAAGGGTCATTTTCGCGCGCAAAGATGATAAATCTATTGGGTCCTTAAACAGCCTGCATGGCCGTACCGTTGCCGTGGAGAAGAATTTTATTGCCCAAAAATTGCTGGAAAAGGATCACCCGGAAATCAAACTTTTGATTGTCGGAACCACTCGGGAAGCACTCGAGGCGGTTTCCTTCGGCAAGGCGGACGCCTTTGTCAGCAATCTGGCTGTCGGTAGTTATCTGATCAATGAGTTGGGATTACTCAATCTCAAAGTTGCGGCTCGTACCAGTTATAAAGACGATATCCAATCAATGGGCGTGCGCAAGGACTGGCCTGAACTGGCGTCGATCCTGAACAAAGCCCTGGCAGCAATACCGGATAAGGAAAAGCGGGAAATCCGCGATCGGTGGTTTATCGATACAGACATCCCGGTGGCGCAAAAGGAAGATGTCGAAAGCATCGATCTGATTCTGCAAATCGGCGGCGGCGTCTTTATTATGATCATCCTGCTGTTTGCGATGATCTTTACGATGCGGGTTCTGGAAGGCAGGGACACATCTCGCCTGTACCAGTCAAGAGAGCTCAAGGGACTGGGGATCGTGATGATCGGATTGTTCCTTTGTGTCGTAGTTCTTTCTGCCTGGTATACCGTTAAAAGCGTTGAAGAAAACGCCCGCAAGGACATTGGTTATTCCCTGCAGACGATATTGCACAGCACCCACGAAGCACTGAAGTTGTGGATGGATCGCCAAAAGGGAGATTTGTTGTCCATTACCGAAACATTCGGTGTGCGCACTCAGGTCAGGAATTTGCTGCAGGTTCCACGCAATAGAGATGACTTGCTTGCCAGCAATGAATTGTTCCAGATCAGGAACATGTTTGATGGGGAAAAAAACAGAATTGGCGGTGAAGGATTCTACATAATTGCAAACGATGGAGTTAGCGTCGCATCCAAGAACGACGGCACGGTTGGATTGCCAAATCTGATTTTTCAGCAGAGAAAAGATCTATTTGAACGCGTGTTCGATGGCGAAATCGTCCTCGTTCCACCCCTTTTTTACGATGGTGATGAAGGACAGAAAGAGGCCGCTATGTTCCTTGCCGCGCCTGTGATGGGGCTTTCGGGCAAAAACGTCATTGCCGCCCTGGCCATGCGCATCGACCCAAAAGGGGAATTTTCGGACATCAATCAACTTGGTCGGATGGGTCTTTCGGGGGAAACGTATACCTTCGATGGGCAGGGAAGAATGATGTCCGACAGCCGGTTTAAGGATGACCTGAAAAAGACGGGCCTTCTTGGCGAAAATGACGATACCATTCTCAATATCAGGGTTGCCGACCCGGGTGGAAACCTAATTAAGAAGTTTCCGCTGCCGGAAGACCTGGCAAGTCTCCCATTAACCGTGATGGCGGCGCAGGCGATTGGGAAAAAAAGCGGCCTCAACGTCGAAGGATACCGTGATTACCGGGGCGTGCCTGTGATGGGCGCCTGGCTTTGGGATGAAAAATTCGGTCTCGGCATGACGACTGAAGTCGATGTCGATGAAGCGCTCAATTCCTATTTCACCATTCGCAACACTCTAGTCATCGTTCTTGGCGTAACGGTGCTAATGGCGCTCATACTGACCGGATTATCAACATGGATCGGCCGCAGCGCCAACCGCTCGCTGCGTAAGGCACGTGACGATCTGGAGCGAAAAGTAGAAGAACGAACTGCAGAAGCCGCCCAGAAGGAAGCGCAGCTTCGTCTTGCCATGGACACCATGACGGACGGTATTTTCATGCTGGATGCAGATCTGAAATTTGTTGTGTTCAATGACCATTATCGTGATCTGGTCGATTTGCCCGAAGACGTAATTGAAATTGGTGTTTCTGTCTCAGAAGCGATCAAGGCCCACGCCAACAGAGGCGATTATGGCCCCGGCGATCCCGGCGGCATTATCAGAAAACGGCGATTGGCGCTCTTGAACGACCAGGTCGTCGAAACTGAACTCTCTATTAACAATGGAAAACGTATCCTAAGCCTTAGAAAGGCGCCGATTGAAGGCGGAGGCGCCGTTGTCGCATTGACGGATATTACAGAACGTAAACGCCAGGAAGAGGCGTTGCGAAAAAGCGAACAACAGTTTCGCCGGATTCTTGAGGAAAGCCCGGTAGCAGTGGCAATTTCCCTTGACGATAATTCTTCCGATGATGGAACCGTGCAATTCGCCAATCCAAAATTCATAGACATGGTTGGTATTTCCGATTCAGATATTGGCAAGATCAAGACAAAAAAATTCGTACCCGAAGGAGAAATGAGAGATCGACACGAACAAGCGCTTGAAAAAGGAAAAAGCCTATTCAATACGGAACAGGTGATTTCCGATCTAAACGGGCGCGAACTGTGGACGCTCATGTCGATGAGTCCAATAAACTACATGGATAAACAATCGGCGCTTATTTGGTTCTACGACATCACAGAACGCAAACAGGCCGAAGAGGAAATAGCCTTCCAGAGAAAAAACCTGAGTTATGTGCTGGAGAATGTGGCGCAAGGTATCGTGAAATGGAGTGCGAATCTAAAGCTCGACAGCTGGAACAGGCAATTCAAGGACATTTTCAATACGCCTGAAGAGTACCTGAAAGAAGGCCTATCCCTGGAAGAGCTTACACAATTTGTTGCCAAAAGGGGCGACTACGGCGACGGGGACCCTGAAGAACTCGCCAAGGCCAGAATGGAGTATCTCACTGATGGCCAGGCGAAAAGAAGCGAATTAGCTTTTGGTGACGACTCCACTTACGATGTTATCACCCGTCCGACGGACGACGGTGGATTCATTGTCACTTACGCCGATATAACGGAACGTAAGAAAGCCGAAGTCGACTTGACCGACGCCTACAATGTGATTTCAGGCTCCATCGATTACGCGGCGCGTATCCAGCGCTCGGTGCTGCCCGACGATACATTGTTTTCGTCGCTTCTGTCGGATCACTTCGTCTTGTGGGAGCCTCGCGACGTCGTCGGCGGAGATATCTACTGGAGCCGTATGTGGGGGGACGGTTTCCTTATTATTTTGGGAGATTGCACAGGCCACGGGGTACCCGGCGCATTCATGACCCTGATCGCCACAGGTGCGCTGGACAATGCTCTGTCGGACATTCCCGGCGGGCAGGTCGCCGAATTGATGCAACGCCTTCATCAACTGGTTCAATCGACCCTCGGTCAACATGGCGAAGGCGCTGAGTCCGATGATGGTATGGAACTTGGCATTTGCTATCTGGGGCCTGATTTAGACAAGGTCACCTTCGTTGGCGCGCGGTTCGAACTTTATCTTGTTGAGGATGGAAACGTCAGCACCATAAAGGGAACAAAAAGCGGTATCGGATATCACGGCATTCCGCATAATCAGGAATACGAAGAACACGACATCGTCAATCTGGAAAACAAGTCGTTCTATATGACTTCTGACGGATTGGTCGATCAGGTTGGCGGCGAAAGAAACCGGATGTTCGGAAAGAAACGCTTGCGGGAGCTTTTGCTGGAAATACATGACAAACCTATGAAAAATCAGCAAGAATGCATCTATCAGGCGCTGGTTGAATATCAAGGGGGGCAACGTCGGCGTGATGATGTAGCGGTGATCGGGTTCAAGGTTGGGTGACGAGGTCAGTAATGCTAGCTAATGAAATGTACGAGTTCAGGGGCTTTCTCCAAGAGAAAGGGATTATCTTCTGCTACAGCGGCTATATGACTGAGGAAGTCCTGACGGGAATTGGCAACGCCATCAAGAAAAAACTTGAGCTGGAAAATACCGAAAAAAATATTTCAAAGGGCCTGTTTTCAATTTTTGTCGAGCAAGTTCAGAACGTTATTCGCTATTCGGCGGAAGGCGCTCCTGAACTAGGGGATGAAGCCTCGAAGGAACTGCGCTACGGGGTTCTGACCGTAGGCCAAAAAGACGACGTCTATTTTGTTTCCTGCGGCAACTTGATCATGCAGCCGGACGTCGAGAGGCTGGAGTCATCTTTGGCTCATATCCAAAACCTTGATAAGGATGGCCTGAAGACTTTGTACAAGGAAACCCTGAAAGGGGAGACGCCGGAAGGAAGTAAAGGCGCAGGGGTAGGTTTTATCGATATCGCCCGTCGGGCCCAAAGTTTCCAATATGACTTCACACAAGTCGACGACGATCATTCATATTTTTGTTTAGAAGCACATGTCTAATGTACCGGAGAGCATAGATGGACAATATTAAGATTGAAGGTATGGAACGTTCGCCGGAGGTCGATTTTGATTTCGGCGCCAATACGTTCCTGCTGAAAGGGGAATCTTACCCGGAAGACGTGACATCGTTTTTTGGTCCGGTTATCAGCAGTCTTGAAGAACATTTAAATTCCATATCGGGCGAGAACGTTCAATTCAATTTCGAGCTGATCTATTTCAACTCTTCGACGGCAAAAGTTTTGATGGGGCTTTTTGAAATTCTTGACGAGGCGGCCGCAAACGGAAACGACGTCCTGATTACATGGGCTCACGAGGAAGACGATGACAATATGGAGGAAATGGGCGAAGAATTCGGCGAAGATCTTGAAAACGCCCGCTTCGAGTTGAAGAAGATTCCGGTCTGATGAGCTTCGACCTTTTTAACAAGGAGGAAGCCGTTATTGCCGAGGCTCGGGCATTTCTTGACGACAAAGGAATCAAAAACAAGGAAGCCTCCAAGCAGTTCGAAACTCTGCTAAAATCGTACGAGAAACTTTTCAAATCCCTAAAAAAACTGGTGCGTCTCAGTGATCGAAGCGAAGCGGAACTGAACGAGGCGGCCAAGGCGCTTGATGAAAAGAACAAGATGCTGGAAGGCTTGTCGGGCAAGCTTTCAAAATACCTGTCGCCGCAGATTTACGATTCAATATTCAGCGGCGAACGGGACGTCATGCTTGAAACCAAACGCAAGAAGCTGACCATCTTCTTTTCCGACATCAAGGATTTCACCGCAACGACTGACGATTTAGAAGCCGAAGACATCACCTTTCTGGTCAACGACTATTTGACGGAAATGTCAAAAATTGCGCTGGAATATGGTGCCACCATCGATAAATTCGTCGGTGACGCCATGCTGGTTTTCTTTGGTGATCCAGAGTCGAAAGGAGTTCAGGAAGATGCCCTTTCTTGTGTGACTATGGCGATCGCAATGCAACGCCATATGGTTGGATTGCGTGCGAAGTGGACCGAAATGGGATACGCCCGCCCGTTCCACATGCGCGTCGGTATAAATACGGGGTTCTGCAATGTTGGTAACTTCGGCAGCGAGCAACGTATGGATTACACGATCATCGGCGGGGAAGTGAATCTGGCTTCCCGGTTAGAACAAGTCGCCGACGCCGACGGTATTACGCTTTCCTATGAAACCTATGCCTTGGTAAAAAATCATGTAGACGCTGAAATGGGCGAGCCGATCACTGTCAAAGGTATTCATCGCAAGATCAATCCATATAAATTAACCGGCATCTTCAAGAACATCGACGAGCAAAGCCGCTTCCTAAGGGCGGAGAATGAGGGCATGACCCTATTCCTGGATTTCGACAAGCTTGATGAAAATTCGAGACCGGAAGCGATCGATAAGATGGAAGGGGCTCTTGAAAGGTTGCGGTGCCAGGAGAAAAAATAGACCGTCCAATGGGATATGATTTATTCCATTCTGAAAAAGACCTAATTGCCGGTGCCGAGTCCCATTTGAAGGATGATGAGGCATCGACCGATATTTCCCGTGACGAATTCGAAACCCTGCTCAAGGGTTACAAAAAACTGTTCAAACGGACAAAGCAATTGGTCCGCTTGAATGACCGGAACGAAGAAGATTTGCGTCAGGCAAAAGCAAAAGCGGAAGCCGCAACCAAGGCAAAAGCCGATTTCCTCGCAGCCATGAGCCACGAAATCCGAACGCCCATGAACGGCGTCGTTGGGATGATAGATTTATTGCGCGAAACCAGTCTGGACGCGGATCAACGCCATATGATGCGAACTGTCCGGGATTCCGCCTTCGCATTGTTGCAAATTATCAATGACATCCTTGATTCATCGAAGATTGAAGCCGGTAAGCTGACTCTTGAAAGCCTGCCCGTATCATTTGGCGATATCGTCGATGGGGTGGCCGAAACTTTGTTGCCGAACGCCCATAACAAATCGGTGCGCTTGGTTACTTTCATTGATCCGGCCCTGCCATTGCGACTGATTGCCGATCCCGTCCGCCTCCGCCAGATATTGTTCAATTTGGGTGGAAATGCCGTCAAGTTTACCGAAAACACGCCGGATAATCCGGGCCGGGTCGTCATCCGTGCAGAACGCATTGATAACTGGCGCGATGGACAAGACGGAATTTCTCTGGCTATTTCCGATACCGGTATCGGCATGTCCAAGGACGCAATAGAAAATCTTTTTAAACCCTTTACTCAGGCAGAAAGCTCGACGACCCGGCGTTTTGGCGGAACCGGGTTAGGACTTTCCATATGTAAAAGCCTGAGCGACCTGATGGAAGGTGAAATCAGCGTAGAAAGCGTAGAAGGGGAGGGTTCGACCTTTACCGTTTCGCTACCGCTGCAGGTCGCGGATGAGAAAGCGGAGATTGAAGAAAACATCGATTTATCTGATCTGAGGGTACTTTGCCTCTTTGCCGAGGCCGATGAGGCACAATACGCCTCGCAGTATCTGCAAGATAACCGTGCAAGCGTCCTACTGGCCGCGGATTTGGATCACGCTAAAAGCATCCTCGAGACTGATGGATCGGTTGATGTCTTCGTCCTGCAAGAAAGCGCCGAGAAGCAATTGATGAATTTGCAAGGCCCTGATGTCGTTGTCCTGACCAGTGATCGTAAAGCAAAGAAAGGCCTTGTGGCCCCGGGCCGGGTTGTCGTTGAAACCGATCCGCTGCCCCGATCCTCTTTGATCAGGGGCGTTGCACTTGCCAGCGCCAGAATAAAACCGGACGATGAACTTGAAGAAACTGTTTCCAGAGTACCCAAGCGGAAAGCCCCAAGAGTTGAGGAAGCAAGAGCGCTAGGCCAGTTGCTGTTGGTTGCAGAGGATAATGTCACCAATCAGGATGTCATCCGCCGTCAATTAGGCCAACTGGGCTATGCCTGTGAAATAACGTCAGACGGCACAGAGGCGCTGATGGCCTGGAAATCGGGAAACTACGCGGCGCTTTTGACAGATTGCCACATGCCCAATATGGATGGTTATCAACTGACGAAGGCGATCCGGGGTGAGGAGCGGGAAGGCGGCAAACGCTTCCCCATCATCGCTATAACCGCCAATGCACTTGAAGGAGAAGGGGATCGATGCCTTGAAGCGGGCATGGATGATTACCTCGTAAAACCTTTGGAAATGGCGAAGCTCGAGGATGCCCTCGTCAAATTGCTTTCGTTCGGGCCGACTGACGAAAGTGAGCTTATAGGCCCTTCGCCGGCGGATACGGATCAATCCAATGATATTATCGATCCGAAGGCCCTAAAGGATATTTTTGGCGACGATGATGATACTTTTAGGGAAATTCTTCTCGATTTTGTTGAGCCCTCCGTGGAAATAGTACAAGAAATCATGACTGCTTATCGGGACCACGACGCCCAGGCGATAGGGGCTGCGGGCCACAAGTTGAAGTCTTCCTCTCGTGCAATCGGCGCCAATTCGCTGGCCGATCTTTGTACCGAACTTGAAAAAGCAGGAAAAGCCGAAGATTGGGGGGGGATTGAATCTGCTATTCCCGGGTTGGAAGGGCTAATTAGGCAAGTGACGGATTATATCAAAGCATTATAAAGTCGAGCATAAGAACAAAACAATTGGTGTCGATATGAACACAGCCGTGAATATTCCATCGCTAAGGATCCTCGTAATTGAAGACGAGGCTTTCATGCGCCGCCTGATTATGCGCGTTCTATATGAGCTGGGAGTTAAGCACAGTATTGAGGCGGAAAACGGCGCCGAAGGCCTGACCCAGGTAAATACTTTGAATGGGAAGCTGGATCTAATTATCTGCGATATCGAAATGCCGGTGATGAATGGCCTCACATTCATTGAAAGACTGAGAAAAGGTCTGGCCGGAAAAGCCAGCAAGGACATACCCGTCGTTATCCTGACGGGTCATTCAGACGAAGATAACATCCAAAAGGCAGTGGAGTTGGGGATCCAGGGGTTTCTGGTTAAACCCATATCATCTGCGGCGCTTGAAAAACGAATTATAACCTCTATCGACGCTCCACCGATTGACCCCAAATTGCTGGGTCCGAAGTAAGCTTCGCTAAAGCGCTAATTATCCCTGTTGACAGTAAGTGTATTTAATTGCAATATGATGTTGCAATTGCAAGTCATTCTCAACTATATACATGTCCTGTCATTAAAGATTGCGTGTGACAGCGCATGAATTTCAGGAATCAAAGGCCTTCCATACAATTTTACCGACCCGGCAAGGCCCTGCCTTTTGATAAGGACAAGCCGGAGAATTATTAGGACACTTACTATGCGAAAAAACTGGAAATTGACTTTTTCAACAATTATTGGCGCGACCATGGCGCTGACGTCTTTGGCGAATGCGGCAGGTAATGAAGTCAACCTGTATTCGGTACGGCAAGCCTTTTTGATGGAACCTTTGCTTCAAGCCTTCACTGCCGATACGGGTATCAAGGTCAACATAGTCTATTTGAAAAAGGGTATGCTGGAACGACTGAAGCTTGAAGGCATGAACAGCCCTGCGGACGCCATTTTGACCACCGATATCGGTAACCTGCACAATCACGCGAAGGCGGATTTACTTCAGCCGGTAAAATCTTCGGCGCTTGAAGCCAATATCCCGGCTAATTTAAGGCACCCCGACGGATTGTGGTACGGGTTGACCGTTCGGGCCCGCGTCATTTACGCCCACAAGGATCGGGTTAAACCGGGCGAAGTTACAACTTACGAAGACCTAGCAAGTGAGAAGATGAAGGGGCGTGTGTGCTCCCGTTCGGGTAAGCACCTCTACAATGTTTCACTATTGGCCTCGATCGTTGCCAATAATGGCAGAGACGCCGCCGTTAAATGGGCTTCGGGTCTGAAGAATTCCCTGGCGCGCAAACCGCAGGGCAATGACCGGGCTCAGGTGAAAGCGGTTTACGAAGGAGTTTGTGACGTCGCCATCGGCAACACCTACTATATGGGCAAAATGGCGACCAACGAGAAATCGCCAGAGCAGAAGGAATGGGCGAAATCCGTCAACATCATCTTCCCCAACCAAAATGACCGTGGCGCCCACGTCAATATCAGCGGCGCCGCCGTCACGAAAAGCGCAAAAAACAAAGAAAACGCCATTAAGCTGATCGAATATCTGAGCGGGGATGCCGCCCAAAAACAGTACGCCATGGATAACTTCGAATATCCGGTGAAAGCCGGCGTCGCTCTGCATCCCATGGTCGCTTCCTGGGGTGATTTCAAATCCGATGCCGTCTTCCTTTCCAAGGTCGCTGACCAGCGTACGGAAGCCTCGAAAATCATGGACGAGGTTGGCTTCAACCAGTAGCAAAAGCAAACGATGACGACCGAATCCTCACCCGCAAGCACCGTTGAATGGCGTTCAGGCGCCATTCGCTTGCGGGGTAGGGGTTGGACGTTGGGGACGGTGGCTATCGCACTGGCCGCGATGCTGCCGGTTTTGGCTGTTGTCGTTATCGCCTTCACTCCGGGGGACGATATTTGGGCGCATCTCTCGTCGACGGTTCTCCCCTCGTATATATCCACCACCCTGCAATTGATGGCGGGTGTTGGGTTTGGCACCTTTGTGATTGGGGTGGGTTGTGCGTGGCTCGTAACCATGTACCGTTTCCCCGGCAAAGCCATATTTGAATGGGCTCTTTTGTTGCCAATGGCGATGCCGGCGTACGTTATCGCCTACGTATATACGGACGTTCTGGAATACGCCGGACCCGTTCAGGGAATGCTCAGGGACATCTTCGGCTGGAAGACCATGCGGGAATATTGGTTCCCGGAGATTCGCTCGCTGGGCGGCGCGGTTTCCATGATGACCCTGGTTCTCTATCCCTACGTTTACCTGCTTTCACGAGCCGCTTTTCTCGAGCAATCGGTAAGCGTTCTGGAAGTAAGCAGGGTTCTGGGGCGAACCCAATGGCAAAGCTTTCATTCGGTCGCTTTACCGCTTGCGCGCCCGGCCATTGTCATCGGCTTGACGCTCGTTCTAATGGAGACCCTAAATGATTTTGGAACCGTTGATTTCTTTGCCGTTTACACATTCACGTTGGGCATATTCGATGTCTGGATGAATATGAATAATATGGCCGGCGCGGCGCAATTGGCGTCATTGCTGCTTCTATTTGTGGTTGTGTTGGTTCTGGCCGAACGCTTTGCCCGTCGAAAACAGCGTTTTCACCACACCACTTCGACCTACAAAGCGTTGCCAGGGCACAAAATTAGCGGCTTTAAAAGTTCGCTCGCGATTCTGGCGTGCAGCTTCCCGGTATTGTTGGGCTTCGTGGTTCCCTGTGCGATCCTTACCAAATATGCGATCACCCATTTCGACTTGGCTGTAAATGTAGAAGTCATCGCCTACGCGTGGAATTCGCTGGTGCTTTCCGGTTCCGCGGCCATCCTGGCGGTTGTCGTGGCCATTTTCATGGCCTATGGGGTTCGTCTCAAGGGAAGCACATTACTTAAAACAATGACCAGAATCGCCTCGTTGGGCTATGCGGTACCAGGATCGGTTCTAGCTATCGGCGTCATCGCGGTTTTGGCGTCTCTGGACAACAGTATCGACGCCTTTATGCGTGAAAGCTTTGGTATTTCAACAGGATTGCTCTTTAGCGGCACTATTGCGGCCGTTATTTTCGGCTATCTGGTTCGTTTCCTGGCGTTATCGTTCGGAACCGTCGAAGCCAGTTTGGCCAAGATTACCCCTAGTATGGATGGCGCCGCGCGCACCCTGGGACATGGAGCTTTCGCCACCCTGCGGCGGGTCCATATGCCCTTGATGAAAACCTCAATTCTGACGGCGGCGATGCTGGTATTTGTTGATGGCATGAAGGAATTGCCTTTGACAATCATCCTGCGTCCCTTCAATTTCCAGACTCTGGCGACCTATGTGCACCAATTCGCCTCTGACGAACAATTGGGCGAGGCCTCGCTGGCGGCCTTGTCCATTGTCGGCACCGGCATTATACCGGTTATTCTGCTAAGTTATGCGATAAGATCCTCGCGGCCGGGTTTTGAGAAAAAGGAAAAGGCCTAGATGGAAGGTCTTCACGTCCACGGCGTATCCCATGCCTACGGCAATCACAAGGTGCTGGATAAGGTAGCCTTGCTGGTGCCGGCCGGGGAGCTTGTATGCCTATTGGGGCCCTCCGGTTGCGGAAAGTCGACATTGCTGCGCTTGGCTGCGGGCCTTGAGGTATTGCAGGAAGGAACGATCGTTATCGATGATATTCCGGTCGCCACCAACAAAATCCATATCCAACCGGAAGACCGGCGTGTCGGCTTCATGTTTCAGGATTACGCCCTTTTTCCCCACTTGAGCGTTTTGGAAAATGTATCCTTTGGTATGGTTGGCGCATCGCCTGATAAGGCTCGCTCTGTGGCCATGCAAATGCTTGATCAGGTGGGTATGGCCAACCAAGCGTCAAAGCATCCCCATCAGCTTTCCGGAGGCCAGCAACAGCGTGTCGCTTTGGCGCGTGCGCTTGCGCCGGAGCCGAAATTGTTGCTGCTTGACGAGCCCTTTTCCGGGCTTGATACCAACATGCGCGCTCGTATCCGCGAAGAAACCCTGAGCGTTCTAAAAGAATGCGGCGTCGCGACGCTGATGGTAACCCATGATCCCGAAGAAGCCATGTTCATGGCCGACCGGATAAAAATTATGGGCGCCGATGGACACATCCTGCAGGCGGGCCGGCCGCACGAAATCTATTACCATCCCAAACATGAATTCGTGGCCAAGTTGTTCGGACTGATGAACCGCTTTGACGGCACAGTGTCCGGTTCCAGTGTCCAGACGCCCTTGGGCACCGTTGCGGCGCCAGGCATGGCTGACGGACTTCAAGTGCAGGTGTTGATACGCCCGGAAGGGGTCGTGCTTGAAAGCAGCGAAACCGCTTCAGGAATCCCGGTTGAATTGCTTTCAACCCACCTTTTGGGCCATGACAATGTCGTGCGGGTAAAACTGGCCTCTGGCGAAGGGGGGGAAATCTATGTTCGGGTCCACCATGCTTTTGAACCCGAACTGGCCCACGGTATCAAAGCGACGATCGATCCGGACTACGCTTTCGTTTTTCCCTTAGGGAAAGGCGAAGACGTATCATCGTCACAGGCGGAAGCCGCCCAATGAGGAATTTGAGTTGTTCTACGGATTCGGGGTCCCTCGCACTTTGGCTGCGGCTTAGGAAATAAATAAGGAGTACAGGGGAATGTCTTTCCTTCGGTTTTCTGGAAAGGGGCGCAGATATGGTTGAATTATCTTCCTCGTTCGAGCTGGAATTTGAGGCTCTGGACCAGGATCATCGAAAACTCGTCGATATGGTCAATCGTATTGTCGAGGAAATCGATAACGACAACGCACGCGCCTGTAAGGGATTGGTGCCCGAGTTCGTTTCCTTTTCCAAGCAACATTTCGCCAAGGAGGAGGCGCTACTGGTATCGGTGGACTATCCGGACGTGGAAAGCCATCGCCAGCATCATCTCGATTTGCACGACAAGCTGGATCACATGTTGGAATTCGCCAAGATGGCGGAAGAAAACGAAATGGCTTGCGAAAGTCTAAAAAAGGAACTGGTGTACTTCATCATGGATGACGTTATTACAGCAGACCTGGAATTTAAGGAATTTCTTGCTAGCAAGATGCCCTAGGCACCCAACTTTACTTATCCCGGTACTTCACCCGAAATAATATGGATGTCCCTCTGCGGATAAGGGATGGAATATCCCTTGTCGTCCAACCTGAGTTTTGCATCCCGCGTAAGATCGGTCAGGGTGCCCCAGTAATCAGACGTGTCGACCCAGCACCTCAGAGTCATGTTGACCGAATTGTCGGCCAATTCCGTGACGAATACCTGGGGCTCTGGATCTTTTAGAATTCTGCCATCCGAATTCATCAGGTCTTCCATTTCCATTGAAGCACCTTTCAGATCATCGTCATAACCAACCCCGACAACCAGATCGATGCGGCGCAAGGGATTTCGCGAATAATTGGTGATAACGGAGTTCCACAAGCCTGAATTTGGCGCAGCTACAAACAGACCACCTGCGGTCTTGAATTTGGTTGTAAAGAAGCCGATTTCCTCGACAGTGCCCGAAACGCTCCCCGCCTCGACGAATTCACCGACACTGAACGGGCGCAACAACAACAGCATGACGCCAGCGGCGATATTGGACAGCGTTCCCTGCAGGGCCAGGCCAATGGCGAGACCCGCCGCACCGAACACGGCGATAATACTTGTGGTTTCAACCCCGAAGCGATCCAATACGGCGACGATGACAAACGCCAGGATAATATAACGCACTATATTGGAAATAATCGGTGTGAGGGTGTCGTCGACCCTGGGGATCCGCCTCAGGGCGCTAGTAGTCAATCGACGGGACCAGCCGGCAATGGTCCAGCCGATGATCAGAATGATAACGGCGCCCAGCACGTCAACGCCGTACCCCAGCGCCATGCCTTTTACGGTTTCCAAAAATTCAATCATGGTTTCGCTCATTGTCTAAGCCAATAAATCGTTTTTCTGTTCTTATATTGTGGCACCATCAAATTTCTTACGGTCTGAGTCTGAAAGATAATCATTCGAAAGCCCCGTTAACTCAATTGTGATCCCCCAATCTGAATTGCCCGTATATGATAAACGATAGAAAGGGCAGAGAAAATGAACCTGTTTCAAACACTCATGCGTCCTGATCAGGAAGAACTGGAGCTCGGCGAGCGGGTGCTGGTCGCCAAGGCGGCCAATATCTTGCAAGTCGGTGAATTTCAACTTCTGCAGCTGGCGTACCGGGACTGGCACAACAAGGATTTGCCGGAGGCCCTGGTGTCGCAGTTGTTCTCCTCGTATATGTTGAAAAACGAAGTGCCCCATTGGGCTCGCCACTACGCACGCACGATCATTGAAGCCGAATCTGATGGCGCTATCAACGATAATGAACCGTCTTATCATGTATATGACCACGATTATCACACCACAGTTCCTAATGGCGTAAAGCGGTTCTGGATTGCCGTCGCGTTCCTTGTTTTTACACTTGGCGGCGCCATCGCCCTTTCCGATATGACCGTTGTCAGGGCCGCAGGTATGTTCCCGCCCTATCTGGATAATGAAGACCTGAAATCAGCCAAAAACAACTCGCTGTACGGCCGGGCCGATGTCCTTCCGGTGTCAGCAACCGTCAATTCCTCTCTGCCGGACATGGGCGAAGGCTCACCTAAGCAACCCTCGCAGGAGGGAAACTGGTTCGGCTATGTTCCCCCGACGGGTATGTTGCCGGCCCCACCCTGATGTTTTGAATTCCGCCGTCACATAAATGATTTCCTTTCCGGCCGGATTGATCTAACGTCTTGCCATGTTTGAATTTACCGGCGAGTTTGAGCCGTTTATCAATTTTGTTTTCTTGGCCGTGACGGGATATATCGCCCTGCATGGCATTCGATTCCGTGATGAAGAAGGGAATACGGATTTCGTGCGGCTACTGTTCGGATCCATCGCCGCGGTGTTCTTCTTCATGGTCCTGTTCCAGGACGTTCTGGGCGTCGTTACGTTCTAGGGTTTGTAAACGCGTTCTTCGTCATCTAGCTCAGGGATGCGCAAACACTTCCCATCTTCCAGTTTGTCGCGGCGCTCATACAGAAACTGGGCCCGTTTCCTCGCGTTCGAAGGGTTCGGTCGGTGAATGATCTTATTGACAATGCCGGGGCCGTCGACGGCCCCCTCATCGGTCTTCAGGGCTTCGATATAGTCCGCCAGGGCTTCCTTGTGGCGGCACTGACGGTCGCGAAGGATACCACGGTTGTTGTAGGCCGCGGCGAGAGTGCCGATGCCTGTGCGGTCGTCTGGCGTTAGATTTTGTTGCAGGAAGGCGATAAGTTGTGTGAATTCAGCTTCAGCTTCATTTTCATTGCCGTCCATCATGAAAACCAGGGCGCGGCCCATCATGGCGCCTCGATGATGGGGCGCCAGTTTCAAGGCTGCGTCAAACCGGTCCAGCGCCTCAGCAAATTTCTTGTCGGTAAGAAAAATATCTCCCTGGCGGACCTCGTAATCACCTGGTTCTGATTGTGTATATGACTTTACGATCGCCCAGAACGAAAACATGGCGAAGGTTGCGATCGCCATCAGGATAATAAAGCGTCGGGTTACTTTTGGATTTGAAAAGGGATTCATGGGCTTCCCTGAAACAGGCTGTTGACGTAGAGAATGGAGAAGATGAAACAAAGCAGAGCCGACGTAAATGTTGAGCGGCGCTTAAGACGAAGGCTTTCGGCCTCGTCGACATCTCCCCCCTTGGCCTGGGCGCGGCGCACCATCAGAGCCCAAATCAGCTGCCTTACAGGAAAAAAGAGGGCGCAACCCAACGCCAGTGTCCACAGCGATTGATATTCCGCGCTAAACAGATTTTGCATGTGTCTCCCCAGGCACTGAACGTTTCCCGCTGCGTTTTTATGCTAATGGATGCTAACAAAAAAAAGGAGGAAGGACCAAGGCCCTTCCTCCGATTTTTGTCATGATGGAAGTGTTAGTTGCTCGGTGCTTCTAGTGTCGTGTCACCGATGTCATCCACCAATGCCTCGATTTCACGTTCAGGCACTGTTGACATTTCCATCTTGTAGGCCAGGAACCACATCATACCTACGCCTAGTATCCAGAACAGTATCTGCCAGGCCCAGATAGAAGGCATTCCGAAGGTCCATCCTTCGATACCCGCATTTGGAGCGCCAAAGATGTCATTACCGATAACGGCGCCTGGTCCGATTCCGAAGAACATCCACGCTAGCGTGATGATCCAGGCGATCGGCTTCAGGCCCTGTTTGTCCGGTCCCAACGAGGCGTGCTCACGCAGGAAGTTGTGGTACTTCATGCGATGGGCGGTGTCGTTTTCATTCTGCGTCATGGCCGAGATCGGCAGACAGAACAGCAGGTTGAAGAACATACCCCAGAAGGCGGAGTGCATGGTCAACGGCCAACGGCCCCACGGCAGATCCATTCCGAAAACGCCGGCGATGGAAGCGCCAAATTTTTCGGTAAAGATAACCGCTAGAAGGCCGAAGAACAGGCCAACGGTTGCACCCTGACGAGTGATCCACGGGAACCAGGTGACGGCAGCCAAAGAAGGCCACATCTGGAAACCGAAGGCCACAGCCAAGCCACCCAACAGCACCAGAGCGTCTGACGAGAAGGTAGCCACCAACAGCGCCGAAATAACGATGAAGGCAACGCCCATGCGACCAAACAGCTTCTGGGTCGTGTGTGAAGCGGTCGGGTTCAGGTAACGCTTGTACAGGTCGCGCGTCAGCATGCCGCCGGCGGTTGACATGTAGGCTGCACCTGTCGATTGCATGGCGGCAAGAGCACACACAGCCAGTAGGCCTACCAGATACGGCGCAGTGTCACCGATCGTGTTGAAGTAGTGCGGGACCAGACCACCTTGTTTATTTGCGGTCAAATCCGGCAATACGTTGTTCAACGCCAGTCCAGCTTCCGTAACAGCACCGTTGGCGCCGAGAAGATGGGCGCCCATGCCCTGGAACGCCGTGAAGAAGAACAGGATGAAGCCGATTCCGAGGGAAGAGGCCCAAACCTGCTGAGGCGCGAAGGGTTTCGGGTTGTTGTTGGAGAAAGCCCACATGGTGAAAGCGGGAGCCGACTGAATGCCCATCAAGGCAAACATGTAGGTCAGGCACATGACGCCTGTCCAAAGACCGCCAACCGGGGTTTCCTTACCCAGGCCGGCCGTCCATTGAATGACGCCCGGAATAGCCATGTAGGCGTTATAGTCACCGCCGCCATAGCCTTTTGTCGATCCCCACTTGCCGATGTCGGTCTTGCCCAGTGCCGCGAAGCCCTGCTGAAGGGAATCCCAGCCACCAGCCAAGTTAAGTGCGATAATGCCGGTTATGATGATACCTAGGGCAAGCAGGATACATTGTAGCGTATCCACGTACGCCACAGCGCGCAGGCCCCCCGTCGCCACATAAATCAGCACGACCAGTGATAGCACCCACATGCCGACGTTTTTACTAATCATATCTTCCGTCAGAACGTTGAACAGGAAGCCGGAGGCCCCAAGCTGAACGCCCAGATACGGAATCGAGAATAGCAACGCCACGCAAACCACAAGGATACGGATCGCGTCCCCCTGGAAGTAGTCAGATAGCATCTCGCCCGGCGTCACATAGCCGAAGCGCTTGCCTAGCATCCACTGACGCTTCAGGAAAAGAACGCCCGTGAATGGAATGGTGATGGTATAGAACGATGCGTAGGCGTATTGGAAGCCATCGCGATAAACCAGCCCAGGATGGCCCATAAAGGTCCAGCCTGAGAAGGACGTCGCGGTAGCAGCCAGAACGAACACCCACATTGAAATCTGACGGCCAGCGATAAAGTAATCACTGGCGGTCTTGGCCATGCGCGAACTCTTGATGCCCCAGAAAATACAATAGGCCCAATACAACGCAACAAAGCCAAATAGCCATATGACTTTTGCAGACAAGATGTTTCTCCCCTTAATCTTGGTCCCTGTTAATTAATGAGGTAATCAACCACAAGATAAGGAGGCCGAATACCACATCAAACGACGAATAGTTATCAACCAACCCGGCAAGATCGCAGTAACAAACCGGATCAGGGTCGGTAAATGCATAACATTTTCAAAGGGTTTAAACAACGTTGGAAACGTTGATTGAAGTTTTTCCTTAAATTCAACTTTTTTTATTGTGAGTAGTGTGCCGGGAATTAATATAATTCTTTGTTTTAGAATCTATGAAACTCATCTATCTTGTTGATATTACTTTGATTTATCGCTTCATAAAAAAATGTAATAATACTCGAGAATAAAATTTCTGTTTCGTGTTCTGCAGGGAATTATTTGAAATAAAAAAAAGGCTTGTACATTTTAATGTTCTAATGTTGGTAACTTTTTTACAGATTCGGGGAAAGATTCGGTGCGTTCCCAAACAGCCGTATTCTCAAAATTAGTTAGTAATTTCATGCGTGAGGCGCCGCTTGTCATGGCTGCCGACACACCCATATCCGATGCCGTAACACGCATGACGAAGGCCAAAGTATCAAGCCTTGTCGTCACTGATTCGGAAGGGGCTCTTCTTGGCATCGTCACCGAGCAGGACGTCACCCGCAGGGTAGCATTTCAGGTCAATGCGGATGCACCGGTTTCACAAGTGATGACCCAGCCGGTGTTGTCGATTTCAGCTTCCGATTATCTTTTTCGCGCCATCGCCCGCATGCGCCGTTACGGCCTGAAGCACATGCCTGTCGTCGATCAAAAATCACGCCCCGTAGGGATGATAGATCTGCATCACGCTTTGGCGGTCGCCAATGAAAAGATGATGGTCCAAATAGACAAACTGACACATAGGGGAAGTGTCGAAGGTTTGAAAGAAGTCAAACAAGCTCAAGTCGATCTGGCTTGGGATCTTCTTGAAGACAATTTGCCGGCTCCGGAAGTGCAGGCGGTGGTAACGCATATCAACAATTTGATTTATCGGCGCGTAATCGATTCCTGCCTGGAGGAAATGGAATCGGAAGGGTTGGGAAAACCGCCCGTTGAATTTGCCGCTATTGTGTTTGGCTCCGGAGGGCGGGGAGAGAACTACCTTTTTCCAGATCAGGATAACGGGTTCATCATTGCCGACTACCCCGATGATGAACATGGGCGTATCGATGGTTTCTTCATGGAACTTGCCGATCGCATGACGAAGGTACTCGATGTGGTGGGGTTACCGCTATGCAAGGGCTATTGCATGGCAATCAACCCGTTATGGCGCAAAACTTTGTCCCAGTGGATCGAACAGATAGACCTATGGGGCCGCAAGCGCAATTTCGTCGCCATTCGCCTTTCTGATATTTTTTTCGATTTTCAAGCCGTGTATGGCGATGAAGGCCTGGCGATTGAGCTACGAAACCAGGTTGCGAGAATGATAGCAAAGAATCATTTTTACCTTTCGGCGATGTTTGCCGAAATCGCCGATCATAATGTCGCCCTGGGGTTCTTCGGCGGCTTTATCACCGATGATGAGCGGGAAGAATACAAGGGTCAGATAAATCTGAAACACACCGGCACTTTGCCCCTGGTAGAGGCATTGCGCCTGCTTGCCCTGCGAGAGGGCGTCACCGAAGCCTCAACCCTGAGCCGGATCAATGCGTTGCACTTGAAAAGGGTTCTGGACGATGACGAACAAGAAACGCTTAGCGCCGCCTTCGAATTGATAACCGGTATATTGCTTGCCAAGCAGATCAGGGATTTCCGTGAAGGCGATACAGTCGGATATCATGTCGACCCTAAGACGTTGTCGGAACGTAAGCAGAAGCGGCTGACGGAAGCCCTGAAGTCTATTGATTTGTTGCGAAAACGCGTCAGGTCTGAGTTCACCGCTGATATTTTCTAAAATTGTTCCTGCTGCTTGCGGACTTCGACCATCTGGTTGGAGGCGTCAATGGCCTGTCTCAGCGTCCGTATCCCCCTTGATTCCAGCATATCAAGCATCCTCAGAAGAACGCCCGCGGTAACCAGTGAGTCGCCCAGGGCTGTGTGCCGTCCTTCGATTTTAACCCCTAAGCGTTCTGCAATGGCGTCCAGGGTATGCTTGGTGGTGTTGTCATGCATGAACACAGACAGCAGCAGTGTATCCAGGACGATGTGGTCAAAGACAACACCACAGGATTTCTCTTTCAGTTTTAAAAATTTCATATCAAAGGCAGCGTTATGGGCGACAAGAACGGAATCGCCGACGAAAGTCTTGAATTCGGGCAACACTGTCTGGATATCCCTTTCTCCAGCCACCATGTCGTCGGTAATGCCGTGAAACCGGATTGAAGCCTTGGGAATCTCCCGTCCCGGATTTACCAAGGTCGTAAAGACGTCTCCCCTGTCAACCTTGCCGTCGCGAACGCGAACGCCTGCGATGGATATGATTTCGTCACCGTTCGAAGGTCTCAGTCCCGTCGTTTCCGTATCGAAGACGACATAATGCAACTCTTGCAGGGAGCGCCCGCCTAGCTCCTCGATATGCATGGGTTGGTTAAGCAGGTCGTGGTCATAGAATTCGGGACGTTCCGGCAGGTTTCGGTGATCGTGCTCCCGTTCCACCAAAATCTTATCCAGAACAAACCATGCCGGAATCAAAAAGGCCGCGACACCAAGGGCGCTTACGCTCGCGGCCTGTCCCGCCAACGACCACGCCGTAACGGCGACGGCCAACCCAAGGGCGATCAGGGCGCAAAAAACGGCCGCGACGATGGCTCTCAAGGAAGTGGCACGATAGTTCACCTGGGCCCCCTTCTAGTCCTTTTACCTGCAACGGTATGGTAACACGAAGGCGATTGATTTCCAGTGTCATTGCAGGTTGGAATTTGTTGGCGCAATGGGGTACAAACGCCGCCAATCGATCATTCATAAGTTTTCGGAGTCCTTAAATGGCGTCCTACCAATATTCGTACGTGATGAAAAACCTGACCAAAACCTTCCCCGGCGGGAAGGAAATACTGAAGGGCATCACGCTTTCTTTCCTGCCAGGCGCCAAAATCGGTGTTTTGGGACCCAATGGTGCGGGTAAATCGACGCTGATGAAAATCATGGCCGGCCTGGACACGGACTTCGGCGGCGAAGCCTGGGCGGCTGAAGGCGTGCGCGTTGGCTATCTGCCGCAGGAACCTGAACTGGACGCTTCCAAGGATGTCGAAGGCAACATCATGGAAGCCTTGGGCGAAACCAAGGAATTGCTGGACCAATTCAATGAAATCAGCGCCAAATTCGCCGAACCCATGGACGATGATGAAATGAACGACCTGCTGGCCCAGCAGGGTGAATTGCAGGAGAAAATTGACGCCGTCGACGGATGGGAGATCGAACGCACCATCGAAATCGCCATGGATGCCCTGCGCTGCCCGCCGGGTGATGCGGACGTAACAAAGCTTTCGGGCGGCGAGCGCCGCCGGGTAGCGCTGTGCAAGCTTTTGCTGGAAAAACCGGAAATCCTGATGCTGGATGAACCGACCAACCACCTGGATGCGGAATCGGTTGCGTGGCTGGAAAGATTCCTGAACGAATATGAAGGCACGGTCATGGTCGTTACCCACGACCGTTATTTCCTGGATAACATCACCGGTTGGATTCTGGAGCTCGATCGCGGGCGCGGCATCCCGTATGAGGGCAATTATTCATCGTGGCTGGAACAGAAACGCAAACGTCTGGCCCAGGAAGAGCGGGAAGAAACTGCCCGACAGCGCACCCTGAAGCACGAACTGGAGTGGATTCAATCCTCGCCTCGGGCCCGTCAGGCCAAAAGCAAGGCACGCATCACGGCCTATGACGACCTTCTTGCCCAAGCCGGTGATAAGAAAGTGGATCATGCCCAGATCATCATTCCGCCGGGACCGCGCCTGGGTGATCTGGTGATCGAAGCGGAAAGCCTTCAAAAGGCGTTTGGCGAGAAGTTGCTGATCGAAGATTTAAGCTTCAAACTGCCACCGGGTGGCATCGTCGGCGTTATCGGCGCCAACGGCGCGGGCAAAACGACCCTGTTCAAAATGATCACCGGGGCCGAACAACCAGACGACGGCAGCCTGCGCCTGGGCGAAACAGTTGAGTTGGGTTATGTGGATCAATCCCGGGATTCGCTGGATGACAACAAGTCCGTGTGGGAAGAGATCAGCGGCGGTCATGATGAAATCACTTTGGGCAAACGCTCGATGCAGAGCCGCGCCTATGTCGCCCGCTTCAATTTCAAGGGCGGCGACCAGCAAAAGAAGGTTGGTCAGTTATCTGGCGGTGAGCGCAACAGGGTGCATCTGGCCAATATGCTGAAATCCGGCGCCAACGTGCTGCTGCTGGATGAGCCGACCAACGACCTTGATCTGGAAACCCTCAGCGCTCTCGAAGACGCTTTGAGCGAATTCGCCGGCTGCGCCGTTATCATCAGTCACGATCGCTGGTTCCTGGATCGCCTGGCTACCCACATGTTGGCTTTCGAAGGCGACAGTCAGGTTGTCTGGTTTGAAGGCAATTACGAGGACTACGAGGCCGACCGTCACCGCCGCCTGGGCACCGACGCCGACCAGCCCCACCGCATCAAGTACAAGCCTCTCAAAAGGTGATCTGAAGAAACTATTTTTGGCCAGAGAATGCCTGCTTTTGACGAAAAGCGGACATGATTTGAGGCCACGATGTCTACTATCCCGGTAGAATGACTAAATAGCGCGATTATGCTAAAATGAATTCATGCCCGTAAAACCCGATGAAGTCCTGGAAGAATTGAGACGCCGAATCTACGGTGGTGGAAGGTTACGGCTCGACTTACTGAGCAAGGAAGAGCTAGTTGCAATGGCTTCCCTTATTAATGAGGGCGACGTTGAAATCGTAGAAGAAGCATGCAGACCCTTTGTAATCCGCAAACTTAGTTCCTAATTGGGATTTTCAGTTTCCGCTTATGGCTAAAAGCGAACATGTCCAGTTGATTCAATAAAACTCGCAAATGGCGCGTCAAGTACAATCCTCTGAAGAGGTAATCTGAGGCGAGGGTATTCAGGCTATGAAGACCGCAACCAGGTCTATTTCTTTGCCTTGCTTTCATCAATCAGTGTTTTCGCATAGTCGCCGCACGCGATAGGAAGGGTAATATCTTTCATCGAGTAAGCTGAATAATCCATCTGTGGATCAAAACATTGAGGCTTCCCCCCTAACCAAAGTGTTTTTGGATCGTACGTCGTTGAATGATTCCTACAGCTGCCGCGTTTAAGAGTACAAAGGCCGAAGTGAAGATGCTGGTTGTTCAATTTGCCGTAGTTATTGGATGCGCCTGAGAGGCCAATCAATTGGCCTCTTTTCAGCGACTGGCCTTCCCTGACAAGAACTTTACTAAGATGGGCATAGTGGGACCGAAAATCTTCTCCATGCATGACCACAACTTGTAAACCGCTCTTGGTTTTGTCCACTGGGCCAACGTAGGAAACTTTCCCCGTGCGAGGTAGCAATTATGGGTGTGCCTGTTCTTATGCCGTAGTCGATACCCGGATGGATGCCTTCACCATATGGAGCCGCGCCGCCATAAGGCTTGTCGATCTTAAATTGGGCGAGCGTTTGCTTTGGAAAGAAAAAAACAGAGATAATCAAAACAATGTGAAACACATGCCTCATCTTATTCTGGATCCCCTCTTTCTAGCCAACCCGGCCTTTGTAATGCCGGTCAGGACAGGTATTTCGCCACCGTCTCAAGGAAATCCGGAATAGCAATAGGCTTGGGGATATAGTCGTCGCAGCCGGCATTCAATAACTTTTCCTTATCCCCTTTCATCACCAATGCAGTTACGGCAATTATTGGGATGTTTTTCAAATTAGAATCCGCCTTCAACTCCGCGACGTGAACGACGCCTGAAATATTCGGCAACATAATATCCATAAGGATAAGATTAGGGCGGTGCCGCCTCACCAACAGCACGGTGTCTATACCATCAACGGATTGAATGACATTGTAGCCATTAAGCTGAAGCAGGTCGCTGAGCATTTTCCTGCTCCGATCATCGTCTTCAACAATCAATATCGTCTTGGCCATTTCAGCCGTCCTTATACGAAGCCATTGCTCCTTTCAAAAGATTTTCAAGATCGTCGAGTTTGATCGGTTTGTTCAGTCCGCCGATCATATTTAACCCCTTTTCAGCGCCAAGTCGCATAGCAGCAGAAAGATATGTTTCTGAATGGCCTGTAATCATGATGATTTGCGCTTCCTGGTGATAGTCGTGAATGAAATCAAACAAACCCGTGCCATGTTCCTCCGGCATCGTTATATCCAGAACAATTACACCCGCTGGTTTGTCTCCAAAAAGGTCAAGATATTCTCTGCCATTGGCGGCTTCTCCGACCTCGTATCCCATATCTTCAGCTACGTTTCGCACGAAAGTACGGATGCCACTATCATCGTCGGCGACAATTAATTTTGGTTTCGTCATCGTTTAGGCGCCCCCATCCAATGCTTTATGCACCGCCAGGGCGAGTTCGGTCTTGTTATAGGGTTTTGCCAGGAGATTCCTGGTCAATTCGGCAAATAATTCCTCGGATTGCATGGATGCGTATTTACTTTTCGATGTATAGCCGGAAGTCAGCAATACCTTCAGGTCGGGATAGTTCTCCTTGGCTTTTTTTGCGAGAACATAGCCGTCCATACCGCCCCCTAAAACAACGTCGGAAAACATCAGATCAATCCGGCCTTGTTCATGAAGAATTTCCAGGGCCTGATTGCCACTGGCGGCTATCACGGTTTTGTAGCCCAGTTCTTCCAGGAATGAGGTGGCTACTTTTAGCAATCCTGTTTCGTCATCGACGACTAAAACCGTCTCATGGCCCCGCGGCAACGCATCTTCCTGTAACGCCCGGACATCTTTGCTTTCAATCTGGCCCTCTACTGCTCTGGGTAAAAACATACGAACCGTCGTTCCGTTGCCGGGTTCTGAATACAAATTGATATGGCCACCGGAACGTTGAACAAAACCAAATACCATGCTCAGGCCCAGACCGGTTCCTTGCCCCTTTTCCTTGGTGGTAAAGAATGGCTCGAAAGCACGCTCCAACGTTTTCCTGTCCATACCGACACCGTCGTCACTGATCACGACCATGACGTATTCCCCGGCGGCGAGTTTCGGATAATTAGCGGTGTAATATTCATCAAGAACCTTGTTGGCGGTCTCAATCACCAGAGAACCTCCTTCGGGCATGGCGTCCCGCGCATTGAGCGATATGTTGATAAGACCGTCTTCGAAATCGCCCGGGTCGATATTCACGTTCCACAAATTATCAGACAGGTGGGTCTCTACATTAATTCTGGCGGTCAGGGACTTGGCAATCAGGTTCTCCATGCCTTCTATGATTTCGTTGACATTTGCAGGCTCGGAACTCCCAGGGTCTTTTCTTGAAAAGCCGAGCAGTTTTTTTGTTATTTTTGCGCCTCGCTGCGCACCTTCGTAGGCTTCCTCGACATATTCCAAGGCTTTTGGATGATCCGTCACTTTCCGGCGCAGGAGTTCAAGATTGCCGGATATAATGCCGAGAATATTATTGAAATCATGGGCGATGCCGCCAGTCAACTGCCCTACAGCTTCCATTTTCTGGGAACGGCGCAACGCCTCCTCGCTTTCCCGTATTCTTTTTTCTGATCGATCAACGTTAAAGAAAGCGAAAAAAGTGGCGCCAACCGCCATTGCCAAAAGCGCCGCCATCAACAATCGAAGCTTTCTAACACTTTCCCGGTGAACGGACTTGCTTTCGGCAAGAAATTCAGCCGCCTTGTTGCGGGCGAAATCAATTAATCCATTCATTTGATCAGTCAGAAAGGCGACGTGTCGCGCGCCCTTTCCCTTGGTGATCGCCGCTGCCGCCTCATATTCGGCCTTGCGGGAAAGCTCAATGACCTCCGAGCGAATATCCTTCCAATCGACAAACGCATTTCGGGCGTCGACAATTCTGGATTTAGCCCCCAGGAACCGATCCATAACGACTTCGAAGTGCTGCAGGACCTTTCTTTCATCGTTATCCACTAGGGAAACGGCTAATTCCAGATCTTTGCCATTTCGCGCCAAAACAACATCTTTCATATGCCGGTGCATGGCGATGATGTTGGCATTGGCTTCCAGCACGGCATTGCTCACGGTAAGCGGGTGCCGGTACATATTTTCGGTTTGTTTCGCCAGAGCATTGATCTCGCGAACCGAGATCACTTCCATGATGATCAGAAGCAGGGCCACGAGAAAGAGCCCCCCAATCAACAGTTTTTTTGTTTTTGTGAACTGAAACAAAAGCCCAGCCTTCTAATCATCTTGAGTGAATTGAGACCAGTATTCACAGCTTAGACGAATAATGATGCTTAAACCATAAGAAGACGACTTAGACGCTTTGGATTGGTCGCCGCTGTATTTTTCTTGAAGCAGTAAATTGGTGTGACTGCTTTATGCGAGTTGCAGGTTCTACCTTTCGATATAGGCGTCGATAATTTTCCCGACGCTTCCGTCGGATATCAAATCCGTTAGGGACCTATCAAACTCTGGCATGCGTGAAAGCCAGGGAGACTTCTTGCTTAAAAGCAGGTTCATATGGATTTGTGCGAAAGAAGGATGGATCTGAACAATTCTGTCAGCGAGGCCCAGTTCTTTTACGATCCGGTTCATGGAAACCTTTGAATCAATCATGATATCGGCCCGTCGCCCCGCCAGCATAAGCGCAATATTCTGATCTTCCGGAGCAATCAGTGTATGGACGCCTTTTTCTTCCACGTTCTGCTTGTGCCAGCCATTCCCTAGATTGGTTACTGACGTCACGCCAAGGTGAATAAGGTCGTCGACTGTCTTTGCCGCTTTCAATTGCTCGGTTTTCGGATGCCCGTTCCAGGTAAACAGGGCCATGTCGACGGTATAAAACGGAAGCGTGCTTTTTTTCGCATAGGCGATGCGCTGATCGGTCGGAACGGTAACCATAAAATCGGCTTTCCCGTGTTCAACTTCCCATTGAGCCCTTTTCCATGGAAGCGGATGATAGACAATTTCAATCTGGTGTCGTTTTTCAAATATCTCGCGGGCGATATCCACAAAAACCCCCTTCGCATTTCCGGCCCCATCGGTAAATGTCATGGGTTTCCACTGGGTGAAGGAAAACGTGATCCTATCTTCAGACGCATAGCCGAACGATGTCGCCAGACAAGAAACCAGGGCCAAGAAAATAGCGTACAGCCGCTTACGCATTTACGTCACCTCTGCACTCAATGGAAACCGGCTTAAACGGCGTCCGGCAGGGGTGGGATGCGCCTGTCATCCAATGCTCGCACGGGCCGCCCGGCGTTAGGCGTGAAACCATCGAAGCGGTTGTAGCGAAAGCCCCGTGCATGCAGATACCGCTGTCATGGTCGGCAAGGATCGTCATCATCGTCTCCGCAGTAATTTGACCCGTGTTTTCTTTCAACAGGCGCCCGCCCCAGGCTTCCCGGGAGGACGGTTCAATATAAACGGGCCCGTCACTAAAATGGGCGGCAAAATCCACATCCCGCTCTTCCAGATTCTTCGAGCACTTATCGTACCCGGTGCGGATGCTCAAGCCGTTGGAGATGTTGCGGGTTCCCGCACTCACCCTCTCGGCCACCCATTCCCGGTCGGCGGTTTCCAGAACCCAGGCTTCTCTAGGGTCGGCCAGCAGGAACGAATTGTGATAGGCAAACGAAGGATCGTTCTCGGCGCACGGGCCTCCCTGGCCATACCTTTCCAGCAACTCAGTGACAATGTCCACGGCTTCGGCTGACGAGCGGGCGCGCTCCAAGCCCAGGCGCACCAGATCCATTCCCAGAAGCGCCGGCGGCCCCAATGACGCATTGGTCCAGACGGCTTCATTGCCGATAACGAGACCATATTCGTTGGCGCCCATCTCCGCGCCCCACATCCAATCAATTTGCGACAGGACCACCGCAGCCGTTGTTGTGGTTTGGGGTATCTCGATATAGGTGCAGCGAAGGATGGTCCCGGCGGGATGGTGTGCCCTTGAGTAACGGCGGATGTTCTGGGTTTCGTTCTCGGGGCGGTCACTGTTCTTGGCGAATATGACGGAGCCGTCGGCGGTAGCGGAGGGCAGGGCAACCAGGGTATCGCACATCGGCTTGGGGCTCCTAGGAAGGCATTACATCTTCACGTTTATATATAACACTAGCCGAAACTTCATTTACGAAGGGACACTAAATCCTGATCAATTACTCTTTCTTTTGGAAACTTGATCGAGATCGTCGTTCCGGTCCCTTTCTGGCTTTCAATACTGAACGTTGCTTCGTGGGCCTTAACCAAATTTTGCGTCAGTGGCAGGCCCAGACCGGTACCTTCGTACTTGCGCGCCAGAGAGCCATCCACCTGACCAAACTTGGTCAATGCCAATGCGACTTCATTTTCATCCATGCCGATTCCCGTGTCCGCAAAAACCACTTCCATCATTCCATTAGCATCCATTGACGCGCTAACGGAGATCTCGCCCCCTTCCTCGGTAAACTTGGCGGAGTTGGAAAGCAGATTTAGGGCGATTTGCTTGATGCGGCGTTCATCGGCGAACAGTTTGGGAAGATTCCCATCATAATTTGCTTTTAGACGTATCTTTTCTTCCCCCGCGCGATGGGCGATCAAGCGAATGGAAGCATCAAGCACCGCGGTAATATCCAGTTCTTCCTCGTGCAGTCTAAGCTTTCCCGACTCGATGGCGGAAACATCCAGAATGTCATTAACCAGCTCCAACAGGTGCGTGCCGGAGTTGTTCATGTCGTTGGCGTAATCAAGGTACTTGTCGTTAGCAAGGGGGCCGAAAACTTCCTTAAGCATTGCGTCCGAGAAACCGATGATGGCGTTCAATGGCGTGCGTAATTCATGGCTCATATTTGCGAGCAATTCGGTCTTGGCGCGGTTTGCGATCTCCGCCTGTTCTATCGCCAATTCCATTGCCGCCTCTGCCTCTTTGCGCTGAGTTATATCTTCGTACATAGCGACAAAATGAGTATTCCTACCGGTTTCATCGCGGATTGGAGAGATAATCGCAGCAGTCCAGAAATAAGAGCCATCCTTGCGCCGTTCTTCTAATTCGCCGCGCCAGGATTTGCCTCCTTTAATGGTTTCCCAAAGATCTTCAAAAACTTCAGGCGGCGTATCTTCCGATTTGACAAGACGGGGGTTTTGTCCGATTACCTCTTCAAGGGTATATCCGGAAACTTCCAAAAACTTCGGGTTAGCGTATTCAATAGAGCCCTCGGTATCGGTAATGATGACCAGGCTCGGGCTTTGCTCGACGGTTCGCGACAGTTTGCGTAAAGCCACCTGGGCCTCCCGTTCAGTGGCGATGAGGTTAGCCAGGCTATGGCTCATCCGATTAAAAGCCATGGACACTTTGCCAAATTCATCGTCGCGGCCTTTGGCGATTTTGTAGTTCAGGTCCGTTGAAAATTCTTTGATAGCTGTCTCGATCACTTTCAGGGGACGAAGAATTCGAACAAAAACAAAACCCATGCCGGCTAACACGAAGATTGAGAATATCGCCAAAGTAACCGGAGCCGATACCAGCAGCAGCGTATTGGCCTCTTCCAGCACGACATTGGTGTCTCGTCGTAATCTGTTCGAAACGTTTTGAATTTCCAGAATCTTCAAGAAGAGGTGCGATGCCAATTGACGCTCTACCTCATCATTGACGGCAGGTGAGATCATTGAGTCGAAAATCTTGCCGATAGAGTCGTAGAGTTTAGACAGGTTTTCGAAAACCGAGGAGCTTTCGCCCAGATTCTGCAATTCCCCTAAAGCAATTCCCAAGTCAGAGAATTTTATCCGCCATTGTCGTTCGGTACGTTCGGATTTGTGCAGAAGAAAGTCCGAAGTGATTCCCGACAATTTTGCGACTTCGGAGTCGATGGCGCCAACCGATTTGTGCAATTGCATGCCATCCCTTAGGCGAAAATGGGTATGGACGAACACGGCTGCGGCCAAAATGATCAGAATCATTCCGACTAAGGAAATTGTGATCGTCGCTGACTTGATTTTCATTCAATTTTTGCCTTATACGACTAAATTCTTCGGTCAATAATTCTTTGGGGGGTGTGCGGCAGGGGTTGCCATATTCTTCTATTTGACGATCGATACTACTCCCGGATCGATTTCTCGAAGCAATTTCAGATTGAAAAAATCCAGATAATCGGGAATTTCATTCATGGTGATAAGCTTGTTGCGCATTGCCCATCTAGTCTCGTCTTCCATAACGACAATAAGGCGCTGCGGAAGGGTGACTTCGAAGTTGATCTTTGGCGTCACGTAGGTGACATACGCCGCATCAAGATCAAACCGGTTGGCGATGAACGTGTTGGCTTCTTCGGGTTTGGTATTAACAAACTCTTCGGCATCCCGTAGACCTAGCAACAAGCGTCTCGCTGCCTCGGGATGGTTTGACAGCCAGGCATCACGAGCCATCAGGACAAATGTTTCGGTTGGCTCCAGACCGACGTTTGGCAGTAAGGAGACCGCGTTTGTACCGAGTTCCTGTTTCAGCCGGTAGATGTTGGGGTCCCAAGTTTGCCCGGCGTCGATGTCACCTTTCAGCAGTGAATCAACAATTCCGGAAGGCGTTAAATAGGCGACTTCCACGTCCGCATATGTCAAACCATTCTGGGCTAAATACCGTCCCAGAAAATATTCCGATGTGGCTTTTTTCAGGACGCCAACCTTTTTGCCGTGCAAGTCCTTTGGCCTGGAAATCCCCTTGTCGCGACGGGCGATCAATTCATCGATCCTAAAATCCGACACGACGCTGAAAATTCTTAAATCGGGGTTTTGATCCAGATTGGTGATGAACACCAATTCACCTGCCGTGGCGACATCTGCGCCACCTGTCAGCATCGTGTCGACAGCCAGCTTTCCGGCTTCAAATTCTTTTAGAGCGACCTCCAGGCCATGTTTTTTGAAGAAGCCCTTTTCCTTGGCGACATAGACAAGGGCGCTGACATCCCCCGCATAGACCGCCAGAGTCAGCTTTTCAATGATTTCAGGTGACTTGGTGTTTTGTTGGATCGTAAACCACAATCCCAGGATTACAACGGCGAGACCGGCGGCTGCTATATACTTGAACCTCAAAGCAGTTCTCCTCGTATAAGCCTCCCCTGCACCAGCCGAAACCAATATAGCCGAGAATACGGTATTGTGGCAAACAGCATAATATTACCGGTAGTTGACCGTCTCCTTTTTGAACTTACGCCAATTTTTCCGCGTTTTGTTGAAGCGCCACCAGGTCTACTTTTCCAACTGTGGTTCTCGGTATTTCTTCCAACATTTTGATAGAAACCGGAATTTTGTAGGCTGTCAGATTCTCCCGGCAATGCTCAACGAGTTTTTCCTCGCTAATTTCGAAATCACTATTGAGGACGACAAAGGTGTGCGGTGCTTCGCCCCGGCGCTCGTCAGATACGCCCACCGTCGCCGCCTCGGCTACAGCCGGGTGACTGGTAAGGATTTCGTCGATTTCTCTGGGATAGACATTGAACCCGCTGACGATGATCATTTCCTTCTTGCGTCCGCGAATGTACAGATATCCGTCTTCGTCAAAACATCCCAGATCGCCGGTATAAAGCCAACCATCTTGCAAGGTTTCCGCTGTTTCCTTCAAGCGGTTGCGGTAACCCATCATTAACTGAGGGCCGCGTACGCGGATTTCGCCGGTCTCGCCGTTTGGTAGGGCCTCGGCTCCATTTTGAGGGTCGACAATCTCCACCTCCGTCAATGGGATCGGTTGACCCACTGAGCCCTGTTTTACGGGGAATTGAGGTGAATTGAATGAAACGACCGGACCTGCCTCTGTCTGTCCATACCCCTCGTAGATAGGCGTCTTCACGCTTTTTTCCCACCTGCTGAGGACATCGAGGGGCAGCGACGATGCGCCGGATACACTGAAACGCAGAGAAGAAAAATCTGCTTCGGCAAAACCCCTGTCAGCCAGCAAACCGTTAAAGACGGTTGGGCCAGCGGGAAAAATCGTTATGCGGTGGCGCGAGACAGCGTCGAAAACGGCTTCGGGCCGGTATTCCTGAATGATGTGCAGTGCCCCTCGGCAGGCCGCGGCAAGGTACAAGCACATAGCTGTCGCAAAAACATGGTAAAGCGGCATAACGCAAAGAATGCGTTCGTCATCCTGTGTGGTTGGCAGACAGGCCTCTCGTTGAGCGATATTAATCGTCATCTGCCGGTGGGCGATGTTGACGCCCTTGGGCAATCCCGTGGTGCCACCGGTATATTGCAGCAGCGCCATCGCTGAAGGCTCAGGCAGGTATTTAACTTCCAATTTGCGCTCGGACTCACTTCGCCAGATTTCCAGCCACTCTTCGTTATTCTGGCCAAGTCGAATAACATTAGCGTTCGGGTAAATCGAAGACAGCATGTCTGCGACGCCACCGAAAGAAATGATGACGGCCGGGCAGGCATCCTCCACGATTTGGGCAAGTTCGCGCTCGGTGAAGCGGGGATTGACGGGACATAGTTGTGCACCCGCAGCGAGAACCCCGTAGGTGGCGACAACCAGTTCAATCGTGTTGTCCAACGCCATAAGAACAACCGTTCCCTCGCCTCCGGCGTTTTTCAACTCATCGGCAAATCCCTTGACGCATCTTTCCAATTCGCAATAAGTCAGGACTACGCTGCTGCATTCCACAGCGACAGCGTTGGGCCTCAGCGTCGCTGCCTCGTGCAGCATGTGTATGACAGTTGGGTGGCTATATGGAAGCTGATCGAGCAAATTTGGAGGCATAAATCCAGGCTTTCTCAAATTGAATTTTGAAGATTTATAGCAGATTCTTGCTGGAATCCGGTTGGATCTTAAGCATTGGGATTTGATTTCAGCCAGCCTGTGCAGCAGGGTATGAAGAAAGCCTCAGCCGCCGTTCTTTTCTCGAAGCTTGGCTGTCTTTTCCCGCAGCGCTTCCAGCAAGCCCGAAACGTTGCCGCCTCGCTGGCGGATGATCGAGCCGAAATCCGATCGCAGGGTGTTGCTCATGGATGTCCCTTCAACGATGACATCAACGATTTTATACAGTCCGTCTTTGCGGGCAACACGCCAGTCGATTCTTATGGCCGGGTTGCCTTCCTGTTGCGGAATATCTGAATAGACAGTGACGTTTTTCTCGTCCTGGACGAGGGCCTTTTGAATACGAAGGGGTTCACCAGCGTAGGCGGCGAATCGATCGACGTAGGAAACCACCATCAAATCTTCAAACAGCGTTAGATATTCTTCCTGCTGTTCTATCTTTGCTTTGCGCCAATGACGGCCCAAAATCCATTTGCCGATCCCCCTGACGGCGAAATAATCGTTGAAGTACTCTCGAAAACGCTGGATGCGTTCTTCCTTGGGCGCCGACTTGTCGGTTAATTCCCGAACCGCTTTTTCGGCCAGATTTTGCACAAACGATCTCGCTTCTTCTTCGAAGGACGCAGACTGGGCGGGGTTTGCAAATGTGATGAAGGCAAAGACGGCGTACGCAGGCATTAAAAGAAGAAAGCTGCGCCGGAAGGTCATGTCGCTAAAACCCTATTAGTTGGCTTGGGAAATCTCGTTGTCTTCGTCGGTAAACGGCTCATCTTCCATGAACTGCCCGATGCTTGGGACCGATGTAGCCGGGTCCACCTTGCCGTTATTTATCTGATCATTGCGGCGTTGACGATAGAGACTGCGAACTGAGGCATAGAAGTCAAGCGATGACTTCTCAAGGTCTTCAATGGTGTCATAGTGAAGAGCGCGGAAATCAACAGCATCAACGGCTGTGCGGGTGTAAATAGTCCATTCTTCATCGACATTCTTGGCCCAGATATTTAGCGGATCGATAAAGAAATCCACTACCCTGCCGATAGCGTCACGCGGGTTCGAAGGCCCGAAGACAGGCAGCATCAAATATGGCCCTTCCGGCATGTTCCAAACAGCCAGCGTCTGGCCGAAATCCTCGTTGTGATAATCAATTCCCATGTCGCCGGCGGTGTCGCTGATGCCCAGCGCACCAAATGTGGTATTAATCAAGAAACGCATCAGAGTTGCGATGGCCCGTTTGAACTCACCTTGCAGAACATCGTTAAAGAAAATCACCGGCGAGCGCAGGTTGTTCAGGAAATTATGGACGCCTGAGCGAATTTTTTCGTGGGTGACTTCGCGGTATGCAGCAGCGACGGGCTTCAGCACGCCCTTGTCCAGGGCCTGGTTGAAGGCGAAAATCGCCCTCATTGTAGGCTCGCCGGGATCGTTTATTTCCTGGTATTCGGCAACGGCTTCGGGATCGTCGGGATCAGGCGCGGTCGCGCAACCAACCATCATAAAAGATGCTAATGCAAGCACCATTAGGCGCGAACGAAGCCGGATATTAGGGGGGAATTCCAATAAGCGAATAAGCATCAAACTAAGCGCGTCCCGTTTATTAATTCTCGCAATATAAAAAAGCCGCCTAACGACTTAAAGCAAATGCCATCAGACAACAGCCCGGGATCATTTTGCGTCCCGATTGCCACACCCCCCCGCCAGCACTTAAAGGGACGGAAGAATCTTTATCCTGAGTATCATAGGCCTGAGAGAAAAACCAGAAAACTCATGGCGCTTTGTAAGCAAGTGGGAGCAGGTGTTGCAAAAAAACAACATAAATTCAAATAATTGTTTGGTTGTGGGCGATGGTGTCGAAAGAAGCAGTGATTGTGGTTTTTGAACTAGGGTCTATAACGCACAGGTTTCCTTAACTTTTTCGACGATTCAAAAAAATTGCTGGACACATTTTTGAAATCATATAAAGATATGTTTATATCTTGAATTTGATGATGCTATAGGAGTTTGGCGTTTTTCACCCGGCGATATCGGGAAACAAGCCAGTTATTGCAGATGCAGACAATTGATTCCCTGTTGACGGCCCTTCGCGCGGCTGCGGAACCGACCCGGCTTCGTTTGCTTGCCTTGTGTGCACATGGTGAGCTTACCGTAAGCGAACTTGTAGGTATTCTCGGTCAAAGCCAGCCCCGGGTTTCTCGGCATTTGAAATTGCTGAGCGAGGCCGGATTGCTTGAGAGAATCCGGGAAGGGAGCTGGGTTTTCCACCGTCTGGTTCAGGGTGGTGACGGCGCTCGCCTGGCGCGCCGCTTGAACGAATTGCTGCCGGACGGTGATGAGATATTGAAGCGTGACCTGGAACGTCTGTCCATGGTCAAGCGAGAACGGGATCTGGCCGCAGCCGACTACTTCCGCCGTAACGCCGATAGCTGGGACAAATTGCGATCCCTGCATGTCGATGACAGCGTCGTCGAGCAGGTACTGCTGGATCTGCTTGGCGATAACCCAATCGACGAATTGCTTGATGTGGGAACGGGTACGGGGCGCATGCTCGAACTCTTCAGTCCCCGTATCCGCCATGGAGAGGGCATCGACCTGTCGCGGGAAATGCTGAGCGTCGCACGCGCCAACTTACAACGCGCGGGTGTTACAAACTGCACGGTACGACAAGCAGACATATTCCAAATACCTTTTCCTGCGGATTCCTTCGAAGTCGTAACCATCCATCAGGTTCTTCATTTTCTGGACCGCCCGGGACAGGCCGTCGGCGAGGCAGTACGAGTGCTCCGGCCAGGAGGATCATTGGTGTTGGTTGATTTCGCACCGCATGAACTTGAAAGTTTACGCTATGAGCACGAGCATCGCCGGTTGGGTTTCGATGACGCCGAAGTCAAATATTGGTTTCAGATCAACGATGTGAGCCTGCTTAAAACCAGAAAATTGCCGGGCGATCCCTTAACGGTCTCGGTTTGGTTGGCAAAGAAAAACAACAGTATTTCTTCAAATCATCTGACCGACGGAAATTAACAAAAGCTATGACAAGAAAAGAAAAATTTGAACGCCATTCGGAATTGATGAACGTCACGTCCAGGGGACGCCCACCCCATCCGTCCATGGTCGTAGCGCTGCCGTTACCCAAAGATGTTAACGCCTCGTTCGAGTTCTTTCCCCCGGCAAACATAAAGGCTCAAGCTTCCTTATGGTCATGTATCGACCGGCTGGCCCCCGTGAACCCCGCCTTTGTTTCGGTTACCTATGGAGCAGGAGGATCGACACGGGAGCGTACCCATGAAACCGTCGTCAGGATCGCCAAAGACACGGACATGGAAGTGGCGGCCCACCTGACTTGCGTTGGATCCGAGAAATGTGAGATCGAGGCAATCGCCCAGCGGTACTGGGAGGCAGGAATTCGCCATATCGTTGCTCTTCGCGGTGATCCACCCGACAATACCGGATCGTACAAGCCGAACCCTGATGGATACGCTTTTGCATCGGATCTAGTGACCGGATTAAAGAAAATCGCTGATTTTGAAATCACCGTCGCTGCATATCCCGAAACCCATCCGGAATCCAAAAATCCGCAAGATGATCTGGATAACCTGAAGCGCAAGATTGATGCTGGAGCAACCCGCGCCATTACCCAGTATTTCTTCGATCCAGAGGTTTATCTCAAATTTCTGGAACGGGCGCGAGCCAACGGAATCCATGTCCCCATTGTTCCGGGCATCCTGCCGGTGACGAACTTTGCCCAGGTAAAGAAATTTTCAGCCCTCTGCGGCACCGACGTTCCCGAATGGCTGGCCGGATTGTTCGATGGCCTGGATGATGATCCGGAAACCCGCAAGCTGGTCGCAGCCAGCGTCGCCGCCGAACAATGCCGTATCCTGCACGCTAGCGGGGTCAAGGATTTCCATTTTTACACACTTAATCGCGCCGATTTGACGTACGCCATCTGCCATGTCCTCGGCGTAAGGCCCAATACGGGTGAGAACGGAGAACAAGAATAATGAGCCACCCGATTGAAAAGCATCTTAGCGACCGCATCCTCATCCTGGACGGGGCCATGGGTACAATGATCCAGCGCGAAGGTCTTGAAGATGCCGACTACCGAGGCGAGCGCTTCGCCGACCATGGCCAGGACCTTAAGGGAAATAATGACCTTTTGAGTCTGACCAGACCCGACCTGATAAAGAAGTTGCATGCCTCGTTTCTGGACGCCGGGTCCGATATTGTCGAAACCAATACCTTCAATGCGACGGTCATTTCCCAGGCCGACTACGGTCTTGAGAATTTGGTTCGCGAAATCAACGTCGCTTCTGCGCGCATCGCTCGTGAGGCCTGCAACGAGGCCGAAGCCAAAACACCCGACAAGCCGCGCTATGTGGCCGGTGTTTTGGGGCCGACCAATCGCACTGCGTCAATCTCGCCGGATGTTAACGACCCGGGTTTCCGTAACGTTTCTTTCGATGGTCTGGTCGATGCCTATAGCGAAGCGGTTGACGGGTTGCTTGAAGGTGGGGCCGATCTGCTACTGGTAGAAACAGTATTTGATACCCTGAACTGCAAGGCCGCCATTTATGCGGTGTTGAAGTATTTCGATGAACATGATGTCAGGGTTCCGGTGATGGTGTCGGGCACTATTACGGATGCTTCGGGGCGTACTCTTTCGGGGCAAACGCCGGAAGCATTCTGGAATTCCGTCGCTCATGTCAAACCGATAAGCGTCGGTTTCAACTGCGCTCTAGGCGCAAAAGATCTGCGTCAACATGTTCAGGCGGTGGCGGGCGTCGCCCCTGTTAACGTCAGTGTTCATCCCAACGCCGGGTTGCCCAATGAATTCGGCGGCTATGACGACACTCCCGAATACATGGCCGAGGCCCTGAAGGAATTCGCCACCAGCGGCCTGGTCAATATCGTCGGCGGATGTTGCGGAACGACGCCGGATCACATCCGCGCCATTGCCGATGCCGTCGAAGACGTCAAACCCAGGGCCCATCCCAAGGCGACCGGCAATGCAAACCTGGCTGGTCTGGAGCCCCTGTCCGTCGATGACGTCACCGGTTTCATCAATGTCGGCGAACGCACCAACGTCGCTGGTTCAGCCAAATTCGCGCGTCTGATCCGCGAAGGCGAATACGAAACGGCCCTGGACATCGCCCGTAGTCAGGTCGAAGCGGGAGCTCAGATTATAGATGTCAATGTGGACGACGCCATGCTGGACGCCGAAAAAGAAATGACGACGTTCCTCAATCTCGTCGCGTCCGAACCCGATATCACCCGTGTGCCCGTGATGATCGATTCGTCGAAATGGCCGGTGATCGTTGCGGGCCTGAAATGCGTACAGGGCAAGGGCGTGGTCAATTCGATCAGCCTGAAGGAAGGCGATGATGTGTTCGCCGAGCAGGCCCGCGAGATTCTGCGCTACGGTGCGGCGGTTATCGTCATGGCTTTTGATGAGAAGGGCCAAGCCGACACCTACGATCGGATGACTGAAATCTGTGGGCGTTCATACAAAGTGTTGACCGAGCGGGTCGGCTTTCCGCCCGAAGACATTATTTTCGATCCTAATATCTTCCCCATTGCTACCGGTATCGACGAGCATAAGAATTTTTCCGTCGACTACATTCAGGCTTGCAAATGGATCAAGGACAACCTGCCGGGGGCCTCAATTTCCGGTGGGGTTTCAAACATGTCGTTCTCGTTCAGGGGCAACAACCCGGTGCGCGAGGCCATGCATTCGGTTTTCCTTTATCACGCTATCAACAACGGAATGACCATGGGTATCGTCAACGCCGGCCAGCTTGCGGTTTATGCGGATATTCCCGATCAGCTGCGCGAAAGAGTCGAGGATGTGGTGCTAAACCGAAGCGACGAGGCGACCGAGCGCCTGCTTGATGTTGCCGAAGAAGCCAAGGGTGCGGCCGCCAAAGACACTGCCCCGGATTTGAGCTGGCGCGAGGCAAGTGTGGGTAAACGCCTGGAACATGCCCTGGTTAAAGGCATCACCGAATTCATCGTCGAAGATACCGAAGAAGCCCGTCTTGCCGCCGGTCGTCCGATCGAAGTCATCGAAGGCCCTCTGATGGATGGCATGAACGTGGTTGGCGATTTGTTTGGCTCGGGGCAGATGTTTCTCCCCCAGGTGGTGAAATCAGCCCGGGTTATGAAACAGGCGGTCGCCCATTTGCTTCCGTTTATCGAGCAAGAGAAAGAAGCGAGTGGAGTGACCGACAGCGCCAAGGGCAAAGTCTTGATGGCGACGGTAAAAGGCGATGTCCACGATATCGGCAAGAACATCGTCGGTGTCGTCCTTCAATGTAATAACTTTGAAGTCATCGATCTGGGCGTCATGGTCCCTTATACCGATATCCTTAAACGCGCGAAGGAAGAAAACGTCGACATGATCGGCCTGTCCGGCCTGATCACGCCTTCGCTGGATGAAATGTGCACCGTGGCCGCTGAAATGCAGCGCGAAGGTTTAACCATGCCGTTGCTAGTAGGCGGCGCAACCACCTCGCCCGTGCACACGGCGGTCAAGATTTCCCCCAATTACGACGGTCCCATTGTCCACGTTAATGATGCTTCGCGCGCCGTTGGTGTGGCCACCAACCTGATTTCCGATACGGCCCGGGAGTCTTACGTCGCCGATGTCGCCGCCGAATACCAGGCCCTGCGCGAACGACACGCCAATCGCAACAAGAAACCCCACCTGCAATCGCTGCAGGCGGCTCGCGAGGCGAAATTCGACGTCGACTGGTCTGGCCTCACGCCGCCGCGCCCCACATTCCTGGGCATCAAATCGTTCGGCGGCTACGATCTGGATGAACTGGTCGCGTACATCGACTGGACGCCGTTCTTCCGCACCTGGGAGCTGAAGGGCGCTTATCCTTCGATCCTTCAGGACGAAAAACACGGCGAGGCGGCACGCGGACTGTTTGAAGACGCGCAGGTTATGCTGAAACAGATCATCGACGAGAAGTGGCTGACCGCACAGGCTGTGGTTGGTTTTTTCCCGGCCAACTCGGTGAACGACGACGATGTCGAAGTGTACGCAGGCGATAATCGGGGGCAGGTCAACAAGAAATTGCACTTCCTGCGCCAGCAGATGACGAAACATTCCGATCGCGCCAATTTTTCACTGGCCGATTTCATCGCGCCGAAAGATACAGGCATCGCCGATTACATCGGCGCCTTCGCAGTGACAACCGGCATCGGTGTGGCCGAACGGGTCGAAGCCTTCAAAGCCGAAGGCGACGATTACGACGCAATCCTGCTGGAAGCCCTGGCCGACCGTCTGGCGGAAGCGTTTGCCGAGCGACTGCACGAGCGGGTACGCCGGGAATTCTGGGCCTATGCCGAAGACGAGGACCTGCCCAACGAGGATCTGATAAAGGAACAGTATCGGGGCATCCGCCCTGCGCCGGGTTACCCGGCCTGCCCGGATCATACAGAAAAGGCGACTTTGTTCGAACTGCTGGATGTAGAGAGCAAGACGGGCATCTCGCTCACCGAAAGCTTCGCCATGTTGCCCGCAGCGTCAGTTTCCGGTTTCTATTTCTCCCACCCGGACAGCCAGTACTTCGGCGTCGGCAAGCTTTCAAGGGATCAGATTGATGACTACGCGGGGCGCAAGGGTGTCAGCCCGGAAGAAGCCGAACACTGGCTGGCCCCCAGCCTGGATTACGAGAGGTAGCGGGTTCGCCGAAAGTTCCTTAAACTCATAACTATTAGGGAAAACTTTTTCGCGTGGCGGGCATGAACGGCCTTAGAAAGACAGTCCATAACCTATACAAGGGACGTGCGCGCCGGGCCGTGTTGTTCCGGTACGGCTTGCTGACTTTCGACGTGGCAACGATCATTTTTTTTGTCGCCACGTCCATGGTCGAAATAACGCCTCTTATTCTGACCCTGGATTTCATACTGGCCGGCATTCTGTCCCTGGAATTCGCCGCGCGCCTGTGGATCGAAACCGACCGGCTACGCTACATGACGCACCTGATGACGTGGGTCGATCTGATTGTCATAGCGACCTTGCTGGCGCCGGTTTTGACGGGCAATTTCGCATTTCTACGGATTATGCGGGCGCTCAGACTGCTGCGTTCTTATCACGTACTCAAAGACTTGCGCCGGGAGTTCAAGTTCTTCGCGCGCAACGAAGACATCATCAATTCCATCATCAGCCTGTTCGTCTTTATCTTTTTTATTACTGCTTTGGTGTATGTGCTGGAGGTCCGCGTCAATCCGGAAATCAGCACCTATATGGACGCCCTTTATTTTACCGTCGCCACTCTGACCACGACCGGCTTCGGAGATATCACCCTGCAGGACCCAATGGGGCGGATGCTTTCGGTTGTCATCATGGTTTTCGGGGTGGCGTTGTTCTTGCGCCTGGTGCAGACCATCTTCCGTCCGGCCAAGGTGGTCTATAAATGTCCAAAATGCGGCCTTAACCGGCACGATCCTGACGCTATCCACTGCAAGCACTGCGGCCAGCCGATGAATATTGAAACGGAAGGTGGCTAGGCGTTACCGTGTAGAGCAACCTGCGTTCGAGCGAACGCAGATAAGTTGCTCTAATCTAAAAAGAACCGATCAAATGATCTGTCTTGAACTGGGCTCAGTTCAAGACGGCTTGACCTAGCATGTCGTTGATGTCATCCATGGACATCTGGGACGTTTTAAGGGCCGCCAGCAATTCGATCTCGGTGGCTGCCACATCGCCCAGTTTCTCAATAATCGCGTCGCGAACGAAATCTCCCAGCCGCTGGTTCAGTCCCGGCATGGTCAAAAGGTTGGTCAAAAGCTCGCGGCGGATGGTGGGCGGGAATCCCAGCAGTTCGGAAACCAGAAAGCCCTTCGCTTTCATCGGGATCTGCTCGTTGGAGAAAATCCTGTCCAGGCAGAAACTGTAAATGCCGAAATCAAGTCGACCGGCGACGGCATAGGTGAAGTCCAGGAATTCATCCCGGAACAACTGCGGCGTAATCTTCTGCTCGATCAAGTGACGGACGATTTCAAGGAAGGCGCGGTAGCGTGCACGGGCCGGGCTCAGTTTGTCGCCAAGGCTGGCTTCCAACTCGCGGATACGGGCTTCGCGGAAACCTGAGTCCAGCAGCGACTGGGCGGATTCCTTAATCGATGTGTTCAAGGCCTGTTGTTCGATCAGGCTGAACAGTTCTTCGTAATGGTCGCGTGAGCCCATTTGCTTGTTCATTGCCGCCTTTCCAAGTGGCAGCAGGGCGGCTTCGGCAACCAGTGGATCGTTGGAAAAGATCGAGGCGACGGCAGCTGCGGTCTTATCGACGGTAACGTCTTCGGAGAAATCGTCGGTGATGACGAAGCGGCTTTCATCGAAAACCGTCAGGTAGCGTCCCAATTTGCTGCAGGCGACAAAATGGTCGGCCAGATCAGGTTTGCGGGGCATCTCGATACCGGAATTCGCGGGATTTGCGTTCGCCATTTAGGAACAATCCTCCGTTTGTAAGGGAATCAGCATAAGCGATTCTATGGTAGAAGGGCGACTCATTTGTCCTGCCTGCAAAATCCAATTGTTGAACTCGGGAACAGGCAGAAAAATGAATCTACAGCGATTCAGTTTAGGATTTATGAATCAGGTTTTAAGGGGGCCTAAACGATCCAATCTAAGCCTGTGTCGGCTGTCGGTCAGGCGACGCGCCGCGAGCAATACGGCTGCTAGGGTGCCCAGCGCGGTCGATCCGGCGATAAGGAACAGGATCAAGATTTGGTATTTGACGGCCTCGGTTGGGTCGACGCCGGCCAGAATCTGGCCGGTCATCATTCCAGGCAGTGAAATTACACCCGCTGCTGACATGGCGTTGATGATATTGATCAATCCGGCGCGGATGGAATCGCGGATTAGGGGCTTCATTGCCCGCGTGCGGTCATAACCCAGGGCCAGGCGCGCCTCAACGATGGAGCGGCCATCTACAGCCGAAGACAACAATCTTTCCAAGCCGATGGAGATGCCGTTCATGGTGTTGCCCAATATCATGCCCAGGATCGGCAGGGCAAAGCGGGGATCAAACCAGGGATCCGGTCTGATTTGGGTCGTCAGCGCTAATACGGTGACGGTGGCGCACGCAATCATCAGGCTGGACGTACCCAGACCATAAGTCCACCAGCCGGTAAATCTTCGTTTCTGGCGGGCCATGACTTCCCGCCCGGCCAGTGCAATCATGGTGGCTGCGGCAACCCCCGTCCATAGGGGCGAGACAAGCTGGAACAGAAACTTCAATACCAGCCCGATTAGCATCAGCTGAATGACCATGCGTAGGGCGGCGACGCCGATCTGACGCTCCAGCCCCAAACGCAGGAAAATGGATAACAAGCCGCTGAAAAGCAACAACAGCGAGGCAATGACTAAATCTTCGTATCCAAGGGCGATGAAGGTCATGGAATTGCCTCCAGCTTTCCGTCTTCAAGGCGGTGGGTCCGGGCTTTCAGGCGACGGGCCTGCTCGGAATCATGGGTGACGATGATGATCGTCGCACCATCATCCCTTCGCCGTTTCAATAGTTGTTCAATGCTTTCACGGTTATTGGCGTCGAGCGCCGAAGTCGGCTCATCCAGCAACAGCACCTTCGGTTTTCCCAAAAGAGAACGTGCCAACCCAAGGCGTTGCTTTTCGCCGGTGGAAAGCCGGGGTATCGACCATTCGAGCGCACTTTCTCCCAGGCCGATGGTTTCCAGCAGGCGGATCGTCGACTCGCGATCCGTAAAATGATCGCCTACCCGCTCCGCCCACCACCCGGTTTCCGCAGGGACGTAGGAAACCTGCCGTCGCCACTCCGGTGCGGGGAAAGAATGTCGATCATCACCGTCCAACAGAACCTCGCCGTCGTTAGGATCAAGGTCGGCGATGGCGCGAAGGAAAAGGGATTTGCCGGCACCCGAGGGGCCGGTAATTGCGCAGACTTCGCCACCGGCCAGTTTAAGGTCGATGGGACCGATGCCTATTCCGAAAAGGTTGCGGATGCTTAGCATGCCTATTGTTTATTTTTCGAATTGAGAGAGTTGAGCGTCGAACAGCTTGTTTTCGATCATCCCGGTGACCTTGTTTGGAAGCATGGTTTCGGTTCCCATTTCATGGATTTTGTTGGCGATTTCCCTCAGCGCGGCAATGGCTTCCGGAGTTGTAACTTTTTCTTCCATGAATTCACGTCCCAGGGTATTCCACAACCCCTCCATGACGGCGATCGTGTAGCTAAACGGCAGGGTCGACAAGGCCTCGATCACATTGGCGTCGATGTAGCCGACATAGAATTTGATTCTTTCAATTTCTTCATCCGTCCAATCACCTGCCTGATCAACGACAGCAGCATTGGAATTCATAAGTATGCTGAATTCGCTGCCCAATTGACGGCGAACCTGATCGATGCGGGTGATATAGGTTTTCTTTTTGCCCTTCACCTTGTCTTTGACAACCTTTTCCTCCATGTGCCAGCGGCCCAGGGCACGGACGATCTCTGGGTCTTTGATTTGCAGAAGGCTACCCCCAAGGGCGATAATCTTGGCGCTGTGCTCAAGGCCCTCGGCTACGGCAGTTATAAATTCGCCGTCCCATTCAAGAATTTTTGCGAAGTTCTTTCCCAGCGATTTACGCAATGGGCGAATAAAATTTGTTGGCTTGGCTTTCCGTAAGACCCTGAAATACTGCTCGTCCCGATCAAACAGTTTTCCCATGTGGCCGCGCAGCCCCTCTTTAAGTTCGGAAATGGTTAAAGGGTCGAAGCGGGCCATCAGCTTCAGCTTGTTCAGGCTTGAAGGATCTTTCAGCTCGTAACTGCCTAACATGTCGAAAAGTTTTTTTGGGTCGTGTCCCGCTTCCTTGAGGATATTCCGGGCAGCATCTTCCAGGAAATATTGTCTGGCTTGATCAATGCTCATGCCGCAACTGCCAACTGGCGCGTTACGGGCAGGTTTCTTTCCTTTTTTTGCTCCCTTGGCGCCGAATGTCACCAATCCTTGTTCCAAAGCGATGTCGAAAAGGTGCAGGGCCAGAACGGTGCACGAAACGTCGGCCTCAATGTCGTCCAGGGATGCGCCCTTTATATGGGGGATTTTAGAACCCTTCGGTCGGGGATACAGATCGTCTAGTTGATACAAAAGAGGCAATATCTGTTCGTTGACGGTACGGCGCAGACGAATGGCCTGCAGGGCCGGTACCTTGCGCCACAAGGCATCCGGAAACTCCCACACTTTTCCCCCTGATGGGTCGATATCGACAGGCTTGGGACGCCCCTTCGACATGATCGTTAACACTCCCTTTCATTACCCGGGTTATAGCCCCCGGGTTAATGAAACATCTCTTTCGTTTTCTATTCTGCCAGATTCCTTTCCTATCGGGAAATATTCGTTTTTTGGTACTCCTTTACAAAGGAATCCTATAATCGAGAGCATATGAGTGAGGACACCCATACCCCGTCGCGGCCTGTTCTGCTGCCCAATGCACCGGCTCTTGTAGCCGGTGTCAGGGGCGTCGTATGGCTCAGCCCAGACGGCGAGGTGGAAACCCTGACTGCGAGCGAGGTTAACGGGCGCCTGCATCCGGGCAAGCCCCCTATCATTTGCCACGCCAGAAGCTTTTTCTCCAGATTAGGAGCAAAGCCTTTTCCGGCATTCGATGTGCTTGAACTCTTCGCCTTCGTTCGTCCAGCCGAGTTTACTCTTCCAACCCCTCGTGGACTGGCCGAAGTCCTGGGACTGGCCCTGCCGGGAAGTCACGAGCAGGAAGCCGAAAGCCTGATGCAGGCGGCCCACGCTCTGATTTCGGAGTTGGCGGGATCGAAAAGGGACCGGGACTCTGGTGCTATCGGTTGGGCTATGCATCGCGGCGGCTGGCCCTGGGCCGAACCGGTGATCGCGGCACTGGGTGGTGGAGAACAGCCGCATACGGGTAACGTGGCGCAAGGGCTGGCAGTTTGGGACAGGCTGCCCGAATGGGATGACCGTCCCTTGGAATCGCCGTCTAGGGATTTTCCGGTCGAGCCTGTGGAAGCACGTGCGCAACTGATTAAATTGCTGGGTACGAGTGCCGAAGAAAGGCCGGAGCAAGCCGAATACGCCGGAGCGGTTTCGCCCGCATTCAATGCCCGTAATAAAAGGGGAGAGCCCATTGTGGTTCTGGCCGATGCAGGTACCGGTGTCGGCAAGACTATGGGCTACATAGCCCCGGCCAGCGTCTGGGCCGACAAAAATGAAGGGTCCGTCTGGATATCGACTTTTACCCGCAACCTGCAGCGACAATTGGATGCCGAACTGGATCGCCTGTATCCCGACCCGATCGAAAAAATGGAAAAGGTGGTTATCCGCAAGGGTCGGGAAAATTATTTTTGCCTGCTTAATTTCGCCGAAGCGGTGGCGCGCCTGCGCTCCAGTAGCGGTGGGTCGGAGGCTATCGGCCTGGGTCTAATGGCGCGCTGGGCCTTGATGTCGCGCGACGGAGATATGATCGGCGGAGATTTCCCCTCTTGGCTGGCCGATCTCGTCGGCCGCGCATCAACCCTTGACCTTACCGATAAAAGGGGAGAATGCACCTATTCAGCCTGCCAGTACTACAATCGCTGCTTTATCGAACGCACGGTCCGACGCGCCCGGAGAGCGCGCATCGTTGTGGCCAACCATGCCCTGGTAATGATCCAGGCTGCGCTTGGTGGTGGCGAAGAAGGACAATTGCCGACCCGCTATGTGTTCGACGAAGGGCATCATATTTTTGGCGCTGCCGACAGTGCTTTTTCGGCTGATCTAACCGGGTTCGAAAGCGAGGATTTGCGGCGCTGGCTGATCGGCGCTGAAGCCGGACGGCATTCTCGCTCCAGGGGTTTACGGGCGCGCATAGAAGATCTGATCAATGACGATGACGAAGCCATGGCGACTTTGGACGAAGCTCTTCGCGCTGCCCATGTCCTGCCTGGCCCTGCCTGGCGGCAGCGCATCGCCGGCGGGGAGCCCGTTGGGGCGACGGAAACGTTCCTAAGCTTTGTGCGCCAACAGGTTTATGCCCGCGAGACTGGTGGTGGGGCGACTTATAGTCTTGAAAGCGGAACGGAGAGCCCGGTTCCCGGCTTGCTGGAAGCTGCCGGGGCTCTTGAAGCTGGTTTGATCCGCCTGCGCCGCCCATTACAGATGCTTATTCAATCGCTTGTCCGACTGTTTGATGTGGAAGCCGATACTCTGGATACGGCGACGCGCAATCGTATCGAAGCCGTCACACGCGGCTTACAGCGCCGGGGGGTCGACCAGCTCAATGCCTGGGCGGCGATGTTGAAAGCGCTACACAATGAGTCTCCCGAAGAAGTGGTCGACTGGTTTGGAGTCGAACGCATCGACGGACGCGAAATCGATGTCGGCTTGCACCGCCACTTTGTCGATCCTACGCTGCCGTTTGCCGAGACAGTTCTGGCGCCGGCACACGGCGCGTTGATTACCTCGGCGACCTTGCGCGATCATGGACCCGAAGGCGGCGATGAGCCGCTGCACACAAGGGACCAACAAGATCCGGACGAAGACGTCAGCGGCTGGAATGGAGCCGAAGCTCGAACCGGCGCAATTCATTTGCCATCCCCGGTAATCATTAGCGCCGTCAATTCGCCTTTTGATTACGCGGGCAATACCCGGGTACTGGTGGTCGGCGATGTGGACAAATCGAATATGAGACAAGTGGCGAGTGCCTACCGTGAACTTTTCCTGGCTTCAGGCGGCGGCGGATTGGGACTGTTCACAGCGATATCGAGATTGCGTGCTGTATATGATCAGATCGCCGCCCCTCTGGATGATGCCGGCATGCAGGTCATGGCCCAGCATATCGAGGCCATGGACACGGGAACCCTGATCGATATCTTCCGGGCGGAGGAAGATTCCTGCCTTCTGGGAACCGACGCGGTTAGGGATGGCGTCGATGTGCCTGGGCGTTCCTTACGGCTTATAGTTTTCGATAGAGTGCCCTGGCCGCGCCCGGATATCCTTCACAGGGCCCGTCGAAAAGCCTTCGGTGCTCGCGCCTACGACGAGATGCTGACCCGCCTGAAAGTGAAACAGGCTTACGGGCGCTTGATCCGCCGCGCCACGGACAAGGGTGTCTTCGTCATGTTAGATCGAGCCTTGCCATCCCGACTGCTGAGCGCTTTTCCTGAAGGGGTGCAGGCTTCGCGTGTGGGCCTGAAAGAAGCGGTCATGGAAATTCGCGGGTTTCTTGCTGAAACCTGAAGATTTCGGGATTGCAGGAATAGGATTACAGTAATTCCCGAGAAACGTATGGGAGGAAATCATGAGCGTAAATGACAAGCCAGTCATCGCTTTTATCGGTGTCGGGATGATGGGTCACGGCGTCGTAAAAAATATCCTTAAAGGCGGTTACAATGTGTCGATACTAGATCATCCGGGCAACCGCCCCGTTTCGGATCTTGTTGATGCGGGGGTTAAGATCGCCCAAAGCGCCGCCGCTATGGCTTTGGACGCCGATGTGGTTTTCATATGCGTCACTGGTTCGCCCCAGGTGGAGGATGTCGTTCTTTCGGAAGGGGGAGTGTTGGAGGGCCTGCAGAAAGACTCCATCGTCGTCGATTGTTCGACGGCGATACCAGAATCGACCCTGAAGCTGGCGCGGGCGATAGAGGAAAAGGGCGCCTCACTCGTCGATGCCCCCATGACACGAACCCCGAAAGAAGCCGATGAAGGACGACTGAACGTGATGCTTGGTGGTGAAGATGATGCCATCGAAGCGGTTATCGGTATCATCGAAACCTATGCAGAGAATATCTATCGCACGGGACCGGTCGCTTCCGGGCACAAAATGAAGCTGATCCATAACTATCTATCGCTTGGTAATGCCGTCCTCGCGGCCGAAGCGGTCGTGTGCGCAAAAAAATCTGGTGTAGATATGGATACTTTTTGCGAGGTGATCATGACCGGCGGCGGCGACAGCCTCGTCTTTCGGCGGTTGCTTCCATATATCCAAAAAGGCGACGACAGCAGCTTCAGGTTCTCCGTTGCAAATGCTGAAAAGGATTTGGGATATTATACGGCGATGACGGACGGATTAGGCGCGCCCAATGCAGGCGCCGATGCGGTTTACGATATTCTTGAACATGCCAAAGCTGACGGATTCGGGGATAGTTCGATGCCCAATCTGATCGACTATTTGAATGGGAAATAGTTCCATGAAACCCGCAATCGCACAGACAATTGGTTTCGTCGGACTCGGCCTTATGGGGCTCCCGATGTGCAAAAACCTGATCAAAGCCGGTATGAGCGTCGTTGCCACGACAAGGTCTCCCGTACCGCTTAAGGAAATCGCCGACGCCGGTGGGCAAACTGCTCCAACGCCAAAAGCCGTAGCCGAAAAGGCGGATATCATCGTCATCATGGTCGCTGATACCATCGCCGTTAAAGCAGTGCTGATGGGCGGGGATGGAGTGTTAGAAGGGGCTAAATCTGGAGACCTAATTATTGATATGGGAACCACGGCGGTCACTGCTACCCGCAGGTTTGCTGCGCGATTTATTAAGGCCGGCGCGGCATATGTGGATGCCCCGGTCTCAGGCGGTACGCTGGGTGCTGAAAGCGGTACGTTGACGATCATGGCCGGTGGTGAAAAGGAAGCAATCGAGCGAGCCCGTCCCATTCTAGATATTCTGGGTTCACGATTGACTCACGTCGGTCCGACAGGCACTGGACAGGTCGCCAAGGCGGCCAATCAGGTTATCGTCGGTCTGAATATCGGCGCTGTCGCCGAGGCTCTGATGCTAGCCGCACGTGCAGGGGCCGATCCGGCCCGGGTGCGCGAGGCCTTAAAAGGCGGTTTCGCCGATTCACGTATTTTGGAAGTCCATGGCCAGCGGATGATCGAGGGCGCATTTACCCCCGGCGGCAAGGTCGTCACCCAACACAAGGATTTGGCCCAGGCAATGGATCTGGCCGGAGAGCTAAATATCGAAATGCCGGCGACAAGCCTGAACAAAGAGCTCTATGAAAAGCTAATTGACGACGGTGAGGGCAATCTGGATCATTCCGCTCTTATCAAGGCACTCGATCCGGACTGGACGGGATAAGGGTTTAATTGTATTTCAGGACCCTTAAATTATGAAAAGGCCACACGCCCCCAAAAGGAATATGCTGAATTGACGCCCAGAGCTGTAAAAGTCTGTTTAATCCGACCCTCAATTGTGGTTCCGGCCAACAATCAGACGTCCATGTTTACGCCCCCCCTTGGCTTGGCTTATGTAGCCGGAACCCTTCGTGCAGGCGGTCATGACGTCAACTTTATTGATGGCGTTGGTGAGGCCCTGGATTCTCGTCATTCGGTTGAAAACGACTGTTTTCTCTATGGTTTGTCCTTGGACGAAATCGTCGAAAAAATACCCACCGATGCGGAAGTCATTGGCGTCGCCTGCGGCTTTTCCTTCGAATGGCCGACCTGCCGGGATTTGATTTCCGGAATTCGCAAGAGATTTCCCGATGCCCTTTTGATTGGTGGCGGTGAGCATGTAACCGCTGTGCCGGACCAAAGCATCGAAGAAAGTGAGCTGGATTTGGGTGTCCTTGGTGAAGGAGAGGAAACCGCCCTGGAAATCCTCGATGCTTTTGCCGAGGGAACACTAGACAAAGCATCGGTCGAAGGCATCGTTTATAAAGATACCAATGGGAAGGCCGTCAGCAATCCGAGACGTGCGCGAAAACGCGACCTGGACAATATTCCGGTTCCCGCCTGGGATATCACGCCAATTGAAAACTATCTGGAACGCGGTTTCGGGTTTGGCGTTGATCGCGGGCGCTCCATGCCACTGATGGCAAGCCGGGGGTGTCCCTATCAGTGTACTTTTTGTTCCAATCCTTCGATGTGGACGACGAGGTGGATCGCCCGCAATCCGGATTTGTTACTGGATGAGATTGAGGCCTATCAGGAAAGATACAAGGCAGTCAATTTCGACTTCTATGACCTGACGGCTATCGTCAAAAAAGAATGGATTGTCGATTTTTGCCGTAAGATCGAAGAACGGGGCCTGACTTTTACCTGGCAACTGCCTAGTGGCACCCGATCGGAAGCCATTGACGATGAAGTGGCTGGTTTGCTGTTTAAATCAGGATGCCGCAATTTGTCCTATTCACCGGAAAGCGGCTCACCCAGTGTCTTGGCCCGTATTAAGAAGAAGATCACGACGGATTCCGTCATCGACTCCATCTCCAGCAGTTTCTCCCAGGGTATGAATGTCAAAACGAATATTATTTTTGGTTTCCCGGGCGAAACCCTGAAAGAAGTGTTCGAAAGTTATCGTTTTATTATTCGCATGGGTTTTGCCGGAGCCTATGACATCAGCGTTTGGGCGTTTTCGCCCTATCCAGGATCGGAATTGTTTGAACAAATTCGCAAAGAAAAAGGAATCATCCTGGATGACCCATATTACGACAGCTTGCGTTCTTATGCCGATGCTTCAAGGACAGTTTCCTACAGCGAAAACTTTAGCGACAAAAAGTTAAAGACACTGCGCTGGTTCGGTGTTGCCTTGTTCTATGGGTCTGCCTGGCTACGCCGGCCTTTGCGGCCCTTTACCATGGTTTTGAATGTACTCCGGGGAACCCAGGAGTCTAGATCGGAAATGGCGCTGGCCAATATGCTCAGAAGGAAGAAGCTCGATCAGTCCCAAGTGTGATCTCAAAGTTTTTTCTGAAAATGCTTTGTTATTTCGGGTACGGCCACTTCTTCAAAGTCTGCCAACTCCCATCTTTCCACTGCACTAAATATGAAATATTGCTTTCAAACCGACCTTTGAAATGATTTGCCATTTCCGGGGTCATTGAATGAATGATGGTCTTCGTTTCGTCTCCATGAAATTTCATATACCTGTGAATGTTCGTCAATTTTGAATCATGGAATAGAGAGATGTAATGGATGCCCTTCCGACCGGTAATATAACGGGTAATAACCGCCGATTCCCCGGACCCCCGTGGATCAATAATGACGAGAGGCTCTTCATTTGGAATTGTCGCAGCGATTTCCCGGGCGATCGCCGTGAAATGGGGTTTGTTTGGCTCCAGATCAAAACGCAGCTTATGGGCAAAGGCGATGGGGCCCGCTATCACGAGAAAAAGCGGCAGCCACTTCAAGGTTTTGGGAACGCGTTGATCTAGTCTCCAACGTTTCCATAACAAGCCGACACCAGCCGCGATCATTAACGTCGCGATCATGCCTAGATGCGTGTTGTATCTCCAATATGAAACCACTGTTGCCGCCTGGTATGGCCCAAAAGAAGCAACATAGGTAAAAAACAGAAAAACGTTGTAGCTGACAAAAGCGCCGCCGCCGATGATAGCCAACCTTCCGTAATGCCCGGATGGACGGAAGAAGGCGCGGACGGCGAAGGCAACAGTAATAGTCATTACCATAAAGAAGGCAGCTTTCTTCATGGCCACTGTCAGCATCTGATGGAAAATATGCGGAATTAAGTTGATATGCCATTCCTCAAATGGCTTAAAGTTTGCTTCGTTTTGAGGAGAATAGGGCAGGTTAACGCCGACATGATAGCGCCAAATTAGATAAACAATAATTGGCAATACGGAGATACCTAAAACAAAATAAACGCACCTGACCAAGTTAATTTCTGGGTCTCGCCATGCCGCAATCAGAAACGATATAAGGAGACCCAAAAACAGGATCAGGTTAACCTGCTTGATGTTGATCAGGGCTGCGGCGACAAAGGCCGTTTGCCATGCGGTGCGATAGGCTCTGGTTTTATCACCCTCGGCTTCGGCCTCGAGAAGCGTCCACAACAGATATGCTGTTAAGCCTACTGCCACAGCCGTACCCGTATCGGCGTAGGCGGTCAGAATAATTTTCTGAATAAAAGTCGGATTGATGCCAAGGATAAAAAAAGCGGCCAGGCCGGCAAAAGGCCAGGTATATTGGCTGGGAGCTTGATGCCCGGCTGCGCGAAAGGCTATTTTCAACGCAAGTAGTCCAAATAGGGCAAGAAACACAATATTATAAATGCGCCCCACCCCGTCCATAAAAGATCCCGTGGATTTACTTCCAAGGAAGGTTAAATAAGGCCAGCCATAGGGATAAGCAGTAAGCATGGCAGTCCCTTGAGGCGGGTTATCCGTCGATGGCACATCGTTGCTGAGGAACAGGGATTTCGGGGCTGACAACCAGTGAGAAAACTCATCCCATTGTGAGGGTTCCATTGCGCCGGCGATTAATAATAGCGGAGTCAGAACGACTAAAATGTGAATCGCCCCAGCGGGAAATAGTGGTTTGCGGGAGAAAGACAAATAGGCGATGCAGGCTGCACCTGCGCCAAAAAAAACCCAACTAAGAACGCCAAGGGGACCTGACAGAAAAACCGCGCTTGCGGTGAAAATAAGGGAAACGACACCCCAGCCAACAAAAACATCTGTTTCGGCCTCGCGGTCTCGCCCGGCAATTACGCCGCCAATTGCTGAAAGCAGAAAAAGGATCACCAGTGCGGAAAGGATTGTCTGTCCTTGGTTTGCACCGTCAAGGAAATAGTTCAAATAATCGGTCATATTTCCAGATAAATTCATTCAGTCGGAGGCAAGGTTTTACACGGTCAAAAGAAAAATTACTAACTGGAAATTCAAAAGAAAAACGGGGCCACACGTTGCGTGCGACCCCGCTCGATAGCTTTTTGAGCTAAATGGTTGGCTGGCTTAGAAGCCCATTCCACCCATTCCACCCATGCCGCCCATGCCGCCCATGTCGGGCGCGCCGCCAGGCATGGCGGGCTCGTCCTTGGCGGGTGCGTCGGCAACCATTGCTTCGGTGGTGACCAGAAGGCCGGCAACCGAGGCTGCGTCCTGCAGGGCTGTACGGACAACCTTGGCCGGATCGATGATGCCGGCCTTGACAAGGTCGGTGTACTCACCGGTCTGGGCATCAAAGCCAACATTAGCCTTGCTTTCCAGCAACTTACCTGCAACGACGGCTCCGTCAACGCCGGCATTTTCAGCAATCTGACGGGCCGGGGCTTCCAGCGCGCGGCGAATGATGTCGATACCGACATTCTGGTCGTTGTTTGCGCCTTCAAGCTTTTTCAAAGCCTTGGTGGCGAACAGCAGGGCCGTTCCGCCGCCAGGGACAACGCCTTCTTCGACAGCAGCGCGGGTGGCGTGCAGGGCGTCGTCAACGCGGTCTTTACGTTCCTTCACCTCGATTTCCGTGGCTCCGCCGACACGAATAACGGCAACGCCGCCGGCCAGTTTGGCCAAGCGTTCCTGCAGTTTTTCGCGGTCGTAGTCCGAGGAGGTTTCTTCGACCTGTGCGCGGATCTGGTTGCAACGGGCCATGATTGACTTTTTCGAACCTGCGCCTTCAACCAGGGTGGTTTCTTCCTTGGTGATGTGAAGTTTCTTGGCGGTGCCGAGCATGTCCAGAGTGACATTTTCGAGTTTGATGCCAAGGTCTTCGCTGATCACCTGACCGTTGGTCAGGATGGCGATGTCTTCCAGCATGGCTTTACGACGATCACCAAAGCCCGGTGCCTTGACGGCGCAGACTTTAAGGCCGCCACGCAGCTTGTTGACAACCAGGGTAGCCAGTGCTTCGCCTTCGATGTCTTCGGCGATGATCAGCAGCGGACGCGAGGACTGAACGATGCTTTCCAGGACCGGCAGCAGGGGCTGCAGGGTGGATAGCTTCGATTCATGGATCAGGATAAACGGGTTTTCCATCTCGCAGGTCATTTTTTCGGCATTGGTGACGAAATAAGGTGAGGTGTAACCACGGTCGAACTGCATGCCTTCGACGACGTCCAGTTCGGTGTTCAGGCTCTTGGCTTCTTCAACGGTGATAACGCCTTCGTTGCCGACGCGTTCCATGGCTTCGGCGATAAAGTCGCCGATTTCGCCTTCGCCGTTAGCCGAGATGGTGCCGACCTGCGCGACTTCGGCGCTGGTGGAAACCTTCTTGGAGCGCTTCTTGATGTCGGCGATGACTTTATCAACGGCCAGGTCAATGCCGCGTTTCAGATCCATCGGGTTCATGCCTGCGGCAACGGCCTTGGTGCCTTCGCGAACAATGGACTGAGCCAGCAGAGTGGCGGTAGTGGTGCCGTCACCGGCTTCGTCATTGGTTTTGGAAGCGACTTCCTTGACCATCTGAGCGCCCATGTTTTCGAACTTGTCGGTCAGTTCGATTTCCTTGGCGACGGTGACGCCGTCCTTGGTGATGCGCGGGGCGCCGAACGACTTGTCCAGAACAACATTGCGGCCTTTGGGGCCCAGCGTTACCTTGACAGCGTTGGCCAGGATGTCGACACCGGCAAGCATGCGCGTGCGGGCGTCAGTACTGAATTTTACTTCTTTAGCAGCCATTTCTAATAATCCTTAATCTGGCTAGATCAAACTGCATTGAATTGGGGGCAATTTAATGCAGAAAATTTGATCGATATTAAAGAATTAGGGCAACTTATCTGCGTTTCACTAAACGCAGGTTGCACTAAATTACTTCTTTTTCTTCTTTTTGGCGCCTTCGACGACACCCAGAAGATCGGATTCCTTCATGATCAACAGGTCTTGCCCGTCGACTGAAACTTCGGTGCCGGACCATTTGCCGAACAGCACCTGGTCGCCGGCTTTAACATCCAGCGCAACAACGGTGCCGTCGTCGCGGCGTGCACCGGAACCAACAGCGACGATTTCACCTTCGCTGGGCTTTTCCTGGGCGGTATCGGGAATGATGATGCCACCGGCGGTTTTTTCTTCCTGCTCAATGCGTTTAACGAGAACGCGGTCATGCAGAGGTCTGAATTTCATCGTTCATACTCCGTGAACTTACTGATAAATAACAAGAATTTAGAGTTTGTTAGCACTCTATTGATTTGAGTGCTAACGATCTAAGGATGTTTCCATCCCCTGTCAAGGCTTGTGGGTAATTTATTCTTGGGTATTTCCCAGAATATAGGGGTCGGCGAGGGCTTGTTCGGTGTTGATGACAACCAACAAGCGTCCTCGAAAAGGCTGCGAATAGATCGGTGTTATATTTTGTGGCATCTCGCCGAGAGTGGAAGCAATAAGACCTTCGGGATTTTCGACCAACCAGTTCTTAAGATCGGGATACAAAAGGCCTACCACGGCGATGTCGTCTTCCAGTCGACCCAAAAAGTTGAATTGTCCGTGATATTTTCCGCTGAACGCGAGCTTGATACCCGAGCGTTGCCATTGGCTCATCTTCTGGGAAATGGGTTTCAGGTCGAACCTTTCTTCCAAAACAGGCCTTAGGCCCAGGTGGATGGCAACAATCAGGGCCATGGACAATATCGCCATGGTAGCGATGCGCGGTATCAGGCCGGCAAATTTGCGCGTCAGGACAATGAGACTCAAGGCAAACAGTGCCATTACCCATCCCCATATAAATTCAACGTCCGCGATAAGGGGGGGTAATTCAATAATTCCCGCCAAAAGGGGTGCTATTCCGATGACTAGCCCAAATACGACAAACAGTCCCCCCGGTACCTGCAATCCCGAGCGCGTCCATGACATTCCACCATCGCCGGTAATGTGGCTGTCGACGAGAAGCCTTCCCAGCATAAGCGCCAGCGCCGGGAAGATCGGCAACAGATAGTGCAGCTGTTTGCCGCTAATCGCTGAGAAAGTAATCAGGGCAGGCAAAAACCAGACGAGGCAGAAGCGCAGCCCGTTGTCTTGGCCAAGATCAAGCAGACCACGAATGGAACGCCAGGACGCGGGCCAGAGCGTCCAAGGTAGAATAAGGCCTGGAAGCACGGCCAGAAACCACCACCAGGGCCTGGCATGAGCGAAAGATTCAACCATACGTCCCGCAGACTGTCCCCAGAAAATAGCATTACGATATTCTTCCCCGCCCAGTATGGCGGCGGGAATAGCCCAAATCAGCGCAACCGCGATACCACCCAACAAGGCAAAGCCAATACCGGCATACCATTGTTTCCAGCCCCTGCTCCACATCCCGGATTCTGGTAAGGTCTCTGTCTCGGCGTCCTCAATATTGAGGTTCTCGGCCTCAGCCTCGCCAACGCCGCTTTCCCCATCTTCCGTAACCTGCTGTTTGGCCTTTTGCTTTGTTTTCCAGATTGGAGCCCAGACCGGAGCAAGAAGGGCGACCGGTAGGGTTGAAAGCAGGATCGCCGGGCCCTTCGCCAACCCACCAATGCCGATTGCCAGTGCCAGCCAAATAAAACCGCCGTGCTTGTCATCCTGCCAGGCCTGGACGACGCCCAACATCGCCATCAAAGTACAGAAAGCCAGCAACATATCGAACATAGTCAGCGTCGTGAACAGGGTCCAGAAAAGGCTGGCGAACAATATCAAAGGCGCCGCAACAGCGACGGCCGTTCGAGCGGGCCACAGCCTGCGGGCCAGCATTGCCGTCAGGCCCAGGCTTGCCAGACCGAACAATGGCGCCACCAGGCGGGGCCACCAGTCATTGACGCCGAATACGGCCCAACCGGCATGAATCAGCCAGAACAAAAAAGGCGGCTTGTGGCTGTAGGGTTCGCCATTCAGGTGCGGCACGATGAAGTTGCCTTCGCGCCACATCTCCCAGGCCACAGCCAAATAGCGTGTCTCGTCAACAGGCAGGAAGGGCCTGAATATCAAAGCCGTTGCCATTAGACCGGCCCATAACCCGGACCACAACAGGGTATATCCGACGGCTGCCAGTCGGCTGGTCGATGCCGACCCGGTCATGACCGGCTGACCTCGCTGGTACTGTCATCCATATCGCCGTTAACGCCCAATTCCTTTTCAACGCGAGCATCGAAAGTCTTTCCGTGACGGTATTTGCGGTAAAGGTTGACGCCTAAAAATCCTGAAACGACAAACAAAACGACACTGACGGCAATGCGTAGTTCAGGATCGACGTTAATACCGCTGCCAATCAGACTGAAAACGAGGGTCTGCGGCAGGTAACCGATGGCCGAACCAAGAAAAAACGGCCCCCCCCTGACGCTTGAGACACCTGCGGCCAGATTCGTCACCAGATTGCTTCCCAAAGGCAATAAGCGGATTAAAAGGGTCATACTCAGCGGATTTTCATGCAGGAAGTTGTCGATGCTCTTGACCCTGTTGGGAAAGCGTGCGGCAACGAATTCCCGGCCCATGACGCGGGCGTAGAAAAAAGCAATGACACATCCAAGCACGGTCGCCAACAAGGCTAAAAGCGTACCTTCGACAAGCCCGAAGGCATATCCCGCCAGGAAACAGATTACCTGACGCGGAAGGCCGACAGTCGTGAAAAGCAGTCCCACGCCGACAAACAACATCTCTCCCATGATACCCTGGTCGCGGATATCGCTGTCTATCCAGGCCTTGTCGATGGACGATCCCAGGCCGCTTGTTTTCAAGGCATACCCAACAGCTACAAGCGAAACAATCCAAATGAGGCCGCGAATCCAGATTTTCGGGGTCATTGAGATGCGGCCTTTGGCATTTTGCCTTTTGAATTCCCGCTCAATTCTTCGACTTCGGGCCGGTTTGCGCGCCGTTGCAACCAGAAGACGCCGAATAAATCGACAATGCCGACGGCTAGGCGGTCCAGCGTGCCATATTTTGAAAGACCGAGTTCGCGCGGGCGGTGATTGACGGCGAGCGAAATCACGCTGCCGCCCCGACGGATCATCAGGGCCGGCAGGAAGCGGTGCATGTGATCGAACTGCGGCATATCCATGAAGGCCGCGCGTGTAAAGACCTTCAACCCGCAACCGGTATCCGGCGTGTCATCTTTCAAAAGGCCGCCACGGATTTTATTGGCGATTTTCGAAGATATCCGCTTAATCCAGGTATCGCGCCGTTTGGCGCGCATGCCGGCAACCAGCAGACGGTCACGGTCGGGTGCACCTTTCAACGCGTTGAATAAAGAAGGAATGTCGGCGGGGTCATTCTGACCGTCCCCATCCAGGGTCGCAATAACTTCGGCCCGGGCGGCCTTGACGCCAGTCATGATAGCGGCGCTCTGCCCGCTGCACCGGCGATGCCTTAAAATTCTCAACTGAGGACAACCGAACTTGATATCCATTAGCCGATCAATCGAGTCGTCCGTGCTGCCGTCATCAACATAAATAATTTCAAAATCTGAGCAGATATTCTCCAATGCGGAAACGATTTCGCCGATTAACGGCGCAAGGTTATCAGCCTCGTTATGAATGGGCACGACAACGGCCAGTTCCGGTAGGCTGGCTTTATTTATCTGTCGGCGTGAATCAGTCATATTTTCAATGGTTCGGTTGGCTGGGGGATAAGGACACGATTACTTAACATCGGGGGCCGGTTCGGCAAAGTTCTTTTGGTTTTTCTGACAGATCGTCCATTATGGCCCGAACCAATAAACTTAGCGTGAAAAGGATTGATAATGATGCAAACCCAAATGCCAGATGGCGGAATACTGGTTCACGAAGAATCCGTTCAATCCAGTTGGGTCGATTACAACGGACACATGAATGTCGCCTTTTATGTTCTGGTTTTTGATCACGGAACCGATGCCGTGTTAGACCACTTGGGTTTGGATGAGGACTATCGGGCGAAAACCGATAGTTCGGTTTTTGTTGTTGAAGCTCACATTAATTACCTCCGGGAGGTTGTCGAAAACGACTCTTTGCAGGTCTCATCGCTAATGTTGGGCTTCGATGAAAAGCGTTTGCATTTATTTCATCACATGTACCACCGCGAAACAGGCGCTTTATGCGCAACAAATGAGGTATTATTGGTTTATGTGGACATGAAATCCCGCCGTACAGCGCCTTTTCCCAAGGCGGCGAAGGAAATTTTGCAGAATTTTTCCGATAATCAGCAGGCGTTTCAACACCCGCCACAGGCCGGATCAGTTATTGGAGTCAAAAGGCGCTGATTTTTTACTTGGACTCGTGGACGGGATGTCTATGCTCATAATGACAAGGAATTTGGGGAAAGCCGGAGGCTTCGTTGGACTACACGGAATCGCTTGATCAGGCTGCTGAATACGGCGACTCAGCTTTGAAAATGATGAAAGAGCTTGGAATTACGGCGAACCCGAACAATTTTACGGTTTGGTTTCACTATTTTTCCGGCCAGATTCCAGATTTGAAGCGGGCTCTGACCATCCTTCTCGACAACGATCAGGAATTTACCGAGAAGCGAAATCAGGAAATCTTCGAGAAGTTCTTTACCTTTAACTCAGAAGGCGTCGCACTTGACGAAGCGGCAACCAAGGCTGAAGCCGAACTTACCCGTATTCTTGAATATCTGGGTGTTGCCGGGGATGGTGCAGCCGAATACGGCAAAGCCCTGGAAGCGTTTTCCGGCGAAATTAAGGAAACCGGTGAGCCAGAGACGATAAAAGAGGCGATTACCAGCGCCCTGAATGCGACCCGGGCAATGGAACAACAAAACAAAAATCTGGAAGAAAAATTCAATGCTTCCTCCGCGGAGATCAACCGCCTTCGCGAAGATTTGGAAACCATGCGTCACGAAGCGATGACCGATGGCCTTACCGGGATCGCCAATCGCAAGCTTTTCGATGCGGAACTTCGACGTTTCGCCATGCAGGCTATGGAAGAGGGGACACCCTTAAGTCTGCTCATATTGGATATTGATCACTTTAAAACCTTCAATGATACCTATGGCCACCAGGTAGGCGACCAGGTTTTAAAACTTTTGGCGATGACGCTGACAGACAGCATTAAGGGTCAGGATGTCGCGGCCCGATTCGGCGGCGAGGAATTCTGCGTTATCCTGCCGGGTACGGCCCTGGAAGATGCTGGAAAGGTAGCTGAAGTGATCCGCAACAAGGTAGGAAAGAAGCAAGTCGTCAATCGTAAGACAGGCGAAACCATGGGACAAATTACCGTTTCGATTGGGGTCGGCTTGTTCAAATACGGCGAACCACTTTCGCAGTTGATCTTACGTTCCGATGAAGCCATGTATATGGCTAAGCGGACAGGGCGAAACCGGGTCGTTTCTGAAGATATGGTCGACAAAAGCGAGTTGTCCTTCGATTGAATTAAGTTTCCGGGGGGCTCACCAAAGCGATGATGCGATTTTCCTTAAGACGATTTTACGTTCGCATCCGGCGTATCACCCAAAGTGGGCAAATGGCCCTTTCTGTTCTAGCTTTAGCCGTCGGCGCAGGGGCTGGAGCAGCGGTTGTGCTTTTTCGCGAAGCCATCGCCATGGTGCAAACAGTCGCCTTCGGTACGGGAAGTGAAGTTCTGTTTGCTCACGTGGAGACGCTGCCCTGGTGGCAAATCGTTGCGGCCCCAACCATTGGCGGACTCATTATTGGTTTGTTGGTAAAAGCCCTAATGCCTCTACAACGCCCCGAAGGCGTAGCCGACGTTATTGAAGCGGCAGCGCTCAGGGGTGGCAGGATGTCGGGGCTGACGGCCATCAAAGCCGCTGTGGTAAATGCGTGCTCCATCGGTTTCGGCGCTTCGGTTGGGCGAGAAGGCCCGGCGGTCCACTTTGGCGCAGCACTTGGTGGCTGGCTGGCATCGCAATTGCACCTGACTCGCTCGGTTTCACGCACGCTCCTGGGCTGCGGAGCTGCGGCGGCGGTTGCAGCCTCGTTCAATGCGCCCATTGCAGGCGCATTGTTTGCCTCTGAAGTTGTGATCGGTCACTACGCCTTGAGCGCCTTCGCACCTATTGTCATCGCCAGCGTAACCGGGACGGCGATCTCGCGTTACTATTTCGGCGATTTTCCCGCTTTTATCATTCACGAGCACGTCATCGATTCGTTCTGGGAGTTTCCGGCTTTTGTGGGAATTGGCATCCTCGCAGGCGTAACGGCGATGGCTTTCATGAAGGGCATCATGTTGAGCCGTTCGCTGGCCAAGCAGTTGCCGGTATCCGATATCCTAAAACCTGCCATTGGCGGGGCAGCCATCGGAATCATTGCGATATGGTTTCCGCATGTATTGGGTATCGGATATGGCGCTACGGAGGCTGCGGTAATGGAATCGCTTACCCTAGTCCTGCTCGTTTCAATTTGCCTGGCGAAAATACTGGCGACGGCCCTCAGTATCGGTTTTGGTTTTGGCGGAGGCGTCTTTTCCCCTGCCCTTGTTATCGGAGCGATGCTGGGCGGCGCCTATGGGATGATTTTCACCAGCATGTTCCCGGCTCTTTCCACGGGTATTGGCGCATATACGATCCTCGGCATGGGGGCGATGGCCGCAGCTGTGCTGGGTGCGCCGATCTCGACGGCCCTGATTATTTTCGAGATGACCGGCGATTATGCCCTGACCCTGGCCTTGATGGTGGCGGTCGTCATTTCGTCGATGATCACCAGGCAATTCCATGGCGGGTCTTTCTTCTCGTGGCAGTTGGAACAACGCGGCCACGACCTTCGTGAAGGTTTCGAAATGACGTTGCTGCGCAATATGAAGGTGAAAAGCATTCTCTCAAATGCAGGCGAGCTCGTAACACTTGGGGTGGGCCTGCCCGATATTCGTTCGATGCTTCAAAAGTCCGAAGCAGGCGAGCTTTTCGTTGTTGATGATAATGGTGTCCTGTTCGGCACCATTACGCTGGCCGACATGAGTGAATTCGCTTTCGATTCGGAACTCGATCAACTGATTACGGCAAGTGACGTAGCCCGAATGCATCCCCCTGTGCTCGCTGCTACTGACGATCTGGAAACGGCGATGACGACCATGCGCGATAATGGAGAAGAATACATCGCCGTCGTGGAGACCCGTGAAAACATGAAATTTCTGGGCTGCTTGCGCGAAGGCCGTGTCATGAGCGCTTATAACCGTGCTCTGGTCGAAAGCCGCCGCGAGGAACGTGGGCACTAGACAGCAAAAAGGGATGCAAACCATGGCCAAGGCGCCGAACACGGAAAACATGAAGCTGACGCCGTACTGGTGGGACTCCGCGCCGTGCCCTGAAACCGACCGGGGTGATATTCCACATACTATTGATGTCGCGGTGGTCGGCGCAGGCTTCGCGGGCCTAAGCGCGGCCCTAACCTTGGCGCGGGCCGGGCGCAGCGTTGTCGTTTTCGACGCCTTGCGGGCCGGGGAAGGAGCCAGCAGTCGAAACGGCGGCATTTGCAGCGGCAACATCAAGTTCAGCTTTTCAGCCATGATCGAAAAGTTCGGGCTCAATCAGGCGAAAACCATCTTCGCAGAAGGGATTGCCGCCAGGACCTCGTTAGCTAAATTGATCGAAGAAGAAAACATCGATTGCGGGTTCGAAATGGTCGGGCGTTTCGACGGCGCCAATCACACGCGAGATTACGAGCTAATGGGTCGTGAGAACGATCTATTGAACAAACATCTCGATTTCGGCGCCTATCTGGTGTCGAAAAACCGGCAGCGGGAAGAAATTGGTTCGGATTTTTATTGTGGTGGGCGGGTTCGTCCCGATATCGGTGGTGTCCAGCCTGCTGAATTGCATCGGGGACTTTACCAAAGGACTCGCGAAGCCGGAGTTCATATCGTTGGCAACTGCGAAATTACGGACATTTCGAAGCGCGGCGACGGATTCACCCTGAATTGGGTGGACGGATCCATTGTCGCGGGCGACTGCATCGTTGCCACCAACGGCTATACGGACAAGGTGACCGACTGGCTGCGCCGCCGCATCATTCCTATACCAAGCCAAATTATCGCCACCGAAGAGTTGCCCGTGGACCTGATGGAAAAGCTGATGCCTAAGCGCCGCATGATCGGCGATACTCGCAATTTGTATAACTATTACCGGCCATCCCCCGATGGCAAACGAATCATTTTCGGTGGCCGCCGTGGCGCTCATACGGATGACGATCTGCAGAAGTGTCTGCATCTGTATCACAATCTGATCGAAATATTTCCCGAACTGGAAGGGGTGCGCCTGACCCATACCTGGTGGGGCTACACCGGCTACAGTTTTGACATGCTGCCTCATTTGAGTGTTCACGACGGCATTCATTACGCCACCGGGTTCTGCGGTTCAGGCGTGGTCTGGGCGCCTTGGTTGGGCAAAAAAGCTGCCCAGAGGATTTTGGGTCAGGATGACGAGGCGTCGTCTTGTTTCACCGGAAAGGGCTTCCCAAGCCGTCCATTCTACAACGGCAATCCCTGGTTCCTGCCTGCCGTCATACGCTGGTATGGCCTAAAGGATAGGCTAATGTATGGGCGCAAATACTAAAAAATAAATCAAACCGCCTTTGCGCGGGCCTCGGCATTTTCCCAGTTGGCCAGCAGGCGGCCAACGACGATGCGCATCAGGTACATGCCAAATTGCGGGTTCTGGTAATACAATTGGATCATGTTTTCGTTGGTCAGGGTGAACAGTTCACAATCGGTTACACAGGTGGCCGTGCAGGTGCGCCGGTTGTCGGGCGTGAAGGCGGCGATCTCGCCCAGGACATCGTTTTGAGAACAGATCACGTCGATCTCCTCCAGATGCACCGCGCCGCTCTTGATAACGATCATCCGATCCGGTTTTTCGTCCTTTTTAAAAAGCACGGTTCCCGCAGGCGCTGATATCTCGCGCATATAGGGAAGCAGGGCGTCCAGGTTGTTATCGCCCTCCGACGCCTCGCGGATATCGCGGATCAAATTAAACATCTGCCAGGTCCTGTAGGCGTTTAGCGGCAGCAATAGGGAATGAACCACCAGCGTCGGATAGCTGGGCACCAGCAGGCCGAAAATCATAAACCCGACATTGCCGCCCACAGCCCCCAGTCGTAACGGGATAATGGTCTTGGAATGTACGCCCCACAATGTCATTGCCCCACCCAGATAACCGATTAAATCAATCCAAAGAGCAGTATCCAGTGTCACGGTTTGGTCTCCTTCAGCTGATTGTTGATCTAGTTCATTTGCAGCCAGTCGAAGCGGTCCTGTGATTTGATGTAGATTTTGTTGATTGTAAGATCTTTCGATCCGAAGGGAATGACGTCGAGTTGGATTTGACTTCCCGCATCTCCCTGTTTGCGCACTTTGCGGAAAAACTCGACCATGGTGCCAACCCGCCTGCCACCGACGCCGATAATGATGTCGCCCGCCTTCAGTCCGGCTTGATCTGCAGGCCCTCCTTCGGCCAACCGGGTGACGAAAACACGGCCTTCCGCCTCGTCGGTGTAAACGCCCAGCCAGGGCGGCACTGGCGGCTTGCGCCTGCCGCTTTTAACCAGGTCGGCCAGGATCGGTTTCAGGCCGTCTATGGGCACGAACATGTTGCCGATCACCGGCCGGTTCTGCTCGATCGCGTCGTTAACCATCAACGAGCCGATGCCGACCAGCCGACCGGTTTCGTCGATCAACGCCGCGCCCCCGTATTCGTGATGGGGCGGCAGAGTATAAATGGCGCTGTCCAGCAGATATTCCCAGTACCCGGCGAAGGGACGGCGCGAAACGACGCTTGCGGCAACCACAGGCGTTCGACCCCGAAAGCTGACGGCCAACACCGGCTGACCCTCGCTTAAGGACTTCGAATCTCCCAGTTGCAGGGCCGTGGCTTCGATCGGCTTGCGCGAGCGCACCAGGCCGAATCCGGTAGTGTGGTCATAGGCGACGAAATCGGCAGGTACCTTCTCTCCTTCCGTACCGATCAGGAAAACCTCTTCGGCTTCCATGATCAGGTATCCAATGGTAAGCACCAGTCCGTCATCGTCGATCAGCACGCCGCTGCCCTGGCGCCGTGTGCCCAGGGACCGAGCCGTGCGGGCATGTTCAGGGATGTTGGCGAAGACCCCGACGACGGCGGAAAAGTTCGAATCAAAGGGGACCGGTTGTTGTTGCGCGGCTAAGCTGATTTTGGGTGTGGATGTCACGGGTGCGGGCGGAGGAGCGCTCGAACAGCCCACAACAGTGAGCATGGCGAGCAACAAAACCGGCGCGGCCAGAAAGCCGTACGCCCGGCCATAAAATATCCCTATTATTCCCGGCATGCACTCAACCTCCGGATATTGTTTATGGCAGTATAACAAACATGGGTGATCGCGTCCGCAATTGTCCGGAATACAGGAAAAAAAGGCATAACCGAAAACATGCAAACGAAGCGGGTTGGAAAATGAACACATCGGTCTGGATACTTGTCTTCATCATTTGGGCTAATTCCCCGCCAACAGAAATCTATTCGATCGCCGAGTATTCAACTGCAGATGAATGCTACGAAAAAAGAAACAAGATTGATCTGGCGGGGCTGGGCAAAGCGACATGTGTGCATAAGACAAAAAGCAAATAACCAAAACACAATGACAAGGGAGACGAGCGACAAATCCCTTTTGTTGTTCCCATGACAGCAGGATAGACGGCTAAGGCGGGGGAAATAACGACAATGAAGAATGCTTTCTACTAACCAACTTCTCTTCTCCCCATTCCCACGCTATATAACGTGAATGAGCGATCCCTTTGACCTTTCCGCCGAACCGGTTCCTGAACGTGCCGCCCCTGTGGCGACAGCGCCAGCTTATCTGGAAGGACTGAACGAAACCCAGCGCGAGGCAGTCGAGGCCGTCGACGGGCCGGTTTTGGTCCTGGCCGGAGCCGGCACCGGCAAGACACGGGTGCTGACCACGCGCTTGGCTCATATCCTGATGCAGGGCAAGGCCAGCCCGTGGGAGATGCTGGCCGTAACCTTCACCAACAAGGCGGCGCGCGAGATGCAAAACCGGGTCGGTGCTTTGCTGGGGCGCGAGACCGAGGGCTGGTGGGTCGGCACGTTCCATGCTTTGGGTGCGCGTATCCTGCGCCGGCATGCCGAAGCCGTGGGGTTGAAATCCAATTTCACCATCATCGATCAGGACGACCAGGTGCGCCTGCTTAAGCAACTGGTTGAGGCCCATAATATCGATGAGAAGCGTTGGCCGCCCAGGGTTCTTTCTGGCGTCATCCAGCGCTGGAAGGATCGCGGCCTGATGCCCGACGCGGTAAGCGATGTCGAGGGCTCCGAGGCCGCCGACGGCAAAGCGGTGACGATCTATCAGGAATACCAGGAGCGCCTGACGACCCTGAACGCGGCCGATTTTGGCGATCTGTTGCTGTTGTGTCTGGAGCTTTTCAAAAAGCAGCCTTCGATCCTGCAGGAATATCAGAGCAAGTTCCGCTACATCCTGGTCGATGAATACCAGGACACCAATGTCGCCCAATACCTGTGGCTGCGCCTGCTGGCCCAAGGCCACAAGAACATCTGCTGCGTCGGTGATGATGACCAGTCGATCTATTCCTGGCGTGGGGCGGAGGTCGGCAACATCCTGCGCTTCGAGAACGATTTTCCCGGGGCGCGGGTGGTGCGGCTGGAGAGGAACTATCGATCCACACCTCATATCCTGGCCGCCGCGTCTGGCTTGATATCGAAGAACGAGGGTCGCCTGGGTAAGACCTTGTGGACAGATCTGAATGAGGGCGACAAGGTTGGGGTTCGGGGCGTTTGGGACGGGGTTGAAGAAGCCCGCGTCGTCGGCGATGAAATAGAATCCCAGCAGAACAAGGGTCAGACATTAAACGAAATGGCAGTGCTGGTGCGCGCCGGTTTTCAGACCCGCGAGTTCGAGGAACGGCTGATAACTTTGGGTTTGCCATATAGGATTATCGGCGGAGCGCGATTCTACGAGCGTCTGGAAATTCGCGACGCTATTGCATACCTGCGGGTTATCGCCCAGCCGGACGACGATTTGGCGTTTGAACGCATCGTCAACACCCCGAAGCGGGGCCTGGGCGACGTCACCATTCAAACCATAAATGTCTTCGCCCGCGCCGAACGCATCCCAATGGTTCAGGCGGTGATGAAATTGTTGGAAACAGACGAGCTTGCGGCCCGGGCACGAACCACTTTGCGCGAGCTGCTGAACGACTTTGGGCGCTGGCGCATGCTGGCGGGTGAGGTCGACCACGTGGATCTGACCCGCCAGGTGCTGGACGAATCCGGCTACACCGCCATGTGGAAAATGAGCAAAGCGCCGGAAGCGCCTGGGCGGCTGGAAAACCTGAAGGAGCTTCTGACCGCTATGGAGGATTTTGAAAACCTGCAGGGCTTTCTTGAACATGTCTCGCTGGTGATGGAAAACGAAGAGTCTACATCCGAAGATAAAGTTACCCTGATGACTCTGCATGGGGCCAAGGGGCTGGAATTCGATACTGTCTTCCTGCCGGGTTGGGAGGAAGGCCTGTTCCCCCATCAACGGGCTTTAGACGAGGGCGGCACATCGGCGCTGGAGGAAGAACGCCGCCTGGCGTACGTCGGGCTGACCCGGGCGCGAAAGAAGGCGATGGTCAGTTTCGCCGCCAACCGCCGGGTCTATGGCAATTGGCAATCGGCGATCCCGTCTCGCTTTATCGACGAGTTACCGGTGGAAAACATTGAACAATCGGCCGATCAGGGCTTGTACGGCGCAGGCGGTGGTTTCGTCGAACGCCCGGCTTTTTTCGACACACAGAGCCAACGCCGCCAACGCCGCGGTGGTTTTTCGGAACAACCTGGATGGCATGCCGGCTCTAGCACAAGCAAGGGCGGCGATGATGGCGAAGGCTTCCAACTGGGCCAGCGGGTGTTTCATCAGAAGTTCGGCTATGGTGCGATCAAGGCGATCGACGGCGACAAGCTTGAAATCGACTTCGAGAAGGCCGGAATCAAAAAAGTGATGGCAGGATTCGTCTCGCTTCCCTGAATCGGGGTTTGTCTCCAACGCATTAACAAATTGTTCAGAATCATTCTCTAGCCTGATCCTTAGACAAAAGGAGGGCCAGAATGGCTTTATTTTTATCAGTAACGGCCTTTTTGCTTTCGGTTTCGGCTGTCGTCGTCGGCGCCGAGGCTTTGCGCCGCATTAACGGCCAGAACGAAGAATTTTTGAAATCCTACGTCAAGCAAATCCGCGCCGATCTGGATCGCAAAGACGAGGAAATGGTTTATCTAAAAAAGGAAATTCAGGACCTTAAGCGTTCCCGTCAGACCAGCCGCGAAACCTTGCGTAAGCTCGAACAGGGCGCAAAACGCAAGCGCGACGCTGAAAGCGAGCAATTCACTCCCGAATCTCCGGACAAATACGGCGACTTTATTCCCAGTTCGGCTGCCTCTCGAAAGCAAAACGTCGCTTAGGCACAATTCAGATTCTACAACATGACAATGCCCCGATGAACGGCCTTGGCCAGGGCCTGTTCGCGGGTCATGGCCTTTAGTTTCCTTCGCGCATTTGTAATGTGCATATTGACCGTTACCCTTTTTATCCCCATTCGATGGGCAATTTCATCGCTTCTTAGCCCTCGAGACAGCAGTTCCAAGGTTTCCAGTTCGCGCGGGGTAATACCGTTTTTTTGAGTAAATTTTTGTTTATTCATTGCCGTTCACGCCTCAATAAAATCTCCTCTTCCCCTTCAACCCATAGTCATCACTAGAGGGGGTCAGATGCCAATTCAACCTATGAAAATGCATAGGTTGTTGGAATCTCCACTATTCGGTAGTATTGATATGAGTAAAATAAACTCATTAATTGCAGTTTCGGTGTGTGATGAATTTGGATTCCAGGGTTGTCGAAACACTTTGCGTTGGAGAATGGGAAAAGGCCGTAAAACGTTGGCAACTGGTTCGAAAGCAACAAGGCGGGTGCGCCTTTTGCACATACGAATCGGACACCAGCCTTTCGAAATGCGCAAGCTGTCTTGAAGGAAGGTTGTTGTCTTTGTCGCTAGGTAACTATTCCAATGATCTGAAAGAAGATAGATATTTGAAATTGGCGCGTGATCTAAAAAAATGGGAAAGGTAAGCGGTTGCCCGAACCGCTTAATTTCCTTGCCAGTTTAAGATACAAGACCGATTTCTGTTGACGCCCCTTGGCGGGCTCCCCCATACAATATTTATGAATAATTCAGCCGCTCTTTGGCGTATCGAAGTCGCAGCGACAGCGCACAGTGTCAACGCTTTTGAAGAAGCGCTCGATCCTTTCTGTGAAGCTATATCTTGGTTCGCCACTGATACTGAGGGTGAATGGCGAATCGAAGGTTTTAGCGAAATCAAACCCGACGGGGCCGAGCTGGCCGCGGCATTGAGCATCGTGGCAAAGGAATTTTCTCTTCCGGTTCCCGAGGTCACGGTTATACCCGTGGAAAAACGCGACTGGGTTGCTGATAGTCTGAGGATGTTTCCACCGACAGATGCGGGGCGCTTTTTCATCTACGGCACCCACTACGATACGCCGCCACCTTATGGGCGCATTCCCATACTTCTTAACCCGGGAAGGGCATTCGGTTCGGGTGAGCATGCGACAACTATGGGATGTCTTCTGGCCTTAAGCGATCTGATCGGGATCAGAAAATTTAAAAGGCCTCTGGATATGGGGTGCGGCTCCGGCATTTTGTCCATCGCCATTGCCAAGGCCTGGCGAGTAGGGGTGCGGGCAGTCGATATCGAAACAAATTCCATCGTCGTTGCAAGGGAAAATACGCGTCGAAATCGGGTTCGCGGACTGGTTTGTACCTCGCGTTCAAACGGGTATGCCTCACCCGGTGTTATTAAAAGTGGTCCTTACGACCTAATCGTTTCCAATATTCTGGCAAACCCGTTGTGTCGCATGGCGAAGGATCTGGGGAAAGTTGCATCGGATAGTACGATTGTCATTCTCGCCGGATTCCTGGAGAGTGACGCCAATCGGGTTTATTCCGCCCATTATGCGCAGGGCTTCAGGTTATTGCGATCATACCACATTAAAGGCTGGCGCACCCTGGTGCTGGAACGTCATCGCTAAAAAATCATCCGGCATCGATTGAATAACCGGCTATTATTGGGTCTTTAGTATTTGATGTGAAACCAGTAAAGTTTGGCAACGCGATGACATTGGGGTAATCAGTTGCGTTGATATTGGAGCCACCTGGCTTGCGGGAGCGGAACACCAGGATCTTCTGCTGGTGCTGATTGATGAATAAACTACACGTAGCACTAAAAATATTGGCGATCGTAATCGTCGCTGAGTTGGTTGTTCTGATTGGGCTGGAAATATTTGGTTCCGGGACAGTATCCTTTGCGGCCCTATCAGTCGAAGCCCTGGGGCTGGTCGCCATTTCGTCTCCTTTGATTTATTTCTGGATAATCGCTCCGGCGGAAAATACCGGCAAAAAAGCATCTAAAGCGCCGCCGCCGAACAAAAGCGAGGACGAAAGCAGGAAAAACAGGGAAGAAGAAGAACGAAACCTAAATCTCGCCGATTTGTCTCCAGACGCCATCCTTGTTCATAAAGATGGGAAAATCCTCTACGCCAATACGGCCGCCGCCAATACGTTTTGTGCCGGGAATCCCGGTCTTTTAGTTGGCGGGAGTATCTGGGAATTATTTCATCCGGATAACCATGAAAAGATCAAAGCCCGCATAGCCAGTTTATTTCTAAAACGCGAAAGATTGCCTTTTACCGATGTCACAATGATACGAAAGGATGGTTCGCACTTTAGTGCGGAAATCGTCGGCGGACTTGTTCCCCTGCATGGCGATATCGTCATTCAATCGATCATTCGCGATATTTCCGAACGCAAAAAGGCCAACGAAGAATTAAGGAAACTTTCCAAGGCCATCGAGCAAAGCCCGTCGGCGGTGATGATCACGGATACAAAAGGAATCATTGAATACATTAACCCCAGCTTTTCGGCCATTTCCGGGTATGAACCGGATGAACTAGTCGGAGAAAACGCCAATGTCCTGAAATCGGGTCTATCCTCTCAGGATACCTTCGATGATTTGTGGGACACCATCTCCGCCGGAAAAGAATGGCGCGGGGAAATGCATAACCGCAAAAAAAACGGCGATCTGTATTGGGAATTCGCAACTATTTCGCCGATAAAATCCGAGGACGGCGAAATCACCCACTATATCGCCGCCAAGGAAGATATTACGCTTCGCAAAGAAGCCGAGGAAGAGCTCACCCACAAGGCGAATTATGATGAGTTGACGGACCTGCCCAACAGGGTGCTGGCCATGGACCGCCTGTCATTGGCAATCGCCCGGGCCAAACGCGAAAGCCGAACCGTCGCTTTGGTGTTTGTCGACCTGGACCGTTTTAAAACGGTCAATGATACCCTTGGCCACAATATCGGCGACGAATTGCTGAAGGAAGCCGCAGTGCGTCTTCATGGTTGCATCCGCGAGGGCGATACCGTCGCCCGTTTGGGCGGAGATGAATTTCTACTGGTGCTGCCCGACCTGAGCGCCGCCATATCGTCTGAGATCGTCGCCCACAAAATACTCGAGTCATTTTCCCAGCCGTTTAACCTGGAGAGCCAGGAGTTATTTATTTCCGCTTCGATGGGTATAACCGTCTATCCCGCCGATGGTGAAGATCCTGACATTCTGCTTCGCAATGCGGAATCCGCCATGTATCAGGCAAAAAATAAAGGACGAAACACCTACCGCTTCTTTACCCTGGAAATGGACCAGCTGGCGCATGACAATCTGCGTCTGGAGGGCCACTTACGCCATGCGTTGGATTTGAGCGAGTTTAGCCTCGATTATCAACCGCTGATTGACGGCAAATCCGGGTTATTGATTGGCGCGGAAACCCTGCTCAGATGGGATAATGGCGTTTTAGGCCGGGTCGGGCCTGATAAATTTATCCCCCAGGCGGAAGAAACGGGGCTGATCGTACCCATTGGTGAGTGGGTTCTGATGGAAGCCTGTCGGCAGGGAGCTCAGTGGGTTAATGAAGGACGCCCCGAATTCCGGATCGCAGTCAATGTTTCGACCCGGCAATTCAGGGATGGCAAAATCGTCGATACGGTTGTTAAGGCCCTGCTGGATTCCGGACTGCCGCCCCATTGTCTGGAGTTGGAATTAACGGAAAATTTGTTGGTTGAGGATGCGCCGTTAACCAGTTTTACCCTGCGCGAGATAAAGCAAATGGGCGTCAGGCTTTCAATCGACGACTTTGGAACCGGTTACTCGGCGCTGAGTTACCTGAAACGTTTCCCCTTCTCCGTTTGATGGGGGCATGGGGGAAATCCTAGGGGCGATAGAAGTGTGAGTATGCGAAAGATTAATATTGTTTGGGATATCGCTGATATCGCCATTTTGTCTGCTTTCACCGCATATACCCTGTATTTGTTTCATAACGACGTACAGATGTTTACTCGGCTAGTAGACCTACTTGCGGGAACGACTGATCTCGTTAGGGGGATATATCCCAAAATCTCAATCTACGAGGCTGAGTTAATTGATAATGGATATCCCAACGCGATTGATCAGCCTAGACCATGCTAAGCGAACTGCATTGCCTGTCATTGGGAAGAGACTTTGGTCACTTTGAGATAACTCCGAGATCACTGTCAACGCTCCGGCGGTAAGGGGTATCGTTCTGGTCTGTCCTGTCTTGGTCAGGGGGATGTGTAACGTCTTCTTATCTAGATTGATGTCTTTGCCTTTGATGTTCAGGAGTTCTCCCCTGCGCATCCCGGTCTCCAGTGCCAGTTTGATCAGAGAAGACATCAACGGAGATCGTCCCGTTTTACATCCTTCAATCAGTCTTTCCTCTTCGCCTTCTTCCAACCGGCGGTCTCTCGCCTTGTCTTGAGGTGGTCGCTTGATGCCAGCTACAGGGTTTGACCCTATGGGAAGACCCCATTCATCCTTGGCAAGAAGGAAGGTGTGTTGAAGCAGTGAGAGTTCTCTTCGGATGGTCGTGGATTTCACCTCCTTGTAGCGTTGGTCCCGGTATGTTGAGAACGCCTTTGGTGTGATCTCGGCTAATGTCAGCTTGGTGAAGCTTTGCCGCAAGAGAGCGTTGAGGATGATTGTCTCGTTCTCCTGCCCCCGCTTGGATGGTGTGACGGTATCCCGGTATCGACGAATGATGTCTGCGACGGTGGTCTTCTTTAGGACCCTTGGATCGATGGGAAGGTCTTGTCGGTCTGCTGCGACCTCCATCTGTCTTGCCCAAGTCGTGGCATCGGATTTCTTGATGAACGACTTACTGACATCAGGACTGCCCTGCCTTCGGACCTGAACTTGCCATTTCCCTTTGCGTAAACGAATAGATGCCATAACGACCTCCCTAGTGTGACCAGAGTGTGACCGCTTGATGTTCTGTAAGTTTTAGAGAGTGGCTTCTTTCAGTCTAACCTACTGATGTTAAACAGAAAAAAATGGTGGGCACGACTGGGATTGAACCAGTGACCCCTCGCGTGTGAAGCGAGTGCTCTCCCGCTGAGCTACGCGCCCTGAATTTAATAGGTGATGGGCGAGATATAGGATCGCGCGACCCCGATTGTCAACCTTGCGCCAGCGCCTTTATGGCGTCACCTAGATCGTCGAAATGATCGATGATCAAGTCGCCGCCCAATTCTTCCGCCGGTCCCTTGGTGTAGCCGAAGCGGCAGACGATGACGGGAAGGGAAGCTCCCCTGGCGGCGTTAACGTCATTGGCGTTGTCGCCAACCATGATGGCTTCATCGGCGCTAACCTCCAATTTTTGCAATGCCGCCTGCAGATGGCGCGGGTCGGGCTTTTTGATGCCGGGAAGGCTGTCGCCGCCAATAACGGCCGACAAGGACTGAAGCAGCCCCAGGCTTTCAAGAATTTCCAGGGTCGCGCCATAGGGCTTATTGGTACATACAGCAAGTTTGTACCCTCGCTCTTTGAGGTCGATCAGACACTCAATGCCGCCGGGAAAAGGCACCGTCAGATCGGCTGAATGGGGCTCATAGAATTCCAGGTATCGCGTTGCCAGGGAGTCCAGCCCGCCTTCGGGAATGGGCTCGCCGGTAGCCTCAAAAGCGCGCTCGACCAGTTTGGGTACGCCGTCGCCGATCATCATGGTGATTTCGGCCAACGTCACGTCGCGGCGGTTTTCTTCGGCCAGCAACTTGTTTGCCGCCACGTGAAGGTCCGGGGCGCTGTCGACCAGGGTTCCGTCCAGATCGAAAAGTATGGCCTTGATCCGGTTCTCATTGGGCATTGCAAAACTCCGTAACAATCTTTGACTTGGCGTGATTCCCGCCATGTGGCAAGTTCCTGCCAAACTCAGAACCGCGTTTTTAGGACAATTCCAATCTTATGACCACGTCAAAAACAGCCGTTATCGTGCTTGCCGCCGGACTTGGCACCAGAATGAAATCAAAACTGGCGAAGGTGCTGCATCCTTTGGTGGGCAGGCCCATGATTTCGCACCTGATGGCGACAGTCGACGGGCTGGACCCGGAGGACGTTTGCGTCGTGGTCGGCGACTTCATGGATTCGGTCTCTGAGGCCGTTTCGCCCTTTCCAACAGCGGTGCAATCCGAACGTTTGGGAACGGCCCATGCGGTTTTGGCGGCGCGCGAGCAGATCGGCGATTTTGACGGCGATGTCCTGGTGCTGTACGGCGATACACCGCTGATCACCGACGCCACCCTGGAGGCTATGCTGGAAACCCGGCGATCGGACCTCGATCCGGCGGTGGTCGTATTGGGCTTTACGCCGGATGATCCAGCCGCCTATGGCCGCCTGATTCTGGATGCAGAGGGCGGCCTGGATGCCATCGTCGAAGCCAAGGACGCCACTACCGAACAGCTCCAAGTGAACTTGTGCAATTCCGGCGTCATGGCCATTGATGGCAAAATCCTGTGGAGCCTGCTTGACCGGGTCGGCAACGACAACGCCAAGGGTGAGTTTTACCTGACTGATATCATCGAACTGGCTCGCGCCGATGGGCGCACTTGCGCTGTCGTCGAAGGCGATGCGGACGAGTTGATCGGCGTTAACTCCCGCATAGAACTGGCCGAAGCCGAGGCCATCCTGCAGGACCGCTTGCGTTTTGAAGCGATGGAAAACGGCGTCACCATGAGCGACCCGACGACGGTATCCCTCAGCTTCGACACAGAATTGGGCGAGGATGTATCAATCGGGCCGAACGTATTCTTCGGCCCCGGCGCCAGCATCGGCGATGGGGTGACGATCAACGCCTTTTGCCATATCGAAGGCGCGCGCGTTCTCCCCAAAGCCAGCGTCGGGCCTTTCGCAAGGCTTCGCCCGGGAACGACGGTCAGCGAAGGCGCCAAGGTAGGTAATTTCGTCGAGGTCAAGAACGCCGTGCTGGAACCGGGAGCCAAGGTCTCGCACCTAACCTATATTGGCGATGCCCATGTGGGCGAGGGGGCGAATATTGGCGCCGGAACAATCACCTGCAATTATGACGGCTATTTCAAATCGAAAACCATCATTGGCAAGGGTGCGTTCATCGGATCAAACACGGCCCTTGTGGCCCCGGTCACCATTGGTGACGGCGCGGTTGTCGGGGCCGGATCGACCGTTGCCCGGGATGTGGATTCCGACGCCTTGGCTGTGACCCGCGCCAAGCACCAGCAAATTGACGGCTGGGCGAAAACCAACCGCGAACGTAAAACGGCCGAAAAAGCAAAGAAGAAAAAATAATGTGTGGAATTATCGGAATTATAGGTAAAGAAGCGGCGGCGCCACTACTGTTGGATGGCCTGAAGCGCCTTGAATACCGGGGCTATGATTCGGCCGGTATAGCAACACTGACGGCAAGTGGCATCGAGCGCCGCCGCGCCGAAGGAAAGCTGGTTAACCTGGAAAAGCGTTTGGGCGAAGAACCCTTGAGCGGCACAACAGGTATAGGCCACACCCGCTGGGCGACGCACGGGGTGCCGAACGAAGAAAACGCCCATCCTCACGCTACAGACAAGGTCGTCATTGTTCACAACGGCATTATCGAGAACTTTCAGGAACTGAAAGACGAGGTTATGGCCGGAGGCGCCGTACTGGCTTCTGAGACCGATACGGAAGTGGTCGCCCACCTGATTACGGCTTACATTAATTCGGGCTGCGATCCCAAGGAAGCAACAGCTTTGACTCTGAAGCGCCTGCAAGGCGCTTTCTCGCTGGGCATTTTGTTTGAAGGCGAAGAAGACCTGATGATCGCGGCTCGCCGTGGAACCCCGCTGGCGATCGGCATCGGCGAAGGCGAGATGTTCTTAGGCTCCGACGCCCTGTCATTGGCCCAGTTAACCAAAAAAATCATCTACCTTGAAGATGGCGATTGGGCCGTTATCACAAGTACGGGCGCAGAAATTTTTGATGAGGCCGATAATCCCATTGAACGTCCAACACGCCTGACCGAACTGTCGGGGGCGACTGTCGGCAAAGGCGGCTATCGCCATTTTATGCTTAAGGAAATCTACGAACAGCCGCAGGTCATCGGCGATACCCTGCATTCCTACGTTAACCCGTCCAGCCGGGAAGTGTCCCTTGGCGATCTGAATATTGATCTTTCGGCTGTCGGCAAAGTGACGATTATCGCCTGCGGCACGTCGTCCTACGCGGCGCTGGTCGCCAAATACTGGATCGAAAGCCTTGTGCGCATTCCTGTCGAAGTCGATGTCGCATCGGAATTCCGCTACCGGGCCGCAGCCATGCCTGAAGATGGCCTGGCGTTGTTTATCTCCCAGTCCGGTGAAACCCTGGATACCCTGGCCGCATTGCGTTACGCACGCTCGCAAAACCAGAAAATCCTGTCCATCGTCAATGTTCCGGAAAGCACCATCGCCCGGGAATCCGATGCCGTGCTGCAGACATATGCCGGGCCGGAAGTGGGCGTTGCCTCGACCAAGGCCTTCACCACCCAGTTGACAGTGCTGGCATGCCTGACAATCGCACTTGGCCGGGCGTTGGGAACCGTCGATCATAAAACGGAAGCCAGGCTGGCCGGCGCACTGGCCGAGGTGCCGGCGCGGGCGGCCGAAGTGCTTAATCATGACGAACGCCTGAAGGAACTAGCGCAGGAAGTATCCGAAGCTCGCGACGTGCTCTACCTGGGGCGCGGGGTCAGCTTCCCCATTGCTCTGGAAGGGGCCCTGAAGCTGAAAGAAATTTCCTACATCCATGCCGAAGGCTATGCAGCAGGCGAAATGAAGCACGGCCCCATCGCCCTGATCGACGACGGCGTGCCCGTCATCGTCATTGCGCCCAAGGATGATCTGTTCGAAAAAACGGCGTCCAATATGCAGGAAGTCATCGCCCGTGGCGGCCGCGTCATTTTCATGAGCGATACGGAAGGGGCGAAAGATTTGGGTGACCTGGCGGCTGCAACCGTCGCCCTGCCCGTGGTTGATGCATTTGTGACACCGATCCTGTACGCCATTCCGGTGCAACTGCTAGCCTACCATACAGCTGTTATCAAGGGCACGGACGTGGACCAGCCACGCAACTTGGCAAAAAGCGTGACCGTGGAATAGCCGGTAATTTTGAACTTTTTGCATCCTGGATTTATTTAGGCGCCAGTATCCCGACGTTCTAACCGGGAAAGGAAATCTTGTAATCGAGGGTTCTGAGGCGGCGGATCACGGTCCTCAACAGCGAGTGATAGAAGCGCCCATGGAAGGAAGAATCTTCTTTGGCCATTTCCGCGATCAGCGACCGGTCGACGGATTGCGCCTGGACCTCACCGGCCGCAATCAGGGTTGCGCTGGCGCCAATGCTGTCGACAAAAGACATCTCACCCACGGTGTCTCCTGCCACCAACGGATCGGACAGTTCCTTCTCGCCTCCGTTCTGCTGCAAGCGAACGACCCGGACTTCTCCGCTCAGAATGACCAGGATAATGCCGGCATCCTCCCCTTCGCGAATAAGAATTTCCCCATCCTGGAAAGTAACCCTGCGGGCGTTTTCCCTCACATGGGCGATCTCCTCATCGCTCAATTCCTGGAAGGCCCGCTGAAACGCTACTCGCGACATCCATTTGCTCCCCTGATTAAATTATTCCTCAGCATAGCACCCCACTTTATTCCGGCCTGAGCAATCACGTTATTAGACAAAATCCTCGGCAAATGAGTACGGGTCTGGGTCGGGCTTGCCGAAATACCAACCCTGGCCGTAATCGATGCCACAATAAAACACCTGATTGGAAATATTCTTGTCTTCCACCATTTCGGCTACCGTCTGAATGCCGGAAGTGGTGCACATTGTAGCCATTGTGTTAAGAAGATCGTTGCCTCGCTTGCTGGCGCAGGCACGCCGCACGACGGGACCGTCAAACTTGACGAAATCGACTTCCAAAGCATTCAGATAGTCGAAACTAGCGGATCCGGCGCCGAAATCATCCAGGGAAAACTTAAAGCCTTTCTCGCGAAAACTCTGAATGGTTCTGTTCATCTGCTCCAGATCTTCAATTTCGGCCGACTCGGTGAGTTCGAACATCAGCCTGCTATTGAGCGAATCAACATTATCAATGCGCTTGTGCAGTCTTTCGACAAACTTGTCATTAACAAGCGAAAGGCTGGACAGGTTAATCGCCACCGACGGCATCGCGCCCCGCTTTTCGTTATCCAAAATCATTTTCACCGTCTTGTCGAAAACGGCATCATCGAAATCGACAATCAGTCCAAGGTTTTCGGCCAGCGTGATGATCTGGAAGGTGGATTTTGCCTTTTCCGGGTTGCGGAATCTGCTTAGGGCCTCGAAGTGATGGACCTTGCCCAGACGCAGGTCGCAAATGGGCATGAAAACCAGATCGAATTCCTGAGATTTTGACAGCTTCTTGATGTATTTGACGGTATCGACCGTGCCGTTCAGAAGCTCGTCCAGGGATTCCGAAAGTCGGTTCGTCGTCATTTTGCCCTTGCCTGAACAGAACTGATCCATGGTGTAGACCAGGGCCTTGACCACTTGCTCTTCGCTCATTTCGGCACCGTCTGCATCAAGGGTGGTCGATTTCGCGCCCAGTTCCTCGCCTTCTGGTAGGAACGATTGCGCAGCATCCTGAATCTCGGTGTTGACACGTTCGGGCTCTACATCGTGACCATGAACGTATCCAAAGTTCTCGTCATCCAGTTTCCCGGCCGTATTGCCGCCATACGAGTACGACTTGAGGATATCGCCGATGGTCGACATCAGGCCCTGCCTGTCGCTTGCCCCAAGTTTTTTTACAAGATCCTTAAGGCTGGGAACGCGCACAAGAGTCAACTGACCATCCTCGCCCGCCTTGGAGTGTTCCTGAAGCGCTTCCGCTGCGGCTTGACTGAAAGACGCTTGATCCATCAGTTCCGTATCAGCGGCCTCAACCTCTATTTCCTCTGAGACAAAGGATGTCTTTGTCGGCCCGATTTTCAGCGCCAGGAAAAAATGGTTCTCGAATTCCGCCACCTGATATCCGGCGATGGTTCCAAGGATAGACACGCCGTTGGTTCCAATAATCTTAAGGGCCGCGTCTTCGACACGTCCATTCTTTCCGCCTGTTTTCAGCAAGTCTCTGACGTTGGACCGGTGTTTTTCATCGATCAAATTTAGAAAGGAATCGCCCGCCATCTCATTCGGCGACGTGCTAAAAAGCATCTCGGTGGCCCCGGCCGCAAAGACGATGGAAAACTCGTGATCCAGTTCAAATAGAAGATCGGCGCGGCAGAAGGCCAGCTTTATAAAGACGTCCCGCTCTTGCTTGATCGTCCTTTGGCCGGTCATTTACGCCCTCCGCTAAGCGGGAAAAACTAATGCTAGCAGAACAGCCCCGGTCGGGAAAATCACATGCGCTTTACCTGGGGCATTATCCTACCGGTGGCGGTTAAAAACTGCTAAAAACAGAGTTTCTGTGCGGGGTAAAAACGGGGTCGGTCATTTCAACATGAGGATCCCGCAAATGGATGACGAGAAGCCTGTAGATAGCGTAACCGACCACGCCGGGGTACGGGTTCCGCCTCCCCTTATTTTCCTGGTGTCTCTGTTGCTCGGGCTCTGGTTCGATTCACCTTGGTTTGAAGGACGAATGGCGGGAATTGAGGTAACGATCGCCGGCGGCATTTGCGCCGCAATGGGATTAGCCCTGACAATATTGACCGCGCCGCGCCACAAAAAGGCCGGTTCCAACGTGGAGCCGTGGAAGCCAACCACGACCATTATCACAACCGGAATCTACGCCTATTCTCGAAATCCTATTTATCTGGGGATGGCGCTGGCCCATGGGGGTTTGGCTATTTCGGGCGGCAGCCTGGCCGCGCTGGTCACCCTGGTTCTATGCGTAGCGTTAATCCAAGGCTACGTGATCGTCCGCGAAGAACGCTACCTGGAGGCAAAATTCGGGCAGGAATATATCGACTACAAAAAACGCGTTCGCCGCTGGATATAACATCTACGAAGTTTTTTGCCCGTTACTTTCCCTTATATACAGGCGTAATCGTCAGCCTGAAATAGAGATTTAGGGCGACTACTTTTTTTAGAGCGTCCGGGCAACCCGGAAACCGGTGTTGTCTCTCTTTTGATTTTCCAGGAAGAAATAACTTCGGTAGGAGGAGCGTGCCTTCTGTGCATTGTTTTCCCATGAACCACCGCGAATGACGTGGTTACAAGGGCCGGATATCTTTCTGACAGAGCCATCCTTCGGCGCGCCGCCATAGCCTCTTTTGTAGCAGTCGGCGACCCATTCTCTGACATTTCCATGCATGTCGTGAAGGCCAAAAGCATTGGCCGGATATTTTCCGACCGGGGTCGTTTTTCCAATGTTCAAGCCAACGTTCGCCTTGCTTTTTGATATGCCACCGCCAAAGTGGTACCGAGACGTTGTACCGGCGCGGGCCGCATATTCCCATTCGGCTTCGCTTAGCAGCCGATATTGCTGCCCGGTCTTGACGCTCAGACGCTTAGCGAATTCCCGGGCGTCATTCCAGTTAACCATCTCTACCGGGTTTTGTGGCCCTTTGAACTGGCTCGGGTTTTTCCCCATGACGGCCCGGTATTCGGCTTGTGTCACTTCATACTTTCCCACCGCGAAAGCATAGCCGATTTTCACTGTTCGCGCCGATCCCGCGGAGCTGCTGCTCAGGTTTCCCATGCGGAAGCTGCCCGGCAGAATGACAACCATTTGCGGGCATTTGGGACAATCCTGAAATACATGGCCGGGTGGCATAGACTCATCACTATTCGGTTGGCGTGGCGATGGGTCGGCGGGTTGAGGAGGAGTCACTATCGCTGTCTGCACTTCTTCGATGATCGGCCGATTTGGCGGATTGCCCTTCGGAAAAGTACTGAGCGCCCGTGTCGAATCACCCACTACGGATGCTTCCTGAATACGTCCGAAACGTCGACGGGCGGCGCGGGTCATCTTATCATCCAAGTAGGCCTTGGCCTCTTCCCCCGTCACCTTGCCGTCGCCATCGCTATCGGCCTTTCCGTACAAAGCATCGAGAAGAAAATTCGTAAATAATCCATGCTTGGTCTGTTCGTCCCATGAAGCCAGCTGGGTGCCATGTGCCGCCGTCAGAACGGTTAGGTCCGGGCCCACGTTTACCGTCTTAGCCTGAATAAAAACCGGAGAGGCCGAGCGGATCAACATGCCCTTGGGGCTGTCGCCGGAGAAGCAGGCGTCGAGGAACACCATTTTCGTGCGAGCCTTAAGCTTGCCCAGGTTCTGGTATAGCACTTCGATAGGATAGCCGTTGATTTCGGCAAAATCCGGTTTGGCGTCCGTCGGCAGTAAATAGGCGCGACCGTCGTTCTGGCCGGGAACGCCATGACCCGAATAAAAGACCACCAGGTCCGAACCGCCTTTGGGGTCCAGGTAGCGCCACAACTGGCCTTGATGATTGCTCTTATTGCCGAGGGCCGTTTCCATTTCGATCTTGGTGGCATCTTTAAGAAAAATGATGTTGTCGGGATCGAAACCCAGTACGTCGATGACGTAACGCTTTATCGCCTCGGCGTCCCGCTGGGCGTAGTCCACCGCCGGAATGCGGCCCTGATAGTTCTGGTTTCCAATGATAACCGCGACGCCATCGGGATTGGTCACCGCCACGGCCTGCGAGGCGAAACCGAAGAAAACGAGGACAACAAAAAATATCCGTTTCATCAGATACCGCTCTATTTTTTCCTTAATCTTACCCAAACGAATTAAGGATTAAGGACGGACCAATCGGCTTGAATGGCGCCGTCAGGGGTTGAAATTTCACGTTCAACGCCGGAGGTCAGGTTGTAGACAAACAATCGTGAGCGTGGGGCGTTGGCTGTAGACGTTTCCCGGGAATACATGATCGCACGCCCATCCGGTGACCATGCCGGGTTAAAAACCTTATTTCCACTTATCAGTAATCGCTCGCCACTACCATCGGGCCGTATGATCCCGATGAAAAATTTACCGTCTTCACTTTTATTAAAGGCGATCAGGTCTCCTCTGGGCGACCAGGCTGGGGTTGCATATCGGTCCTTTCCAGAACTTATCATTTTTACGTTTCCGCCGTTGGCATCCATGACGAAGAGCTGTGGCGATCCGTTTCGATTCGAACCAAAGGCGATCCAATTGTTATCCGGCGAAAAACTGGGTGCGGCATCCATGCCCGAATGGTTCGTCAACCGCTTTAATTTCAGGTTTCGCAGATCCAGAGAATGAATATCGTAGTTATTATTGGCCTTAATGCTCAACACCACCCTAGCGCCGTCGGCAGAAAAATTGGGGGTAAAGCTTTCTCCTTGAGAACCCACCAATCGTTCCTGACGACCGGTATTGATGTTGAAGATATAGGCGTTGTACTTGCCACCGTAATTGTTGGCATAAACAAATTCCTGAACGGTGGGGGAGAATTTCGGTGTCAGAACGGAATAGGAGCCATCGGTTAGATAAACATGGTTTTCGCCATCCTGATCCATAATGGCCAGGCGTCTGGTGCGATGATCGCCCGAGCCGCTCTCGGCGACATAGACGACGCGGGTGTCAAAATAGCCGCTATCTCCTGTGATCTTCCTATTGATGGAATCCGCCACTTTATGGGCGATGCGGCGCCAGTTTCCCGGAACGGTGTTCATGGCCAATCCGGTCATCTGCTTTTCGCTGTTAACATCCCATAGACGGTATTCGATGCGAAGGTCTCTATTGGAAAGATTTTTGGCTTGTGCTGATATGAGAAAATCAACGTTATTGGTGCGCCAGAAATCAAATTCCGGTATGGCACTGGCAATGCGCACAATAGGCGGCTCGCCTATGGGTTCGAACGTGCCCAACCCCTCAAGATCGGCGGACACCACGTCCACAAGTTGCCTGGCTATCGCATGTTCTTTTTCTGACTGGCCATAAAATGAAACGGCAAAAACGTGGCGTTGCATCGTACTTTCCCGGGGAGCGGGGGAAATCTTTTCGTAGGGGTTCGGGGGCGTCGATTTTTTTCCTGCGCGGGCATCGGGAATAGGACCATCAACTCCCCTCGAATTTGACGGCGTCAATGAAGCGCTACGAGGACCGATCACGGGCCGGGCCGGCGGGTTTCCCTTTGGGAAACGACTTAACGCCTGTCCCGTATCGCCCATTAGCGTCGCCTCTTGAATGCGGCGGTAGGTGCGGCGCGCCGCGCGGGTCATTTTGTCATCAAGGTAGCCCTTGATTTCCGACGCGGTTACGCTTCCATCATTGTTGGCGTCGGCCTTGCCATAAACGCCCTCTAAAAAATAGTTGGTAAACAAGCCATGCCTCGCTTCCTTATCCCAACTTGCCAATTGATCGCCGCTGGCTGCGGTCAGTACGGTCATCCCGTCGCCAACATTTTCGCTCTTGGTTTTGATGAAAACGGGTGAGGCTGCTTCAATGAGCATGCCCCTGGGGCTGGCGCCTGAGAAACAGGCATCGATAAGCACAGTCTTTGATCGGGCCTTTAGCTTGTCCAAATTGTTGTACAGAACCTCGATCGGATAACCGTTGATTTCGGCAAAGGCGGGATCGGCGTTGGCTGGAAGCATGTAACTGCGCTTGTCGTTCTGCCCCGGCACTCCGTGCCCGGAGTAATAGACGATAATATCGGATCCCCCGTTTGGATCCAGGTATTGCCAAAGCCGCCCCTGGTGATTGTCTTTATTGCCGAACGCCGCTTCCATTTCCGCTTTGGACGCATCACGCAAATCAATGATGTTATCTGCATCATAGCCCAATACATGGACGACATAATGCCGGATGGCTTCGGCGTCGTTATGGGCGTAGTCAACGGCGGGGATATCACCCTTGTAAACCTTATTGCCTATGATAACCGCGACGCCATCGGGATTGGTTACCGCCCAGCCGGACGTTCCGATGCCAAGGACGAAGATGAGAGCAAGGAAGATCCGATACACAAGATGTCTCCCAAATATGAACCATCAAGCATACACGATTGCCGGGTGCAGGTTAAGGTTGCGGTTGTGGGGGCGTTTTTTAAGTACTCATCCCGCCGTCTACCATCAGCATGGATCCGGTAGTGTAGGAAGACTGATCGGAGGCCAGATAAAGCGCGGACTGGGCGATTTCGTCCGCGCTGCCGTGGCGTCCAAGCGGGGTTTGTTCGTCGAAGAATTCAGCCCCGTCGCGACCGATTATCCTGCTCAAGTCGTCTTCGACGGCGTGCTGGAAGCCGTTATCAATGGGGCCCGGATGAATAGAATTGGCGCGGATGCGGCGTGGCGCAAGTTCCTTTGCCAGGCAGCGCATCAAACCGATCTGCGCATGTTTTGCCGTGATGTAGCCATAAACCCCGGGGTCCCCGCGGGTTCCGGCAACGCTGGAGGTAATGACGATACTGCCGCCGTCATTCATGTGTGGGACCGCATACTTGCAAGTCAGAAAGGCGCCTTTAACATGAACAGCATAGACGGCCTCGAACGTGTCCGTCGGATAGTCGGCAATGGGCGCCACCGTGCCGAAGTTTCCGGCATTGCTGAAAACCACATCAATCTTGCCGAGGCTTTCGACGGTGGCGTTAATGAGGATCTCAACCGAACGTTCATTAGTCACGTCTGTGACGACATAAGCTGCATTGTCGCGCCCCAGGTTTTCCGCCGCGCAAGCCAAGTCCTCGTTATTCAAATCCGCCAGCATGACTTTCGCCCCGGCTGCAACGAAGCGCCTTGCACTGGCCAGGCCGATACTGCCCGCACCACCGGTAATGATGCATACTTTTCCTTCTAGTTCGCCCATGTCGAAACCCCGTTTTTAGACTACAACCCTGATCTTTGGATTGAGGATAGCGAGGAATGACTCAGGCATCTTGCCTGGGGCTGCCAGAGAATTGCTTGGCTGTGCCTCTAAATTGATGATATCTGCCAGAGGCTCAGTCGAATTTTTAAGAAAGGCGGCGATAATCCCGCGGTGACATGCCGTATTTGTTGCGGAAAGAGCGGGAGAAATGGGCGCTATCCTTAAAGCCCCAACGATAGGCTATATGGGTCAGGTTCTCGTGCCCGTGATCTGCGGATTGCAGTTGTTCGGCGCAGTGCTTCAGACGTTGTTCGCGGATATATTTGCTGAGGCTTCTGTCTCGATCTTCAAAAAGCCGGTACAGGGACCGTACCGAAACACCGACTCCACGTGCAATACCTTCCGGGGTCAGTTCTTCCTGCAGGCGTGAATCGATGAAGGCCACGATCCTGGCGTAATCGCGCAGATTGCCGCCTTTGGTATCACGATCGTCGGCCAGGGGCGCCAGCATGGTAATCAATGCCTCTTCCATGGCGGCCCTTTCGGCGTCATTGAAAAGCTCATGCTGGGCGACGACCTGGCGAATGAAGTTACCGATAATATTGCCAATTGGCTCCGAACTGGACATAACCTCGCAGGCCTTGGGCCGCGAGTTATTCAGGCGGCGTTCCACAACATCGCAAGGCAGGTGGAAGGAGATATGACGCATTCCTTCCAAATAGTTAAAATCGCTTTTTACCCGGGAATCGATCAGAGCGGAATCTCCCGGATGGAGCATGGCTTCTTTGCCGTGTTGGGATAGAACCGAGCTTCCCGATTGCTGGTAAATCAGAAAGAAATTTTCGTCGTTTTCGGCTTTGATATTGGCCGGTGTCTTGCTTACGGAACGGGCGTTGGTGTCGATAACCGCGAACTCAAATCCGGCCATTTGTTTTAAGGAAATGCCGCCGAAGAAGTTGTCGACATCGTCACGGGCCGTCGTTTCAAACTTGCCGCAAATTGCGTCAATGTTTTCGCGCCATCTTTCCAATCCGGGTTCACCCCGAAGAAGGTTCTGTGTGCCTTGCATAGGCCATCCCTGCCGTCATTGTTTTTGACGTTTAGCTCAAGCTCCTTCTTGTGAGGCGGTTTTACTTGGCAGGCCGCAAAACTAGCAAACCGGTCCCTTGAAGGCAAGAAAACCGGCACTGTAGTACCGAATTGGCACAAATCGACAAGTTTCAGGCAGAAAATATCAATAGGGTGGCAGACCCAGGCAAGAGTGTTGATTGACTTCGTTGGTAGCCTTCCAGACGAAATAACAGAACGATCTGACAGGAGGTTTCCATGAACACCCCATATAGACGACTATTGGGCTCCGTAGCGCTATCGGCGATTGCCTTTGCCGCAACGATGGGTCTGAAATCGGCTTTCGCCGATACCATCAAAATTGGTTACATCAGCCCGCTGACCGGATCCCACGCCGAATTTTCCGAAACCGACCCCTTCGTACTGGAAAAAATGAAGTCTTTGCTAGGGAAAGGCTTGGAGATCGGCGGAAAGAAATACGATGTCGAGATTATTACCAAGGACAGCCAATCCAACACCGACCGCGCCGGTAACCTAGCCGCCCAGTTAATCCATAAAGATGAAGTCGACCTATTGCTGGTGCAGGACAGCCTAAGTTCAATCACGGCCGCCGATCAGGGTGAATTGAACGGCGTTCCCACCATTTCGACCATGATGCCGTGGCAGGCCTGGATGTTCCCGCGCAAAGGTGACCCTGCAGTCGGTTTTGAGTGGAGCTATCATTTCTTCTGGGGGCTTGAGGACGTCATTGGGGCTTATAAGGAAATTTGGACTTCCGTCGACACCAACAGGAAAGTGGGTGGCATTTACTCGGCCGATCCCGGCGGCGAGGCGTTCAGCAGTCCGGATTTCGGCATTCCTGCCGCCTTAAAAACCATGGGTTTTGGAAATGTTGGCACGGGCAAGTTCCAGGAAGGTAGTTCAGACTTCTCGCCTCAAATCGCCAAGTTTAAGGCCGAGGGCGTCGACATCATCGCCGGCCACGCCCATGTTCCCGATTTCACGACTTTCTGGGCCCAGGCCGCCCAGCAGAAGCTCGAGCCCAAGGTCGTGACCATTGCCGCCGCTTTGCTGTTCCCGTCCGGACTTGAAACCCAAGGCGATCGCGGCGACGGCTTGACGACCGAAGTCTGGTGGACGCCGAACTTCCCGTTTAAATCCACGCTGACGGGTCAGAGCGCAAGCGATCTGGCAGCCCAGTACGAGGGTGAAACCGGGAAACAATGGACCCAGCCGCTTGGATATGCCCATGCCATTTGGGAAATCGGCGTCGAAGCCCTAAAACGGGCCGGCGATCCCCACAACAAGGAAGCCGTGCGCGACGTACTTAAATCCATGAAAATGGATACCATCGTTGGCAACGTCAATTGGGCAGACACCCCGATCAAGAACGTCGCCAAGACCAAGGTTGTCGGCGGGCAATGGCGCTTGGGCGGCAAGCACAAGTACCAGCTTCTGATCACCAATAATAAAGCTGCACCAAACATTCCCGTTCAGGCGAATGTCAAATTGATGAGCGAACTTAACTAGAACCTCCCAAGCACGGTATCCCTGTCTCAATGCGGGGATGCCGTGCCTCTCTTATTTTGGACCCCAGGATGCTGAGACTCGAAAACGTCAACAAGAGCTATGGCAGCTTAAAGGTCGTCGACGAATTTTCCCTGAACGTCGCCGGTGGTGAGGTCCTTGGGGTGATCGGTCCCAACGGGGCGGGCAAAACATCCTTGTTTTCCTCCATTTCCGGTCAGGTTGATGTCGACAGCGGGAAAATTTTCTTCAAGGATACAGACATCACCAAAACACCCCCTTATCGGCGCTGCGCATCCGGCATGGGGCGGACCTTCCAGGTGCCCAGGCCCTTTAAAGGCATGAGCGTCTTTGAAAGTGCCAGGGTGGCCGCCAACTTTGGCGGCGGCATGACGGGAAGTGAAGCGGACGATTTCGCCGTTGAAGCCGTGGCGATCACGGGCCTTCTGGACAGCATCAACACGCCCTGCGCCAATCTCACTCTTCTGGACCGCAAGCGACTTGAGTTAACCCGGGCCCTGGCGAGCGATCCGTGCCTGTTGTTGCTGGATGAAATCGGTGGCGGCCTAACGGATTATGAAATTAGCGAATTGATTGAAATTCTTCTGAAAATTCGCGGGCGTGGCAAATCTATTGTCTGGATCGAACATATCGTCCACGCGCTGACTTCATTCGTTGAACGCCTGATCGTCATCAACTTCGGGGCCAAGATCGCCGATGGCGATCCCAAGGACGTCATGGCCCTGCCTGAAGTACACGAAATCTATTTGGGTCTTGATGTCGATGACGTTGCTTAAGATTCATGAACTTCATGCCGGATATGGGCCGATTACGGCTCTGTTTGGCGTCAGCCTGTCGATAGATGAAGGCGAAACCCTGGCGCTGATCGGCGCCAACGGCGCCGGTAAATCGACCTTGCTGCGCGCTATTACCGGGCTCATCAAACCCAATGAGGGCCTGATCGATTTCGATGGGCGATCCATTGGCGGCCACGCGCCCCATGAAATTGCCGCGCGTGGCATTGCCATGGTGCCGGAGGGACGCCGTTTGTTTCCATCCCTCACCGTGGAAGAAAACATCCTCATGGGAGCCTGTGCCCGGCGCGAAGGGCCGTGGTGCCTGGATAAGATTTTTGAACTCTTCCCGGATTTGTGCGATAGGCGATCGCACTTGTCGACCATGCTTTCCGGCGGGCAACAGCAAATGGTGGCTGTCGGCCGGGCCTTGATGTCCAATCCACGTCTACTGCTTTGTGATGAGTTGTCCTTGGGACTGGCCCCGATCGTTGTTCAGGATATTTACAGAACCCTGCAGTCAGTATCGGCGGCGGGGGTGAGCTTGATCGTGGTTGAACAGGATATCAACCAGGCGATCAGTTCAAGCGACAATTTTCTGTGCCTACGCGAAGGGGAAATCGTTCTCAAAGGCGACAAGGGAAGCGCGGACCGGGCCGAGATCGCCCACGCCTATTTTGGAAACTGATCATCATGGTTGAATGGATCGATACCCTTATCCAAGGCATTTTACTGGGCGGTTTTTTCGCACTTTCCGGCCTTGGACTGTCTTTAAGTTTCGGCATCATGCGGATCGTCAATATTGCCCACGGCGATTTTCTTGTCGTTGCCGCATACCTGGGTGTCGTCGTCGTCGGCCTTGTGGGGATCAATCCCATTATCGCCATCGCCATTATTGCTCCTATCATGTACGTGGTCGGATACGGCTTGCAGCGTTCGCTGTTGAACAAGGCGGTGGATGGCAGCGAGCTAACGCCACTGCTCATTACCTTTGGCATATCGATTATTCTGCACAATGTTCTACAGGAAGTTTTCTCGGCAGATTTCAAAAGCCTGGATGCCGGGCCCATCGAAGTCGCCAGCGTGGCCCTTGGTGACATTCATATCGGCTTGTTCCCCTTATCGATTCTGGCGGTTGCCATCGTTGTTTACGGCGGGCTTTACCGGATTATGCACAACACTCGGTTTGGGCGCATCGTGCGCGCCACCGTCGATGATCCGGAAATCTCTTCCCTGATGGGTGTCGATACCAAGAAAATCTACAGTCTAGGGATGGGGCTTTCCATGGTGATCATCGGCATTGCCGGTGCGTTGTATGGCATCAAATCTTCGTTCAGCCCGATGACCGGCGGCGATCAGTTATTGTTTGCCTTTGAGGCCGTTATCATTGGCGGCATGGGGTCGATTTGGGGAACTATGCTGGGCGGCATGGCGCTGGGAATCTCGCAGATCATCGGCTTTAAGATTCATGCCGGATGGGGCGCTTTCGCCGGTCATCTGATCTTCTTTGCCTTCCTATTCATCAAGCCATCCGGGTTGCTGGCAAAGGGAAATCAGCATGCGTGACGGCGACGTAATCTCGCAATCCGGCTGGAAGATAGAAACCCCGCTTTTGGGACCCATCCTTCTCGCCATTCTGGTCGTTGCCTTGGCGGGTGTTCCTTTTTTCGGCGGTACCGGCACCATGCGACTGCTGGTGGAGATTTTCGCCATGATCGCCATGGCCCAGGCCTGGAATTTGCTGGCTGGCTATACGGGGTTCGTTTCCGTCGGCCAACAAGCCTTTATCGGGATCGGCGCCTATGGCCTGTTCATGTTTGCACTCAAAGTCGGGGTCGATCCGTTTTCTTCTGTTTTGCTGGGCGGAATGAGCGCCGGGATGATCGGCGCCTTGGCCGCACCAGCGCTGTTTCATCTTCGCGGGCCTTATTTCGCCATTGGCACTTGGGTGTTGGCCGAATTGTTTCGGATATTTATTACCAACAATGATTTTTTTGGCGGGGCGAGTGGCCTGACGCTGGCCCGTGTGCTCAGGGGAATACCCCGCGATTTTCGCAACGATACGACCTATTGGATCGCCCTGGCTTTGGCCACCGCCTCTATCGTCTTGGTTTACGTTCTGCTCCGCTCGCGATTTGGCCTCGCCATACGAACTGTACGGGACAACGAAGCCAGCGCCGAAAGCGTCGGGGTCAACGTTCGGCGGGTGAAATTCATGGTCTTTGTCATAGCTTCATTTATCACCGGCTGCGCCGGCGGAGTCGCTTATCTGAATACGATGTTTGTCACGACGAGCGCCGCCTTCAGCGTCGAATGGTCGGCGTTGATCATTTTCGTCGTCATCATTGGCGGGATCGGCACCATCGAAGGGCCTGTCATCGGCGCCCTGGTTTACTTCTTCCTGCGCGAGTGGCTGGCCGATTTCGGAACCTGGTACATCATCACCCTTGGTAGCGTCGCCATTGCCGTTATGGTCTGGGCGCCGGAGGGCCTGTGGGGGGGCATTGCCAGAAAATACAATATCCGCCTGTTCCCGGCTGGGGCGAGGTTGCGAAAGACCTAGCCTCCAACTAGCCGCCTTTCATGCGTTCGGACATTTGTGCGTGGCGCTTCTTTATTTCATCGGGCCAGCGGCTTTTGATGTAGGCTAGCACGGACCAGATTTCCTTATCGCTCAGCGCGTCTTCGAAGGCTGGCATGCCGCTTTTAAAATCTTCCGGTGCGCTTCTTTCACCGCCGTATTTGGTGATGCCAAAAAGTAGCTCATCCGGATGATGCCAGGTATGGCCGGTGGCGTCGTGAGGCGGGGCCGGCAGGGTGCCATCTTCGTTTTTAACTCGCCAGTTGGGTTGTCCCTGCAGATTGTCGCCATGGCACTCGCCGCAGTATTCCACGTAGACTGTCTTGCCGCCTTGCACCAGTTCCGGATTGTCAGGATCGGCCCAGTTTATCCGGTCTGAGCCATTCAGGACATTGATATAGGCCCCGCCGACAACTGCCAGGACGACTAGTATTACACCGATAATGATAACGTTCGATCTGCCGGACATGCTGGTGTTCTCCTTTTTTTCGGGCGGGAGTTTCAGCCTTCCAGCGACGGTAAGGTCAAGGGGTCAATTGGCTTCGGGCGGTTTCCAGCCGGCGTCATTTTCGCAGCGGATGCATCGAACCAAGGTGAAAATCTGGTTCCAGTTGGCATCTTTGGCAAGATAATCGAGCAGGCAGCGCAGCGCCTTATGTTTGTCCGGAAGTCCGTATTGGGTCGCGGCGTACTCCAGCATTTTTTCCGCATCGGCTTGAATCTCGAATGTGACGGGGATTTTATCTCCTGACATTACTGACGGTCTCCTGTTTCTGCGGTGTGCGTTACTTCCCGTCTAGCCTATATGGGGATAGGCCCCGTCTGCACCCACGAAAAAAATGAGAAAAAGTCAGTGAGCGTCCATCAGGAATTTGTCGACAGATTGGGCGCAGTCCCTGCCCTCGCGCAGGGCCGTGACCACCAGTGATTGACCGCGGCGCATGTCGCCGCAGGAAAAAACGCCAGGCAAACTGGTGGAAAAACCGGAGTGATTGCCCTTGACGTTCCCCCTGGCGTCCAGTTCGAGTGAAAGTTCGTTGATCAACCCGTCATGCACCGGGTGGGAAAATCCCATGGCGAGCAAGACCAGAGTCGCCGGCAAGGTGAATTCACTACCCGGTTCTTCGATAAGGGTACGCGTACCATCGTCATTACGCATGATTTTTACGATGGCGCACAGAAGGGACTTTACTTTGCCTTTTTCACCCAGAATTCGCTTCGGTTGGGTCGACCATCGGCGTTCGCAAATCTCGTCAGGCGTGAGCTCGTGATCGAAACGCGAGCGCCTGCCTGGCCAGGTCAAATGCCGATCTTCCTCGTCAGGGGGGCGAGGATTGTGGTCAAACTGAAGAACGGACGTAGCTCCCTGCCGGTAGGCGGTGCTAACACAGTCAGACCCTGTCTGGCCTCCACCAACGACGATGACTTTCTTGCCCCGGGCGGTCAATATCCTCTTCTTGCTACTCCATTCACCCGAAGTACGGCGGTTTTGCTGGGTTAGGTATTCCATTGCGAAGTGAACGCCATCCATTTCCCGTCCTGAAACATTTAGGGCCCGAGGCTGTTCACTTCCACAGCACAGCATCGTGGCGTCGAAAAGGTCCATAAGTTCCCGCCCCAAAATCGTCTTGCCGATAGTGACGCCAGTCTGGAAGTCGACTCCTTCGGCCATCATTTGGGCGATGCGCCTGTCAATCAGGTGCTTTTTTAATCTGAAATCCGGAATGCCGTAGCGTAAGAGACCGCCGATCCGGTTATTCTTTTCGAGCACGACAACCCGATGACCTGCCCTGGCAAGTTGTTGGGCGGCGGCCAATCCAGCTGGTCCAGACCCGACGATAGCTACGGACCTGCCTGTTGATGCCGCCGCAGGCTCGGGCTTTATCTGGCCCAATCGCCAGGCTCTGTCGATGATTGCCTTTTCGATATTGCTGATATTCACGGGGCGGCCTTCAAGGTCGCGCACGCAGGATGATTCACATGGAGCGGGGCAAATTCGAGCGGTGAATTCGGGAAAGTTGAGGGTTGAATGCAAGGTGTTTAGGGCCTTGGCCCACTTCCCCCGTGAGGCCAGATCTGTCCAGTCTGGAATCAAGTTATTAGCGGGACATCCGGCGTGACAGAACGGGGTTCCGCAATCCAGGCAACGATCCGATTGTTTGCGCGTGGCGTCTTCCGATAACGATGCCGAATAATCAAGAGGGCTCCATACCTGCTGTTCTCCACTTTCCAGGGCCCGTTCGAGCCTGGAAAACATGGGTTCACGAGAAGGTTCAGGCCACGACCCGAGCGGTTGGGGGGACCGTTCGTGCCGCGGGAACATTAGATAATCCCTCGGTTTACTCGCCATATTTTTTTCCGGTTGTCTCCCTTTAGGGAGGCCGCCAGAGTCCTGGTCTTTCGAACGACCAGACCTAGTCGATTTTCCAGCGGGTTCTCCTATTGGCCGGGCCTGCACCCCGGTCCGGTTTGCGTATTCCGGATTCATTTAAGGGCCTAACAGAAGATTCCCTATGATATCACAGGTGCGCCCTAACGGCAAAAAAGCCTGGAACCGACTGATTCAAAATTGAAAAACGGCAGATGCAAGTTCGAAAGGAAGTCCGAATCAACTGGCGAATAGACTGTTCACTCCCTAAATGTGACTAACTATACTGCCGCGCTTCGTTTATTCGGTTTTTTAAGAGGTTTCCCCAAAATGCAGCTTCAAGATTCAAGCCTTTTCAGGCAACAGTGTTATATCGACGGCCAGTGGGTCGATGCCGACGAAGGTTTGACATTCGATGTTCTTAACCCGGCCGATGGTTTGGTTTTGGGTACTGTTCCGAAAATGGGAGCCGTGGAAACGGCGCGCGCCATCGACGCCGCCGAGGCGGCGATGCCTTCCTGGGCCGCCTTAACGGCAAAGGAAAGGGCGAATATACTTAGGCGCTGGTACGAATTGATACTGGAAAACCAGTCCGACCTGGCGACTATTATGACGGCGGAAATGGGCAAGCCCATGGCGGAAGCAAAGGGCGAAATCATCTATGGTGCCTCGTTTGTCGAATGGTTCGCAGAGGAAGCCAAGCGTATCTACGGCGATACCATCCCGGCGCCATCAGGCGATCGGCGTATCGTAGTCATCAAGCAGCCCGTCGGTGTCGTAGCTTCGATCACGCCGTGGAATTTCCCGACAGCCATGATTACCCGCAAATGCGCCCCAGCCTTGGCGGCCGGGTGTTCGGTCGTCATCAAACCGGCTGAAGATACTCCGTACTCCGCGCTTGCGCTGGCCGAACTGGCCGAGCGCGCCGGTATTCCCAAGGGCATCATCAATATCATTACCGGCATTCCGGTCGAGATCGGCGGCGAAATGACATCCAGTTCTAAAGTGCGCAAACTGTCGTTTACCGGCTCCACGCCTGTTGGCAAACTACTGATGAAACAGTGCGCCGATACGGTCAAGAAGGTGTCCATGGAACTGGGCGGCAATGCGCCGTTTATCGTCTTCGATGATGCCGACCTTGACGCCGCCGTCGACGGAGCCATGGCCTCAAAGTACCGCAACACGGGGCAGACCTGCGTTTGCGCCAATCGGATACTGGTACAGGACGGAATCTACGATGTTTTTGCAGAAAAACTGGCCGAAGCCGTTGGAAAACTTAGTGTCGGTCCTGGCCTGACCACGGATGCAACGCAGGGTCCGCTGATAAACATGCAAGCTTTGGAAAAAGTCGAAATGCTGGTCGATGATGCGCTGGCCAAAGGGGCCAAGGCTCTTTGCGGAGGCAAACGCAGCAGCCTGGGCCATTCCTTTTACGAGCCAACCATCCTGACCGGTATCGATGCATCCATGCGCATGGCCTCCGAGGAAATTTTCGGCCCTGTTGCACCCCTTTATCGTTTCAAGACCGAAGAAGAAGCCATCGCAATGGCCAACGATACACCGTTCGGCCTTGCGGCCTATTTTTACTCACGCGATATCGGGCGGGTCTGGCGGGTTTCCGAAGCCCTTGAATACGGCATTATCGGCGCCAACGAAGGCATCATTTCCTCGGAAGTGGCGCCCTTTGGCGGCGTCAAGGAATCCGGCGTCGGCCGCGAAGGATCGAAATACGGTATCGAGGAATTCGTTGAAGTGAAATACATGTGCCTGGGTGGAATGTCATAGGATTAGGGGAGAAAAATGCCAGACGATATCAACCCGCGTTTTGACTATTTGAACCCGGATATTCCGGTCGGTCTTCCTCACTTCGAAATTCCTTTGATCAGGGCGACGGCTGAGAACTTTGCTGATTTCGGCACGATCGTGCACGAATATCAGAACCACCCGGTTCCCATCGAAACCTGGCCTCATTCGGGGTGGCGTCCGGTAGATGCTGGGACCGGCAATGAAGGCGGATACAAGGATGGCGTTTTCGAATTCTGGTGGGAAGGGGATGTTCTGTTCGGCGAGAACATGGCTGTGAATGACCGCTACATACTGGGCTGGAGCACGAATCCGGAAAATGCCCAAACCGACAAATCCGACCCGGATCGATCAAAACTTCTGATCTGGCACGCCAATCATCATCCGGACGGCGGCCAGTTGTTTTATCCGTTGGATGGCCAGCCGTTCGTGGCCGCCCTGGCTAATACCGGCGACGATATGAAACCAGAGGATTGGGTCGCTTTTTACTGCGACGGCAGCTTTGGTGTTTGTCTTCATTCCGGAATTTGGCACGAGGCGATTACGCCCTTGTCCCAGCGGGCGCGCTTTTATGACAAGCAAGGGGCGGTTCACGCTCGTGTCAGTGCCGATTTTCCCAAGGAATTTGGTGTTCTGCTATCAATACCCTTAACATTGGAAGGCGATTAAGGGGCGGCCTATCAAATACTTCAACAGGAAGGAAGATGTGATGCTTAGAAAAGCCCTGCTTATTCCCGTTCTTTTACTCGGGTTGGCCTTCACTATTAGCGAACCTGTTTGGGCGGCCGACAAAATCGGCGTCATTTTGATGCATGGTAAATGGGGATCGGGAGCCTCCAAATCTCCTGTCGGTGTATTGGGTAAGGCACTTTCATCGGCAGGTTTCATCGTCCTGGTTCCCGACATGCCGTGGTCGAAGAAACGGCTTTACAGCAAGGATTATGACGGGGCCATGGGCGAGATCGACAAAGCCGTCGCCAAGCTGAAATCCAAGGGGGCGACTAAAATTGTCGTCGGTGGTCATTCCATGGGCGCCAACGCGGCTCTTGGCTATGGGGCCAGGCGTGACGGTATCGCCGCCGTCTTGGCCATAGCGCCGGGCCATGTGCCGGAAGTATCGAGCTGGAAGAAGAAATTCGCCGCCGATGTTGCCAAGGCGAAGGAAATGGTTGCGGCCGGCAAGGGTGATAAGAAGGATAAATTTCATGACATCAATCAGGGCAAGAAGAAGACTTTGAATGTTTCTGCCAGTGTTTATCTCAGCTGGTTCGCCCCTGATGGGCCCTCGCCGATGCCCGCCAATGCGGCCAACCTCAAACCGGGAACGGTTTTATTCTGGGTAACGGGCAGCAAGGACGGTCTGCATAAAAGGGCTGGTGAGGCCTATGCATTTGACAAAGCTCCGCCGAATCCGAAATCCGCCTACGTCGTCGTAACCGCCGGCCACGTCGATGCCCCAAAGAAAAGTAAAAAAGAGATCATTGAATTGTTGAAGTCCCTTTAGGGAAATGAAAAGAAGAACTAAATAAGGGGTGGTCCCGGTTTCGATGGGCCGCCCTTGTTGTTCCTTTGGTAGGATTATCCGATGTCTGAATTCGATTACGACCTGATTACCATCGGCGCCGGTTCCGGCGGCGTTCGCGCCTCTCGCATGGCGGCGCAAATGGGCGCGCGTGTTGCCATCGCCGAAGAAAGCCGAGTTGGCGGTACCTGCGTGCTGCGTGGCTGTGTCCCCAAGAAACTGCTCGTCTATGCCGGTCATTTCGCCGACGATTTCGAAGACGCCGCCGGATATGGCTGGACTTTGGATGAGCCCCAGTTCGATTGGCCGAAACTGATCGCCGCAAAAGACAAGGAACTGGATCGCCTGAACGGCGTCTACCTGCGCATCCTGAAAGACAACAACGTAGACCTTCTCGATGGAAGGGCGGTAATCGCTGATGCCCATACCGTCGAGATCGGAGGGAGAAGCTATAGCGCCAATCATATTCTCGTCGCCGTCGGCGGATGGCCGTCGACTCCGGATATTCCGGGTATCGAGCACGTTATCTCGTCCAACGAAGCGCTGGATCTGAAAGAACTTCCAAAAAGCATCATCATCGTTGGAGCCGGATATATCGCCGTCGAATTCGCAGGAATTTTTCATAGCTTAGGCGTCGACGTCACCATGGTATTGCGCGCCGACACTGTATTGCGTGGTTTCGACGAAGATTTAAGGGTTTGTCTGGCCGCTGAGATGGAGAAGCGCGGCATAAAGTTAAAGACGGAATCCGTCGTTCGCAGCATCGAAAAACAGGGCGATATCTATTCGCTTCGCCTGGCCGGTGGGGAAATCCTTGAAACCGACCTGGTCATGTACGCCACGGGGCGCAAACCTAATACGTCTGGTCTGGGACTGGAAGAGGTTGGGGTTAAGATGAACGAAAAGGGCGCCATCATCGTTGATGCGTATTCGTCGACTCACGTGGATAACATTTGGGCGGTTGGAGACGTTACGGATCGTGCGAACCTGACGCCGGTTGCAATCGCCGAAGGGGCCGCCTTTGCCGAAACGGCGTTCAATCGCAATCCGACCAAGATCGATCACACCAACATCCCTACCGCCGTTTTCTCGACGCCACCCATCGGCACCGTCGGGCTGACCGAAGACGAGGCGCGTGCCGAATATGCCAAGATAGATGTTTATGTATCGCGTTTTAGGCCCATGAAATACACGCTTTCGGGCCGCGATGAGCAGACGTTCATGAAACTGGTCGTCGACGGCGCAACGGATATCGTGGTGGGCTGCCATATGATGGGCCTGGACGCGCCGGAAATTGTGCAAGGCTTGGGCATCGCCATCAAGTGCGGCGCCACCAAGGCCCAATTCGATGCCACGGTGGGTATTCACCCTTCCGCAGCAGAGGAATTCGTCACCATGCGCGACAAACGCCCGGATCACGCCGGGCCAACAAAAGAAGAACCGGCGGAAGAATAAAAAGGCGGTTTTGCTGGAAAAATGTTTCATACAAGCGTATAGGCTGGAACCTGATACGACTTTAAAAGATGTCTAAGGAATGAAAATGACCAAAACGTGGTCCCCTGATAGCTGGCGCTCGAAGACCGCCTTGCAGATGCCTACTTACCCAGATCAGTCGGCCGTTACGGCCGTAGAAGACCGCCTTCGTGGGTATCCGCCGCTGGTTTTCGCAGGGGAAGCGCGTCGGCTAAAACGTGATCTAGCGAAAGCTGCTGAAGGAAACGCTTTCCTGCTTCAGGGCGGGGATTGCGCTGAAAGCTTCGCTGAATTTCATCCCGATAACATCCGCGACACCTTCCGGGTGCTGCTGCAAATGTCTGTAGTATTGACCTACGGCGCAGCCTGCCCGGTGGTCAAGGTTGGGCGCATGGCCGGTCAGTTCGCCAAACCGCGTTCCGGCGATACTGAAACCATCGGCGAGGAAACCCTGCCCAGCTACCGCGGCGATATGGTCAACGCAATGGATTTCACTGCCGAAGCACGCGTACCGGACCCTAGCCGTCTGGAGCAGGGCTACAACCAGGCGGCGGCGACGCTAAACCTGCTGCGAGCCTTCGCTCAAGGCGGGTATGCAGATCTGCACAAGGTTCATCAGTGGAACCTGAGCTTTGTCGCTGACAGCGCCTTCGGAGAGCGCTACCGGGATTTGGCCGACCGTCTGGATGAAACCCTGGCGTTTATGGCAGCCTGTGGCGTTACCTCGAATACAACGCCGCAGATACGTGAGACCGATTTTTTCACCTCGCACGAAGCGCTATTATTGAACTACGAGCAGACGATGACCCGCATCGACAGCACGTCCGGTGACTGGTACGACACCTCGGCCCATATGTTGTGGGTCGGCGACAGGACGCGCCAGCTGGATGGCGCACACCTGGAATTCATGCGCGGCATCGCCAATCCGGTCGGCGTCAAGGTAGGCCCGACGATTGAGGCCGATGAACTGATCCGTCTTATCGATTTACTCAATCCCCAGGACGAAGCTGGTCGCTTAACCCTGATAGTCCGTATGGGAGCAGACAAAGTGCAATCCGCCCTGCCGCCGCTTATTCAGGCCGTTCAGCGCGAAGGCCGCACGGTTGTGTGGGCCTGTGATCCGATGCACGCCAACACGATCAAAAGCTCGAACGGTTACAAGACCCGTCCGGTCGATAAGATTCTGGAAGAAGTCCGCGGATTCTTCGCCGTGCACAAGGGCGAAGGTTCCCACGCCGGAGGCGTTCATTTTGAAATGACCGGTCAGGACGTCACAGAATGCGTCGGTGGCGGTCAGGCAATAACGGAAGCAGATTTAAGTGCGCGCTATCACACCCATTGCGACCCACGCCTTAACGCCAAGCAGTCTCTGGAACTGGCGTTTCTGATTTCGGAAGCCCTGAAAGAAGACCGATCAATAAAGAAGGAACGCGTGGCCTCGTCAGCCTAAAAAGATTAGGCAGAGTTAGCGGGAAGCGCGGCGCAAAACTGACTACCCGTAGGCTTTGCGGACAATGCGCTCCTTTGGAAATGTTACGGTTATCGTAGTGCCGCGTCTTTTCTGACTTTTGACTTGCAATGTTCCGCCGTGCATTTCCATTAACCCTTTTGTAAGGGGCAGTCCAAGGCCAACGCCTTCCTGCTTGCGGTCAAGACCGCTGTCCACCTGACCAAACGCACTCAAGGCAGTCCTGATTTCTTTTTCATCCATGCCAATGCCGGTATCAGCAACAGAAACGGCAATTGAACCGTCATCATTCAGCCACGATGTCACGGAAACCTCCCCACCTTCGGGAGTAAACTTGACGGAATTACTGAGCAAATTGAGTAAAACCTGTTTTACACGCCGTGGATCCAGGCATACCAGCGGCATTTCCGGACCATGTGAAGAAGTGACGGTAACATGTCCTTGTTCCGCGCGTGGCCTGATAATGCGGATTGAAGCTTCAATTATATTGGAAATGCTGACTTCTTCTTCCTGTAATTCCAGGGCCTTTGCCTCGATGGCGGATACATCCAGGATATCGTTGATCAGTTCCAGAAGGTGCTCACCTGATTGATGAATGTCTTCAAGGTAACCCCGGTATTTTTCATTCTCCAGCGGGCCGAAAATTTCTTCCTTTATCGAACCGGAAAATCCAATGATTGCGTTTAGCGGCGTCCGCAGTTCGTGGCTCATGTTGGCCATCAGGTCGGATTTTGCCCGGTTGGCGATTTCGGCATGCTCCATAGCCGATCTGATCTTTCCTTCGGCTTCCTTGCGTTCCGAAATATCCTCGTGAATGGCTATGAAATGAGTAATTTCGTTTTGTTTGTTTCTGACCGGTGCGATGGAGGCCGCGGACCAGAAAGACGAGCCGTCCTTGCGCCTGTCTTCGATCTCGTCTTTCCAGATTTCTCCGGCCTTGATGGTCTCCCACAACCGTACGTGAGTATCCGATGGGGTGTTGTCGGTTTTCAGGATTCTTGGGTTTCGCCCCATCACCTCATCGGCACTATAACCGGTCATCTCCGTAAACTTTGGATTGACATATTCGATGGAGCCGTCCGTATCTGTAATGAACATCATGTACGGGCTGTGCTCAATGGCTCGCGATAGCTTCCTCAGTTCATCCTCGACAAGATTGTTCTTAATCATGCTGTTCCTGAAGACTTCGACCGCCTTGGCCAGGTCGCCAATCTCGTCACCCCGTTCATGGGCGTGGACTTCGATATCGGTATCGCCGCGCATTAAGCGCACCATGTCGCCGATAATGTTGGTCAGAGGCTGGGTCACGTTTGTCACGAAGGCAAAACCGGTCGCCAGGGTAATGGTGAGAATCGCCGCAATACCGACAATCAAATTATTTCGTAACCTATGGAGCGGTCCCAACAGTTCCTCTGCTTCCTGTTCGACGACAATCGTCCATTCTGAGTCGTAAAAAGGCATGGAGGCGCCGAGCATTTCCTTACCGTTCGGCCCGGTATAAAAACCCATTGCTTCGCGTTGACCTGTATAGTGCCCGGCATTGGTCTTGTATGTGCCGTCCGGAAGACAGGTAATTCCGAGTTCAACTGCTTTCCCCATGGTCATCAACCAGGGGAATTCGCTCCCTTTTTGTTTTAGCAATGAATCAGGAAAAACTCTTGATTGCGTGATCATAACGTTTTCGCGATTTATGATATAATAGTCGAAAGTCTTTCCCACGCCGGCCAGATAATAGGCCCCCATGTCGCCTTCAAGATTACCGATTTCACCATTTGTGATGATGGTCAACATTCCTGCATCGAGATGAACGAGAACTGTTCCCCCGCCACCTTCGGCGCCAACCGTAAAAATCGCGATGTCGCCCTCCATATAGACATCGGAGTATCCGGGAGACATATCCGGTATTGGTTGCGATCGGGTGCCAACACGCGAAGGATCGGACGATATCTCGATCACCCCTTGGCGGATGAAGTCAATGGCGTGATAGGCTTTCCAGGTAGCGATTTTTCTTTGCCCGGCCTTTATCTCGCTTTGGAACTGGTGTTCCTCGAGCCGGAAGATATCCGTTTCGACTATGGCCTTGAACTGATTTGAAACCACTTCGGGCGTGGCGTTTTCCACCAGCACGGCCATCTGTTTGGCGAGTTTTTCACTCGCCCCGATGAAACGGATGATGCCTTGTTGCTTGCTGTCGACGAAGTTCATCAGGCCGCTAAGCGCGGCGTAAACCTGTAAGCGTTGAACGGTATTAAAGGCATACGTCATTCCGACGATTGTCGTCGGAACAAGCAGAACTGCCAAAATGGCTATAAGTTTCCACTTTAACTTTAGATTCGATAAACGCAAAACCGCCCGCCCCAATATTCCCTTGCCCACCTCTATCGTAAGAGCAGTACAAAATTCCAACAACAAAAATTTTCTGTGTTTTGGGAGTGGCCTGCAACGGGTGTTGCGGGTTCTATTTCTTGGATTAACTCAAACCTTGTTCCAGGATCGGTATGAGCGCCGGCGATCTAAAGCGCCTTCAATCCGGCATTCACGCCTTTCATCATCTCGACCAGTTCGATGGTTTCCTCGACACCATGTCGCCGGGTGACCAGCAAGCGACCGCCTTCGCTTTCCAAAGCATCATTCAGGTCCGACATCATGACTTTGAAAAACTGCTTGAAGCCATCGGTGGTGAATGTCCAATCCGCCTCTGTCTGAGTGGTGTTTTCATCCGGTGGCGGCAAATGGGCGTTGATCAGGTCGATGAACCAATCGGCGCGTTTCTCAATATCATCGAAACCATGGGCGATGTCGATTAGGGCATCAATGACGATGGCGCGGGCGTCGTCGCTCTCGTAGATATCTTCCCATTCGAATTTGTCGCCATAAGCCTTTTTGACCAGTTTGACTACGGCTCGGCACTTGCCCTGATAGCCTTCCAGTTTATCCGGCCCCAGGATCATCGAAAGGGCCATGAAAAATCCCGGTAGTATTCGCCTGGAGACGGAATCAGAGCGCCTGAGCTTGCGGCTGTCGTCTTCAAGCAAGTTGGAAAAGGTTTTAACAATCATGCGATCGAATGGATATTTGCGGGCTTGGCTCCAAGAAGCCTTCTCGCGGGCCGTTACATAATCTTCGAAGGATTTATCAAGGACGTTTTTCAGGTCCTTTGTTTGCTGTTCGAATTCCTTGTTCAGGGCCTGCAGGTCCTGCACCGACAAAGACCCACCCTTGGCCATTGCTTCCTCCGTCAGGCGGTCGGTGAAGTTAGAGACGACGCTTTCCGCCAGTTGTTGTGTCTGTTCCTCGGGTGAAGGCGTACGCTTTTTCGTTTTTGTGGGGATTTTGCGTCCCGGCATGGGGGCCGCTTTCTTTGGTTTTTGTGGTGGCTTGGCTGCTGGTTTTTTCGCTGGCGCCTTTTTGGTGACATCTGATTTGACACCGACAATTTCCGATGCTGCACGTTTCGTTGCCGGTTTTGCAGGTGGGGGCGACGGCGCGGGTCTGGGATCAGGTTTTTGCTGGGTTGTTACCCCCCCCTTTCCGGCGAGCGTATAATTTTTGTCCTGACCCGGCATGAATATTTCAGCCCGCTTGGGCGCAGGTTTGCTGGGCTGGCCGACGAGGATGTTTTCAGTACGTGGCGCGGGTTGTTTGCTCATGGTTCCAATAGGTTATGCCATCCATTAGAGAATCTCCAACCTTCAGTTTAGCCACCGGTTTCTATTTTGGCTAGGACGTCCTCTAGCGCCCGACTTGCTTTGATACCATAACGTTGGACGATCATTTCTCGGCCATTGGATGTCGCCAGTCGTTCACGGAAAGTATGAAACAGGGCTTCGAGCAATAGATGCAGCGAAACTTCATTCATCTGCCAATCTTTCACTGCATCGCCTTCGAAGGAATAGTCCTCCCAGGGGGCCAAGTGGCTGTTGATCAGGTTTATCAGCCACCCACTACGCTTTACGAAGTCGGCAAAATGAGGAACGACAACGGCGAAGGCGTCATTCACCAGTTCGTTGGCCGTTTCATCATGATAGAAATCGCGCCAAAGAAAATCCTCCGCCAATTCCTTCCTGCGCTCGTTAACAAGGGCCTTGCAGGCCGTTTGGCATTGCTCGAAAAGTTCTTTGCCGGCCATCATTTCCATGGCCATGAAGAAACCGGGCAAAATTCTGCGAGACAAGTGATTGTCGCCGCTTTTCAATTCGCCTTCGGAAGGAAAAAGATGCGAAAAACGTTTTACCAGCATTCGGTCGAAGGGGCGCCTGCGGGTTTGGTCCCAAAGTTCTTTTTCGTGTTGGATTATGCTTTGACGAATGTGTTCGCGAAGCTCCTTGCGATAGGCTTCACCATCGCCGGCCATATAGGCGGCGCCGGCGCTACGCGGATCGTCGCTGCTGGAGGCTATGTGTTCGATCAAACCATTCAGGGCGTCAGTGAGGATGTTCTCGCAGACTTCCCGTTCGTCGATCTTTTTGCTTTCTTTCTTGTTCATCGAGGTGCCCTGCCTTGTTGATTAAAATTGTCTACCATCACGTGCTATATGGCAAGCAGGCATCGTTGGCCAATGGGGACGTTGACAGGTTTGGGAGGTGCGCATAGGCTCCGGCTTCCAAAACGAATAGACTGCTTGAATGATTGACAAATTAAATATCGCCCTGGCCCAGTTAAACCCGACGGTTGGGGATATCGAGGGTAATCTTGATCTGGTCCGCACGGCCCGTGGGGAAGCCATGGAAGCCGACCTGCTTGTCACGGGAGAACTGATGGTCAGTGGGTATCCGCCGGAAGATCTTGTCCTGAAACCTGCTTTTCTGGACGCCGTCGAGCAACGGACCCAGGCTTTTGCCGAAGAAACAGCCGACGGCGGCCCGGCTGTATTGCTGGGAACCCCGTGGCGGCAGGAAGAACGCCTCTATAATGCGGTTCTATTGATCGAGGACGGAGCGATCAGGGAGATTCGCTTCAAGCACGATCTTCCCAATTACGGGGTATTCGATGAAAAGCGTGTTTTTTCAGCCGCTGGCCAACCTCCGAAACCCATTGCGTTTGCGGGTTTGAAGTTGGGCGTCATGATTTGCGAGGATATGTGGCGCGAAGGCGTCTCCGCCGCACTGGCCGAAGACGGCGCGGATATCCTTGTCGTGCTCAACAGTTCCCCCTTTGATGTAGAGAAAAAGGACGCACGCTTCGATTTTGCCCGCGCCCGTGTCGGAGAAACAGGTCTGAACCTGCTTTACGTCAATCTGGTTGGGGGGCAGGACGAATTGGTGTTCGACGGCGACAGTTTCGTTATGTCGCGCGACGGTGAACTCAAGGCGCGCGCCTGCTCGTGGCAATCGGCAATCCTGGAAACAATTTGGCGAAAGGGTCCTGAAAGCTGGGCATGTGATCAACTGGGCGAATTAGATCATGCAGGCGGCATGGAAGAGATATATCGGGCGATTTGCTTAGGTCTTCGAGACTACGTCAATAAGAACCGATTTCCAGGAGTTTTGATTGGATTGTCCGGGGGTATCGATAGCGCTCTCAGCGCTGCCGTCGCCGTTGACGCCATCGGACCTGACAGAGTCCATTGCGTGATGATGCCGTCTCCCTACACCTCTCAGGAAAGCCTGGATGATGCGGCCGAAGTGGCCGACCTTTTGGGCTGCCGCTTAGACAGCATTTCCATCGAGCCGGCGATGGCGGCCTTTGGCAGCATGCTGGAGACTTCATTCAAGAAGACCGAAGCCGATACAACCGAAGAAAACGTTCAGGCCCGTTCGCGCGGCATTTCATTGATGGCTTTATCCAACAAGTTTGGCTACATGGTGCTTTCTACCGGAAACAAGTCGGAAATGTCGGTCGGATATGCGACCCTGTATGGCGATATGTGCGGCGGATATTCGGTATTGAAGGATATTTACAAGACCACTGTGTTTGCGCTGTCCGAGTGGCGCAACAATAACGTACCCGCTGATATTCTGGGCCCGGCCGGTCCGGTAATGGGCCAGCGGGTCATTACCAAACCGCCATCGGCGGAATTGAAACCCGATCAAAAGGACGAAGACAGCTTGCCGCCCTACGACCAATTGGATGATATCCTGCACGGCCTGATCGAGGAGGAGATGTCCGCCCGAGAAATAGCCGCCAAAGGCCATGATACATTAACCGTGGACAGGGTATGGCGCATGCTGGACCGTGCTGAATACAAACGCCGTCAGGCGCCGCCGGGCGTGAAGATTTCCTCACGTGCCTTCGGCCGCGACCGCCGCTATCCGATCACCAATGGCTTTACCGGCTATAAGCCGCAAGGAAAACCCTCATGACCACTGTGCGTTTCGCCCCCAGCCCGACCGGGTTTCTACACGTAGGCAACGCCCGCATGGCGCTGGCGAACTGGCTGCATGCGCGCTCAAAGGGCGGGCAGTTCATTTTGCGACTGGATGACACCGATAGCGAGCGATCGACAAAAGAATTCGCCGAAGCCATCGAGCAGGACCTTATCTGGTTGGGCCTCCAATGGGACAGGTTGGAGCGCCAATCGATGCGCATGGAGCGCTACCGGGATTCTCTGGAATCCCTGAAGGCGGCTGGGCGGGTCTATGCCTGCTACGAGACGCCCGAAGAACTTGAATACGGGCGTAAAAGACTTCTATCCCGCGGAAAGCCGCCAATCTATGATCGCGCCGGATTAACCTTGAGCGACGAAAAAAGACAGGAATACGAAGCAGAGGGACGCAAACCCCATTGGCGATTCAAATTGGATCACGCCGATATTGATTTTGAAGACCTGGTACGCGGCCCCGTTCATTTTCACGGTAGCCACCTAAGTGATCCGGTGCTGGTGCGCGGCGACGGCACCTACCTGTACATGCTGCCGTCCGCCGTTGACGATATCGATATGGAAATCACTGACGTCATTCGCGGTGAAGATCACGTCGCCAATACCGCCGTGCAGATCCAGTTATTTGAAGCCCTAGGCGCGACGCCGCCCACTTTCGCCCACACCCCGCTGCTGACCGATATCGGCGGGCGGGGCCTGTCCAAACGCCTGGGTTCGATGACCGTGGCGTCACTGAGAGAAGACGGTGTCGAGGCAATGGCCTTGAATAGCTATCTGGCTCACATCGGCACTTCGGACGCCATCGAACCCCGCCCCACTTTGGCCGATCTGGCCTCTGATTTCGATATCGGCCATACCGGACGCGGCACGCCCAAGTTCGATCCTGACCACCTGAAGGTGTTGAATGCCGCCCTGCTGCATGCAACCGCCTTCGAAGATGTCTCGGCAAGGCTTTTCGCCGGTGGGCTGGAACGCGCCGATGCCGAATTCTGGAGCGCCGTGCGGCCAAACCTCGAGCGCCTTGAAGATGCTGCCATCTGGTACGACGTCTGCTTTGACGATATCGATCCCGTTGTCGAAGATGCGGATTTTGCCACTGCCGCCGCCGCACAGCTGCCGGTGGAGCCTTGGGACGAGACGACCTGGAAGAAATGGACCGCTTTGGTTAAGGAAGAAACCGGCCGTAAGGGCAAGGAGTTGTTCCTGCCGTTGCGTCTGGCGCTGACCGGTCTTGACCACGGCCCCGAATTGAAAGTCATGCTTCCCCTGATAGGGCGTAAGAGGGTATTGCAACGTCTGGGCGGAGAAAATTGATGAAGTTTATCGCATACTTTTTGTTCGTCTGTTTTACGCTGGCGGCGCTGCCCCTCCAGGCGACCGAGCGCACCATCAATGTCGATGGGATAGGCAAGGCGTCCGGAAAGCCGGACCGGGCTGAAATCCGCCTCAGCGTCATCGCCAATAAGCCGAATGCAGTCGAGGCCATTGCGACCGTGTCGGAAAAAGCGAGACGCGTCCTCAAGGCCCTGTCTTTTTATGGCGTGGCGGATAGTGATATCCAAACCGGTTCGGTATCATTAAGCCCGGTTTATCAGCGGGGACCCGAGGCCAACAACCAGCAACCGAAAGTGATCGGCTACCGTGCGGCTATAGCCAACACTGCACGGGTGCGAAAAATGGAATGGCTGGGAAAAATTATCGACAATCTCTCCGAAGCAGGCGCTGACCGGCTGGACGGCATTCGTTTTTATATCGACGATAAAGAAAGCCTTAAGGCGGAGGCCCGCCAGATAGCGGTGGAAAATGCCATGGCGAAAGCAAGACAGTTGAGCGACGCCGCCGGTGTCGGTCTGGGAGAAATTGTCTCTATAACTGATTCAATCGCCGGTCCGCAGCCGCAACCCCGCATGATGGCGTTCGCCGCAGCCGAAGGGGGTACGCCGGTCATGCCCGGCGAAGTCAGCGTGCGGGTTCGTGTGCAGATGATCTATGCTATTAAATAAAAATCGAAGGTTTCCTAATTTATGCTGCAACTTCACAACACCCTAAGCCGCCAAAAAGAACCTTTTGTAGCGCTGGACGAGAACCACGTGCGCATGTACGTGTGCGGGCCGACGGTTTATGACTTCGCCCATATCGGCAACGCCCGACCGGTCGTCGTCTTCGATGTGCTGTACAGGTTGCTTAAAAAACTGCATCCAAAGGTAACGTACGTTCGCAACATCACTGACGTGGATGACAGGATCAACGCCAAGGCAGCCGAAACCGGCGAAGATATTCGTACCATCACCGAACGCACCGCCGACATCTTCCATCAGGACATGGCGGCGCTGAATGCGCTGGAACCGGATGTGGAGCCTCGAGCCACCGAACATATCGACGAAATGATCGCGATGACTGAAACCCTGATCGAAAAGGGATTCGCATACGAGGCGGAGGGCCATGTGCTGTTTTCCGTCACTTCTTGGGATGAATACGGCAAGCTTTCGCGCCACAACCGGGATGAAATCATTGCCGGAGCCCGGGTCGAGGTCGCACCCTACAAACGCGATGCCGCGGACTTCGTGCTATGGAAACCCTCCATCGGTGAGGAACCCGGCTGGGATAGTCCGTGGGGTTTTGGGCGACCCGGATGGCATCTGGAATGTTCCGCCATGAGCGGCAGGTATTTAGGTCAGGAATTCGACATTCATGGCGGTGGTCAGGATCTAATCTTCCCTCACCACGAGAACGAAATCGCCCAAAGCCGCTGCAGCCACGGAACTGAGAGAATGGCCAACGTGTGGATGCACAACGGCTATCTGATGGCCGAAGGCGAGAAGATGTCCAAATCCCTGGGCAACTTCTACACCGTGCATGATCTCATAGATGAATTTCCCGGCGAGGCGATCCGTTTGACCCTGCTTTCTACCCATTATCGCCAGCCCCTGGATTTCACTAAGGCCGGCATAGCCGAAGCAAAACGAAAGCTGGATGGGTGGTATCGAGTATTGAATTCGAAAAGTGAAAGTACCGATGTTCCGCAAGGGGTGCTAGCGGCCCTTTCCGACGATCTTAATACGCCGCAGGCTATAGCTGAAATGGACCAACTGGCCCATGCCGCCCGTGCTGGTGACGTCACTGCCAGTTCGGGACTCCTAGCCTCTGGTCAAATGCTAGGATTGTTGCAACATGATCCTGAAACCTGGTTCAGGGGTTCCGGTGGCGAGGAGGGACTCGATGAATCGGCAATCGAGGGCCTGATCGCAAAGCGTACCGAAGCCCGCGCAAACAAGGATTTTGCCGAATCTGACCGTATACGGGATGAACTGGCCGCTCAGGGTATCGTCCTGGAAGATGGCCCAGAAGGCACCACCTGGCGGCGGGAATAAACGTGCCGTCGTCTCTCCCTGGCTATTCAATCTGAATTTTTTTGACTCGGCTCAAGCCGGAAATTGTGTAAAATTAAACAAATTGTTTAGTTCCTAAAAAAGAAAAAGAGCCGGATTTAACCTGGCCGCTAAGGGGGTATTTGGCTTGCGGCTGCGGACCATCCTTATTTTGGTCATGACTGTGCTCGTCGTCGTTACGGCGGCGACGTTCTCGCTCGTTATCTACGAGCGTCAAAAAGAGACTCTTTTGGACGGTATTGATTCCAAATTGCTGGCGGTTGCTCAGAGTGCGCGCAACCTCCTGCCTACGGATTTTCACGATCGGATCGAAGATAGGAACTCTCTTTCCAACGAGGACTATCTTCGCATCGTTAATAAGTATAATAGGCTGAGCCTGGAAGCTGGTCTCCAGTACATCTGGAGCCTGATGGTCGTCGACGGAACCATCGTTTTTACCACCGGCACCTCGACAAGCAAGGACGTGAACAACGGCGACCACGCCTTATTCTTTGACGTTCATACCAACCCGCAGGCCTACGCCAAGGCCTTCAGCACCATGAAAGTCCAATATACATCCTTCCACGATAAATGGGGGGCAGGGCGCATGGTTACTGTACCCGGCATGGATGCCAAGGGGCGAAAATTCCTTTTTGCGTCGTCCATGAGCATTAACGAGGTCGATGAGCTGCTGGCGGATGTATTGAAGGAGGCGGTAATCATTGGCCTGTTGATGGCCGGTATCGGGGTCGGTCTAAGTTTTTTCCTGGCCGATACGCTGGCGCGGCCGATGCGTCACTTAAGTAATGTTGCCCGTAGTATCGCCCATGGCGATCTTGATCAAACCGCCCTAATGATGGGAAGTTCGGAACAAAAATCCCTTTCAAAAAGCATCAATGAAATGGGTGTTGCTATCAGCGAACGGATTAGTGAGTTGCAAAAAAGCAAGGCGGAGTTGCACCTGGCTCATGACACTCTGGATGAAAGAGTTAAAGAACGAACCCGGGAGTTAAAAAAGGAGATCAGTGAAAGGGAACTCGCCCAGGAAGCCTTGAGGGCCAGCGAAAGGCGGTTTCATGCCATCTTTGATCAGACATTTGAATTTATCGGACTGATGACCCCGGACGGAATTTTGATCGAAGCCAATCGGTCCTCATTGGAATACGCCGGAATTGATCCCGAAGACGTGTTGGGCAAGTTTTTCTGGGATACAGTCTGGTGGTCCCATTCAATGGAAGCCCAGGCAAGACTAAAGGACGCCGTAAAAAGGGCTAACGAGGGCGAATTTGTGCGTTTCGAAGCGACGCATCCCGCGCCTGACGGTTCAATCATCTACGTTGATTTCTCGCTTAAACCAGTCCTGGATAAGAGAGGAAGAATTGAGTTGTTGATACCGGAAGGCCGGGATATTACCGACCTCAAAAAAGCCGAAGCCCATTTGCGGCGCGCCAAGGACGAAGCCGAAATGGCGAATCGGACAAAGTCGGAATTTCTGGCCAATATGAGCCACGAATTACGCACACCTTTGAATGCCATTCTGGGCTTTTCCGATTCAATGCAAGAAGAAGTCTTCGGCCCGATGGGCAACCCGAAATATGTTGAATATACCAACAACATTTTCGAATCAGGCGAACATCTGTTGGAATTAATCAATGAAATCCTTGACCTTTCCAAGGTTGAAGCAGGCGCGCTCGAGTTGGAGGAAAGCCCCACGGACCTGGGCAAAGTATCGGAATCCGTCGTCCGGTTGATCCGGCCCCGGGCGGAAAACGGCCGCGTGCGGGTTATCAATAAAGTTAACGGGCACCTGCCATTACTTCTTGGCGATGAGAGACGGGTAAAACAGATTTTGTTCAACCTGCTTTCCAACGCGGTGAAATTCTCTGAGCCAGGGGACGAGGTTGTCCTGGATGCTCACTTCCATGAGCAGGATACTATTACGGCCGTGGTTCGTGACAACGGCATTGGCATGGATGAAAGTGAACTGGAAACCGCCTTGTCACCCTTCGGCCAGGTCGATGGCGCTATGACGCGTAAACATGAAGGAACCGGCCTGGGCCTGCCCCTAACCCAAGCGCTCGTCGAATTGCACGACGGCACCATGGAAATCGAGAGCAGGAAAGGTGAAGGCACAAAAGTGACCATCGCCTTCCCTAAGGAACGCGTCGTACACAGGGGGTGATTTACCCTGGCTCACCCAATCAAAATGTCGATTTCCGACTGTTCCATGGTTTTTGCGCTGCCGTTGATGATGCCCCCTGCGACGTCCATAAGGCGCTGAATCACCCGGGAAAGGGCCGTAGCATTTTCGCGCACCAGATTCATGTCACCCTGGGATAAATCGCTTTCCAGGCGATCAATGGAGGTAGCGATCAGGTGATCAATCTGGGAAATGGTTTGCTCGAAGGGTTCGCGAAATTTCTTCGGCACATGGTTATAGGCCTCCGCCGCCAGTTCTTTGTCCGAGAAAGTGCTGTCCAGTAGGTGGGCCTGATAGCTTTTCGGTTGCCATTCCTTTGCTTCCTCTAAAAGTTCTGGCATGTCAGGAACCATTTCAAGTGTCATAACGATTTCATTGAAGTGGTTCAGATAATCCGTCGCCAACAACGTTTGTTCGTTGATGTTGGTGCCGCGGACTTTCTCTTGGTAGGCAAGAAAGTCTTCGATTTCCTCTTCGCTAATACCGCTCAGGTCGGGTGTATCGTTCATTTGTTTTTTTTAGTCGACTAAATCCAGGAACGTATGGAATCCCTTAATTCTTAATTCATGGCAAGGGAAAAAGTCGCAGCGTCAAAACACCAAAACCCGTCTTTCCCTATTATTCTAGAATAGATGCAACTTCCAGCCCGGCCAAGAATTCAGTCACCCGTAAAACTAAAAGTATTTTTATTGTGTACGCAAAAACCTTGAGCGGCGGCTCTAAATTGTTCATTCTCCGGCACTCGAAGTTTTTTTCTCTATGTCCTGGGACCAAAAACAATTATGAGCGACAACCGCGTCTATCTCTATGACTGTACCTTGCGTGACGGGGCCCAGACCCAGGGCGTCGATTTTAACGTATCTGACAAGGCGCTGATCGCGGAAGAATTGGATAAATTGGGTGTCGACTATATTGAAGGCGGCTGGCCCGGCGCCAATCCAACTGACGATGCCTTTTTCGCCGAACCGCCCGAATTTAGTCGTTCCCGTTTGACTGCTTTCGGCATGACCCGCCGCGCCGGAAGGTCTACCGATAACGATCCTGGGCTAAACGCCTTGCTGGACGCCGGTACAACGGCGGTGTGCATGGTCGGGAAGACTTGGGATTTTCACGTAGACGTGGCGCTGGAGATCGAGCACGCGGAAAATATCGCCATGATCGGCGATTCCATCCGACATGCCAAAACCAAGATCGACGAAGTGATATTCGATGCGGAGCATTTTTTCGACGGTTACAAAGCCAATCCAAAGTTCGCCATTGAATGCCTTAAAGCCGCCTGGAAAGCGGGCGCTCGGTGGGTTGTTCTGTGCGATACCAATGGCGGAACCCTGCCCCACGAAGTGGAACAGATCGTTGCGGAAGTATGCCAGCATATTCCAGGCAAGAATTTAGGCATTCACTGTCATGACGATACGGGCAACGCTGTGGCCAATTCGCTGGCCGCCGTTCGCGCCGGGGTCAGACAGGTTCAGGGCGCATTGAATGGGCTGGGCGAGCGTTGCGGCAACGCCAATTTGATCACCATCATCCCTTCGCTGATGCTGAAAATGGGATACGAGACCGGAATTTCGGCCGATGATCTTACCCAACTAGCACATGTCTCGCGAATTATGGACGAACACCTGAACCGTGCGCCTAATCGTGGAGCCCCCTATGTCGGTGAATCGGCCTTCGCCCATAAGGGCGGCCTGCATGTATCGGCCGTAGAGAAAGATCCCCGTAGTTATGAGCATATCGACCCGGATCTGGTCGGAAATCAACGCCATATCGTTGTATCCGATCAGGCAGGCAGGTCAAATATCCTGGCCCGATTCCGGGAAATCGGTATCGATGTCGATCCCAACGATCCAAAAGTCATGAGACTTGTCGAACAGGTCAAGGAACAGGAATTCGAAGGCTACTCCTACGACGGGGCAGGGGCCAGCTTTGAGTTGTTGGCCCGGCGCAGCCTGGGAAAGGTGCCCGATTATTTCCACTGCAACAATTTCCGCGTCCTGGATGAAAGGCGCTGGAACGCCAAGGGCGAACTGGTGATCGTATCCGAAGCGACGGTCAAATTGACGATTCACGAGGAAGAGCATATGGCGGTTGCCGAAGGTAACGGCCCTGTCAACGCGCTGGACAGGGCTTTGCGTAAAGTTTTGACGCCGATATATCCGGCTCTGGAAGATCTGCGACTGGTAGACTTCAAGGTGAGAATATTGCGCTCTACCGATGCTTCTGCCGCCATGCCGCGGGTGATGATCGAATCGGCCGACGATCACGGCGACCACTGGTCGACGGTCGGGGTGTCGACCAACATTATCGAGGCTTCTTATGAAGCACTTCGCGACAGTATCGTCTACAAACTGTATCGCGACGGCATTCCATAAGGTCCAAATATGCAATGACTGGGAAGAAGAAACCCCGGAGACTGCCGAAATCCAGCGCGACGGCTGTCGAAGGCGCGCCCGCCATTATCCTGATCAATCCCCAACTTGGCGAAAACATCGGTATGAGCGCCCGGGCCATGCTGAACAACGCGCTGACCGAACTGCGCCTTGTCGATCCGGTACACGGCTGGCCCAATGAGCATGCCGTCAAACCGTCAGCCGGCGCGGATGTGGTTTTGGAAGGGGTTCAGGTCTTCGATACAACGGCCGAAGCGCTGGCGGACCTGAGCCACGTTTACGCAACCACGGCTCGGGACAGGGATATGACCAAACGGGTTTTGACTCCGCGCGCGGCAGCCGAGGAAATGCGTAGCGTCATCGCCGATGGAGGCAAGCCGGGCGTGATTTTTGGGCGTGAGGCATGGGGCCTGAACAACGACGATGTCGCTCTGGCTGACACACTGGTTACGATCCCAATGAACCCGGCCTTCGCCTCTCTCAATCTGGCTCAAGCGGTATTACTAATCGGTTATGAATGGTTCCAGTCCGGCGACGAAACACCGGCCATTGACGAGCGTATTCCCAAGGATACCCGTCTGGCCAACAAGCAGGAACTGGTTGGCATGTTCGAGCATCTGGAAAAGGAACTGGATGATTGCGGCTTTCTAAGGCCGCCGGAAAAACGCCCGACCATGGTGCGCAACATTCGCAATATGTTTCAGCGCGCCTCCATGACCGAGCAGGAAGTCCGCACCTTCCGGGGCGTGATCTCGGGGTTGGTGCGCAGACACGAAAGAAAGCGCTAGCCGTTGGTCGAACCGTTCAAGAATTTTTTCAACGAAGCGGGCGTTCGTGGCCTGGCGAAACATCTCGCCAGGCATGATGGGCATTTTGATAAAGAAGGGTTTATCGATTTTGTCCTCGATGGGTTTGAAGCCCTTGAGTTGAAACAACGCTCCACGCGAATTACTCAAGGCTTGCAAAAGTTTCTAGGTGATGATTTCCCGGCGGCTAATGAGTTGCTGTTGAAGATTTTGCATCCGGGCGAAAATGACGAGACCGATGCCGCGAGTGAAAGCAGGTATGACGAGGGAATATCAGGCTGGATGGTGATGCCGGTGGCCCAGTACGTGGCCGAACAGGGCATGGATCATTTCGATCCGGCGTTGTCTTCGCTAAAGGAAATGACGAAGCGGTTTTCTTCGGAATTTGCCATTCGTTATTTTATCAGTGCGTTCCCCGAGCGATCTTTGGCAGTTCTATCGGACTGGGCACATGATGAAAATTATCACGTTCGCAGGCTGGTATCGGAAGGAAGCAGGCCGCGTCTACCGTGGGGCATCCGCCTGAAAGACCTGGTTAAGGATCCGTCGCCCATTTTGCCGTTGCTGGAACAACTCAAAGACGACCCTGAGGAATATGTCCGTCGCTCGGTAGCCAATAACCTGAACGATATCTCCAAGGATCATCCCGATCTGGTCAGCGAAATCGCCGCTAAATGGTTGAAGGACGCGTCTAGGGAGCGGGCTCGCCTGGTCCAGCATGCCTGCCGTAGTCTTATCAAATCCGGGCACCCCGGGTGTCTCTTGGCTCTGGGCTACAAAAAGCCATCGGTCTCGATGAAAGGCCCGAAAATCCTGACGCCGGAAGTTCTCTTAGGCAGGTCTCTGGAATTCGAAACCACGATTTCATCGCAATCCTGTGAGGATCAACCACTGATCGTGGATTTCGTTGTGTATCACATGAAATCCAATGGCACCCTAGCGCCCAAGGTTTTCAAGTGGAAAAAGCTAACCCTGAAGGCCGGAGAGACGGCCTCTTTTAAACGTCGCCACCCAATGAAGAAGATTACTACCCGGACCTATTATCCGGGAAAACACCGCTTGGAAGTTCAGATTAATGGCGAAGTGTTGGGTGGTGCTGATTTCACCCTGCAGATCTAGGATATTTCGATCTTCAAATTCTTTCCGACAGCCAGATCGCCATGCGCGAACCGGATTTGATCAGGGCGGTCAGGCCCTCGTAGGCCGGCGCCTGTTCGGCGCCGTGCTCAAGGCCGGTATCACGGTGCTCCAGCTCTTCCTGGCGGTATTTCTCGCAAATTTCCGCCAGTTCCTTTTCATCCCCGTCCATGCGTTCCAGTTTTTCAACCTGATCGGCGTAGTGTTCGTCAATGACTTCCTCGACAGCCACGGTGCATGCCATGGCCGCTTTCTCACCCAGAAGGGCCGTTCCGGCGCCCAGGGCGAAGCCCGCCAGATGCCATAGCGGCATCAGGGCGGTCGGGCGCACCCGGCGCCTGGCGACCATTTTGTCGAAGGTGTCCAGGTGTTCTTTTTCCTGAATCAGCATGTCGCGGATGACCGGTCCTTTTTCGGAACCGCCCAGCACGCTCAATTGTCCTTCGTAGATGCGCACCGCGCCGTATTCACCGGCCTGATCGACACGGATTATGCGTTCGATCAACTGCTCGCGTGTTGGATCGCCGGGCAGGCGTCCGTCTTTCGATGAATAGGTTTTGGATTTCCTAGTCATTCACAGGTTCCCGGTTGAGCGTTTTCGACATCTGCATGCCAACAGCTGTAGTCGCCAGCCCAAGTATGGACGAGAAGAAGACGTTGTAGGTGGCCATGGAAATCCCGAACAGGGTCCAGTCGACGTCGTCGCAGGCTTTTTCCGGTTTTTGCATCAGACTGGCGCGCAGGTCGGATAAAGTTGCGTCTTCCGCCAGGGTGCCCCCACACCCTGAAATCCACCAATGTTGTTCGACACCGACGTGATATACGGCGATAAAGGCCCCGATCAGATAAATCAATCCGCTGACGATAATAATCAGGGGAATTGTCGGGGAATCCTTGCTTAAGCGAAGGGCGACAACGGCCAGAACGCCCGTAAGCGCAAAGGGGACGCGCTGGTACAGGCATAAAATGCACGGCTCCAGCCCAAAGGCGTATTGCGCCGTCAGCGCGAAAGAAAGCGCGCCGACAGCGACGAGAAGAATACCAACAGGGATCAGGCGCGCGTAGGTCATATCAACTATATAAGGTCATAAAAGGAATTTGATCAGTACGAAACCGCCGAATAATAGAACGAAAAAGGCGGTTGCCAGAATTCCCAGGTTTTTTTCGATAAATGTGCGGATCGGCTCGCCGAAATACCACAAAAGACCGGCAACCAGGAAAAACCGCAATCCCCGAGAAAGGACTGAAGCCACCGTGAAGACGATAAGATCCAAATCGGCGACACCGCTGGCGATGGTAATGACCTTGTAGGGGAAGGGCGTTAGCCCCGCGCCGCCAACGATCCACGCGCCCCATTCATGGTAATAGCCCTGAAACTGGATGAATTTTTCGCCGTATCCGTAGAAATCCAGTAAGGGTTTGCCGACGGTCTCGTAAAGGAAATAACCAATGCCGTATCCGCCTAAACCGCCCAGAACTGACGCCACCGTGCAAACCAAGGCGATACGCCAGGCTTTTTCGCGCGCAGCCAGGACCATCGGGATAATCAGGATATCCGGCGGGATCGGAAAAACGGAACTTTCAATAAATGCGACAAAAGCCAACGCGGCCAGGGCATGGCGATGCCCGGCCAGATTCATGGTCCAGTCGTATAGGCCTCTGATCACTAAAAACGTCTCCCGCGGGTGGAAAATTTGAAAAAGAATATAGTGCGAGGCGAGGTTTAGCAGGCCCTTCGCTATTGCGCAATGTTTGGCGAAAAATCTGGATTGACCCGGCCAAAGCCATGGCTATGATAGCCGCTTCCTTCCACGGTGCCCCTGTGGCGGAACTGGTAGACGCGCTGGATTCAAAATCCAGTTCCCTTTTGGGAGTGCGAGTTCGATTCTCGCTGGGGGCACCACCCTTCCAATAAGTCATTGTTTCTGCTCAACCTTTTCTGAGTTTGGGGGCAATGTCGCGTTTGGGTTTGGGGGAATGTTCCCGTTTTGACCGTCAATTTTGTCTCTAACACGCCCCGCCAAGGTCTTTTGATTGGCCGCTTTTGTGTATCTTTCGACCTCTTGTAGGCTCTCGTGTCCGGTGATTGACATGATTTCTCTTGTCGAACACCCTAATTCGGCTAAGCGGGACGCTGCGGCCTTTCTAAGGCCGTGGGCGCTGCATTGTTTAAGTCCAGCCGCGTCACATTGCTTACGAAACCAATTCCCGAATCCGTTTGACGTAAAAGCCTTGTTGTAGTGCGTGACAAGGTATGTCAGATCACCGGTAGGGCTTGCTTCAATAATCCGCCGTAATTCCGACAACACGGGAATTTCAATTCGTTTTTTCGTCTTCTGTTGGGTGACGTTCATCCAGTCGTCTTTAACATGCTGACGCCCCATTTTTACGATGTCACCCCGCCGTTGCCCAGTGTAGAGAAGCAAGGCTAAGGCCAGACGTGGTTTTGTGCCGACAGGGTGTTTGTTCTCGTATTGCTCAACCTCGTCCAACGTCCAGGCGTGAAAGCCATCCTTGTTTTTTGATTTGAGCCGTTCAATGTCTGTCACAGGATTGTTGTCAACATACTCATATTCGACAGCGTATTTAAAAACCTGCCCGAGTGCTTTAAGCATGCCGTTTGCGGCTTCTGGCTTTTCGATCATTTTATCCCTGATCCGGCGCAAATGTTTCGGCTTTAGTTGGGCATATCGTTTGTGGCCATGTTCCGCACTAAACCTATCAAGGATGCCTCGTCTGACGCGCTGTGTGCGCCGTGAAAGTTGTTTGTAGGCTGCGGATTTATAGTATTCGATCACCAGCCAGCGCATAGTTCCGCGTTTACCAGACGAAACGGCCGGCTTGTCTTTGGCTACGTTGTAGTCTTCCCAAAATTCGTCTGAACCCTCTGGCCCTCTAAGAGCGACACGCGGGCCGGGATAGCGGCGATAATAAAGCCGCTCCTTGCCGTGCCGATCCCGCCAGCGCTCAACGTGCTGTACTTTAATCTTCATCCCAATCATTCCTTTCCGAAATGCGGGGTAATTCTTCGAAACTCTCGTCTAGTTCCTTTACGTCCCAGACTTTCTTTGTTCCTATCAGGCGCGGTCCAGGCATTACCCCTTCCGACACCATAGAGTCGAATTTGCTGGCCGAACAACCAATGTATTCGCTAGCAAGCATTCGGGGTAAGCCTCTAGGTGTCATTTGTCCCATCGCCTCCGCATGATGCTCCACTCGGACAACATGGCGTCAGTGTTCCATGTGTAAACAACTAAAGGGTGGATACCGAGAAGCCCGCCGTGTTCACTTAGAGATAACCCATACTGAATCATTGGGTGTGTCGGTGCCTCTTTCAGCCACTTTTCAATCTCGTCCAGTAATTCTTTCTGTGTCATCTCATTTACCTCGTACCCCGACCACGCTTCTGGCTGCCCACATTCAACGGCCTTTTGGGGGTTCCTTTCATCTGGGCCAAAAAGCAAACCAGGGGGAACAAGCGTGGCCGGGTGTTTTTCATATCTTCATAGCCCTGTGGTTCGCTTCCTGAGTCCGCCAAGCCTCGATCTTTGCTTCTGCGGCCTTCATTCTCCACCGGGCCTCTTCGTCTTGTTTGACGGCTTCCTTAAGCCCGTCCAAAACCCCTAAATAGTCATCGTGTGAGTAAGCGTAATCGTCCTTCCCGCCCTCTGTAGTGGCATTTGAGTCTCGTCTAAGCATGGCCTTCTTGGACTTTCTAAATTCCGTCAAGTAAACACGGGAAGCCCGTCGTTCCGCTGCGACCCTTGCGTTGTCACGAAGAAAATCCAGGGCTTTTTCTACATCTGTTTCGTCAATCATTATTCGCTCCATATTGATGCGGCGGGTGGCAATTCCGGCGAAAGGAGACGGGTAAAAACCCCGTGCCGGGGGACCGTAAATCACCTCGATCCATGATGCCGCCGCTCACCATGACAACACCCCCCGGACTAAAACGGAATCTCGTCGTCAAGGTCTGCAATCGGTTCTGGTTCTGGGGCCGGTTCAGGGATGGCCGTCTTCACCCCAAGGTGTGACAAGTCGCCCGTTTCGGACCACGCAATAATGCGGTCCGCTCGTTTTGCTGCCCACTGCGCCCAGGCGGTAGCGCCGGCTTCGTCACAACCCGCTGAAATAGCCCGATTGATCACGCCGCATATAATAATCCGCCGGGCGGTTGGGTTATCCACATTGGCAACCGTCACCGTATTAGGGGCGTTGTTCTGAGAAGGGGCGGCGCCAACTCTTGTAATGGCGTCCTTCTTACTGACGACCAGGGGGCGCTTGCCGTTAAATTCCTTCCCCTCGTAAGTGCCGAAAGTAAAGGTTGCGCCCTTCTCGAAGTTGTTGAGTGTGTCGGGCCAGCAATCTATCCAAAGAGCGGAGCCATCATCGTTCGCCACCTTAATGGCGCCCGGTCCCTTTCCTTCCGGTTGCTTGATATAAAGAATTTCCTTTGTCATTGCGTTGCTCATGCCGCTTTCCTTTCGTTGATATTCTTAAAAAGGTTGAGGGCGTTGAGGAAAATCTCCCAATCGCCGTCCATATCCGGGCTGGCCTGTGTTTCGAACTCACCCGTTAATTTGTCGAATCGGACAACAAGGGCCTGTTCAATCTTGTCGCCGGTTTCTTCCTCGTATGCTTTCCGATAAGCCCCGCCGACTTGATAGAAATATTCGTCGTAAATGGCCTTCGATGTCTTGTAGTCGATCATGGACATTTTACCGTCCACGACTGCGACCAAATCAGCGGTGCCGCAATATCCGTGTTCTCTGGAATAAAGTTTTCGCTCCATTGCCACGGGTTGGACATTGTGAGCCAGCCACCAATCAACGAACGCCAACGCCCCTTGCGCTGCTTGTTTATTAATTGGCGGGGGTGGTTTTTTCCCGTTGGCCCAATCTTCTGCGAAAGCGTGGACTATGGTTCCAATTTCCATTGCCTCGCCGGAGGTCTTAAACCTGTAGCCCTTCATTTCCTTAATGAAGTTTTCAAGCTCGATTTCGTCCATTGTATAGGACACGCCGGGCTGGACATTTTTCTTGATATAGTCGCCGCAAGAATTAGCGGCCCAATAAACCAGGGCGGGCTTGTCGATAATACCCAAGACTTTCGTCACGTTGGCGACTTCCTCGTCGTCAATGGTGTAGACATGCTTCTTGCGGCCCAGCTTTTCATGGAACTCAAGTTCCACTTCGCCGTCATATAATTTGTATGTCGTCATGCCACCCTCCGTTGTTTTCTAGCGATGGCAGCGTCAATCAATTCCCGCGCCACCAATAGCGTTTCCAGGTCCATCCACTGTTCATCCATTTCGGAAAATTCTTTAGCCGCCGCCAACAAATGAGCATGGGTCAACCAAGAACCGTATTCCTGTTCGTTCATTCTCTCTGTCATAACGATCTCCTCGATCGTCAGGTGTTTGCGTTCAAGAATGTTATCAAGCCGCTTGTTGGTCCGTCGGTTGATGAGCCAGAAGCCGATGAAAAAGAAAACCAGCGGTGCTAATGCGACGAGATAAAGTTCAAGCTGTGTCATGCCGCTTTCCCCTCATAATCTCTGATGTCTTCGATCAGGTGCTTCTCGGCAAAGACGATTTCCGCCAACGCTTCATTAATAGCGTCCTGCGCACTCCGAACGTCGGCGTACTCAATTTGACGGAGAATATCGTCGGCCTTCTCGACCAAAGCGTGGGCGTCGAATAATTCTTTCGTCTCTTTGTCTGCATAATGCAGGTGTGAGTTGTCGGTGATCGGGTGCGTCATGACGCCCTCCTACTCCCTGGGCCAAGGTAAGAAATCTTCGTCGTACACTTCTTCGTTGGCGAAGTAATCTAGGGCTCTAGCCGCTTCCTCTTCTGTAGGAACTTGCTCAGTGCCGATGGCAAGAAGCCCAATGACTTGGTAAGCCTGTCCCACTTTTGATTTTAGGTTTTCGAGGTCAATTGCTGTCCAAAGGGGGTCTAAGATTTGATGCTCTGTTAACGGCGCCTCTGATTCGTAGCAGTTATGGCAAGCATCACGACTGGCTGGCCAAACGTGCTTGCACACAGGGCATATCCATAGTTCGTGTTCCGCCGCTTCCTCGCCCCACACGCTTTCTGGGACGATGGGGTCGCCGTATTGCGGGGTAGGGAACCGGGAATCAACCACATCTTCACTTATCTGCTGCAACCAGCGCCCAACAAATTTTACTTGTTCTGTCATGCTCCCCCTCTATTCAGCCGCAAGCGGTGGCGGAGTTAAATCGCCCAAGCAGTTGAGGCTGTTGTTTTCCAAGAAGTCAGCCATCATCTGGCTTGCTTGGGCGGCTTTCTTGGTTTGCTTAGATTTACCCATTTTTAGCTTGGCGTTTGCCAGCCAATCACGGGGTCCGGCTTGCTGCGTCATTAACCAAAGGGCATTGCGGTCACCCTGCTCACTGACACATATCCAAGCGGGGATTGTCCTAAACTCCCTGCACAACCTATTTGGAAGATCGGCCCGGATCGCCCCGGCGTCCCGATCATTGAGGTTGTGTTTCATTTGCGCGGTGACGCTTTCCTCAATAACGATCTTTTGCGCCCGTGCCAGATCAGCTACGTCATAATCAACTAGCCGGAGTTCAGCGTGGATTTTATCTATGGCTTGCCGCTTGGTAATTGGCTGGCCTGTCATTCCAAGTGAACCAAGTACACGGGCGACGGTTTGTTCCATTGGCTTACTTCCCATGACGAGACTCCCATACTTCGTTGAGGCGATTGAGCCAGGAAACGGCTTTTGCCAACTCGCCGTTCTTGTTGAAACGGTTAAGCATGAAGTCGCCAGCGTCGATCCACTCACCGGGGCTGCATTTCATCGCGGCGATTTCGTCAATATTTTGGATAATGTCGTAGATCATGGAACGGCGGTCTTCGGCGGCTTTCGCCTCAGCTTTTGTCGTACCGGTGTAATAGTTGCCGTCTGAGGCCATAACCATAGTGTCGGTTTCACGTGCGATGTTGGCCGCTTCCTTTGGCGATGGAAGTGTGTCTGTCTTTTTGCCGTGTCCGACAATTTCACCCTGCTTTGCTTTCATTGCGCCCTTAATGGCGCGTGCCGCATTGTTCGTGGTGTTGCTTGTGATTAGTTTGCGCTTTTGCGCCCACTTGAAATCCTCTTCTTTCAAAAGAGCCAGTTCACTTAAAGCTGACATGGCTGGTAAATCGGCGACATTGGCCGATTTGGCGATTGCTGGATTATTGGCGATTGCCATCAGGCGTCGGGCAACTCTTGGTGAAAACGGCAAGTCGTCCACTATCATTGCCTCAAAATCTCCGTGTTGGAGTTCGAACTTTGCGGCAGCTAAGTCGCTCCCGACGTCAATTATACTTTCGGTGGATTTCCGCCAGTCAGTTGTAATAACTACCGCCCACTCTTCGCGGGAACGGCTGGTTTTTATCGGGGTTACGTTGGTGGACATTGTGTAAGCTCCTTTTCTAATGTGTAAGCCAAAGGTAAGGCAAGCTTACACTAAAGTCAAGGGAAACTCACATTAATTACTTACAGTAAGCCCATGCTTGCCCACTGGCGCTTTTATGCCTATAACCAAGTACAGGGTTTTCGGGGGATTCGAGCGGATGGCAAACCAGCTTTATTACGGCGACAACTTACAGGTCTTACGCAATGACATTACAGATAAGAGCGTTGACCTGATTTATTTGGACCCGCCGTTTAACTCCAACGCTAATTAAAAAAGCAAAAATGGAAGAACGGGCAAAGCAGGATACTTTAGATCTTTAATCGTCCGGCGCACCCAAGGCTATCTTCATCGCCGTAACGGATACTTCAAAATGACGGGCTGTTTTTTCAACGTCGCCAATTTTCCCAAATATCTCCGACAGTATCTTTCTGGGCATTAATAGGTTGGATGAAAACCTATTGGCTTCCCATTCAATAGGGTCGGGCAATAGGCTTCTATATAGAGGGCCGTCGATGATCCCCTCCCCAATCAGGTGACGGTGCTTCATAAAATGCCCGATTTCGTGGCCGATGGTAAATCGTTGGCGCCCCCTGGAGTGGAACTTGTTGACGTATATCTCGTAGCCGTCTTCGCCCAGCCGAATTTCACCAGATTCATCGCCGTTATACTGTTTTGTGTAAACATCAATACCCAGTTCACGGGCCAACCCAGCCACATCTACGGGGATATGCTGGCGGTATTGTTCGATGAGTCGCTGTTGATGTTCGTACTCGTCCGGCTCGTCAATGAACGGCTCTGGTTCTCCGTCCACACGGTCCTCTACCGCAAATTGTGTAAAAGTAAAAGCGGCGACATCGCCAAGTGGTGAAGCCTCATGCGCCTCGTCTGGATCGAACATAAAGTCTCTAATGGTTAATTCCGGCCCCAGCAGGTTACACAACTTCGTAACTTTTTCCCTCGCGGGGGTTGTCATATTTGTTTCCCACAAGGACACAGCCTCGCGGGATACCCCCACCTCGTCGGCAAGCATTTGCTGACTTCGCATTCCCCGCTCTTTTCGTAAGCGTCGAATCTTATTTCCCAGGTTTTCTGTGCCACTCATTCCACAAAAGTATTACTTGAAAGCAGAAATTACAAGGTAAGCCTGTCTTGACAATAACGTAAGTTTGACTTACTGTTAATGATTATGCGAAACGCCATCCAAAAAGCCGCCGATTCCGTCGGTTCTATAACCAAATTAGCCCGGTATCTAGGAATACAGCCGCAAGCAATTCACCAGTGGAGGAAAACCCCAGCCGAGCGGGTATTGGAAGTGGAGCGCCATAGTGGCGTGTCTCGGCATGAATTACGGCCTGATTTGTACCCGATAGAGGGGGACTCCAATGAAGTGGGACCACGTAACTAAAGACGGCTGGAAGGCCTTTTTAAAAAATTACCGTAACGAGTTGCAGCGCGTCACAAGCCCCCCCTGTGATGACGCTCCCGCCCTTGGCTCCCGACGGGGCGAGTCCGGGGCGGTTCCTTTTGTGGACGGGAGTAGCGTCACCCCGTTGGACGCCGCGAAATGACGCCAGTGCCAGACATACTCTCCCGATGCAATGGCCCCGCGTCCGGGCCTTGGGGGTGACACATGGGCGGCATAAAACGAACAAAATACGACGATATTTTTTCAAAGTGCATCCGAGAACGGGCCGGCTGGGCCTGTGAGTGTTGCGGGAAGTATTACCCGGAAGGGCAAAGGCAGGGACTCCATGCCAGCCATTTTTACAGCCGTCGATATAAGGGGCTTCGCTATCACCCCGACAATGCCTGCGCTCATTGTTACTCGTGCCACCAGAAATTGGGTGGCAACCCGATAGATTTTGCAGCCTGGATCGATGGTTATTTAGGTAAGGCGCGGGCTGAGAATTTAAGGGTTATGTCTACAAGGATCGTGAAGTTAACGAAAGCCGACATGGAAGACATTCACCAGAATTTAAAGGCGTCGTTGAAGCAAATGGAAATGCTCCGCGCCGACGGTCAAATAGGCCGACTAGAGTTTGAAAGCCCGTATCCAGAATGACAGACGCAGCCCTTTTTTCATTTATTAACGTCGGAGTCGGCTTTGTCGTTTCGTGGTTTCTATCTCACTACTTTTTGCCCTGGTTCTTCAGCGTTCGCCGGAGTTATGGGCGCTCGTTCACCGTCACGGCGGTCTACACAGCCGCTGCGTTAATTAGAAATTTTTTCGTCTATTGGGGGTTTGTTTGATGGCTCGTATCCGAACAATTAAGCCTGAATTTTGGGCGCATGAAGACCTTAGTGAATTGCCGCCAGAGGTTCATATGCTCGCCGCTGCTTTGTTAAATCACGCCGACGATGAAGGGTATTTTAAGGCAAATCCAAAGCTTGTTCAGGCTGCGTGTTGTCCACTCCGTGAGGACTCAGTGAGTCCTCATGGAGGCCTCATACAACTAGAAGAAATTGGGTTTGTCACCCTCCACCAGGGAAGCGACGGCAAGAGTTACGGGCACATAGTAAAATTCACAAAGCACCAAAAGATCAACCGCCCAACCCCCAGCAAAATCAAAGACTTAATTACACTCACTGAGGACTCACTGAATACTCATGGAGGGCTCACTGAGGGCTCACCCCCGGAACAGGGAACAGGGAACAGGGAACAGGGAGTACCCTTACAGGGGGCTTCGCCCGAAAAAGTTCTTTTTGACTTCGGTAAATCCGTGTTGGGGAAAAAGTCTGGCGGGGTAATTACAAAACTAAAAAACCTAAACGGCATTGACGGGGCAACGGAACTCATCTGGCAAGCGTCGGAAAAATCCGATCCGCTGGAGTGGATCGGTGGTGTGCTGCGAGGGGATGTGAGTGCGGGACCGACGGAACAACAAATGGACGAGGCAATAAGGCAGGCGCAGGCATGAGTGATATTTTGGAAATCAAACGCGAACTCGCCAGTCAGGCGCAGCGGGTTTGTGAAATGCTCCTTCCCAATGGAAAGCTCATTCGCGGCGAATGGGAGGTTGGTTCTGTTGACGGTGAATCAGGAAAGTCCCTGAAGGTTTGCGCGAAGGGCAACAAGGCGGGTGTGTGGTCCGACTTCGCAAGCGGTGAGGGTGGGGACTTGATCGACCTCTGGAAATCAGTTCGCAACCAAACAACGGTCCAGGCGCTGGATGATATTCGGGACTATCTAGGAATGGAAAGGCCGACGTTCACCCGAACGCCAAAACAGTTCAAGCGGCCAAAGAAACCAGCTTGCGTAGTCCCACGGGCGCAAGTTCGGGACTACCTTGGTGAAGACCGGAATATTCCGGCTGAGGTTATCGAGCGGTACGGGGTGGGCGAGAAGGGCAAAGTAGTTATTTTCCCGTTTCTTCGTGACGGGGAACTGATCATGGCGAAGGAGCGAGAAGCTGTTGACGGGGCAAGGCCAAAACCGACGGAATCGGGTTGTGAGAAAATACTATTCGGCTGGCAGGCCATCGACGACAACGAGCGTGTGGTGGTTATCACGGAAGGCGAGATAGACGCCCTTTCGATGGCGGCATACGGCTGGCCCGCCATGTCGGTTCCCTTCGGCGGCGGCGGTGGGAACAAGCAGGACTGGATCGAAAACGAATATGATAATTTGGCCCGGTTTGAGGAAATTATACTCGCGCTGGACAACGACGACGAGGGCAAGAGGGCGACAGAAGAAATTATCAAGCGATTAGGCCGTCATCGTTGCCGAGTGGTCGAACTGCCAAGGAAGGACGCCAACGAATGCCTTGTTGACGGCGTACCTGTTGAGGAAATTGACGCCGCGATCCAGAACGCCAAAACGGTGGCGCCGGACACAGTAACGCGGGTGAAGGACTACACCTCCAACGTTGTGTCCCTGTTCTGGCCGGAAGGAGGGCAGGAAGAGGGCTATACGTTCCAGCACCCCAGTCTCAGGGATAAGGTTGTTTTCCGTCCCGGTGAGTTGACGGTGTGGACTGGCGCAACAGGGTCCGGAAAAAGCCAGATACTTTCAGACTGTTCAATTGGCTGGCTAGACGAGGGCTCAAAGGTGTGTGTCGCCTCACTGGAAATGGCCCCAGCGCAAACCCTGAAACGAATGGTTAAGCAGGCCGGGGGGACGGATAGGCCGACAGAACAATTTATCCACGCCGTCATGGAATGGCTGCACGACGGGCTGTTCATCTACAACGTCGTCGGGAAAGAGAAGGTTAAGGAGCTTTTGGACGCCTTCGACTATTGCCGGGCTAGGTACGGCTGCGACCAGTTTATTATCGACAGCCTTATGCGGTTGGGGATCGCCAGTGACGACTACACGGCACAAGAACAGGCCGTTTATCAAATAGTAAATTGGACGATCAAACACAACGTTCACGTTCACCTTGTTGCCCACTCTCGCAAGGCGCCAAAGGACGAAAAGGGGCCGCAAGATGTTGAGGCTATTAAGGGCGCAAGCGAAATAGGTTCTAACGCCTTTAATGCTATCGCGGTATGGCGGGATAAAGCGTGGGAGGAATTAAGGGACAAGGCGCAAGCCGAAGACGTGACGGAGAAACAACAAGCCTACCTGGATAGCGGTGGCGTCGTCTTGAATGTGGCGAAACAGCGAAACGGCGACTGGACGGGTAAGTGCCGGCTTCATTTCAACATCGAAAATTACCAATACCGTTGCAACAAATCCTCATGGGAACCCCGCGTGGTTGTGAAAATGGAAGGCACGGCGGCATGACGAATCACTACGGCGAAACACAGTGCTCAAAAATTGACCTCCCGGACTTTTCCACGTCCAAGGAGTACGCGGACCACATCGCCCGCCGACTGGAGAAATTCTGGAAAGAACGCGGGTTTATGGGGGTTAGGGTTTGGAACGACGAGAAACTACTCAGCGTTAATACGCACCTGAGAACCTACTATTTAACCCGCTCCAATATTGGCACGAATGGGTATCCTCCGAAGGTGGCGGTATGACGGACCAGGTAAACCATCCAGCCCATTACACCGATCACCCAAGCGGCGTTGAGTGCATCCAGATCACCGAGCACATGAATTTCAACCTTGGCAATGCGGTTAAATACATCTGGCGCGCCGATCTAAAGGAAGATGCCGAGAAGGACCTGAAGAAAGCCGCTTGGTACATCGAGCGCGAGATAAAGCGGAGAAAAAATGGCAAAAGCTAAACGGAAAGATCAATCAGACTATGGAACGCCGGAAAGTTACCAGCACGGGGCCTTTGTTCTTGAGGAAACAATGGTGGCCGGGATCAAGCGCCGGAAGAATGTTGAATACGATCAATTGACGAAACTGTTGCGCCGGGACGCGATAGACGTTCGGGAGTACACCATAGGACAAGAGTATGGGGAGCTTTGCTACCGGGCGTGTCTGGCGGGGTTGCCGAAGTGCGCGAACCTAAACAAGCAACCAGGGAAGGGGGATAGCGAGAAAAAGCACAAGGCGCTACAGGCGATCAGACAGGCGGAAACCGCGATAGGCCCGACGGCAACGAACGTTCTAAGGGCCGTGTGTGTGGACGGCTTTTCCCCCTCAGAATGGGAGACGGCAATGGGGTTCCCGGCCCGTCATAGTCATGGGGTGGTGTTTCTTAAGGACGCCTTACGGTGTTTGGGTGAATTTTGGAAAAGATAATGTTGCCATTTTGTTCTTGACGTCTGCGCGCAAGGAAGGGTATAGTTCAGGTATCGTTTAATTGCTGCGCCCGGAACCCCGAGGCGCTTTTTTTGTTACGATCATCCCACCATTGCCACGGCGTGGTGCCTGCCCCGGACTATGGTTCGGGGTTTTTTATTGGAAATTCACATGTCTAAACACACCCCAATCAGAACTACAGTGGGCGGCTTCGACGGCTGGGTAGACGAGAAACCAGGCTTCTGATGGAACCAGACTTCACCTGTCAGCCGGCACAACGAGAAGATGGAAGTTGGCTGGTATCCTTTGAGGTTCCTATGAAGGATGAAGCGGACGCAAAAGCCTGGGCGACGGAGTTTAACGAGTGTGGTGACTTTGTGTTCTGTGAAGTTGTGTTCGTTGAGGAAAGCGGGAGGGTGGATTAATGGCAGGAGGACCAGACGGACCCGCAGAAGGCAACAGCGGCAACAGCAGTAGTAGCGGCGGCGGTAAGGGTGGAGGCGGCATCAGCCGCAGCCATAAGGACTACGGCCAATTTGGTCGTGCGATATCCAATGCGAAGGCCAATGCAGAAATAGCGTCGGCACACGCTGATAAGGTGGCTGCAAGACAGCAGTTCATCCAGGACCGGATTCAACAAAATAGAAACCGGGTGCGCGGTCTTCAGGTAGAACGCGGCCTAGACAAGTATGGCGCTAAAGATTTCTTTGCTGGCGCCCTTGAGAATATCGCCAAGGCCCTCACCCTCGGGTTTGTTGACCCGGAGCTTAATGGAAAGGATTTCTCCTTCTCCAAGGGTCATCCAGTAGCCAGGGAAAGAGGATTACATGCAAACCCCTTGGCGGGGTTAGCCAACCTAGCTGCGGGACCAGTAGGCGCTGCTGCTGTAAGTGCTGCACAGGATTACGCGGGCACAACGCCGGGAGCCTATGGGCCGAACGGTGAGGTAAACTCAATGGCATCCTTGTTCGGCAACAACACGCCATCTTCAAAACAGGCCAACGGGTCACAAGTTGCTAATAGTCTCAGAGGCAGTAGCGAAGCGGATAGAATGAACATCGTTAGGGCTTTGGGCGGGTAAATAATTCAAGAGGTTAGGTTGTTTTAAATGGCTGGTAAGGCAGGACGGAGTGGTAAGCGGCTAGACAAGGTTTTCCGTGATAGCCTTATGCTTTCAATTATGGAGGCCGAGGGAGATAAAAAGAAGCTTCGCAAGATAACGGATGCTTTAGTGAAAAAGGCCGCAGAGGGAGACGTTCAGTCAATCAAGGAGTGCGCGGATAGGCTGGATGGAAAGCCGGCGCAGGCGCTTGAGCATCAAGGGGCTGATGGCGGGCCGATTATCTTTAAGACGGTTTATGAGGATAAGCCCGACTAGTGGAATATGAATTTCGTGTCCGTTGGTATCAGCGGGGATTTCACGAAGCGCTGGTTAATCAACACAAGAAACGATTGATTGAGATTGCCCATAGGCGATGGGGTAAGGATGAAATCGTTCTCAACGGATTTAGGGAGTTATCAAAAAAGCGCGTCGGCACTTACTGGCACTGTTTTCCCGAATACGCACAGGCACGAAAGGCCATCTGGAACGGCGTAAATGGGCACACCGGAAAGCGCAGGATTGATGAGGCGTTCCCACCAGAAATCAGGGAACGGATCAATGACAACGATATGTTCATTGAGACCAAGTGGGGGTCAACGTGGCAGCTTTTAGGATCTGATCGTTATGACGCTACGGTAGGTTCTGGCCCTGTTGGGATCGCCTATTCAGAGTGGGCTTTATGTAACCCCGCGGCCTGGGCTTACCACAAGCCGATGATTGAGGAATCAAACGGCACGGCAGCTTTTATTACTACACCGCGAGGCAATAACCACGCCAAGTCAATGTTTGATAGGGCGACTAAAAGTCCGCTTTGGTTTGCGGAGCTATCAAGCATCAATGACACGGGTGCTTTATCACCGGAGCAACTGGAAGAGAGCTTAGCTGAGTACCAAGACCTGTACGGCACAGACATGGGCCGCGCAGTCTTTGAGCAGGAATATTACTGTTCCTTCAGCGGTGCGACCATCGGCGCTTACTGGGGCGCAGAGATGAACGCCGCAGAACGTGAGGAGCGTATTTGCTCTGTTGAAGTTGATTGGGATTATCCGGTTCACACAGCTTGGGATTTAGGGAAAGCAGTCAATAATCCGATCTGGTGTTTTCAGATTATTGATAACGTGCCGCATATCGTGGACTTCTACCGACCGGATTCAGACGACCTTGCAGACTGGTGTAAATGGCTCGATGACAAGGGCTATCACGGCAACGACTACGTTCCACACGACATAACCCACACCAATTGGGGTTCAAAAAGAACCCGTATTGAAATGCTTCTGGATCTGGGGCGTAAGCCGCACAAGGTCAAGATCGCCTCACTGGCTGACGGCCTGAATGCCGGACGCGAGACGATCAAGATTGCCAAATTCGATAGTGAGCGGTGTGAACTCGGCATTGAGGGTCTAAAGAACTACCGCAGGGAGTGGGACGACGAATTAAAGACTTTCCGCGACAACCCCGTGAAGGATTGGGCGGAACATATCGGCTCAAGTTTCAGGTATCTGGGTTTGGCTTGGCGCACACTGAAGGGCGCACCGCCGCCGAAACCTGACGCGAAATACCCACTTCAACAGCCAATTAAAGAACTTATCAAACTTAGTGCCCGCAAGAAGGGTCAACCCAAGTACGGGAACAGGTGACATGGACGTAATGAAAAGCGCCGCAGCGACGGCTACAGGAACACTCGCTTCGACTAATGGCCGCTTGAAGTCGGTTCATTACCGTGCGGCGGGCACGGCGGGAACCGCTGTGTTTAAGGATGGTGGTTCGGGCGGGGCAACTATCCTTACCGTTAACACGCCCGCAGCCGTTGGCGCCCATGATTTAGCGATCCCGGGAGAGGGTATACCGTTTGGCACAGACCTTCATGTAACACTGACAACTGCCGACGCAGTGACGGTTTGTTACGTCGATGACGCCAAGGGTAGCATCTAATGCACGAGGGCGAGGGTGCTTTAGAGAAGCCCCAAGACGCGGGAAAAGGTAAGCCCGGTGAAGTCAAACGCTGGCACATGGAGCTTGCGCTTGCGGGCAAACAGGAAAAGGCTTGGCGCAAAGATGCCAAGCGCACGATAGAGCGGTACCGTGACGAGAAGGACCGGGATGAATCACAGTTCAACATCCTGTTTTCTAACGTGCAAACCCTTGCACCTTCTTTATATGCCAAATCCCCATTGCCCGATGTTCGCCGTCGTTATCGTGACAAGGACGAACTTGGCGCAGACATTGCGGAAGTGTTGGAGCGAGCGGCTTCATACACCTTGGATGCACAGGACTTTGATGGCGTTATGGACTGCGCCGTCTTGGATACCTTGCTTCCTGGTAGGTGTGTCACCCGCGTTCGTTATGTACCTTCTTTCCGCGCTGGAACCCCCGCTCCCGAAGGCGTGGAAAGTGCAGGGGTTGAGCCTAGCGCTCCCCCTGCCGAAACTCTCGCCTTTGAAGAGTGTGAATTTGAGCATGTCGACTGGCAGGACTTCAGGAGGGGGCCGGGAAGACGTTGGGATGAGGTGCCTTGGGTCGCCTTCCGGCATCGTCTGACACGTGCCCAAGTCAAGGAACTAAATGAACAAATTGGGGAGGTCATCCAGCTTGATTACACGCCAGATGAAGACGAGGAGGACAAGCCCGACTCAGACACCTTCCAGCGGGCAACGGTATGGGAGATTTGGGACAAGCAAGGCCGGAAAGTAAAATGGCTTTCCGAAACCCACAAAGATGACTTCCTGCGTGAAGAGGAAGACCCGTTAAGACTTAAAGATTTCTGGCCCGTCCCAAGGCCCATGTATGCGGTTGAAGATCCTGGGTCCATGGTGCCGATTTCAGAATTTAAGCTATACCGGGATCAGGCGGAAGAACTGGATCGTATTACACTCCGCATAACAAAGATTATCGAAGTGCTGAAGGTCCGGGGTATAGCCGCTTCATCAATCGCGGAATTGTGGAACCTTGAGAACGCGGAAGACGGTGAGTTTGCTCCAGCAGAAAACCTACAGGAGCTTCTTGCAAACGACGGCGGACTTGAAAAAGCCCTTTGGATGTTTCCGGTTGAAAAAATCATTATTGTTCTGAAGGAGTTGTATCTACAGCGCGAACAGATCAAGCAGACCATTTATGAAATCATGGGTATCTCCGACATTCTCAGGGGGAATACCCAGGCCAGTGAAACGGCGACAGCGCAGAGCATCAAAGCCCAGTGGGGTTCATTGAGACTTGAGAAGCGTCAGAAGGAAGTCCAACGCTACGCCCGTGACTTAATCCGTATCGCCGTAGAGATTATGGCGGAACGCTTCAATCCCATGACATTACAGATCATGACTGGTAGGGAAGTCACCGATGAAATGCTTCAGGTGATGAAGCAGGACGGCCTTCGTTCCTTCCGTATAGACATCGAGACGGATTCCACGATTGCCAGTGATCAGGAAGCAGACAAACAAAACGTCACGCAGCTTATCCAGGCGATTACTGGGTATATCGCCACGGTAGGCCCTGCGGTGGCGGAGGGGATGTTCCCGGCTGACGCGGCGAAGTCCATCCTTCTAGCCGGAGTACGTAGGTTCAAGCTTGGTAGAGAGGTTGAGGATGCCCTTGACCAGATCGGTGGTGATGATGAACAGCAGCAACCACAGGAACCACAAGGACCGACTCCCGAACAGGTACAGGCCAACGCAGACGCTCAGGCGCAGCAAGCCGACATGGTGAAATTCCAAGCCGAAATGCAGAGTAAGCAAGCGGAACTGCAATCCAAGCAACAGACTGACGGAGCGAAGCTTCAAGCCGACATGGCGCGGCACCGTAGTGAGATCGAATTGAAAATGTCTCAGTTCACAGCGGAACTAGCCCAGAACCAGCAGCAGCACGAAGACAAGATGGCGCTTGAATACGCCAAATTGGGGGTTGTGAAGGAAAACAACGAGCGGACACATGAACAAGTACAAAACCAATCTGGCGGCGATTGACTGGACCGCGAAACGACCACGACAACCCCGGAAGAAAGAGACCCCGCCAAAGCGCGGGGATTTTTGTACCCCGATAGTTCTAGGGGACTACGAGGCTTACGACTGTCCCATTACGGGAAAGATGATCGAGGGCAAGGCCGCACATCGGGAGAACCTGAAGCGGAACAATTGTCGGCTGCTGGAGAAGGGCGAAAGCCGGGACCAGCACAAACGGGTGAACAAATCGTATGACGACAAAATTGAGCGGATTTTAAGGGGCGAATAATGGATGACGAAGTAGACGATCTTTCCGGCATGGAAGACACCATGGCGGAAGCCTATGACGAAGCCACGGACGAATCACCAGACCAGCCCCGCGATGAGGGCGGGCGTTTTTCATCCCAGGATGATGAACCGGCGCCTGAAGATGGGGACGACAGCGAGATCCCGGCTGAAGAAGCCGAAGACCCCGACGCTGACAACAGCGACGAGGTAGCCGAAGACACAGAAGGCGAAGAGGTAACCCTCGAACCGCCCGGATCGTGGACTTCGGAAGCCAAGACGATGTTTTCTGAAGCCTCCCCTGAATTGCAGAAATACATCCTGCAACGCGATCAGGAGCAACAGGAAGGTTTCGTTAAGGCAACAGAACAGTACGAGGAAAAGTCTTCGATTGCCGATCAGTTTATAGAGACTGTGAGGCCGTATGAGGCGCAGATGCGAGCCGAAGGGGCAACCCCCTTACAGGCTGTCCAAACGCTACTCAATACGGCGCACATCCTGCGGACAGGTACGCAAGAACAGAAGGCTCAAATCATCCGCCAGACTGCACAACAGTTTGGGGTGGGCCTCGACAATGAACCCGGTGAGCTCAACGAGTTTACCGATCCCAATGTGACCGCGCTTCAAAAGCAGGTCGCGGATCTGACGCAGATCATCAACAACCAACAAGCAACCACAGCCGCAGAAGCGCAAAGGGGCGTTGACTCGGAAGTCACATCCTTTGCTGATGAGTTGGACAAAGACGGCAACCCGCTACGTCCACACTTCGAGGCGGTTGCAGGCGAACTGGCTCCCATTATCACGGCTATTCGTGAGGCTAACCCCGGCAAGTCCCACAAGGAAGTGCTGGATGAGGCTTACGATAGAGCCGTGTGGGCCAATCCCGAGACGCGGAAAGCGGAACAGGAGCGCATTGCTAAAGCAGAAGAGGCTAAACGGCTTGCAGACGCTAAGAAGGCGGCGACGGACGCAAAGAAAGGCAAAAACGTGTCCACTAAAGGAACCCGTCCAGCCGGCAAGCCCAAATCTTCAGCCAACCCGAAAGACTGGGACGATGATCTAGCGGAGGTCTACGACAAGGCTTCCTAAGTGAGCGCGGCCTAACCCCTAAGTAGGAGGTTAAGCCAATGGCTTCACCCAACAGCACCTTCGATGAGATGGTGACTACTACCCTGCGAAAGCACGGTAAGAAGCTGGCTGATAACGTCAGCGAGCATAACGCCCTGCTTGCCCGTATGAGCAAGAAGGGAAACTGCGAAAAAGCAGACGGCGGCTATGAAATTGTTGAGCCGCTTGAATACGCCGAAAACAGCACGTTCCAGCGTTTCAGTGGATACGATACCCTGAACGTGCAGGCTTCTGACGTATTGTCGGCTGCCAAGTTCGACTGGAAGAACGCTGCGGTTCATGTAGCGGCTAACGGTGAAGAGCTTCGCAAGAACAGCGGCAAGAACGCTATGATCAAGTTGGTTAAATCCAGGGTCAAGAACGCGTTCCATACCGCCCGTAACAACCTGTCCAGTGACGTTTATTCGGACGGCACCACGACCAACCAGATTAACGGTGTTCAGGCTCTCGTAGCTGATGCCGGTACTGGCACGGTTGGTGGGATCAATTCGTCCACCTATACGTTCTGGCAAAACCAGGTTCAGTCAGCCGCTTCCCCGATTCAGGGCGGCGGTGCGATTACACCGAGCAAGTCCACCATTCAGAGTTTGATGCTGCCCCTGTGGCTGGCTCAGACCCGTGGTCAAGACAAGCCGGATCTGATCGTTGCTGACGATACCTATTTTACTTACTACGAGGAAAGCCTTACCGACCTGAAGCGTTACGCCAGTGACGACGAAGGCCAGGGTGGGTTTATCAGCCTGAAGTACAAGACGGCTGATGTTGTGTTCGATTCGTCTGCCTCTGGTATGCCGGACGCGCACATGTATTTCCTCAACACCGATTTCCTGAAGATGGTCGTTCACAAGGACGCCAACTGGAAACAGGTGGAAGATCAACGTCCCGTCAACCAAGACGCCGTTGTGAAGCCCCTGCTCTGGATGGGCAACCTCACTGTGTCCAATCGCTCCCTTCAGGGCGTCTTGAAGGCATAGGAGGTATATGACATGGCTTTCCTAACTTCTGGTGTTGTCGGCGCGAACGTCGCCACCACCCACACCACCCAGCAGTTCGAGTTGGGTAAGGTCGCCAGCGGCACGGACAACACCGAATGGGTGTACGTCCAGGCTAACGGCGCCATTGCGCAATATGACTTCGTTGGTATCGACGAAAACTATCAAGCTGCCCCGCTGACTAAAGCGATGGCAGATGACGGTTGGATGGTTGGTGCCGCTCAGGTCGCGTTTGCTGATAACGAATTTGGTTGGGTTCCGATGAAAGGCTCCAACATCAATGGTGCGCTACTTGGTAGCTGTGCCGCTGATGTGGCGCTTTACACGTCGGGGACAGCCGGTTCGTTGGATGATTCCAGCACCAGTCAGACGAAGATTGACGGTGTTGTTTCCGTGACGGCTATCGCTACCGATGCCGGCAATGCGGAAATCATCGCAACGCACATGAAGTCCACAACCTTCTGATGATGGTTGACAAAGAGGGGGCGCTTTTTCGCCCCCTCAACGTCAATATTACGCACAACGTTTCAAGCGAGAGGATGCTTGAGAACATCAAGCGCAACGCGGGCTTGCCTGAAATTAAGCGGGAAGAACCCCACGGACGCACCTTAGCTATCTTAGGAACCGCCCCAAGCGTTGTGGCGTGGATCGAGTGTATTAAGGCACTTGATGCTGATGTGATGGCCGTTAACGACGCCCACGATTGGGCGGTACGCTGCGGAATAAAAATCAAATATGCCGCGGCTATGGATGGAACACCGGGCGCGTTTGACGACTGTATGAAAGCCTCAAAAGAGGGTGTCGAATACCTTCTGGCATCGATGACCGACCCTGAATTGGTTGAGCGGTTGGATAACGTGACGCTCTGGCATTCTTGGCAGGGGAGAGGGGAAGAAAGAATTTTGGGCCCTAACAAGATGCTGGTGGGCGGCGGGTCCAGTATCGGACTAAGGGCGATCAATCTGGGCTACGTGTTGGGATACCGGAAATTTCACCTATACGGCATCGAAGGCTCAAAGATCAACGGTGAAGACTATGCGCATGATTCCGCACATTCATGCGGCGAAGCGATCAAAGTTTATTGCGCCGGGAAATGGTTTGAGTGCGCCCCAGTTCATGCGGGGCAGGCGCAGGATTTCACAACACTAACGACCAAGACCATGACGGATATTGACCTGATCGCACACGGCGAGGGGTTGATTCCGCACATCAACCGAATATTGAGGAGCGAATAATGGAATTGAAAGAAAGACCGGCTTACGTGGAATTTGAAGTCCGTGCCGACGAAGACAGAGGGGCGTCCATCGAAGAGGGACGCACCATTTTCAAAGACGTGATTTACGCGATTATCACACCATCAGGTGGAAATCTGGTGGTTGAGAAGATTGCTGACGAATGGGTTCAAAGTAAGCGGGATGACCCCTTCTATCGTCACTACAGAGACTCCCTTGAGGCGTTCAAGGAAGGCCGTGAGGCACCTGTAGAGGGAACGGCTATAGAGAACTGCCCGCCGTTCTCCCCGGCCCAGGTGAAGCAGATACGGGCGGCACAATTACGCACCGTTGAAGATTTGGCGGCGGCGAATGAAAGCTCTCTTGGGAAGATGGGAATGGGGGGCCGCGCACTGAAAGACCGGGCCATTGAATGGCTCAAGAGCGCAGAGGATGTCGGCAAGGTTGCGGAGCAGTCCGCGGCGCTAAAAGCCACAGTTGATAATCAGGCCGAAGTCATCAAACAACTCGAAGAGAAGATCGAAAAGCTTGAGGCAGACAGGCCCAAGTCTCCCCGGCCCAAGAAAAAGGCGGCGTAAATGACTCTGCTCACGATCTGCGAAGAGGCGGCGGATGCCATCGGCATTCCCACACCAACAAAGCTAATCAACAGCACTGACGAGAATGCCAAATCTCTATTGGTGCAAGCGCAGATCGAAGGGCGGGAACTCGCCAAAAGGCACACATGGTCGAAGACGACTAAAGAGGCCACGTTTGTTTCCTTGGCCGCGGAATCACAGGGCGCGTTTTCTTCCCTCGGCTCTGGCGCTACCGACGCCACAGATTTTGACCGCATGGTTCCCGGCACGTTCTGGAACCGCTCGAAAAACTGGCGTATTCATGGACCGCTATCACCTACGGAGTGGCAGGCCAAGAAGTCAGCGAGTGTTTCAGGGCCATACAACGAGTACCGCATACAGAACGACACTATTTATCTCTATCCAGCCCCCACGGCGGGGGATACTTACGCTTTTGAATATGTCTCAAAGAACTGGTGTGAATCCTCTGGTGGTACGGACCAGTCATCCTGGGCGGCGGATACCGATTTAGGTTTGCTGGACGAAAACCTGATGATGCTTGGTGTCATTTGGAGATTCAAAAAAGCCAAGGGCTTCGATTATCAAGACGAGTACATGATCTATGACCAAAGTGTCAGAGACACGATTGCTAGGGATGGATCAAAGCGCACCCTGAACCTTTCCCGCAGGAGCGGCTTGAGGGCCGGTATTGTGGTTCCAGACGGTAACTGGTCCCCCTAAATGCTTCCACTAGTAGGCGCTAAAAAACACAAGGTTAAAACGGCCTCTGTGCCAGCCCCCATTGGTGGGTGGAACGCGCGTGACGAGTGGTCGGCCATGCCCCCGACTGACGCCATTACGATGGATAACTATTTCCCATCAGAGAGTGGTGTGGATCTAAGAAACGGATCAAGCGAACACGCAACCGGGATTGGGGGAACCGTAGAAACCCTGATGCCGTACGCTTTCGGTGCGACCAAGGAACTTAAAGCAGCCGGCAACAGTGCAATTTACGATGTAACAGGTTCGGGCGCTGTGGGTGCAGCGGAGAAATCAAGTCTTACATCAACACAGATTCAATACGTCAATTTCGGCACGGCAGGGGGCAACTTCCTGTGGATGTGCAACGGGGCGGACGTTCCGTTTTATTACAATGGATCTACTTACGCGAACACGGCATTGACCGGGATTACCCCGGCTGACGTCGTTAATGTTGAGGTTCATAAACGGCGGTTATTTCTTACCTTGGAAAACAGCCTGACTTTTGGTTATTTGGCGGTCAATTCCATAAGTGGCGCAGTTTCAACCTTTGACCTTGCCAGTCTGTTTAAGATGGGTGGAAAATTGATCGCGTGCGCTACATGGTCAAGGGATGGCGGCGCGGGTGCCGACGACCTGATAGCCTTTATTACCTCAAACGGTGAAATAGCCGTTTACGCGGGAGATGATCCAGGGACGGCGGCGGATTGGGTTCTGCAAGGCATTTTCCGAGTTGGGGCGCCTGTTGGAAGGCGGTGCTACTTCAAGGTAGCCGGTGATTTAGTCCTGATTACTCAGGACGGATATATGCCTATGTCCCGCGTTCTCTCAACGGACAGGGTTAGCCCGGAATTGGCTTTGAGCGATAAGATTTCCGGCGCGGTGAGTTCAGCGGTTCGCCTGTACGGCTCCAACTTTGGCTGGCAGTGCCTTCTCTATCCTAAAGGCGGTTATGGGCTGTTCAACGTCGCCAAGGGTAATGGACGATACGACCAACACATTGTTAATACGACAACGGGCGCGTGGTGTCGTTTTACTGGTCAACAGGGCGCAAGCTGGGCTGTTCATAATGAAGGGCTTTATTTTGGTAAGGAAGACGGAACCGTTCACCTTGCCGATGATGGCAGTAATGATGACGGGACGGCTTTGGAGGGCGACGTAAGACCCGCCTTTAACTATTTTGGAGATCCCGGAACCAAGCGATTCACCATGATACGCCCAATCATGCAGTCAGACGGCGCGTTGCCCGTTTCACTCGGATTTGACACTGACTTCAACACGACGACCAATACCTACACACCTTCTACCGTAACCTCGTCAGGAACCCCGTGGGGGAGTCTGTGGGGGAGTCCGTGGGGCCGCTCAGACAAGGCGGTGAGGGCTTGGCGCTCTGTCACGGGAATAGGCCGCTGTGCCTCTCCCAGACTCCGCACAAGCACCACAGGACAGAACATTAGCTGGCAGGCGACAGACTTCATGTGGGAGCCAGGAGTGGGGCTGTGACGCTCATCTTTGGCCCTGACGTAGAGCAGTGGTTAAGGATCAAATTGCCACAATTGAAGGGCGAGTTTCAGGCTATAGGATGGGAGCGCGGTGGGGCGATGGTCGTAGCTGTTGGGTATTCGAATTTCAACGGTTGCGACATTGAAATGTCAATTTACGCGGAGCGGGGCCAGTGGGCCAAACCGGGTGTATTGAAAGCGATGTTCGACTATCCGTTCAACCAAGTTGGTTGTCAGCGGGTAACGGCAGTCATCGCCAAGGCAAACCGCAAGGCCCGAAAATTAGTAGAGCATGTCGGTTTCACGCACGAGGGGACGCACCCTCGCGCTTTGGACGGAAAGACGGCACTTTCTTATGGTCTCTTGAAAGAAAATTGTAGGTGGATACATGGGTAAGAAATCAGGTTCCAATCCAGCACCCCCGAACCCGGCAGCGACGGCGGCGGCGCAGAGCGCGGCGAATAAGGAAGCCGTGAAGGAATCAGCCAAGGTCAACCAGATAAACGAGGTTAACCCGTGGGGCAGCCTGTCTTATACGGGAACTATTGGCGAACCGGACAGAACGCGTACGGTTTCTCTAAACGACGCTGGGCAGGAGATTTTTGACAAACAGCAAGGCATTACGAACACCCTTGCGGATTTCGCTACCAATAGGGCCGGTTCGCTTCCTACGGAGCCGTTCAGTTTTGATGGCTTGGGGGACTTGCCGTCCATAGATAAAGATTATCGATCTGAGATTAGGGACGCCATGTTTGCCCGCCTGCAACCAGATCGTGACAGGGCGAGAGAATCTTTTGAAACCCGCATGGCAAACCAGGGGATTGTTGACCCTAATTCAGACGCTTACAAGGATGCCGTTGATGAATTAAATCGCAAGGATAATGATTTGAGACTGGCGATTGATGCGGCCAGTGGTTCCGAAATGACAAACATGTTTAACTTGGGTCTGACGGGTAGGCAGCAAGCCATCAGCGAGTACATGACGGAGCGTAACGCGCCTATCAATGAGTTGAGTGTGGCCCTTCAAGGTTCCCCGGCTCTAGGAAGTCCGAATTTCGCCCCGCAAGCGCAATACTCTGTTGCGGCCCCCGATATCTCAGGCATGACGATGGGGAACTACGCGGGACAAATGAACGCGGCCAACAATGCCTCTTCAAACGCCAATGCCCTCGCGGGTAACGCCATTAACGCGGGCGGGTCATTGGGTGGGGCCTACTTGATGGCTTCTGCACTTTCTGATCGCCGCCTGAAGAAAGACATTCACAAGGTTGGTAGGTTAAGCGGCCTTAACGTCTATTCCTTCCGTTATATTTGGGGAGGGCCTATCCATATCGGGGTAATGGCGCAGGAGGCTTTAAAGACCATTCCTGAAGCCGTGTTCAAGATCGGTGAATGGCTGGCGGTCGATTATTCGAAAGTTTGGAGGGCCGCTTAAATGGTGATGTTTACGCAGAACAACAAAACCAGCGACCGCATGAAAATGGCCCTCGCCCTTTTGGGTCAACAGGCCCCCGTTCGGCACTGGTCGGACGGCGCGCTGAACGGGATTAAATCAATTGCCGGCGCGATGCTGTACAATGCCGATGTGAAGAAGAAGTTATCCGACAGAGAGAAAATCCGCGAAGCTTTTGGTGTGATGCAGCCAAAAACCGTGGCCCAACAGGCAACGGGTTATGACGGTCTAAAGGGCTGGACAGCAGGCAACGGAAAGACCGAGACGATTCCTGGCGACATGAACAAGGGAATTTCGATGCTTGCCGATGCCGGCGAAGAAGAATTAGCCATGGGTTTGCAATTGCAGGAACGTCAAAGGCAGTTAGACGCTGAACAGGCTGACTCGATCTACAAGCGGTACCGTGCCGACAATCTAGAAGATTACAATCGTCGACGGACGGACTCATTGGCCGACAAAACCTCTGATCGTGAATATGAGGAGGGGCTGTATGACGAGCGCCGGGGTGATGAACTTGAGGATGCGATTTCCCTCAAAAATTCTCCAGGTTGGGTGAAGCCAACCATACCCGTACCAGGGCGAGATGTTCCGTTTTCAGATGATGTTCAAACACAGAAAATGGACATTGCGGCTGCAGGAAAACCCGTATGGGGATCGCCACAGCAAACAGTCCCCGTTAGTGCGGGCGATGATTATCTTGCAGGCGTACCTGATGCACCCGTGAACCCGTTCATTAATATCAACGACCCCAAAGAACGTGAAAAGATGAAGGCGGCTGTTGGTAAAAGTATTATGGCTGATTTTGCCAAGACGGATGATGATGCCCGTCTTGCCACTGAAACAATTAACGATCTTGACCGCTTTGTAGAGTTGATGGATGCGGACGGAGGAACGGGCGGCGCGTACAGACTTCCCCTGGGGCTAGGGGATGTAGTTGCAGCCTTCGATGAAGAAGGTTCGCAAATGAAAGCCATTAGCGACAAGCTCACGCCTCGGATGAGACAGGGGATGCCGGGTGCTGCTTCCGATAGGGATGTAGCTATGTTCCGGGGTTCTACTGTGTCCCTTGATAAACCCACCGAAGCTAACAGGAAGATTGCGATGGGTTTTAAGGTCGCCAATCAAAACCTTTTGGATCGACGGGAGTTTAGGCAAGCGTATTTCGGGAAGAACGGCCATGTTCAAGGCGCGGATGCTCTTTGGAAAAGGTATCTCGAAGCAAACCCGATTTTCAAAAACAACAAATATGAGATGAACGACAAACGAAAAACTTGGCGTGAGTTCTTTAGCGTTCCTGAAACGTCCCCTGTCGTTCCTACTGGACAACAACCAGCGCCGGTTGGTAGCGTTCCGCAAGGGCTTTCACCGGAGGCAGAAGAATTATTCAAAAAGTTGCAATAGCAGTTTTGTGTATGTTCGCGCTTCCTGTGATGGCGGGGGGTGAGACTAAGGCGGTTATTGTGGAAAAGTTGCTCCTTATGGAATGCCGTGGGGAAATGACAACGACTATATTGAACGGCACTTATGCGGAGCGTGAAATGGTTGCTGTTTTTCTCGAATCCCGCCGTCTTGGGGCCGTTCCACCTTACGATAAGAAGTGGTGTGTTCGTAAGGGTGTGTATCCAACGAACGTTTTGCCAGGAAAGAGTATAGAAGAGCGCAAGAGTTAAAGGGGGGCGGGGAGGAGCACTAGGTATTACGTGATACTGGGGTGAAATTGTTGTAAAAA
>CAZBEC010000014.1:0-123919 GCA_964490815.1 uncultured Thalassospiraceae bacterium
CCAACGACATCCACGCCCTGATCCTGGGACGCGCACAGACCGGACTGCAGGCGTTTTCGGCTGGGTAAAGAAGACGCCTTACCAAACAGCGGGATTCAGGCGCCAAAGCCTGATCCCGCTTCTTTGTATTCTTCGCGTGGCGGGGCGAAGATATCCAGCACAGTTGCGCCTTCGGAACCAACCCTGATTCCATGTTCTACGCCACCCGGGGTGCGCCAGAAATCGCCCTTCTCGAAGGCCACTTCTACGCCGTCCTGAATACGAATGCCGTCCCCATCAAGACAGAACCCCCATTGCTCCTGGGGGTGAGAGTGGATGCTGCCGGCGGAGTCGGGCTCGCATTTCACAAAAGACAACATGGCCTGATCTCCTGGAAATATCCGCGTGGATATTCCCTCGGCCAGTTGACGGAAGATCCCCTGTTCGGGATCGTCTATGTTAAAAAAATTCTCTGTCGTCATTGCGAGTCCTTCATTCTAGCGGGAGAGAAATATTATCAACCATTGCACTGGACACAATGGCGGCAATGGAATATCTCCCCTGCTTGCACTACCAATTTTTATGATCAGTTCTGGAGCGAACATGTTCGAAAAGGCAATAGAAAAAACCATTTTTTCCAGCCGTTGGCTGATGGCCCCCTTTTATCTGGGCCTTTCGGTTATGCTGGCTGTGCTGATGGTGAAATTCATCCAAGAGCTAATCCACATTGCACCTGGCGTTCTGGAAGCCAAAGAAACGGAAATCATTCTGGCGTCGCTGACCTTGATCGACCTGTCTTTAGCCGGAAACTTGATTTTGATGGTGGTATTTTCGGGGTACGAAAATTTCGTATCAAAGATTGACGTGCACGATCACGAAGACCGGCCGGACTGGATGGGAAAAGTCGATTTTTCGGGCCTGAAGCTGAAATTGATCGCCTCGATCGTGGCAATTTCCGGTATTCATCTACTAAAGTCGTTCATGAATATTTCCCAAATGAACAAGGACGACCTGATGTGGCTGATCATCCTGCACATGGCCTTCGTCCTGTCCGGGGTGCTGCTGGCTTTCATGGATTGGTTGACTGCAAGGGCAAAACCGGTTCGCTAGTGCTCTTGCGTATTCGTCTTGAGCTCCGAAATCGCTAAATCAAGCAAAACAGTAACAGCTATGGCGGTCAAAAAACCTACTGGAACGGAAGCCCATAATGACCAGTCAACGAAGTAGATAAAACTGAAGAAAGTCGCCAAAGCGACAGCAAACCAAATCATTCACGCCCCTGAGAATGAGTATAAAACAATTCGACGTAAGCTAGAAAAATCGTTCCCAGCAGTCAACCCTAACAGTTTGAAATCATTCCAATTCCAATTCCACCAGACGGGCCCAATAACTGGCGCCTATAGTCAGGATTTCGTCGTTAAAGTCGTAGTGAGGATTGTGCAGCATGCACCCGCCTGCGCCGGGGCCATTACCAAGCCATACGTAACAACCCGGCTTTTCATTGAGCATAAAGGCAAAATCCTCTGCTCCCATTGAAGGCGTCGGATTTGTAACGATCCGGTCATCCCCGGCTACGTCAGCCGCTGCGCGAGCCGCCGCCTTCGTTGCGTTAGCTTCGTTTATTGTCGGCGGGTAGCGCCGCTCGTACATCATATCCAACTGGCAATTGTGGGCCCGGCAAATGCCTTCGGCTATTCGGCGGATTGAGGGCTCAATACCATCCTGTACTTCCGGGCGAAATGATCGAGTTGTCCCCCGCAACATCACGTCGTCGGGAATAACATTCCAGGCGTGGCCCGCGTGTATCTTTGTTACCGAAACAACCGCTGAATCCTGCGGATCGGTCGCCCGACTAGCAATGGTCTGGAGAGCGCTGACAATTTCGGCAGCGACAGGTATTGGATCGATACCCGTATGCGGCATGCCGCCATGCGATCCCCTCCCGGTGATGGTCAACTCGAAAATATCGAAAGCTGCCATCAGCGGACCTTCTGTAACGGCGAAGGTTCCTATTTCCTGGCCCGGCCAGTTATGCATGCCGTAAATCGCATCGACTGGAAATTTTTCGAACAGTCCTTCCTGGATCATGACGCGGCCTCCACCCTCATTTTCCTCTGCCGGTTGGAAAATAAAGTGCACCGTTCCTTTGAAATTACGAGTTTCGGCCAAATACCGGGCGGCCCCCAATAACATGGTGGTGTGGCCGTCATGGCCGCAAGCGTGCATTTTGCCGTTATGGGTGGATTTATAGTCGAAGTCATTCAACTCCTCGACATCCAGCGCGTCCATGTCAGCACGCAGGCCGATGACGGGACCTTCTCCCGTCGTCAAAGTTCCAACGACGCCTGTTTCAGCAAGGCCGCGATGGATATCAATGCCGAACTCCTCCAACTTTGCGGCGACGATATCCGACGTACGTTTTTCTTCGAAGGCGGTTTCCGGATGAGCATGGAGATCGCGCCGCCATGCAGTCATGTCGTCGTGAAAATCAGCAATTCGGTTTATGACCGGCATGGAGCACTCCTTGGCAAAAAATAATCAACTGCATCTTATGCCTGATGCGACTTTCGTGATACAGGCATTTCAGCTATTAAAGTGTTCATGGACAACGGATTTTACGATGTATTGATTATCGGCAGTGGCGCTGCCGGTTTGAGTCTGGCCCTTGATTTACCTAAAGAGGCCCGCATCGCCGTTGTTTCAAAAGGCCCCCTGGAAGAGAGCTCAACCTATTACGCTCAGGGCGGTATTGCCGCGGTGCTGGACGAAACTGACAGCGTCGAATCTCACATCAGCGACACTTTGGATTCCGGAGCCGGGATTTGTGATCCTGAAGCGGTTCGTTTCATCGTGGAAAACGGACGTCAAGCTATTGAAAAACTTATTGAATACGGTGTCGTCTTCAGCCGCGAAGAACATCCGGAAAACGGCGGCCATGAATATCACCTGACCCGCGAAGGTGGGCATAGTCACCGACGCGTAATCCATGCCGCGGATGCGACTGGACACGCTGTCGAAACAACGCTCGTTGGACGCGTCAAAGCGCGGGAAAATGTTAAACTGCTGGATCATCACAACGCCGTCGATCTGATCCGTGTCAAAAATGATGATGGATCGCGGGGACGTTGCGTCGGCGCTTACGTGCTGGACATCGCCAAAGGCAACATCAAGACGTATGGCGCGAGGTGTGTCGCATTGGCCTCCGGCGGCGCTTCCAAGGTCTACTTGTACACCTCGAATCCGGACGGCTCGACTGGGGACGGCATCGCCATGGCCCGCCGCGCGGGTTGCCGGGTTGCGAACATGGAATTCACTCAATTCCACCCAACCTGCCTATATCACCCCGAAGCCAAATCCTTTTTGATAACAGAAGCTGTTCGTGGCGAAGGCGGGCATTTGCTGCTCGCTGACGGAAGCCGATTTATGAAACGCTTTGATGAGCGTGGCGAACTTGCACCACGTGATATTGTCGCACGCGCTATCGATCATGAAATGAAGCGTACCGGCGATGCGTGCGTTTATCTGGATATATCCCATAAACCGCTTGAGTTCATCGAAGAACATTTTCCAAACGTTTACAGGCGTTGCAGGGATTTCGGTTTCGACATGTCCAAGCAACCCATTCCGGTCGTTCCCGCGGCACACTACACCTGTGGGGGCGTGATGACGGACCTGAACGGGCGCACGGATATTGAAGGGCTATACGCCGTTGGCGAAGTCGCTTACACCGGATTGCACGGCGCTAACCGTATAGCCAGTAACTCATTGCTGGAATGCCTTGTACTTTCCGCGGCTGCGGGATGCGACATATCTGCGCGGTTAAAAGACTTCCCAAGCCCGCCGCAGCTTCCACAATGGGATGAAAGCTGGGTTCGCGATTCCGATGAAGATGTCGTGATCTCCCATAACTGGGAGGAGTTGCGTCGCTTCATGTGGGATTACGTGGGCATCGTGCGTACCGATAAGCGCCTGGAACGCGCCCAGCATCGCATTGATCTGCTGTTAAGCGAGATCGATGACTATTACGGAAATTTCCGAATCACAAGTGATTTGCTTGAATTGCGCAACTTGGCGCTGGTTGCAGACTTGATCATCCGTTCGGCCCGATCGCGCGAGGAAAGTAGAGGCCTACATTACACGCTTGATTATCCCGACAAGGATGGCACAGCCTATGGACCGACAGTTCTCGAAGCAGGATAAATGCCATGTCTGACGAAGGAAAGTTAACCGGCCATAGCGCCCTGATCGCAGGGGCTTCAGGAAGCATCGGAATGGCAGTCGCGAGAATACTTGCCGCCGAAGGTTGCCAATTGCATCTGGCGGACGTGAATGACGAACCGCTGGATCAATTCTGTGATGACCTTGCTGCCAAGTACGGCATAGAAGCCGAAATTTATTCGACGGATTTGTCAGATTCGATCAATGCCGCCGCTCTCGCCCTGGAATGCGAAGACGTCAACATTTTGATAAATTCATTTGGTGCTGTTCCAGATGGCGACATCGAAACGCTTGATGCCGAAGATTGGGTGGCCGCGTTTGAGTTGAGATTATTCGGCGCCATAAATCTTAGCCGGGAAGTAATCGAGGGAATGAACAATTTGGGAAGCGGGATCATTGTAAACGTCGGCAGTAAATTGACCGATGAAGAAGAGATTCAGCTATGCGGTAAAACGGTCAATGCCGCGCTTCAGTCATTTTCGGAAAACCTGGACAAGGCGTCAAAACGTCAGGGCATTCGTGTTTTGACGTATCTGCCCCAATCAATCCTAAGCATTGACGAACAGGCTGGGGCTCTTGCCCAAATGATCTTTAGGAAAATGTCGTCGTGACCTAGCTTTGCAGATTATTAGTTTCCGAGCCAACTTCCACGGGAACTTCACCGGCTCGCGTATTGACATAGAATGCCGCAGGAACCATCACAATAAGCATGATCAACGGCAACACCATGTCATCAGCAAGGGCGACCACGATAACAAAGCTCAGCAACATCATGCCCGAAGCCAAGATCTTGGCTTTGTAGGGAATTACCCGGTGTTCGTGCCAATTACGGACCGGGGAACCCAACTTCGGGTGATTCCATAACCACAAACGAAATCGTTCGGAGCTCTTGGAAAAAGCCCATGCCGCAACAATTAGAAATACGGTTGTCGGCATCCCCGGAACGACGATGCCAATCAGCCCCAGCGCAACATTCAGCCAGCCAAAACCAAAAAACATCCACCTGAGCCAGCAGTTTGACTGCTGGATCTGGGTATGCCGACAGTGTTCGGTTTCCGGTTTTTTTTCGATTTTATTCAATGTCACGGTTCTTTAAATAAATTCTTGAATGTCGATCCAGATTCATATTTGGTCTCTGGCAATTATAAATCAATTTATCAATTGCTGCACTGAATAACATTTGCGTTACCTATAAGGGGCAAAATGAAAAACGATAGCGATTTCCCGGAAAATGCCAATCTTGTCAATGGCGTGTTTCATCAAGTTTTGCATTCGCCAGACGCCAAACAGGCGCGACCTGCTCTTTTTCTGGATCGGGATGGCTGCGTCGTTGTCGAGGCTCACTATCTGCACAAGGTGGAGGACGTGGAGATAATTTCGGGGGCCGCGGATGTTATTGCCCGGGCGAATGCCCTGGAAATCGCAGTGGTAATCGTTACCAACCAGGCTGGTATCGGTTACGGCTATTTCGACTGGCCTGATTTCCTTCAAGTACAGGAAAAAATCCTTTCCGAACTAGCAAAAGTGAATGCCCAAGTCGATGGGGTTTATGCCTGCCCTTTCCACATAAAGGGCAAGCCGCCCTACGATCACCCGGATCATCCCGCCCGAAAACCCAATCCGGGAATGATTTTGGCGGCAGCAGAGGAGCTAAATCTGGATCTGGAAAAATCCTGGATAGTTGGCGACAGAGCCGGTGATCTGCAGGCCGGGTTAAATGCAGGCCTTTTCGGCGGCATTCAAGTCGCAACCGGTCATGGTATGCGTCAGGGCGAAAGAGAGAATGCATTGGCGCTGGCATCCAAGGATTTCGAGGTTTTGACTACGCACTCTATTGCCCAAACTCCGGAATTGATCGATCTATTTTCCTGATTACCCTTTATTCGGAACAACCCGATTTCGACCACTGCTTTTGGCGTCGTAAAGGGCTTTGTCTGCAGCTTCCAGCAATCCAGCCGGCGTCTCGAATACTGGGTATTGAGAAATTCCACAGCTAATGGTGACGGAAAATTTTTTGTCTCTGGATGGATGGTCGATTTCGGAAAAAGCCAGTCGTATGCCGTTAAATATTTCTTCCGCTTTTTCTATAGGCGTGCCGGCCAGGACGGCGGCGAATTCCTCCCCACCCATTCTTCCGATAACATCATTGCTACGTAGGCGTTGGCGCAACAATCGTGACAGGCTTTTGATCACCTGATCGCCGACGGCGTGTCCATATGTATCGTTGACGGATTTAAAATGATCTATGTCGATAGCGGCGACACTCAGACTCGTCTTGTTACGTTTTGCCCGCGCGACTTCATTTTCCAAAAATTCGTGAGTCGTTGTGTGATTGAGAAGCCCGGTCATACTGTCGCGCACCATTCGCGACCGCAAAAGTCGAAAGCGTCTCACGCGGGTGCGGACTGACGAGATAAGATGCTGGGGTTTCATCGGCTTGGTGAGAAAATCGTCACCACCAGAGCGCATTGCGACCAACTGTTTATCAATGTCTGCTTCACCAGACAGAAATACGATGGGGATTGTAGAAAAGCTTTCCTGCTGCCTGACGACAAGCGCCAATTCTTGCCCGCTGCAACCCGGCATGTAGAGATCCATCAGGATTAACTCCGGGCTGAAATCGTCCAGGATATCCAAAACCGTCATCGGATCAGTGACGATTTCGGTAATCATCCCGGCACCCTGCAGAATCACTTCGGTATACTTCGCCGTACTAATGTCATCATCGATGATAAGAATTCTGAAATCTTCATCTCCATCCGGAGAAAGATGCTGGTCCAGAATGTCAACGAGATCGGAAGAAACAACAGGCTTAACTAGAAAAGCTTCGGCGCCGGACCTTGCGGCTTGTAAACGCATATCGATATCACCGCTATTTGAAGTAACAATCAGGGTGCCGTCAAAAATCCCCCTTTCACGCAGCTGATCTATCTTGGGAAGACCGGATTCGTCTTCCCTTTCAGGCGACGCGCCAACAACAATGGCCTTGGGCTTGAGATCTTCGAGGATATTTTCCAGATTGTCGTCAAAGCCAATTTTGCGAACGGCAAAATCACTTTGTTGCAAATCCTGCACTAACTTCGTTGTTTCTTCATCATCTTCACCGATTAAGGCAAGAAGCTTTTCAGCCTTGTCGGGTTTGGTATCCGCTGGTCTTCCTTCGCCTTGCAATTCCCCTTCAACAATGGCGTCATTAACTGCATTTTGCAGGGATTCGATAAGCGGCGCGATCTTCAAGGTTGTCGATTGCGACGCCACGTCAGTCTTGTTCAGCGACTTTTCGCAAGCATGTTCCAGGGTGCGCGCCGATTCGCTGATGTCAGGAAACCCAAATGTCGCACCCGAACCCGCCAGTTTGTGGGCCATACCTTCCAGCGTTTCAAGATATCGGCGAACGCCGGCCACGTTCCCTTCGCGAGGAGCTTTAGCGGCTTCCATTATCTCATCCATCTTAGCGGGTAATTGCTCCCGGTAAGATTGCTTAAGCAACGCTAGCTTGTCTTGAATGTTAGAACTGTCTTTCATCTATTAAATGTAGGTCAGAAATTAAAAACTGCTCGAACTTTTTCCAATTGTCATTCGGCGCTTACATCAGTCGGCTTCCGGTTTGGCATCAACGCCCTGATTGTATCGACCAAAGTTTCATTGGCCGTTTTTGATTTTACCAGCGCCGCTGAAACCTTTTGCGAAATATCCTTGGATATGTCCCCTGCAGAAAAAACCAGAACAGGTGTGCTTTCCCCTTTATCTCTATTTAAGTAAGGCAACAACTGAACTCCTGAACCATCCGGTAATTCTATGTCCAGAATAACAAGGTCGTAAGATTCTTGACCGACATGACGTTTTGCATCGGCCAAAGTCGGGGCACCGACAACTTCAGCCACGCCTCGAAGCATCTCGGTAACTATTGTGACAATATCCGGATCATCTTCCACGTGAAGTATTTTGGGGCGCTCGCTTCTATTTTGTGAAAGAGCAAGGCCAACAGCCGAATGCAAATGGTCAGGATCAAGAGGTTTTGACAACCAGTCAATGATACCGAATGCGTCACCGTTCAATTCCTCGCGACCTTCATCGGCTTTGGCGGAAACGACAATTACAGGAAGTTTTTTTGTTTTCTCATCAGAACGCAACTCGCGAAGAAGAGTCAAACCATCCATATCGGGTAGAATTAGATCCAGTGTCATGGAGCTATACGAACGTTCCATGAGCATGCGTTTCGCTTCACCAGCATTATAGGCGATATCGCATGACAACCCGTCTTTAGCCAACATCAGGCGTAGCAGGTTCGCAACATCTGGATCGTCTTCACATATCAACACCCTTGGGATCGAGGAAGGCGCGTCCTGCATTTGAATTTCCGGCTTGTCCCGGCCCAATTCCGGAAGGGAGAAATGGAAGGTTGTTCCTACGCCTTGTTCGGTTTCGAAACCCACTTCTCCACCCATTCGTTCGACCAGTTGCTTGAAAATTCTCAAGCCTAGGCCCGTCCCGCTTATTTTTCGGGTATCGGAAGAATCGGCTTGGGCGAATTTTTGGAAAATCTTGTTTTTGAAATCGTCCGGAATGCCAGGTCCTTGATCCGAAACTGAAACAAATATGTCACCCTTTCGCCGCTCGACGGTCAACTCTACCTGCCCGCCCTGCGGCGAAAATTTGGCAGCGTTGGAAAGCAAATTCGCCATGATCTGTTCGAAGCGGTCGGCATCGGCCAACACTTCGGCTTTCTCGACTTTGCTTTCTAGATTGATCTTTATATCAAACTGTTCGGCGTACGCCGTATTAGCCGCCAGAGATTTTTCCACCAATTCCACGACGTCGTGAAATTGCATATTGAAGGTCATTCTGTTTGCTTCAAGTTTCTCAACATCCAGTATATCGTTAATAAGCCGGATAAGGCGATCCGAGCTCTTATGAGCTATATCCAGCAACGATTTAGCCTGATCGGATACCTCCCCAGCGGCGCCACCAACCAGCAAACCGAGCGATCCGTGAATCGACGTCAAGGGCGTGCGCAGTTCGTGACTGACAGTGGAGACGAATTCACTTTTCATGACATCCACTTTTTTTCGTTCAGTGATATCCTGAATAATTCCGGAAAGATATTCAGGTTCACCATTTTCATCCCGCGTTAACCCCCCTTCCTCAAGGACGTGTCGTACGGTGCCATCCGGCCTGACAATTCGATGTTCGATTTTGTACTGGCTGCCCTGATTCTCACTTTCCTCAATCGCTCTTTGCATGACGCGAACGTCATCGGGGTGAACGTGCTCTAGATAGGCTTCATAGCGAGCCGGGAAAGCCTGGGGCTCATGCCCAATTATCCTGAAAAATTCATCGGACCACGCTTGATGATCCTTATTCAAATACCTGCGCCAGCTACCTACATGAGCTAGACTTTGGGCATTAGCCAGACCATTCGTTAATTCCTGTAGCTCCAGTTCGGCTTCTTTGCGTTCAGTAATATCGCGAATGACACCTAAAAATAGCCGCTTATTAGGCAACCGAACCTCCGAGACACCGAGATCAATTGGAAAAATCTCTCCGTTCTTTCGTCGCGCTTCAAGTTCCCGCTCAAATCCGATTATCTTGGCTTCTCCTGTTTTCAGGTAATTAGTTATGTAGCCGTCATGCTGAGTTGCATAGTGAGCAGGCATCAGCATCTTTACATTTTTGCCAATGACTTCTTCCAAGCCGTAACCGAAAATTTTCTCCGCTGCCGGATTTATGGATTCAACAGTTCCCTGCTCGTCGATGGTAATTAATCCGTCGACAACATGATCAAAAACCGCCCTGTACCGTTCCGCACTTTCTGCCGTCCGTCTATTTCCCCTGTGCAGGATATTGGCCAGTCCAAGCACCAATAAGACGATGAAAAGAGTCGAACCCGCAGCCAAATACCTGAATCTCGTCAATGGCGCGTAGGCTTCCTCTTTGTCTTGTTCCGTCGCCAATCCAAAACCAAGATTTCCCATCCATTGCCAAGCCCCAACGACAATCACACCTCGGTAGTCCCGATAGCCATTAATATCTATACCGCTTCTGCCAGAAATCGCGCTGTCCGCCATCTTTGTCAAAGGCTGCAGTGAAGGGTCCGGTTTGGGTTTGTAGCCTTGGGTTAGATTCCCGCCATGATCACGAATATGAACTTTCAGCACACTGTCTTGGTCTTCTCCAATAAGACCAATTTCGCGTAATTGACTTTCGAACCGGCTGTGATTTAGAAGCATTCCGTCGGTATTGAATGCATAGGTTTCGCCAGTTTCTCCACGGCGTCCTCGCTGAATGATTTCATAGAAAACCTTATTCGGATCTATCCGGAAAGCGAGAATGGCAACCACTTCACCGGTATCGTCTTCAATCGGAGCGCCGACAAACATCGTCGGGCGGCCCTTGACAAGTTTACCTGATTCATCAGGTAGAGGAACTTCGGAAAACTGAGGCAGACTAACTGCGGTACTTCCGGACAAAACTTTATCGATGAACTTGCGTTGGCTCGCGAGCAAGCTTGGTATGCCAATATTTTCATCGCGGGTTGAAGCCAGGTTAATCAAATCAGAGGAAATGATAAAAAACCCGAGGTACCCACGCTTCTCAAGTACCGGCGAAAACAATGACCTGAGTTTTTTCTGAGCCGGAGAAAAAGCAAGTGATTTTTGGCTGTGCGGTAAACTGAGAAGCTCTTTGGCGTTGGAAACCACGTCGATATGGCTCGCCCAAATTAGGGCATCATTTTTTCTCTCTAGATGCCACAGGCGCACGCTCGCAACTGCATCTTTCAGTGTTGTTGAAAGATAATTTGAAATGCTATTTGAGTATTGCCTCTCAAATGCCGCCTGTACAAAAAGTATGGCCGTGCATACTAAAAGAACCGATACCAATGTCGCGAGGAAGAGTCGCCGCCCCTGAGATCTTGCGCCCCCGGTTACCCTTGGAACCGAAGGGGATTCATCTTTATCACCAATCCTGTCGGTGGATGGGGTTGCCATAAAATAGTCACCATAGAAAACGCTTATTGCGGCCCATAGTTAATATAGTCGGCCCAGACCCGTTCCAGCCGTCTTAGCGAATCCAGAACCTTTTCGGTTTCGTTTTCCTCTTTCTGCCGCCCTTCAAATTCTTCGGCATTGTGCTCTTCTAGTTCGCGAATTTTTTCGACGATCTCAATGGCTTTTTCCGTCAATTTAATGCTGACGGATCTTTTATCATGGGAAGTGCGTTCCTGATCTAGATAACCAAGTTCGACAAGTTTTTTGATGTTGTATGAAACGTTCGAGCCTTGGTAATAACCTCGTTCAACAAGATCGCGAATGATAATTTCCTCGTTGCCGATATTGGCCAGAAGCAGGGCCTGAACGCCATTTATGTCGCGAACCCCCAGACGGTTAAGCTCGGTCCTGAGAACATCCAGAAAGCGCCTGTGCAGTCGCTCTATCAGATGGGTGAGTTCCAAATAATCTTTTTTCACTAATACTTCCCCAAAAAGCTTGTGGTTACGTAGGAATTCTGCACGCAAAGACACTGTATTCGCAACCAGTTAAGAAGAAATTGCGATGTTTTCTCTGGCCTCCTGTTAGGATTACATGGCAAATATGATCATACAACGAATGAATTCTATAACAGGGTCCGAATTGAATACCTTCTTTTCAGCATCTTTTGAGCGTTTTGCCCGGTTTTTTCCGGGACATTTAGCGCTCGTCCTTATCATGAGCGCTTTTTTGATGGGATGCGGCGAGAAAGTCCCTACCACGAGTGAAATAAAGGAAGACAACCGGCAAAGCCGGGCTGCACAAATGCTCAGAATTGCCGAAACCACCCGTCAGGGGGGTGATCTGGAATCTGCGTTGGCCCTTTATCGCCGCGCCCACGCCATGGCTCCGGACGAGATGCCCCCCCTAGTCGCCGTCGCCGAAACCGCCTATGCACTCGGTTATTTCGATCAGGCAGCCAATGCCTATGACAAGGCAACCGGCATGGAGCCGGAAAACGCCAAAGTTCTTCTGGGATACGGTAAAACTTTAATTTCGATGGATCGCCCCGACCAGGCTGTTCAGTATTTTCAAAAAGCCATTGACATAAACCCAGCCGACCACAGGGGATTCAACGGCTACGGCGTCTCGCTGGATATGTTGGGCCGTCATGAGGAAGCTCAGGAACAATACCACAGGGGCATAGAAGTCGCCCCTGAAGCCATTTCATTGAGCAATAACCTGGCCCTGTCAATGGCATTTGCAGGGAATTTCGAAATGGCCATCGGCATTCTGGAAGTGTTCGCCGACGACCCGCTAGCTGGAGTACGCCTACGGCAAAATCTGGCGCTGATCTACGGCCTTGCGGGATTGGAGGAAAAGGCGGCTAAAATTGCCTCCAGAGACTTGGATAAGGCAGGAATCGCCAATAATCTGGCCTACTACCGTCAACTTAGGGAATTGTCCTCTCAGGCCCGCGCGAAGGCTGTGTTCGGCGCGCCAAAGGAAATCAAGTAAATAGGTACTCTACAAATAACCTCGGGGGTCAGCTTTCGCCAACCCCCGATGCCGCCAGGCCAGCGGACCCCAATCCATGGCCTGGCTCCCCAAAATATTTATTGCTGGGCTAAGCCTACAATCCTCCCAGACCGTCTAGAGCCTTCAGAATGGCCGGCCCCAATAGCACGATGAACAGGGTCGGAAGGATGAATACGATCAAAGGAACCGTCAGCGTCGCCGGCAGCTTGGCCGCCTTTTCTTCGGCTTTAAGCATTCTTTCGTCACGGTATTCGCCAGCCAGAACCCTTAGGGATTGAGCCAGTGGCGTCCCGTATTTTTCTGTTTGCATCAACGTGTTTACGACGCCACGAATTGCCGGCAAATCAGTGCGCTTGATCAAATTGGACAGCGCTGTACGGCGATCAGGCTGAAATCCAAGTTCGACAGCGGTTAAGCTCAATTCGTCGGAAAGTTCAGGGGCGGAGCGCGCCATTTCACGGGACACCCGGGTCAAGGCTGCATCCAGAGCCAAGCCGGATTCTGCGCAAATCACCAGTAAATCGAGGGCGTCGGGAAGGCCTTTCTGCAATTGAATTCTGCGTTTCTTGACGACCTGACCAACGACGATTTCCGGAAGGTAGGCGCCAGCGACTACGGCGACCATGGCGACGAGCAGTTTGACCATCGGTGGTCCCGCAACAACGTCAAACCCGTATACGAATAGCGCTGCTACGCCGCCAAGGACAAAAGGCAGACTGAGTTTCAAAAACAGGAAAACCACGACAGCGTCCTTCGAGCGCCAACCCGCCTGCATCAGCCTTTCAACCGTCTTGGCGACATGCTCACCCTTCAACAGGTTCAGCCTTTCGGTTACCCGGCGCATGACACTCAGGGTCTCAACCCGTTGAAACCGGTTAGAATTGGCCTTCATCATCCCAGCCTTCAGGGTTTCTCGATGCTGACCCAACGATTTGGCTCGCGCCGCCATGGGATCGCGACGGATCAGGGCTTGCCAGACGGCAAAAACAGTGAAGAAGGCAACCAGACCAGCGGCGGAGGTGATCAGGATATCAGGTGACATTCCAGTCATTTCCAGCAACATGTTCATATCTCGAACCTCACCATCTTGTTCATCACCAAAATACCGACGCTCATGATCCCTAGGCCGAGGCCCAGCATCAACTGGCCACGGGGGTCAGTGAAAAGCATCATTTCGTAATCGGGATTCATCGCGAAGATGATGCCGAACATAATGAAAGGCAGTGAGCCCAGGATAATTGCGCTGGCCTTGGCTTCCGAGGACATCGCCTTGATCTTCAGGCCCATCTGGCGACGGCGGCGCAGAATTTCAGAAAGATTGCCCAGGGCTTCGGAAAGATTGCCACCCGTCTCGCGCTGCACGGAAATACTGATAACAAAGAATTTGAATTCCGGCGTATCCAGACGCCTTGCCGTATCCCACAAGGCTTCTTCCAGGGGTTGGCCGAACTTGACGCAGTCGGAAATATGGCGAAATTCTTTGCCAACCGGGTCGGGCATTTCATGGCCGACGGAGGCAATTGATTCTGTCACGGGGAGTCCTGATTTAAGCCCGCGAACAATAAGATCAATGGCATCCGGGAACTGGGATGTAAACAGCTTCAGTCGCTTTTCTGCCATTCTGCCGACCACCAGATGAGGCGCGCCGATACCAACAATAACGCCGATTAGCAATGCCAGCGCTATCGAATTGCGAACGAAAATTGCCGCCAGAAAAAAGACCACAAATATTGTCACCACGTTGAACAGCACGTAGGTGCCGATGGAAATTTCCCTACCTGTTCGCGCCAGCCTATTTTCCAGCATCCTCGGATTAGGCAGATAGCGCTTGGTTAAGCTTTCGACAAATTTGAAACGGCTGGAGACCTCTTTTTTTACGCTGTTTTTGGCGTCATTTTTTTCATCGGTAACGATCTGACCGGAAGCACGTTTGCGGATCGTATCTATGCGCCTTTTCATCCGTTTTTTCTTTTTCGAGGTCATACTTGAAAAGGCGTAAATCAGACTGCCAAAGCTGACGGCGACTCCGACAAAAATCAGGGTCAGTGTGATGTTCATGACTTCTCGCCCTCCTCGATCTCCTGCGGCGCCGAAGACATAGCGTCGATCAGGGCACGGTCCAGTCCGAAATACTGCGCCCGATCCGTGAAGTGAGGCTTCAGGCCGGTAGAACGGAATTTTCCGTACAGGGTCCCATCCGGGTTTTCTCCTTCGAACTGGAACTTGAACAGATCCTGGGTGGTGATGACGTCGCCTTCCATGCCGACGATCTCGGTAATATGAGTGATGCGGCGAATTCCGTCACGCATACGTGAAATCTGAACGATCATGTTGACGGCGCCGGCAATCTGAGTGCGTACGGCTTCTGTAGGCAGTTTAACGCCGGACATCGCGACCATGTTCTCAAGCCGGGTCAAAGCTTCGCGGGGACGGTTGGCGTGCAACGTTCCAAGAGAACCGTCGTGACCGGTGTTCATGGCCTGAAGCATATCCAGGGCTTCGCCGGCGCGGATTTCACCCAGGATCACTCGGTCCGGACGCATGCGAAGGGCGTTTTTGACCAAATCACGCTGGGTAATCTCGCCGTCGCCTTCAAGGTTGGGCGGACGGGTTTCCAGCCGCACCACATGAGGCTGCTGCAGTTGTAGTTCGGCGGCGTCTTCAATAGTGACGACGCGCTCACCGTTATCGATCATGCGGGAAAGGGCATTCAGAAGCGTCGTCTTGCCAGAACCTGTGCCGCCGGAGATTAAAATATTCAAACGTGACCTGGTGGCGATCTTCAGAACTTTGGCCATTTCCGGCGACAGGTTCTGCTGGCGTTCCATGACATCGAAGGTGATTTTCTGCTTGGCGAATTTGCGAATGGAAATGGTTGCGCCATCGATCGCCAACGGCGGAATGATGATGTTGACGCGCGATCCGTCTTCGAGGCGCGCGTCGCAGAGCGGCGTAGATTCATCGACCCGGCGGCCGATGCGGGTAACAATGCGCGTGGCTATGCTCATGACATGGGCATTATCGCGGAAGGTAACATCGGACAATTCCAGCTTTCCACCGCGCTCCACATATACCTGCTTGGCGCCATTGACCATGATGTCGGTCACGGCCTCGTCCGCCAGAAGCGCTTCTAGTGGGCCCAGACCAAGCATGTCGTTGATCAGTGTGGTCACCAGATCACGCTGTTCCAAAAGGTTCAACTGCATCTTCTCGTCAGCGAGTATTTCACCGACGATGTCTCCGATTTGTTCGCTCAGCTCGGCGCGAGGCAATGCAATCGCTTTAGATACATCCATCCGCTCCATCAAGATCGGCTGAACCTTTTTCTTGGCTTCCTCGATACTGCTTTGCGAGGCGGAGGATACCTTCGGCATCGGTGTCAATGATGGGGTGGCGTCAGCATTCAGGGTAATGTCGGGATTGATTTTTTTTGCTTCCATCAAGAATTCGTTGAGCATTGCAGTGACGACATCACGTCGGTCGTTGGGTTCCAGCTCAAGGTTTTGATCACCGCAGATTTCGTCGACGGAGGCGGAAATCTTCTCTGCAAGCTCGGCCCGGGACATCCTTGCACAATCTTCAATCTCACATTGCTCAAGAAGCTTAGTCTTACTGGTCGACAAAACCTGATCCATGGCATCGTCCCTGGAACTGGCTTCTTTGCGCTTGGGCAATTCGACGACTTCCGCGGTGGGAGCAGGATTGGTAGGCGCCGTTAAGACGCCGAAACTTTTAGCATTCCCTTTCTGGCGGCGACCGAATGACATCATGCCCTCCTCATCAGGCGCTTCCATAAGGGGGCCTGGGTGATTTCTTCTTCAACGCCGGAAACCTGTATGGAAATATCGCGCATCGCCTGCACCATTTTGGTGGATTTCCCAATCTCGCTGACTGTTTTTCCGGCGCCCTCGGCAAGGATGGCCGTCTTAACATCGATGGGAATTTGGTAATCCACACTCAGTTCCGCGCCGGCCTCGAAATCGGTAATCGACAGTTCACCGTTCTTGGTATTGCCCGAGCGATTGACAACGACCTTCAATTCGGAACCGGGCGTTTCCGCCTTGACCAGTTTGGTCAGACGCATGGCGTCGCGCATTCCGGCCAGGGTCGGGTCTGCGACAACGACGACGGAAGCCGGAGGGATCAAGGTAGCGATCTGGGAACGAGCTGCGAAACGGGGCAGATCGATTACAATGCAATCAAAATCCGCACGCAATGTTTCCAGCAACCGATCGAGGGCTTCAGGATCGAATGAAAAGGAATTTTCAAGTCCCTCTTCAGCGGCCAGGACAAACAGGTTTTCACTTTCGCGAACCATGGCCCGTTCGATAAACAATGCATCAATTCGGCTGGGGTTTTCCAGGGCTTCCCTAAAACCCCTGCCAGGCTCCATATCCAAGGACAGGGCGATTGTGCCGAAATAGAGGTCCAGGTCGATCAGTGCGACGCGCTGGTTTTGTTCATGGGCCATCATCCAGGCGATGTTGGCGGCGACCGTGCTGGCGCCGACACCGCCACGTGCACCGACGACCGCAATCAAACGTCCCATTTTGCCTTCGTCATCTGCCTCCTTGGTTTCTTCCTCGTCTACTCGGGTAACGGCTTCGTTCAGGTCTTCGGCGGAGACGGGTTTCAGCAGATAGTCCTGAACGCCCATTTCCATCAGGTGGCGGAACAGTTTGACGTCGTTAATGTCACCCAACGCAACAACGCGGGTGTCGGGCTCGCAAACCCCGGCCAGCGCTTCGATATCGGATATGGGATCAACGCTCCCGGAAAGATCGATGACCAGCCGTTCGGGTGTCGGAATGTCGGATAAGGCGTCGGTGGCTTCGGCGGCGGTGCCTTCAAGAACCTGTTGATCGTCCCAACCATTTTCAGCGGCGACGCGAACCAGCACTGTGCGGGTGACTTCGTCGGTCACGACCGCCAGGAAAGGCGAACGGGCGTTTGAAGGACTGAGGGCTGGCATCGACATGTTATTCACCCTCCCCTGTTTTCTGCTGCGCCTGGGTGACACCAATGTCTTCAGGCGCCAGTGCTTTGGTTTCACCCTTGCGGTAGTTGCTGATAGAGGTCGCGGCATATTCACCATCGGCATAGCCTTCGTCACGGCCACGGACCAGATCCCCAGGTTCAGCAACCATCAGGCCCAAATTGGTTGCGGTGGCGCAGCCCCAATTGCTTGAGGGTACATTGTTATAAGTGGTGAGTTCGCCGCTCCAATCCGGGCACCCGGGCAAGGTCACAACGTGACGACGGATAATCAGACTGACGGCGTCTTTTTTCGGAGTCTTGACGGCAAAATCGCTGGGCAGGATACCGGTTTGAATTCCAAAGGTAGCAAGATAATCGGCGACGGTTGATTTGCGGGCATCGCTTAACGAAACCGGAGTACTCGGATTTCCGGCGACAAGATAAAAGCGATCCTTTCGGGCGGCCGCGGCGTTGCTCAGGAAGGCAAGAAGCCGATCGCCTTCGACGCCGTTCAATTGAGCGCTGGTCGGCGCAAAGGCTATATTGTGTGCATATTGAACTTCATTGACCTTGGGCTGCTTCCGCGAAGGGACATTCGACCAATCTTCTATTGGCAGACTCTGACAGCCTGTAAGAATCGCCAAGCCGATGACTGTAATGGAATGTTTGATCGTTTGGGGTCCGAAAAACATCACGCTCTCCTGAATATTAGTCCAGTTGGAACCCGACGGGTCCGATCAGGGTCTTGCCGTCGCGCCCGACGGTGACGGGTTTTCCCGGGTTCGGGTTACGGCGGTTCAGGCCGCCAACAAAGATCCGCTCGATATCGTGTGGGGGCACGAAACCATCGGTCGGGGTGGCTAGTTTGTTGTTTGAAATCGGTTTGACGATATAGGGCGTGATAATGATCACAAGTTCGCTCTCGTCGCGCTGGAAACGATCCGATTTGAACAGACCTCCTATAACCGGCACGTCGCCAAGACCGGGGAACTTGGAAATGTCGTGGGTTACGTTGTTTTGAAGAAGGCCGGCAATGGCGAAACTTTGGCCGCTGCCCAATTCCACGGTCGTCTCCGCGCGCCGCGTCGTCAGGGACGGCACTTCGAAGTTGTTCAGGGTTACGGAATTGGTCGACGACAGAGCGCTGACTTCGGGGCGCACATGCATATTGACACGGCTATCACCCAATAGAGTCGGCGTGAAGGCCAGGGAAACGCCGAATTTCTTGAATTCGATGGTGACGCGCCCGTCAGAGTCGGGAACCAGGATTGGAAATTCGCCGCCGGCGAGGAAACTGGCGGTCTCACCGGAAAGAGCCGTCAGGTTAGGCTCTGCCATGACCGTAACCAAACCTTCTTCTTCCAGGGCATCGATGACGGTGTTGAAGTCGAAGCCACCAAGGCTTCCACCTGTGCTGAGAGTATGCTGGGTTACCGTCCCGGCAAACGGATTCGAAGTAGCCAGGCCAAGCGAGAACCCACCGATTGAACCCAGGATAGACCAGTTGAAACCCAGTTGTTTGTCGACGCCACGGGAGACTTCGGCCACACGAACCCTGAGGTTGACCTGGTTCGGCGCGGTGACGCCCAAGCGATTGATGATATTCTTTTCGTCGCCAACGAAGCTTGCTGCCAGGCGGCGCATATCTTCGGCGGTTGAGGCGGAAGTTACCGTGCCGTCAAGAACCAAAGTGCCGTTGATGCTTGCAACCGTAACGCCGGAACCGGGATGGAACTGCTCCAGAATGCTGCGCAGGCGGCCCAAATTATGTGTCACGGTAACGTCGATATTGGCCAGTACACGTTCTTTTTCATCAACAGCATACAGTGTGGTTTCCCCCGGCTTCTTGCCAAGCAAGTAAACTAGGCTGGGAGACTTGACCTGAATATTGGCGACTTCAGGATCGGCCACGAAGACTGTTGCGGCCGGACGATCGAGACGCACCAGCCGTCCTTTCGAAACTTCTAGGTTAAGAGATTGCCCGGAACTGGCGACCACTTCGACGGCGCCGGAAGGACGCGTAAACTGAACCTGATTCATGTGCTTCGAGGAGGTAGCTGCCAATTCTTGTGATTCGGCCGGGAAATTGGCGAAAGAGCTTGCCATAAGAGCGAGGGCTACAACCCCAGTGAGACGCTGGATAAAGGAATTTGGAGTTTGTTTCATCATATTACGTCTCCCTAGAACGCCGTCTGATCGGCATTTTCGCCGCGCAGCACGTTTATTGTACGGCTCTGGGATTTAGGGCCGGAAAGACCAGCCACAAGCGCATTCACTTCTGTATCGAGGGTGTAATCACGCCGCTTCTGATTGTCTTCGTCGTTCGAAGGTACGGCATCCTGAATGTCTTCGCTGCGGGCAAGGCTTTGCAGGCTCAAAGAAAGGGAACCCATCGACATGCCAATGGCGACTTTTTCTGCCTGCTTCGGAGACACTTCCAATGTGACGGTTTTGGCGGGACTGACTTCGCCGTTCTTGCTTTCGGTTTTCTGGTCGATTGCGAGTACGCGAATTCCGCTAAGCATGGTCTTGGAAATATGACGCTGGCGGTTTTCACCTTCTGAATTTTTGGAATTGAATTTCGCCGTTAAGATCAGGTCGACTTTGTCACCGGGGAATATAAAGCCGGAGATGCCCGACGTCGTATCGACAGGAACCGAAACGGCGCGGTTGCCAGGTTTGAGGACGGCCGCAAGGAAACCGCGGTCACCAGGATGAACAATCTGATGGTCCGTAATCGGCTGGCCCGGCATTATCGCGGTTCGGACAACGGCGCCGACAAAGTCTTCAATACCGCGCTGACCTTTAAGAGCATACACTTCGGTCGTGCCTTCCTCGGGCCAGGGCTGCCATTTCAATTTATCTGCACTCACGAAGCTGCCGGCCTTCATTTCATTGCTGACGACCAGTACTTCTACGGAAGGAGATTCTTGCGTTTGCTTCGGAACGGACGCCAGAATGGCTGCACGTTCGGACATGATCCACGACCTGGCTGTCCAGGCGGTCAAGCCAGCGGTGCCGAAAGCAACGAGAAGAAGAAGGACATTTTTGAACGACATTTTCAGATACTCCCCCTAATCACGCGTGGGACAGGGTAAGAAGGCGGATTGCGACAACAAGGCCACCGGCGGCTATCGCCAGGCCATAGGGAAGAACCTTATCCAGTACGGCGTCGCGGGATTCTTCATTACCGAATTTTTCGAAAGCCAGAGCCAAGCCGTGACGCAAGGGCGATGATAATACGATCGCCATGGCTCCACCCGTTATCGCCATAACGAGGACATACTCGGCGACCAAGGCTGGGCCCGCCCATAGGGCGACGACTGCGATCAACTTGACGTCTCCCCCGCCCATTGTACGGGCCAGAAAAAGAAAAACGCCTAATACGAACATAATGGCGGCGACGACCAGCCCACCAACCCAATCAACGGGAACGGTGGCAGCCATTACGTGTGCTGGATAAAGGGCGGCAATCGCAAAATTAATGCGGTTGGAAATACGGTATTCCGTCACGTCATAAATAGCCGCCAGAGCTAACAACCCGATAAACAGGGCGATGACAAAAGTGTCGATGGAAGTTTCAAAATACATGGCTTGGGGGCCTGGGTATTTGGGTTAATGGGGTTTTTTGGGGTCTTAGTGTCTTTAAAGGGCTAAAAGAAAAATTCTTGAATTAATTTCCTTCTTGTCTCCTCCCCCCTTCGGGCCGGGGTGGGCGGCCCGAAAGGTGGACTTTTCGTCCGGGAGGGACTTCAGGGGAGAAGCTGGATATTCAGCCCCCACCACCAATGGCGCCGGTCAGGGCGGCTGATACTGCGGTGAACATCGCGTTCAAGGACGTGCCCATAGCGGTCAAGGCGGCGATAGCAGCGACGGAAACGAGAGCGGCGATCAAACCATATTCAATGGCAGTGGCGCCGGATTCGTCTTTCATCAGTTTTGTCAGGCTTGAGAGTTTCATAACGATCTCCTTGTTGGTAATTGGGGTCGATATCAATCATCGTGAATAAATATTAACTTCGTTTTTTAAGTAACGTCAAAATATTTATTCAACAACAAATTAGTAATTGATTGATATTATATTTATTTTTTATTTATTTTTAATTTACATAAAATTTTATTGAATTTTTCAACATTGAAACTTGTATGGAATCAATATTTGCCAAGGTTTTCGTGCATCAGAATTAAATAAAATTTTATACAAAATTGAATAAATTCTATTCTTGTTTAATTCTAACTTTATATTCATTTAATTAATTTGATAGTCCACGTACTACTTCTTATACTTTTTTATTACATAACTGTGCATGGACAAAGAAGATGAAGACACCGCGCCTTCTTAAAGTCATTACTGAAAAAGCCAAGACCTTGGCTGAACGCCTGTATCTGGATCGCCGTGGCGCCGTCGCCGTTTATTTGGCGTTCGCTATTATTCCTGTCATAGGGTTTATCGGCATTGGAACGGATACGGCGCGCGCCTATATGGTAAAGTCGCGTTTGTCGTCAGCTCTTGATGCCGCAGCCCTAGCGGGCGGCAAAGCCTTCTTCAGCCCAACCCGCGATGCCGACGTCGAAATGTTCTTTAACGCCAACTTTCCAGCCGGCTATATGGACGCCACGGTTTCCGGCCCTCTGGTTACCATTGATACGGAAAACGAAACCATTTCTCTCACCGCCAGCGCTTCTATTCCAACCACTTTCATGCATTTGCTGGGACACAATAGTATTACCGTGGCTTCAGACACCGAGGTAACACGTCAAATAGAAATGCTCGATGTCGTGCTGGCTATAGATATGTCCGGATCCATGTCGTCTTCAGCCGGCAGCGGGCAAAGCCGAATCACGGCCGCACGCGAAGCAGCTCTATTATTGGTCGACATCCTGTTTGGCAACTCCGGCAACAAGGATTTACTGAAAATCGGATTGGTACCTTGGAACGCCAAGGTTAACATCACCATCGACGGCAGTATCTACGATCCCGGTGCAACCATCACCCAACCCGTTGGCGCTTTTACCAATCCCGAAACCGGCACCAATCAGAGCGAGGTTTACTTCGCCAATAATTCTCCTGTCCCCCTACTGTCGCCGCCACCGGCCAACTGGAAAGGGTGCGTGTATTCGCGTTTTATCGATGATGTGAACCCGGACACGGATGCGGATATCTTCATGCCACCACTGTCGACGGCCAGCACTGACTGGCCAGCCTGGCAACCCATTGGTCCGGAAGGCGAACCCGTATCCGGCGGCACATGCTCATCTGCAGTAAGCGGCAGCGAATGCCGCCGTTGCCTATCCCATGGCATTACGCCCTTACAAAGCACAAAGGCGGCTATCCAAAGCGCCATCAACGATTTGCAAAACCCGACCAGCACCACCAACATTCCTCAGGGTATCGGTTGGGCCTGGCGCGTCCTTAAACCCGAAGCACCGTTTACCGAAGCGGATCCCAACCCGCCAATGAATCGTCAACAGGCGATCGTATTGTTAACTGACGGTGAGAACTATGGCGGCTCCGGCGATGGATACAAAGGCACTTTCGGTTTGGGTAGCACAGCCCGCCCAGAAATGGATGCCCGGCTGCAAATAGTGTCCGATAACATCAAGGCCGATGGAGTGATCGTATACGTTATCCAGTTCGCCAATAATGGCTCATCCTTGCAGACTTTGCTGCAGGGTGTAGCCAGCGGCCCTGATTCCCCATTCTACCACTATGCCCCTGATGCAGCGGCCTTGCAGCAAGTGTTCCACGAAATCGCCAGCCACTTGTCCGAATTGCGCCTCTCCAAATAAGGAACAGCATCCTTAGCCGAATTAAATGACGATTGCCGGGAAACAAACACCGGAATATCATCGGTTAACCAAAAGGGGGGGAAAGCGCATGCTGGAGTGGAATGATTCGTACAGCGTTGGCGTAGACGCCATCGATAAGGACCACCAGATACTATTCACGCTTTTAGGCAGATACCTGGAAGAGTCAAAATCGAAAAGTCCGGTTTTGATTCATAATCTTTTTCGCGATCTGCAGAATTACACCAATTTTCATTTCGACCGTGAAGAAGACCTTATGGCCCGGTGCGAATACGAAAATCTAGAAGAGCACAAGAAACAGCACCAGGCCATCCGCGATAAACTAAAAAATTTTTCCGATAACATCACCAAACGGTCGAGCGATGAAGAAACGGAGCAGTTCCAACTTTTTCTTAGTTCCTGGCTTCTAAATCATGTTCTGAGTGAAGATCTAAAATACAAAGAGAGTATGGCTAAGCTAAATTTCCTTTGACCCTATTCTTGCTGCGATACAGCCATTGCAAATTACTTTCAATATTTTTCGAGAAATTGAAATTTGTCGCCTAACGAATTTTGTGACGCTAAAATCGAGAATTGGATTATCTGTTTTCCCTAAATCGGCGGAGGGAAAGATATTCCAAGCCTCCTTAGAATTGTATGTTAATAAAAATTGGGAAGATCAAAATGTTAAAAAATCTAAGCGTCCATATGTTTTGCACGATGATTGGATTTTCCTTATTGGTGCTTTCCGGTTGCACCAGGACATTGGAAATCCCGAATCTTCAAACTGAAAATTTGGAGAGAATGTCTTCATCTGACGCTGTCGCGTATTTGAATTCAGTTAAAATGACGTCAATTAACAACTTCAATGACATATGTAATTTTGGCAATGACAAGGTTGAGTTTTTAGGCTGGAGAAAAAAGGAAAACGCTAAAGGCACTGATTACACCCATCTATACATTACTCATATGGAAACTTGGACGGGAACCGGGCGAACCGGTCTTTGGCTACACTACAGAATGAGTAACCCGCTTACGACTTTCCTGGATATTCCCGGATGTCAGGTCCTGGGAGGAAAAGCAACTCCGGAGCAAATTTCAAAAGCCTCTCATGCGTTGTATTCTTTGGGGGCCATGTACAAACGCTAGTACGACTCAAAGAAAAAAACTTTTAATTCGGCTTATCCGAACTTAAGGCAATAAAGTCGCAAGCGACCCAAATCGGGGACGTAGGATTGAGTAACGTGACAATGTCGTGCCATTAACGACTGAGTCTGTAAATATTGGAACGAAGTCGTAAAAAGACTCGGCGACTACGACGCTTTCACCGTCACGAATGACAAAATCTGTGGGCAATATCGCTGCAGCACCTTCGTTGCCGAAAATACTGGATCCACTGCCCGCCCCGAAAGCGCGCTGCCAGTTTACCAACGGGGCCGCCGCTCCTGTTTTTGAGATGGAGGAAACGATGATCCTTCCGTCTCCAGCCAGATCAAATGGCTCAACAACATAACCCGACGCAATAAACAGGTTGTCCAGATCCCCTTCCGCAATAGTTTCTGCCTGCGAGACCAAATCAGCCATAGTCGTTGAAGCGCGCTCAATTTTTTGGTTCAGGAGCACAAAACGTGTTACCTCGATCCCGCTAAGCAACAAACCGGCAAGAACAGGCATCGCCATCGCCATTTCAACGGCTAGGGAACCGCGGCGATCATTCATCAAACGACGGAACCACTGGAAAATCATGTTCAACTTTCCTCTTCCGTCCAGGGTTCATTCCTGACCGCGATGCTAGCGCGAAGTTGGAATGTTCCTTCGTCGCCGATGAATGAGGAAGCAAACGGCGTCAATATAGGCCAGTCGTAGCTTATGCGATAAAGAACGATGTCTCCTGTTCCCCCTGCTCCGGCAACGCCGATGTCACTGTCCCACCCCCCGTTGCCGTTGCTGTCCGTATAGGTTTCGCCGGCATCATAAGAGCCATTGCCGTTTCCATCGACATAGTCTTCACCTGCACCGACATCGGAAAAACTGGGATAGACCAACACGCTGACATCCGCCGCATCCATATCTATGAGGCCAATGGTACGATCTGAAATAATTTGTACGATATTTTCCAATCTGGTTGCTCCGGCAACCTCTCGGCCAGTAATGCCAAAACGCGATGCATCACGAAGCCCGCTTTCCATAAGAATGGAGCTGAACATGATCATGCCAAATTCGACAATAGCTATAAGGAACATCGCCAATAATGGAGCGACTAGAGCGAATTCGACCATGGTCGATCCTTCTTCGCGCTTTTTGAACTCGCCGATGGCGTTAGCCAACATGGTTTAATGTCCTTATTTACTGTATTATTAAGAAAAATCTCAAATTACTTACCGTCTTGTCATATTTAAATAATTCTATATCTTTTATTGAATTATCACAAAATTATTAAATGATAATATTTTTACTTATTACTTTATATTAATTTGTCTAAAATTTTATCAAATACCCCCAGACACCTGCCTCGGAGATCATGTATTGACCTGCTCAAAACGGTTGCTAGTCTGTTTTGAGGCAATCAATTGGGAGCCCCTTTTTTTTGGGGAGTAACATTCATGAAGCTTTTACGCTACGGACCTTCGGGTCAGGAAAAACCCGGAATGATGGATGGGAAAGGGAGAATCAGAGATTTATCTGGTCTGATCAACGATATTGATCCCGACACTTTGGCGCCCGATCGGCTGTCGCAATTGGCCGAACATGATCCTGAAAGCCTTCCATTGGTCGAAGCTCCCGCCCGTTTTGGCCCCGTCGTAAATGGGATCGGGAAGATTCTTGCCATAGGACTCAATTACGCCGACCACGCTGCGGAAGCGAAGGCAAAAATACCTTCAGAGCCCCTGGTTTTTTCAAAAGCAACTACCTGCATTGCCGGTGCCAACGATCCGTTGAAAATGCCAAAAGAATCTTTGAGTACTGATTACGAAGTTGAACTTGCCGTTATCATCGGCTCTCGCGCCCAGTACGTAAACGAAGACGAAGCACTGGATCATGTAGCAGGTTACGCTGTGATGAACGATTTTTCCGAACGGGATTTTCAAATCAAACGGGGTGGTCAATGGATAAAGGGGAAAAGCTTCGACGGCTTTGGCCCACTTGGTCCCTGGCTGGTAACCCGTGACGAGGTTCCCAACCCACAGAACCTTAACTTGTGGTGTGATGTAAACGGCGAGCGGCGACAGGACAGCAATACGCGGGATATGGTTTTCGGGGTTGCGAAGATTGTTTCCAACCTGAGCGAGTATATGACGCTGATGCCCGGCGACGTCATTTCAACCGGCACGCCGCCGGGCGTAGGTCTGGGTTTCAAGCCGCCAAGATACTTGAAACCGGGTGACGTTGTTGAACTGGGCGTTGAAGGATTGGGACAGCAACGTCAAGAGTTGAAAAGCTGGTCATAGTTCCAATCTCTTAAAACTGGTCGACTAATCAGGAGGGGACGATGGGTGACGATGGTATTTCACGGCGTGATTTTATAAACGGTACGTTGGTTGGCGCGGGTTCAATTCTGATCGCCGGCAACGGAACCTTCAAGCCCGCGAACGCTACGGAAGCCGAGGCGGTTCCACTTCCTTCAGGCCAACCCTATTACCCTCCGGCTTGGACCGGCATGCGTGGCAGCCATCCCGGATCTTTCGAACGCGCGCATGAACTGGCCCGCGAAGGTCGCGAAGATTGGGGCGGGGTTATTGAAACTGGTGAAGAATACGACCTGATAGTCGTCGGTGGTGGCGCCAGCGGACTGGCCGCTGCCTACTTTTTCCAGGATGAGCATGACTGGAAAGCCAAAGTCCTGATACTTGATAATCATGACGACTTTGGCGGCCACGCCAAGCGCAACGAGTTCGAAAGCGGCGGCAAGATGCGCATGACCTACGGGGGATCACAGGGATTCGATAACATCGACAATTGGCCCGACGAAATGTGGGACTTGTTGGATGACCTTGATATCGACCTCGATAAGTTCGAAGAAGAACACTACGACTACGATTGGTTCGAACGCCATGGGCTTTTCGCCGGGGTTTACCTTGACGCCAATACCTGGGGCAAAGACCACATCATGCCGGCGGACCTTGGCGAGATGGCTCCGGTTATGCCAGGCCTGAGTGAAGGGGAAAAAGAATATGAAACTCTTTTCGCCAACAGCCCCCTTCCACCCGAAGCAAAAAAGGAGTTGACCAGGCTTTACAAGGAAATTGGCGCTAAAGGGATAATCGACCGAATCGACGAGCAGGATTTTGAATTCGATTATTATTCATACGAAAAGTATCTGAAGAAATACTGGCGCATCAAGAACCCGGCTACATACGCCTTCTTACGTAAACTACCAACGGATGAAAACGGTGTTGGCACAGATGCCCTGTCACTGACAGAAGCGATCCTTGGGGGCATGCCTGGTACCAAGAGACTAGGCCGGTTTTATAGAATGACCAAGAAACCGGACCCCGATGATGCTGGATACGTGCATCACTTCCCCGACGGAAATGCCGGTTTTTGCCGCGTCATCGTCCGCGCCATGATCGAAGAAGTGGCGCCCGGCAATACGGCTGAAGATGTCGTTCTGGCGAAATTCGATTATTCAGTCCTGGATGATCCAGAAAATGACACCCGTATCCGTTTAAACAGTACCGTTATCGAAGTTAAGCACGACGGCCCGCCCGACGACGCGGAAAATGTTGACGTAACCTATATCCTGGATGGCAAGCCGCACCACGCCCGGGCCAAAGGTGTCGTGCTGGCGTGCTGGAATATGATTATTCCTCATATCTGTCCAAGCTTGCCTGAAGAGCAAAAAGAGGCTTTAGCCCTCAACGTGAAAATCCCCTACATTTTTGCGAATGTCATGGTCAAAAACTGGAAACCAATAAAAGACTCGGGCTTGGGAGCGGCTTATTGTCCGACAAGTTATTTCCATATCTTGCAAACCGAATATCCAGTTAATATGGGCGGATACAAACCCAGCGAAGATTCTAACGAACCCATGCCGATTACTCTAATAAGGGTTCCGCTCCCGGAAGAAAGAGGCATGCCGCCTAGGGACCAGTTCCGAGAGGGTCGAAATGAAATCCTGGCGATGGAATTTGAAGACTTTGAGGCGGAGGTAAAAAGCCAACTTGATGGCATGTTCGGACCTTACGGCTTCGATTCCAGCCGTGATATAGAAAGCCTGACGCTTAACCGCTGGTCCCATGGCTACAGCTACACTTATTTTACAATGTTCGACAGGGGCATGAGTATCGAAGATGGGCCACACATCGAGGCACGCAAGCCCTTCGGCTTGATTACCATAGCCAATTCGGACGCGGGTGCGGATTCATGGCTCGACATCGGCGTCATGCAGGCATTGCGCGCGGTCGAGGAATTATTGGAGGATTAGACGAAAATACTTGACCTAATTGGAAGAAGATCGGCGTCTATCAACCCCAGGGGAAACGGCTTGCCTGTTACGGCGTTCTCTAATTACGAGGCGACCGGAATCTGTGATTTCAGCCTTGTTAAAACCGGCACCGAACGGGGTTAGCTTGATCCAACGTGCCGTCTCGCATTCTTTCAGGGTTTTGTACAAAAGCGTACCGTTATCGCTGTCGGGAACGGCAATATTGCCAGACATGCTAAGAAGTTCCAGTAGCAGTCTTTGCTGGTGCAGTATTTCTGGCATTTTCTTAATTCTCTCTTTACGATTTCAGAAATCTACCCCGTGGAATTACATACAGCAGCGAAGTAAAAAGGGCTAATAAAAATCTCTATTCCGACAAATAACCCGACAGCCATCCAAGCCCATCATTGGTATTGGTACGTGGCTGATACTCGCAACCGATCCATCCGTCATATTCCATTAAATCGATCGATTCAAATATTCCCTGATAATCGATTTTTCCGTCATCCGGTTCGTGACGGCCGGACGCACCGGCTATCTGAAAATGGGCTATTGCTTCCCCGCTGACCTTGATTGCCTCGGAAGGATCACCCCCCATCCGAACCACGTGATAAAGATCAAGTTGCATGCCTAAATGAGGGCTGCCAATGCTTCGCAGAATATCTACTGCCTGCCCGTACCGGGTCAGGAAATATCCCGGCATATCAATGTTATTAATGGGCTCGATCAACCCCTTGAGCCCGGCCTTGCCACATAATTCTGCGGCTATGCCAAGATTTTCGACAAACTTGCCAAGTGCCTGTTCGTCACCAATGCCAGCCATAATGTGAATTTTCGGGCAATCTATGGCGAGGGCGAAATCGATAGCCTGCTCAATTGACTTTCTGAATTCGTATTCGCGCCCATTAAGGCATCCCAGCCCCCTGTCTCCCCTGGCCCAATCTCCAGGGGGTGCATTAATCAAAACTGCTTGCAAGTCATGATCTGCAAGCCGCTTTCTTACTTCTAACGCATTGAAATCATAGGGAAACAGACACTCGATCCCTCTGAAACCGGCTTTCGCGGCGGCTTCGAACCGATCCAGAAAATCATGCTCGGTAAAGAGCCAACTGAGATTTGCGGCGAATTTTGGCACCGGCCAATTCTTTCCTCTTCATTTCGACAGGGCCAGAGGGTAGCATGCGCGCCCACTACGTCCAGAGACGAATGATACCAAGATGATTATTGCCCAGATCTCAGACTTGCACCTGCGCACCGATGGCCAGCTTTTAAAGGGAAAGGTCGATTCGATTGCAGCCCTGGAGGCTGCTATTGAACACCTGAACGGTTTAAGCCCTCGCCCGGATCTGGTGCTGGCGACCGGCGATCTCGTCAATAAGGCCCATGAGCAGGATTACCAGGTTATGCGCCAGGAATTCGATCGTATCGAAATGCCGGTCTTCGTCATTCCGGGCAATCACGATGACCGCGACATGATACGCGAAAATTTTGCTGATCTGGAATACTTGCCTGAAAGGGGAACCTTTCTGCACTACACGCTGGAAGACTATCCGTTAAGGCTGATCGGTTTGGATACAAAACGCGACGGTTACGACGGTGGCGAAATGTGCGAAGATCGTCTGAGATGGCTGGACGAAACCCTTTCGGCCGGGCCTGAGCGACCCACCCTGATTTTCATGCATCACCCGCCATTCGTAACCGGTATCGGCTTCATGGATAAAGAGCCTTTCCTAAACGCAGATAAAATGGAAGAGATCGTCAAACGGCATCCCCAGGTAGAAGGCGTTGTGTGCGGGCACATGCATCGGGATATTTCGGTCGCTTGGGGCGGCACAATCGCTAGCGTTGCGCCGTCTTTGGTTTTCCAGATGAACATGGATTTCACACCCGAAGCGCCGTCGAGTTTTATGCTGGAACCCGCCGCCTGTCCCGTTCTGCTTTGGAACGAGGATCACGGTCTTATTGTCCATTGCAGCGTGATTGGGGACTACGGCGCCCCCAATTCCTTCGTGGTCGATCCCTTATAAAGAACGGTCTATAATGTCCTTGATGATGAAAGATCTCTCCAAGAAATACGATCTGATGGTGCCGCGCTACACCAGCTACCCAACCGCGCCGCACTTCAACGACAGCGTTACCGGCGATGTATATCGCGGGTGGCTTGAAGGTATGGATCCGGACACGCCATTGTCTTTGTATTTCCATATCCCGTTCTGCGACGAGATGTGTTCGTTTTGCGGCTGCTATACCAAGATCGTCAAGCGCTACGACCCGGTGGCCGATTATATTGAGGTGTTGCTGGACGAGATTGACCTTGTCGCCGAAACCCTGCCCGGGCGATTTAAGGCCACTAATCTGCACTGGGGTGGTGGCAGCCCGACCATGTTGAAAGGCGAAGACTGGAAACAAATCATTGAACGTCTGCGAATGCGCTTCGACGTCACTCCGGACGCCGCGATCGCAGTTGAACTCGATCCACGCACAGCCACCGAAGAGTATATCCAGGCGCTTCAGGACGCAGGTGTCAATCGCGCCAGCATCGGCGTTCAAAGCTTCGATGCCGATATTCAAAAGGCAATCAACCGCATCCAGCCTTACGAAATGACGGCCCAGGTCATCAGCTGGCTGCGCAAGCACGGTATCGACCATATCAACATGGACCTGATGTACGGCCTTCCTAATCAAACGACGGAAATGGTAGCCCGTGAGGCGGAACTGACCATCGGTCTCAATCCGGCGCGCGTAGCCCTGTTCGGCTACGCCCATGTACCGTGGATGAAATCTCACCAAAAGCTGATTGATGAGGATGCATTGCCTGATGCCGATGAGAGATGGCGCCAGTTTGAAGCCTCGTCCGCTAAATTTATCGAAGCTGGATATAAAGCCGTTGGACTGGATCATTTCTCCTTGCCCGACGACGAAATGACCGAGGCTCTGGAAGAAGGTATCCTCCACCGGAATTTCCAGGGCTACACTGCCGATACGGCCCCTGCCATGATTGGCTTTGGTGCATCCGCTATTGGACAGTTGAAACAAGGTTATATTCAGAATGTTTCCTCGTTGAAACAGTACCGCGAGCACATCGCCGATAAAAAGTTCCCGATCGAAAGGGGTATAGAACTCAGCGACGATGACCGCCTGCGCGCCCATGTCATCGAACGGATCATGTGCGACCTTACAGTCGATCTGGATAAGGTCTGTGAGACGTATGGGATTTCAAAGGCCACGTTCGTACCGGAAATGGAAAAGCTTTCGCCGTTGGCTGAGGATGGAATTATCTCCCAGCAAGGCAATACAATTCACGTTACTGAAACTGGCCGGCCCTTCGTGCGTCTGGTCGCCGGCGCATTCGACACCTATCTGGAAAGCGGTAAAGGACGCCATTCGCGGGCGGTTTAGCCGGCCCTTTCGGCCATCTCAGTGCGTTCCCGCGGGAAGGAAATAGTTACCTTCGTACCCTCCCCTTTTGTACTTTCAATTTTCATTTTTCCGTTGTGAAGATTAACCAGACCAAGCGTTAGTGGTAAGCCCAGGCCACTACCTTCGTATTTTCTTGAAAGCGAGCTATCAACCTGGCCGAATTGTTCATTGGCTTTAATAAGCTCCTGCTCATCCATGCCGATACCTGTATCGGTCACCTGAAGAACTATTTCACCTGTTGAATCACAACGGGCGACAACCAACACTTTCCCACCTGGCAACGTGAATTTAACGGCGTTGCTTAACAGATTAAGCAGTATTTGCTTGATCCTTCGTTCATCGCCAAAAAAATCAGGAAGACCATTTTCAATATTGGTAGCCAAGTCGAGATTGTTTTCCTTTGCTCTGTTCCCAATCATTCGGATTGAAGTCTCGATAACCAATTGAAGGTTCAGGCTCTGCTCACGTAGTTTCAAATTACCCGATTCAATTGCCGAAACATCAAGAATGTCATTGATCAAGGTGAGCAAATGCTGTCCGGAATTGGTTATATCCGCTGCGTACTCAAGGTACTGCTGATTTCCTAAAGGGCCGAATAATTGTTCCTGGAAGATTTGGGAAAAGCCAATTATCGCGTTCAATGGGGTGCGAAGCTCATGGCTCATATTGGCCAATAGTTCTGTCTTGGCTCGGTTAGCCATTTCGGCTTGCACCCTAGCATGCAATTCCCGTTGCTCTATTTCCTTACGCTCCGTTAAATCCAAAATCGTGGAAATGCGAATTTCTTCGCCAGCCAATTTCATGGCTTTTCCTTTTACCAACACGGGAAAGGATGTTCCGTCTTTTTTCATCACTTCTGATTCGTATGAATCAGGATCATTTTCGGCAATTTTTTGGAAAACGAAATCATGTAATCTCGGCGGCACCAGCTCTATCGCTGACATTCCAATGATCTCCTCAGGTGTATATCCCAGCATGGTAGCACCTGTCGCACTGACGTCTATTACTCGACCATCCTTGACCAGAAAAACCCCTTCGTGAACATTCTCAAGAAACAATTGAATTCGGTCTTCTGCCTTTTTCCTTTCGGTTATATCAACCGCGATAAACTCAATGAAATTCTCTTCGCGATTTAGCCTTCCGTGGGCGCTTAGGGTAATAATTCTCCCATCTTTGCAAAAATACGAAACTTCTATCACTTGCCCTGGAAAATTCTCGAAGGCTTCCAGCATCTTCTGACGCCCGTCCTGTTCGACGTAGTGTTCCACAAAATTAAAATTGGCGGTAAACTCTTCCACATCGTCGAAACCAAATATCGAAGCCAGTTTAGAATTCGCTTCGAGTACTTTTCCATCAGCTAATCTTGTTCTTCCAATTCCTGCCTGGGCATTGTCAAAAATTGATCTGAATTTCTTTTCGCTTTGAATTAGTTCCTTCGTTCTTTGATCGACGGTCTTTTCAAGAAAATCACGATGGCGTTGCAATTCCTGTTGCGCCGCCACGATTTCAGTAACATCGTGAAAAACTCCAAATACGGATTGAACGTCGCCATTGGGTTTCAGGCGAACGATTCCGGTAGAATTGACGTTTCGAATTTCCCCACTAGGACGAATTAGCCTTAATTCAAATTGAAAATCTTCTTTTTCCTCAAGGGCGCGGCGCACAAATTCGGTCACCTTTTCCCTGTCATCCGGATGATAGGCGTTAATGGCAGCCTCAACATCGATTTCGGCACCAACGTTCATTCCATGTATTCGGTAGATTTCATCAGACCAGCATAGTTTGCCGGTATCGGCTTCAATCTCCCAGTGGCCGATAATACCTGTTTGATTTTTTCTATTCCCAACGGGCAAAATGATTACTCAAAAACTAATCGTTAAATATGAAACCTTAGGACATTACATTTAATGCAATCCCTACAGCATAAAAGTGGGCGCTTGGAAATAGTAATTCAATTTATATTAAGTCCAGCCTCTTCAATGAATCAGGTTTTATCAGGGATTCAGAAAAACAGGACCACCCAAATGGGGTAGAAGGGGAATTTTCCGGAACAACCTAATTGTATCTATCCAATGTGCTTTGGATATCGCGAAACATTCTTTGGCGATTTTGAGTTGGTTAGGATCGTTAGTGCCGACAGCTGTTTTACAGCCAGAAGTTATTCTGCATTCCGGCGCTTCCTAATTCTCCGCGGCATCAACCGGCAAATTAACCTTTAAAGCCAAACGAACCAGGTCGGTCTGACTGGTCGTCGCTGTTTTGGAAAACAGTGATTTAACCTGCGATTTGACGGTTTCCAAGGTAGTATTCCTGTGATCGGCAATTTCGCTTGTTTTCATCCCTTGCGCCAGATGGCCGCACACCGCGGATTCCGCGTCCGTCAATCCAAACAATTGCGCTATTCCTTCGGTAGAAACGACATCCTTTCGGTCGGGATCGGTAATAAAAACGGCCGCGCCCCGGAACGCACCGTCAATTCCACCCTGCAGTTCCGTCAACGGAAAAACGTCTAGAACCCAGGGCGTACCCTCCGCCCTTTTAGGGGTGCATAAGACTGTCGAGGTATTCGTCTCATGGGCATCGGCAATTGCTTTCGTCAGTTGGGCTTGTGCCTCATCGCCTTTGAGAAGAATTTTCTTTTCCCTGGATTGGGTCAGGCCATTTTCGGCGAAAAAAGCAACCTCCGCCTCACGATTGGCTACGACGATACTTCCCTTGGCGTTGACAATCGCCAAACCTATTTTGAACCGATCCAGAACCGACAAAACCGCGTTAAAGCGCTGCTGAAGCAGGATGAAAGGACGGGAAATTTCGATCGACCTCGCAATGTGAGGTAAGAAGATTTGAGAAATAGCGTCTTCTTCAGGGGTTATATTACCACGCCCATTTTTGAAGTTGATGCTCATGGCGTCAAACCAGACAGGTGTGTCATTCAACCGGATCGCCGACCGGCTATCTATACCGAAGTGTTTCGCCAGAAACCGATTACCGGGTATTTCCGCGGCCGGTTTCCCAAAAGCGTCGTAGTCTTTAACCCATGTTCGAATGGGTGCTAGGTGCAGAGCCTGCAAAGCGTCGGCTTCTTCTTCGCCATGCAGTTTTTCGTACTCAAGAAGAGTTTTTGGGCAAAAGGCGCTAGAAAGCCGTCTACTGGAGACAAGATCATATTTGCAATCCGATAAAATTAATGTCGCGCCACGGGCGCCGCTGTGGTGTGCAAATTCATCCAGAACGTCTGTCCAGGCTTCGGCACTGACGATGGTTTCATAAATTTTTGGAATAAAGTCCAAATGCTCTTTGGATATCAAATCGCCCCCCCAGGCCTTGTATATTTTCTAATAAAAAAGTTAGACCGATTTCGCAGCCGTAAACAACTACCCGCACTCAAAAAACAGCCTTTCTTTCAAACATTTGTTCAATTTTGTCCCCATTGATTGCAATTCCCTCCTCCAACGCTATCCCCCGTATGGGGGATGAAGGCATTTGAACGATTAGGTAGGGAATGAAAGGAGGCGCTGCCACAGTAGATTCGCCGCTTGGTGAAGGCTTTTAAGCGTCAGAAATTTTGGTAAACAACAATTTGAGGGACTTCACGAGATGCCTATTCGCTCTTTACTTGCCTTATTCGCTCTTTTAGCGCCATTGACGCTGGGCGCCTGTCAGACAACTGGATCTTCCCAAACTGCCGTTACATACAATCCGATTATGAACGAGGCTGCGTTCGAAGGCGCGGTGGTTGGAAAAAATCTGGTGAGCCCCGACGATGCCGCCAACGGTATTGTTATATCGGCCGATAATTCCTGGTCCGGCACTTGGGGCGGCAAGGCCATCAAAGGCACTTGGAAGTGGGAAGACGGAGCCTTCTGCCGGACGATTAACGACGGCAAAGACGATTGTCAGATTTTCGCCCTGTCCAGCATGTTCGATTCCATCAAAGTCACTATGAAGCGCGGCGAAGGAACTAGCTACATGTTGAAATACGCCCTGTGATCATCTCCAGAGACCCCGTCTAGTATGCAAAATTTGCTAAATTTTCTTTTTCCCTGAGGAGATTTGGCATTAGCAATAAAAGAGGGGGGGCATGCGACCAAGGAGGCAAGGAATAGCCAAGTTCCTTGCCTCTCTCTCGTTGTAAGAAGGATAAATGTTAAAAACCGACTGATTTCTATTTTTCTTCGGAATTATTGGTGGATTTTTTATTCAGGTTTATCCTCATTTATGCGCATCATGATTAATGATCCGCCAAGTGAGAAAAGCGCCACGGCGATAGCATAGGCGCTAAAGGCGCTCCATCCGGTTGTCGGATTAGCCAGATTTGCAAGACCACATCCGACCAACAAAATCCAGGGAAGTTTGTGACCGAAAACACCACACGCACTGCAATCGTGTGTACTGCCGTCCGAATGTTCAAACCGGCAAAGTTTTTCATATGCCCAGCTACCGGCAATGGCTGTCCCACCGATCACCCAAAAGGCTGCTGGTAGAAGCAGGTAGCTTTCAAGGCTGTTTGATGCGCTGAGCAGGCACAGAAATGCGACGGCGCTATAGATGAGTGTTCTGGGCCAGCATCCGCCGGCCGTTTGATCCGTCATGTCCGCCTCGACTTATCTTCCCCTCAAGCGCATTAAGCGCCTGAACTTCCTGCTTGCCATATAGAGGCAGGCGGACACATTGACAAGGATCAACTAGCGCCGGAAGATCCCGACCAATTCTACATGACCGGCATAACGGAACTGATCGACGGGCGTAACCTTCTCGAGCCGATAACCGCCGTCAATCAAAATGGATGCATCTCGGGCGAAAGTTGCTGGATTGCACGACACGGCTACAATGGTTTTTACTTTCGACCCGGCGATCTCGAACGCCTGGGATTCCGCACCTGCACGCGGAGGATCAAAGATCACAGCATCAAAATTTTTCATTTCATCGGCATGAAGCGGATTGTGAATCAAGTCGCGGATTTTCGCTGAAACCGGTTTCTGTCCCTGGGTGTGATGGGCGGCGTCCGTCAAAGCGTCGATAGCCGCCTCATCGCTATCGAAGGCGAGAACCTGTGCCCGAGGCGCAAGGCGCAAGGCGAAAGGGCCGATGCCGCAATAAAGATCAGCAATCGTTTTTACATCGTCCAAGGCCTCCTCTACCAATCTTGCGAGAACATCCTCACCCATTTTTGTCGCTTGCAAAAATCCAGCCGGCGGTAGCGTTACCTTGGCCAATCCGAAAGTTAGAACCGGTGGGCGACGTACCATCACCACATCGCCATCAATCGTAATGCGTGCCATGTCATGGGAAATGGCGCAATCGGCAAGGTTTGATTGGGCTTCCATGTCCAAATCGCCGCATCCGCGAATGTCGCAATCAACTCCGGTTTCGGTAAGAGTCAACTGCACGTCCAGCGGCTTGGAATTTTTCGCCAGTACACCTGCAATATCACGGGCGAGAACCGTCGCATTATCCAGTCCTGGAACCAGAATGGGGCATTGATCAATATCTACCAACTTGTGAGAATGAGTCTGCATAAAACCAACCTGAGCGCCTTTTGGGCCGACGCGCGTGTGCAGCGTGACTCGCCTGCGTCCTTCTCCATGGGCGTCAATGACAGGCTCTACTTTTGCTTCAATACTCCGGTTGGCAAGCGCTCGTTCGATGATGTGGCGCTTCCATTCCGCGTAAGATTTCGTAGCAAAATGTTGGACGGCGCACCCGCCACAACGAGCGAAGTGCGGACAAGGCGCTTCTTCCCTCTCGGGAGAGGGCGCGACTATTTCCACTGCTTTGGCCCGGCTGCCGCTCACCATTGCCCGAACGGTTTCCCCCGCCAGTGTGAACGGAACGAAGATCTTTTTGCCATCCACTTCGGCGATACCGTCGCCATGCCAGCCCAACTCGGTAATTTTCAGAATATGCTCAACCGGTTTTGATTTTTTTCGACGCCGGTTCCATGGCCTAGCCATTTGACAAACCTAGACGTTGTTTGATTTCGTCTGCGATATCGTTGGCCGCATTCAAGGGTGGATGAATCCAGGTTTCGAAAGTCATGCCATCGGCATCGAAAGGTCTTGCGTATCCACCGTCATATAGTTGCTTGTGCAAAGCGCCGTGCTTGTGAATGGTCAGTTTCTTGGGGGCATATATCCATACGGGTCCGGGCGTCGCAGCAGCTTCCGAACACATTGAAACGGAATCTCCGGTCACGATTACCCCGTCGGCCACGCCCAAATATCCCAAGTAAGGATTGTCACCCTTGTCGCCCCATTTAAAGACATGTTTTGGCCCATCGATTTCGCCAATCAACGCATCGGCGGTGTCATCGGAACGCCGTGAGGTCGTCACCATGAGCGAACCGCCAGCATCGTTCGCCATTTTTGCGGCTGCGGCACCCAGTTCGCGTGCCATCTGTTCAGTGAATTTCCTGCGCTTGGTCGATCCGCCGACAATCAAAGCGATCCGCGGTTCGGGTAGATAATCAAGGCGGTCCCCCCAATCCTCCTTTGCCGTCGCCAAACGCTGCGGAGTTACGCGGTGAGGCGCACCGGTGATCTGCAGGATATTGGGCCGGTCGGGAATAGCGTCGTGGCGGGGTGTGCAGACCAGGTCAAATTCATCAATTCCCGTGTCACCCGGATACATGATCTGAACCAAAAAAGTTTTATCTTCGTTCTTTTCTTTGATATGGCGAGCAACCGGCGAGCAACGCCTTCCGGCAGCGACAATCACATCGGGCCAGGGCGGCACCAGATTGACGCGCGAACTGGCGCTCAAACCGCCGAAAGTCTTTCCCATCACAAAGTTTGGAAGCGCCGCCGCCGCAGTATATTCAAGATCCCGAATTTCGCATTTCAACCCTAGGGCATCCCCGACGCCCAGACACTGGCTTTGATTTCCTGCCCGGTCGTCGACCAGCAGCCAAATGGAAGGGAAGCCCTGTTGGTTCACTTAAGCCGCCCGCCATCCCCGGACAGAGGGCGCAACATCATCATTTTTTCCAGCGTGTTGAATGTCTTTTCATTCATGTCAATAAACACCGCCGCCAATTCCTTTTTCGCGGCATCCAGCCGCATCACCTTGCCTTTCGCATTAACCTTGACCCGGGAATCATCAGCCATCAGTAAATCCTCGATAATGATTTCATCGTCTTCCTTAGCTGGGCCCTTGTAACCAACACATAGGAAACTGCGAAGAGATATATTGACGACCTTGCAAATATTGCCGTCGATGATGACAAAAGTGTCATCAACGGACCGGCGCTGGTCCTTGCGCTGCTGTTCATTTGCGTATCCGACAACTAGTTCCGTCATTGTTCAGTTCTCGCGCAAATCACTTAATGTCGTCCGGGTTGAAATAAGGTCCGGATCCATTCGCAATTCTATCACCGCAGGCAGGTTCGAGCGAAGCGCCCTTTCTAATGCCGGGCCAAATTCTTCGGTTGCTTCGACGATCTCTCCAAAAGCTCCTGACGCTCTAGCCAGCGCGGCATAATCAGGGTTGTTCAAATCGGTGGCGATGACTCTATCTGGATGACGGCGTTCCTGATGCAAACGGATGGTGCCGTACATTTCATTGTTAAAAACAAGAATGATGGGATTGAGGCCGTCTTTGACGGCTGTAGATATCTCTTGCCCCGTCATGCCGAAACATCCATCGCCGACGCAGGCAACAACAACCCGGTTCGGGTAAAGAGTCTTGGCGGCTATTGCTGCTGGAACCCCATATCCCATGGCGCCACTGGTCGGCCCCAGAAGCCTTCTGTTCGCATCGATGGGAATAAAGCGCTGCGCCCAGCCGCTGGCGTTTCCGGCATCGACGACGACGATTCCATCTTCACCTAAAACCGCGTCGATCTCAGCCATCACATTTCCAAGATTCAGTGCGCCGTCGTATGATCTGGGCTCTCGTCCTTCCAGATATTCCCGACGGGCGGATTCGGTATGTTCTTTCCAGTGATCAGATTCGACCGGAGCGAGGTTGCGAGCCGCTGCGGCGAAAGCATCAATTGAGGTATGAATCGCCAGATCGGGAATGTAGACTTTGCCCAGTTCATTCTTGTCGGTGTGGACATGTACCAGATCCTGTTTCGGGGTTGGCTCTTCAAGCATGGTGTAACCCTGGGTCGTCATCTCTCCCAAACGCGCACCGACCACCAGCAACATGTCAGCCTGCTGGCATCTCTCGATCAGTTTCGGGTTGGGGGCGATGCCTATTTCCCCGACGAAATTTGGATGATCATTTCTAAACAGGTCATGACGGCGAAACGAACAACAGACCGGTAAATTGTTGGCTTCAGCGAACGCGATGATATCGGCGCGGGCCTGTTCGGACCATCCGCCACCACCGACCAACAACAAAGGCCTATCGCAATCACCCAGAATATGGTGCAAGCGCTCCAATTCGCCTCCACTTGGGCCAATGCTTTCAATCGAAATTGGTTCGGCAATTACTGCCTCGCAGGAATCGCGCAGCATGTCTTCAGGCAAGGCTATGACAACAGGGCCAGGACGGCCAGACTGGGCTGTATGGAAAGCTCGGGCAACGGTCGAAGGAACGTCTTCCGCAACGTCAATCTGCTCAACGGCTTTCGCTAACGGCGAAAACATCTGCACATAATCGACCTCCTGAAAAGCCTCACGACCCAAATGCGGACGACCGACCTGTCCGATAAACAAAATCATTGGGCTGGAATCCTGAAAGGCTGTATGAACGCCGATAGCCGCATTGCAGGCGCCCGGGCCCCTTGTCACCATGCAGATACCGGGTTTTCCGGTCAATTTGCCATAGGCTTCCGCCATATTCGACGCACCATGCTCGTGCCTGCAGGAAATGACTCGAATGGCGTTGCGCTCGTCATATAACGCATCAAGCACTTCCAAGTAACTTTCGCCGGGAACGCAATAAACCATGTCTGTTTCATGCGCCCGAAGCGAATCGACGATCAATTGCCCCCCAGTACGCATACGTTTGTCAGTCAATTATGAATCCTCCAGGAGAAAAAGTGCTTTCAGTCACTATATAAATGATTAAGGCCGGGGTTACCATTTGACCCGATGACCCGGAAGCGGCGATCATGGACCGGAGTCGGGGCCCAGTGCAACCTACGTTCGCACGAACACAGATGGGTAACCATAATATACTGAAATAGATCAATTATTCTGCATTTCAATGATTCCCTTATCGTGCAGTTTGATCCATATAACCGATAAAAGGAACCCAAGCCGTGAGCGAATTTGTAGCCAAATTTTCCGTCGGTCAACTTATCCATCACCGGCTGTTTGATTATCGTGGAGTGGTTATCGATATTGACCCGGAATTCCATGGAAGTGAGGACTGGTATAGCAAGGTTGCCCAAAGCAAACCGCCGAAAGACCGCCCTTGGTACCATGTGCTTGTCGATGGCGCCGCCCAACGCACATATGTTGCCGAACGCAACCTTGAACCCGATGAAGAAGGCGGCCCCATCCGGCATTCCGATATAGACGACTATTTTCAAGAGTTAGGAGACGACGGCTATGTCCTTCGCAATAAAGGCCACTAGATCCGATCACGCTTAATCGGAATTACTTTCCGGTTCAGATAATGCGTGTGAATCGGCTCGCTCATTAAGAATAGATAAGTTTCTCACTTTTAGTTTGAACACGCTGTGTTTCAAAATAAAAGTGAACTGATCTAGTGGCTCTTGAGGAATCGGCAAAGAGTCTCTAAACAGAACGAAATTGTATTTTCCCTTTTTGTAATTACCCGGTGTTTTATGACTGATATCCCAGAAACCCTCGAAAGTTCCTCTACCGGTTTAATGGCGGCACGAATATTGCTCGATATTAAGGCGGTGAATTTTCGCCCGGAAGAGCCCTATATCCTGACATCCGGTTGGGCTAGTCCGGTCTATATCGATTGCCGCAAACTGATCTCGTACCCGGACGAACGCCACCGGATGATGGAGCTGGCAGTCGCCCATTTGGACAACGATATCGGGTTCGAGGAAATAGACGTCGTCGCCGGCGGTGAAACGGCCGGCATTCCCTATTCGGCCTGGATTTCCCAGATCACCAACAAGCCCATGCTGTATGTCCGAAAGAAGCCCAAAGGTTTTGGACGAAATGCCCAGATCGAGGGCGACCTAGGCGAAGGTTCGCAGGTGCTGCTAGTTGAAGATTTAGCCACGGACGGGGCATCCAAGGTGATGTTCGTGAATGCCCTCAGGGACGCAGGCGCGGTTGTGACGGACGCTTTTGTTATATTTTTCTATGGCGTATTCGAAGGTGCACTTGAATCACTGGAAAAAGACGGCATCACCCTTCACTACCTGGCGACCTGGCACGATGTCCTGGAAGCCGCTGAAGCAGGCGGATATTTCCCGCAAGAAGCCATTGATGGCGTTAGGGAGTTCCTCAAGGATCCGGCGGCCTGGTCAAAGGCCAACGGCGGCAAGGCCGAATAAGTCACTTATAACGCCGCACTGGCGGTCTGAGGGGCCTATTTGGCCTGAGACGCCATTCGTTTGGCCATTTTTGTGACCATTTTTTCGGCCAGTCCCGGACGGCTCCACGGACACTGGGCGATGCACATGCCGCATGTTCTGTTGTCGACAAAATAGGGCAAACATTTGTCAAAGTTGACGTACCATTTGGTCTGACCGCGCACCACCTGCTTCTCGTCATAAATTGCCTGGGGAGGACAGGCTTTTGAACAGATTTTGCAGGTTTGGCAGAACAAATCGGCGCCAAAGTTCACTGGCTTATCTGACACCAGCGGCATATCGGTCGTCACCATGGAAAGCCGGAAGTTCGCGCCAAACACCGGATTAATCATGGAGCCATGCTTGCCCAATACCCCTAGCCCAGCCTCGATGGCAGCGGGGATCATGATCACGTCGTCGCTTAAGGGGCCGGTTTTGGCTTCGGCGGGCCAGCCCCGGTCGCGAATCCAGTTAACCAATAATTTGGCGGCTCGCCCGGCGCGGGCGTACTGATCGACGTATTCCACATAGGTATGGATGTGCGGCGCGAGCTTAAGATTTTCGTAATCGTGGGCGAACCCCAATACAATAGCCCATTTGCCAAGAGGATCCTCCCGGTCGGTATAAGTCCACTGAGGATCATAGGCGCAAATGCCAACCAGATCCGCCCCACACTCTAATCCCGCTTGCTTGGCTAACTCACTCCATTTTTCGGGCGAATGGGCTGGCTGCTCAGGGGCGACATCGTGGGATGGGACATCCTTTGTTTTCTCCCGGCGTTCGCGCGCTTCCCGGATCAAAGGATTGTCGGCATCCTGTCCGTAAAAATGGCGCAGCACGGCGGAATGAGCTATTGAATGCCCATCGGTGCGCCAAAATACGGGTCGTGGACGGCCTGTCGTTGTTTCACCAAGGCCGTTTACGTCGTTGCCCGAAACATCGGGCCACAGGGCCTGAACCTCATTACTCGGTACGTAAGGATTCGTTTGCGCTGATTGGTCGTCACTTTCCCGCATTTTTGCCCCCTTGAACTTTGACTGCCCGGCAAGCTTAGGCAAAGCCCCTCACAGAAGAAAGCAATTATCTAGAAGACATGGAAATTTGGACTCAGGCTATTGGGAGTTCCACGACGATTCCAAAGCGACCCTTTCCTACCTGGAAGGAAATCTCGCCACCATGGGCGCGAATAACCGAACGCGTCACCGCCAGCCCCAGTCCGACGCCGCCCGTATCCCGGTTTCGCGACGGATCAACCCTGTAAAATGGATCGAACACCCGAACCCGTTCATTTTTTGGAATGCCGGGGCCATCATCCTCAAACAGAACTACAATATTTCCACCGTTTTCCTGCAACGAGATATCGGATCGTTGGCCGTACTTAATGGCGTTGTCGGCCAGGTTCTGAAATGCCCGCTGCAACGCGCCGGGTCGGCCGGTCCATTCCATTTTATCCGGGCCTGCATAGCTCGCCTGACCGTTGGTATCTGATATATCGTCAGCTAGCGCCTGCAGCATCGCCGCCAGATCAAATCGAACCGAGGCCTCGTCTACCGCCTCGTCACGCGCAAAGGCCAGGGTCGCGGCAATCATCTGTTCCATTTGGTCCAGATCCGCCAGCATTTTCTTTTGTTGTTCTTCGTCATCGATCAATTCGGCACGCAAGCGAAGGCGGGTTATGGGTGTTCGCAGATCATGTGACATCGCCGCCAGCATTTGCGTGCGATCTCGGATGAACGTCTGCAGTTTTCGCTGCATGTCGTTGAAGGCCTGAGACGCCCGTACGACTTCGCGCGGGCCATCTTCCGCCAAGGGTGGCGCATTTACATCCCGTCCTAAACGTTCGGCGGCCTGTGCAAACAAGGCAATCGGTTTGGCCGACCTGCGAACGGCCCAGAAAGTTATAAGCAGAATAATGATCGTCGTGAAAACGATAGGACCGAATACTTTGGGCCACCACTGGGAACGCAAGCGCGCCCCAGGTGTAGCGACATTGAACCAACTGCCGTCGGTTAGTTGTATTGAAACATTGAGTACGCCGTCGCCATGCCATTTCCGGGAAAAGCGGCTATAACGTTCATGCTTGTGATCGGACCATTTACCGCTCCACCAGCCCTTGTGTTCTTGCATGCCTGCAAGAGGATTTTCAGGATTCATACTGAAACCGGGCGTCATGCCGGGGCGAAAATCCCCAAGCCGGTCGTATAAGACGCGTAGGTTGTCGTCTTCAACCCCCGACAGATAATCCTGAATGGCGTTGCGAACCATATGGGCGTGCCACCCTCCCTTATGGGAATCAGCAAGGACACTATTCTCAGTCCATGTCAGGCTGAACATGGGCTCCCAAAGTGAGCGCACGACTGCAAGCCGTTCCTGTGCGTTGGATTGGTCGATGCTCAGATAGGCCGCAGCAATTCGTTCTGAAACCTGGCGCCCGCCCGCGGTGACAAGCGCCGTCCGCCTGTCATCGGAATAGATGGCGATGCTGATAATATGAGACACAATAAGTCCCACCAGGAGGACCAGGATCGTCCGCCCGGCGATTGTACGTGGCCAGCGCGGGACTAACCTCATTCATTCCCCTCCGTATTGTGCTGAACGTCGGTGGCGAACATGTACCCGCCACTGCGGACGGTCTTGATCAGTGTCGGTTCTTTCGGATCGTCTTCCAGCTTTCGACGCAGGCGGCTAACCTGAACGTCGATTGATCTATCGAATGGTTGCGCTTCGCGACCACGGGCAAGATCAAGCAATTGATCACGGCTCAACACCCGACCCGGATGAGTTACAAAAGCCTGAAGCAGTTCAAATTCGCCGCCGCTTAGAGTTATCAGCGACCCCGTCGGCGAAAACAGCTCGCGCTTAGCCATATCCAATACCCAGCCCGAAAACTTGTAATGGGCGGACACATGTCCACCTCCTTCCATTTTACCGGGCTGATCTGACGTTCGGCGCAGGACTGCCTTGATTCGCGCCAGCAGTTCCCTTGGATTAAAGGGTTTGGCCAAATAGTCATCCGCACCCATTTCCAGGCCGATTATTCGGTCTGTTTCCTCGCCCATGGCGGTCAGCATGATGACAGGGATGTTGGAATCCGCCCGTAAATTCCGGCACAAAGTTAGGCCGTCCTCGCCGGGCATCATCAGGTCTAGCACGACCAAGTCGATATTCCAGTCTAAAAGCGCCTTTTTCATTTCGCGCCCGTCGGCCGCAGTCGTCACGCGCAGACTGTGTTTGTCCAGGAATCGTGCAAGCAGGTCACGAATTTCCTTGTCGTCGTCGACGATCAGTATGTGATGCGAAGTATTCATGAAGAAACTATAGCCAAAAGTTAGGCCATAAGGGCCATTTCTTGGTTACCGAACGTTACTGAGCTGTCGGTCGTAACAATTCGTTACAAAAACCCCTTTCGGGCGAAACACCCCTGATACAAACCCGTGCTCAAATGTATCCATCGAATGAACGACATTTGACAAGAAAGGACACCGCCCATGAAACGCAAAACAGTCGCTATCAGTGCCGTCGCCGCACTCGCCCTGGGTGTAGCCGCTTTCGCCGCCGCCCCGACTTTCGCTCACGGATATGGCGGTTATGGAAACCACGGAATTATGAGCCACGGTTACAAGAACTGCGGTCGTCTCGGCCATCGGGAATTGGATACGCCTCTAAAGGTAGAGGACGTCAGGAAATTCGCTGAGAAGAAATTGTCCCGACATGGCAATGATCGCTTGAAAGTCGGCAAGGTTGAAGCAACGGACGAAAATACTATCGTGGCCGAAATCGTCACCGTCGATGATTCGTTGGTCTGGAAATTTGAAATCGACACCCGCACCGGCGCCCATCAACTTGTTAACTAGACACCGCACCTGATCCCCTCCGGGCTGCGGACAGGCGGTCGACGTTTTCCCTCTCCGTTTAACGTCGACCGCCAATAATAGAAGAAAGGACATGCAACCATGTTAAACGAAACTCTCAGTGGAGCCATGCCGGTCCATTATATGGGTGCCATGGAAGGCGTCGGCCATCACGGGTGGGGCTATATGCACGGTCCCATTGGCTTGGTTTTGATCATCCTGTTCATCTTCCTGCTGTTCGCTCTGTTCAGGCGTTTTGCCCACGGTAGAGGCATGTGCGCCCACGGCGGCTCCGGAAACGCGCTGGACACCTTGGGCGAACGTTTCGCCAAGGGTGAAATCGATGAAGAGGAATTCCGCTCAAAAAGAGAAGTTCTCAGATCGCGAAAGTAAAAATTAGTCTGATGCCTCCGGCGCGGTTGCCTCTCGCGTCGGCTCCAAAACGCCCTTCCCTTTAACATCCCGGGGAAGGGCGTTTTTTTCGCCTGCTCTAAAGACTTTCCCTGTTATTCTCTTTTCAGGCGGTGAAATAGCAGGAGGGATTTTGGTGTTTGGTAAGTTGATCCGCAAATTCGCTTTGGCGTTTTTGGCGTTAACCCTGTTGAGTTCTTCGCCGGTAAAGGCTGCCAAGGATGAACTGGTAATCGGCATCACCCAGTTCCCATCGTCCTTTCACCCCACCATCGACTCGATGATGGCCAAAACCTATATCCTGTCCATGACACGCAGGCCCTTCACCGTTTATGACAAGGACTGGAAGCTTGTCTGCATGCTGTGCACAGAACTGCCGACCATAGAAAACGGTATGGCGAAACCGGAAAAAACACCGAAAGGGGCACAAGGCATCGCCGTTACCTACACTATCCGCCCCGATGCCGTATGGGGGGATGGCACTCCGGTGACGACAAAGGATGTTCTATTCAGCTGGAAGGTTGGCCGACACCCAAAAAGCGGCGTCGGAAACATGGAGTTCTATCGCAGTCTGTATAAGATCGATACACTTGATGATAAGTCCTTTACCCTGCATTTCGACAAAATGACCTTCGAATACAACGCCATTAATGGCTTCGAAATGCTTCCTGCCCATATCGACGAATTGAATTTCACCGATCCCGTCGATTACAAGAACCAAACCGCCTTCGACACCGACAGCGCCAATGAAGGGCTTTATTTTGGCCCATATTTGATCCGCGAAGTTGTTTCCGGATCCCACGTAGTGCTGGAGCCCAATCCCACGTGGTGGGGTGGGATACCGAAATTCAGGCGAATCATTGTCCGCGTCATCCCCAATACAGCAGCGCTGGAGGCGAATTTGCTTTCCGGCGCCATCGATATGATAGCCGGAGAACTGGGGCTGACCGTCGATCAGGCCCTCGCCTTTGAAAAACGTCACGGCGAACGCTTCAACATGATCTACCAGCCGGGACTGGTTTACGAACACATTGATCTCAATCTGGACAATCCAATCCTGGCCGATAAAAGAATTAGAAAAGCGTTGATCCTGGCCCTGGATCGCAAAACCATGTCTTGGCAGTTGTTCGGCGGCCGCCAGCCGGTTGCCGATACGTCCGTATCACCATTGGACTGGGTCCATTCAAAAGAAGCGCCGCGTTATACCTATGATCCCGCGCTGGCGGCAAAATTTTTGGCCGAAGCTGGGTGGAAACGCACCGTGAACGGCGTGCGGGTCAACGAGCATGGCGAAAAACTGTCCCTGGAGATCATGACGACGGCGGGCAATAGATCACGCGAGCTGGTCCAACAAGTTCTTCAAAGTCAATGGAAGGCGCTGGGAATTGAGGTCAAAATCCGCAACCAGCCGGCACGGGTTTTCTTCGGTGAAACCGTGACACAACGGAAATTCACTGCCATGGCCATGTTCGCCTGGATCAGTTCCCCTGAAAGTGTTCCCCGCACCACCCTTCATTCATCGCATATTCCAACCAAGGCTAATAACTACGCCGGGCAGAATTACACCGGTTTTAAAAATTCGGAAATCGATAAACTGGTCGAAGAGATCGAGGTTCAGTTGAACAAGAAAAAGCGGGCCAAGATGTGGCGCCGATTACAGCAAATCTATGCCGATGAACTGCCCGTAATTCCGCTGTATTTTAGGGCAAATCCATATGTTTTGCCGAAATGGATACGGGGCGTCGAGCCGACGGGGCATCAGTTCCCGACGACTCTTTGGGTGGAAAACTGGCGGCCCGAACAATGAAAAGGCCCGTAATTTACGGCGCTGCCTATAGCGTTTACACCTGCATCGTTCTTCTCGCGCTAAAGGAAAAAAAGTTCCCTATCAGTTGCGCGAGATCGATTTTTTTGAAGATTGGCAATCGGCCTATTGTTGTCTAGGTCTTCTTAAGCCTAAGTATTGCGTCGCTGGAAATTTCTTTTAATTTTTCTTCAGCGCGGTCCCTAGCGATTTGAATTTCGCTGACGGCATCGGTATGCGCTTGCTCAATCCGACTGGAAGCGGCATGAACCGCATCGTTAATGCGTGTAACTGTCCGCGCCTTGGCATTTTCCAATTCAGCCGAAGCGCTCTCAGCCTCTGCAATCGCTTTCGCCGTTTCCTTTTTCACCTGCTCAAGGGATTTAGCTTCATCAGGTTTTTCTTTGGCATTCTTGTATTTTTTTCCTGCCGCTTCGACGGTTTCGCGAATTTTCTTCGTCGTTCGTGCCGCTAGTGCCCGGAAATCCTTAATAGCATTAGCTGCGTTTGTTCTGAGTTCCAAAATGGAACTAGTGATTTCCGAACGGATTTTATTGACCGAATTTTCCGCACATTTCGATATTCGGGTTGTTGAAAGATAAGATGTTTCAGAGATCATGCTAATCAACAAATCGACAGTGCGCTGATCTGATCGGTCTTCGACAAGATTGTGAATCTGGGCACGGGCCATTTCGGTTTCATTGAGAAACTCGGTAGTTGCCGATTCCACCCAGGATGAAACCTTTGCGACAATCCTTTTCGATTTTTCTTCTATCTCATCAATGGACTGTTTGCAGATACGATCAATACTGCTGACGGCGTCAGGTACGTCTTTTTCGACCAGCTTTTTTTCAATATCGACAAATGTTTGCTGTCTTTTCGCCAGAAGGGCATCAAGCTCTTCCATCGAACGGACATTTTTTAGATACGGACTGCTCATTCATCAAAGCCGCTGTTTTCCGGCGACTATCCTAAATTTAATGGCCCAAAAGCGATTAAGGCAATTTCTCGGACTTCAAGGAAATCTAAGAAGGACCGGGTAAACAACCTTCCCCCCCGGAATCGAAAACGGAGGCGTTCATATCATTTACACAGTGAAAAGAGAATACAATTTTTGTCTGATTTTTTTGCTTGATTGATATCAAGGCTCTAGGAGAATTTTGCCCCGGATCAAAGTGAAGGGATCCGGGGCAAATCGATATTATTTCTTTAGATTGGCGGCGAGAAACTCCATCAAATCAGTGTTTCCTTTTACCCTTGCCTGAGCATTTCCCCCTTCATAAACGCCTTTAGCACTCGAGCATTTGTTGATGTGCCTTTTCATCGCGTCGACATCGCTTAAGGATACGGATTGTCCGTTACCCAATTCCATTTTCTTGGTGTCCTCATTAAAGCTCATCTTACATCCTTCGAATTTCCGTCGCTTCGTATTGACGAATGGCTTGGATGTTGGATGTTGCCAATTGTGGCCAGCGCCTTGATATACGATATGCTGAATGTTGCCTCCATCCGAGTTTAGCCGCTCAGCATATTCCTGGCAGGCAGACGAAGGAAAACCGCTGTCCTTTGACCCTGTTTGAATAAGCGTTGGCGTTCCCTCAATTTTACTGGAAGTCCAGGAAAGCCCGCATTTTGGTTGGATCGCGGCGGCCGCTGCAAACTTCTGATCGTTCTTACCCAATTTTTCCTTTAGAACCGAGAGCTGACTGGACAAAATTCCGGTCGCAGCGTTTGCCCATCCCACAATGGCAATTCTGTCCTTATCTATCCTGGAATTGTTAGACAGCTTATCCAAAGCCGCAAAAGCATCGGCCATGGGAATGTTGACGTATTTTAAGTTTGTGCCTTCGTCCGAAATACTCCTTAGACCAAAGGAATCGACGATGAAAGTCGCGTACCCCTGTTCGCGGAACTTCTTGGCGTAAGCAATTTCCTTGTGGGCTTTTATACCCGATCCGCAGTGCTGGATGATAACCGCTGGTGTTTTTCCACTGACTCCATCTGGGAACTCCAGATAGCCCACACCGTCGGCTGCGTCGCCTCTTTTGGCGTATAAATCCCGTCCATTCATTGGCGTAAAAGATTTGAAGAAGACTTTTTCCCCGGAAATGTTCTCCGTATATGTTTCTCCAGCAAAGTTTTTACGGCTTGGACCTTTGGCGGCAATTTGCAGATCTTTACAATATGGCCTCATGTATGCCGCAACTTCCTTGGTGGCGGATCTCGTCTTGCTTTTTTTGATTTTTTTTCTTTTCGCTAGCTTTGTAACCACCCTCTTTACTGGACTGGCGTCTCTAGTTTCGCAGATTTTCTCTAGTGAACCGGAAGAAACCATTGATTTGACAACCATTTTCCCGGATGAAGATAATGCTTCATACGCAGCCTGGGATTCAGCCCCATGGTAGTTTTCACCGGCAGCAATGGCCGAACCGGCAAACAAGAGTATCCCCGCCGAATAGGCGGCGATTGACGCAATAGTTTTCAAGAAAGCCTCCCCTATTTGATTTTTCTTTTTTTAACTGTCCCATCTACAGTGGTGTTGTGACACTTAGGTTTAGAGATACTCTAAGTGTCAAGAGTGAACACAATCAATAGGCATTCCATGGTCCGCATACTTGTCGAACGTCTGATCCAGTCCATAAGCGTTCTTTTGGTGATGTCGTTCGTCGTTTACGGCCTGCTGGGCTTGATGCCGGGCGATCCGATCGATTTGATGATCAGCGCCGACCCGAAAATCACCTCGGCCGATGCGGAACGCTTGCGCGGGCTTTATGGCCTAGACCGTCCCCTGATTGAGCGCTACGGAAACTGGTTGAAGGCGGCGGTAGGCGGGGATTTCGGTTATTCGCGCCTGCACGCCAAGCCGGTTTTTGAAGTCTTGTGGCCCGCACTGGGAAACACCGTCGTTCTGCTGGGGCTTGCCTTCAGCCTTTCCCTCGCCATCGCCTTGCCGGCCGGAGTCATTGCCGCCAGCAGGCCCTATTCGAAAACGGATTACGTTATCAATTTTACCGCCTTTGCCGGTATCTCGACGCCGCCGTTCTGGCTGGCGCTATTGCTTATTATCGCCTTCGCAGTGTTGTGGGGAATTCTGCCAGCGGGCGGTATGGGAACGCTGGGACATGGGGGGCTGTGGGAGAACCTGCGCTTTTTGATATTGCCCATCATGAGCCTCAGCATAGCCAGCGTTGGCGGCCATACGCGCTACATGCGCGCCGCCATGATTGAAACCCTGCGACAGGATTACATCCGCACCGCCCGAGCCAAAGGCCTAAGCGAAAGTCGTGTGATACTGGGACACGGATTGCGAAACGCGCTAATTCCCGTCGTCACCATCATCGCGCTGGATTTCGGCACCCTTTTCTCCGGCGCCCTGATTACTGAAACCATTTTCGCCTATCCGGGCATGGGCCGTCTGATCTTCGACGCCATCATGGGTAATGACTACAATCTGGCGCTGCTGGCCCTGTTGCTGGCGACCGGATTGACGTTGCTGGGCAACATTCTGGCTGACATCGCCTACGTCAAGCTTGATCCCCGTATAACCGACAAAGGGGGAAAAGCATGACAAATCGGTCCGTTTCCCCCGGTGTTCTTGTTTTGAGGCGTTTTGCGCGCCATCATCTGGCGGTCGCAGGTGGTGCGGTGTTGTTTGTTCTGACCGTCTTGGCCATTTGCGCGCCCCTAATCGAAAGTTGGGTCGGCTTTGAAGTTGACGCCATAAATCTGCTGGATCGGTTCGCACCGCCATCTGCTGAACATCCCCTGGGGACGGACGAATTGGGCAGGGACGTACTGGTTCGTCTTTTATACGGGGGGCGGGTATCACTTTTCGTGGGAATCGCCGCAGCCCTTTCGGCGGCGGCTATCGGCGTGGTAATCGGTTTGCTGGCCGGCTATTTCGGTGGCTGGATAGACAAAATACTAATGCGATTCACCGACGGTGTCATTTCGCTACCCCTGTTACCGCTGCTGATCGTCCTGGCAGCAGTCGACCTTGAAAAACTGGGATTTGCCGGCGGTGACGAGACTTCCATGGGACTTTACAGAATTGTGTTCATCGTCGCGTTGGTTGGATGGACGACGGTCGCCCGTCTGGTGCGATCGACCACACTAACCCTGAAGCAACGGCCTTTCATATTGGCCGCCCATGCGCAAGGGGCCGGACCGTTACGCATCATGGGGGTGCATATTCTGCCCAATTTGGCCTCGCCGATCATCGTCGCGACCACTTTAAGCGCCGGAAACGTGATACTGCTTGAATCAGTGCTCAGCTTTTTGGGACTGGGTATCCAGCCGCCGCTACCCAGTTGGGGCAACCTGCTGACCAATGCACAGGAATTGATTTGGAATGCGCCTTCTCTGGCGTTTTATCCGGGCGTCCTGATTTTCATCACCGTTATCGCACTAAATTTCATCGGCGACGGGTTGCAGGACGCCCTTGATCCCAGGGCGATAGAGAGAGGCGGAAGTTAAGCCGAACGGTAAATCAGGTGGTAACCGAATTCGGTTTCGATGATATCGCTGGTTTCCCCGGCATCTAGTGCAAATGCCGCATCTTCGAAAGCCTTAACCATCTGGCCACGACCGAAAGCGCCCAGGCTGCCACCGTTTTGGCCCGACGGGCAATCGGAAACTTCACCCGCAAGTTCAGCAAAATCAGCGCCGTCGGCGATTTTGCCCTTCAAATCCTCGACAATCGCAAGGGCTTCGTCCTTGGTGCGGGTTTCGTTCGAGCGAGCAGAATCTTCGTGCATGACGAGGATGTGGGACGCGGTGACCTGATCGGACATTTTATTCTCCAAATAAGTAACGGGGGATGTGGCGGCTCTTCTAAAGCAAAATCCCGCGTTAATAAACAGGAAAGGTTCTATGGGTATTTTCTACGGCAAGCTAGAAAGCTTAAATTCGATAGGAACAGAAAGTTATGACGACGTACACTTCTACACACCCGCCATCACGCGAGAATGTTCTTGCGTATAACCTTTGGCAATTAAAGGAAGAGCGATTGGGGCGCGAACGCCGCATGGCTTTACGTGCGCAACGCTTTAGAAAACGCCTTCCACCGGGTTGGTGGAAACGCCCGGTAATGTGGGGTATAGCCTTTTCATTTCTTTTTATGACACGCGATGCTTTCGCCGCGCTGTTGGTGGAATTGATCGTTCAGGTTGGAAACTAGCTTACACCTAGCCGGACATGGCCTGTGGGGGCTGCCAGCAAACAACGAGAATTTCAGCATCTTCCTCTCCCGCCGATACGTAGGCGTGACCCATAGTGCTGTCGAAATAGGCGCATTCGCGCTCCCTTAAATCGAATTCCTCCTGTCCTTCAATGTGAACCCTGAGCGTTCCTTTTAGGACGAAGACGAATTCTTCACCGGGATGGTGTACGATTTCCTTGAATTCCTTGATGTCGTGGGCCTTGATGCGTCCGAACATTGGGGTCATTTGTTTATGATGCATACCCGTGGCCGGCATTTCATAAACATAGGTATCCGTTTCGTGTCGTTTGGCTTCTCCAATACGAGTTATGGCGACACCTTTGGGTGAAAATTGCTTTCCCGTTGTCGAAAATAATTCCCCAACATCCAAACCCAGGCCCGTGGCTAGTTGCATGAATTTGTCATAGGTCATGGACATTTCACCACGTTCGGCCTTTGACAAAGTCGATACGGCTAGTCCTGTTTTTTCGCTCACCTGGGTAAGGGTCCACCCTTGTCTTTTGCGAAGTATCCTTAAACGCTTGCCTAACTGAGACCGTTCACTGCCAGCCTGTGAGTTATTGTTTTTATTCGGTTTTTTACTCATTCACGCCCCTCAAAAATTCCAATATAGGAAAAAAAATTTTCCGATATGAGAAAAATAAATTTCCAATATAGGAAAATTATGTATAGTCGAGCGACAAATCAATGAATTCTTTTGTGTCGAATTGAGGAAAAGTCAGCTTGCCTAGCGCAGACGTAACAATCATCGGAGCAGGTATCGCCGGCGCATCATTGGCCGCTGAACTCGCCGGTAAAATGAAAGTTGTCCTTCTTGAGAGGGAAGATCAGCCCGGCTACCATTCCACAGGCCGCTCCGCCGCCATTTATACCGAAGCATATGGAAACGACATAATTCGCGCCCTGACATCCGCTGGCCGGGACTTCTTTTCCAATCCCCCGGCCGGTTTCAGTGATGTTCCGCTATGGCGGAAAATGGGCGTGCTTTTTGTCGGCCGCGATGATCAAAAGAAGAAGATAAAGAATCACATCGAAACGGCTTCAAAGTACGCCAAGGAATTACGCGAAATATCGCCCGAGGAAGTTCGTCAACTTGTACCGGTTTTCAAAAAAGATTCCGGTACATGCGGGGCCTATGAGCCCGAAGCCATGGAATTGGATGTCGACGCTATTCATCGTGGTTTCCTTCGCCAGATGAACAGCCGGGGTGGAACTCTTGTCACGAACGCCGATGTAACAGCGCTGAGCCGCGACGGCAATGGATGGGCTGTTGAAACATCCGCTGGCAGGTGGCAAACAAAAATCATCGTCAATGCCGCCGGCGCCTGGGTTGACAAGATCGCGGAATTGGCTGGTGCGAGACAAGTCGGAGTTAAACCGCTACGGCGCACAGTTATTACGTTTTCTTCCGAAGACGCCTTGGGCTTGGAAAACTGGCCAATGGTGGTGGACGCCGATGAGGAATTCTACTTCAAGCCCGAGTCTGGAAAAATTCTTGGATCACCAGCGGACGAGACAGAATCCGTTCCGTGTGACGCGCAGCCAGAAGAGCTGGATGTAGCTGTCGCCGTAGACAGAATTCAAAGGGCGACAAGCCTTACTATTCGCAAAATTGATCGGAAATGGGCGGGGTTAAGAACCTTTGCGCCCGACAGATCCCCAGTCATTGGATTTGATGAAAATGTTCCCGGCTTCTTCTGGCTAGCCGGGCAAGGCGGATACGGCATTCAAACCTCCCCTGCTATCGCCAGACTGGCGGCCAGTCTGGTCCTTGGCGGCGACGTTCCTGAAGACATCAAAGCCAAGGGCGTCACAGCTGATGTTCTTTCGCCTGCCCGTTTCAAACACTGAACAAGGACTTTCAACCTATGACGATAGAGCGATTTCATTCAAACGACAGAATGTCTCAAATGGTGGTGCATGGTGGGCTGATTTATTTCGCAGGACAAATCCCCGACATGGATGGCGGAACTATCGAAGAACAAACCCGGCAGGTGCTGGACAAAATAGATGATCTTCTCGAAGAAGCCGAGAGCTCGAAAGACAAGATCATCTCCGCCACCATTTGGCTTACCGATATGAATAATTTTTCAGGAATGAACGAAATTTGGGATCGTTGGGTCGATTCCGAAAACCCACCGGCACGCGCCTGTGTAGAAGCGCGTCTGGCTTTACCTCAGTGGAAGATCGAGATCCAGGTTCTTGCCGCCCAATAGGCATCAGGCAGGGTGGCGAAATCTCGTTTTAGAAATATCAATTAACAGGAGGCTATTTTCATGAAGAACAAAATTTCATTTGCATTTGCTGCGGCATTGTTCGGTTCGACCCTGGTTGCCGGGTCAGCAGACGCAGCCGGAAAGAAGGTCGCTATCGCTAATTTTGGCGCCCACGTCGTGCTTGAGAGCGTCCGTGACAGTTTCAAGAAAGAACTTTCGGCGCTCCAAGGCGAAGGAATTACATACGATTATGCCCACGTGAATTGGGATCCCTCCCTCGTCCCGCAAATGATCCAGAAAATGAAGGCGGGAAATCCCGATGCAGTCTTGACAATCACGACCCCGGTCAGCCAGGGCTCGATTCAGGTTCTGAAGAACGCCAAGATACCTGTCGTTTTCGCCGCCGTGACAGACCCTGTGGGCGCCAAATTAGTCCCTTCATGGACTGAAGGATCTCCTTTAATGACTGGCGCGTCAGATATGCAAAGCATTGATGGCGTGCTCAATTTTGTTCGCAAACTTCTTCCGGACGCCAAACGCCTGGGACTGCCCTATAATCCGGGTGAAGACAATGACGTCGCCGCGCGAGGCCTGTTCGAAGAGCTAGTCGCCAAACATGGATTCGAACTGGTGCCTGTCGGCGTCGATAATTCCCGTGACATTCCTCAGCGTTTGCAGTCGCTCGAAGGTAAGGCGGATGCTATTTACATCCCAGCTTCCAACCTGTTGCAGTCCTCATTGCCTGCCATTATCGCCACGGCTCACCGTATGAAGATGCCCCTAATCAACGGTACTCCGGATCAGGTGGCTGAACATCAGATGCTGGCGTCCTTTGCCGTTGACTATGAGAAAGTTGGCGTTTATGCGGCGAAACTGATGCACAAGGTTTTGGCCGGCGAAGCGACCGCCGAAATTGCGCCGGTGCGCCCGTCCTTCGATGACCACGCGACACAGATCAGCCAGAAACGACTCGACGCCCTGGGGATTACTCTGCCGTCTTCTTTCAACAATTGTAATTGCGTCATTCAGTAGAATGATTCTGGATAGATAGGGAAAACACCCATGCTTCAAGTTAAAGAAGCGGTAAGGGTTTTTCATCGGGGAACCGTCGACGAGCGTCGAGCTCTCGACGGTTTATCCCTCGAGTTGAAGCCTGGCGACTTCGCCGTGGTTATTGGCAGCAACGGGGCGGGAAAAAGCACATTGCTGAACGCCGTGGCCGGAAACATCATGTTGGATTCGGGCTCAATCGAAATAATGCAGACAGACGTTTCGGCCCTACCTAATCACCGCCGGTCAAAATATGTTTCCAGGGTTTTCCAAGACCCCATGGTTGGCACCGCCGCCGAAATGACCTTAGAGGAGAATCTGGCACTGGCCGACATAAGAGGCCAAAAACGAAACTTCTCACTCGCCTTAAACAGAAACCGCAGGGAAAAGTACAAGGAACTTCTGGCTTCTTTGTCTCTTGGCCTTGAGGACAGGCTGACCAATAAGGTCGGGTTGCTTTCCGGTGGGCAACGTCAGGCGCTTTCCCTGATCATGGCGGTCATGGGCGAACCGCATATGCTGTTACTTGACGAGCACACGGCGGCGCTTGATCCCCGTACGGCGGCAATCGTCATGGAGCATACAGTGCGGGTCATACAGGAAGCCGGCCTTTCCACCATTATGGTAACCCACAATATGGAACACGCCGTTACTTACGGAAACCGCATCATCATGATGGATTCCGGGCGAATTAAAATGGAACTCAATGGCTGCGACAAGGAAAACAGTACCGTCGAAAGTCTTATCGAGCGGTTTCATATCACCGACGACAAAGTCCTATTGGGGTGACGGCCATGGAAATATTCGAAACATTCTTTGGTCTGGTGCCAATCACGATTTCCCAAAGCCTGATTTATTCCTTTGTCGCGTTGGGTGTCATGGTGCCCTTCAGAATCCTGAATTTCCCGGATTTGACAGCTGAAGGCAGCTTTCCATTGGGCGGCTGTATTTTTGCCTCTGGCATGTTGCTGGGTTTGTCCCCAATGATCGCCCTTTTGGTCGCTGTGATCAGTGGCTTCCTCGCCGGTGTTACGACCGCCTTCATTCACCTAAGGTTCAAGATCAACACGTTGCTTTCGGGCATTCTGGTCTTGACCATGATCTATAGCGTCAATCTGCGGGCCATGGGGCGTTCGAACGTCGCGCTTTTTTCTTACGATAATATATTCACGCTGGTCTCTTCCTCGATCACCGAAAACTTGATGCTGCAAATTCTGTTTCTCGCCATCGTCGTCGGTTCGGTTTCGGCGCTACTGTATTGGCTGCTTAACACGCAACACGGCTTGAGCATGCGAGCCGTAGGCTCGAACGACGCCATGGCTGCTTCTCAGGGGGTGGGTATCTGGACGTACACGATCATTGGCCTCGGGTTGGCAAACGCCATGACCTCCCTAGGTGGCGCCATTCTGGTTCAGTCTCAGGGATTCGCCGACGCCAACATGGGATTTGGTATCCTGATCAATGGTCTGGCTGCCCTGATCATCGGTGAGGCGATTACCGGCAGACAGACGGTAGTCAGGCAATTGCTGGCCCCGCTGGCAGGGTCCGTCATCTATTACCAGATCGTTTCGGTCGCTCTTGCAATGGGCTTGCAACCGTCGGATCTAAAATTCTTTACGGGGGCCTTTGTCCTGATCACGCTGGCTCTCCCCTCCCAGAGAGGCTCTCAAGTAAAGGAGAAGCCAATCCGGGAGTAAAGATCGTGAAATTTGGCAGGCTTTAGTTTGACATCAATACCGGCACCGTCATGTGCGCAAGCATGTGGCGGGTAAAGCCGCCAAGCGCAATTTCGCGCCAGCGGGCATGGCCGTAAGCTCCCATGATGATCAAGTCTGCACTGCTGTCGGCAGCCCTTGAAAGAAGCATATCGGCTGGATCCATATCGGTGGTCGTAATGTGTTGCGCGGTGGCGTTGACGCCGTGGCGGGCTACGTGAAGGCAGATATCAGCCCCGGGCGCGTCCCCGAGTTTCTTGTCGCCGGGATTGATTGAAAGCACATCGACTGTACTGGCGGCTTCGAGAATGGACATGCTGTCGTTTACAGCCCTAGTCGCTTGGCGGGAGGCATCCCACGAGACAATGATATTGTCGCCGATGACTGGGTATTCTCCGGCGTAAGGAACAACAAGAACCGGACGTCCAGCCGACATGATGAGACGGTCGGGCATGTCGTCGATGGAATGGACGCCATCATCGTCCGGATCATACTGACCGACGACCAGAAGATCGAAATAACGACCGTGATCCGTCAAGGAATCGGCAATTGTTCCTTCCACAAGGCGTGATTCGAATTTGAGATTTTCATCACCTGCCTTTTCTTCGAAATCATCGATTATCTTTTGCCCATCTTCGATGCCGGCTGCGATCTGGGCATCGATGATGTCGGCGCTGATCCCTGCCTGTACGAAGGGAGGAATTTCCGGATGGGTAACCACATACAGGCCCGTCAAATGGGCCTCATGCTTTTTAGCCAGAGCCATTGCCGTTTTAAGACGGGAGGCGCAGGACTTCGAGGTATCGAGGTGAATAAGAATGTTTTTTAACATGGTGCGACCTCCTGATCGTCTGATTAGTAATCTGGGTTCGATTCTGTGTTTAAAACTGTGAAAAGCCTGTGTATAAACCTTGAAAATTTGTGAATAAGTCGTTTTTCTTCTTGTTTTTCTATATGTTAAACTGTGGATAAGTTACCCACAGAAGCACGGAAACATTCAAATAATCATCCCTTCATAATATTAAATATAATAAATCAAAATTTCTTTTTCGGTCTTGACCAAGATCATGCCAAGGACCAGATAAACCATTAGATTACAGCTCGTTACCCTAAATGCCGCCGCAGGATATAAGGGTTTATCATCCCCCGCCCCCTCTTTCGGGCAGCTTGCGAGACCAAGAAGGGATCAACTATGATAGCCGACTCCCCTGAAAATGTGGGGTGGCCTGGGAGAATTCCTTATGGATTATGAAAATTTCTTTTCGGAAAACATCGCCGACCTGAAATCGGAAGGTCGTTACAGAGTCTTTGCCGACCTTGAGCGTCAGGCAGGCAATTTTCCGAAAGCCATGAATTATAGAGAAGACGGTACCGTCCAGGAGATCACCGTCTGGTGTTCGAACGACTACATGGGCATGGGGCAAAATCCAACAACCCTGGCCGCCATGCACGAGGCGATCGACAAGTGCGGCGCCGGCGCCGGCGGTACGCGCAATATATCAGGTACCAATCATTATCATGTCCTGCTGGAACGTGAGTTAGCCGATCTTCACGGTAAAGAAGCCGCCCTTCTGTTCGGATCGGGCTGGATGGCCAACATGACGGCTTTGAGTACGCTGGGGGCGCTCATTCCCGATTGCGTCATTGTATCCGATGCCAAGAACCACAATTCAATGATTGAAGGCATTCGTCATTCCCGGGCGGAAAAGAAGATTTTCAAGCATAACGATGTCGAGGACCTGGATCGATTCCTAAGTCAGTACGCGCCTGAAACACCGAAAATGGTCGCTTTTGAATCCGTCTATTCCATGGACGGCGATATCGCACCGATTGAGGAAATCTGTGACGTTGCGGACAAGCACAACGCCATGACCTTCCTTGATGAGGTGCATGCGGTCGGCATGTACGGCGCACGCGGCGGTGGGGTTGCGGAACGCGACGGCCTGATGGATCGCATCACCATTATCCAGGGTACCCTTGCCAAGGCGTTCGGCGTCATCGGTGGATATATAGCCGGGTCCGACGCCATGTGCGATTTTGTGCGTTCCTACGGTTCCGGGTTTATTTTTTCTTCGTCCTTGCCTCCGGGCAACGCTGCCGGGGCGCTTGCATCAATCAAACACTTGAAGGAACACAACGAACTGCGTGAACGTCATCAGGAACGTGCCGCAACATTGAAGAAACGTCTGCTGGATGTCGGAATTCCGGTAATGCCGTCGGTTAGCCACATCGTTCCAGTCCTGGTTGGCGATGCAACTCTATGCAAACAGGCAAGCGACGATTTGCTGTATAAGCACAATGTTTATGTTCAGCCAATCAACTATCCTACCGTAGATCGCGGTACTGAGCGCCTGCGCTTCACGCCAACACCATTGCACACGGATGAAGACATGGATCACCTGGTTGATGCAATGCGGGAAGTCTGGAACCGGCTGGGCCTTAAGCAAGCCGCGTGATCGGCCTGCCGTCGCAGATAGACACCAGAGTCCTTCACGCGTATTATTCGATTCTGTAACTAGCCGTCCATTGGTCCTGAACGACTGAGGGAAGAGAGATGTTTGCCGACAATACGCTGACACCTAAAGAAGCGGTTCGCCTGTGCGCCTTGGGCACACTCGCCCTTGGGCCGACTAGATATGGTGGATTGGCGAATTCCATCCGGCATTTCATCAGCCGTATTACCGGGCCTTCCCTTGATGTAATGGGCGTTTCCATCGAATTGCTTAAATATGAAGGCTTGATAGAAGCCACTGACGGCGTCGGCATGGAAGATGATGCCGAACTGGTTATTACCGAAGACGGCCGACGGGAATTAAGAACCCTGTTAACGGCTAACGTCCGCCCTGCAGCGACAGAAATCAGTAAACTGGTGATCGCCCTGAAATTCCGATTCCTTCATTTGTTGGACACTGCGGACCGCCTCGCCCAGGCGGATTTACTTATTGAGGTTACGGAAAACGAACTGGCCCGTCTCGACGACCTTCGACAGCATCACAGTGATGATGAAGGGTATCTTGTCGGTTGGCTTGACCATGACATAGGTCTATTGGAATCTCGCCTGTCCTGGCTGGAGGATTTTCAGAATTCACTGGAAAAAACGGTTTAGCGTATAGGCATAAAAAAGGGCGCCGGATTGGCGCCCATTTTTTTTTCCGAGTTCGGAAACTTCAGCCTTTCGACGTGATCTTTTCAACGACGGCCGCAAGCCCTGTTAACACTTTGGCCCCCTCCGCTCCGCCATCTCCGCTCATTCGTTTGGAAATGACAATTTGCATGGTGCTTATGTAAAGGTCGATGACTTCAATATCGACATCGCTTACCGAATCCTTTTCTTCGATAAACCGACACAGGTCATTACCCAAAATTGTCATCAGGTCGTAGCCAAAACTTCCGCCCTGCCCTTTCATGTCATGGGCGATCTGAAAAATCTTGTCCAATCGGTTTACGGCATCATCCCTGTTCGCCTTTAGCTCCTCTTGCGCCTTGGCAATCTTGACCAAGTCTTCCTCTACCCAGTCGAGATAACTATCGGCCATATTGGCGATAACGGACTCTGCCCTTTCGATCGCGGCAAGGTCAACAGCTCCCGGGCCACCCTTCGTGACCTTGGCCGAAAGTGTATCCGGTGGCTTTATTACATTTACTGTATCGTCGTCGCTCATATCCGATCCTCAAAATCTCATTTTATAAAACGTAGTGTGCCGTATTGATCAGAGCAAGTCGAAAGAAACAAAAGATCAAATAGTAACTAAACAACTATGCTGAAAAAGCAGCATATCCGTTCTTTGAAAATATGTGCGAATAACTTACCTACAGTCGAAGAAATACAGGCACTCTAACCGTTCAGTAGAGCTTCGACCTCATCTTGCGACAGGTCTCCACCGTCACCGCCTTCGCCTTCGACTCCCGTATTCGCTTTACGCCGTTCAGGCCCCATATACGATGGGTTGTCACGGCGACGCCTGTCCGGACCGAAATACAGGCCGGCACGGATAAACGGGCGGGGGCGTTCAATAATCGAGCGAACGCGTGAATAGAGTCCTTTTGCTGAGATCGGCTTTGCTAGAAACTCATGGACTCCGGCATCGCGGGCTTCAACAACCCGGTTCATTTCGGTGTGGCCGGTTAGCATAATGATCGGCACGAATGGATTGGGGCTGTCGTTACCTGTACGTACCAAGCGCGTGAAATCCAACCCGTCCAACGGGTCCATGTTCCAATCGCAAATGATAATATCCGCCGGAAAGTGCCTCAATTCCTTAAAAGCGTCAGCGCCATCACCAGCGTCGACACAATTTTTCGCGCCCAAAGCATGCAGGATGCTTGTGACAAGCGCACGCATATGCTTGTTGTCATCGACAATCAAAAAATTCAGCCGCTCTAGGTTATAATCGACCATTTAAACCGTTTAGATTCCCTGCCTTTTTCTGACTGCCCCCAACAACGCTTCCGTCAGATGTCCCTATATTGGCACAATCTGAACGATTCGTCATATATAAGCATAGACAAAAATAAGAAAACTTACTCCAAGTATTTGATATTATAAGCTGAATCGCTCGAGAAGCCCTATTCAAATTTTATTGAAATTTCCCAATTTCAACCAATTTCAGTAAAATAATCACTTCTTGCGCCGTTCCTCGCCCATATATTCTTGCTGGGAACGGCGTCGGTCGGGACCAAAATAATCGTCGGAATCGATGAAATCCCGCTTATCCTCAAGAACCGCAACGATTCTCGACATCAGAGACTTTGCGGATATGGGTTTTCCCAGAAAATCGTTAACACCAATATCCCTTGCATCACGAGCCAGACTTTCCTCTGTGTATCCAGTGACCATGATAATCGGCAAAAACCTGTTGGGGCTGTCTTCGTCGTTTCGTATACGGCGAACACATTCCAGACCATCCAGCCCATCCATTTTCCAATCGATAATGGCAAGGTCTGCTTCAAAGCTGGAAAGCACTTCGAAGGCTTCGGCACCGTCCCGGGCTTCTTCTACGCTTTCGACACCCAAAGTTTGAAGGATCGTTCGGATAAGCGTACGGAAATGAAGATTATCCTCGACAATCAGAACGTTCATTCGACTGATGTCAAAATCAGACATCTGTTTCTCCTGAAACCGCCAGTAGGTTTGTTTCCTTCTGTCTCGTTCCGGAAAATTTAAAAAATTCAGTCTTCATCGAGTTTATCGACCCGCTCCAAATCGTTCAGCCCCAAAATATTCCGCACGGAATATTAGCTCCTAAAAAAAACCAACGCTTGACCACCATCAAGCGCTGCCCCTCGGTACGAGTATAATTCCAACACCCGCTACCGAACAAGTTCTTCATGGACAGTATTAAAACAAATGTTTTGATAATTGGAGTGTCAGAGAAGGCCTAATGACCGTAATTCTTCCGCCATCTCCGCTGGCAATGCTGGCGCCGATTCTGAAAGCCCTACATTTTTGTCCAAATCAGGTGGGCATTCTTCCGGTTTAAAATATCGCCACCCTTGAAAGGCCCTGAATTCTTTTAGCTCGGTTTTTACAAGGGAGGGATCTAGTTGCAGGGCGCATGATGGACGGCCTTCAGAATTGACGCCTCGTTCAATTCCAATCAAGCGCTGACGCACGCGAACGAATTTTTTTATTACCCAATAGATTGAACCCCCATTCAAGATTTCCAGGGCTTTTTTTGGGGTATTGCGGGTGACATGGATAAGAACGCCTTCACGCTTCAATCGCGCTTTTTGCAGTTCAACTAGATGATCGACATCTTCGACGCCGACGCAAAGTTTAATGATGTGCATGGTCATCGATAACTTTTTCCTTAGCCACCATGCATGGCCAGAGATACCCTTGATTGCGTAGCGCGCCCCAGGTCATCGCTAATGAACGCACCTGCCGCCACAAGCTTGGATAGATCAACCCCACTTTCTATTCCCATACCATTTAGCATATACAGCACATCTTCCGATGCTACATTTCCCGCGGCGCCTTTGGCATAGGGGCAACCTCCTAGGCCGGCAACGGAACTGTCTATTATAGCGACACCCTTTTCCATAACGGCATAAATGTTCGCCAAAGCCTGGCCGTAGGTATCGTGAAAATGGGCAGCTAACTTTTCCACAGGAACCGCCTTTGATACGGCTTCTATCATATCTTGAGCCTTGGCTGGAGTCCCCACACCGACTGTATCACCCAGAGATATTTCGTATGAACCCATTTCCAGAAGCTGTCTTGCAACGTTGGTCACGGCCGCAGTTTCGACTTCGCCTTCGTACGGGCACCCCAGTACGCATGAGACGTATCCCCTGACGGCGATACCTTTTTCTTTGGCAGCATCGGCGATAGGCCGGAAACGCTGCAAGCTTTCTTCAATAGAGCAGTTGATATTTTTCTGTGAAAAGGTTTCTGAAGCTGCACCGAAAATTGCAACCTCTTGTGCCCCAGCCGCGACGGCGGCTTCAAACCCCTTCATATTTGGCGTAAGAACGCTGTAGCGAACTCCTGTTTCCGGTTTTAGAGACGCCAGAACTTTGTCAGTGTCAGCCATCTGCGGAACCCATTTGGGGGAAACAAAGCTTCCGATCTCGATATGTTTCAAACCCGCTTCGGCTAGTTTTTCAATCAACGTGACGCGGGATTCTATGGATACTTTCGCCGCTTCATTTTGCAACCCGTCTCGCGGGCCTACTTCAACCAGGGTAACATTCGTTGGCAGGGACATTATTATTCAGCTCGTTTTTGTGAGCGTTTGTGCTCTTCATAATCGTATTCGTCGTCGCGGCGTTCAGCACCATCAATTTCCAATTCCCGGCGACGGCGATCAGGACCGAAAAACTCTTCACTGTTAACAAATTTACGAGGCGATTCAATCACGGAGCATATTCTCAAATAGACAAGTTTGGCGGATACAGGTTTGGCGAGAAATTCGTTAATTCCAGCATCACGGGCTTCCATAATATGAACGAGGTCAGAGTATCCGGAAATCATGATAACCGGGGTAAAGGGATTGATGTCGTTCTCCCCGGCGCGAATCCTGCGCACCATTTCCACCCCGTCCATCGGGGACATAAGGTTGTCAGCGAAGACAATATCCAATTCTCCGTTTTGAAGAACTTTCAAGGCCTCTTCGCCACTACCAGCTTCAGAAATTTCCTTAATACCAAGGGCATACAGCACGTTTTTCATGATAACGCGCATTGGCTGATAGTCGTCTACCACCAAAACCTTCAGGTTGCTAAGGTCATATTCCGCCATTTGCCCAGCCCGATGATTTCAATCAACGTCCAAGCATAAACATAAAAAGGTTACTAAAACAGTAATTTCAATGGCTTAAGACATGGATAAAAGCGTGGCGCCTTCCTCTACCCTGTCGTCTTGCGTAAAAAAGACCGCTTCAACTATTCCATCAATGGGAGAGTTTATCGAATGCTCCATCTTCATTGCCTCAAGTACCATTAATGCGTCACCGATTTTAACCGCATCGCCCGGTTTGACGGATACCTTTGCAACACGGCCCGGCATGGGTGCGGCCAAACTGCCGCCGGCGACATCATGACCTTCCAGCGAAGCCAGTGGATTATCAAGTACGAGCGCCTGAATTTCACCCAGTACATCAACGACTATTTCTTCGCCTGCATGGTGAACCATCCCTTTGATTCGCATATCGTCAAGTTCGGCCACAAGGGAGCCTTCTTCATCAAAGGCACCATTAGCGGAAAAAGTATTTTCACCCAATTCCAGCAGGAAACCGTCCTTCCTAAAATGTACGATAACTTTGGACATCTCTTCATTGTTCCGATAGCTGAAATTAAGGACATGATGATTGTCGCTGTTCATTCTCCAACCAGCGGTCGTATGCCATGGCGAATGAGGATCGCCTGATAAACGTGCCATCGTCCCCACTTCTTCGCCTCGGCGCAGCATGACTGATAAGGCCGCCAGCGACAGGGCTTCCAGCATTGGCGTTTCAGGTTCGCATAGAAGATCATCTCCGTAACGTTCGATAAACCCTGTGTTGACCCCGGCTTCGCTGAATGCCTGGTGGGCGAACGCGCGACGAAGGAATTGCAGGTTCGTCACAACCCCAGCAATTTCCATGTCATTCAAGACTGCCGTCATTCTTCTGAGCGCTGCTTCGCGATCCACGCCCCAGACGACGACTTTGGCGATCATCGGGTCATAATGGGATGACACCTCGTCGCCCTCGCGCACCGCGCTATCTACCCGTACAGTGCCGCCGAAATCTTCGCTGCTGGTCAGGCGAAAGCGCTCAACGATACCGCCGGTGGGCAGGAACCCTTTCGAGGGATCTTCGGCGTAAAGGCGCGCCTCCAGGGCATGGCCGGAAGGAAGAAGTTCCATCTGATCGCGGGGCAATTCAAAACCGGCTGCGACAAGTAATTGCCATTCAACCAGGTCCTCGCCAAAAATCATTTCCGTGACGGGGTGCTCGACCTGCAAGCGTGTATTCATTTCCATGAAATAAAAGTCGCCATCCGGGGTAAGCAGGAACTCCACCGTCCCGGCGCCGATGTAACCGATAGCCTCGGCTGATGCGATAGCCGCCGCCGCCATTTGATCCTTCAATTCCATGGACAAGCCCGGCGCCGGCGCTTCTTCAAGAACTTTCTGGTGACGCCGTTGGACGGAGCAGTCGCGTTCGGAAAGACTGACGGTATTTCCAAAACGGTCAGCAAAAACCTGAACCTCTACATGGCGCGGATCAACAACGCATTTTTCGATCAACAGAGTGGAATCGCCAAAAGCCGCCTTGGCTTCACGCTTGGCCGAATCAATGGAGGTTTCCAGATCACGCGCCTTTTCGACAATGCGCATACCGCGCCCACCACCGCCGGCCGATGCCTTCAGCATGACCGGATAGCCGATTTTCTTCGCGGCTTCCTTCAGGGTTTTCAGGTCCTGCTTTGATCCATGATAGCCGGGTACAACGGGAACATTAGCGGCTTCCATGATGCGTCTGGCGCGCACTTTTGATCCCATGGCGTCAATCGCGCTCACCGGGGGTCCGATAAACGTCAGTTCTGCCTTTTCAACCGCTGCCGCAAATTCAGCATTTTCCGATAGGAACCCGTAACCGGGATGAATGGCTTGCGCGCCGCTTGATAGCGCTGCCTGAATGATGGCATCGCCATTAAGATAATCATCAATGGCGATTGCCCTGTCAGCTGTCGTCACGTGCAAGGCGCTTCGGTCATGCTCGCTATATACGGCGACGGTGCGAACCCCCATGGCGCGGGCTGTCGCGGCGACCCGAACCGCAATTTCGCCCCGGTTGGCGATCAGGATTGAAGTAAACATCGCATATTACTCCTTGATCCAGGAGGGCGCGCGTTTTTCTAGGAAAGCGGATATACCTTCCCTGCCCTCCTCGGATGCCCTGATCTTCGCAATGCGTTCGGCCGTGTCTTCGACCACGTCGTCGCCGATACCGCTTCCGCTGAGCGAGAATAGCAGGTCCTTGACACCGGCCATTGCTGCCGGGCTGTTTTTCAACAACTGTAAAACGAAATGTTCAGCCTGATCTTCCAATGCGTCGGCGGCCACAACTTCATGAACCAAGCCAATCCTGCGTGCTTCTTCGGCATCGAAAAGCTCTGCCGTCAGTGTGTAACGGCGCGCCTGGGTCTCACCGATGGCAGCACGAACATAGGGCGAAATGACAGACGCGATTAATCCCAATTTCACCTCGGACAGGCAAAACTTCGCATGATCTGAAGCTATGACAATGTCGCAACATGCCGTCAGACCGACGCCTCCACCATAGGCCGCGCCCTGGACCAAACCGATAGTTGGTTTGGACAGGCGGTTCAGGGTTTTCATCAGGTCAGCCAGGTTTCTGGCATCGGCCAAATTCTCGTCGAAGGTATAATCTGCGCTACGTTTCATCCAGCTGAGGTCACCACCGGCGGAAAAGCTCTTTCCGTTGGCCGCAAGGATCACGATACGAACATGATCCTTCGAATCCAGTTCCTTTAGTTTATTGATCAAGTTGAGGATCAGGGCATCGTCGAAAGCATTGTGAACTTCCGGCCGGTTCAGAGTCAGGCGGGCGACGCCGCGCTCATCAATATCTACAAGTACGGTATCCATCACATTACATCCTGAAAATGCCAAATTCTGTTTTTCCAATCGGCGCGTTAAGGGACGCCGAAATGCCCAGCCCCAGCACCATACGGGTGTCGGCGGGGTCGATAATGCCGTCATCCCATAGCCGGGCGCTGGCGTAATAGGGATGCCCCTGTTCCTCGTATCGGTCCAGGATTGGTTTACGGAATTTCTTTTCGGCGGCCTGGCTCCATTTCTTGCCGGATTTCTCGATGCCGTCCCGCTTTACCGTGGCCAGCACCGACGCCGCCTGCTCTCCGCCCATCACCGATATACGGGCGTTGGGCCACATGAACATCATGCGCGGTGAATAGGAACGCCCGCACATGGAATAGTTACCGGCGCCAAAACTTCCGCCAATGACGACGGTGAATTTCGGCACCCGGGCGCAGGAAACAGCCGTTACCATCTTGGCGCCGTTTTTGGCGATGCCACCCGCCTCATATTTCTGGCCGACCATAAACCCGGTGATGTTCTGCAGGAATACCAGTGGGATTTTCCGTTGTGCGCACAACTCAACAAAGTGCGCACCTTTCTCGGCGGATTCTGAAAACAGAATGCCATTGTTGGCGACGATGCCAACCTGGTAGCCATAAATGCGGGCGAACCCGCAAACAAGCGTCTGTCCATATAGTTGCTTAAACTCGTCAAATTCTGAACCATCGACGATGCGGGCGATGACTTCGTGCACGTCGTAGGGCTTGCGGGTGTCGGCGTTGACGACACCGTACAATTCCTCGGCGTCGTAAATCGGCTCTTTGACTTCAGCCACATCCATATTGATCTTCTTGACTCTGTTCAGGTTGCCGATAGAGCGCCGGGCGATGGCGATGGCGTGAGCATCGTCATCGGCCATGTGGTCGGTTACGCCGGATATTTTTGTGTGAACTTCCGCCCCGCCCAGTTCTTCCGAGGTCACAACCTCGCCGGTTGCCGCTTTTACCAATGGGGGGCCGCCTAGGAAAATCGTTCCCTGTCCCTTTACGATTATGCTCTCGTCAGACATCGCCGGGATGTAAGCGCCGCCAGCCGTGCACGAGCCGTGAACGATGGAAATCTGCGGGATGCCTTTTCCCGACATCGTCGCTTGATTGTAAAAGATGCGGCCAAAGTGATCACGGTCAGGAAAAACGTTGTCCTGCAAGGGTAGGAACGCGCCGCCGCTTTCAACCAGATACAAGCAGGGTAAATTGTTCTCCAAGGCGATTTCCTGGGCCCGCAGGTGTTTCTTTACCGTCATCGGATAGTAAGTGCCGCCTTTAACCGTCGGGTCGTTGGCGACGATCATGCATTCCTGTCCAGTGATGCGGCCAATACCGGTGATGACGCCTCCTGCGGGAACTTCGTCATCGCCATAAAGTTTGTATCCGGCCATCTGGGAAAATTCCAGGAAGGGTGAGCCGACATCCAGCAACTGCCGGATACGCTCGCGCGGCAGCAAACGGCCACGGGCCAAATGACGTTCGCGGGCTCTTTCCCCGCCACCCTGTCGGACTTTTGCGACTTTCTCCCGAAGATCATCGACAAGCCCACGCATGGCCTTTGCATTGGATTTGAAAAGGTCCGAGCGGGAATTTGCCGCTGACTGGATTACACTCATGGCAGTTACCTATACCTTTATTTCTTTTTCTTCGGACGTTCCCCTACGGGACCACCCGACTCTTTCCAGTTTTTAAAACCACCGGAAATGTGTTTAACGTTGGTCATACCCATTTCCATAAGGGTCTTGGCTGCCAAAGCCGAACGCCAGGCCGATTGGCAATACAACAAATACGTCTTGTCCTCCTGGGCGAAAACGTCCCGGTGGTATGGGCTTTCCGGATCGACCCAGAATTCGAGCATGCCACGCGGCGCGTGAATGGCGCCCGGGATCATACCTTCCCGGTCCAATTCACGCACATCGCGCAGATCGATCAAAACGAAGTTGTCGCTTTCTTCCGCCAGGACCTCTTCCATCGACACTTCTTCAACGACGGCCGTGGCTTCTTCAAGCAGTTGTTTATAACCTTTGGTAATCATTCTTTGGTTCCCCTACCAGCCGCCGCTCTGCAACCATTTCTTTATCATCCACATTCTATCCGACCCCCAGAATCCTTCCCCGTCAACAATGAAAAACGGCGCGCCGAAGACGCCCTTATCGAGGGCGTGATTTGTTTCGTCTCTCAATCTTGCCTTGACCCCCGGATCCTGCAGGGCGGCCAGGAATTCTTCTTTATCGACAAATAAAGCCGCTGCGATTTCAGCCAATTCCACCGGTTTTGAAATATATCGACCCTCGCCGAAAATGGCATGGAACACTGATTTTGCAAACAGCCTGGCCTGATCTGGATCGCGATCATTCAGCCAGTAAAAGGCTCTGGAAGCTGCTACACTGTGCACCGGAAATTTTTCCGGCATCTTCCAGGCTACGTTCATGTAACGTCCCAGTCGCTCCCAGTCATGAAGGCCGTATTCTCCCCGCATGGGTTGTTCGGTCAGCGGTGCCATACCGGTCTTATGAAAGGCGGCGCCCAGAAGGAACGCCTTCCAAACGCATTCGCGGCCATTATCTTCGCAGATCTGATCAATCTTTTGGGCCGCGAAGTAGGCATAGGGTGAGGAGAATTCGAAATAGAATTCGACGGGGTCAGCCATTGCATTCAACCTTCGTTCAACAGTGAGCGGGCGATGACCATGCGCTGGATGTCACTGGTGCCCTCGTAAATTTTTGTTACCCTCACATCACGGTAGATGCGTTCGACCGGGAAGTCCTCCAGATAACCATACCCGCCGTGAATCTGGATGGCGTCGGAGCACACTTTTTCCGCCGTTTCTGAAGCAAAGACCTTGGCCATGGAGGCTTCCTTCAGGCACGGCTGACCAGCATCTCGTAACGAGGCCGCATGCAAGGCCATCTGGTGAGCGGCTTCTATCCCGGTTGCCATGTCGGCAAGGCGAAAGGCGACGGCCTGATGTTCGGCAATGGGTTTGCCGAAAGTAACACGCTCGCGGGCATATTCCCGTGCCGCCTCAAAGGCCGCGCGAGCCATTCCAATTGCCTGACCGGCAATGCCTATGCGGCCGCCTTCAAGATTGGCTAGTGCAATCTTGTAGCCTTCCCCTTCGGCCCCAAGAAGCAAGTCGGCAGGAAGTCGCATGTCGTCGAAATTCAGCGCGACTGTTTCATGCCCGCGCTGGCCCATTTTGTGTTCGGCGGCCCCGGTCGAAAAACCATCCATGTCTGTCGGCACGATAAAGGCGGAGATGCCTTTTTTACCAGCTTGCGCGTCGGTAACGGCAAAAACGATGGCGATACCGGCGATTGCGCCGGACGAGATAAATAGCTTGGTTCCGTTCAGCACATAATAATCGCCGTCCTTTTTGGCGCTGCATTTCAGGTTCGCAGCATCCGATCCGGCCTGCGCCTCGGTCAGGGCGAATGCGCCAATAATCTCGCCGCTGGTAAGTGATGGCAAAAATTTTTGTTTTTGTTCTTCGGTGCCGTACTGGACGATCGGCATGGTGGCGACGCCGTTGTGGACGCTCATCGTCGTCGATACACCACCGTCACCTGCGGCAATTTCCTCCATCGCCAATACGAACGAGATATAGCCGGCTTCGACGCCTCCCCACTTTTCCGGTGCAAGCATGCCCAGCAATCCGAGTTCCCCCAACTCGCCAAAAACTTCAATCGGGGTTTTCTTGTCCCGGTCCCACTGCGCCGCATTCGGGGTCAACCGATCGCGGGCGAACGCCCGCGCCGTATCCCTTATGAGGATTTGTTCTTCGGACAATATCACCAGGGAATCTCCGTTCCGTCGTAGTTGTAGAAGCGTCCGGATGTTTCAAGCGTCAGGTTCTCTATCACATGACGCAGCCCGGATACACTTTCGGGCGCATCGATCAAACCGCTTGGGCCACCCATATCCGTTCTGACCCATCCAGGGTGCAGAATCGCTACCGAGATGCCGCGCGAACGGAGATCGACGGACAGGCTCTTCATGACGGCGTTCAGCGCCGCCTTCGAGGAGCGATAGATGTAGCTGGCACCAGAATCGTTATCCCCCATTGACCCCATCTTGGAAGACATAATGGCAATTTTCTTCAATTCGCTGGCGGCGACATGATCGCGAAAACACTCACACACTTTCAGGGGCGCCATAGCGTTGACACGCATGACTTCTTCCCAGGTATCGTATTCGATCCCACCCAGTTTGGAAGGGCGTGGTCCATAGATCCCGGCGTTGTTGAGCAACAGATCAATGGCCTCTTTTCGCAGATTCTTGGCTAGCGCCTGAATTTGTCCATGATCCGTTACATCAAGGGCGTGGATCACGATATCCCCGTCCAGCGAGTTGAGTTCTTCGGCGACATCAGGGTGGCGGCAGGTAGCGATGACCCGCCATCCGTCCTGGGCGTACTGGCGGGCATATTCCAGTCCCAGGCCTTTATTGGCTCCCGTAATCAGAACTGTCGGCATGATTTACCTCATACAACCCGTTCGATGGCCATTGCGGTGGCTTCACCACCACCGATGCAAAGGGCAGCGACACCTTTCTTCATATCGTATTTTTCAAGCGCCGCCATCAGGGTGACAATAATACGCGCACCCGACGCACCGACCGGATGACCCAGCGCACAAGCCCCGCCATGAACGTTCATCTTGTCATGGGGTATGTCGAGATCGCGCATGGCAGCCATTGTGACGACTGCAAAAGCTTCGTTGACTTCAAACAGATCAACTTCATTCTTGTCCCAACCAGCCCGATCCAGAACCTTTGAAACAGCATCGATAGGAGCGGTTGTGAACCAGGCAGGTTCCTGGGCATGGGTTGAATGACCATGAATTATTGCCAGCGGTTTCAAACCTCTTTTATCGGCCTCGCTACGGCGCATCATGACGAGCGCCGCCCCGCCATCGGAAATGGAACTGGAATTAGCAGGGGTGACCGTGCCGTCCTTGGCGAAAGCGGGTTTCAACAATGGGATTTTGTCCAGGTTAGCCTTCAGGGGTTGTTCGTCCCGTTCGACAGTCACCTCGCCTTTGCGGGTTTTAAAAGTTACCGGAACCACTTCACTGTCAAACGAACCATCTTCAATAGCCTTTTTGGCGCGGGTCAGAGAATCAATGGCGAAGGCATCCTGAGCTTCACGGGTGAACTGATAATGGCTAGCGGTCTCTTCCGCGTAAGTCCCCATTAGTCTGCCCTTGTCGTAGGCGTCTTCCAGGCCGTCCAGGAACATATGGTCGTAGACCTGCCCATGGCCCATGCGAAAACCACCGCGCGCCTTGGTCATAATGTAGGGCGCATTGGTCATGCTCTCCATGCCGCCAGCGACCATGACGTCGTTCGATCCGGCGACCAGGGCGTCGTGGGCGAACATCGCCGCTTTCATGCCCGATCCACACATTTTGTTGATCGTCGTGCAGCCTTTATCAGCAGGTATATCTGCTCCGAAAGCTGCTTGCCGCGCCGGAGCCTGCCCCAATCCGGCCGGCAGCACGACGCCCATCACCACTTCATCGACCTCATCCGGCGCAATACCGGATCGGCTCAGAGCAGCCTTGATAGCGGCCGCGCCAAGGTCCGGGGCCGGGACATCAGACAGGTCTCCTTGGAATCCACCCATCGGCGTGCGAGCGCCACCTACAATTACAATGGGATCTTCAATCATGGTATTGGTCTCCTAATTGCCGCCGCCCGCGCTGGACTAGCGTATTTCAAGTCTATCCATTCTGCTTAACAGTTTCGCCGACAACCCGAATGGTTTCGAGCATCAGCCGAGTCGTCATTTCGAGGGCGCTTTGTTCAATGGTTTCCGGTCCGTCACCGGAAGTATGATACGTCTGAAAGATCGTGGGGCGAACGAAATTCAGCAACCACTTCGGGTTATTGGGGTCTTCGACATAAGAACGCAGTTTGTCTTCATCGCGTTGCGGTAACACGGTGACACCGACAGCGGCCAATCCCTTTTTCGAAAACGCCAGATGATCACTGCCGAAACGAGGCACTGCTCCATGGGTTCCATTATATATTTTTAGATTATCACCCGCTTTTTGAAGTGCTTCGACAATGGGCGAGCCTAACGCTGGCCCAACCACATCCCACACCCCAAAGGCGTCACCTATTCCGCACAACTCGAAACTGGCCACACCGAAAATATGAGTCAGGTCTTGGTTTTCGGCATGGTGGCGTGCACCCTGAAGACCGGATTCCTCACCATCGGTGAAAAGAAATCGCACACTTATTTCTTCAGGGGGAGCTAATCGAGAAAGTTCCTTCAATGCCTCTATTCCGGCAGCGACGCAAGACGCATTGTCGTTGGCGCCTGGCGCTTCGTTGACCCTGTCCATATGGGCGGTGAACAACAGGATGTCTCTGCCATTACCCAGTTCGGCGACAACATTGCCGCCGCGGAAAATACGGTTCGATACTTCTTCTTCACGAAACTTTACCCTTCCCGCGTTCAGCGCCTTTTTGACGAGATTCCGGCGTTCGTGATTGGAACGGCCGCTCATCACCTTGACGAAACGCATGGCAGACGGGGCTTCCAGATAATAGGAAAAGTCAGGCGCGGGTTCCGGGGAGCGTTCCCAGAAGTAAAAGGGCGACATGGCCACCACGGCAAACCCAATGAGGATGAGCCACTTAACCCGTTTCATCAAACAGCTCGCGCCCAATCAGCCAACGACGGATTTCCGATGTTCCGGCTCCGATTTCGTAAAGTTTGGCATCGCGCAAAAGCCGGCCAGTGGGTGCTTCGTTCACATAGCCCGTCCCACCCAAACACTGAATTGCCTCCAGCGCCATCCATGTTGCTTTTTCAGCGGCGTAAAGGATCGCCCCAGCGGCGTCCTTGCGCGTTGTTTGTCCCCGATCGCACGCCCGGGCGACGGCGTAGACATATGCCTTGGACGCGTTCATGGTTGTATACATGTCGGCCAGTTTTCCCTGCATCAACTGGAAAGTACCGATGGGGCGGTCGAATTGCTTGCGTTCATGAATATAAGGGACAACCACGTCCATGCAGGCCTGCATGATGCCGGTTGGTCCTGCAGAAAGAACCGCGCGTTCGTAGTCAAGACCACTCATCAGCACATTGACGCCTTTTCCTACACCGCCAAGTACGTTTTCTTCCGGAACTTCGCAATCTTCAAACACCAACTCACAGGTGTTGGAACCGCGCATCCCTAGTTTGTCCAACTTCTGTGCAGTCGAAAATCCCTTGAAGTTTTTTTCGATAAGAAAGGCAGTGATGCCGCGTTGAGCCGCGTCAGGGTCTGTTTTCGCATAAACGACAAGAGTATCGGCATTTGGGCCGTTGGTGATCCACATTTTATTACCGTTAAGAATATAGCGATCACCTTTCTTTTCGGCTTTCAGCTTCATGGAAACGACGTCAGAACCCGCACCCGGTTCGCTCATGGCGAGCGCCCCTACATGATCGCCGGAAATCAACTTCGGCAGGTATTTTTCCTTTTGCTCTGCGTTGCCGTTACGGCTGATCTGGTTGACGCAAAGATTTGAATGTGCGCCGTAGCTAAGGCCGACGGACGCCGATGCGCGGCTGATTTCTTCCATGGCAACAACGTGTTCAAGATATCCCATGCCGGCGCCGCCGTAGTCTTCCTCGGCAGTGATTCCCAAAACGCCCAGATCGCCAAGTTTTTTCCATAGATCTGGCGGAAAATCGTTGGTTTCATCAATATTTGCGGCGCGGGGGGCGATTTCATCGGACGCAAAGCTCAGGACCGAGGCGCGAATCATATCGGCGGTTTCACCGAGATCAAAATCAAGTGACGGTAATTCGTTTGGAATCATGGCTTTATATTAATCCCTATCGTTGTTGATCGTTGAGCCAGGCGACAGGAGGGATGGTAGTTGACGTTTACGTAAACGTCAACATGGAGGTTTCCCCTGTCACATTAGTTTTCCAAGACTTTCACATCCGCAATCCAATTTTTTTTTCGTCTTTCTAGACGCTCCCCCGGGATTTCATCCCCGAAATCCATCTGAGGAATATTCGAGACGTCAAAAGGCCAGGGTTGATCCAGGGAACGGCCATTCAGGACGCTGTAGAGATGGTCATCAATTATAGAAAGCACAACCGGAGCTACTCCACAGACCTTACAAATCAGAAATTCGGCCGTTTTGTGACCAAATTGATATCGATTGACGTTGTCGCTATTGGATATTTTTACGCACAGTTTACCACCCGGATCGGAAACTCCGAACACGCCGTGACGTTGGCAAAATGTACATCCGCACTGTCTGGGAGAAAGAGGATTCAGTTTTTTTGTAGTGGTTATTTCAAAACGGATGCCGCCACAATGGCAACCGCCTTTAAAGGTAGATTTCGACGATACCATCGTTATCTCCATTCAGAACCGTGCTTTTTACGAGTCGCCTATATCAAAAAGCGACCGGAAATAAAAAGCCAGACACCAATCAGGCCAAGCAGTCCAGCCATGGCAAAATTTGGTTTTGTCAGCAACCCTGGGATTTTCATCAGAATTTTCGCCAGCGCGCAAACTAGGCAAAATCCGATTACACCCAGCGGCACAACAAAAGGAATGTGCATGACCCAGAAGTCAGGGCCCAAAAAGACGCCCTGCCCGTTTGCATCCAGACCAAAAAGAACGTTCACACATTCAGCGAGCGAGAGTTCCTTAATGGTTGAATAGTAGGACAAGTATAGTAGGGCTATCGATAACCCCATTGCCGTCACTAAACCATTCAACAAATTTGGAAGAAGACGCACCAGACTGCGGTCCTGCAAAATAGGAGAAAAAACACATATTGCGGAAGGCACGCTGATAGCGCTGACAACAACAGAGACAAGGAACATTTGAACCGACCGCGTCGGAACAGCCTGACTAACCGCCAGTTGCCCCAATAACAGGGCAAAAAACACCACCACAAAAGCAACCGGCAGGGCGGCTAAAAAACCGCGGAAAAAAACCACTACCCCGGTCCTGCCCACCGTGGGGTCTTTTCCCAGAAACAATTCCAGATAGTTCATCGCGGCGATAGCGCATACATAATAGAAAGGAGCGATCAGAATGCTCAGCAGGAAAGCATGGGAGATATTTTCGTGTAAGATTCTTTCCGTGAATGATACCAGCACATAAAGCGGCACCCCAAGAAACAACCCTAACCCTAAGGCAAGCGCCAGCGTCCCCTTTATAAATGAAAACGCCCAATTTCCGTCATCGAATTGAGAAAAAACCATCAACAACGCAAATAGAACGAAAAAGACGACATAGGCCTTTAACAAGAAAGGCGAACCGCCCAACGAAGCGTTCACGGCTGCCGCTATAGGGACAAAAAAAAGCACAATGCCAAGGAACAAAATATCAAGAAGAGGCCTCTTGTCTGCTTCCTCGAACAATGACCGAATCATTCGATCCAGCCATCTCAAAGACAAATTTAGTCCTTCGCCAACGATGTTCCGCCAGGAGGTATTGGCTACTAAACGCCAATAACCGGCTAATCTGGTATCGGGATAATTCCTGTCCATACCCGCCAAGGCGAAGGCACAGCCACAAAAAATCACCAGAGCGCCAATCAAGGATAAGGAAAATGCGACAAACGAAAGCCCTTCGTTCATCCTGAAACGTCCGCTCGCCCGACGATACGCATTAGGGTTTGCTGCATCACGGCGCATTGTTTTTCTACGCCATCCTTGACGACATAGACATCCGCTCGGGTAACCGTAAGGGTTCGCCCGGGTCGCACCACTTCCCCACGGGCGACTAACAAGTCTCCGTCAGCTGGCGCCATCAGATTCATTTTATATTCGACCGTCAGAATGCCATCGCCCGCAGCCATCAAACTAAAAGCGGCATATCCGCCCGCTGAATCAGCTATCGTGCCGACGACTCCACCGTGGAAAAATCCATGCTGCTGAGAAAGGTCATCGCTGTAGGGAAGCTTGATTTCGAAATGGCCAGGGCTAATCGCACCGACTTCTGCCCCAATATGACTCATAATCCCCTGCTTAGCGAAACTTTCTCGAAGCATGGAATCATAATCCGGATTTAGAACCTTGAATTCACTCACTGGCCGGATTTCCAATCGATTGATGCTCGGCGATCATTTTTCGTCCATTGACGAGTATCTCATTGGGGAACGGGCAGGTTTTACGAATTTCAGTGTCCATATACAGGCCAGTCAATTCGGTGGTAGCCGCCGATTCGTGGGTTTCGCCGTTAAACATCTCATGAGTAAAGATGACCTTCTTACCTTCCAGTTCATGTAGACGCGTTCGAATGGTAACGATATCGCCGGCATGTAATTCACGCAGGTATTTGGTTTTTTGTTCTACAGCGGCCAAGCCCCGTCCGTTGTCGCGAAGATACTTCGGGGCAATTCCCAACATGGCGAAAAAATTCCAGGTCGCCTCGTCGAATTTACCTGTGTACCACATGACATTCATGTGACCGACGTGATCACAATGCCATGGATAGACCGCCCCCCGGTAGGTAATTGGCAATTCGCTCATTCGGCAGCTTCCTTTTCATTTAGTAGTTTCTTGCTTACCGATTCCAGCTTGTCCAGTTCATTCAGAATGGCCGAAATATCTGATTGCTGCTGGGTCAATACCGCTTTTCGCTCGCGAATCTTTGCCAGGAATAATTTTAACTGGGAGACTTCGCTGGGATCATCATCATACAGATCGATCATTTCGCGAATTTCATCCAGCGAAAATCCTAGCCGCTTACCTCGCATAATGAGCCGCAGGCGAACCCGGTCGCGTGGACTGTAAACCCTACGCTGGCCCTGGCGTTCGGGCGCGAGCAGTTTTTTGTCTTCGTAAAATCGGATTGTCCGGGTCGTAACGTTGAATTCCCGCGCCAGTTCCGCTATCCCATATGTGTCAATCATGAGACAAGGCTACATTGACGTTTACGTAAACGTCAAGAGGTGCGGTTTCGATTAAGTAAATTCCGGGGAAGAATTGATGCTTGCGCTGATGGGAGCCATGGAAGAAGAAGTCACCCTGCTTCGCCAGGAAATGACGATCAGCGCGCAGGCAATGCACGCCGGCATAACGGTTTACGATGGCGCCTTCAATGGCGTACGTGTCGCTTTGGCCCAATGCGGCATCGGAAAGGTAAACGCGACCATCTGCACACAGATGCTGATCGATCTTTACACGCCGAGCGCCCTTATTTTCACCGGCGTGGCGGGCGGCTTACTGCCGAACATGCAAATTGGCGACCTAGTTATTGCAAGCCATTTAATTCAGTACGACATGGACCTGACGGCATTTGGCCGTCGTCCTGGCGAAATACCAGGGCAAGGCAGGATGGTGGAATCAGCGCCGGAACTGGTCGAGAGATGTGCTACTGCTTTTGATAATGCCTTTGACGGCAAGGAAGATGCCCCGAACCTGATGCTGGGTACGGTCGTGTCTGGCGACAGGTTTATCTCCGATGCCAAGACGCTGCAATGGCTCCAACGGGAATTCTCCGCTCTGGCGACGGAAATGGAGGGTGCGGCTGTCGGATACACCTGTCATTTGAACGAGTTGCCATTTGTTGTCGTGCGCGGTCTGTCAGACACGGCGGGCGAAAGTGCATCACACGACTTCGAGGAAAACCTGCATATAGTCTGCGCTAATTCGTACGAACTGATGAAAAACCTTATCCCGCTTTTTGATTAGGATATTAGGACGAAATAATTCGTTGGCCTGGAATAGTAACGCTTACCTTGGTGCCACTACCCTTCTCACTCTCGATTAGCAATGAGCCCTGGTGAAGTTCGACAAGCCCCAAAGCCAGAGGCGAACCCAGGCCGGTCCCTTCATGTTTTCGGTTCAGACCCGAATCAATCTGCCCGAAGCGGCTCATGGCTTTTGGAATTTCCTCTTCCGCCATACCCACGCCGGTATCGGAAATCGACAAGACAAGATCGCCTGCTTCAGCCAAATGGGCGGCCGTTGTAATCGTACCACCAGCCGGAGTGAATTTGACCGCGTTGGAAAGAAGATTAAGCAAAATCTGTTTTACCCGCCTTTCGTCAACCCAGATTAATGGAAGCCCTTTGGGAATATCCATTTCAAAGGAAAGCACTCCCTTATCCGCCCGGGCCTGAACCAAAGAAATTGATGACTGAACGACCTCTGGAATCGAGACTTCTTCTTCACTTAATTCCACTTTGCCGACTTCGATGGCAGAGACATCCAGGATATCGTTGATGAGTTGCAAAAGGTGCTGCCCGGATGATTCGATATCGCCAATGTATTCCAGGTACTTGGGATTTTCTATGAGTCCGAAAATCTGTCTCTTAACGGCATCTGAGAATCCGATGATGGCATTCAAGGGTGTGCGCAATTCATGGCTCATGGAAGCCAGAAACTCGGACTTCGCCCTGTTGGCGCTTTCGGCGTCATCCTTTGCTCTTATCAACTCTCTGGTCTTTTCGTTAACCAGTTCTTGTAGGTTATCCCTGTGGCGGGCTAGTTCCGCCTCGGCTTGTTTACGCTCGGTGATATCCAACCCGGTTCCGTAATACCCCTGAAACGCCCCATCTTCGGCAAAGACCGGATTACCGCTGATTGATATAGTCAATATCCGGCCGCCCGCTATTTTTAGATCGTATTCAAAATTTCGAAATGCCCGATGAGCATCCAGGTCTTCCAGATGATGTTGCCAATGCGCATCCAGAGTTTTGCCATGGCTGATTTCGCGGCGAGTTTTACCTAAATATTTGTCCGGATTAAAACCGGTTATTTCCTTGTTGCGCGGTGAAAAATAGGTAAAGCGCAATTCGCCATCCATTTCCCAGAACCAATCTGATGCGATCGTGGCGTATTCCTTAAACTTGGCTTCGCTTTCCTTTTGCGCCATTTCCGCAAATTTACGTTTGGTTATATCCCTTCCGACTCCCCGGTACCCCGCAAATTCACCATTTTCGTCGAGAAGCGGTTTGCCCGACAGGGTGTAATAAACCTGCTTGCCATCGGGCCGCAGCCACGGAAGCTCAAAATCCGTAAACGGTCTATGATCGGAAATAATCTGAAAATGCTGCCTCCATTCCGGGGCATCCAGGTCGAAAACACCCTGATACAGTTCCTGTCGGTTTTTCCCTACGATGTCTTCAGGCTTCACCCCCATGACGGCTTCTACATTTCCCGTAACGTAGGTAAATCGCAGGTCGGGTCCCAACTCCCACAACCAGTCGGCCGCGTTTTCCGCAAATCCCCTGAAGCGGGCCTCGCTGGAGCGCAACTCTTCTTCGGCTTGCATGCGCCGGGTGATCACAGTAGCGATGCCGCGATACCCCTCAAAATCGCCATTCTCGTTGAATATGGGATCCCCAGACACGCTGACCCATTCGGGTGGATCAATGTTTAGTTCAAATTCAAAATCCCGAAATTTTTCATGGGAATCCAATTGTTCTTTGTGCTTTTCCCATTTTTCGTTGTCCATGAGATCCTGCACACTGGCGTTTTCCCAACGCGGAACGCCCAGGACGCGATCCTCGGGTAGTCCACCCAACGCAGGATACCCCTTGTAGGTGACAAATTTGTGGTCGCTGTCGGTTTCCCAAAACCAGTCATGGCCGATTTCCGCCAGAGTCCGGAAGTTTTCTTCACTTTCCTGAAACTCCCTTTGCTGGTTTTTCAATTCCGTAATGTCGACATAGGTCAGCATGCGGCCGCCGTCTTCAAGCGCGTAGCACTGATAACGGTAGGCCTTGCCGTTCAGCAGTTCGAATTCCCGGGGCGCAACCGCACCCCTTTCCACTTCGGCGACCCGTTCCTTCACATAGTCGTCAAATTGGTCATCCGGGATATTGTAGATGTTGTTGTAACGGTTGAAGTTCAGGAACTCGGCCATGTGAGCCTGCTTCTCCATCAATTCGTCTGAGAAGCCCCACATATCCTGAAATGCCCTGTTGGCTATCCGGGCATTCAGATTGCTGTCCATGAACAAGATGCCGTAATCGATTGCCTCCATTACGGCCGAGAATTCACCAATCGTATTAGTGAAGTCTTTTACGATTTCTTCAGATTTTTTCTTCGCTTGTCGGATGGTACCCACGCCCCTTGTTTTGGATATTCCCCGGCCCCAAAAAGACTATACAGGAAATGCACGCACAAACAAAAGCGCGACGAGACTATAGTAAAAGCCATGCAGCCAGCCCCAGGAAGGCGGCGAAACCGACAACATCCGTTATCGTCGTCAAAAACACGCTCGAGGCCACCGCAGGGTCGACACCGTTGCGATCAAGGATCAACGGTATCGTCGTTCCGGCCAGACCGGCAACGACCAGATTGATGATCATAGCCAGCGCGATAACGACGCCCAAGGCCTGAGAATCGAACCAAAACCACGCCACAGCGCCCGTCAGGACGGCGAAAACGACGCCATTGATCGATCCTACCAGAAGCTCTTTGCCAACCACGCGCAGAGCGTTGGTAGGGGTCAAATCCTTCATTGCCAGTGCGCGCACGGTTACCGTCAGCGTTTGTGTACCCGCATTGCCACCCATTGAAGCAACAATAGGCATCAGAACGGCCAAAGCCACGATTTGCTCGATTGTGCCTTCGAAAAATCCAATGATGATTGAAGCCAGAATGGCGGTGCCCAGGTTAAGCAAAAGCCATGAAAAACGCGAACGCGTTGTGTCACCGACTGCGTCGAACAGATCGTCCTCGCGAACGCCGCCCATACGCATGATGTCTTCTTCATGTTCCTCATGGATAACGTCAACAATATCGTCGACGGTAACTACGCCAACAAGACGCCCCCCGCCGTCAACAACTGGAGCGGAAACCAGATCGCGTTGACTAAACAGATAGGCGACATCTTCCTGATCTTCTTCCACCGGGATCAGTTTCATCTCGTGGCTCATTATATCGGTGATGGTGACCCTGCGGTGGGATCTCAACAAGCGGGAAAGGGCGACCGATCCGACCGGCTTGTGGGCCGGGTCAACGACAAATATGTCGTAGAACAAATCCGGCAAGGATCCTCCGCCGTCCTCTTCGCCGTTATCCGCGTTTTCACGCAGGAAATCGATGGTTTCGCCAACGCTCCAGAATTCCGGCACCGTCATCACTTCGCGCTGCATCAAACGTCCGGCGCTGTCTTCCGGATAGCCCAGACCCTCTTCAATCAGTGCCCGTTCGCCAACCGGTATGGCGTCCAGAACCTGCTTCTGCTCGTGTTCTTCCAGTTCCTCGATAACCTGAACGGCGTCATCGGTGTCAAGTTCGGTAACTGCGGAGGCGACGTAGTCAACACCCAGCTTGTCTACCAGATCGTCGCGAACGTTTTCGTCCAGTTCGGAAAAAACTTCCGGTTCCAGATCACCGGGAATCAGTTCCAGTAAGGTGTCCCGGTCATCGTCGGCCAGATGTTCCAGAAGGTCGGCGACATCGGAATAGTGGAGCTGGGCCACCAGCTCGCGCACGTGATTAAGGTTGCCGCCGTCCAGCGCCTGGACGATTTCTTCCTCGATGCCGCTTTCCAGCTCCAAAACGGAGTCGTCGGAGGCGCTATCGGGCGTCATCGCCTGGCCTTGATTGTCAGCCGGTGTATTCACGAGCCGCCGTCCTCCCTTGTAGGTATTGTTTGTTTTTTTGGATGGCTGGTTATGTGAGCAAATTCAAAGCCCTATTGCCACCGAAGTTATGCAACAAACTACTCAAGGACGCTACGGGCGTCAAATACCCCTAGAGAGAGTTTTCGGGTAACTGACCCCAAAGAGATAAAAATTGAATCGCTAGGCCTTGAATACACCTTAGGCGGCTATAATTTAGAATGATTCAAGAACTGCTTCATTTATTGCCGAGGAAACAATGACTATCCAGGAAGTAGATCCCTTAACATTGAAACAATGGATGGATGACGGTAGCGCGGTCCTGATCGATGTCAGGGAACCCGACGAGCATGCCAGCGAATGCATCGCCCACGATCACCCAATGCCCCTGTCCAGTTTCAACCCGCAAGCCCTTCCCGAACACGATGGCAAGGTGGTTGTATATTATTGCGCCAGCGGCACCCGCACGGCACACTTCGGCCAGCAGTTGGCGGATATCACAGCCGGTGCGAAGGCGGTTTATCATTTAACCGGTGGTATTATGGCCTGGAAACAGGCGGGAAACGGCGTCAGATAATCCCGTCATCATTTTAATTTGATTTCCGGAGAACCAGCCGCGGATGCTTGAGCATCCGCCCGGAGCTTGAGGTGCTGGAAATGAAACAAACGTTTCGTTATTGATTTTTTTTGCAACATGTGATCTACGTCACAGCCAATGGTAATATAACGGCGTAAAAAACGCCCTCACGAAGCGAAATCGGCCTTTGTAGTAACAAGACAATTTTCAGGTGAGACTATGCTGAGGATTTTTTATGCAGCGGTTTTGATGATTTCCCATGCGCTGGGTTTTTCCAGCGAGGAATTCAAAGATCGCGTATACGACACACCCCGAGACTAATACGACGAACTAAGATTTGAAAAGCGAAGGCAATCGCTTCACAACATAAGCCCCGGCCGGCCCTCCCTTTTCCCGGCCATCTGCCTTAAAGGTCCCAAGAACCAATTCCCCGCTCCGGTCCAACCAGGGCGGGGATTTTTGTTTTACTTGAAGCACATCATGGCAGAAGCGCGAAAAAACTGATGGCATTTTCCGGGCGTTGCGGCATTCTTTTGTTGGCTTTTGGGATACCCAAAACGTCGAATTGAAAATCGAGGGTGACGATCATGAAAATGTATATCAATGGGGATTGGTGCGGCTCGGAAAATGGCGCAACCATCGACGTCATCAACCCGGCGACGGAAGAACTGCTGGATACTGTTCCCGACGCCACGCCCGCTGATGTGAACAAGGCCGTCGCCGCGGCTAAAGCCGCTTTCGATGGTTGGCGCAAGACGCCCGTGATTGAACGCAGCGAAATGATCCGCGAGATGGCCCGCAAGCTGGAAGACAATATGGTGGCCTATGCGACACTTTTGACGAAGGAGCAGGGTAAGGTGCTGGCCGAACACCTTGGCGACGAGATCGGGGTCAGCATTCACTGTATCGATTACTACGCCCAGTTAATCAAAAATTCCATCGGCCGGGTGTTGCCGTCTGATCAGCGCGAGACCTTCAACTTCGTCATCAAGGAACCCTATGGCCCAACGGCGTGCATTGTTCCGTTCAACTATCCCCTGCTGCTGCTGTTTTGGAAAATCGCCCCGGCGCTGGCGGCGGGAAATACGGTGATCGTCAAGCCGTCGGAAAAAACGCCGCTGGCGACCCTGAAACTGGCCGAAGACGTTCTTGATCATTTTCCGAAAGGCGTGGTCAATATCATTACCGGCGGTGTGGTTGCGGGAAACGCCCTTGCCACCCATCCAGACGTTCCGACCGTCGCCTTCACCGGCTCCACCAAAGTCGGGACCGAGATCATCAAGTCGACGGCGCACCAGATCAAAAACCTGCTTCTGGAACTGGGCGGCAAGGACGCCGCCGTGGTGAGCGAAGACATGAACATCAAGCTCGCCGCCAAGGCGCTGACGGCGTCTGCGCTGTGGAACACGGGTCAGATCTGCACATCGACGGAAAGGGTCTACGTTCAGCGCGCCGTCTATGATGATTTCCTCGACGAAATAACGAAACGCTTCCAGGGCGTCACCATGGGCAACGGCCTGGATGAAAACGTCGACATCGGCCCCATGGTCGATTCAAGCGGCTTTGCCAAGGTCGAACTCCATATCCAGGACGCGCTCGACAAGGGCGCAAGGGTGCTCACCGGCGGCAAAAGGTCTGACGAATTCGACAAGGGCTTCTTTTTCGAACCCACCGTTTTGGCCGACGTCAATCACGATATGCTGTGCATGACCGAAGAGACTTTCGGTCCCACTATCGCAGTCATGCCCTACGATGACTTTCAAGAGGCCGTCGATCTGGTAAACGGCACCGATTACGGATTGGGCGCAGTGATCATGAGCATGGACCCGGTCAAGATCAAACGCTTCTTCGAGGACGTAAAGGCGGGCAGCGTCTGGATCAATGACCCCCTGCCCGACAACATCGCCGGACCTTTTGGCGGCATGAAAACCAGCGCACTTGGTGATTACCGCGAGCTTGGCCAGGAAGGCCTGGAAGCCTTCATGGAAACCAAGCATGTCCACTGGACCTTCGAGCCGGAAAAAATTCAGGACATGTGGTTTGGAGAGGAAGTTTAGCGTTTGCCTAAGGTAAAAATCCCCGCCCTTGTTCAGCCAGGGCGGGGTTTTTTATTCTTGCCAGAAAAAATATACTTTAAAACGGATTAAGAGGATTGCACTAGCCGGTTACATTTTTTTGGCGTGAGGCCTCTCTTTCTCGCCTCATCGACGTAGGATTCCCAGGCGCTCATTTCTGTCCAAGCCGTTTTCGTTCGATTAAGCGCAAAGTCACAGATGGATTTATCAGCCTCTTCCGAATAATCTTCCGTACCAGAACTGACTTTTTCAGTTGGACCGCTAATTATATCTCTAGTGACGCTGATTTGATTCACAAACTCTGAAATCAAAGTTTCACTAATTTTTTCGTCCGGTTTTTCACATAAGTACCCGTTTAATTCCTTCGTATAGCGCATTTCCGAGTCATCGCCTTGTTTCTGGTAAAGGAGTCTAAAATAGAAACACTCCCTCCCTTTTGCGCTAATTCGAAGATAAGGGATCGATCCCAGGGGAGATGAAACCGATCCTTCAACTCCTTTTATAAAATCTCCATCCTTAAACCATTTCCAACGCTTCAAAGCAAAAATGGACAACGTTTTTTGATGTCCAAGAACAAAGTTATTTTTCATGCTATTAAATAATACCTGTGCAAAACGGCCATCACTTTGAGCCGTTATCAGCTGAGCTTTTCCCCAGCGATATCCTTTCGAATTTTTAGTCATATCTTCGGGCTGAAACACACCTGGAGCGATATTTAGTGTTGCCTCACGTCTTACCGTCTGACACGCGCTTAGCGAAATAATCGCGGCAAACAAAACCAGTAATTCAAACTTTTTGAATAAAACGAAATTAGACATCAATTCCCCCTACCTATAATTGTAGATACAATTTACATATTCCACCAACTCAAACAACCGAATAATCAAAACGGAAAAATGGCACATTTGTGCGGATTTTTGTCTGTTGGCTTGCGTTCAAAGCCATCTTTCGAAAGATTATGGAAAATTGAACTGCGGTAACTCTATTCTTGTTTTCCGGCTGAAATGATGGATTCCCGCCTGCGCGGGAACAACAAAATGGAGAGCGTTTCAGAATAGAGCTCCTGTCGCCGCGTATGGCTTGACTTCCAGAGGCCAAGCCAAGCGAATGGAATGAGCGCCCGGCGACTGAGGGGCTTGAACCTTATTGCCCGCCCTACCCTTTACAACCCCGCCGCGCTAATATCCCCCAACAATTCGCGGGTTTGGAAATGGTTGCGAATATTTGATGAAAAATACCGACCTCAGGACTCTTATCGAGACGGCCACCGGCGCTTCCAAGGACTTGGACCGGGCGATCTCGGCGCAATTGGGCGTGCCGCTGAAGGATTATACCTCGTCCGTCGATCATTGCCTGGAGCTGATCCATGAGAGTCTCCCTTCGGCCCACTGGCATGTCGGCCGGGACGCCAACGGGGTGTCGATATACGCGACCCTGGCCAATGGGCGCCACAAGGAAGAATGCACCCATGTTACGGTGCCGCTTGCGCTTTTGAGCGTCGCCGCGAAGTTTCTGATGAAAAAAAGTAAATAAAAAAACCCACCCTCATTTCTGAGAGTGGGTGTTTTTGGTGCGGTCGAGAAGACTCGAACTTCCACGGGATTATCTCCCACAGCGACCTCAACGCTGCGCGTCTACCAATTCCGCCACGACCGCGAATTCGTTTTTTCAGTGCGGGGAATAGCAAATACTAGCCTTCCAATCAAGCGCCGTGGTTAACATTTTTAGGCCTCATTGTATCGCGTCCATGGTAAACAGCCCCTATGGAATGGCTGAAGAGCTACGATCCGGTGGATTACGAAACCGCGCTTTCCTTCATGGAAAAGCGGGTGGCGGATATTCGCGCCGATCACGCACCCGAGGCGGTGTGGCTGCTGGAGCACCCTCCCCTCTATACAGCCGGTACCAGCGCCGATGCGGCGGACCTGCTACAGCCCGATCGCTTCCCGGTTTATGAAGCCGGGCGCGGCGGCCAGTACACCTATCACGGCCCCGGTCAGCGCGTCGCATACGCTATGATCGATCTGAAAAAACGGGGTGGCGACGTGCGCCGTTACGTCCATGATCTGGAAGAATGGATCATCCGCACGCTGGCGATGCTAGGCGTCAACGGAGAGCGGCGCGAAGGGCGCATCGGCATCTGGGTCGTACGGGGCGATGGGCGTGAAGACAAGATTGCCGCCTTGGGTGTTCGCGTGCGGCGCTGGGTGACCTTCCACGGCATCGCCATAAATGTGACGCCTGATCTGAGCCATTTTAGCGGCATCGTGCCTTGCGGTATTCAGGAACACGGGGTGACGTCTCTGGCCGACTTGGGGCTGGATGCATCCTTGGCTGAACTTGATGAGCATTTGCTGAGCGCGTTCAGAGACGTCTTTGAAATAGAGCCCGACCCGTTAAAGATTTTCACCCCGTCGGCAATTTCCTAAATCCAGATTCGGGTGGCTCGCACGGCAAATCGTTGACGGCGTCGACTTCAGCCATCGGCGGGCCTTCCCAACAGCGTTTCAGCATTTGGTCGACCTGCGCTTCCGCCCCTGAAAAAACGGCCTGGACCGACCCGTCCGGACGATTTCTAACCCAGCCAGATAGGCCAAGGGACTCGGCCTCCTGAGCCGTCCATGCGCGAAACCAGACACCCTGAACCCGTCCTTCGATAAGAACCTGAACGGATTTCATGTCGGGTTGCTGTGTCATTTACTCAAATTCGATAATTGCCTGATCGACCATAAGGCTGTCGCCGGTTACAGCATGGATTTCCTTGATGACGCCGTCTTTTTCGGCGTGCAGGACATTTTCCATTTTCATCGCCTCGATGACCGCCAGTTCCTCGCCGCCTTTAACTTCCTGGCCTTCCTTGACCGAAAGGGAAATCAACAATCCCGGCATGGGCGACAGCAGGAATTTGGAGGTATCGGCCGCAACTTTTTCCGGCATCAGGGCATACAATTCCGCGATGCGCGGGTTCAGCACCATGATATCTGCGCGAAGGCCGGAATGGAACAGACTATACCCGGCCCCGTTGCGTTCCACCTGCAGGCAGATCAAAGAGCCATTGACCTGGGCCTCAAACAGGGGTTCGCCCAGTTGCCAGTCGGTACGAACGTGGAGCTTTTCCTCGCCGATAGTTATGTCGTATCCGCCGGTGACGCAGACGATATTGACGACATATTCCTCGCCGCCCATGACCACAGACCAGTCGTCCTTAACCTGCCGCTGGTGGCCTTCGAACTGACCGCTGATACCGGCTGCCCGCTCCTGATAGGCGCGGTGAATGGACGCGGCGACGGCGATGAGCAGTTCCGGATCGTCGTGGGGAACATCGGATGGATCGAAGCCGTCAGCGTATTCCTCGGCGATGAAGTTGGTCGTCAGTTTCCCGGCCTGGAATCGCGGATGGGCCATCAACGCGGCCAGAAAACTTATATTGTGTGACACACCGCGGATGTAATAACCGTCAAGCGCGTGGCGCATCTGGGCGATGGCTTCTTCGCGGTCCGCGCCGAAGGTGATCAGTTTGGCGATCATGGGATCGTAATACATGGAAATTTCGCCGCCTTCGTAGACGCCTGTATCGACGCGCACGTGTTCGCTTTCCTCCGGCGCACGATATTTGACCAGTCGCCCGATGGACGGCAGGAAGCCGCGGAACGGATCTTCTGCGTAGACGCGGGATTCCATGGCCCAGCCGGTCAGCGTAACGTCATCCTGTTTCAGCGGCAGCTTTTCCCCGGCGGCGACGCGAATCATTAGCTCAACCAGATCAAGGCCTGTGATTTTTTCCGTAACCGGGTGCTCCACCTGAAGGCGGGTGTTCATTTCCAGGAAATAGAAATTGCGGTTGGCGTCGACGATGAATTCGACCGTACCGGCGGACACATATTTGACCGCCTTGGAAAGCATCACCGCCTGTTCGCCCATCGCCTTTCGGGTTTCCTCGTCAATGAACGGGCTGGGCGCTTCCTCGATGACTTTCTGATGGCGGCGCTGAATGGAGCATTCGCGCTCGCCCAGATAGATGGTGTTGCCGTGGGTGTCGGCCATGATTTGAATTTCGATATGGCGTGGCTCCTCGATGAATTTTTCGACGAAAACGCGGTCATCGCCAAAGCTGGAGGCCGCCTCCCGCTTGGCCGAAATAAATCCTTCCTTGGCCTCTTTCTCGTTGTAGGCGACGCGCATGCCTTTGCCTCCGCCGCCGGCGGAGGCCTTCAACATGACGGGGTAACCGATCTTCTTGGCGATACTGACGGCCTGGCGAACGTCCTTCAGGGCCTCGGTATGGCCGGGCACCGTGTTGACCTTGGCTTTTTCGGCCAGCTTCTTGGATTCGATCTTATCGCCCATCTTGGTGATGGCATTGACGTTGGGGCCGATGAAGGCGATGCCCTCGCGCTTCAACTTGCGGGCGAAAGAGGCGTTTTCGGAAAGGAACCCATATCCCGGATGGACAGCGTCGGCGCCGGTCTGTTTGATGGCGTCGATGATTTTGTTGATGACCAGATAACTTTCCGCCGACGGAGCCGGACCGATGCAAACGGCTTCATCGGCCATTTCCACATGCAGCGCATCGCGGTCGGCTTCGGAGTAAACAGCGACGGTTTTAATACCCATTTTGCGCGCCGACTTTATGACCCGGCAGGCGATTTCGCCACGGTTGGCGATGAGGATCTTCTTGAACATTCCTCTTGATTTCCTTTGAAATTTATTAATTCAGGGACATGCGGCAAACCGTAGAACACAGCGCCACCGCCGCTGCCTATTTTTTAACATCAAATGAAGCTATGGCAAGGGTTCAGGGCTGTAATATCCCCCGGAACGCTAAAAAAATGAGCTTTCTTCGAGCAATTTTTTGAAATACAGGATTACCACAGTTCACCCACTTGGGTGTTCTTTTTGAGGTGTGGCTGTTATATCAAAGGGACAGGGAAATTTTAGGGGGATCAGGGGTCTGAAGTATCGGGCGCTCCTGTTTTGCTGTGTGCTTGCTAAAATAACTTCAGGGTTACCCATAACTTGTTCAATCGACTGAATATTGGATCGAAAATTGCCATCCTGGTCAGCGCCATATTGGTTTTGCTGCTGCTGGTCAGCGCCACCGTGTTTGTACAATTTCAATTCAAGTTTTTCCGTGAGAACGCTGAAAAAACTGCTGTTGAAGCGATATCGGTACTGGAAATATTGCAAGCGCAAGCAATGCGCCTGCGACAAAATGTATCGGATAGCAACGAATCTGTTTTTATCCTTGATACCACCCTGGAAAGACTGGGCATGACGTCCGATCGCATGACGTTGTGGATGGCTCAAGGCGACAAGGTTCATGATTTTCAGGCGGATCGAAACAGTCTTCTTGAACCTGCCAGGGATGATATCGATCGCAGGGCGATGGATACGGGACGGCCTATCAGCAAAATGGGCGATGATCACGTCTTTCGCTATTCCAAACCTTCCATATTAGGTCAAGGCAAAGCCGACGACCCAATTTGTTACAAGTGCCATAACGCGCTGATGGGTATCAATGAAGGAGAAGTTCTAGGCGTCTACTCCGTGGCCCTAAATCTTTCGGATAGTTGGAAAGAGTTGACCAGAATTTCGCAAGGCGCCTTCGCGCTGGCTGTTTTCGTCTCCCTGATTATCGCTGCCGCCAGCGCCATTCTCATCAGGCGGATGGCGGGCGCTCCACTGGCGTCAATGACTGGGTTAATGCGAAGGCTGGCCGACGGCGATATGGAAGTCGTCATACCGGAATTGCAGCGCTCTGACGAAGTGGGACAGATGGCTAATGCCATGGTCGTTTTCCGCGACAACGCTTTGGAACGTCACGCCGCTGAACGGGGCCGACAGGCGAGTGAAAAGTACTTGCGAAACGTCGTCGACAATATGCTCGACGGCCTGATCGTCATCGATGAAAAAGGGATCGTGCAGTCCTTCAACCCGGCCGCGGGAGACATCTTCGGTTACCAGAAGCACGAGGTTATAGGCAAAAACATCTCAATGCTTATTCCCGAGCCGGATCGCAGCAAGCATGATGAATATATACAAAATCATCTGAATGGGGCCGATTCCCGCATTATCGGCCGCAAACGAGAGGTTTTTGGACAGCGTAAAAATGGCGAAATTTTCCCGCTCGAAATATCGATCAACGAAATGGAAATTGACGCCCGCAAACTTTTTATTGGCAGCATTCAGGACAACACACTTCGCAACGAAATGACAAAGGCCCTGAATGAAAGCAATGAGCGCTTCAGAGGATTTGCCGAAGCGGCTTCCGATTGGTTCTGGGAAATGGATCAGGATTTGAGGTTTTCCTACGTCACCACTCGCTTTTGTATTTTGACGGGGATCAAGAAGGAAGACATCATTGGCAAAACCCGCAAAGACCTTCTTGAAAAGCCCATGGTCGAGATGGACCCGAAGATTTGGCGGGAACATCTTGACGACTTGGCTGCTCATCGGCCCTTTCAGGAATTCACATACGCCTTGAGAAATTCAGCGGGAAGTATTTCTCATATCAGTTTGAATGGCCAACCCGTCTTCGGCGAGGATGGCGAATTTCTTGGTTACCGTGGAACGGGAACTGACGTGACCAACCGTATTCTTGGTGAAATTGCACTTCACGACGCCAAGGACCAGGCCGAAACGGCCAATCGCGCGAAATCGGAATTCCTGGCTAACATGAGCCACGAACTGCGGACCCCTTTGAATGCCATTATCGGCTTTTCGGATACCATCATCAGCGGCGTGCTTGGTGAAGTGGAAAATAAAAACTATCGAGACTACATCGGCCACATTAACGAATCCGGCAAACACCTGTTGGGCCTGATCGGCAATATTCTCGATTTGTCGAAGATTGAAGCGGGTAAACTCGTTATGTCCCCGGAAAATATAGACGTCAGCACCCTGCTCGAAGAGCTTGAAGCCACTGTCCAGCCGATTGTCTTGAAAAATGGTAATGAAATGGAGGTAAAGCATCCGGCCGAGGCGATTAGAATCCAACATGATCCGATTGCGTTGCGACAGGTTCTTTTCAACCTTATCGACAACGCCTGTAAATTCACATCCGAGGGTGAAATCAAATTAAGCGCAAGCCTTGCGCGTTCTGATGACAGACTTGAACAAATCGTTTTCTCTGTCAGCGATACCGGTATCGGATTAAGCGATGAGCAAATCAATGGTTTGTTTCAACCATTCCGCCAGGGTGATGCTTCTGTTACCAAACGATTTGGCGGTACTGGTCTTGGCCTTGCAATTTGCAGGCGGATTTGCGAACTGATGGGCGGTGAAATTACCGTCGAAAGTACGCCTAACGAAGGCTCCATCTTCTATTTCGCCATACCGATCGAGTATCACGACCCAGGAAGTCAGAACTGATTAAAGCGGTATATTACCGTGCTTCTTCCAGGGGTTTTCCAGTTCTTTACCAGCCAGCATGCGTAGCGAACGACAGACCCTTACCCGGGTGTTATGGGGCATGATTACGTCATCAATAAATCCCCTGTGTCCGGCAATAAACGGGTTGGCAAAACGTGCGGCATATTCGTCCGTTCTGGCGGCAATTTTCTCGTCGTCACCGATATCCTGGCGGAAAATGATTTCGACAGCGCCCTTAGACCCCATGACGGCGATTTCGGCGCTGGGCCAGGCAAAATTGACATCGCCCCTTAGGTGTTTGGAACTCATAACATCATACGCCCCGCCATATGCCTTGCGTGTAATGAGAGTGACCTTTGGCACCGTTGCTTCAGCAAAAGCGTAAAGCAGCTTTGCGCCGTGCTTGATGATGCCGCCATATTCCTGGGCGGTTCCTGGAAGGAAACCAGGCACATCGACCAGGGTCAATATGGGAATGTTGAAACAATCGCAGAATCTGACGAAACGCGCCGCCTTCTTCGACGAATCAATATCCAGACAACCGGCCAGAACCATAGGCTGGTTGGCGACGATACCGATGGTCGATCCCTCCATTCGCGCGAAGCCGGTAATGATGTTTCCCGCGTAATCCTTCTGCAATTCGAAGAAATCACCTTCGTCGACGATTTTTTCGATTAGCTCCTTCATATCGTATGGCTTGTTAGGATTATCCGGAATCAAGGTATCCAGCGACATTTCAACCCTTTCAGGGTTGTCCGGAGTCGACCTTACCGGCGGTTTTTCACGATTGCTCATGGGAAGGAAATCAATGAACCGCCGCAATTGCAGCAACGCATCGGCGTCATTTTCGAAGGCTTTATCGGCGACGCCGGATTTTGAATTATGAGTCATCGCGCCACCCAATTCTTCGTGGGTGACTTCTTCATGAGTCACGGTTTTAACCACATCCGGTCCGGTAACGAACATGTAGGATGTGTCCTTTACCATAAAGATGAAGTCGGTCATGGCCGGTGAATAGACTGCACCGCCAGCGCAAGGACCCATTATCATTGAAATTTGCGGGACAACGCCACTTGCCAGAACGTTCCTCTGAAACACTTCGGCGTAACCAGCCAAAGAAGCAACACCTTCCTGGATACGTGCGCCACCTGAATCGTTAAGGCCAATCACCGGCGCACCGACTTTCATCGCCTGATCCATAATTTTGCAGATCTTTTCAGCGTGAGATTCAGAAAGGGAACCGCCAAAAACGGTAAAGTCCTGGCTGAATACAAAAATCAAGCGGCCATTGACAGTACCGTGGCCGGTAACGACGCCATCGCCGGGGGTTGTCTGTTTTTCCATGCCGAAATCGGTGCACCGATGCTCTACAAACATGTCCCATTCTTCGAATGAGCCGGGATCAAGCAGCATTTCGATCCGCTCTCGGGCCGTCAATTTGCCCTTTTTATGCTGGGATTCAATACGTTTTTCACCTCCGCCAAGCCTCGCTTGCCGGCGCTTTTCGTCGAGTTGTCTAATGATATCGTGCATGGAACTTCCCTGTTAACCAGTGGGTGGAACACCCTACCGAATTTGGTACTTGCAGATAGCACGTAGAGACCATTTCGCACCAGCGAAATAAAGAATTATTGTTTCAATAAGGACAAAAACAAGGCAGCTGAGGCTATATCTTCTCTCAATTTCGCCTGTCTGGCCTGCGCTTCGCTATCCAGTCCCCAACGTTCACTTTGGAAGATTTCGTCCAGCAGGGAAAGGTGAAAAGCCTTTTTTGCATCAATACGATTTCCAGCCAACGCGAGCGCCAGAATCAGTGAGCCACAGGCAGCTGCCAGACTTGCGACAGCCGTTAATTCCATATCATTCAGGTCGCCCAGTTTTTCTCTAAGGATGTGCAACGCCTGCTCGGGCTGTTCAATTGGCAATACCCCCACCGTCACATTTAGATGCACACCAAGAGACTGTGCCGCCCAATCCAAAATCGGCTGCCAATTCTGAATTTGCCTTTTTACCAGGTCGTCCGGGTGGTCGGCGCGGTAACAAAGTAAATCCGTATCGGCAAACTTTAATAATGTGTCGAACACGGTTTCGCGCTCGTTTGCGATCCTATCTATTGCGGTATTGGCGTATCCACAAAGGGGCATAGAAGAGGGGTCAATTGACTCGCCCTGCGCCATCCATTCGCCCGCAATAGCTTCACCAAGAGCTTGCACCGGCAATACAAAGGAATTTCCCATTGGCGTGCGCACCGGCTTCCCGTCAAGGTGGATTGCAAAGGTCCCATCCAAATCGGCAACGGTAGCTTCCTTGTAAAATCGATTGGGATATACGGGCTGAGAGTCCGACATCAATTCCGTCCCATCAAGCTTTCGATGGCTTCGGGAAGCATATCATAGGTGTCAACAATCAGATGGGCGCCGGCCTCACTCAACTCTTCAGTTTCGTGATAGCCCCAAGAAACTCCTACAGCATATGTCCCGGCATTACGGGCCATTTCCATGTCGTAAGTGGTATCGCCGATCATCACAGTAGATGATGCCTCTGTCCCGGTTTCCTCCATGGCTTTGAACAACATATCGGGGTTGGGTTTTCCAGGCGATCGATCCGGCGTCTGCAAGGTCACGAACCGATCGTGGATATCGTGCCCGCCTAGTGTCGAAACCAGCCCCTTCAAGGCCTTACCGGTAGCCACGCCCAGCAACCACCCGGCATTTTCCAAAACCTGAATGGCTTCAAGAGCTCCCTGATAAAGAGGTTCATGCACTTCGCCTTTCTCGCGCAAGTCCGTAAAGACTTCGCGGTAACTTTCACGGATCGCCCAAATTTTTTCGAGTTCCAAAGAAGGAAATAGGCCGGAAATTGCATCTTCGAGAGGCAAACCGACCATACGACGGATATCATCAGGGGTCGGTTTTTCATAGCCGAAACGCCCACAAGCTTCGCGCATACAGGCGACGATGGAATGGCCCGAATCGACCAGCGTCCCGTCACAGTCAAAAACGGCGAGGCGTAGCGACTTGGATGGCGAAGTAATTTCAGAATTAGAGTTTGGGGACTTTTGGTCCAAGGCGATCAATCCTACTTTCTTCGGAGCCAAAAAGCTCAATTAGTAGGTGTTGATCTAACTAATGATAAGAACGAACTCAAGTTTCTTATTCAACCAAGCGAATTTCCAACTCAGGATCTCTTCCGGCTGCGGTTTCCATATTGTTTAGTTCTTCGATTAACCGGGCATCGATAACCTCATCGGCGATGCAACGCGTGGCCTGGATCCTTTTGCCGATATAATCAACATATTGAGCAAGATCCGCGCCTTTCAGAACCAAATTTTTTGATTTCACGAAGGCGGACTGGCCCCGAAACAAGATATCGCGCATTCTTTCTTCATAGCGCTCCCAATCGCGAATGTAGGGCGCCCAATCTCCTGAATGATTGGCATCGACATAATCGGTCATTTTCTCTGCGGAGCCGTTATTCCACCATGAGATCGTTGGAATTTCAGGGCACTCCTTCGCCGTTGCCGCCGACGAGAAAATTGCCACCGCTAATAGAATAAATGCTGTGCACATCACTATGGAAAACGTCTTGCCTGGGTGAGTTGAATCTACGTTGCTTCGCATAAACTTCTCCTTATCGATCTCTTTGAAAAGGCCCTAAAGCCTCTCGTTAACCGACAGTCTCGCAATACCCATGCCAGCATGGCACTTTGAAACGAAGAGTAGAAATTCCGGTATTTCAATAACTTACAAAATATGAGAACCGAATTCGGAGAGAAAATGGGTATATATAGGAGGGCTTTTTGCTTTTTGCGGAAATGTCATTTGCAATTTGCAACGCAAAAAAAGAGCCGGGGAAAGTCCCGACTCTAAAACCAAGAAATTTTTCGCAGATAATCCAAATAAATTTTAGCCATCGTTTGCGACGGCGTTCTTCTTATCCCCTGCGTTAGCGATTTCGCGACGGGCCAAACACCGAGTGATCGCCACGCGATCTCTTATCGCATCTACGTATTGGCCTAGCATTTCACCTTCAAGTCTCAACCCCTTTGATTTGAACACGGCCGTACCACCGCGTTTGTGAAGGTCTTCCATCTTGTGGAGCTGGGTATTCCATTTCAGAAGATATGGGGCCCAGTCACCATCATGCTTGCGCGAAACATAGGAAATTATTTTTGTATGATTGGTTTTCCACCAAACTACTTTAGGAAATTCGGGACAGCCATCGTTAGCCGCAGCCAGGCCATTAAACGAAAGTGAAAAAACGCAAACCGCCAAAATGAAGTAAATGGAGCGAATCATAATTATCAAATCTTTCCTGTCTTCGTATCGCAAATCATCGAATTTGTCTCGACCATCCAATCGTTAGATTTCTTAATACAAAAAAAAACTTACAAAAACCTTACTCACGGGGGCAGTTTATAGCTTAGTCAATCAACCTTGCATAGGATGGTATTTTTTCATTTATTGTCAGATGCTTATATCCGCACAATTTGGAAAAAATTGATTGTGCGGTATATAAAAGCCATGAGGCATTGTTGGTTGGAAATTACAATATTGAGAATCCATTCAAGCGATGAAAGTTCGCCTTCTCAATATTAGCCAATAATGGTGTGTACCGATTTAAACTACCCTTGAAGCAAGGTTTTTTGAATCAACCGAAATCGCTGGAAATCGAATAACAAACGTTACCCCGCCCTCAGGCGTGTCTTCGATTTCAATTTCCGCGTTGTGGCCTTCTACAGCCCGCTTAACAATGGAGAGCCCCAATCCCGCACCTCCACCACGCCTATCCGATCGTTTGAAGCGGTCAAAAATTTTCTCTCTTTGTTCGAGAGCAATTCCCCTTCCGCGGTCAATGACTTTTAGAGTCGGCGCATCCTCCTCTTCTTCCACATTCAGCGTTATGATTGTTCCCCTGGCCGAATAACGAATGGCATTTTCCACGAGGTTCCTTACGGCCTGCTCCAAGGTCCCGGAGTTCCCGCGCACAAACACTGCACCCTGACTACCGGTCACTTCAATTGATCGATGCTCTTTGATAGCCAAGGGCGCGATAAGGGTAGCGACGTTTCTACAAACTTCCCGCAGATCAACATCATTCTGTGCATCTTCCGGCGTAAAAGTTTCAATTCGCGTCGCTGCAAGCAATTGCGCAACCAGGCGAGACATATTGTCTACGTCCTGGCGTAACGATTGCACCTCCTTAGAATCACTAAGGTTATCCAGATGTGTTCTAAGCACAGCAAGAGGCGTGCGGAGCTCATGAGCGACGTCGGCGGCAAAATGGCGGTGGCGCTCTTCACTTTCACGCAACGCTTTCTCAACCCGCATATGTCCGGAAATATCCGCACCGGTTCCCTGGTAGCCCTGAAATTTCCCCGCCTCATCGAAAATGGGGATTCCATTAATCCGGATGTGGCGCTTATTGCCGCCGTCGGCGGAAAAAACATAAACCAAATCTTTGAAAGGCCGATGACTGTTCAAATCGTCTTCATGTTTTCGCCACTTATCGGAATCCGCCTCGAGTTGATCCTGGCTGACAAAATCCAGTCTGGATTTCCCCAAAATGTTTGCCGTAGGTATCCCAAGAATATCCTTCACCCGATCGGACAAAAAAGAAAAACGATGATTTTCGTCCGTTTCCCAGAACCAATCAGATGCCGATTGAGCGATATTCCTGAAGCGTTGTTCGCTTTCCTTCAGCGCGAGCTCCATTCGTTTTCTGTCGGAAATATCAAGTATGGTGCCGATTAAGCCGGCGGCGCTGCCGTCGGCTTTAGACAGTGCCGCTTTATGGTAAATGACGTTTTGCGCGATCCCATTTCGAGAAAAAATTACTTTCTCATATGTCTGGCTCCCCCCTTGCCTGAATAGGGCTTTGTCCATGTTGTCTTGTGGTTCGGCTATTTCCTGGGGGAAAATGTCGTGAATTGTTTTGCCAAGGAGTTCCTCCTTGGAGAACCCTGTAAAGTCTTCAAAGGCCTTGTTACAGCCTTCGTATATCCCTTTTTCATCTTTGTGGTAGACAGGGATCGGTATTGCATCGATCAATGACTGTAACATGCCAAATTGGTCTCTTAGCTCCGTTTCAGCCTGTTTACGTTCCGTTACGTCTTTTACATTTCCCTTCATTCTGACCGGCCGGCCATTTTCGAAGGTAATATCCGCCTGATCGTGGACGATGCGAACTTCTCCTTCAGGGGTTACGATCCTGTGGTCCATAGCATAGTTAGTATTTTCTCGAAGACTGTGCGCCACGGCTTCTTCGATATGTAATCGGTCTTCAGGATGAACAAGTTTCAGAAATGACTGATATGAAGGTACAAATTCGTCCTTTGAAACTCCATAAATCTTAAAGACTTCTTTCGACCATTCATGTTTGTCATTAGTGATGTCCCATTCCCAAACCCCGGATTCCGCAGGCCGGTATGTACTTAATGCTATTCGGGGATTTTCCGAGGTGGACCTATTCTGAATATCCAAAACTTCACGCCACCTGCGATAAATATAGGCGCCGAAGCATGCACTTCCCCATAACAAAATATAGGGGACAATTTCCGGGGTTGTCATTTGCCGTTGACTCAATAAGAAAAGTGCAAGGCACGACAATAGCGCCGTAAGGCCGGCAAGGGTCAAGAGGTCCAGCTTTGCAGTACTGCCGCCCTCGGGCATATCAATCACCTTCGGAAAGCAAATAGCCAACGCCACGCAAGGTGTGCACCGCAATGTCGGCATTGGCTTTGGCCAGGCGTTTTCGCAACCGGGAGATATGAACTTCCACGGAGTTCGATGTCACTTCCTCTCCAAACCCGTATAGCTTGTCTTCCAGAACATCTTTTGGAACGACCCTTCCATTTCGCCGCATCAGCTGCTCCAGGACACCCATCTCTCGCCTTGATACGGTAATGGCGACGTCATCGACACGAACCTCCCTGGCCGCCGTATCAAAACAAACATTTCCGGCTGTCAGCGTCAGTCCGAGAGCCCCGCCGGGACGGCGCAACAAAGCCCTGATTCGAGCGATCAGTTCTTCCATGGCGAAGGGTTTCAAAAGATAATCGTCTGCGCCGCCGTCCAGGCCCTTGACCCGGTCTTCAACGCCGTCTCTGGCGGTCAAGATAAGAACCGGCGTGGAAGCACCATTTCCACGCAATTGTTTAAGAAGATCCAATCCATCCCCATCGGGCAGTCCCAAGTCCAAAACGATTGCATCGTAGGAAACCGTATCGAGTGCGGCTTCGGACTCACCGGCCGTGTCAAACCAGTCGACGGTAAAGGACTCTTTTTCAAGTCCTTCCTTTGTCGTTTCGGCAAGCCGTCGATTATCTTCTACCAATAGCAAGCGCATTTTTTACACCAAACGTACCGCTCAATTTGAAGTGTATTATAGCGATTATAAAGAGTCCTGCTATCTGGGTTTCAAAATCCAGGAAAATCCTCTCCCTCGGGAAGATAAAATGGATCAGATTGCGAGGTTTCATCGAAGCCGAAAAACTTCCATGTAGCCTGCATGTGGGGTGGCAAAGCCGCAATGACCTCGATCAATCTCCCATCCGGGTGTGGTATGCGAATTGCGCGGGCATGTAAGTGCATTTTACGGCTTAGTCCAGGCCCCTGAAGAAATGACTCCTGACCACCATACTTTCCGTCGCCCAGAATGGGTGTTCCCAGCGCTTCCATATGGACACGCAATTGGTGGGTACGGCCCGTTAATGGCTCCAGAGACAGCCATGACGCCTTGCGGCTGGCCTTTTCAATCGTTCTATAAAAAGTAACCGCCCGTTTTCCCTCTTCTGGGTCAGGAACCATTCGCTCGCCCTTTTGTCCCGGAAGTTTGGAAAGCGCCAAATCAATACGTCCGGCAGACAGTTCGGGGGAGCCGACTACAACCGCCCAGTAGATCTTGCGTGCCGATTTAGACCGGAAAGCCTCGGCTAGCTTCGCCGCCGCTTTGGCAGTGCGTCCCAGTAGCAAAATACCGGAGGTATCCTTATCCAACCTGTGGACCAGTCTGGGACGGTCTTTCCTATCGAATTGCAAAGCGTCCAACATATCATCGATGCTTTTTTTTATGCCGGTTCCTCCCTGAACGGCCAGCCCCGGCGGTTTGTCCAGGGCAATAACGTCATCATCCATATGCAAGATACGTTCGCGAAGATCAGCGGCGTCCTCCTCAGAAATTCTGGGAGATTTCGAAGTCTTAACCTTTCGATCTTGAAATGCCGCTTCTTCCAGCGGAGGTACACGAATGCTTTGTCCTGTTTCCAGCCGCGTATTCGCCTTGGCCCGTTTGCCGTCGACGCGAACCTGTCCCTTGCGAAGTAGTTTTTGAAGTTGAACATGAGACAATCCGGGATAATGACGTTTGAACCAGCGGTCCAGCCTCATTTCAGCCTCGTCGTCGTTCACTACAACGTTTGCGACACCGCTCATGTCAGTATCTGCCGTAACAGCGCCATGCCTGCGAACAAGCCAGCAATGGAAAAGACAACTGAAAGGGCAATGTACAGGCCTGCCGACATCATTTGACCCCGCTCAACCAAAAAAATCACGTCCTGAGAGAATGTTGAGAAAGTAGTAAAGGCGCCCAGGATACCGACAACGAGAAAACTTCTCATTTCCTGTCCTGGTGACCAGCTTAGGGCCATTATTTCGATCAGAGCCCCCAACGCAAAGGAGCCGGACACATTGACGACCAGAGTCGCATAAGGAAAACCAGCATGCAGGTAATGACCGATGCCGCTCATCAGCACATAACGAAAAACGGCGCCAATAGCCCCACCGAACGCGACAGAAAAAAGCATGCTTGCGCTCATTTAGCTTCATCCTCGCTTTTTTTTCTGGCGAAGCTTGCTCCAATAATCTAGGCGCTTTTGAATTTCGCGCTCGAAGCCCCTCTCTTTGGGTTGATAGAATCTTTGGCGGACCATGTCATCGGGAAAATAATTCTGCCCGGAGAAACCGTCTTCGGCATCATGGTCGTAGTTGTACCCGTCACCGTATCCCAGTTCCTTCATCATCTTTGTCGGCGCATTAAGAATATGCATGGGCGGGTTCAATGAGCCGGTTTCCCTGGCGGCACGCTTCGATGCCTTTTCCGCCAAGTAAGCAGCATTGGATTTTGGCGCGGTCGCCAGATAGACAACGCATTGAACAAGTGCCAATTCCCCTTCGGGTGATCCCAGTCGCTCGTAAGCCTGCCACGCCGCAGTCGCTTGAATCAGCGCTTGCGGGTCGGCAAGGCCGATATCTTCGACGGAAAAACGCAACATTCGCCGTGCGATATAATGAGGGTCCTCGCCCCCCTCAATCATCCGGGCAAACCAGTAAAGCGCTGCATCCGTATCGGATCCCCTTAATGATTTATGAAGTGCGCTGATCAGGTTGTAGTGACCTTCCTGAGATTTATCGTACAGCGGCATACGGCGCTGAACGGCATCAGTAAGAGCGGCAGTATCCAAATCATTGCTTACGGACAGCGCAAAAAGAGTTTCGGCCATGTTCAGAAGATATCGCCCGTCTCCGTCCGCCATGGCGCGAAGCGATGCACGAGCATCTTCATCAAGGGGGAGTTTCTTTCCTTCATCGGATTCGGCCCTCCCCAACAACTGTTCAAGAGCCGCATCGTCCAGGCGGTTCAGAACCAGAACCTGGCAACGGGATAACAAGGCTCCGTTCAACTCGAACGATGGGTTTTCAGTCGTCGCGCCGACCAGAATAACCGTGCCGTCTTCAACATAAGGAAGGAAGCCATCCTGCTGTGCCCGATTGAAGCGATGAACCTCGTCAATGAATAAGAGCGTGCCTTGTCCTCCCGCGCGGCGACCTTTCGCGGCCTCGAATACCTTGCGCAAATCGGCCACGCCAGAAAACACGGCCGACAGAGGCTCGAAGTGCAGATCCGTATGTTCAGCCAAGAGGCGCGCGATGGTGGTCTTGCCGGTCCCTGGAGGCCCCCACAGAACGATTGAGGTCATGGTTCCCGCCTCGCGCATTCTCCCGATAGGCTTGTCCGGTTCTAACAGGTGATCCTGGCCAACAACGTCATCCAGTGTATGCGGACGCAATCTGTCCGCCAAAGGGCGCGGGGCCTGGGACTCAAAAAGAGTATTCACCTGTCCACCACCATTTTCATGATCTTGCCACCTCTTTTGATGCTGATCGCCCAACTGGCGACCCGCTTATTCATTACGGTTTCCAACTTCAGAGTATTGTCGATATTGTCATCGTTGATGGCGACGATTTTATCTCCGGGTCTTAAGCCCATTCTTGAGGCATACCCACGTCCTTCCAAACGGAGTATGTAAACACCGTCCTCGAATGTTTCGACCCCTAATTCATCGGCCAGTGCCGGAGACATATTGGCAATGATAGTTCCCGACAACGGATGCTGGCCGGTTAACTTGCGCAGATCCCTGGGCGGGTCTTCGGGCGGGGGCATCAAATCCAGATTAAGCGTTTTCTCTTTACCACTCCTCAAAATCGAGAGTTCCGCCTGCTCTCCAATTATCAACGTGGCAATGCGGTATTTCAGCGCTTTTGGGTCATCGACCTCGTTGCCATTAACCCGAAGAATGACATCTCCTGTTTTCAGACCGGCCTTGAAGGCAGGACCTTTAGGATGAACCTCGCCGATCATGACGCCGGAGGGAAGACTCAAACCCAGCGTAGATGCGATATCCTGGCTAACGGCTTGACCAGATGCGCCTAGCCAGGCGCGCAAAAGCCGACCGCCCTTAACTGTACCCGCCACCACCGCACGCACCATGTTAGATGGAATGGCGAACCCGATACCGTGGGAACCTCCGCTTTTTGAAAAAATTGCGGTATTGATGCCAACTAAACGGCCATCCATGCCAATAAGAGCCCCGCCCGAGTTACCTGGATTAATAGCGGCGTCCGTCTGGATGAACGAGGCGAAGTCGGTAACTCCTACCTTTGTGCGCGCCAGCGCTGAGACGATGCCGCTAGTCACAGTCTGGCCAACGCCGAACGGATTACCAATGGCAAGTACTATATCGCCCACCTCAAGCTCATCAGAGTCCCGAAAGGGCAGAAATGGCAATTCTTCACCCTGGGTTTTAACCCGTAATAAGGCAAGATCGGTTTTTTCATCTGTGCCGACGATATCGGCATCGAATTCACGGCGGTCGGTAAGAACAACAGTGATTTCATCGGCGCCTTCAATGACGTGATTGTTGGTGACGATTAACCCTTCTGCGTTAACAATGACGCCAGACCCCAAGGAATTCTGCACCTTTCTTCGCTGCGGAGAAAAGCCGGGGACCTGCCCGAAAAAACGTTGAAAAAATGGATCATTGAATAAAGGCGATATCTGCCGGCTGCGAACCACCTTACGGGTATAAATGTTTACTACGGCAGGGGACGCCTTGGCTACGAGGGGTGCATATGAGAATTCTACTTGTTGACGAGAGTTAGGAATGACTTTCTCTGCCGCATGCGCCCCTACCTGATAAAACAACAACTGCGAGACAAAACCAACCAAAGCCAGGATCAGCCTGCAAGGCCAAACACGAACGACACTTTCCGTCATGAATTCCCATTCCCAAATTATTATCCGCAACGAGCGACAGTCTAGCACTTGGTAGAATGGTTGTTCATCCTCGAAATCACCCCGGTTTCCTTAGCCCCTGGCCCGGTTATGTGTTAATCAGTAGCCTGAATTTTGAGAATCAGGAAATGCCTGTATGAGTATTTTTCCAGTCATCCTTTCCGGCGGTTCCGGTACCCGGCTTTGGCCAATGTCGAGGAAACATTTTCCAAAGCAGTTGTTGGCGCTGACCTCGGAAAATTCTCTGTTGCAGGAGACCGTGAGCCGTGTCACAGGCGAAGGTTTTGAGCAACCCCTGGTTATCTGCAATACCGAACACCGCTTTATCGTTGCTGATCAGCTTCGGGAAATGGGAGCGCCGATTAGCGACATAATTCTGGAGCATATCGGCAGAAATACTGCGCCAGCCGCCGCGATAGCCGCCCTGACAATCGCATCATATGATTCCGAAGCGATAATGATCCTGTTGCCATCTGATCACTTGATCAGCAACCGCGAGGCTTTCCTGAAGGCCATTAAAAATGCCGAAGCGGCGGCGAATGAGGGTTACCTTGTCACCTTCGGCATAGCGCCCAGCGGTCCGGAAACCGGCTATGGTTATATTCATAATGGAGAAGCGATAGAAGGAGTTCCCAATTGTTTCGCCGTCGATAAATTCATCGAAAAACCTGATGCCGAAAATGCCGCCAGGATGATCGAGGCCGGTGGGCACGAATGGAACAGTGGAATTTTCCTATTCAAGGCTACAACTTACCTTGAAGAACTGAATCACCTCCTGCCCGAAATATATTCGGCTTGTGAAAAATCACTTGCTGAGGCTTCGCGCGATCTTGACTTCACCCGCCTGGGCGAGGAAGCCTTCGAGAGTTGCCCCGCCATTTCCATCGACTACGCAGTGATGGAACACACACGAAACGCCGCAGTTATTCCCGTCGACATGGGCTGGAGTGATATCGGCTCCTGGTCAGAATTGTGGAACGTTTCCGAAAAAGACGCCGACGGCAACGTCATCTCCGGCGATGTTTTCACGGAGGATACGACGGGAAGTTATCTAAAGACCTACAGCAAAATGATCGCTACCGTCGGGGTAAAAGACATGGTCGTCGTCGATACGGGCGATACCGTTATGATTGCTCCCAAAGAACGCGCACAGGACATTCGCTCCATCGTCGACAAGCTTGACGACGCGGGCCGTACAGAACACCTGCTGCCCGGCAGAGTCAGGCGCCCATGGGGCTGGTATCAATCCCTGGACAGCGGACCTTCTTTCCAGGTTAAAAGGATTTGTGTCAATCCTGGCGCGCGCCTTTCCCTGCAGCGCCATCAGCGCCGCGCAGAACACTGGGTTGTCGTCGAAGGCGAAGCCAAAGTTCACTGCGACGGCAATGACATAACTCTGGGGCCTAACCAATCCACCTACATTCCCGTCGGCGCTACTCATCGATTGGAAAACACCACCGACAGCCCCTTGTACATCATTGAGGTGCAATCGGGTGACTATCTGGGCGAAGACGATATAGAACGCCTTGAAGATGACTTCGCACGCAGTTAAAAAGGCTGGAAATTCTTTAATCTTAAGGAGACTGCTTTGTCCGTAAACATTTCCGTCGATGTCTCACCCGGCGAATTGATTGATAAAATCACCATTCTTGAAATCAAGCTCGAACGGATAAAGGATGAAGCTAAACTCGCCAATGTGCGTGTTGAATACGATACACTGACGGTTTCCCGCGACGAAGCCATTCCTTCTTCCCAGGAATTGGACGTATTGACCGACCGACTGAAAAAAATCAACGAGACCCTTTGGGAAATAGAAGACGACATTCGCGACCAGGAACGCGCCAAGGATTTCGGCGAGACCTTTATCAAGCTGGCCCGCGCCGTTTACTTCACCAACGACGACAGGTCGAACGTTAAACGGGACATCAATACTTTGCTGGGCTCAAAGCTGGTCGAGGAAAAATCCTACGCGGCTTATTAGCGCGATGCTGAAACCGTATCACTTTCTCGATGCACTGCTTGGCCTGAAGCGTTCGTTGGCGAAGCGGCACGCAAAAGGAAACGGTGTCCTTTTGATTTCAGCAGGCGGATTGGGTGATACGGTCCTGTTTTCCCTTTTTGCTGAACGCTTTTCTTCTCTTGCCGAAGAGGGAGAGCCAGTAACAGTTTTGCTGAGAAAAGACGCGGCGAAAATGGCTTTCCTGTTGCCGGAAAAAATCGGCCTGGAAATAGTTGATTTCAGCGGTCTTCGAAAATCTTTGTCGTACCGGCGCAAGATCGCGGATAAGGTTTTCAAGGCTCATTATCGGCTTATTGTCTCCACCGACCAACTTCGCCATCCCGATTTGGATGAGGCCCTTATTGAAATGGCGGCGCCGGACGAAGCGATCGCAATGAAAGCGCGATCCTGGCCGAAATACGATTCGGCGCTGAGAAGAAACCAGAGGCTGTACAGCCGGTTGTTTGATAGCGGTCCTGACCAGTCGGACAAGGTTTTGCGTTGGAACAGGTTTGCCAACTGGCTTACCGGAGAAGAGAGCCGGGCGCCGAAGGTTCGGATAAAACTTGATACTTCCTTGGGTGAAACGCCGGATGTTCTGATACAGCCGTTTTCTGCAGTGGCCGGAAAACAGAGCCCGGTTGCGCTTTATCGGCGCATCATTGATGCCCTGCCGGATTCCTTAAGCATCGCCATAACCGGCGCACCCGGTGACCTGCATTCCAACCCGGAGTACAAGCAACTTCTGGAATTGCCTGGCGTGTTTTTCGATTCTTCGACGTTCCAGGAACTCGCCCCAGCGCTGAGGGCGGCAAAGCTTGTCATCAGCGTCGATACGGCCGCCATGCATCTTGCCGTCGCTCTGGGCGCCCCTACCCTGTGCCTCGCCAGCGCCGCCTACGTAGGGGAAATCGTTCCATACGCCCCAGAAGTCACGCCGGACAACGCCCATTTCATATATCAGCCAATGGATTGCGAGGGCTGTTTGGGGAATTGCCATCTGGAACCAATCGACGACATGTACCCCTGTGTTGCGGCACTGGATACAGATAGGATAGTGGCGAAGGTAAAAGAACTCATTGGGCAATAAAAAAGGCCGCCCATAAAATCAAACAGCCATCAAATGATATCATTTGATGGCTGATAATTTGATTGTCATTTTTAGATTTTGGGCAACTCATCTGCCCACAAGAGTGGGCAGGTTGCCCAAGGACGGCCTTTCTCATAAAACGATTGGAAAAAGCTTACTCAGCTTCTGCAAGAGCCGCTGCGGCTTCTTCTTCCTCGACACGGGCGATGTCCTTAGCGCCTTTGGCGTCTTCATCACGATCGACCAGTTCGATGACCGCCATTGGGGCCATATCGCCGTAACGGTTGCCGGCCTTCAGAACGCGGGTGTAGCCACCGTTGCGTTCTTTGTAGCGCTCGGCCAAATCGCCAAACAGCTTGCTGACGATTTCATTGTTCTTCATCACAGACAGTGCCTGACGGCGGGCGTGCAGATCGCCGCGCTTTCCAAGCGTGATCATTTTGTCCGCGATGCGACGCAATTCCTTGGCCTTGGGCAGGGTCGTGGTGATCTGCTCATGTTCCAGCAGCGATACGACCATGTTCGAGAACATCGCCTTGCGATGTGAACTCGACCGGTTAAGTTTGCGTCCGCTCATGCGATGTCGCATGGTCTTTCTCCTAGATAGTATTCTTAACTTAGAACGGGTCTTCCAGCTTCTTGGCCAGTTCCTCGATATTTTCCGGCGGCCAGTCGGCGATTTCCATGCCCAGATGCAAGCCCATCTGCGAAAGCACTTCCTTGATCTCATTCAGGGATTTGCGGCCGAAGTTCGGGGTTCTGAGCATATCGGATTCACTCTTCTGAACCAGATCACCGATATAAATGATGTTGTCGTTCTTCAGGCAGTTGGCCGAACGCACAGACAATTCAAGTTCGTCAACCTTGCGAAGAAGGTTGCGGTTGAACGGCAGTTCGTCCTTTTCTTCTTCCTGATGAACCGCTTGCGGCTCTTCGAAGTTGATAAACAACTGCAACTGGTCCTGAAGGATGCGTGCGGCCAGGGCGACAGCGTCGTCAGGCGTCACCGAACCGTTTGTGGTGACTTCCAGAGACAGTTTGTCGTGATCGGTAATCTGCCCAACACGAGTATTATCAACCTTGTAGCTGACCTTGGAACACGGCGAGAAGACCGAGTCGATCGGAATTAGACCAATCGGAGAGTCTTCCGCCCGATGTTGGGCGGCGGCGACATAGCCTTTACCATGCTCGACAGTCATCTCCATCGACAGCTTGGCGCCCTTGTCCAGGTGGCAAATCACAAGATCCGGATCCATGATGTCGATATCAGGACCAGTTTCAATATCGCCTGCCTTGACTTCGCCCGGACCTGAGGCTTTCAGCGAAATACGCTTCGGCCCTTCGGCATGCATGCGAAGTCCCATGGACTTGATGTTGAGAACAATGTCGGTTACGTCCTCGCGGACACCGGGGATCGATGAGAACTCATGCAACACATTATCGATCTGGACAGAGGTGACAGCGGCACCCTGTAAAGACGACAATAAAACCCTGCGCAAGGCGTTGCCCAGGGTCAGACCGAACCCACGTTCCAGCGGTTCGGCTACGACGGTTGCACGACGCGCCGGGTCAGCACCCGGGACGACGTCTAGCTTCATCGGCTTAATGAGTTCCTGCCAATTCTTTTGAATCACGGAATAAACCTCATACTCAGCGCATTAACGAAAAACTCTTAAAAAATAAGAGCCGATTACAAATATCCGGTTCAAACAACCGGTTGGCTGAAGACAGCGCTCCAGCCAGACCACCTTTAAACCCGGCGGCGTTTACGCGGACGACAGCCATTGTGCGGAATGGGCGTGACGTCACGAATAGCGGTAATGGTAAAGCCAACGGCCTGCAGTGCGCGAAGCGCGGATTCGCGTCCTGAACCGGGGCCTTTGACTTCAACCTCAAGGGTCTTCATGCCATGTTCCTGGGCTTTGCGACCGGCCTCTTCCCCCGCCATCTGGGCTGCATAAGGGGTCGATTTACGCGATCCCTTGAAGCCCTGGCTACCGGCGGAAGACCAAGCGATTGCATTGCCTTGTGCATCCGTAATGGTAATCATGGTGTTGTTGAACGTGGCGTTTACATGAGCCACACCTGACGCAATGTTTTTGCGTTCACGACGGCGTGGTCGCTGCGTTGTCGGCTTTGCCATGGTTAATCCTAAACCTTACCTAGTAACTTTTTTCTTGCCGGCGATAGCCTTTGCCGGGCCTTTGCGGGTACGTGCGTTGGTGCTGGTACGCTGACCACGCACGGGAAGACCACGGCGATGCCTGAGGCCACGGTAACAACCAAGGTCCATAAGACGCTTGATGTTCATGGCGACTTCGCGGCGAAGGTCACCCTCGACCTGATAGTCGTTGTCGATGGAATCACGGATACCCGTCAATTCCACCTCGGTCAGGTCATTAACCCGCCTTTCGGCAGGGATTCCAACCTTTTCACAGATCTCGGCAGCCTTGGTGCGGCCGATTCCATGGATGTATGTTAGTGCGATCACGACCCGTTTCCCGGTCGGGATGTTTACGCCAGCAATACGCGCCAAAGCTGGTACTCCTTACCCATTGGTTTTAAACGATAAAGACTGTAGCCGGGAATCCAAAGAGGCGCGATTATAGGCACTCTTTTCCCTAAGTCAACTGGCAGTCTTTAACCGATTACACCCTTCATTTGTTTCGTCACATCATCAATGGCAGCCATGCCATCGATACTCTTTAAAGTGCCGCTTTTCCCATAGTAGGAAATGATCGGCGCCGTCTGGTCATGATAGGCCTGAAGCCTGGAACGGACGGTTTCAGCATTGTCGTCGGCGCGGCGGGTAAATTCCGTACCACCGCATTTGTCGCAAACGCCTTCGGTTTGAGGTTTCTGAAACGAATCGTGGTAACCGGCTCCACATTTGGAACAGGTATATCGGCCGGTAATCCGTTCGACCATCGCATCGTCATCAACCTTCATTTCGATCACAAGATCGAGTTTCATTCCTTTGTCATCAAACATGGCGTCCAGCGCTTCGGCCTGCGGGGTCGTGCGCGGAAAGCCATCAAGAATAAATCCATTTTCGCAATCATCCTGATCGATTCTCGAAGAGATCATACTGATGATCAATTCGTCCGATACAAGACCACCACTTTCCATTACTTCTTTTGCTTGAGCCCCTAAATCACTGCCCGAAGCCACTTCTTCACGCAGCATATCGCCGGTGGAAAGCTGAACAATGTCGTAAGAGTCTTGCAGGCGCTTGGCCTGCGTCCCTTTACCGGCACCAGGAGGGCCAAGCAAAATCAGTTTCATCCCCGTCTCCCCTTAAGCTTGGACTTCTTAATCAAGCCTTCATATTGGTGAGCCAGTAAATGCGACTGCACCTGCGCGACGGTATCCATAGTAACCGTAACAACAATAAGAAGGCTGGTGCCGCCGAAATAAAACGGCACTGAATATTGGGAAATCAATATCTCCGGCAATAGACACACGGCAGCCAAGTAGGCGGCGCCAACGACGGTCAGTCGTGTCAATACCTTGTCGAGGTACTGGGCGGTGTTCTTGCCAGGGCGAATACCCGGGACAAAGCCGCCATATTTCTTCAGATTATCGGCTGTGTCTTCCGGGTTGAAAACAACAGCGGTGTAGAAAAAGGCGAAGAACACGATCATTGCAATATAGATAATCAGGTACAAAGGCTGCCCACGGCCTAACAGGGCGGCGACCGTGTTCAGCCACTCGGGGCCAGAACCGGCGGAGAATCCAATCACCGTAATCGGCATTAACAAGATCGAGCTTGCAAAGATCGGTGGAATAACGCCTGCGGTATTCAGCTTCAAAGGTAAATGCGAGCTTTCACCGCCGCTCATCTTATTGCCCTGCTGGCGCTTCGGATACTGGACGATGATGCGACGCTGGGCGCGTTCGATGAAGATGATGAAGAAAATAACGCCAACCGACATAACGATCAGAACGACAATAAACAGCGCTGACAATGCGCCGGTACGACCCAGTTCAAGGGTGCCGGCAATGGCGCTCGGCAGGTTGGCGACGATGCCGGCGAAAATGATCAATGAAATACCGTTCCCGATACCTCGGGCGGTAATTTGCTCGCCGAGCCACATCAGGAACATGGTTCCGCCTACCAGGGTGACGACCGTTGTAAAGCGGAAGAACAGACCCGGATCTACGACGGCGGACCCGGCGCTTGAGCTCATGCCTTCCAGTCCAACGGCAATGCCATAGGCCTGCATCGTTGTAATCGCCACAGTCAGATAGCGGGTGTACTGGTTGATGAGCTTGCGGCCCGACTCGCCTTCTTTCTTGATCGCCGCCATTTTTGGCGAGACAGACGTCATCAACTGCATGATGATTGACGCAGAAATGTAGGGCATGATGTTCAGCGCAAAGATGGTCATGCGACCCAACGCACCACCAGAGAACATGTCGAACATACCCAGGATTCCGCCCGCCTGCTGCGAGAAGATATCCTGCAGGACAACCGGATCGATACCCGGCAAAGGGATATAGGTTCCCAGCCGATAGACGATCAACGCACCCAGGGTAAACCAGATGCGCTTCTTCAACTCCGTGGCCTTCGAGAAGGCCGAGAAGTTCATATTGGCTGCGAGTTGTTCTGCTGCGGAGGACATGCGTCAGATACTGCCTTATTCAGCCGTTTCAGAGTCGGCTTTTGCCTTTTTAGCCTTCTTGGGCTTTTCGGCTTCTTCAGCGGCGACTGCAGGTGCCTTCACGGCAACCTTGCCGCCAGCCTTCTCGACGGCGGCAATGGCGGATTTCGAAGCGCCAGCGACTTCAATCGTCACCTTGGTTTTGATTTCTCCGTTTCCGAGCAGCTTCAGGCCATCCTTCGACTTGCTAATGACACCTGCATCAAGCAACACCGCATAATCGATGTTCTTTTTCGCATCAATCTTGCCGGCATCAATGTGAGCCTGCAATTTACCGATGTTGATTTCTGAGAAATCCTTCGAAAACGGATTCTTGAAACCACGTTTGGGAAGACGGCGATAAAGAGGCATCTGGCCACCTTCGAAACCAAGCAGCGAGACACCGCTACGGGATTTCTGGCCCTTGTGGCCACGACCGCCGGTCTTGCCGGTACCGGAACCAATACCGCGGCCTACACGCTTGCGGTTCTTGGTGGCGCCTGCATTATCACGAAGCTCGTTCAGTCTCATTTTCTTTTCCTTTCGGCTTGCGCCCTTCTTTGCAATGAAAAAAGGACTCGCCCATATTTTTTCGCGTTAGCTGGCTTCCTCAACGCTGACCAGGTGCTTGACCTTATTGATCATGCCCCGTACGGACGGCGTATCTTCCAGTTCACGGGTTTTGTGCATCTTGTTCAATCCAAGACCCTTCAGGCACTCGCGCTGATATTTCTGGCGTCCGATCGGGCTACCGGTCTGGGTCACCTTGACAGTGGCCTTTTTCTTGTCAGCCATTTGCTTACTCCTTAGCGGCGGCGGCCGGTGCGGGCGCACCACCACCACGACGAGCGACGATATCGCTGACCTTTTTGCCACGACGCGCGGCGACGCTGCGCGGGGATGAACTGTTGGTCAAAGCGTTGAAGGTCGCCTTAATCATGTTGTGAGGATTTGCTGTACCGATCGATTTGGTAACGACGTCCTGAACGCCCATGGCTTCGAAGACGGCGCGCATCGGGCCGCCGGCGATAATTCCGGTACCCGGAGGGGCGCTACGCAGGACAACCTTGCCAGCGCCAAAATTGCCTTCAACGTCATGGTGCAGGGTACGGCCATCGCGAAGCGGTACATGGATCATTTCGCGTTTGGCCTGATCGGTGGCTTTGCGGATGGCTTCAGGAACTTCGCGGGCTTTGCCCGTGCCAAAGCCGACGCGGCCGCTGCCGTCACCGGCGACAACCAGGGCAGCAAACGAAAAACGACGGCCGCCCTTGACCACTTTGGCGACGCGATTGATGTGAACCAGTTTGTCGATCAGCTCGTCGTCGCGATCGCGCTGCTCTTCCTGTTTCCTGCCGCGACCACGACCTGGGCGGCGCTCATTCCTTGGGGATGTTGATGGTGTCTGTGCCATTAATATAGCGCTCCTAGAAAGACAGCCCGGCTTCGCGAGCCGCTTCGGCCAGGGCTTTTACCCGCCCGTGATACTTGTAACCGCCGCGGTCGAAGACCACGTCCTTGATTCCGGCCTTGAGCGCACGCTCGCCGACCAACTTGCCGACTTCACCTGCAGCAGACTTGTCTGCGCCGGTTTTCTTGCGCAAATCTTTTTCGGTGGTCGAGGCAGTAGCCAGCGTAACGCCTTGAGCATCGTCGATGATCTGGGCGTAGATATGCTTGCCGGAGCGAAAAACAGACAACCGAGGACGATTGCCGCCAGCACGCCTGATTTGACCGCGATTGCGGCCCTTGCGGCGTTCGAAGAGTTGCTTTGAATTGGCCATGGCTTACTTCTTCTTGCCTTCTTTGCGCAGGATATATTCGTCGGCATATTTGACGCCTTTGCCCTTATACGGTTCGGGCGGACGATAAGCGCGGATTTCTGATGCCGTCTGACCGACCTTTTGCTTGTCGGCGCCTTCGACGGTAATGTGAGTCTGGTCCGGACACTTGATGGTGATGCCTTCCGGAACCGCGTGACGGATCTCGTGGCTAAAGCCGAGCTGCATCACCAGTTCATTCCCCTGGACCTGAGCGCGGTATCCAACGCCGTTGATCTCAAGGTTTTTGGAGTATCCCTCGGAAACACCGACAACCAGATTGTTGATAACGCTGCGGGCGGTTCCCCACATTTTGCGTGCGCGGATCGAGTTGCCACGGGGTTTAACCCAGACAAGGTTTTCCTCGCGGCTGACATCAACGTCGTCCGTCAACGTAGCCGATAGTTCACCCAACTTGCCTTTCGCGGTTACCTGCTGGCCGACGATTGCAAGATCGACACCATCGGGAACAGCAACAGGATTTTTACCAATTCGAGACATGGTTTTCGTCCCTCACTAAAAGACCTGGCAGAGCACTTCGCCGCCGACATTGGCGTCGCGTGCTTCAGCATCGGACATGACACCGCGCGGCGTCGAAAGGATCGAGATGCCCAATCCGTTGTATACACGGCTCAGGTCCTTGATCTTCGAATAAACGCGGCAACCGGGGGTCGACACTCTGGAAATCTCACGGATCACGGGGGTTCCCTCGTGATACTTAAGTTCGATCGTCAGCTCATTGATTCCGGGGCGTACTTCAGCCTGGGTGTATCCGCGGATAAAGCCCTCTCGCTTAAGGACTTCAAGCACGTTTGAACGCAGCTTTGAAGCAGGCGCGATAACGGTGCTTTTGCGGGCCTGTTGGCCATTACGGATACGCGTCAGCATATCACCCAAGGGATCGGTCATAGACATATTCGTACCTCTCCTACCAGCTCGACTTAACCATGCCGGGGATTTGACCGGTGGACGCAAGATCACGAAGCGCAATGCGCGACAGTTTGAACTTGCGATAATTACCGCGGGGACGACCTGAAAGTCCGCACCGCAAACGCTGCCTAACGGGCGACGCATTTCGCGGAATTTCGGCCAGTTTCAAACGGGCTTCGAAACGTTCCTCCAAGGACAGGGAGGTGTCCTTGGCTAGTGCTTTCAAGGCAGCGCGGCGCGATGCGTACTTGGCAGCAACCCGTTCCCGCTTCTTGTTCCTCTCAACAACGCTCTTCTTAGCCATTACTTGTTATCTCCGGTTGCTTCGCCCTTGAACGGGAAGTCAAAACCTCTCAGAAGAGATTTCGCCTCATCGTCGCTGCGGGCGGTTGTGCAGATTACGATGTCCATACCGCGAATACGGTCGACCTTATCGTAATCAATCTCGGGAAAAATGATCTGTTCCTTGACGCCCAGGGCGTAGTTACCGTTTCCGTCAAAGCTATTGCCGTTCAAGCCGCGGAAATCGCGGACGCGCGGCAGTGCAATGTTAACTAGACGATCAAGGAATTCGTACATGCGTTCGCGGCGCAAGGTAACCTTGCAGCCAACCGTCATGCCATCACGAAGCTTGAAAGTTGCGATCGATTTCTTGGCCTTGGTAATGACCGGTTTTTGCCCGGTAATACTGGTCAAGTCTTCGACAGCGCCGTTGATCAGCTTTCTGTCTTGCGAAGCTTCGCCAACGCCCATGTTAATGACGATTTTTTCCAGCTTTGGAACCTGCATGGAGCTTTTGTACTCGTACTGCTCCTGAAGGGCCGGGCGGACCGTCTTTTCGTAATGCTCTTGTAAACGTGCCATTATCCGTGCATCCGTTACTTGTCGATGACTTCGCCGGACCGCTTTGCGTAGCGGACCTTGCGGCCATCCTTGAGAACCTTGACGCCCGTACGCGTCGCCTTGTCGTCCTTCGGGTCGACTTGAGCCAGATTCGAAACATGGATTGAGGTTTCTTTCTCGACGATCCCACCTGCCGACGTTTGGGTCGGTCGGGTGTGACGCTTTACCATGTTGACGCCCTGCACCAAGGCACGATTTTCGCTGGGGATCATGCGGAGAACTTCTCCGGTTTTTCCCTTATCCTTGCCGGTGCGAACGATCACTCTGTCGCCCTTTTTCATTCGTAATTTCTGAGCCATCTTAAGTCTCACCTAATCACAGCACTTCCGGCGCCAAAGAAATAATCTTCATGTATTTCTTGGCGCGTAGTTCACGAGTCACCGGTCCGAAAATACGGGTTCCGATGGGTTCGCCCTGCTTGTTGATAAGCACGGCGGCGTTGTTATCAAACCGGATCGCGGTGCCATCGGCACGGCGGATATCCTTGGCGGTACGCACGACAACGGCCTGTACGACATCGCCCTTCTTGACGCGACCACGCGGGATAGCCTCCTTAATGGAGACAACGATGACGTCACCCACGGAAGCATATTTCCGCTTTGAGCCACCCAGCACTTTTATGCACTGGACCCGGCGCGCGCCGGAGTTATCGGCAACGTCCAAGTTGGTTTCTACTTGGATCATCTTATATTTCCTCTATCCTCATCACCTAAAGACCAGCACTTAAGCGGTCTCGGTGACGATTTCCCACTTCTTGCGCTTCGACATCGGACGACATTCCTGGATTTTCACCACGTCACCGACTTTGATCGCGTTTGATTCGTCATGCGCCGCATACTTTTTCGAACGGCGGATAAATTTTTTGTAGAGCGGGTGCTTGAACCGACGTTCGACCTGAACGGTCACGGTCTTGTCCATTTTGTCGCTAACCACGACTCCTTGCAGTACTCGCCTGGGCATCTGTCGTTACCTCGATCTTTAAGACGCTGCCTTGGCATCGGCGCGGCTGCGCTCGCCAAGGATGGTTTTAATGCGCGCGATGCCACGGGATACCTGGCGGCAACGTGCGGTGTTTTCCAACTGTCCGCTGGCGGCCTGGAAGCGAAGATTGAAGGACTCCTTACGAAGACCGATAAGCTCCTCTTTCAGCTCGTCGACGGATTTGGCTCGCAAATCTGCGGCCTTCATGCCTGTACTCATGGCCTTCTACTCCTCTTCGCCAAGACGCGTCACGAAACGCGTCTGCAGCGGCAACTTGGCAGCGGCAAGTTCAAAGGCACGTCTGGCGACGTTTATGGGAACGCCATCAAGTTCGAACATGATGCGGCCGGGCTTTACGCGGCAGGCCCAGTATTCAGGCGTACCCTTACCTTTTCCCTGACGAACCTCAGCCGGTTTTTGAGAAACCGGTACGTCCGGAAAAATACGGATCCAGACACGGCCAGCACGCTTCATGTGGCGGGTCATGGCGCGACGTGCAGCTTCGATCTGGCGCGCTGTTACGCGTTCGGGCGAAGTCGCTTTCAGGCCGTATGCGCCGAAGTTCAGCACGGTGCCGCCTTTCGCCTTGCCGTGAATGCGGCCCTTGTGAGCCTTACGGAATTTTGTACGTTTGGGGCTGAGCATCTTTCTTCTCTATCCCTAAGTCCTGTCTATGGCCGCCTTAGCGCGCCGGTTGTGCGTCAACGGCCTGCTTTTCCATGGCCATAGGATCGTGGGCCATGATTTCGCCCTTGTAGATCCAAACCTTGACCCCGCATGCGCCATAGGTAGTGCGCGCGGTGGACGTGCCGTAATCAACATGGGCGCGCAGCGTATGCAGCGGTACGCGGCCTTCGTGGTACCAGACGTCACGGGCGATTTCCGCCCCACCAAGACGACCGGAGCAATAGATACGAATACCTTCAGCGCCAAGGCGCATGGCGGATTGGACGACCCGCTTCATGGCGCGGCGAACGGAAACACGGCGCTCCATCTGCTGGGCGACGTTTTCGGCAACCAGTTGGGCGTCGATTTCAGGCTTGCGAATTTCAACGATGTTCACGTGAACTTCCGAGCCCGTCATCTTGGCGATGTCCTGACGCAACTTTTCGATGTCGGCGCCTTTCTTGCCGATAATCACGCCGGGGCGCGCCGTATGAATGGTGATCCGGGCTTTTTTAGCCGGACGTTCAATCACGACCTTGGAGACGCCGGCCTGGGCAAGGCGCTCAAACAGGAATTCCCGGATACGCAGATCTTCGTGCAGCATATCGGCATATTCATCATCGGCATACCAACGAGAATCCCAGGTACGGATGATTCCCAGCCTCAGGCCGATCGGATTTACTTTTTGACCCATTTTAAGCGGTCTCCTCGCGCTCGCGCACAATCACGCGCAAATTGCTGAAGGGTTTAAGAATTTTACCGGTACGGCCACGAGCACGGGCCCTCCAGCGCTTCATAACCATCGTTCTGCCAACCGTGGCTTCAGCGACGTACAACCTGTCAACGTCAAGGTCGTGGTTGTTCTCGGCATTTGCGATGGCCGATTCGAGAACCTTTTTGACGTCGTCCGCGATACGGCGCTTTGAGAATTGAAGTTCGGCGATAGCCGACTCGCAATCCATGCCGCGAATTTGGCTAGCAACAAGATTGAGCTTCTGCGGACTGATCCGCATGTGCTTGGAATAAGCCATCGCCTCGTTATCGGCGTAAGGCCGGGATGCTGATTTCTTACCCATTGCTAAGCCCTCTTGGCCTTCTTGTCGGCGGTGTGACCGAGATAGGTGCGGGTCGGTGAAAACTCACCCATCTTGTGACCGATCATATCTTCGGTGATCAGCACCGGAATGAACTTGTGGCCGTTGTAGACACCAAAGGTCAGCCCGACAAACTGCGGCAAAATCGTTGAACGGCGGGACCAGGTCTTGATGACCTCGTTGCGGCCGCCGGCACGAACGGTCTCTGCTTTTTTCAGAAGGTATCCGTCTACAAACGGACCTTTCCATACGGAACGAGCCAAAACCGCCTCCTACTTCTTGCTGTGACGGCGGCGCATAATCATGCGATCCGTCTTCTTGTTACTACGTGTGCGCTTACCCTTGGTGGGTTTACCCCAGGGGGTAACCGGATGACGGCCGCCGGAAGTCCGGCCTTCGCCACCACCATGTGGGTGATCGATCGGGTTCATGGCGACGCCGCGAACCGACGGGCGCTTGCCGAGCCAACGATTACGGCCGGCTTTACCCAATTTGATGTTTTGTTGATCCGGGTTCGATACGGCGCCAATCGTCGCCATGCATTCGCCACGGACCATCCGCAGTTCACCAGAGCTGAGGCGGAGCTGGGCATAACCCTGATCCTTACCGATCAGCTGCACATAGGTGCCAGCGGAACGCGCAATCTGGCCGCCCTTACCGGGCTTCATCTCAACATTGTGGATGATGGTTCCGACAGGGATATTCTTCATCGGCATCGCATTGCCGGGGCGAATATCGACCTGTTCGCCAGAAACGATTTTGTCGCCGACGGCCATACGCTGCGGCGCCAGGATGTACATCCGTTCGCCATCTTCGTAGTTGACCAAAGCGATGAACGCCGTGCGATTGGGATCGTATTCCAGGCGCTCAACCGTGCCGACGACGTCGAACTTGTTGCGCTTGAAATCGATAATCCGGTAGCGGCGCTTGTGTCCGCCGCCACGACGGCGCGCCGTAATGCGGCCGGTGTTGTTGCGACCGCCCTTCTTGCGAAGACCTTCGGTCAGCGCCTTTTCCGGCTTGCCTTTCCACAGACCCTCGCGCTTGACGAGAACCAGTCCGCGGCGGCCGGGCGTTGTCGGTTTGAACTGTTTGAGTGCCATGACTAGACCTTAAACCCCCGTCGAAATATCAATGGACTGACCCTCGGCCAGCGTAACGATGGCCTTTTTGGTGTCGATCCGCTTGCCCGGGCGACCGCGGAAACGCTTGGTCTTGCCCTTGCTGACAAGTGTGTTGACAGCCGTCACGCTGACCTTGAACAGGTCCTCGACGGCGGCTTTGATTTCAGGCTTGCTGGCATCCATGGGGACGCGGAAGCTGACCTGATTGAATTCGGAAAGCAGGGTCGACTTTTCGGTAATGATCGGCGAGCGAATAAGTTCAAACTTACGCTCCGCGCTCGGCGTCGCCTTGCCGCTGTACTTGCTCAGGCTCATTTCAAACGCTCCACAAGCTTCTCGACGGCATCCTTGGTCAGCACCAGCGTTTCGCTGCGCAGGATGTCGTACACGTTGGCGCCCTGACTCGGCAGAATGTCGAGACCGGCGATATTCCTTGCGGCAAGCTGGAAGTTGTTATCCAGCTCGGCGCCATCGATGACCAGGGCCGAACCCCAGCCGAGTTTGCCAAGGCTTTTGATCAGATCGGCCGTCTTCGGGCTTTTCGCCTTGGCGTTATCCAGAACAATCAACTTGCCTTCGGCCTGTTTGGAGGACAGGGCCGATTTCAGGGCCTGTTTGCGGACCTTTTTCTGCAGGCTGTAGCCGTGATCGCGGACATGCGGGCCGAAAACGACACCGCCGCCACGCAGTTGCGGGGCACGCTTGGAGCCCTGACGGGCGTGGCCGGTGCCCTTCTGGCGGAACGGTTTCGCGGTCGTGCCGCTGACTTCCGAACGGGTCTTGACCTTGTGGGTGCCGGCACGGCGCTTGGCGAGCTGCCAATTGACGGTGCGTGACATAAGGTCGGCGCGAACGGCGGCGCCGAACACGGCTTCGTCGAGGTCGACGGAGCCGACCTTTTTGTTATCGAGACTGATGACGTCGCACTTCATAACTATTCTTCCTTCGTCTCGGCGTCTTCGGCCGGGGCTTCCTCAGCAGGCGCTTCCTCGGCAGGAGCCGCCTCTTCAGCCGGAGCTTCCGCGGCCGCTTCCTCTACAGCCGCTTCTTCGACCGGAGCTTCCTCAGCCGGGGCATCTTCGGGGGGCGTTTCGCCGCCAACCAGCGCCGCCGGGAAAGGCAGGTCCATTTCGTTTTCGCGCTTAACCGCATCCGAGATACGGACGTAAGTACCCTTGGAACCGGGAACGGCGCCCTTGATCAGGATCAGGCCGCGCTCGCTATCAGTCGAAACCACTTCCAGGTTCTGGGTCGTGACGCGAACGTCGCCCATGTGACCGGCCATTTTCTTGCCTTTGAAAACCTTGCCAGGATCCTGACATTGACCGGTGGAACCGTGCGAACGGTGTGAAATCGAAACACCGTGCGAGGCGCGAAGGCCGCCAAAACCGTGACGCTTCATGGCGCCGGCAAACCCCTTACCGATGGAGGTGCCGGCAACATCGACGAACTGTCCGGCGACGAAATGATCGGCGGAAAGCTCTGCCCCGACCTCGACCATCGCATCCGGGGCGACCCGGAATTCTGTGAGGCGGCGCTTGGGCTCAACCTTGGCGGAGGCGAAATGCCCGCGCATGGCCTTCGAGACCCTTTTAACCTTGGCATTGCCGACGCCGAGCTGCAGGGCGGTGTAGCCGTCCTTTTCCTCGGTGCGCTGGGCTACCACTTGGCAATTGTCCACCTTCAGCACGGTGACGGGGATATGACGCCCGTCATCGGCGAAAACGCGCGACATGCCAACTTTTTGCGCGATCAGACCTGTACGCATAACTTAAGTCCCTAATCCTGGCCTAAAGTTTGATTTCAACATCGACACCGGCGGCGAGGTCGAGCTTCATCAGCGCGTCCACCGTCTGCGGGGTCGGGTCAACGATATCGAGCACCCGCTTGTGGGTGCGGATTTCGAACTGTTCGCGCGACTTCTTGTCGATGAAGGGCGAACGCAGAACCGTAAAACGCTCGATCCGGGTCGGCAGCGGGATCGGGCCGCGAACGTCGGCGCCGGTCCGTTTTGCCGTGTTGATGATCTCGCCTGCCGACTGATCGAGCACGCGGTGATCGAACGCTTTCAAGCGGATACGGATATTCTGGTGTTCCATAACTTTAGACCTAATCAATCAAAAGCGCCCCTTTTCGGGGGCGCTTATATCCATCCTACCTATTCGACAATCGAGGCGACGACGCCGGCGCCGACGGTGCGGCCACCTTCGCGGATCGCGAAGCGCAGGCCCTCGTCCATGGCGATCGGAGCAATCAGCTCGACTTCCATCGTAATGTTATCGCCCGGCATCACCATCTCGGTGCCTTCCGGAAGAACCACCGTGCCCGTCACGTCCGTCGTGCGGAAGTAGAACTGGGGACGGTAGTTGGCGAAAAACGGCGTGTGACGGCCAC
>CAZBEC010000015.1:0-118423 GCA_964490815.1 uncultured Thalassospiraceae bacterium
CTCCGCCAGCAACTCGAATACCCTTGGTACATCAAGGTTCTAACCTTCCCAAAACATGGCCTGTCTCCCTGCTGGTACAGAAAACTGGTACAGGGACGGCGAATTATGGCCTCTCAAAAGCTGATTTATCTCGTCAGGCGCGGGGACACCTTCTATTTCCGCAGGGCGCTACCGACACGACTTATTAGTCGTTTTGACCGAGCCGAAATCAAGGTATCGTTGCAGACGGACGTTCCAAGGCTTGCACGGATGCGATGCCGGGAACTGTCAAACCGTTTTGAACAACTGGTATCCATGGTCGAGCGCATGCCTGAACTGACGCCCAAGGTTATCGATACGCTTCTGATAGAGCACTTCGCGAAAGGTCTTCGGGGCTTTCGGGAAAACCTTGAGTTGGGCACTAATGATCCTCACTCCGGTTTTGAGCCAGACAAGGAACTTGAATATGTTCAGGAACAACTTCCGAAATTGAAAAAGCGGCTTGTCACACGGGAATACGATGGCGTTGTTCAGGCCGATGCGGCAAGTCTTGTGCAAGGCTCAGGCTACGATACGCCCAGCAAGAGCAGCGAAAGATGGGATGCCTTGTGTCATGGCATCCTGAGGGCGCGAACGGAACAGTATCGCATTTTCGCAGCCATGCTTCAGGGGAACTATGACGACGTTGATCCCAAGGACCCGCTCTTTAAACCCATCGTCGCCAATGTGTTGGGCACTTCGGGTTCGATGGCCGGAGAACCGGGGCAAAGCGTTGGCGATCTGGTTAAGAAGTACGTAGACCTGCATTCGAAATGGGCGGGCAAAACCATATTGGACAATAAACGGGTTCTGGCTTGGTTTTGCGAATTGGTGGGGACGGAAACGCCAATCACGTCGATCAACAAAGTACACATCGAGGCGTACCGTGATCTGATGGCAACTCTGCCGAGCAACTACGCCAAAAATAAACAGTTCAAAGGGTTGGGTGTTATTGACGCGGCGAAACTGGACGTGGACCACCCACGGATCAGCGGCAAGACAGCCGACAAGTATCTGACCATGCTGAAAGGGTTCCTGAACTGGTGTGTGATGGAAGAACATATCCCCGTTGCACCGGGCAAGAACATCAATGTGATCCATATGAAAACCGGCAGCCTTAAACGCCAGCCTTTCAGTGACAAGCAACTGCAAGACCTCTTCTTGTCTCCGATTTATTCCGGCTGCTTTTCCAAGACCCGGCGGTCCCGCCCCGGTGATGTCGTTATCCGGGATGGTAAGTTTTGGATACCGCTCGTAGCCTTATTCAGTGGCATGCGCCTTGGTGAAATTGTCCAGATGCACTTATCCGATGTGGGAGAAGTTGCAGGCATCCAGTTCTTAGAGGTCACGACGCTGGATAGCGACGAAGACGAACTGACGGATGAAGAAATCGGGAAATCGACCAAAACTGAACAATCCCAACGGCGAATTCCAATCCATCCTGAACTCGTCAAGATTGGCTTCAACGAGTACCTAGAAAAAAGACGCCAGATGAAGGTCAGTAGCAAGCGACTGTTCCCGGACATCAAAGCGGGGAAGGACGGCTACTACTCGCATAACTTTTCCAAGACGTTTAGTCGCTATGCAAAGGAAGTGGGCGTTAAGAAGGGACGACAGCATGTCTTTCATTCATTCCGACATAATTTCAAGAGTGCGATCTATGTGGCGGGGATTGATGAAGGTCACCAAGACGCTTTAATGGGTCACTTGGATAAGTCACAGGCGAAGATCACGTACATATCCGCTGACGCGATGGTCAAAGCCCTGAGCAAGGATATAGAGAAGGTTAAGTACGACCTCGACCTAAGCCATCTGTACATTAAGGAAGAGTGAAATCACGGACCAAGCCATGGAGGGCGATAGGTCGTTATGTTTGCAATCTCACTGAATATGTCAGTAACAGCTTTACGGCAAAGTCCTAAAATGCTATATAGGTCAGGCACTTAGACGTGGCAGTAAAATACACCAAAACGGGCCACACCCCTTCTAACAAGACCCAGAAATATCCATTGCAATTAACTGCACTGGCTTACTCTTATGGAAAAGGGAGTAAGAATGTAAGTGTTTTCAAACCTGTAATTGACAAGATCAGTATCTGTGTACCCATAGCCGATCCTGAAGAAAGAGCCTTTTACGAAACGCAGATAATGGATTTGTCGAAGGATCAGGATTTTCCAGATTTCGAGACAGTTTCCGCCAAGGATAAAAGTTACAAATACAACATGAAATGGCGGCACACCGGGTCTGGTAAAGCCGTACTTATCCAAGCCCACCCATATAGCCCTAGTACGGTTACCTTCCTTCGCTTCGAATTCAACCCGAACCTGCTTGGTGTGGATGGGATATCTGCTTTCAAGGAGATGCTGAACGTTTTGTTCTCGTTCGAGCACCTTACCTATGCCGACATCATCCAGATTGGACGTTTTACAAGATTGGATATTGCGGTTGATCTTGTAAACGCCCGTACATCCGATCTGATTGTTCGGGGGCGGGGAAAGGGTAAGAAGGTCGTCTACTACAGTTCCACTGATCAAATGGAAACGACGTATTTAGACAAGCCCAAGAAGGCCCCAAGCAAGGCGAAGGTTTACGATAAACTGCAACAACAGACCGATAAATCAATCTCCCCTGATTATGTGGGGGTCTCCCATGCTCGGGTTGAAATTCAGCATGGAGGCACCAAACTGAATAAGCTGCTGAATATTCATAACGTACTAAAGCGGATTAAAGTCATTCATCCAACGACAGTGCCTGCCGGGATCGATGAATGGGTTTGGAACCTGTTCCTAGATAGTTGCCGATATCGGGGTATAGACGAGGCCCTTAAGATGCTCCCAGAAGATCAACAAGGGAAGGCACTCAAGGTGCTTAAGAAGGCGGAAACGGAAACGTGGCGGCCAAAGAAGCTATGGGAAGAATGGCCCGAGACCGTAGCCAAGTACGGACTGTTGGAGCCTTAAAACTAAACTTGTTCGACAACTATTTCTTCCTCGCCTATTTATCAGAACATCCTATTGCGTGACTTTTAGAGTTTGTAATTGGACAAATAACCCCCTTTTCCCATTTCTGGACAAATAGGCTCGAGGTCATTTAGGGCAAGGGTTGTAAGCCATTTGTCCGGGGTGTTTTAAACAGCGTTTTTGGACAAATAGAAATTCGCAATTAATTGCACTTTTAGTGGGTTGATAGATGCAGTTAATTGCACCGGGCAATTGTATTGAGTTCATTTCTCTTTACACCGCTGGTTCCAAAGCTACGCTTACGACCGGGTTCTAAGTTTTTCGATCTCCCCCTTGGATTAATTCTCAAGGAGGAAAATACAATGAATGGAACCCATATTCTTGACCTCTTCCGGTCCCAGCTTGCCAAACAAATTCTGGAACAAGACACCACTCCCCCCAGTTTCAATCCTCTGGATATCTCGCCATGGTTAGCCATGAGCCTTTTGCAGAAGGCCATCCGCAGGGGACGGACGAACCTTGCCCTAAGGGCGGTAGCAACATTGCTCACGGATAATCCTGACCGCCTGTGGCGCAGACTTGGCGTAACGGTGTTCGAAGATATCGGGGTCGCTGATTATGAAACCGTCTCGCTGGTTATGGCGGGATTGTCGGGAAAGCGTTTCAGGGCAAAACTCGGCGGCGAGTGGGCTGTGGCAAGTCACCTCGTTAATCTTATGTGCGTGGCGGTTAAATGCCGAGCGGCAGACGATCTGGCTGTGGCTTGCGACTGGCACGCCTACGTGGATGAACTGAAAGAGCTGGGAAGAGATGAGGAATGGCTCGCCGCCCTAAAGGAAGTGCGCCCCAATGAATACAAGGCCGAACTGACACGCCGCAGCGAAAAGCATGAAACCGAACAACTGAAAGAAAACGCCGATGCGGGGGATGAGGTCCGAGACAGTCTTGTCGTCACATCCTCGGAATATCCTCATCTCTGGAATTTAACCGTTACAGAAGGCCGATTGCGTTGTGAAGATGGCCCCCTCTACAATGGCGTCCCCCGGCCTTACGTGTTGTTTGAAGCTGGCGGCAAAACCTACGGGGTGAACGGCGCGGCGATGGGAAAAGGCGGTTATAAAGATGCACGCACCCTCTTGAAAGGGGAAGCTGGTCAACCACCATACGACCTAAAGATGCTCGACATTCTCCTCAAAGCTGGACTGGAAAGGTGTTAAGCGCCCCTACTTGATGGCCCAATCCATCGAGTAATTGTCAGGGTTCAAAGCCCTCACAAGTCCAGTACAGGCTGGTTAAGCAATCTGCCGCTCTTCAGACTTGGACGGATCATCCTTCACGAAAGGGAAAGACGACAAAAGGCTCCTTTGATATAACCCCTCGAAAAGGTTATTTCACATTAGACGGCGGTGAGTGGGTTCCTAAACCTGGTCGTCTTGCACACATATACATTTTCGCATGGCATCCTATCGCGGAAAAGACTGAGGCAGACCATCGAGATCACGCCCAATGGATATTTTTTGTCGTTCCTAGCGAACAATTGCCGCAAGAACAGAAAACAATTTCCCGAACAGTTGTCGAAACAAAATGGTCGGCGATTACGTTCCAAAAACTCCGAGATGAGACCCTGAAAACGATAAAACAGTTGGGCTAAAAAGGCGTTATTTGCCCCTCAAAAAGCCATTTTCCTTCAATTTGGTACAGAGAAGTGGTACAGAACATTCCAATGCATGGAGGCAGCGGGGTTGTAGCCCCTTGTTACCATTGGTTTTTGAAATCTGGCTTTCTTCTCCCTCCCTCTCCGCCATCCTGTTACAGGCATCCCTAAATCTGACATATTGAGACTTCATATACATGCCATGCTAGTGGCTGTACGGAGTGACGGACGGTGTTTGACCCTCAAACTTGAACACCACCACTTGGTTAATGTGGGGGCTTATCAATGGAGTCAGTCGCGTCGGACAAAGTTCATGAGGAGCATCTGCTTTCGCGTTCTCCTAAAAACATCAATGGTCCTTAATCAACTAACATTAAGGCTGTATGCGGAACGAAGGTAACAATCAATAGGATCGTGATAATAACCGCTATGAAGGGTAGGACAGCGCGGCAGATTTCGAAAAAACTTTCCCTGAAAGCAGTCATTGCAACGATTAGATTAAGGCCCATCGGTGGCGTGAGAAAACCGACTTCCAAATTGATCACCATGATGATGCCAAAGTGGACAGGATCGATTCCGTATGCCATGGCGGGAACGAGTAGCAATGGCGCAAGAATGAGAATGGCTGAGATAACATCGAACAGGCAACCCACAACGAGCAGAAGCAGGTTAACCGCCAGCAAAAAAACGATCTTGCTGTCGGTAAGAGAAGTCAGCCAAAGGGCCAGTTCCTGAGGCACCTGCTGAATGGTCAGTACGGTCTTGATGCTCAGCGCTACCGCGATGATGGGAAAAATCATGCCGAGTAACTTTGCCGTATCCAGTGCGGTGAAATAAAAATCCTTAAGCGTCAGTTCCCGGTGAATGACGATTTCAACAAAAAGCGCATAGGTCAACGCGACGGCGGCGGCTTCGGTCGGAGAGAAATAGCCCGAGTAGATTCCACCAAGCAAAATAACCGGCAAAAGCATCGACCAGATGCCGGACCTGAATGCCTCCCAGAATTCAGAAAAATGGAAAGGTTCAGAAGGCATGTTCCGATTGACCCATAACGAATATCCGGCGAGCGAGAAAGCGATCATCAGGCCCGGAATGATTCCGGCAATGAACAAGTCTGGGATGGATTTTTCAGTCACCAGTCCGTAAAGGATCAGCGGAATGGAGGGCGGAATGATAATGCCGAGGGTACCGCCTGAGGTTAAGGCTCCAAGCGCAAAACGCTTTGGATAGCCCTTTTCCAACAACGCCGGAAACATAATTGTGCCGACGGCCAGAAGTGTCACCGGCGAGGATCCGGAGATAGCGGCGAAGATGGCGCAGGACATGATCGTCGCCACGGCCAAACCGCCAGGCAACGGGCCTGTGATGATCTGGGTCAGGTTAATCAGACGCCGGGCGATGGAACCTCGGGTCATGATATTGCCGGCCAGCAGGAACATCGGGATAGCCAGTAAAAGAGCGTTATCGAGGCTGATCCATATATCCTCGGCCAGGTACTGGAGTTTACCGTCTCCCCATACCAGGTGAACGTAAGCGCCCATTCCGATCAGAATGACGATGATGTTTTGGCGGAAGGCCAGCAGCGCCAACACGAAAATCAGCAGAAAAATCGCCTCCATGCTCAGGGCTCCCGTGTCCGGTCTGATTTGGGTTTCAACTCCGGCTTGATGGCGAATATCAAGTGCTTGAAAGCTGTTGAGAGGAAGGCATAGGGAATAACGACCTGGATCGGCCAGAGAGCGAAATAGAGGACGGCAGCCTTGTCGCCGGCGATCCGGGTCTCATTGACGAAGTAGATAGAGATAATGCAGGCGCCAACAAAAAAGACCGACGAAATACCATCGCCGATGGCGGCGACCCGGTGATGCAGGCGATGGGGAAAGACGTTGTCCATAAATTCGGGCCGCAGGTGGGCATTGTCCGAAGTGGCCAGTGTGAGCCCCAGGAAGCCCGCTACGATTGCACCGTAAACGGCAACCTGTTGGGCGCCGAAAAGGGAGGATGAAAAGAGTTCCCTTCCGATCACATCTGACATTAGGAGCAGGGCTACAGCCCCGTAAGCCGCCGTCGCAACGAACGACTCCGTCAGATATAACCAGTTGAGAACTCTTTTAAACGTCATGACATTACGTGCAGGACCCTTTGGCCTTTTCGATTTGTGACCAGACCTTGGCTGCTTTTTCGCCCAGTTCCTTCAAAATCTGGGTCTGCGCCTCGGGTGCTGCTGCTTTCCAGGCTGCCATTTCCTTGGCATTTGGATAGATAGCCGTCGCCCCCTCGGAAACTGCTTTTTCCAGCATTTTAACCTCGGCGCCGCGAATAATCTTACGCAGCGCAAGGAATATCGGTGCTGCTTCTTTCAGCCATCCCTTTTCTTCATCCGTCAGGCCATTCCAGGTCTGTTTTGAAAACAGGATGCTGCCAATCTGATGAACGTGATTGGTTACCGTGATCTGGTTGGCGACCTTCGGGTAACCAACAGCCAGACCGAAGACTAAAACCTGAGTGGCGGCATGGACGTTATCGGTCTTGAGCGCCGGCAGCGTGTCCTTGGGGCTAAGGGGTACGGCCGTCCCTCCTGCCGTTTGGATGTACAGCGAGTCGGCTTTGGTCGGCGCCGTGCGAACTTTCAGGCCAGAGAGATCACTTGGGCTGCGAACCGGCGTTTTGGTGAACAGGGCCTGGTGGCCCACTTCCATCCAACTAAGCGCCATAACGCCGGCTTTATCGAAATCTTCGCCAAAGGTATCCAACAGGTGGTTGTCAGCGACGCAATCGGCTTGTTCCGGATCGCGAAAGGCGTAAGGGGATGCCAGAAGGCCGAATTCCGGCACCAGTAAGGAAACTCCGGTGTTGGAGATCACCCCCATATCGATTCGTCCGCGGGCGATTTGGCGTACCACCTGCTGCTCGCCACCTAGCTTGGAGCCGAGAAATAGTGCGATGGTCAGTTTACCGTTCGAAATTTCCGCGACTTTGTCGGCGAAATTTTTGGCGACCGCACCCCAGGGCGATTTAAGGGGCGGGGCGGCACTCAATCGCAATTCCTTAGCCGTGGCATCGATTGCAGTTCCAATAAGAGCTGCAGCAAAGATGGCCGATATAAATACTGTTTTCAGAGTAAACTTCATAACTTTCATTTTAGCCTCCGTTGAAATGACTCCTCAGGTTTCGTTGTTTTTGATTCCGTCAGGCCTAGGAGAAAACGACCTGAATATCGGTGTATTCGTGCAACCCCTCTTCGGCAAATTCGACTCCGACGCCCGAGCTTTTCGTGCCGCCGAATGGCGCGTTGGGTTGAATCAGTCCGTGCTTGTTAAGCCACACGGAGCCGCACTCCAATCGTTTGGCAAGCTCTCGCCCACGATCCAGATTGCTGGTCCAAATGGAGCCGCCTAGTCCGTTGGGATTGTCGTTGGCTTTTTCGATTGCTTCGTCCACTTCCTCGTAGCGGATGATCGGCAGTACCGGACCGAACTGTTCCTCATCGACCAGCCGGTGGCCGTTTTTAAGATCGGCGATCAGGGTTAGTGGAAAGAAATGCCCTTTCTTTGAGAGGCCACTTGGCAATTTGTCAAACTTACCGCCAAGTAATACCCGGCCACCTTTCTTCTTGGCGTCATTTACCAGGTCGACAACTTTGTCGTACTGCATTTGATTTTGAATTGGGCCAACCGCGGTATCCTCATTCTCGCCGTTGCCGACTGGTACATTCTTGGCGAAATTGACCAGTTCGTCGCAGACTTCGTCATAGACGTCATCATGAACATAGAGGCGCTTTAACGCCGCACAGGTTTGGCCGCCGTTCAGGAAGGCGCCCCAGAAGAGGCTCTCGGCAATTTGCTTTGGATCGACGTCGGGTAAAACAATGCCCGCGTCGTTTCCTCCCAACTCCAACGTGATGCGTTTAAGCGTCTCCGCCGCACAGCCCATGATCCGCTGTCCGGTCGCCGTGGAGCCGGTGAAGACGATCTTGCGGATGTCGTTATGGCTGCTCAATAGCGCGCCCAGTTTGTCCTCGCCGGTAATGCAATTGACCACGCCTTTAGGCAGCACTTCATTAATCAGTTCAACCAGCCGCAGCGTGGTTAGTGGCGTGTAAGGTGACGGTTTAATGACCACGGTATTGCCGGAAAGTACGGCGGGAATGATATGCCAGACGGCGATCATTACCGGGAAGTTCCAGGGCGTAATCGAACCAACCACGCCCAAGGGTTTGCGGTGCAATTCAACCCGTCCTTCATTGTTGTCTTGCAGAACTTTTACCGGCAAGGACAGCTCGGCAGTGTATGCCGCCCAGGCCTGGGCGCCGCCGATTTCCCAGCGCGAGCCGAGGCCGTTTAACGGTTTGCCTTGTTCGCGCGTCAGCAAAAGGGCCAGCTCTTCGGCATGTTCGCCGATTTTTTCGGCGATATGGCGGCAGGATTTCTGTCTTTTGATTTCGCTGGTCTGGCTCCAGGCTTTAAAAGCGCTGCCAGCCGCTTTGACCGCGTCTTCCAGTTGACTTTTGGTGGCCAAGGGCGCCAAGCCGACGACTTTACCGTTGGCTGGATTGGCCACTTCGAAACACCTCCGCGTCGGAACTTTCTTGCCGTCGATTATGAGTCGCATGGGTTCCAAATCGAGAACTCCTTCTTCTGATCAATTATTTCGCTTGAGGGGGAACGTCCATGCCGTGCCAGTCACGGAAGTGGTTGCGGTGGCTGGCCGAATAGGCACCCGGTTGCATGTGCTGGTCATAAAAATCGAGATCCAAATGATGGGATTGGATAAACAGAGAAAGCTGGATCGGGTCGAGGGTGCCGGGGAAGCGGCCATAAGTTTCATAAATGTAGTTGCAGATATCCTTGACGCATTCGATCCCTTCGGGCGAGGCTTGCGGCGTTGAGGCATCAAAAGTTTCATTGGGCGCCTTGTGCGGCTTGACCATGCCTTTTGCTTCCCACTGATCCATGGTCATCGTCGCCCCTTCGAGAGCCGCATCGACGGCTTCCGACATCGATGGATACCAGGGTGGACAGAAGGCTTCGAAGACGCCTTCGCGACCGACCGGCACGGGGAATGGATCGGATTTGCACTGGGTGAACCGGAAACCCAGACCCTTGGCCGTGGGCGTTCCACCTAAAACGACAAGAGAGGAAAAACCGCCGTAGAGCCATCCGCCAATCCCCATGGATTGCATGGCCAGTACGATGTTCTGCCCCATAAAACCGCCTTCAACCAGCAAGCCGGAACTCAACAAATGCTCAAGGCGCGAAAGGGTCATCACCTTTTTTTTGTTAAGAAACCCGTTATCGGCCCATTTCTCGTTGCCGCAGGGGCGCATGCCGTTATGGTCATCAACAATGAAGTATCCGCTTTCCTCTTTAGCGTATCGCCCAGCCTTCGCATCGGATAGATTAAGAATTAGTTTGATCAAATCCTTGCTTAGGTCGATGACGGGCATAAAAAGCGTCGTGCCGGGCTTGTTGCAGACCCAGTGATTATGGGGCCAAACCCCCGGCTCCTTGGCCGGCAAATCCATTCGGCCATCGTCTATTTTACGAGCGTAAGTATCGTAGAAACCCAGAACTTTATCGCGATCGCCGCTAGCGGCGTATTCGCGCATCTGGGTCATTTTGGCTTGGTCGGCATCTACGACAAACACACCATCGTCGTTGGTAAAGAACATTCTGGCGCGGTGCGAACCCATGGCCGATGGATAGGGCTTGCCGATCGTCTTGACCATCCCGCCGGGGTACTCAGTTTCGGCAAGAATGGGACCGGTGGTCGCTGTGGCAGCAGCAACCAGCATTGCCGTTTCCAGTTCGTCAAGGGGCACAGGTTCTTTGTCGGACTTGTGCTGAAACGGGCCGTTCTCCATTTCCATTCCCAATCCGAAACGCCGGGACCGGCGTCCCATTAGGGCGTCAAACAACGGATAGTCCCAAGCTGCATTAGCCTGCGGAGGCAGTCCTTTGGGTTTCAAGTCGCTCACGGATTACTCTCCATTTTTGTCTCATTGCTTTGGTTTTTACTGCCGCCACCAAATGGCAGTTTTATGAGATAGATCCAGAAGGCCGGACTACCGAACGTAAGCTTCAGGAATTTCACCATGTCGGCTCTGGACATCACTGTCTCGGCTTCCCAGACACCCATTGTTCCAGTCAGCACAAGCTCTGAACCGTCGACCTTCAGTGTTTCTATTTCGAATTCGAATTCACCGGCTGCGGATTCAATTTTCATAACTTTTCCTCAAAATGAACGAGCCCAATTCAGCCCGGTAATTTCCAGTAGGCGTCTTTGCGCAAAAGCAACCCCTCGCGGAATTTATAAACGTCCAAACCACGTAATTTTTTCTGCATTCCCTCCGGTGTTTTAATCGACACCCGATAGGTTTGAATTACGGTGTTGTCGTGAATTTTTATTCGTGACTTGGAGAATTCTGGGCCGTTTGGCAGTCCAAAACGTCGCTCCATCTCCGCCAAAGCGGCTTCTTTACCCGTGAAAAACTCACCGCTCGGTGGACACCACTCGAAAGCAGGGGAAAGACACTCGGCGATCGTATCTATATCCTTGGAAAGAAAACCGATTTCGAACTTCAAAAACGTTTTCTTGATCGCCAACTCGGGATCATCGGGCATATCTGTGACTAATTGAATTTGCTCAATGTCTTCTGTTTTCTGTTCAACAGGATTGTCGATGATGCGCATGGCCGTCCGATTCCACTTCTTTTGCCTCTAATCGAATTGAGGCGTCCCTTAATAGGCGTTTTTAGTGGCCCTTCTTTAGGCCGAGCCTTTCCCAGTTGTTTGGCAGTCTATTCATGGGGAAAACTGTTTGTCAACAAATATGAATAAGAATTCACATTCTTTTATTGACCTTCACGGATGAATCGGCTTGAATTGCCCAAGCTCAAGAATGGCTTCGAAAGCGATAAGGAAAACCGGTATGAACTTCATTCCCGAGAATGTGACACTCGACGTACCGGGCGTTCTGGCCGCCAAGCAGAAACGTAGTATTGAGATGCGCGATGCCTACCTGAATGCCGGCATACTGCTTCTTAATGATCGACGCTTTCACGAACTTCGCGTTCCCGATCTGGCGGAGCACTGCGGCTATTCGGTAGGCGGGTTCTACACCCGGTTTGAGGATAAGGATGCTTTTTTTAAGGCCATGCAACTCGCCGTAAACATGACCTACCGGGAAATGGCTGCGAAAAGATTCGAGCTCGCCCGATTGAAGGAACTGCCATTGGGAACGGCTCTGGATGATATCGTCGATTTTATGACCGACATCTTCACTGGTCCCGGCAAGGGTGTCTTGCGTGAAACTCTTCTTCGAATTACGGAGGCAAGTGACCCCTGGGCGCCCATGCGTGAAACCCGAGAGATCACCCTTGGATACATTAAAAAAGGCTTGGACGGACATTTTCCGGATATTCCGACGAAGGAAACTGGCCGGATGCTGAGCTTTTCCTTCCAGGCCATTGTCGGCATCCTGCAAAATGACTTGCTGAACGCACACCACATCCATTCAACCAGGGACGACAGTCTGCGAAAAGAACTCAAGGTTCTGGTCCGCCGCTACCTGGGCGTCAAGGATGCCTAGGGGCGTGAGTTTACATTTTTAGGTCATGGAAATTTCCTGGTTGCTCATCCTGGCGGTTTTTTCCGCCTCGTTGCTGCAGGCTGCAGCGGGTATCGGCTTTGGCATTATTGCGGGGCCCGCCATTTTGATCGCCATGAACAGCGGCGCTGCAATACAGGTTTCTATTCTGCTCAGTTTCGTCATCTCATTGTTGTTGGTCCGCGGCATTCGGGAACATGTTGATCGGAACCTTTTGCGCCGACTTATTCTCGGCACCCTGATCGGCGCGCCCTTTGGGATCCTGACCTTTCAGGCCGCCGATATCACCGTACTCAAGGTTCTGGCCGGGATCGCTGTGCTTTTTATGGCCGCCGCCGCTGCCGGTCTGTTCCGGTCTAAGACTCGAAGGGAAAGTCCCGGCACTTTCGTTGAAACGGCCACCGGTATGGTATCAGGCCTGATGGGAACATCCTTGGCCATGCCCGGCCCTATGATCGCGGCCTTCATGTCGGCCGAAGGCCGCTCAAAGGAAACAACCCGAGCGACCATTTTGAATTTGTTCCTCTATTGTTATCCTATTGCTTTCACGTGCCAGTTTTTCATCGTAGGTGCTTCCGAGGCTGCAATAGATCTTTCCTTAAAGCTCCTGCCGGCGACCGTAATTGGCGTTGTCGCCGGAAGATTTTGCACAGGGCTTCTTAGTGAAAAATTGTTCCGTAATTTGATCGTCTTCGTTCTCGCTGCAACGGCAATCAGCCTGTTCGTCAGCGTATAAGAAAACTATATCCATGGTTTTTTTGGGAAAAGATTAGCCGATTGACTCAGCCCGAAACCATTAGAATGGGGATCTTATTCTCCCCGAAGTATCGCTTCAGCTCGTCCACTGCTGTTGAGTTCCTGAAGCGCCTTTGTCAGCGCCGGAATCAGGTTCCGGTTTTTGAAATGAACGTAGTGGTATAGAACGGTCTCTTCTATGGGTGGCTTCAGGACTTCTACTCCCCCAACCTGTTTCGCAAACTTCTCTGCATCCGTCGTTAACATCAGACCCACGTCTACCCTGCCACGCGCCACCATTTGAATAATTGCTTCGCGAGAACTAACGGGCTCGCCAATATATTCTTTCGTGCGAATTTTTAATATTTGAATACCCATCGCACGTGCAAACGAGAGTGACTTAAGGTCAGCCCAAGAAACGCTATTGATACCCGAGCCATTGCGCACAACCGCTGAATAAGTTGCCTTATAGATGGGCTCGGGAACGCGGACGAAGTTTGGATAAACAGCTTCCATACCAGCGATACGGGCCATTTCCGCGTCCTGAATCCCTTTATTAACCTCGATGAGGCTTCGTCTTGCCGGTAGAAAGCTAAACTTCGTGCTGTGCCCAATTTTCTCGTAGAGAGCCTCGGTTACGGGGGCCAATTTCCCGGCAATGATCCGTGGCATCGTCGCCATCTTTTGGTATGGAGCGCAGACTTACTTTGCCTCTACCGCCATCGCTCTTCTTCTAACCGCGCTCACCGGAATTGAAGGCGGCGCAGCCTTTCTGGGTTTGACGGCCATCGACTGGGTTTCCTTCATATTTGTTTGGTGTTTCCAGATTTACCTTTTCTGGAAAGGGATCGAGTGGATTCGCCGCTTCCTTAACTGGGCTGGCCCCCTCGTCTATATCGTGATGATCGGACTCATGATCACAATTTGGTATAAAGCCGGTGGAAACATGATGTCGGAAATCGGCAACATCTTCAGCGGAACGGGTTCCGATTATGAAGGAAATTCCTTTTCGGCTTTCATGGCCATTGTCGGGACGATGATTGCCTACTTTGCCGCCGTCGTGATCAACTTTGGCGACTTTGGCCGGTTCGTGCACAATGAGGCCGAGATGAAGAAGGGTAATCTGATTGGACTACCCCTGAACATTGCATTCTTCTCCTTCATTGCGCTGGTCGTGACTGCGGGAACCGTCGTTTTATTCGGCGAACAACTTACCAATCCGACTGATATCGTCGCCCGAGTTGATAGCCTGCCATTAACGATCATTGCGGCAATAACATTCTTCATGGCGACAATCGGTATCAACCTGGTCGCCAATTTCGTACCCCCCGCTTATGATCTGGCAAACTTGATTCCCAGCAGGATTGACTTCCGAAAAGGAGGAATGATCACGGCAATTATCGCTCTCCCGATTGGTGCGTTGTGGGTGTCGGTGATCAGTCAGCTTGGGATGTTCGGGTTCGTTAATACCCTGGGCGCCATTCTCGCTCCAATGTATGGAATCATGATCGTCGATTACTACGCTATCAAGAAACAAGAACTTGATATCCAGGATCTGTTCTCGAGCGATCCCGGCGGTAAATACTACTACGACAACGGTTGGAACAAGAAAGCCTTGTTGGCCTTTTTCCCGGCGGCAATATTTTCGATTGCATCGGTATGGGTCCCCGTATTAGCGGACCTTTCAGGTTACGCCTGGGTGATCGGCGCGGCTCTGGGCGCCGTCCTGTACTACTTTATGCAGGCCAATTCCAGAGCAACCGTTAACAATGCAGAGTCTGTGATGGAAACCGGCGAGTAATAATAAGAGTCTCCCCTGAAGTAGGGTTGAGAGTTCACCAGCGAGAATTCTTAACCTTACTTTATCTTTAATCTTCAATGTAATCAGTCGCCTGTTTTGACCATTTCGTCTCTCCGGTTGTTAAAAACGATTCTATAACGGTCGGCATTGTCGAAGCATTGGCCGGCAATAAATACATAACTAGCGAAACTGGTGTCTTTTCAGGGCCCAGAAAGAAAGAAGCATGAATTCGTCTGAACAATATCCTCGCGATCTAATCGGTTATGGCCCAAATCCTCCCCAGGCAAATTGGCCCGGTGGAGCGCGGATCGCCGTTCAGTTTGTCCTCAATTACGAAGAAGGGGGCGAGAACTGCATTCTCCATGGTGACCAGGCATCCGAAGCTTTTCTTTCGGAGATCATCGGCGTTCAACCCTTCGAGGGGCAGCGCCACATGAGTATGGAATCCATTTATGAGTTTGGCAGTCGAGTCGGAGTCTGGCGGCTTTTTGACCTCTTCAAAAAGAAAAATATTCCACTCACCGTTTTCGCCGTCGCCATGGCATTGGAACGGAACCCCGCCGTAGCCGAGGCGGCTTTGGAAGCCGGGCACGAGATTTGTTCGCATGGCTATCGCTGGATTGACTATCGCTCAATTCCCGAAGACATCGAGCGGGAGCATATGGAAAAAGCCGTCCAAATACTAAAACGGCTGACGGGAGAATCTCCTCTTGGATGGTACACGGGTCGCACCTCCGCCAATACCCGGCGCCTAGTCGTCGAGCATGGCGGCTTCATGTACGACGCCGACGACTACAGCGATGATTTACCTTTCTGGACGACGGTCGAGGGTAAATCTCATTTGGTGGTTCCTTATACTCTGGACGTAAATGACATGCGCTTTGCTTCCCCACAGGGGTTTAATTCCGGGGAGCAATTTTTTGCTTATATGAGAGACTGTTTCGACACCCTATACAAAGAAGGCGCCGAGACACCACGAATGATGTCCGTTGGTTTGCATTGCCGCGTTATCGGCCGTGCCGGACGGATCAAAGCCCTTGAAAGGTTCATTGACCACGTTCAGTCCCATAAAGACGTCTGGTGTTGCCGTCGCATCGACATAGCCCGGCACTGGATCAAGAATCACCCTCACGACGCGTAGCCACGCGCGTTGAAGGCATCTAAGATTCCTTATGGTCGACACCCTAGGCATGCTGACATTTTTTAGCACTCGGAGAATGACGTGACCAACCAAAGCTACCACGTTCCACAAGGCGGACTGCCACCCCAATCCCAGTTGTTGACGGGACGTTCTGTCTTCAGAAATTCTTATGCAATTGTGCCCGGGTCCGTTCTGACCGATATTGTCACCAGCCAAATACCTTTTTGGTCGGATGCGCGTTTTTGGGTTCTCGCCCGCCCCATGAGCGGATTCTCCGAAACCTTTTCCCAGTATATTGCCGAACTGCAGCCGGGTGGCGGTAGCGACAATCCAGAAACGAGTTCTGAAGCCGAGGCCGTCTTATTCGTCGTTGCCGGCAACGTTACCTTGACTGTGGACGGCGAAACGGACCACCTCGAAGAAGGCGGATACGCCTATATTCCTCCGGGAAGTCAATGGACCCTTTGGAACAAAACAAAGGATGCCGCCAAGTTCCACTGGATAAGAAAAAAGTACCACCCCGTTGAGGGAATAGAAATTCCAACCGCATTTGTTTCCAACGACAAACTTGTTCAACCCACACCCATGCCGGACACGGACGGCAAATGGGCGACTAGCCGCTTTGTGGATCCGATGGATATGCGTCATGACATGCACGTCAATATCGTCACTTTGGATTCTGGTGCCGTCATTCCTTTCCTTGAAACCCATGTGATGGAACACGGTCTGTACGTTCTTCAAGGAAAGGCGGTTTACAAGCTCAACGAAGACTGGATTGAAGTGGAGGCCGGTGATTTCCTCTGGCTGAGAGCCTTCTGTCCCCAGGCTTGCTACGCCGGCGGCCCGGATAAATTCCGCTACCTGCTTTATAAAGATGTCAACCGCCATATGCCTTTGTCAGTTTAAGACATGAGTTTTCTGAATGTAGAGCCACTCAATGCAGATGCCTTCGCCCCGTTTGGCGACGTGATTGAGGCCGGGCGGACAACGCCAGTCTTGATTAATGAAGGGACCACGGAACGTTTTCACGACCTTGCTTCAGTCGATGTAAATGCGCAAGGCGGTATTCCCTTGATCAATATTTTCAGGGGAACCCCGCGCCAGCATCCCATTGAAATCCGTATGATGGAAAAGCACCCATTGGGATCGCAGGCTTTTATGCCGTTGTCCGGGCGGCCATACTATGTGGTTGTGGCTGAACCGGCTGCGACCGTATCGCCTGAAGATTTGCACTGCTTTCTGGCCTCCCCCGGGCAAGGTGTGAGTTATGCCAAAAACGTCTGGCACCACCCCTTGCTTGCCTTAGACGAGAAAAGCGATTTCCTCGTCGTTGATCGCGGCGGTGATGGGAGCAACTTAATCGAGACCTATTTCAAACCAACAGATTACAGATATCTGCCCCAGTATAAATTGAAATAGTGATGGCAACTGTTGTGACTTCTTGCCCAGACGGAACAGGGTCGAGAAATGTCTGACCGATTGCGCGGTAAGCGCGGATTGCCTCTCCGCCATCCTTTCAAAATTCTCTTTGAAAAAATGAAAAATTACTAAGAATTCTCCGCAAGGTTCGTTTGTGCATTCGCCATAATTTCTTTTGTGCAGTTTATCAATAGTTCTGCTAATTGCGATTCTTCGAATTTCTGAAAATTTTCGATAGTGAAAACCATCGTCAGGCTACCCTCTACGGCTCCAGTATGATTAAAAATCGGGGCGGCGATGCCGCCATGATCAGGATCCACTTCAGCCACTGAAACACAATATCCGGCCTTCCTGATTTCGCGCATTTTGCCTCTGAAAGAAGGCCAGTCATCCCCTTGACCCGCCTGGGCAATAGCCTTAGGGGCAGTATCATACAAGCGGTGTTTTTGCCGTGTTGGCAATTGGGCAAGAATGATTTTTGACGTTGCCGATAAAAATAAAGACATCGGACGGCCCCTTTCGAAAGCCACTTGCAACTCAACATCCCCTGCTTCTTTATGAGTGCACACCACTTTATCCTTATAGAAGCGCGCCAGCAGCACCGTTGCCTGGGTTTCTTCCGCCAGGGATTTCATGATCGGGCTCGCAACTGTGGTCAAAGGGTCCTGGAAGCGAATGAGGCGGTCCAGCTCAATGATAGCCGGGCCCAAAATGTATCCCTCGCGCCCAAGAGGGCTTAGAAGCCCTGCTTCGCACAAGGTCTTAAAGTATCGGTATGAAGTACTGCGTGATGTACTAAGGATTTCTGCGACATCTTCGGCGGACCAGACCGAATGTTCCTCGTCGAATAGTTCAAGAATGCTAAGCATTCTCGACAAGCTGTTGCTGGGCTTTTGTTTTACCGGTTCGCTTGCGTCATTCATGGCTTAATATCCCGGCCTGGCGCCCGGACCGGCACCCCCGTCGCCTCTCATCGGTGTGCGTTCAATTGCGAAACCCTGATTGTAGGATGCCCGCAAAATAATGACGAATTTGATAAGCCATCCGCCAGCAATCATCAATAGCCCCGTCATTAGTGCAATCCAGGAGAACCCTGCCGGATTGAACGAGACGGCAAGCCCCAGAACCACCGGCAGGCCATGCCCGAAAAAGGCAAGTTTTCTGGAAATTACCTCAAGGGCCTCAAACGTGCCAACGGGAGCAGTGTTTTTAAGAACCTGCCGATATTGCGACCAGCTCCAGGCGCGTGCAATCACGAGAACCACGACAAGCCCTCCCCATACAATCTCGTTTACGCCAAGAATTTCAGGCTCCAAGAAGATAAGCAAAATTGAAAAAAGACCGAACCCCTCTACTAGGCCTGTGGTTAAAATTAGCGGGACGATTTCTTTGACGCGCCAGGCTGGAATTCCCTTGGACGCCATTAGGATACGCGCCTGGCAGTAGAGGAAACCCAAGGCCAGTCCACCTGTGGCCAGCAGAACCAGCGTTGAATCGGTGAAGAATGTCAACAATCCTATGGGGAACATGGCCGCCGCGACCAGAGACTCCCTGGTCATCCAGGAGGTTTTGATGTTCCTGAATACATTCAAGGGTGCACGTATAGGCCTGCCGGTTTCAAGCCAGACTAAGAACAGGCCAAGACCGACGAATCCGAGACCTGGAAGGACCAATTGTCCTGTCGGAACGCCAAATAATGAAACCAGGGCAGCGAAAATCAGCAGGCCGGAACCCGTACCGCCGCCAATAAAATTACCCGCCGCCCGGACGTCCCAATGCTGTTGCAGCCAAGGTGCGGCGCCGCCGACTTCATTAGTGCCGCAGGATTCCCTGGCATAACTTCGAGACGAATCAAAATCCTGATCCTTGTCCGCCCAGATATAGTGAAAGCCGGAATTCGTACCAACATCCTCGTGCATGCGAAAAGACAAATTTTCCGCCAACAAATTGGAGACATTGCTGCGGGAATCTTCCAGGTCACCGAAGTGAAGCGCCCCGGCGATGCACGAGTTAACACAAGCCGGCGTAGCATCCGGATCGACGCCCGGCGTCAGGCCATTTGCTATACCGTCGTCGATTCGATCTGAACAGAACGTGCACTTTTGCGCGACGCCAAGGCGTGCCGGATCTTCACGAGTCGCCTCGTTCTTCATTTGGCCTTTTACGCCATAGGAAAATATTGGTTTATCGACCTTATAGCGGGCTTGATAGGGGCACGCCACTGCGCAATAGGCACACCCAATACAGATTTCATAATCGATAGTGACGATGCCATCGGGGCGACGTCCCGTAGCGGTGGACGGGCAAACATGCATACAAGGCGGGTCTTCACAATGCATACAACCTACGGGAACGAAGGTTCGGTGGACGTTGGGGAACTCGCCACTTTCGATGTCCAGAACTTTGCGCCATTGGATCGAAGGCGATGTCGAATTGGCGTGCTTGCACGCCGCCGTACAGGTTTGGCAGCCAACGCAACGACGCAGGTCGGCCACCATCGCCCAGCGGGTCATCGACGTCCCCCCAACGGTCGGATGGAAGCCCTGGCCAGGTCTGCGCCGGAACCAGTATTGTCGGTCAGGTCCAGCAACATGGGTACCAGCTTGTTGACGCTGGGGACCTCAAAATCCTTGGCCAAAGGCGTGACCCAGTGATTGAACTGACCGACCATCAATAAGGTATCGGGCCTAATTCCCTGACGCAGAACAGCGTGACCTCGAACAGCGTTGCCCGAAGGCGCTGTAATCTCAACAAGGCCTCCGTCGTCGATTCCCAATTCCCGCGCACGGCCGGTATTGATGATGACCCCGCCATGGCCGGCGACGTTCTCGGCAACCTCCTTAATCATTTGGATTCCGGCGTTGGCCCCCCAGGAATACTGCATGCTTCTGGCCGTGATGGCCCAAAAAGGAAAATCCTGGATATCGCAATCATAGGCCTTTTCCAGCGCCTTCTCCCAGATTCCCGGAATGTCATGCCAGACGGGAACTGCTGCGTATTCGGCCAGTTGATTATCCCACCAGTCGATACCCTTTTCATGGAGTCGGTTGCCCAGTTGCCGCCCCACCCGAAGCAGACGCTCCTGATAAGGCAACTCGAAGCGCAAGCCATGCTGCTCCATCACCGGGCTTAAATATTTTTTTATCCTGTCGTATTCAGAAACTCTGAATCCATGATCCTTGAAAAATTCTAGGCCTTCGGTTTGCTCGCCTGCACTAACTTCAACGCTGGCGGACCGGCAAGCCGCATCCCAGATGTCTTCCACCGAATGGGTCTCATTTTCGTCCAACGAGAAATCAAAATTTTCCGACCTTAGCGACACACCCGTGGCGCCTTTATTGATAGCCTTGTTGTATTCCACAAGCAGCCCCGAACGTTTCGCAAGCTCGGTGGATATCCAGGTCATGTCCCGTACATCTCCCAGAGGCTCTACCACCGGCTGGCGAAGGCAAAATCCCTGATGATCCCAGAAGGCCTCGATCATGCTGGAGCCACCGATGCGGATGATCTGGGTGCTCTCCAGGTCGGTGCATTCGGGTAGCAGGATATCAGCGTAGTGATTGGTTTCGTCGTGGGTATAGGAAAACGCGACGATAAACGGAAACTTGATGATGCTTTTTTCAAGCTCATCGGTATCCCAGAAAGAAACAACCGGGTTGGTTCTAAACGTGATCCAGATATCAGGGGCCGTCATCTGGGGCATGTTTGGAAATGCACCATCTTTTTGCGTCATCCAGCCAAGCTGGGTCGGCCCGAGGGAATGGGAATAGCCGGAATTTCCGACGAGGGGAACCAACATGCGTCCTGCGTGGCGCTGGGTCGGGCTTGAATCCCAGTCATCCTTTTCGGTGGGGTTGAACGGATAAAACATAAAGCCATCCGGTCCCACTTCGACACTTTTCAGGCGATCCCGGCCGGATTTGTTAATTCGAACCGAAGTCCCCAGCAGCCCGCCTGGAACTTCCAGTCCGCCGACGAGACAGGCCATCATGGTCCGGCCCCAGCAGCATTCATATCCTCCCCAACCGTTATTCACGGTTTTACCAAGGGATATGGAAACCGGCCTGAACGGAAGAACATGGCCATCTATTTCTATGGTCTGCCCGATACAGGCGTTATCTAGAAATTCGTTGGCGACCCGTCGGATCGATTCGGCCGGTACGTCGCAAATTGCACAGGCCATCTCCGGCGTGTGGGGCGCCATTTTTTCAACAAGGATAGAGAACGAAGTGAAACAAGCCTGTTGATCGTGACGCCATTGTTCGTCGTCAGCACCGACTTCTATTCCCGATACCTCGAACCTTCCTTCCAGGGCCGGATTAATGTCCGCCGCATCATAAACAACTGCAGCCGCCGATTTAGTATCCCAGACCAACGGCTTTCGGGTTTCAGGATCACGCATGAAAAAACCGTTGGGGGCGACCAGATAAGGTGAAGAGGTCTTGTTTTTGAGAAATCCAATATCCAACCTGTCGCGGGAGTTTTCATGTAGTGCCACATGAACCATAGACAAAAGGAAGGCGGCGTCGGTTTTGGGTTTGATGGGAATCCATTCCGCAGAGCAGGCGCCAGTTACCGATAGATGCGGTTCGATCTGAACCCGTTTCATCCCTCGCACACGGGCGTCGGCATGACGCTTCACGCCGCATACGCCGCTTGCCGTTTCCGTTCCGGCACCAAACGACACCACGTAATTGCAATTGGGCGTATCAGGGCAGACGGTGAATCCCCGATGCCAAAATTCACCGTACAAATGTTCCGAATGGGTGCACTTCACCCCCTGTCCGCTACCGAAACTGAAATCAACATCACCCCAGGCTGCCATCAGGGCGGGCAGGGTTCCGGCATAGGCGACCGGCGTACCACCACCGCCGAGACTTACGGCAAGTCTGGCATATCCCGATTCATCCAAAACGCCTTTGGCCCGCGTCTCTTTTAGTTTCCCGGCAACGGTATCCAGAGCCTCATCCCAGGATATGGGAACGAAACCGGGGTCCTCGCCCTTCCCCTTTTTCGGATTAGTCCGCTTCATAGGCGATTTTAGACGGTTTGGGTTATATGTCTTTTGCAATAAACCAAAGGCCTTGACGCATGCCCTGCCTCCGGCCGGATGAACGTCTGCGGCCTGGAAACAGGGTTCAATTTCAACAGCCACACCGTCTTCTACCGTTACCGAAATCAGGTCCGGCCCGGCGACGCATTGATTACAGAAAGTATTTACTTTTTTGACGTCTTTGGTCATTTGGCCCTTCGATCATCAACCCGTTTCGGCTTCATTTGCGGAAGCGCGTCTTCGCCCACCACGTGCCTGAACCGGATACCTACAGTTACCAGAATTTCCGAACGAAGTGCGTCGATCAGCGATTTCTTAAGCTTCGTTGATTCGTCGCACTCTGTGGTTAGCTGTTGGTTGGGAACGTCAATTTCAACTGAAATGCGTTCTCCCTTTTGATCGTTGTCGAGGACAATCAGGAAGTTATCGCCAAGTTCGGTAAATCCCGAAAGAACCTTTTCGATCTGGATCGGATATATGTTCACGCCCTTGTAGATGATCATGTCATCGACACGGCTCATAATTCTGCTGATACGACGGTGGGATCTTCCGCAGGAACAGGTCTCCAATTTAAACGATGCCAGATCGCGGGAACGATAGCGGAAAATGGGCATGCCAACCCGAACCAACGTGGTGTAAACGAGCTCGCCCACCTCACCTTCGCCAACCGGCTCGTCGCCTTCAGGATCGATCAGCTCAACCATAAACTGGTCTTCCCAGATATGCAGGCCGTCCCTTTCAGGACATTCGAACGTCATTCCTGGGCCATTCATCTCTGTCAGGCCGTAAGAATTGTAGGCGTTCACTCCGTAGAATTGCTCGACCTTCAGCCGGGTTTCCTCCGAATGGGGTTCTGCGCCAAGGAAAAAGGTGCGCAGCTTGGTATCTTTTTTGGGATCGACGCCCATTTCTTCGAAATTGCGCATCAAGGAAAGGGCGTAACTGGGCATCAAATGAGCCGCGGTCGTGCCAAATGTTTTCATCAACTGAATGTGGCGGCTGCTGTTGCCGGGTCCTGCGGGGATGGTCGCCAATCCCAGAAGTTCCGATCCGTAGTGAAATCCGAGCCCCCCGGTAAACAGGCCGTACCCGGCGATGTTCTGAAACACGTCCTCTTTGGACAGGCCGACGGCGCGCATGCATCGGGCGACGAGTTCGCTCCAATTCGCAAGGTCTTCGCGGGTATGCATTATGGCGACTGCGGTGCCTGTCGTGCCGGAAGAAGAATGAACACGCACGATTTCCGATAGCGGCACGGTGAGATAGCCAAAAGGACCATGGGTTCGCAGGTCGTCCTTGGTCGTGAAGGGCACACGCCTTATGTCATCCACCGATTTAAAGGAATCAGGGTCAAGTTTTCCGGCATGAACACCGTCCCGGTAAATGGGGGCCTGCATCGCCTGGGAGATTGACTGACACAATCGCTGAAGCTGCATTGCTTCGAGCTCTGAGCGGGGCATGGTTTCCAGTTCCCGGTTAAAATACCAATGCTCGGTCATCTTTTTCTTCTCCCGCAGAATATTGCTTAAATCCGATATTATGAGATTTTTGTAATTATTTTCTTTTGCTGGAGGAATGTCAACGATTTTTCAAAGAACTCTGCCAAAGATTCTCCCGCCCTAAATCACTGACGTCCGGGCATCCGATCTGAGCCAAGGTTCGGTCAAGCTCGTCACGCAATATGTCGAAAGCCCGCTCGGCGCCCGCCGTACCGCCAGCGCCGATCCCGTACATGAAGGAACGACCGGAAAAGGTAAATTGAGCACCCATGCTGAGAGATTTAGCGATATCGCCGCCATTTCGAATGCCGCTGTCAAGCATCAATGTCATTCTATCGCCCACGGCTTGGTTGATGGTTTCCAGGACTTCGATCGTCGATGGGGCGCTGGCAAGTTGCCTGCCACCGTGGTTGGAAACGACCAGACCATCGGCGCCAAGATCGGCGGCGGCCACTGCAGTATCTGCCGACATGACGCCTTTTACGACCAGCTTACCGGGCCAGGCGTCGCGAATTTTTTTCATCAGTTCGACGTCCAACCCGGATGTGCTTTGCGAAACCATATATTCCGCCAGGGTTTGTTTTTCCGATGGCGGCGGCGCATAAGGTTTCATGCTTTCGAAATCTGGCGGCCCCGATTGAACCATTTCCCAGGCCCAAGCGGGACAACTGGCAATATCAAAAAGCATGGCGGGTGTCAGTCGGAACGGAACCTGAAAGCGGTTTCTAAGATCCCGCAGTCGTTTGGCTGGAACCGGAATATCAACGGTTACGACAAGAACCTTAATTCCAACGCCTTCGGCCCTGCGCATCAGGTCAAACGTCACATGGTCGTCCGCCGATACGTATAATTGAAACCATGAATGGTTCGGAATTTCCGTAGCGATAGTCTCCAGCTTCGTCGTACCGGCGGTGCTGATCACATAGGGTACATTGTGCCGTGCTGCGAGGCGGGCCAGCATCAAGTCAGCCCCTGGCCAAATAAAATTGGCAAGGCCAACCGGTGCTACGCCGATGGGAAAGTCATAGCGTTGCCCGAACAGAGTAACACTGTGATTTCGTTTAGCGACATTGCGAAGATAATGGGGCAACAACTTGACGTCGTTGAAGGCGGAGCGATTTAGCAGCAGTCCTGTTTCATCTCCTTCGCCGCCATCCAGGTAATCGAAGGCCAGCTTTGGAATTCTGTTCTTGGCACATTGGCGAAGATCGTCAATGGTATGAAGATGGTCTAGATTCATTACAGCATTCCATTCATGCTTTTAATTAGATCGACTTTTTACAGATATCCCATATTATAGGATATGTGTCTACTTTCTGCCCGAGGTACCCATGGACTTAACCACAGAAATTATTGATTCCATCCGCAAGGTTGTCGGCGAAAGGGGTTGCCTGAGCGATTCTGACATTATGGAGCCTTTTCTGAGGGACGCCCACGATAAGGTTTTCGATGACTGCCCGCTGGTCGTCCGACCGGCCAATACCGGTGAAGTCGCCGCCATCATCAAGATCTGCGCCGAATACAATCTTCCTGTCGTTCCTCATGGCGGCAAGACTGGACTCGTCAAGGGATGCGATCCCAATGGAGCAATAATTCTGGATATGGGCCGAATGAACGCCATTCGAGGGATAGACCAAGCGAACCGGACCATGACCGTCGAGGCCGGTTGCATACTGGCCAACATTCAATCCGCTGCCCAGGAAATCGGCGCGCTGTTTCCGTTAAGCCTTGGGGCGGAGGGAACGTGCCAAATAGGCGGCAATCTTTCAACCAACGCCGGTGGCACGGGTGTCCTCAGATATGGAAACGCACGTGACCTCGTATTGGGTTTGGAAGTCGTGCTGCCCGATGGCTCCATTTGGGACGGGCTACGGGCCTTAAGGAAAGACAACACGGGCTACGATCTGAAACACATGTTTATCGGGGCCGAAGGAACTTTGGGAATTATTACCGCGGCCGTACTCAAACTATTCCCCGCTCCGAAAGCAACGACGACTGCTTTCGTCGCCGCCAACACCATCGAAGACATTATCGAAGCTTTCGGCCGCATCAATAATGATACGGGAAGTTTCCTCACCGGTTTTGAACTCATCGCCAGGGGGGTTTTCGAAATGGGAATAGACAATATTCCCGACTACAAAGACCCTTTCGAAGATATCCATCCCTTTTACGCGCTGATTGAGCTATCCACTCCGCTCAACGGCTACCCCCTTGACGAGATACTGGAAAACGTTCTGGCCGAGATGCTGGAAAACGCCACCCTGAATGACGCAGTCGTCGCCCAGAGTGAGGCACAGTCCGCATCCCTGTGGCGCCTTCGCGAGGGGGCTGTCGAGGGCATGACGAAGGAGGCAGAGTATTACAGCTTTGATGTATCGCTATCCGCCTCAGACATCCCGGAGTTCTTTGCCGAAGCCAACAAGGTCGTGGACGAACATTTTCCCGAAGGCCGCCTCGCCGCCTTCGGTCATATTGGAGACGGCAATATTCACTATGTTCTGGTTGGCCCAAAAGATATGTCGGCGGAGGAGCTCGAGAATCGCTCACGTCCGTGCGAGGCCCCGATATTCGATTTGATCGCAAAAATGAATGGAAGCTTCAGTGCCGAACATGGTGTCGGCACGCTCAAGCTCAAGGCAATGAGCAGGTATAAATCCCCGGTCGAATTAGGTCTGATGCGCAATCTAAAGAAGACGATGGACCCTGCAAACATCATGAACCCGGGCAAGGTCATTCCCAATGGTTAAGGCGAAGCGAAACTTGATTGGAAGTTGCGATAAAATTTTAGATTTTCAGACCGCAACGAGAGACTGATTTTTTGTCCCAATCAACCGAACAACAAGATCACACCCAATGGGGCTCTATTGCGCTAGCCTTCAGCGCCGGCTTGGTTGCCGTTTTCAACCTCGGCAAAGTGGGACTGGCGCTTCCGGGCCTCAGGGATGACCTGGGTCTTGGCCTGGTGATGGCCGGATGGGTTGCATCCATATTCGCATTGACGGGAATTATCTTAGGATTGACCTCCGGAACGATTGCCGACCGTTTTGGCCAACGCAGACCCTTGCTCATCGGACTGGCCCTTCTTGCTTTGGGAAGCCTTGCCGGTAGTTTCGCTGTGAACGGTCCTTTTCTCCTATGCACCAGAACCATTGAAGGGATCGGCTTCGTTCTGGTCTTTGTCTGTTCGCCCGTCCTTGTCATACGCGCCAGCGCCGAAAGGCACCGTAAACTATCAATCACTTTATGGACCATGTGCCTGCCGGTGGCGACGGCTATTGTTCTTGTTTCTTCACCCCTGATTATTGATCCTTACGGTTGGCGCGGCCTGTGGCAGGTTACGGGAGGGCTGTCAATGATCGCGTTTTTAACGGTTGCAGCAGCACTACGCGATGCGCCAAAAACGCCCAACGCCGCCACCTCAAGGGATCGCAGCAATATTCGTCTTACCCTTTCAAGGCCGGGCCCATGGTTGGCTGCCATTATGTTCGGTATCTACGCCATCCTCCAACAATCCATGTCTGTATGGTTGCCGACATTTCTTATCGAACAGCGCGGTGCGGCGACGACTATCGCAGGCGCCCTTGCTGCTATTTATGCCCTGCTGAATGGAACAGGCAATCTAACTGCCGGGGTTTTGATGGCTCGCGGAGTCCGGCGTTGGCACATTTTGGTGACAGCCGGTGTCGGAACTGCTTTGACGGCTATCGCTGCGTTTTCAACGGCCTTGCCTGACGAGATGCGGTTCTTTTTTGTTCTGGCGTTCTCCTGGTTAGGCGGATTTTTACCCGCTGCGATCTACGCCTCATCCACCGTTTACGCCCCTTCCCCGGCCCAAGTCGGTACCGTCAACGGACTTATCATGGTTGGCATCAGCGCAGGCCAATTCTCCGGCCCGCCCGCCATTGCGGCAGTTGTCGCTTGGGCCGGAAACTGGGAAACCCTTGTTTGGTTTTTCGTTTCTATTTCTGTGATCATCACGATGATGAGCCTCATGGCCCGTAGCCTGGACCGAAAGCTAGAAAGAAAAGCCGCTACATCTGAACCGTAATCCATTTCCATTCGGTCATTGCTTCAATATCGGCCTCGGTTCCTTCCCGGCCAACCCCGCTTTCACCATTGCCACCAAAAGGCACATGAGGTTCGTCATGCAGGGTCGCCCCGTTTACATGGCACATGCCCGCCCCACTGTTGTTAGCAAAATGCAAGGCCTTTTCCAGGTCACGGGTAAAGATCGCGGCGCTCAGTCCGTACTCCGTATCATTGGCTTTTTCCAGCCCTTCTTCGTAGGACTCGATCTGGTAGACTGAGGTTACCGGACCGAATGTTTCCTGACGGCACAAGGTCATTTCCTCATTAACATCGGTCAGCACCGTCGGGCAGCAGCGGTTCCCTTTCCATTCTCCACCCGCTGCAATGGTGGCGCCTTTTTGCCGGGCGTCTTCGACGTGGGTCTTGATGCGTTCGCGTTGTCGTTCGGAAATAATCGGTCCAATTACCGTGTCCATATCGCGCATGTCGCCCATACCAATATGGGTGGCCGCGCCGACGAATTTTTCCATAAACTCATCGAACACCGGTTTCTCAACATAGATCCGACTGGACGCCATACAGATTTGCCCCTGATAGACGAAGGTTCCCATGACTGCGGCCCCAACCGCTTTATCCACGTCGGCGTCGGCCAGGATTACCATTGGGCTTTTGCCGCCCAACTCCAGCGTTACCGGTTTCTTCTGTTCGGCGCAGATCATGTTGATGTGTTGGCCAACAACGGAGGATCCGGTAAACGTCACCATGGCGACGTCCGGATGCCCGGTCAGGCTGTCGCCGATTTCAAACCCCATTCCGCAAACAATGTTGAAAGCACCGGCAGGGATTCCGGCGTCGCGATACAACTCGCTCAGCAGAGAAGCAATAACGGGCGCTTCTTCAGAAGGGAGCAATACGACCGTGTTTCCGACGGCCAAGGCATTCGCCGTCAAGCGGACGCCTTTGATCAGTGGTACGTTAAAGGGCGTGATCGCCGCAACCACACCAAGGGGCTTGCGGATGCTCATGGAAAAACGCCCAGGAACGTCGGACGGCAGGGTCTTTCCGGTAACCTGGCGGGCCATGGCTGCGGCGGCGCGCATCATTTCCAATGCATTTTGAAATTCGAAGTGGGCTTTGCCGATGGGTGAGCCGATTTCGTCAATCAGGGCGTCGATAAAGTCTTCCTTGCGTGCCTCCATCAATTCGGCTGCCTTCAATAGCCAGGCTTCACGCTCTTTTGCCAGCGACTGCCCGTAGCCGGCAAAGGCTGTTTTGGCGGCTTTGACGGCGCTGTCTACATCTTCCTTGGTCCCGTGCGCGATCTGTGCATACACGGAATCGTCTTCCGGGTTATGATCATTGAAGAAAGCGCCCGAGGATGCAGGAACGGACTCGCCGCCAATAAAGTGCTGGATTGATTGTGTCATCGATTTTTCCTCCTATGAGATTAATCGTCAATTCCGTACAAGTCCGGAATCGTTGCATCGACGGCGATCTCAATCAGAAACGGACCCTTTGCATCAAATGATTTGATTAGGGCTGATCTCAATTGGTCGGCCTGATCAACGCGAATAGCCGGACAATCCATGCCGTTGGCAAGGGCTTCAAAATCCAGTCCCGTCATATCGATTCCCGGAACATTTTTGGCTTGCAGGATTTTCCCGAAAGCGCGCATGGCGCCGTAGCCCTGATTATTCAAAATGACATAGGTAACGGGTAAATTATGTTGCGCCGCCGTCCAGATAGCCTGAAGCGAATACATCACCGAGCCGTCACCGATCAGGGCAATAACCCTTTTGTCGGGTCTGGCCATTGCAACCCCCGCCGCGGCAGGAACGGCATATCCCAACCCACCGCTGGCATAAGCGAAAAAGTCCCTGTCGCCCGAAACGGGAAGATGAAACTGCAGTGAATCCTTGTAAGACGGAGACTCCTCAACATAAATAGCATCGGCTGGGGCTAGTTCGGAAATCGTTTGAAAAATGTAGTCTCCGCTAAGCGGCGAGCTTTCCTGCGCCCGAGCGATAGATTTCCGCGTGGGTGGTTCCGCCCTGTCCTTGTTTTTCTGAGCACTGTTGATTAGAGCCGGGATCGCCGTGCTCATTGATCCCAGGACAGATCTGACAAAAGGCAAAATCGCTGCCAGGTCCGGATCATCGGTTATCTGATAGATCGGGCCGATGGTTTCCAGAACAGAGACATCTCCAGGTACATGAATTAAAAATGCGGGCGCCCCGAGGACCAATACAAGATCATGTTGCCCGAGAATTTTCGCCAGCAGTTCCGGCACCGCCGGTAAATGTCCCTGAAACAAAGGATGTCCTTCATCGAAATTCTTGCGGCTGGCAACCGGGGCAGCCCAGACCGGAGCGTTATGACGTTCGGCCAATTCGATCATACTGTCTTGCATGTTTTCAATGCCGATTGCCGGTCCAGCCACAAAGACGGGGCTTTTCGACGAATTCAATGCCTCAATAATTTCATTCATTCTGGTTGGTTCGGGTGCGATGGGCCGGCTAATGTCTGGCGCCACGATGGCGTTTGCCGGATGGTCCCAATCATCGGCTGGGATGGAAACAAAAGTCGGTCCGCACGGGCGCTGCATGGCGATGCTATAGGCCTGCGCAATAGCCAGCGGAACTTCTTCGGCGCGAGCTGGCTCACAGCTCCATTTTACGTAAGGCTTGGGAAATTCTGTTGCTGACATGGCGCCGAGAAAGGGCCGGTGCGCCATCAGGGATCGCGCCTGTTGGCCGGCCATAATGACAAGTGGCGTCTGGTTTCGGTAAGCCGTGAAAACACCACCCAGGGCATGACCAAGCCCCCCGGCCGAATGAAGACTAACGAGGGCGGCGTGGTTGCGCGCCTGGGCATAACCGTCGGCCATTCCAACGACGCAAGATTCCTGCAATCCCAAAACGTAGCGGAAATCTTCCGGCCAGTCTTTCAGGAATCCCATCTCCGTCGAACCCGGATTACCAAAAACTGTCGTCATGTCCAATTCTCGAAGCAGATCCAGAACCGCCGTTCGTATCGATAAATTCGTCATTGGCTTCCCCTGTTAATCTGCATCGAAACTTGCCACGAATTTCGGGATGGCTTCCTCGCCCTTGTCCAGCATCAGTGCCAGGTATTCCGCTTCCAACCAGTCGCCAATAGCCAAAGCATAAGAGGGCCTGCTTTTCATTCGCCCATACCAGTCGGCCAGATTGGGCCTTGTCGACAGGATACCAAGAAATCCCAGATGATCGAAGCGGGTCAGATAGGGCGTATAAGCCAGATCGGCCAACGAACAATTATCCCCCGCTAGCCAGGGTGCTACGCCAAGCGCCGTTTCCATATCGTCAAAAAGTTTTCTGAATCGTTTTACGGCCTGTTGAAAAAGGTTTGATTCGAGTCCCTCTTCTATCAATTCCCGCAGGCGGCCGCGCCTTACCGGGTCGGGCATTTTGGCGTAGTAGGCCTCGCGCTCATGCAAGGCGGGCCTGCTGGACAGATGCTGGTATCGAAAAGCGACCGCGTTGGAAATAAAGCCGGTAGCATTATGAACGTCAACATCAAGCTGGCGCATCCAGACCCGCATCTTTGCGCGTGTTTCCGTTTCAACGGGACGCAATGATGGATCCGGATAAGTGTCGTCCAGGTATTCCATTATGATGTTTGATTCAATGATGACTGACCCACCATCCACCAAAGTCGGAACATAACCGTTTGGGTTGAGCTTGAGATATTCCGCTTTATGTTGCGGTCCTTCCCTCAGCTTGAAATGAGTGCTTTTCCACTCCAGCCCTTTTTCGGCCAGCACGAGACGGACCTTTTGGGCGCAGGTGGACATGTCGTTGTGATAGAGCTCTATCAATCCCCTACCCCATCAATAATGGAAGATACAGAGTAATCTGCGGGAACATAACCAGCAGGGTAAGCCTGACCAGATCAATCATCCAGAACGGCGTCACGCCTTTGAATATAGTCGCCGTCGAGACTTCCGGCAGCACGGTATTCAAAACGAAAATATTCATGCCGACGGGAGGCGATATCAAGCTGATCTCGCTGACTACAACCACGAGGATGCCAAACCAGACGGGGTTCAGGTCAAGACCTACGACAACCGGGAAGAAAATCGGAATGGTCAGTAGAATCATTGCCATACTGTCCAGGACTGCACCCAATACGACATATATCAAGACAATGGCGAAAATTACCATAATTGGCGGCGCGTCCATTTCGGTAACCCAGGTGCCCAGGGTTTCGGGCATGCCGGTTTCATTGATCAGGTTGGAAAAAATAAGCGCCCCGATGAGAACGAAGAAAATCATCACCGTCGTTTGAACGGAATCAGCCAGCAAGCTTACCAGTACACGCCAGGAAAGCTTGCGGCGCAGCAGCGCGAAAAAGAAACCGCCCGTGGCACCGATACCTGCAGATTCAGTCGGCGTAAACAACCCGATGTAAATACCGCCTATTACAATAATGAAAAGAGTCAGCACGCCCCATACCTGAGAGAGGGCTTTAAATCTGTCAGACCATGAAGTCCTCTCACCCGGGGGGCCGAGCTCCGGCTTAATGCGGGTGACGATGGATATGGCGATATTGTAGCCCACAATTCCCAAAATTCCCGGAATGATTCCTGCGATGAAAAGAGCGCCAATATCCGTAGAAGTCAGAATTCCGTAAATGACAAGAATAATGCTAGGGGGGATTAAAATTCCCAAGGTCCCGCCCGCCGCAACTGCACCCGTAGCCAGGCTGTCGGCGTATCCAAACCTACGCATCGGCGGCATGGCCACTTTGGCCATCGTTGCCGCGGTGGCCAGGGAGGAGCCACAAACTGCGCTGAAGCCACCGCAGGAAATAATCGTCGCCATGGCCAATCCGCCCCGACGATGACCGATCCAGGCATAAGCCGCATTGTAAAGCTCGGTTGAAAGTCCCGCCCGGGTGATGAAGCTGCCCATCAGAACAAAAAGCGGAATAACGGAAAGTTCGGATGATCTGGCCGTATCGAAAGCCAGCCGCCCCACCATCGACATGGTGCCGTCAAATCCGGCGTAGACGGAAAAGCCGATAGTACCGACAATCGCCATCGAAAATCCGACTGGCACCCGAAGTAAAAGAAGCGCCACGAGGGCTACAAATCCATAAAAAGATGCGAGCATGAAAAAAGCCTGTCTTGGTATTAATAATCATCCAGACCGGATAAACGCCGCAAGTTAAGCGGCCCCGTGAATGGCAGAACCAAAATGATCGGCACACATACAGCCGTCATAATGGACATAAAAAAACCGGTCGGCGCTAAAGGGATGCGCATGAACAATGTGACGTCGTCATATCGCGCCATGGTTACCGACGCCTCCCACAACCGCCAGGCGATAAAGGCCAGGGCAACGGCGCAGAGAAAATTGACCAGAACGTGTTGAATCATGCGCGCACGCTGGCTGAACAACGAATCCAGCAGCGTCACCGCGACATGGCCCTCGGTCAACGTAACTTGAGGAAGCCCCGAAAAAACCACCAATCCCATTAACACTTCCGTTAATTCGAAAGCGCCAAGAATAGGAGCGTTGAAAACATCGCGACCAATAACGTCGACAACCGTCAACCACATCATGCCAAATAGGCACATGGCTGAAAAAAGCGTCAGATAACGAGCGATAATAATTCCAAAAGGGGAACGGTTTTCTGTTTCTGTTAGACGTGTCATGTGCGCTCGTACCGCATTAAATCCTCCTTAGAATCGCCGTCATCCAGACTGAAACGTTTTTGCAGATTAGCGTGTTCAATTTCAGTGGACCGAAATCCAATAATGCGAGATTACCGGATTTTAAGCAAACTACGGTGCGCTAGGATTTTGCATCAAGTGCACACCTTGAATCATAATTTATATATATTTATCAATATGTTGACTAACTAGATTGAACGAACCGCCTCCCTGAGGGTTCTTTTTTATCGATCAACATGGTCGCATTTTGTATCAAGAAGTGTGCAGGCTCTATTTTGACTTCTGAAATCTCTTAAATTCCTGACCGGCACCGTGTGGCCCAAACTTCAATTTCCGGGACAAAATAGCGCCTGACAAATTCTGCCGTTTCAAGGTAACGATCCTCGTCCACCGACAGAGTCGATGCCTCTTCTATGCGCAGCCACCCTGCCAGAAAAAAAAGTGTTCCCGTCATTTTCATGAATGAATGAGCCATCGGTGTTGGATCCGTCGCCTCCAGAATGTTTGATCGGGCCTCGTTCCAGATTTCAAGCGATCTGGCAAGATGGGACGCGTCAATGCCCTTTGTCGAGACGATTTCATTGCTGATAAAAGCGTCAAACGCGTCGGCGTAAGCTGCATTGTCGTATCGCAGCAAGCGTGTAACCAGCGCCACCCCGTGAATACCGTTCGCCCCTTCGTAAATTCTCGTGATCCGGCTATCGCGCAGGTGTTGCTCGATTAAATACTCTTTCATAAAGCCATATCCGCCCAGGACCTGTATTCCCAAATCGGTAGCTTCGGATCCGGCATCGGTACAAAATACTTTGCAAACGGGGGTAAGGAATTCGATCAAAGCCCTGTTATGCCTATTTTCCATCAACACCTGTGTCGTGTAAGTCATTGCGCGACATCCCATGGCAAGGGCGTCCTGGTGCAGCAACATGCGCTGCACATCCGCATGGGCGGCAATGGGTGCGGCGCCCTCTCGTCCTTTTATTCTGCCTTGCTTGCGTTCCTCTGCGTACGCGCGGGAAATATCGGCGGCCCGCGATGCATGAGCGACACCCTGCATCGAAACATCAAGGCGGGCATGGTTCATCATCGTGAACATACCCTTTAGACCTTCGCCAACCTTGCCGACCAATTCCGCCTCGGTGTTTTCAAACAACAACTGACAGGTAGGGGAGGCATGAATGCCCATCTTTTCTTCGATCCGTCCAACCGTAATGCTATTGCGCGCTCCATCCACAAGATGCGATGGACAAATAAACAGCGATAATCCGCCTATACCGTCCTCAACATCCCCGGTCCGGGCAAGCACCAAATGGGTGATTTTCGGCGACAAATTGTGATCGCCGCCGGATATGAAGATTTTTTCACCGTTAAGCCGCCATATGTCGCCGTCTTGCTTCGCTTTCGTGCGAACCAGCGACAAATCCGACCCCGCTTGAGGTTCGGTCAGACACATGGTTGCGAGAGCTTCACCGGAAACCAAGTCTGGCAAAAATCTTTCACGTTGATCAGCGGAGCCAAAACGTTCCAGCACTCTCACAAGACCGGGCACCAGCGCCGCCGTCATCTGCAGCGAATGGCAGGCGCCCGTAAATATTTCAGCAACCGCGCCAACCAAAACAGTCTTTTGTCCCTGACCGCCATGTTCGACCCCCATGGAAAGGGATGGCCAACCCTGCTCACAGAATTCCCGGTAACAATCGACAAATGGTTTTGGTAGTTGAACCCGCCCATCTTGCAACACGGCCCCTTCCCGGTCTCCCAATTCATTCAAGGGCGCAATCCGATCTTCGGCGAAACGGCTGAAATGTTCGAGAACGGCTTTCGCCATCTCTGAATCCCAGTCATCGATTTCTCCGGCTCTGGCGACATGGTTGAGGGTGAACAGTATATCGTCCAAAGGAGCTTTAAACGGTTTCATATCTTTTCTAGCCCAATCCTAAAAGCCTGATGGCGTTATTCTTCAGTATCATTGGACGGACCTCGTCCTTGATATCTATTTCATCAAATGCCGCCAACCAACGCTCCGGCGCGATCATCGGCCAGTCGGACCCAAACAACATCTTCTTTCTCAACATCGTATTGGCGTATTGAACAAGAATTTTCGGGAAGTACTTTGGCGACCAGCCGGACAAGTCGATATAGACATTCGGTTTGTGGTTGGCCACCGCCAGCGCTTCCTCCTGCCAGGGAAAGGAAGGGTGCGCCAGAATGATCTTCATATCGGGGAAATCCACCGCGACATCATCCAAATACATCGGGTTTGAGTACTTCAGTCGCATGCCGTTACCACCCCTCATGCCCGAACCTACGCCCGTTTGACCGGTATGAAAAAGGGCTGGAACCCCCATATCATTAATCGCTTCGTATAGGACGTAGGCGCTGCGATCATTTGGGTAAAACCCCTGCAAAGTGGGATGAAACTTGAAACCCTTAATGCCATATTCCTCAACCAGTCGACGGGCTTCTCGCGCCCCAAGTTTTCCCTTTGCGGGATCAATGCTGCCGAAGGGTATAAGAATATCGTCATGTTCAGCCGCCAGTTCAGCAACCTCTTCGTTTTTATAGCGTCGATACCCTGTCTCGCGCTCGGCATCGACCGGAAAAATTACCGCGCCGATATTCTGTTGGCGATAGTGGTCGGCTGTTTCTGGAATGGTAGGCGGATGGGTGAAAGACGCCTTGAAATATTTCGCCATTGCTTCCTGTAATTCATCATATCCATCATCTGAATGGCATCCGCACGGTTCCTCTGCGTGGGTGTGGAAATCGATGGCTCTTAGTTTCTTTACATCCAACATTAATTTCTTCCTTTTGAAAGCACCACGGCTTCATCGTCATCGTTATATAATCTTTTCACAAGATCGGCTCGCAGCATCAAAACCTTGTTCTGGTTTAAGCTTCCCTTATCTGTCATTTCGCCATTACCCAGTGATGGCGGGTCAGACATCACAAGGGCGCGGCACACACGCGATGAGGAACCGGTCGCGGACGTCGCCAGTTTTTGAAGTTTGCCTTGGATGGCGTCGTGCATTTCACGGCAAATAATCGCTCCCCCATCAAAGCAGTACTCTTCGCCCGCTAATTTCATTGCGGTCTGGCTTGGGAAAATTAGAACGCCGATCTCTTCGCGATCACTTCCTGTAACTACGATATCGGCAGCCAACGGTGAAAGCGCCTCAAGAACCGCAAGCCGTAGCCTGGAAACCTGCACCCAGGTTCCGGTCAAAAGTTTGAAGTCCTCCGAAATTCGACCATCGAATCGAAAACCCCGAGACGGGTTATCAATGTCAACGAATCTGACGGCATCACCAGTAATGAGAAATCCTTCATCGTCGAACGCTTCTTTTGTTCGCGTAGGATCATTCAGATACGACTTTAGTACGTTCGGACCCTTGAGTCGGATTTCGCAACGCATGTCGTTGTCAGGAATCAACTTCACCGTCATATCCGGCATCGGAACCCCAACCACACCGGGTTGCTTGATTTTTTCGTGCACGATCAATGAAGCCGGTGCGGTTTCAGTCATTCCCCAACTGGAAACTAGGTGCGGTTCACGTCCCTTTGTTTCAATCGATAGGGTGCGCAATTTCTCCCATACTTCTTCCGGCAAGGATGCACCGGCATATTGGATAACGTCCAGGTCGCCAAAGAATGCTTCTCGCAATTCCTTATCCGATTCCATTTCCCTGGCCAATTTTGCGTAGCCTATTGGAACGTTGAACGAAAGGGTGCAACCGATTTCGCGAATGTTGCGAACGGTCGTCTGGAAACCCACATCGGTAGGGCGGCCTTCGTCGATATATAGGGATCCTCCATTGGCTAGCACGGTGTTAAAATTGTTGCTTCCTCCCGCTACATGATTCCAAGGCAACCAGTCGACCAGTCTGGGCGGTCGTCGTTTTAGAAAAGGCCATGTAGCGAGGAGTTGCGCCTGGTTGGCGCACATCATACGTTGCGTCGTGACCACACCTTTTGGCTGGGAGGTGGAACCAGACGTAAAAAGGTATTTTGCAATCGTGTCCGGTCCGACGAGTTCGTGCGCTCTATCAATTGCATCTGAATCTGGAATTTTTAGAAGATTCTCAAAAGGGGTAACGCCGTCTGAATCTTTGCTGTTTTTACTGGCTACAACCTCCATATGGGAAAAGTCGTCCAAAGCAAGGGCATGCGCAAATTTCTTAGCATCAAGAGCGAAGGTCATCGCCGGCTTAACCACATTCAAAACATGCTGCAATCGATGATGCGCCCCGGGAATCAGGGAGTACTGTTCAGAAATGGGTGTCGTTGGAATACCGACGTATTGAGCCGCCAAGGTTATCAGAGCATGGTCGATACTATTGCCCGACAACAATGCAATCGTTCTATCCGGCCCGAGGTTTCTCGACAGCAACGCCGCTGCAATTTTTCGAATGGTTAGATAGGTTTCCCGATAGCTTATTATGCGCCATTTGGCGCCGTCGCGCTCGGCCAGAAAAACGTGGTTTGGCTTCTTTTCGGCCCACAATTCCAGCCAGTCCCCTGTGGACCGGGCTACATCACCACATTTAAGCGACGACCTGACAATGATTGACCCGTCTTTTCTTACCTCACGGACGACATCTTGCCGGGGATAAAAATCAGAGCTTACTGTCATATCGGCCGTGTACTTCCCACGACATTCATTCGGCGCCTTGAGGATAATCGACGATTTTCCCCAACAGCTTCATGAGTGTCTCGCGTTCGTTCCCGGATAGTCCCGCTAGGACTTTGTCTTCGTGTCGCCGTATTGCCTTTAGGCCTCTTTTTAGCGCTTGTTTGCCTTTCAAGGTAATGCGTAATGCATACGCGCGACGATCATTGGGAACCTTATTCCTGTTGATCAGTTCCGCGGTTTCCAACTCATCGACGATAAGAACAATCGCCGGGCGTTCAACTGACATCGCCCGCGCCAATCCCGATTGATTTATATCGGGATTATCGGCAATCAAACCTAACGCCGTTATTTCCTTTTGATGAAATCCAATTTCTTCAATATTTCGCCTGAAATCGGAATGCATGACCATCAACGCCCGTTTCAAGCAATAGCCGACGATGGATTCCTGGGTCGAAGTGTCAATTTCAGGAGCCTCATTCATGGCCATTTTCTTTATATTTTTTTGAGCGGTTTTCATTTGTTAACCTGACGCCAAATTTTGGGAGACTATTAGCGGAAATTAGGCTCTCTCTTTTCAAGAAAAGCCCTGAGCCCTTCTTCTGCGTCCGGACTTGTCTGGGTAAGGGCCGCGCACAGGCTTTCCGTAAACAAGCCGTCCGAGCGCGACATATCAGAAATTCTGGACAACGATTGGATAATGATGTGATTGATAAGCGTAGCATTAGAGGCAATTTTTCGGGCCAATTTTTCTGCCATTTCCATGCCCTGCCCCACTCCGCAAGTATAGTGCGCCAGACCTAAATTCAGTCCTTCTTCGGCGTCATACTGCCGTTGCGTCAGCATCATTTCGACCATTCGGTCTGGGCCAAGAATTTTCCCAACGCGGACCGTCGCCCCTGCGCCGACAAAAATTCCCCGCTGGCCTTCCGGCAATTGGAAAATCGTTGATGCCTCGGCAATACGAACATGAGTCGCAGCGGCTATTTCAAGGCCGCCTCCCATTACCGCCCCTTTCAATACCGAGACCACGGGGAGACCGCCAAATTGAATAGAGTCCATCACCCGGTGCGACCAACGTGAATGATGCATTACTTCTTCGCTGTTTCTTTTTACAAGACCCGACAAATCCAGCCCGGCAGAGAAATGTTCGCCTTCACCTGTAAGAATAGCGACGCGAACCCCTTTTGGTGGGGAGGAAAAAAAGTTCTCCAGCGCCTGCAGAACGGTGTCGTCGAAGGCGTTGCGTTTTTCGGGACGCGACAGGGTGACACGAGCGATTTGACCGTCGATGTTGATGGAAACAGAAGAGCCCAAGCCGGATTCAGGTATCGTGGATTTATCAATCATGTGTTCTGGCCTCAACTATTTTGGCGGCAAGCGTACAGCGCCGTCGAGTCGAAAAACGTCGCCGTTAATCATTTTATTCGTAACGATGTGTTCAACCAAAGCCGCATATTCGTCCGCATCGCCAAGCCGCTGTGGAAAAGGGATGTTGGCTGTGATTTCGGCTCTTATTTCATTGGGCAATCCCGCCGTTAGAGGCGTCTCAAAAAGACCAGGAGCGATGGCCGCCACACGAATACCAAACCTTGAAAGCTCACGAGCTGCTGGAAGCGTCAGCGAGGCGATACCCCCTTTGGAGGCCGCATATGCAGCCTGACCGATCTGTCCGTCCTGCCAGGCTACGGAAGCCGTATTGATAATTACGCCTCGTTCGTCGTCCGGCCCGACCGGCTCCAACTCTGCCATGATCTTCGCAACCGCGTTCAAAACGCTATAAGTCCCAATCAGGTTGACCGCGATGGTTTTCTCAAATTCCGGTACAGACGAAGAGCCATCCCGGGGCAAAATCCTGCTGGCTGTGCCAATACCAGCGCAATTTACGGCTATTCGCAGGGGCGCTGAGGCTTCGGCCACAACGTCTGATATTTCCTGGTCGACGTCTTTGCTCTTGGAAACATCGACTACAATCGGTGTCCCTTCCAGATCGTTCGCGACGCGCCTGGCGGACTCTTCATTGCGATCAAGGATCAGGACATAGGCCCCCGCCGCACGCAGTCGTCGCGCCGTTGCTTCACCCAGCCCTCCACCTGCGCCTGTAACCAGAGCACACGAATCAGAAATTTGCATGATCCACATCCTTGGCGCCCCACTACTCAAGAATCGCGGGAAGCTTCTATATGCACTAAACATAATTGTTAGTTTTTATAACAATTAACAAGCTATCAAAATACGGGGCTGCCTTCAAGTCATTATTCGCCATCTAATGCGCGCCGTGAGTATGATCATTCTCCAAAAGCAATCACCCGGCCCAGGAAATTTCCTGAGCCGGGTGAAAGATCTTTTAGTCAGTGGGATAAAAGCTTACTGAAGCTTGCCTACCTCTGCCTTATAAGATTCCCAGGCTTCTTTCCCATCTACGCCAATTTTGCCGACTTCAGCGATCCACTTAGCGAGGACGGGCTCGAAATAGCCTTCAAATTTTGTTCTCAGCGGAGGCTCCATTTCGATCATTTCATAGCCGGCAGACTTCAGGTCCCGGATACCGTCTGCTTTTGCGGCTTCCCAGGCTTCTCCGATCATGCGGGCGGCTGCTTCACCGGAAACACTCTCGATCAGTTTCTGGTCTTTCGCCGGGATAGCGTCCCAAGCCTTTTGATTGACAACAATCTGGAACATTGTCGAACCAATGCCGCCTTTTGGCACGGTTGTGTATTTCATCAATTTGGTCAGCTTGAAGTTTTCCACACCTTCGGCGCCCAGGAAAACTCCGTCAACAACACCTTTGGAAAGCATAGTGTTGACTTTGGTAATCGGGGCGAAAATGGGAGTCGCTCCGGCGGCTTCGGCCAACGCGGCAACCGTATCGCCGGAAACCCTCAATTTAAGGCCTTTCATATCAGCCTGGGTACGAATAGGCCTTACATTATTGTGGATCAATCCAGGGCCATTGGCATAGGTAACTAGCAATTTCAGCCCCTCATGCTCGCCCGCGTTCGAGAAGAATTTCTCGTACATGCGCCAGTAAGCAACTGACTGTGCAACCGCGTTTTCGGTATAAAATGGAAATTCAACGACTTTGTGGGTCAGGAAACGGCCCGGGGTATAAGACGGTATGATGGTGCCCGCATCGACAGCTCCGTCACGAATAAGATCGTGGTGAGCCGGGGGAATTCCGACCGGTTTGGGAAGAATTTTCACTTTAACCCGGCCTTCGGTAACTTCTCCAACCTGCTTGGCCCATTTTTCAATTCCCATGAATCGCACTTCATGGGTCGGCGGGTCCCAGTTCGAAAAACGAAGGGTGATATCGGCGTAGGCGTGGTTCCACGCCCCGACGGCCAACGCCACGATCGGCGCAATAAAAAACAGTTTTAACAAACGCATGAATCTCTCCCTTAATTGCCGTGAATCGGCGTCAAATTCTGTCGGTGTAATTGCCCATGAATAGGCAAATACACCCGCCATAATGGTGGGTAATTCTTTGTGCCGCAAATGGACGCCGGACCACTGAAAGGGAAGAGCATCAGGTATATTTATTAACAATTACAATTAGTTAGCATAACTCCGGCAATTTATTTCGTTGGCTTGCGTTCTTTCTTTTCGATCAACAATCTCGTTATATGTATCAAGAAGTGAGCACCTATTGGCGGGAAATATCTGGGAAAAAACCTGATGAATGATGTCGATAACTGGTATTGGCGTACTAGCTGGAGACGACCAGTTTTTCAGTGATCCAGCGGGCGACGGGAACAACCAGAATGGTGACGGGGAAGGCGATCGGGTAGGCCGCCGCCCAACTCGACATCCAGATCATGAAAAACGATTCGCTCAGTCCCTGGGAAATCAGCGTGGCAACTAGGGTGACGAGACACGACATCGCCCCGGACATGAAGAAAGCAAATACGACCCCGTAGTATCGGCGCGGAAATACGGACATCACTTGGCCTGCTGAGCTGCGCGTTCGGTGCGTTCGGCAATACGCTCGATCAGCGCAAGGCTGTCTTCAATATGGGCCCGGTCGATGCCGCGAGTAATAAAGACGATCCGCGTACGCCGGTCCTCGGACGGCCATTTTTCCAGCCAATCCAGTGAGTGCATGATCTTTTGCGCGCCCTGGATAACCGCCGGATGATCCGGCCGGTCGGATATATTGACGATTCCCTTGACGCGAAGCAGGTCAGGTCCCGCCTCACGAGTCAATCCATCGAAGAACAGGCGCAGGATATCCAACGACAGCGGCTCGTCCCGCGTGATGCAAAAGGATTGAACCAACGGGTCGTGGGCATGATGAGCAGCAGGTTGATGGCCATGGGCTTTGTAGTAATCCTGGGCTTGGCCGTCGACCTTACCCGCCGTTTCTGACGGGCTAGCTCCAGAGACTGATGTCTCCCGGTATTCCTCCGGGTTCAGCCATGCTCCAATATCCTCAATCCGGGTTTCCGGGTTGATAATCCCCTCGCCGAACAATTCCGCAGGATCGAGGCTGCCTGGGGATTTTTCGATGAGCGGAGCCGCAGGGTTAAGTGTGCGCAGGCGCTCGCGAATTATTGCCAGGTTTTCCTGACCCTCCGGCAAGTCGGTCTTCGAAATCACGATTCGATCGGCGACTGCAACCTGTTTGACGGACTCATAAAACTGATCCAGGGAATGTTCCCCATTTATGGCGTCCACCGTGGTGACGACGCCATCCAGTTGATAACCGGTGTTAACCAAGGGATCGGCAAGTACGATTTGCAGAACCGGGCCGGGGTCGGCAATTCCGGTGGTTTCGATAACGACACGGTCAAACCAGGGAATTTTACCTCCCTTTCGTTGAAGATACAGGTCGCGGAAGGTATCGATCAGGTCGCCTTTTACGGTACAGCATAGGCAGCCGTTTTCCAGTTGAATGACATTCTCGTCACTTTGTTCAACCAGATCGTAGTCGATGCCGATTTCGCCGAACTCGTTGACGATGACGACCGCCCTGGACATATCCGGATGTTTGAGAAGCGCGTTAAGAAGAGTCGTTTTCCCGCTTCCCAAAAATCCGGTGATCACCGTTACGAGTATTCGGGCCATAGCTTGTCCTTAATAGAACTCGCATCCCGGCAAGCCGCACGAGATCAGATGATCGCTGGGGAAGTTAGTGATGATTTCGCAACCATCCGCCGTTACAACGACTTCTTCTTCAATCCGCGCGGCGCCCGATCCGTCTTCGGCTCCCTTCCAGCATTCAACGGCAAAGACCATGCCTTCCTTGATCACTGTATTCTGGCCCGTATAACGTCGCGAAATAATCGGACGTTCCCATAGGCTGAGGCCGATGCCGTGACCGAATTGCAGCAGGAAGGCTTCGTCTTCGTTCCTGTAGCCGAACTCTTCCGCCCTTGGCCAAACGGCGGCAATTTCGTCGACCGTCACACCGGGCCGGATGGCGTCAATAGCGGCACTAACCCACTGGGAGCACTTTTCATATGCCTCCAGCTGGGCTTTGTTCGGCACACCGCAGATGAAAGTGCGGTAGTAGCACGTGCGATAGCCATTGAACGAATGCATGATATCCAAGAAGATCATGTCGCCCGGTTGAATGATCCTGTCCGAGAACGTGTGCGAGTGAGGCGCGCCGCGCGGTCCCGCAACCGAGTTGATGCATTCGACCCGTTCTGATCCCATCGAAAAAAGGCGCTCATTTGCGATAGCCACGAGATCGCTTTCGCGAACGCCGGGGCGGATGGCCTTTGCGATATCGTAATAGGTGCCGTCAACCATGGCCGCAGCGACTTTAAGGATTTCAATTTCCTCGGGCGTCTTGACTTCGCGGGCATCCAGCATCGCCTGTTGGCCGTCGACTACTTCAATGCCCTGAGCTTCCAGCGCGCGAAGCATGGGAAGCTCCATCAGATCGACGCCAAGGGGTTTATCGGCGATACCCATTTCAACCAGCTTTTCCTTCACCTGCCTGGCGAACACGTCCTGAACACCATGTTCCGGCGGGATCGCGCCCTGCAGGGTACTGATCGGCGCATCGATCTTGTCGTTGAGCCACGGCGCGTTTTTGCGTTTGGCCGGTGGAGCCGGATCCCAAAGGTGAACGTCCCCTTCGGTTGCACACAAGGCATACCGATCCGCCTTATCGCGGCACCACTCGCCGATGTGAGTCCCTGTCAGATAACGGGCGTTATCGAACGTGAAGCACAACACTCCGCCTAATCCGGACGCTGCGACGGCGGCTTGCGCCTTTTCGCGCCTTTCGCGATTAAGCTTCTGATAGTCGATGCCAAGTTCCCAGTCCTTGGCCATGGTTCCCCATGTGGCGGTGGAATGTGGACGGTTGTAATGCATGTCAATGTCTCCTAACGATCGAATATGCCGGGGTTTCAGGCGTTCTGCTTTGGCACGACAAGATGAAAAAGCTTCAATTGATCCGGGCCTGCTTGCCTGATATTCGCCGTTTCTGATGGTTCAAGATATACGCCGTTACCTTGAGAAACCTCGTAGTCCTTGCCTTCAAGCTCAATGACCCCGCTACCTTCCATCAAATAGATAAGCTGGTACCTTGGATCTTCAAGCGTCGCATCAAGGGCCTCGCCTTCATTCAGCCAGCGCAGCATGCCGACCACGTTATCGGCCCCACAAAGCTCCTTGTTAACGATTTCAGCAAATTCACCTTGCATGCCATCTTTGATGCGGGCGCAATCGCCAGAATGGATAAATGTCGTCGTTGTCATAATCTTCTGTTCCCTAAAATTTTTTAGCTTTGAACCCATACGCCGCCTTCGACCCGGTTCCACAACAGGTCCTCTTCGGTACCGTCGAGGATGGTCGTTTTGAAGCGGTTAGGGGCCTGGAATTCGAAATAGAATAACGGTTCCGTCGCACTTAGCCGGTGGCGGGCCTCAGGCGGGAAAAAGATCAGGTCGCCTTCCTTAACCGGGGTGACGCCGTCTTCGGTTTCAACCGTTCCGGCTCCAGTGATGATGAAATAAAAGTGCTCGCAGTTCTCGTGGTAATGATAGGGCGAGAAGGCATCATGCTTATAGCGCATGATGCCGGCCAGCATGTCATCCATGTCGGACAATTCCTTGTTGGCGAAGAACACGCGCTCTCTGCCCGGGACGGCCGAAACCAGTTTCGGCAAGTCGTCTTGATGGAAAATGTAAGCCATTTAACTTTCTCCTTAAGTTTCCTTATTTATTGGGCCGCGCCGGATGCCAAAGACGGCGATCGGTTTCTTTTTCGTACGCCTTACCGTCGGGATAGCTGACCAGTTCCAGCTGCATCCCCCAGGGGCTTAGAAAGTAGATCCACCTTTGCCCTTCACTGGCGTTCTTGCTGGCGACCGGTTCACCCAGTATCTCCACGTTTTTGGATCGCAGATATTCCAGCGCCTCATCCATATCGTCGACATAAAAAGCTAGATGATGGCCGCCGATGTCGCTGTTTTTCGGTTGCGCCCAGTTTTGGTCCGGCGCGTCGTATTCGAAAATTTCAAAGTTTGATCCGTTGCCGCAGCGCAGGAACTTCAGTTTCTTCATTACCGTGCGAGGGTGAACATTGAGCTGGTCGTGCATGAAATCGTCATCGGATTGGAACGGGCCCAATTCGTAAAATGGTTCACAGCCTAAAACATTTACGAAGAAATCTACCGCCTGCTTCAGATCAGGAACGGTAAAACCGATATGGTCGGTTCCTCTCAGCCCTGGAAGTCCTTTGGCATTTTCACTCATTGAGCCGCCCTCATACCAAGTCCCATGTCAGACATGATCTCAAGGTAGCCGGTGCGCACTTCTTCTTCACCGGCGAAGGCCGCCCGTTCCAGCACCTTGGATACACTTGGCGAGGCTTCGCCACCGAAAATGCGTTTTACAGGTTGATCCAGGTAATCGAAGAACCGGCGCTGAATCTCATCGGTCAGCATGGCCCCGTAGGAAACTGTCAGCGGGCCCTGCTCGACAACTACGACATTATTGGTCTTGCGAATGCTTTCGCCGATGGTTTCCCAATCGATGCCGGCACGATCGAGGGAGCGAAGATCAACGACCTCTGCATCCAGGCCCATATCATCGGCGACTTTGACCGAAAGCCCGGTCATAGAAAGATACGTAAGAACCGTAAACGTGTTCCCCGGCCTTACGACTTTAGCTTTGCCCAAGGGGATGTAGTAGTCCAGATCATCGACCGGCCCCGGTCCCGTAGAGGTATATAGCTCGACATGTTCGATAACCAGTACCGGGTCCTCGCAAAGTAAAGCGCTGTTCATCAGGCCGACATAATCGAATGGCGTCGTTGGGGCGACGATGCGCCAGCCGGGCCACTGGGAATAGAGCCCCGCCGGGTCCATCGAGTGCTGGGACCCGTACCCGGTTCCGATAGCACACTTTGTGCGCAGCACCAGCGGCATGGCGGTGTCGCCACCAAACATGAACCGGGATTTGGCAATCTGGTTAAAAAGCTGGTCGGCGGCGACGAGCCCAAAATCCGGGTACATGTGTTCGACGACCGGTCGGTAGTGTCCTTCCATGGCGACGCCACCGGCTAGTCCAGTGAAGCCCTGTTCGGCAATCGGCGTTGGAATAATCCGGTCGGGATATTTTTCATAGAGTCCGCGGGTGGCCCCGTTGGTGCCGCCCTTGAGCTGGTGGATATCTTCACCAAGGCAGAAAATTCGCTCGTCGGTTTCCATACGCCGGTCCATAACGCCGGAGACCATATCGATAAATTTCACTTCGGCTATTTCGCCGGAGAAACTCTCCAATTCCTCAAAGCGCACCCCTTCGAATTCGGAAAGATCGCCGCGCTGGCCTGAATCGCAGAAATCCGGGCTGGGCCAAAGGCTGGAAATAATCTTGCGTTGGTTGCCGTCTTCCTCCGTCAGGGAATCCGCGATGGAACTCATTAATTCCTTGGCCTTGCGACCGATTTCGGCATCGCCATCGGCGCTCAGCCATTTGCGGTCGATCAGCTCTTTCGCCATTCGGCTTAAGGGGTCCCTTTTGCGCCATTTGGCCTCTTCCTTTTTGTCGCGGTAGCCGAATGCGCTGCCGGCGATACCGCCGCCGTGATGGAAGAAACGGTATACTTCCGCCTCGATGATAACCGGGCCGTCGCCGGATCGCATGGTTTGCAGGGCCTTTTCCACCGCCACGCGTACGGCGACCGGGTCCATACCATCGACCCGGTAGGCTGGGATTGCGTAGGCCAGTCCGCGCGATGAAAGACGGGTTTCACGGGTTCCTTCTTCGACGCGGGTCGAAACGGCATAGCCGTTGTTTTCGATAAAGAAGCAGATCGGCAAATCCCAAAGCGCCGCCTGGTTCATGGTTTCGGGAACGGCACCGATATTAACGGCCCCATCGCCCAGAAACGTCATAACCGCATCGCCATTGCCCTGACGTTTTTTCGCCCATGCTACGCCGTTGGCCAATGGAACGCCGCCGCCGACGATGGCGTTGGTACCCAGGGCTCCGGCTTCCTCCCAACGTAAATGCATGGAGCCGCCGCGCCCCTTGCAAAAACCGTCCGCCAGTCCAAGAATTTCCGATAACGTGCGGTGCAACAGTCCTTTTACCGGGTCTGAAATTGCCGATGTAATCGGATCAGAACGTTCGGTATCTACATAGTTCAAGGCTTTGGCGAGAAATTGGTGATGCCCCCGGTGCGAACCGGTAATCTGGTCACCGTCACGCAACGGCGCGATGGCCCCGACTGCGCCGCCATCCTGACCAACACTGACATGGGCCGGACCATGGACCAATCCGGCGCCGTCCAGATCAACGACCGTCTCCTCGAAAGCGCGAACGAGGTGAAGGTGGGAATGCATGTAAAGAAGCTCTTTGGCGCCCAGCTTGTTCCAATCGGCGTCGGTAGAAGCAATTTCCTGCCATGGAACGTCCGGTTTAAGATTCTTTGTTTTTGGCATTGTTAATCCTTATGGACTAGAGGCCAGTGCCGACCTCGGTATCTTCAGGTTCAAGCTCCATACTCGCCGCATTGGCCTGAAGTTCTAGGAGGGCTGCGAAGTCGCTGTCTGCGTGGCCGCTGTCGATCAACGCCTGAACCAGGTCGCGCACCTGCGCAGTGACGGGTAAGGGAACATCCAGATCACGTCCCACATCCAACCCAAGATCAAGGTCCTTACGCAGCAGCGTAGACGTGAAGGTTGGAGTGAAATCCAGGTTGACGAAGGCCGGTGTTTTGTATTTTGAGAACCTGGAACCCATCACGCTTTTATTGATGAAGTCCAAAAGGGCCGACCTCGGCACTCCACATTTTTCGGCCAGAACCGTAACTTCTGCTAGAGACTGGGTGACCGCAGCGAGAAACAAATTGTGGCAGATCTTGACAGTTCGGGCGAGTTCCCCTTCACCAACATAGGTCACGCCTTCTGCCAATGCGTTCAGAAAAGGCATGGCTTCGTCAAAAGCGGATTTTTCACCCGAGGCAACGATACTAAGAAGGCCAGCTTCGACGACCTTGGCATTGCCGCTGACCGGCGCGTCGATCATCGAGACGCCTTTGGCCGTCGCCGTTTTGCGAACCGTGGCGGAGGCCTCGACAGAAAGCGTCGTGCAATCAATCAACAAAGAGGGCGCGCCTTCACCGGATAGCAGGCCGTTTTCACCTGTTGTTACCTCGATAAAGGATTCCGGTCCGGAAACCATGGAAAAAACGATATCGCAGTCTGCGAGATCCGAAGGCGAATCAACCACCTTCGCCCCCAGCGCCGCCAGCGGATCGGTATTGGCGCGCGTCCTGTTATAAACCGTCATATCGGCGCCCGCATTTATCAGACGCAGGGCCATGGCGAAGCCCATTCGTCCGATTCCGATCCAACCGACAGTTTTGGTTTTTAACGGGTCCGTCGTGGTCATAGGGATACAGCCCCTAGATATGTGCTTTTCTCCAACTCAACGTCGATCACCTTTGGATCGAAACCATCGCACAAAACTTTAATTTGATATTTTCCGCTGTTTTCCTCCAGATGATCGAACTTGAAATCACCGAAGTTGTCGCTGGTTGTGATGGCTACGGACTGATTGTCCCTCAGCAGTTCGACGCTGGCCCCTTCGACACAGTCGACGACGCCATCCCTTTCAGCCTCAAGGCTTCCGGCGACGAACGACGTCGTGTAGCGATGCAAGTTTTTGTACCATACCCGCGGCTTGGTCTCAAATTCAGGATGAAGATGCTCAAGCCCTTCACGGAAGGCGATGGCCTGCATTTCGGCATCATCGACCTTGATGGCCCGGATTGCCTCCGTCGAACAAGATTGGGCGGCACGGGGTTCCTTCCAACCCTGGTCCAGAAGATGGGCATCAAAAATCCAATGCTGGGGTAGCTGCTTTTCGTCGTTCCAAAAGATCGCGTTGTAAGGGCATGATTCGACAAGCTGCTTTTGCCCCTTGGCCTTTACAGGATCGATAATAACGATTCCGTCCGGGCGTTTGGTTACGGCATTGTTCTGGGCGGCTTCAAGGCACGGCGCGTTGTCGCAATGCTGGCACATGATCGGAAGATAAGCGACATCAACTACGGGCGTCGCGCCGCGGACCTTCTGCTTTATGTCGATCCATTTGTGGCCATGCTTTGGCATCTCGGCCGCATAACCGGGAAATTCGTTACCATAATATTCATCGCTGCAAGAAAGGACGCAGGCGTTGCAATTAGTGCAGCTATCAATGTCTATAATGAGGTTCCATTTGCTCATGATATTTATTCCTTAAACCCCAGATTTACTCAGCCGGAACGGCGACTTGATCGGTTTTCAACTCGGAAACCGATTCGGCGAATTCGTGATCGGATTTACCGTCCCACAGTTCGACCTCCACCAGGGCCGCTGCCGCAGCCATGGAATGACCTTTTTTCAACTGGGATCGTGGTGGCGTCAGCTGGTTCAGACAACCGCTTCGCTCGATGGCCTCTCCGGGTTTGCCGAGCGGCTCATAGGTCGCACAAGACTCGTAGCCGTGAATGGTGCCGGGACGAACCCTCTCGGTAACGATGGCCGCGCAAAGGACGGCGCCACGGCCGTTGTGAACCTTAAGAATATCGTGCATACCAATTTTGCGTTTGGCCGCGTCTTCTGGGTTGATCCGAACGACCCAATAGTAGTAACCGTCGATAAGCACCCGATGTTCTTCAATATTGTTCAGGAAGGATTCCTTGCCGTCCCCTTGGGTATGGAAGCTGAAACGCGGATGGGGCGTAATCAGTTGCAAAGGATACTTTTCGACCAACCCCTCGGTTCGATGGCCTTCCCATGAGGTCGTGTACTTGACGATCGGCGGGCGTTCGGGATCGTTGGCGTCGAAACGCTTCAGGCTCTCGCATTCGAACTCGATCTTGCCCGTCTGGGTCTGTGTGCCATCAAGGTATTCGTCCGTGTAGTCGGACGGTAATGGCATCGGTTCCGGTGTGTCCTTTTTGCGACCTTCATAGAACCAGCGCCACGAACAGGGGGCGCGCAGTTCTTCTTTTTCCGCCGGAACGACCACATAGCCTTTGCGGATGAAATCCTTCCAGGAGATGATTTCAGCCAAATCGGATGCGTCAAATTCCCGCTTGACCCAGTCAAGTTCCGTCATGCCTTCCGAGAAATAAGCGCTCAAGCCCAGACGCTTGCAAATCTCGACGAAGATATTGAAGTCGGATTTGGACTCACCCATGGGCTCGATCACTTTGTGCTGGAAGATGCACACACGGTGATTGAGCTGAGTCTGCCCGTGGTGAGCGTAACCGCCAAGTGCCGCCCATTCGCTGATGTCAGGGCGTTCGAAGTTGGTGCAGGCGGGTAAGATAATATCGGCAAACTTGGCCTCGCCTTCGAACCAGATCGACTGGTTGACGACGCATTCCAAATTTTCCGACTGATACATTTTTACGTGTCGGTTCGAATCCGCCATCGTACCGATGATTGATCCGCCGTATTTGTATAGCATACGCACCGGTGCAAATCCTGGCTTCGGATACGTAATCTTGTTGAACTGCGCTTCAATGGAAACACCGTTCCAAACATAGCCCTCGCTTTTGCCTTCGACGATTGATTCAGGCAAAAACATACGCGGTATAGTCTGGTCGCATGTGTTCATGCTCGGCAACTGCGGCTTACGTTGGTAGAGCTCGACCGACTGGGCCGTGTGATGTAGGTCGCCCGACATACCGCCTTCAGCATATCCGGGGAAATAGAAGTTGGTGTCCACCGGGGTCCCCCATTGCAGGTTCCCCATGTTGACGCCCGGTTTGCCGAGGCCTTGCATGGCGATCAGGCAAACCATAACGCGGGCCCATTGGTTTCCGGTAGCATTGCGGCAGGCGCCACCATGTCCGTTGCCCCAACCTCCGGCGCCCAGATATGTTTTCTTGGCACCCCATTCGCGGGCCAGGGCGCGAATATCCTTGGCCGGGACCCCGCATTCCTCGGCCGCCCACTCAGGCGTCTTTGGCTCTCCGTCTTCTTCGCCCATGATGTAGGCGCGCCACTTGTCGAAACCGGAGGTTCTTTTTTCCACGTAGTCCTTGTCGTAAAGGTTCTCATTGATCCAGACGTAGGCGATGGCCATGGCCAGGGCCGGCGAGGTCGTCGGGCGAGGAGCGATCCATTTGCCGCCCAGGAATTGCGCCGTGTCGTTAAAATATGGATCGATGTGGACGATCTTGATATCCAGGTCCTTCAGCCATTTGCGCCTGATCGTTCCTTCCAGCGCGCCGTAGGAGCCACTGGTTCCTTCCGGGTTGGAGGACCAGAATACGACCATCTCGCATTCCTTCAGAAGGTCTTCAACCCCGCCGTAGGTTTCCGACTGCCCAACGCGCAGACTGCCGCCCCAGTGATGGGTTGCGCCCCAGTACCAACCTTCCCAGCTGTCCGGGTTATGGTGGACACGGGTCATGCCGGTGGCGTTGATGAAGCGGAAATTTGCGCTCAGGTAATAACCAATATTTCCCCAGGTGTGGTGAGAACCATGGCTGTTGGCGATGGATCCGGGGCCGTGGACCCGCTTGGCTCGTTTGATCTCGCTGGCGACAATATCAAGGGCCTCGTCCCAACTGATCCGTTCGTAGCCTGAAATGCCCCTGTTTTGCGGATTTCGTTCCCCATTCGGATCGAAATCTACGCGCTTCATCGGGTAAAGCAGGCGGTTGGGCGCGTAAACCATCGATTTCCAATTCATCCCATGCGGCGCGAGCGAAGTCTTGCGCGGCGGGGTGAACTTTTTGCCGCGGGCTTCTATCGTCCACGGTTCGGGATCGGTTTCATCGAAGGTTATCGGTGTAATGCGGATGATTTTTTCGTCTTTGACATAGATGAATACCGGGCCGCCATTCGTCATATTGGCGTAACGGGTGACGCCACCGCCCATTTCAACACCGTATCTGTAATGGGCCGTCTGGGTCATCATGACCGTTTGGGTGAACCAGGAAGTCAGCTCGTCAGGGCCCTCCAGTGCGATTTTGAAATCTTTCATCGCATTGATCTGGTCCAGCATATTGACCGGCGGCATCAGCAGGTTGACGCCCACTTTGGTGTCTTTATAGATCAGGGCCATGTCCGGATTGGGATGGACACCGGATTTGGAAATAATCTTTCCGTTCTTGAAAGTAAAATAGCGACCGTGAGAATCATCCTTGGTCTTCATTTGGGCGGTGAAGTTTTTTTCCTTCAGGCGGGCCGCAAAAGCCGGATATTTCCGCGCCTTGTAACGCAGTGTTTGTAGAAATCCATACAGTAAAATCGAAAACTTTGCGGCACCCACGGTAGCCTCCTTAATCTCTATATCCTGCGCCATTTGACCGGAATTTGACCTACCGGAAATACTGTCGACATTGGGTATTAGGGGTCCCAGTCAGTGCGCATAATAAATATAAACCAGGTAGATCACCGAATTGATACAAAGGTGTGGAAGGTTGATCGAAATTGGTGAACGGGCGTTTTAATTCCGTCTCCGCTAAGGCAATTTGAAAACAAGCCGGGTTGCGGAAAGCCTGAAGGGGAGCAGGAATGGACGATTTCACGGATCGCGAAATATGGGCTCAAACGACCGGTAACGCGGTCTTGAAAAGCGTCTGCCGCAGTTGCCACGGCGGTTGCGGCGCCTTGATGCATGTGCAGGATGGCGAACTTATCAAGGTCGAAGGCGATCCGGATTCCCCTTTGAATAAGGGCCGGTTATGCCCCATCGGCATCGCCACAAAGGATCTGGTTTATCACCCGGACCGCCTGAAATATCCAATGCGGCGCAAAGGCAAGCGTGGCTCAGGCGAGTGGGAACGTATTTCCTGGGAAGAGGCTTTAAAAGAAATTGCCGATAAATTACAGGCCATTAAGGAGGAGTTCGGACCCGAAGCCATTGTCATGGGCACGGGAACCGGGCGTCACCATATCAGGTGGGTATCCCGTTTTGGCCACGCCCTTGGTACTCCAAACTGGTGCGAACCTGGTTTTGCCCAGTGTTTTCACCCACGCATAAACGCAAGCTTGCTCACTTTCGGCGATTTTCCCGTTTGTGACTTTACCGGCGACACCCCGGCCGAACTAATTCTTTATTGGGGTCACAATCCGATTCACTCCGGCCCCGATGGGGAGACCCGTTTCAACGTGCGGGATTCCCTGGCGTCGAAGCCGAGAATCATCGTCATCGATCCGCGCGAAACCTATCTCGCCAAAAAGGCCGATCTGTGGCTGCAGTTGCGCCCCGGCACCGACGACGCACTGGCCCTGGCCATGCTGAATGTGATGATTACGGAAGAAATCTATGACCGGGAATTCGTCGAAAAATGGACCCACGGTTTCGAAGCATTGGCCGAGCGGGTAAAGGACAACACGCCTGAATGGGCGGAGGAAATTACCTGGGTAAAGGCGGACGACATCCGCGAAGCCGCCCGCCTGTTCGCCCAGACAAAACCATCCTTGATGGAATGGGGTGTGGCAATCGAGCAGACGCCGAACTGCATCCAAACTGTTCGCGCTGTCTCCATGCTTCCCGCAATCACCGGCAATATCGACATTCCCGGGGCCTGGGTCTTCGGCATGGGCGGGATCGGCCGTTTTCCAAGCCTTATTGAAAACCTGAGCGAGGAGGCGAACGCCAAGCGCCTGGGGGCGAATCGATTCAAGATGCTGTGCGGCGAAGGGGCCGATTTGCCGGCAGCCCATATTCCAACGGTCCTGCAGGCCATGCGCGAGAGCAAGCCGTATCCTGTAAAAGCCTTTATGGTTTTCGGCAACAACACCCTGACCACATACGGGAATTCATCGCAGGTTTATGAGTCGCTGATGAAGCTGGATTTCATGGTTTGCGCCGATCTATTCATGACGCCGACGGCGGAATTGGCCGATATCATTTTGCCAGCGGCGGCGTGGCCCGAGCTCAATCAGGTCGCCGGACTGCCGACGCGCGCCGCCAACGTCGTATTGGCCCAACAAAAGGTAGTGCAGGTCGGTGAATGTAAATCCGACGAGGAAATCTTCGTCGAACTGGCACGGCGCATGAACCTGGATTGCTGCACTGAACCAGTCGAGGACGTACTGGATGAGCAGCTTGAGGCTGGTATCGGCATGACTTTCGATGAGTTGAAGAAAAAAGGGTTCTACAAAGTCCCCTTCAAATACCGCAAATTCGAAGAAGCCGGATTCAAGACCCCGACTGGAAAGATCGAACTTTACTCCACCCGGTTCGAAGACATGGGATACGATCCCCTGCCTTATTACGAGGAACCACCGGAAAGCCCGATCAGCACGCCAGGAGTCGCCGAAGACTTCCCACTGGTGTTGACCACCGGCGGGCGGATTCCGTTTTTCTTCAATTCGGAACATCGCCAGATTAAGAGGCTCAGAAAAGCGCAAGCTGATCCCCTGGCTGAAATTCACCCAGTTACGGCGAAAAAATTGGAAATCGAGGAAGACGACTGGATGTGGATCGAAACCCGCCGGGGAAAAATGCGCCAGAAGGCGAAGATCTGGGATGGCATCGACCCTCGGGTGATTCATGTGGAGCACGGCTGGTGGTTCCCGGAAAAACCGGCGCCAGAATACGGCGTGTGGGAATCAAACGCCAACTTGCTAACCAGCAACCTGCCGCCCTACGATCCGCAGATGGGGACTTATCACCTGCGCGGACTTCTCTGCCGGGTGGCAAAAGCTGAAAAGCCCTAAAAAATACTTTACGGCGTGACCTTACGCAATTCCTTCAGGAACGCCATGCACAAGGGTGACAATACGTGCTCCGAACGGGTGATCACCATAACGTTCCAGGGCGGCATGGATGTTCCCATACGTAGTGGCGTGATGTTTCCCAGCAACGACTTCCCGGCAAATATTTTTTCCGGGACAAGAGTCACGTAGTCACTGCTTTCCACCAATGACAGGGCGCAGGCGAAAGACGTGCACTTGGTCGTGCGCTTGGGCGGTTCCAGGTCGTGGGAAATAAATGTTTGCTCGAAAATATCCCGTCGTGTTTTGTTGCGCCTATATATGACCCAGTTATAGGGAAGCAAATCTGAAAACGTCAGGTTACGCTGCTCCGTCAACGGATGCCCCGAGCGAACCGCCGGGGTCAGTCTGTCCCTGACCAGGAGTTCGAAATTTAACTCCTCGTCGGACGGGCGCTCCGGCACCAGGCAGATCGCCAGATCAAGCTCACCCATTCGAAGCGCAGGCAAAACCCCCGGATACAATCCCTCTTCAATCTGAAAGGTGACGTCAGGGCGGGTTTTCTTGAAGCTAAGGATCGCCTTGGGAAGCAGACCCATGGCCACCGTCGGCGAGGCGCTGACCCTTATTTCTCCCGTACTGGCGCCCTGCACGGCTTCGATATCGTTACGCGCCTGACGCAATTCGGATTCGATCACTTTGGCCCGCGCGACCATGGCATTTCCAGCCGCCGTCGGCACCACACCATGGGATTCCCGGTGAAACAATTCCACACCTAGGTGCTCTTCAAGCTGTTTGATGCTCTTGGTTACGGCGGACTGCGAAACGTTGAGATTGCGTGAGGCCTGGCGAACGCTTCCGGCTTCCGCCACGGCAACAAGTTTGCGAAGTTGGCTCAACTTCATCTCAAATCCTTAACCTCAAACAAGCGACTGCGAAAAATGATCTAACCGATCAAGTTCACCCTATAAAGCACCATACCACAAAAAGGCAATGCCCAGCCCACGCAGCGGGTTTTTTTTAGCCGTTTCCAGGGTTATTATTAGGTCAAGAACCAAAGGCCCCACGATGAAGCAAAACAGCATCACTCACGACGAAAGAACCCGGAAAATAGTTCTGGAAGCCTATCGCAAGGCGACGGCCATAATTGGACCTTTGCAAGAAAAGATGTGCTTCGCCAATGCGCAGATGATGGCATTCGTCAGCAATGGGGAGCTGGAATATTGGGAAGGGCTCTTGATTTCTCCTTCCCCGGGAGGCGAAAGGGGATACAAACACGCCTGGAACCGCCATAAGGATACGCTCATTGATTTGACCCCTTCCCTTGTTCTATCTCCGGACGGGGAGGAACTATGCCCGGATGGCGTAATCCCCGCGGGGTTTGAATTTTTCGGCTGTCAGGTTTCCTACAGCGAGGTGGTAGAACACGTTCGCGACAGCAAATCCATAACCAAGATTCGTGACGAGAATTTCTATTTTGAACTCAGACAGGAATTGTTTATGTCCGGTAACCATCCAGCACAGAGCGCGGAACTATCGTCGTCGCAAATTTGAGATGCGCCTTCACCCCCGGCAACTAATTGTGCTTTTTACTTCACTATTCTTTGGTACTTGGCGAAAAGCATATCCATTGTGCCTTCCATCCATAGCTGCTGAAAAGCAGTCCAGATTTTTTCTATGGTTTCGGTGTTTTTTCGGTAGGAGGCCTTCGAAAACATCAGATAGCCTTCGGCTTTTCTGAAGGGAATCGGATTTTTCTCAATCTCTTCATACTGGGAAGGGTCTTCGTCAATCACCTTGTCGATGAGAGATCGGAAACCGATAGCGGCGTCGATTCTGCCTGCCGCGAGCATAAGAGCCATTTGCCGGTAGGTAGAAATTTCATCGATAATTAAGCCTTCATTCTTCAGCCTCACGGTCATTAAATCCCCGGAGTCGGCGCCGATTGGACCAGTCACGCCAGTCAGGTTTTTTCCATCCCAGCGGACAGTTCCATCGCGCAGTGTATAAAGCCAAAAAGTAACCTGTGAAATCGCCCGGCTGGTATCCAATTTTCCGTCAACAAAAGGATAGATCCCCCACGCCGCCCGCTCTTTCGAATAACCAGCTACGAAAACCGCATCGCCCCGCCCCTCCTCAACGACCCTCAAGGCTCGTTTCCATGGGTACCTCCCATACGCAAAACGCACGCCAACCATTTCGGCGACAAGGCGCAATTGTTCAATTCTGACGCCCGGACGTTCCCAGTCGATTTGATTGTCCTTCAACATAATCAAAGGGGCTTTAGGCAGGTCCGACGTTGTGAGTTTTAAAACCGGACCGATGTTCTTAATTTTTGGATCAATTAGAAACTCGGTCGCATGTGCTTTTTCAATAGGAATCGCGGCAAGGCAAACCAGCGTCAATACTGCTACTATTCTACGCGACGATGTATTCATATCCTTAGGGACCCACCCTGGAATTTTCTTTTTGCCGCACACAGTATGAATATTATATGGAATTGAAGTGCAATTTGAGAAGAGTTTCCCTTACGTTTATATCGGAATCATAAGAAAAACCCCACGCCATCGACTATGGTGATTGGGTTTGGCAGCGGAGAAGAGCTTGAATCCTCGACAAGAGGATTATGGTCCAGAATATATTTGCTGTTCGGTTGGTTTACCTATTCCGCGTCCGCAAAACCTGTCAGCACATTGACCGCGTTGACGCCGATTTCTTCGACCGCATAGCCGCCTTCCATGACGAACAAGGTCGGCAGTCCGATCCTGGCGAGGCGACCACCGTAGGTCGTGAAATCATCGCTGCCTAGTTTGAAGAACGAAATCGGGTCGTTCTTGAAGGTGTCCACCCCGAGAGAGACAACGAGGGCATCTGGAGAAAAGCTCGTTATACGTTGGCATGCTTCTTCTAGAGCCGCGGCCCAGGTCGCGAAATCCGTTCCGGGCGGCATGGGGTAATTGACGTTGAAATTTTCGCCTGCACCGGTTCCCGTTTCGTCGGCATGGCCGAGAAAATGCGGGAAAGCGTCATCGGGATCACCGTGCAGTGACAAAAACAGCACATCGTCACGATCGTAGAATATGTCCTGGGTTCCGTTGCCGTGATGGAAATCCACATCCAGAAGTGCAACACGCTTGGCGCCATCGTCCAACATAGCCTGAGCAGCGATGGCGGCGTTATTCAAGAAGCAATATCCGCCGTAAAGGTCGCTGGCGGCATGGTGTCCAGGCGGACGACAAAGCGCGAATGCCGAGTTTTCTCCAGAAGCGATGTGCTTCTGAGCCGTCAACGCTATATTGGCGCTCGTTTTCGCGGCTTACCAAGTACCATCCGATATGGAAGTTTCCGCCGCCAATGCATAATAACCAAGCTTGCCTTCGATAAATTTCGGTATCCGGTCCTGACGCATTCGTCTGGCCGGCCAAACCGTCGGCAACGCTTCTCCTTTGAAACCCTCGTCCCGCCAATCGTTCCAACAGTTTTCCAGAAAGGCTACGTAATCAGCATCGTGAATTCGCAGCACCGGTTCCAGTCCATAGTCATCGGGCCCGATAATCTTGCCCAGGCCGATCTCCTTAATGCGTGACAGGATAAAATCAACACGCGCCGGGCACTCAAAAGGTGGTACCAGTTCACCGCCATAAAGTTCCGTTTTGGCATTGCGCAATTTGTGTTCTTCGCTATAGACGCTCAGCATTGCTTTCATCCTTAAGTCGTCAGGCTTGGCCTGTTTTTGGTATCGTTCATCCAGGGAGCTACATTTTCGAAGGCTTGGGCGGCCCGGAATACCCGAACATCATCATAGGTTCTGCCAACAATCTGTAATCCCGTCGGCACCCCTTTGGCATCACGTCCCGATGGCACTGACATCACCGGGCAGCGGCTCAGCATATTGAACGGATAAGTCATGCACCAGCTTTCCTCATCAATGGTGACTTGCCGGCCGTTCAACTCAACGTCTATGGCGAATGGATTAGCGCCTGCCGGTGCGGCGGCGAAGGCAAGGGTAGGACACAGGAAAACATCGAAGTGCTCCATTAGGGGGCCAAATTCGTCGTACATACGCACCGCTTCGCGCTCCGCTTCCAGAAAATCCGCCGCCGTTGTCCGGCGCGAGCGCTCGGCGAATTCACGGGCGTAATCCGTCATCTGATCCGCATGCTGGTCATACAATTCTTCGACGTGAGCTCCGAACATATGAAGAAGATGAACTTGTGCGGCCTCGGCCGTTTTACGAGTCCAATTCAGGGAAACTTCTTCAACTTGAGCGCCCAGGGAACGAAACACTTCCACGGCGCGAAGAGTATTTTCCCGGACATCACGATCAACTTCGAAATAGCCTAGATCCAAAGAATAAGCGATGCGGAAGCCTTTAATGCCGGGCGGGTTTTCCGGGATCGTGACTTTGTTGCGCAGACTTGCGATATCTCTGGGATGAGGCCCAGAAATGATATTCTGCATCAACGCGCAATCGGCCACCGTGCGCGCCATGGGTCCGGAATGACTGTAGTAATCAAGATTGAAAACCGGGGTTTCAGGATTGCGCCCATAAGGGGGTTTGTACCCGACAACGCCGCAACATGATGCGGGTATCCGGATCGACCCACCGATGTCCGTACCCGTGGCAAGAATCGTCGTTCCGGCCGCAAGGGACGCGCCGGATCCGCCGGATGATCCGCCGACGTCGAAATCCAAATTCCAGGGATTGCGGGTAATGCCCCAGATTCTGGAATGCGTCATCCCGGCGATGCAGAATTCTGGCGTCGTGGTGCGAGCATGACAGATGGCGCCGGCTCCAAGCAGACGCTCGGCCATGACATCGGACTCGGTATCAATATGGTCCTTGAATATAAGAGAGCCAGCCGTCGTACGACGGCCTTTCAGGCGAATTTCATCCTTGATGACCATTGGCAGGCCTTCCAGCCTACGCAGCCGTCCACCCTTCATATAACGGTCTTCCGATTTACGCGCCACTGCAAGGGCGTCCTCGAAATAGGTGTCTGTAAAGGCGTTAATTTTGGGCTCCCAGGCTTCGGCCTGGGAAATGACAGCCTGCATCAATTCGACGGGAGAAAGCGTCTTCGCCCGAAAGGCGGAAAGCGCATCACTTGCCGACAGATAGGCTAAATCGTCACAAATCATCTGAAAACCTTCACCCTCCCTTTCCGAAGAATATTGAAAAGGGAGGGTGTTTTTTTGGGAGAGACACTCGAGAGAAAGTTATTTCAACAACTGCGTCCAAATCCGTTCGATCAGCTTTTGAGCTTTTGCCGAACAGGCCTGGCCAAATTTCACAGGCACCGTTGGTGTCGCAAGTTCCGGCGCCGTTTTCATATCGTCGGCGAAGTGTTTCGATGACCCGACAATGGCGTTTGCATAACGGGCAAAGTTCGAGTTAATGGCAATGTTTTCAGGCGCCATCATGAAATTCATGAATTTTTTTGCAGCATCAACATTTTTTGCGCCAGTCGGAACAACGATGGAATCGAACCAACCGATGATCCCTTCCTTGGGATAAGCGTAGACGATATTTTCGTTGACTTGCAAACGGCCTTTCAAGGTGTCGCCGTTCCAGGCGTTAGCCATCACGGTTTCGCCGTTCGCCAGCCTGTCAGACATGTTTTCCGAACTATAGAGCAATACCGAGGGCTTCTGCTTTTTGAACAGCTCAAGGACCTGTTTGGCGTGCTGGGGATTTTCGGAACAGAAAGGAAGGCCGAGATAAAGATTGGCCATGTTCAAAACTTCGTCGGGAGATTTAAAGACTTGCAGGCGTCCTTTGACGTTCTCGCCCGGTTCGAAGAATTCTTTAAGCGACTCCATCTTGCCGTCATATAGGTCCGACCGATATTGAACCGATGCTGAACCCCAATGCCACGGAACGGAATACTCCTGGTCGGGATCCCAAACTGGACCCTGGAATTTCGGATCCACATTTTTGTAGTTGGGCATGCCCTTGACGTTAATTTTCTGCAGCAAACCTTCCTTAACCAGAATCTCCACGAAATGCTGGCTGGGGAACACGACATCGTAGCCGGTCGCGCCGGACTTCAGTTTTGCGAGCAGGGTTTCATTGGAATCATAAGTATCTACGACAACCTTGATGCCGGTTTCATCTTCAAATTTCTTAACCAGATCCGGCGATGTATAATCCGTCCAGTTGTAAAGATGCAATTCCTCCGCGGATGCAACGCTGGCCGATAATCCAATCGCCGTGGCTAACAAGCCTGAAAAGAAAAAACGAATCATTAAAGCCTCCTATTTTGCTTTGTTTCCAGATTTTGATACGAACCAGTAAAGCGTTATGAGCGCCAACGAGATAACGAACAGAACGCTTGATACGGCATTGACTTCCGGCGTGACGCCTTGTCGGATCATCCCGTAGATATAGACGGGAAGCGTCGTGGTGCCGGCGGTCGAAACCATCAGTGAAATAATGAAATCGTCCAGAGAGATGACGAAGGAAAGGGTTGCACCGGCGATGATGCCGGGCATCAATAGGGGAAGAGTAATATATCGAAAAGCCTGCCATTCGGTTGAATAAAGATCGCATGCCGCTTGCTCCAAATCCGTATTCAAGCCCTCCAAGCGCGCCCTGATGGGCATGAATGCGAATGGGATACAAAAAACGGTATGAGCGACGATGAGATTACCAAGGCCGAAATTCATTCCGATGCTGGCAAAAAACATCAGGGTAGCCACGGCCGTTACGATCTCCGGCACGATCAATGGCAAAGTGATCAATCCCACCGAGACTGTTTTGCCTTTGAATGAACCTCCACGAGCAAGCACCAGAGCGCCCGATGTGGCGATCATAGTGGCCAGGATGGTTGCAACACTGGCCACGATCAACGAGTTCATCGCGGCCCCGAGTATGGCGTCGTTGCTGAATACCTTACCGTACCATCCGATCCCGACACCCTGCCAAACCATTGAACGACCGCCGGAATTAAAGGAATAGGCAACCAGAACGAGGATTGGAAAATAGAGAAACGCGTAGAATCCTCCTACGAGCACAAACAAGCCGCGGAAATGCGCCACCGCGCCGGCGCCGGAACTTTTGCCTTTGCGTTTCAAAGCGCTGCTCCTTGTTTTTCGTTCCGTGTTATTCGCGTGTAGAGCATCATGTTGGCGACAACGAACAGCAGCAGAATCGCTGCCACCGCAGAGCCGAAGGGCCAATTACGGGCTGTCGCAAACTGGAAATGCACAAGGCTCCCAAGCATCAGGTTCTTGGCTCCGCCCAGTAGATCGACGGTGACGAAGTTGCCCATGCAAGGAATGAAAACAAGAATCGCGCCGGCGGCAATTCCGGGAGCGGTCAGCGGCACGACCACATGACGGATGGCGCTCCACTTGTTCGAATAGAGGTCTGCAGCAGCCTCTACCAGTCTGAAGTCCAGCTTTTCCATGCTGGCATAGATGGGTAATACCATGAGCGGCAGATACGTATAGGTTAACCCTATGACCACCGCCGTCGGCGTATAGAGCAGGCCCAATGAGCCATCAGGACCTAAAATGCCTAAAAACCTGAATGGCGCATCTAGTATGCCGCCTCGCCCAAGGATCAGCAGCCAGGCAAATGTGCGGATCAGAAGGTTGGTCCAAAAAGGAAGGGTAACAAGAAAAATCAGAAGGTTTCTGCGATCTTCAGGTTGACGGGCAATATAGTAAGCAACAGGGAAGCCAATCAGGACGGTGACCAAAGTTGCAATCAAAGCCAGCAATAGGGATCGTCCGACGATCATCAGGTAAGACGGATCAAAAACAAGATTTTCGTCAAAATCGAGCTCGAACAGGATTTGCTGATAGGCGGCGAACGACAAATTCTGGTGTACGCCCCCGTAGACGTTCTGCTCCATGAACGAAATGGCGATCATGATGCATAACGGCAGCGCCATGAATATGGCAATAACCAGATAAGTCGGACTCAACGCAAGCCAGCGCTTGTTGGCGCTCTTCTCGAATGCGGTACTCATGCCTCCAACACCGCCACGGAGTTTGGAACAAATGAGATGCCCACTGTGTTCCCGACTTCTACGTTTTGCTGTTCAGCGCCTTCTTGATTGGAATGCCTGATTTTTAGGACGGTTCCATCGCCCATCTCGACGGAATAAATCGAAGTCCGTCCAAGAAACGTCCTGTTCGTCAGCGTCCCCGAAGTAGTACCGGCTTCAACAGACGTGAAAACGACATTTTCGGGCCTGATATTCAGGGCAACTAGCGCGCCGGCTTCCAATTCGGTGATGCCATCGATCTCCATGATGACTCCACCATCGGTTTTGTAGCGCGTTGTCCTATCGCCCTGAGATTCGATTGTAGCGCCAATCAGGTTAGTGTCGCCGATGAAATCGGCCACAAACCGGTTGGCCGGACGCTTGTATATATCTTCAGGTCCACCGATCTGTTGCACTTCACCTTCGGACATAACGGCGATACGGTCGCTCATTGAAAGGGCTTCATCCTGATCGTGAGTCACGAAGACAAAGGTAATGCCGGTTTCATGTTGCAATCGTTGCAACTCGTCGCGCATGGCCTGACGCAATTTCAAATCAAGCGCAGACAACGGTTCGTCAAGCAGTAGCACTTTCGGATTTGGCGCCAGGGCACGAGCCAGCGCTACACGCTGCATCTGTCCCCCTGACATCTGATTGGGCTTTCGATCGCCGAATTCATCCATGTGAACCATGGCCAACATGTCTTTTACGGTCTTTTCGATTTCACTCGCCGGCTTCCCTAGCCTTTTCAGACCGAAGGCGATGTTCTCTTTCACTGTCATGTGGGGAAACAAGGCGTAGTGCTGGAAAACCGTATTGACCGGTCGCTCATGTGGCGCCAGATTCTCGATCTCCTGGCCGTAGAGATAGATTTCGCCCTGGGTAACCTCTTCGAAGCCGGCGATAAGACGCAGAAGTGTCGTTTTGCCGCAACCTGAAGGCCCTAGCAAAGTGAAGAATTCATTATCGTGGATCTCAAGGGAAACATCCTTCAGTGCCGTCACCGCCGAAGGGCCTTCCCCAAAACGTTTCACGACATTGCTGACATCAATCGCCGGTTGGCGGACGGCATCTCTCACAGAAGTTCTCCCTGAACAATCATCATCTAAATGCCCAACCGTCATAGCGGGGGCATGGTGTCTGCGATCATTTCGCGCCGCTTCTCACCTAACCAATCATGGATTTTTGGTGTTTGGAGTACATACCCCCATGGGGGTATAAAAAGAAATGGACAAGGGAAAGGGTGAAATCAAACCACTCAACGTCAAGCTGGAGCGAAAATTGCTCAACAGCTTGGCTGACCTTGTCGGGGCTATTGAGAAGCCCGAATTTCCGGAAATTTTGTGCGACACCCTTCTTATGGTGGCGCCCTTCGACAATATCGTCATACTGGCCTATATGTCGGATGCGCCGCCGATAGACCTTTTCAGCCGGTTCTTTCGATTGGACACCACCAGCCATCTGCATGAATATCAGGCCGGGCCTTATTTACTCGACCCCTTCTATCTTTTCTGCATGAAACCGTTCGAGCCCGGCACCTACCGTTTGCGCGATTTTGCTCCCGACCGCTTTTTTCGAAGTGAATATTTCAAAATTTACTATGAGCAAACAAACATGATCGACGAGATCGGCCTGTTTGCTCAGCTCCCGACAAACGAGACGATAGCCGTCTCATTGGGCCGCGAAATTGGAAGCCGTCCATTCAACGCCCGTGAAATTTTGGCCATCGACGCCATTGAACCGTTGTTGCGATCCGCCATGATTAAGCATTGGCACACGCCACGAATGAAGGAACTAGCCGGTCCGGCGGAACGTCACGACATTCTTCCCAATCTGTTGAGAACGTCCTTGGAAAGCAAAGGCAAACCGATCTCGGATCGTGAATCCGAAGTGGCCTCCTTGGTGTTACGCGGTCATTCGACGGAATCGGTGGCCCTCAGGCTTGGCATCAGTCCGGCGACGGTCAAAGTGCACCGCAAGCATATCTACGCCAAGCTTAGGATATCTTCCCAGGCTGAATTGTTTCGGCTTTCCCTTGACGTTCTGTTAAAGGACATTTCTTCGAGCGATACCCATTCGGGGGTATAGACCTTCCGGCCCTTTTTGTCGTCGCCTGTCATCAAATCAATCCAAATGCATTGACAGAGATACAGGAGAGAAAAGTGCCGGATAGTAATTTCAACTATGATACCGAGGCCATCTGGAAGAAAGACAAGGACCATTTCATCCATCCCTGGACCGATTTCTCGACCTTTAAGGAAGAAGGCTCGATGGTCGTGGCTGAATCCGACGGAGCCTATATTTACGATTCGGACGGCAATCGTTTTCTGGATGGAATTGGCGGATTGTGGTGCGTCAACGTTGGCTACGGCCGCGACGAAATCGCCGATGCCATGGCTGATCAGGCCAGGAGGATGAATTACTATTCGGCCTTCGGTCATCACACGTCGGTACCGGCTGCGGAATTGTCAGCAAAGCTCGCTGAACTGACGCCGGGTTCTCTCAATCACGTTTTTTTCGGCACCGGCGGCTCTATGGCCAATGACACGGCCGTCAGAATGATTCATTTCTATTTCAACCGAATCGGCAAGCCGACGAAGAAGAAAATCATCACACGCCATGACGGATATCATGGTTCGACTTACATGGCTATGACGCTGACCGGCGTCGAATTCGATCATATCGGTTTCGACCTTGCGCCGGATATGGTTTACCGCGTTTCCAACCCCAACCCCTACCGGCGACCTGATGGGCAGTCGATGGAAGATTTCCTTGAGTCCCTGGTCAAAGAACTGGAAGACAAAATTCTGGAACTCGGTCCGGATAACGTCGCCGCTTTTTTCGCTGAACCCATCATGGGCGCCGGGGGGGTCATCGTACCGCCGGAGGGTTATCATATTCGAACCAAGGAAATCTGCGAAAAATATGGTGTGCTCTATGTCTCTGACGAAGTCGTCACTGCATTTGGCAGGGTTGGACACATGTTCGCCTCAAAGGACATGTTCGGATTGCAACCGGACATCATCACGTCAGCCAAAGGATTGACGTCAGCCTACGCGCCACTCTCCGCGACCATCATCAGCGAGGAAATTTACGACGTTATCAGCGAGCCGCAGGCCGAAGGCGCATTGTTTACCCACGGTTTCACCTATTCCGGCCATCCGGTCTGTTGTACCGCCGGGCTGAAGAATATCGAGATCATGGAACGCGAGGATATTTGCGGACATATTCAAAAAGTCGGCCCCTATCTCGAGAGAGGTCTTACTACTTTGGCCGATTTACCGATCGTAGGCGACGTCCGTGGCAGCCACTTCATGATGTGCGTAGAAAATCTCGCCGATAAGGAAACCAAGGAGTTGTTCCCGGCCGAAGTTCAGGTCGGAAACCGAATCGCAGCGGCCTGTCAGAAGCGTGAATTCATCGTCAGGCCTGTCGGGCATCTTAACGTTCTTTCGCCTCCTTTGGTCTTGAACGAAAGCCAGATTGACTTCATGGTCGACGTTCTTCGTGAATCGATCCTTGAAGTCGCGGATGACTTGGTTCGTGAAGGATATCGAATATCCTGATCTCAATTGGAAAACGGGAAGCCCCATGACCACTCGCCGTATTGACGCAAACCGATTGTGGGACAGCCTGATGGAAATGGCCACGATCGGCGCCACCGAATTGGGTGGTTGCCGCAGGCTGGCCATGAGCGACCTCGATCAAGAGGGTCGCGACCTATTCGCATCCTGGTGCCGGGATGCGGACTTCCCAATCGCCATAGACCAAGCGGGCAATATGTTCGTCCGGCGCGAAGGCCGCGATCCTGATCTACCGCCCGTTGTCATGGGTTCTCATCTGGACACCCAGCCAACGGGCGGCAAGTTCGACGGCGTCTATGGGGTGTTGGCTGGACTTGAAGTGTTGCGAACACTCAACGATCTGGAAATCGATACCGAATGCGCGGTGGAAGTCGCCGTCTGGAACAACGAGGAAGGCTCGCGCTTTTCACCGGCGATGATGGGGTCCGGCGTTTTTGCCGGGGTGTTTGACCTAACGGAAATCCGTTCTACACGGGATATCAATGGCGTTTCAATGGGCGAGGAGCTGGACCGACACGGATATGGCGGGGCCCAAGCCGTTTCTTTAAGGCCCTTCAAAGCCTACTTCGAGGCCCACATCGAACAAGGCCCCATTCTTTTCGATAAGGACGTACCAATCGGCGTGGTCTCCGGCGGCCAGGGTATCCGCTGGTACGATGTTACCATCGAAGGACAGGACGCCCATGCCGGTCCAACGCCCATGCAATTGAGGCGGGACGCCCTCGCTCCGGCCATTCGTATCATCGATGCTGTCCAGCGCATTGACGAAAAGTTTGGCCCCCTTGCGCGTGGCACCATCGGCGAAATGCGAACCCTGCCGGGTTCACGCAATGTCATTCCGGGCCGGGTGGAAATGAGCGTCGATTTACGTCACCCGGAGGAAAACGTGCTGGATGACATGCATGCCTATCTTCATGACCTCGTCGGGGAATTGGGCGAGACTTTTGGGACTCATGAAATCGGCTTAAAGGATTTCTGGTACTCGCCGCCAACCCCTTTTGATCCAGTCATGGTTCAGGCCGTACGCGATGGCGCCCAATCGAACGATTATGCCCATATGGATATCGTTTCAGGCGCAGGCCATGATGCAATCTATCTTGCCCGCGTCGCACCCACGGCAATGATTTTTATCCCATGCCGGGACGGCATCAGCCATAACGAAATTGAACATGCCGAGCCGGAGCACGTATCTGCAGGCGGAAATGTTCTTCTTCATGCTGTCTTAGAGACAGCAGGAAATAGCGCAAATTCCTAAATAGTTAAGAGAGGACACAAAATGATCGGAGGAACGGACCGGGCATTTGCTGGCGACACGCGATTGGGTATGGGATACGAGCCGACTTACTCAGGTGCTCTCAGCCTTTTCCGACGCCAGTATTCCCGCAACTTAGCAAATGCGGATATCGTCACCTGGGGAATTCCCTACGATCTTTCTGTAACGAACCGGCCCGGCAGCCGCTTTGGACCCAGGGCTATAAGAGCGGTTTCTTCCAACCTCGCTTGGGATGGCGGCCCATGGCCCTGGGGATTCGATCCGTTTGAAAAGTTGGCCATGATTGACTACGGCGATTGCAATTTGGACCCGGGTCATCCGATGGAAATCATCGAGGCGATTTACCGCCAAGCCAAAGAGATCATTGACCATGCCCCCTTCTTGATTTCCATGGGCGGCGATCATTCCGTGACCTACCCGTTGATCAAAGCCCACGCAGAAAAGCATGGGCCCGTGGCACTAATACAATTTGACGCCCATTCCGACACGTGGGAGGAAGAAGAAAAACGGCTCGACCACGGCACGATGTTTTACCACGCTGCAAAAGATGGCTTTATTGACACTGAACGTTCAGTCCAGGTCGGGCTGCGTACCGTGAACGAAAAGACCCACGGCTTCACGATCCTCGACGCCAATTTTGTCCACGAAAAAGGGGTTGCCGCCACCACGGAATCCATTAGAGAGATCGTCGGCGAAGGTGCTGCATATCTTTCATTCGATATTGATGCACTGGACCCTGCCTATGCGCCCGGCACGGGAACCCCAGTGTGCGGCGGTCTAACAACCTGGCAGGCGCAGACAATTATTCGAAACCTCGCCGATTTGGACATCGTTGGCATGGACCTGGTGGAAGTCGCCCCGGCATATGACCATGCGGAGATTACGGCGCTGGCCGCCGCTTCCCTTCTGTTGGATTTCGTTTGCCTTCGCAAAGCCAGACTCGAAAACGTGGTCCAGGATTACGCTACGCTCCAGCCTAAACAGCTGGGCATAAATCCGCGCCAAACTCTCTCATAGGAGTTGGAGCACCTCATGACGGCAGGTCAGTATATAGATTCCGCACTAGAGGGTAGAGCCGGTCGAACTAAATTTCATTTCTTCAACAGCTGAAAACCTTCCCGTTTTAGGGAGCTAAGATGACCTAAATCAAAGGTGGTTTTGACATCCGGGTTTGATCGAAAACAGACATCGGGAACTGATTACTGAGGTGCACATAATTCGATCGGTATTGATTGATCCTCATCAACGCCTGCCGCGGTGACTTACGCTAATATTGCAATCTGGGCTTGGCTACAGAATGAAGCTGTACGGCTTCAGAAAATACAAAAGCGAGATGATCTCGTGTTTCAGGTGCGAATCCATGGCAGAGGAGGACAAGGCGTTGTAACGGCCGCCGAATTGCTGTCGATCGCGGCCTTCATTGAGGGCAATCATGCCCAGGCCTTTCCCAGTTTTGGATCGGAACGAATGGGCGCGCCGGTGGTATCGTTCTGCCGCCTTGACGACAAGGACATTCGCCTACGTGAACCGATTCTAGAGCCGGATGCCCTAATCATTCTGGACACCACGCTGCTGCATTCGATTGACGTTTTTCAGGGCCTGAAGAGCGACGGTTTCATTTTGATCAATTCCCTGCGTACTTTCGAAGATTTGGGAATCGCCGATTATGTCTCGAAATTTCCAGCTCACCACGTTTGCGATGTTGGTGCGACGGAACTAGCACTGAAATACGTCAATCGCCCCGTTCCCAATGCCGCCCTGCTGGGTGGATTCGCCGCCATTTCCGGACAGCTTCACATGGACTCGGTCGCCGAGGCCATCATGAAAAAATTTCCCGGAGATATCGGCAAAGCTAACGTCGCGGCTGCACAGGAAGCATACGACATCGCAAAGGCTGCCTGACAGGAGATAAAGATATGCTCAACCAGATGGAAGGATCGGAAGCCGTTGCTAAAGCGGTAGCGTTGTGCCGTCCGGAAGTCGTTTGCGCCTATCCCATCACCCCCCAGACCCACATCGTTGAAGGAGTCGGAGTCCTGGTCAAGGATGGAACCTTGAAAAATTGCGAATTCATCAATGTTGAATCGGAATTTGCCGCGCTCTCTGTCGCTATCGGATCGGCGGCGGTAGGTGCGCGTAGCTACACGGCTACAGCAAGTCAGGGTTTGCTGTTCATGGGAGAGGCCGTCTACAACGCCGCCGGGCTGGGGCTGCCCATAGTCATGACCATAGGAAACCGGGCCATCGGCGCCCCGATCAACATATGGAACGATCATTCCGACAGCATGTCCATGCGCGATGCAGGATGGATTCAACTGCACGCCGAAACTAATCAGGAAGCCGTTGACCTACACATTCAGGCTTTCAGGCTGGCCGAGGAATTAAGCTGCCCGGTAATGGTTTGCATGGATGGATTCATCCTGACCCACGCCTATGAGCGTTTGGATATCCCGACTCAGGAGGAAGTCGATGCCTTCCTGCCGCCGTTCGATCCGGTTCAAGTGCTGGATCCGAATGATCCATATTCCATCGGCGCCATGGTCGGCCCGGAGGCATTCACCGAGGTGCGCTACCTGGCAAACGACAAGCAATTGCAGGCTTTGAAACTGATCCCAGAAATCGGCGGAGTCTTCAAGGAAGTATTCGGGCGGGAGTCGGGCGGATTGATTCACGAGTACTTTACCGATGGGAGCGATACCATTGTCGTTGCCCTCGGCTCCGTCAACGGCACAATTAAGGATGTTATCGATAAACTGCGCAAAGGCGGTGTATCAATCGGCTCGGTTAGTATCTGTTCGTTCCGGCCCTTCCCGTTGGATGAACTGCGCGATGCTCTCGTAGCTGCCAAAAGGGTAGTGGTAATCGAAAAAAGCCTGGCGCCCGGTCTTGGTGGGGTCGTTGCCTCTAACGTGCGGATGTCTCTGCGCGGGGCCGGTTTGCCGGTATATACAGTGATCGCTGGTCTTGGTGGCCGCCCCATAACCATGAATTCCCTTGAAGAGGTCTTTGAAGCGGCAGGCGAAGACAGGTTGCCAGATTTACAATTCCTGGATCTGGATCATGCGGCCGTAGAACATGAGATCGTTCGTGCCCGTTCGACACGGCGTTCGGGGCCGATGGCGGAGCATATTCTGCGTCAAAAGGGCGGGGAAACAAGCGGATGAGTGATTCGAAAGCCCAAACCGTTAAGTTTTATCAAACCGGAACACACACGGTTGGTAACCGGCTGCTGGATGATGCCAAGCGAACGGTGCAGGCCAGCATGGACCGCTCCAACGCCATAACTTCAGGCCACCGCGCCTGTCAGGGTTGTGGCGAGGCGCTTGGGGCACGTTATGCTCTGGATGCAGCCCTGCGCGCCAGTAAGGGCCAGATGGTGGCGGTAAACGCCACCGGCTGCCTGGAAGTCTTTACCACACCGTATCCGGAAACTTCGTGGCAATTGCCGTGGCTGCATTCCCTGTTTGGCAATGCCCCCGCCGTGGCTACCGGGGTTGCGGCCGGATTGCGCGTCAAGGGTCGCAAGGATATCAAGGTCGTCGCCCAGGGCGGCGACGGCGGCACGACCGATATCGGCTTCGGTTGCCTGTCGGGCATGTTCGAACGCAACGACGATGTGCTTTACATCTGCTACGATAACGAAGCCTATATGAACACCGGCATCCAGCGTTCCAGCGCCACTCCGCCGGCCGCCCGCACGGCAACGACACAGGCCATCGGCGATGCACCGGGAAACGTTTTCGGCACCGGGAAAAATGTGCCTCTGATCGCCATGGCCCACAATATTCCCTATGTAGCGACGGCGACTGTAGCCGACCTGCACGACCTTGAAGCAAAAGTGACCAAGGCAATGGGCATTTCCGGGGCGCGCTACATCCACATTATGGTGCCTTGTCCGCTGGGCTGGGGCTCGGCTTCGGATGCAACCATCCATGTAGCCCGCTTGGCCGCTGAAAGTGGATTGTTTCCGCTATTTGAAGCCGAACATGGACAAGTCACGAACGTCAAAAAAATCCGCCGCCGGGTCATGGTTGAAGAATACCTGAAGATTCAGAAACGCTTCGCCCACCTGTTCCGCGAAGACGCCAAGGACTACGCCAGAATTGAAGCCATTCAGCGCATGGCCGATCACAACATCGAACGTTTCGGCCTGCTGGATGAGGAAAGCGAGCGATGACAATAAAGCCTCAACTACCCTTCGCCATCACCCTCGATCCCGGCACGTCTCTGGCCAATCACACCGGATCGTGGCGCAACCTGAAACCTGTTTACAAGGACCGCTTGCCGCCTTGTAACAATGCCTGTCCGGCGGGCGAAAATATACAGGGCTGGCTCTATCACGCCGAAGAAGGCGATTACAAAACCGCCTGGCAGATGTTGATGCGCGACAACCCGATGCCCGCCGTCATGGGGCGCGTCTGCTATCACCCGTGTGAAAGCAATTGCAATCGCGCTGAACTGGACGAGACCGTCAGCATTCACGCCGTAGAACGATTTCTGGGCGATCAAGCGACCAAGAACGGGTGGATGCCGAACATCGAAAACCGGTCCACAGGCAAGAAAGTACTGGTTGCCGGAGCCGGTCCCAGTGGCCTTTCAGCCGCCTATCATCTGCGCCTGTTGGGGCACGGCGTTACCATCCGCGAAGCTGGCCCCATGGCGGGCGGCATGATGCGCTTCGGTATTCCAAAGTATCGATTGCCCCGTGATGTACTGGACAAGGAAATTCAGCGTATTGTCGATCTTGGCGTCGAACTTGAACTAAACACCCCGGTAGAAGATGTCGCTGGAGCTCTAGAAGATGAGAATTTCGATGCGGTGTTCGCCGCCGTCGGGGCGCATTTGGGTAAAAGAACCGACATCCCGGCTCATGCCGCCGCCAAAATACTCGACGCCGCCAGCGTTTTGCGGGATGTGGAGATGGGGCTCGAACCGCCGCAGTTGGGCCGTCGGGTAATCGTTTATGGCGGTGGCAATACGGCGATGGATGTCGCCCGTACGGCGAAACGTTTGGGTGTCGATGAGGCGATGATCGTTTATCGGCGTTCGCGCAAAGAAATGCCCGCTCATGATTTTGAAGCCACTGAAGCCGAAGAGGAAGGGGTGCTGATCCATTGGTTGCGGACCATCAAGCAGATTGACGAGTCCACTTTCACGGTCGAGAAAATGGAAATCGACGATGATGGCCGACCACAGCCGACCGGGGAATTTGAGACATTAGAAGCCGACACCCTGATCATGGCCCTGGGGCAAGATGTGGATACCTACTTCCTGGAAAAGGTGCCCGGAGTCAAAATAGCAACCGACGGAGTGATAGATGTCGACGAGCGGATGATGACAGGGTGCCCGGGATTATTTGCGGGCGGCGATATGGTGCCGTCAGAACGAACCGTGACCGTCGCTGTCGGTCATGGAAAAAAGGCAGCCCGCCATATTGATGCCTGGCTCAGGGGCGAGAAATATAGAAAGGCCGAAAAAACCAAACTGGCGCAATTCGAGGACCTGAATACCTGGTATTACGATGATGCGCCGGGTGCGGTACAGCCAGAGTTGGATATAATTCGCCGCCAGACAAGTTTTGAAGAAGTGATTGGTAATCTGGATGAAGACAACGCCCTGTTCGAAGCGCGCCGTTGCCTTTCATGCGGTAACTGTTTCGAGTGCGATAACTGCTACGGTGTCTGCCCCGACAACTCGGTTAGAAAACTTGGGCCGGGCAAGCGCTTTGAATTTATCTACGAATTTTGCAAGGGTTGCGGCTTGTGCGCCACCGAATGCCCTTGCGGGGCCATTGAGATGGTACCGGAAGTAATTTGAAGGAGGGAAAAATCATGAATATCCAGTTTGTGCTCTTTGGCAAGGAAGGGGATGAAACAAACCAATACCTGACGTTCGATATGCCTAGTGTGCCGCAAGCCGGAGACAAGGTGACGATCTCTCGCCCTAATCAAGAAGGGTGCTCTAATTTTGTTGTCCGACGGGCGCGTTGGAATTTGGTATTCCCAGATGACAAATCTTCCCATCGTGCAGGCGAGATCGTTGTCGGGAGTATGGGTGATGTGACGGTTGAATGCTCGTTCGCGGTTGGGTCGTACGCTTCGGAAGAACACAAAGGGGTTTCTTCCTACAATTTCTAGAACGGAAAGTGAAAAATCCAAATTATTGAGAGAAAGAGAGCCCCAGGCAGGAAAAAACGTAATGGGATTTGTATCTGGCGATTCTTTGAATCGCCCTCCCCAGTCCGCTGATCCAACCTTTTGCCCAAAGATAAATCGCGATTCATAGCGCTCTCGTGATACCTATGCTCATTGCAAATCAACGTTTATCTAAAGGCACAAAATCCCGCCGCTTTGGCCCGGTAAACAACTGACGTGGCCGACCAATCTTCTGAACGGGTTCCTGCATCATCTCGTTCCATTGGGCGATCCACCCTGCAACCCTTGCTATGGCGAACAGCGCCGTAAACATGGAAACCGGCACCCCTATAGCTCGGTAGATGATGCCGGAATAGAAATCAACGTTGGGATAGAGTCGCTTCTCAACAAAGTAATCATCTTCAAGAGCAATACGTTCCAATTCCATCGCCAGATCCAAAAGCGGTTCATTTTCAATTCCAAGTTCACCAAGCACTTCATGACAACTTTCACGCAGGATATTGGCCCGGGGATCAAAATTCTTATAGACCCTGTGACCAAACCCCATCAGGCGGAAAGGATCGTCCTTATCCTTGGCCCGCTTGATAAACTCCGGGGCACGATCTTTGCTGCCAATTTGCGTCAGCATGCTGAGAACGGCTTCGTTGGCGCCACCATGTGCAGGCCCCCAAAGCGAGGCAATTCCGGCTGCGATGCACGCAAACGGATTGGCCTGCGATGAGCCTGCCAGCCGTACCGTAGAAGTGGAGGCATTTTGCTCATGGTCGGCGTGCAATATAAGGGCACGTTCCATGGCTCTCGCAACTTTTGGCGACACCTTGTATTCCTCGCACGGGGTGGCGAACATCATGTGCAGGAAATTCTCGGTAAAACTCAAATCATTCCTGGGCTGAATGAACGGTTGCCCAAGTTCATACTTGTAAGTGTTTGCCGCGATGGTCGGCATCTTGGCGATCAACCTGTAAATCGCCAGCTGACGGTGCTGCGGATCGTGAATATCAAGGCTGTCGTGATAAAAGGCGGAAAGAGCCCCGACGACACCACACATGACTGCCATAGGATGAGAGTCCCGGCGGAATCCTTGATAGAATTGAATGAGTTTCTCGTGAAGCATCGTGTGGTATGTGATGCCATCCATAAACACTTTTTTCTGTTCCCTTGTAGGAAGTTCACCCTCTAGAAGAAGGTAGCAGGTCTCGAGATAATCAGATTTTTCAGCCAGCTGTTCGATTGGATAGCCACGATGGAGTAAAACTCCCTCTTCACCGTCAATAAATGTAATGGTGGATTCACAGCTTCCCGTCGATGTGTAGCCGGGATCGAAAGTGAACATTCCTGAATCCTGATAAAGTCGTCGAACGTCGATGACGTCCGGCCCCATACTTCCCGACAAGATGGGCAAATCCCAACTTTTACCGGTTCGATTGTCAATTAATGTCGCGGTTGGTTCTTCGATAGAAACCGTTTCTAGGGGCATGACGAAAATCCTCCTTATCACAGCAATAATTCCCCAATAGCGCTTGAGGGAATGCAGGCGATCCAGGAGGATGACGGACTATATGTTCTTGCAGCGGTTTTGTCTGATCCTCACTGAACGACGGAATCAACAGAGTGAATTATAACGTGATCATAGTAGGTGTGTAATTGACCTATGATATTTGTGGGTATTTAAGAAATTCCCTTCCGAGCAATCTTTGGGCGTCAAAAATTTTGATGACAATAAGAGGAAAAAATTGATGTAAATCATTGTCCATAATGAACATAGGGGTATGATAGGGCCGTGTTATTTGCCTGTTTTGGGGGTATTCAATTATGGATACCAAGTCCAGCGATCAGATAGCCTCGAAAAATTCCTTTGAATCACCCCATGATGATGACTGTGATTCTGCAGTCAAAATCGTGGAGCGCAAAGATTATTCCAGTGTAACTTTCCTGCTCAAACTCTTTCACCCGATGATGGCCAAAGCTGCGCAGCCGGGTCAATTCGTCATCGTCATCCCAACGAATCACGGTGAGCGAATACCTCTCACGATTGCCGATTTTGATCGCGACAAGGGGACCATTACGCTTGTCATCCAAGCCATCGGCAAGACAACGAAAGAGATGCAGCAAACGTGCTACTCCGGAACGTCTCTTTTCGGGGTCGTCGGTCCCATGGGTGAACCGAGCCATATTGGTGAAGTCAATAAAGTGATTTGTGTCGGGGGCGGCCTGGGCGTCGCTCCGGTTTTTCCTCAGGTGCGTGCTTTCAAGGAAAAAGGTGCCTACGTGATCGGGGTCATCGGCTTCAGAAACAAGGACCTGGTTTTCTGGGAAGATAAATTCAGGAAGCACTGCGACGAATTAATCATTTGCAGCGATGACGGATCAGTAGGCATCCAGGGACTGGTAACCGATGGCATTGAGATGGCAATGGAAAAGCACGCAGAAATAGACGAGGTCGTCGCCATTGGTCCGCCAATCATGATGAAAGCATGTGCAGATACGACACGCCCCTCCGGCATCAAAACAACCGTCAGCCTGAACCCAATCATGGTCGATGGGACCGGTATGTGTGGTGGTTGCCGAGTTAAAATTGGGGAAGGCATCAAATTTGCCTGCGTTGATGGTCCAGACTTCGACGGTCATCAGGTCGACTTCGACGATCTTATGAATCGCCTTAAGCGGTTCGCCGAAGAAGAAAGAAAGGCCGTGGAGAGGTGGAGTGAAAACTGCCGCCTAAGGGAGGACGAAGCATCACACGATGGATCGAGGGCGTGATGGCAAAAAAGAAAACCATACGGACAATCCCTCAGGAGCGAACACCAATTTTGCATCAACCCGTTGGCGAGCGAATAAGGAACTTCGATGAAGTGGCACTTGGCTATGGTGAAGAAGATGCCCTCAACGAGTCTGAGCGTTGTCTCATGTGTGCCGAGCCCGCCTGCGTAATAGGATGTCCGGTCGGCATAAAAATTCCAGACTTTATTGCCCAAATTATTGGGAGGGATTACCGCGGCGCCTACGACATTCTTTCCGATGCGAATCTGTTGCCGGCAATTTGCGGCCGTGTTTGCCCACAAGAAGACCAATGCGAAGGCGTGTGCCCGGTTGGGGACACGCTGGAGCCAGTCGCCATCGGAAGGTTAGAGCGATGGCTTGGCGATAAGGCGATCAAGGAAGGCTGGGTAAATGTTCCATTCATCGAGCCGAACGACTTAAAAGTTGCTGTTATCGGATCCGGACCGGCTGGAATCGCCTGCGCAGCGGATATGGCCAAGGCAGGATGCGACGTTACCGTCTATGAAGCTTTTCATAAACCGGGAGGCGTCCTTAGGTACGGTATTCCGGAGTTCCGCCTTCCCGACGCGGTCGTTGATGCTGAAATCAATGCGCTGACCAGACTGGGCGTCAAAATAAAGTGCAACACACTGGCCGGACGCATGTTCACTATTGAGCAAATGCTCAACGAGATGGGATTCCAAGCGGTTTTCGTAGGAACAGGCGCCGGATATCCAAGTTTCATGGGCATCCCAGGTGAATCTCTAAACGGTGTGCTTTCAGCGAATGAACTGCTGACCCGTTGCAATCTTATGCACGCGGGAGAATTTCCTGACTACGACACTCCATTGCATTTGGGCAAGAGGGTTGCCGTGATCGGTTCCGGCAACACGGCCATGGACGCCATGCGGGTTTGTCTTCGATTGGGCGCCGAAACCGTTCACTGCGTTTACCGTCGCACAAAGGAAGAAAGCCCGGCCCGAGTCGAAGAGATCGACCACGCAGAGGAGGAAGGCGTTGAGTTTCACTGGTTGACCGCACCGGTTGAAATATTAGGCGACGACGAAAACAATACTCGCGGCATGCGTTGTATCCGAATGGTTCTTGGCGAACCAGACGAGACTGGTCGAAGGCGCCCAATTCCAATCGACGGCAGCGAATACGAATTCGAAGCCGACATGGTTGTTTACGCCATTGGCACCAACGCCAATCCGATCATTGGACAAACCTCAAAATTGAAGCTCAACAAATGGGGCTATATTGCGACCGATGAGAACCTTGCGACTTCGATGGCAGGCGTTTTTGCCGGGGGTGACATTGTCACTGGTGGCGCCACCGTGATCTTGGCCATGGGCGCGGGCCGCAAGGCTGCATCCAGTATGAAGGCGTATCTCGGAATTAGGGATACTGACGTTATATATCATTCCCAACTGGATACGCCTGATTCCACCCTCTTCGGTATTGATCTACGTGAGAAGAATTTCTCGCGGGTTCGCATCGCCTAAAGCGGAAGGAACCCTTTCAATGAGTCAGCAAGCATTGAAAAATGAGCATTCCGGAAGTCAAACCAAACAGCGGCACACGACCAAATCCGGGAAAGGTTATGCTCCTGCCAAAAAAAGCCGCCTAACTTCAAGTGAAGGTAAGCCAGCTGTTGAGTTACGTGAACATATTGTAGAGGTGATCAGTGATTCCGGCGAAGGCGCACAACGATGCGGTCAATCGCTTGCCTCTATCGCTGCGCGTACCGGCAATGGTATTTGGACTGTGGAAATTATTCCTGCCGAAATTCAACCGCCATCGCGAAGTATCGCCGGAGCGAGCGGAAACCGCATTCGCATGGCGAGCGATCGTGTCAACAATGGTGGGGACGAAGCCGATCTGGTTGTAGCTTTCAACGAACAGGTATTGCTGGGGCGGGTGCATGCACACGAACTTAAACCCGGATGCATCATTTTAATGGAAAGCAAATGGCGCAGCGATGGCGAACCGGAAATCGAATCCGCCTACACCCAAACCTATGGTGAATTGTTAAACATGGGATATCAGGTCCATGAAATTCCCATGGAGAGTGAATGCCTTAAATACGTCTCCGATGCCAGGCGCGGCAAAAATATGTTCGTTCTTGGAATGCTTTGCAGCATCTACAGCTTGGAAATGAAAATCGCCCGTGAACAAGTGAATTTTATCTTCGCCAAAAAGAACCAATCAGTTATCGACAACAACATTATGTTGCTGGAAGCCGGACACGCCTGGTCGGAAGCCAACCTAGATATTAAGTTCCATATTCCACCCAAAAAAATGAAAAACCCACAGATCGTCGTCAACGGTAACGTTGCCCTTGGCCTTGGCGTCATGGCATCGGGTATGGAAATTTGTTCCATGTATCCGATCACGCCTGCGACTTCGGCTTCCCATTACCTTAGCGACGTTTTTGAGAGCGTCGGCGGCGTTGTTCATCAGGCCGAAGACGAGATAGCCGCCTGCGCCTTTGCAATCGGCGCGTCCTATGCCGGAAAGTGCGCCGTCACCATCACTTCGGGTCCCGGATTAGCTTTAAAACAGGAAACGATCGGCCTGGCTATCATGGCTGAAATTCCCTTGGTGGTCGTTGACGTTCAACGCGGTGGACCCAGCACCGGTCTACCCACCAAGTCCGAGCAAGGGGATTTGCTGTTCGCTTGCTTCGGGGGACACGGGGATACGCCCAAGGTAGTGATGGCCGTGCCGGACATTGAAGATTGCTTTTATTCGATGATCACCGCTAGAAAGATCGCCGAGACATTCAACACCGTCGTTATAGTGTTGACTGATGCGAATCTGGCTTCGGCTCAACAGCCCTTTACGCGTCCCGATTTGAGCGAGGATTGGATGGCGCCGCCGGTCGATCAGAGTCCTGTCCCTGAAGGATTAGTCCCCTATGATTGGGACCACCGGACAGGTCTCTCCAGACGGTTCGTCCCTGGTCAACCGGGTGGCATGCATTGTCTAACTGGGCTGGCACATGATCGCAACAGTTGCGTTGCCTATGATCCTGACATCAACCACGAAGGTATTTTGCACCGCAGTTTAAAATTGGCGGCCTTGCAGAAATCCCTGAAAACGCCAGAAGTATTCGGTGACGGCAAAGGGGATCTTCTGCTCGTTGGCTGGGGGAGCACAAAGGGCTCCATCGAGGAGGCTGTGACCCGCATGCGCGATGATGGTCACAAGGTATCTTCCCTGCACCTTCGTTTTATCCAACCCATGCCGTCGGGGATCAAGAAGGTATTGAAGCGGTTCAAACAGGTCCTAACGATAGAGGGGAACTGGTCGGACAATCTGGAACATGACCTTATCGATGAAGATAATCGTCGGTATTCCGAACTCGCGCTTCTTCTGCGCGCACGGTATCTGGTCAATGTCGATTGCTGGACCGAGGTCCGCGGACGTCCCATTAAACCGGGCTCCATCGTTCGCGCCGCCAGCGCGAGATTGCAAGAGAAAGGATAACAACCATGTCCCAGCCGATTGCTGAATGCGCCCTCAGGCTACTTGACGAGGAACATTCCCTTGATGACTACACGGGTCGGCTTCCCCGTTGGTGTACAGGATGCGGTGATAACGCCATTCTCGCAGCCGTCCAGCGACTGTGCCGAGATGAACAACTGCCACCTGAAAAAACTGTTTTCGTATCCGGCATCGGATGTTCGAGCCGCTTTCCGCATTACATGAACACCTACGGCTTTCATGGTCTTCACGGCCGCGCAATGCAGGTTGCCGAGGGAATAAAAATACGGCGGCCCGATCTACACGTTTTCGTCATCACTGGCGATGGCGATTGCTGCTCGATTGGTACCGCTCACTGGATTCACGCCCTGCGATACAACATGAATATGACCGTCATCATGCATGACAATGGCATTTACGGGCTTACCAAAAACCAAGCTTCGCCAACTTCACCCCAGGGGTTGAAAAGCAAAACCACCCCTCAAGGCACGCTACTAGAGCCGATAAACCCGGTGAGCGTTAGCTTGGGTATCCGAAACGCCTCTTTCGTCGCCCAAGCTGTTGATTGGATACCGGACATGTTACACGCCATCATTGAATCCGGATTCCATCACAATGGTTTTTCTTTTATCCGAGTGCTGCAGAGATGCCCCGAGTTCCTGCCAGGTCGGTTTGACGAGTGGGTTCAAAACCCCGATCACATGCTGCTTTTAAACCACAAGGATGGAGTACAGATCGGGCCGAATATAGCCAAGGTATATAAAAACGTTGAACAGCACGACCCATCGGACCGCAACCGGGCACGCGAAATCGCCTCGACCTATCATCCGATGCCAGTGGGCGTGCTCTATAGGAATTCTGAAATGCCCTGCTACGAAGACCTGCGCAAGCCCGAGCGTATGTTTACCCCGGATGTCGTCAAAACGATACTTGAGAAGGAATTCGACAAGTTCACGATCCATCCCGCGGCATAAGATTTACCGCCCGATGGGTTTTCAGACAGTAAATATGGAATGGCTATGAGCGAAACACATTCACCTTTATCGACCTTCTATTTCACAGGGGAAGTAACCGGCGAAACCCTTTTCAATGTTGGACAGGATGACATGCATCCGGCTTTGTTCAGCGCCTACGATGACCTATCAAATCTGCGGTATGACTATCCATTGGTACTATTCAAGGATGCCGGTGAGGAAGAAAACATACAATCCCTTTCGGATATCATTACAGGGCTGTTGCGCAAAATTGCTCCACAGGGAAAAGACGGCGAGAGCCTGCGCAAACATGTTCTACGCCTTGAAAGCGAAATACGGGTCTTGGCACGGGACCGTACTGAGGGAACTTTGCTTGAAATATGGGATATAGCAGAAACAAACCTTCGAACACGAGTCGGCGATAACGGGGCTGAGTCTCTATTCGATGAAAACATGACTCTCGCCCGCACGTCATTAGCAACGGATGGTGAGATTATTGATTACGGCGATGAAACACCTAAAAAATTTCTGACTCACGCGTGGGAAACTGTTCAGCAAAAGAAGGCTCGCGATTTTTCGCGCCGCCTGGACGAAATGATTCTCACACTTCTTAATATCCTAAAGGGAGACTCCATGAAATCGGCTTCGGCCTTTAATCCCGACGCCCTAAAAAAAACTGTCGGGTTGTCATTTGAGCAGGCGTTCGATTTCGACTCTATGTCCGACATTTTGGGTACGGCTTTTGTCGTCGGTGCTTTACCGGAAAAACGATGGCATCGAATTCGTTCCGTACTTTCAACCTTGAAATCACAAAAGTTCTTCCCGACGGCAAACGGCAATGGCGACAAAAAAAGACACAAGGGTTCGCCGACCTATGTCTTCGATCATTGCGCACCGGCTATTAAGGAATTCAGGAAGCATCTGCCCAAGATGGTTGATCTGGTCAAGGCAATGACCATCGCCCAGCTTGAAATTGACGGCCGGTACAAGGAGGATTCTCATGATTCTTTCTTTCGGCATTATGATGAACGTTATCTTGAGGCCAGTGATCTAGCGATGTTCCCGACCTACTTGATCTGCTTGCGCAAAGGTCACGACGCCAAGGCGGAAAAGGCAAATCTTGTCGAAGTTCTTTCTTCGGGTCTGCCATTCAAAGTCTTGCTTCAAAATCATGATATCGTGGAAGAATTGTCCATTGCATCGGGTCAGTTTTCATTCGGCGTGCGCGGTTCCCAGCTCGCCTCTTTGGCGCTCGGCCTTGATGGGGTTTTTGTTCTGCAAGGCAGTGGCGCCGACCTTTACCGGTTGCGCGAGTCTGTTCACAACGGGTTGACCCACGGTGGACCGGCACTGTTCAATATTTTTTCGGGCCGCGCAGGTGGTAATTACGATTCGAGCAGAAATGTGCTTGATACGCCCCTGTATTTGCGTGCAGCTGCGGCAACTGAATCCAGGGCCTTTCCGGTTTTCGTCTATGATCCTGCAGGTGGAAATGACTGGGAATCTCGCTTCTCGGTCGAAGGCAATCCCCAACCTGAAGAGGATTGGCCTGTACACAAGTTTGATTTTGAAGACAAGGAACTACAAAGGGTTTCCGACGAAGTTGCCTTTACTTTCGTCGACTTTGCCGCCACGGACAACAGATACACCGATCGTTTTGCCAGGGTTTCCCCCAAAGAATGGGGCCAGGAGATGGTTCCTGTAAACAAGTTCCTGGAATTGAACGATGGTGATATGGCCGGGAAAGTTCCCTATATCCTTATGGTCGATGACAATAACGTTCTTCACCGGGTGGTGGTCGAGGTAAGGTTGGTTCAAGCCGCACAGAGATGCCGGGAAATGTGGCACAACCTCAGGGAACTTGGGGGAATTGACAATTCCTATGTCAAAAAGGCCCTCGCCGCCAAAAAGGAAATCAGGAAACGTTCCTCTGAGCCAGACGCTCCGCTCAAGGAAGATGGCAAAGCTGTGAAAAAACCGACAGAAGCTGTTGTCGATGGAGTCACCACGCCAAAGTCTGACGAACCCTATATCGAGACGCCCCGTTGCACGACTTGTGAAGAATGCATGAAAATTAACAAAAGAATGTTTGCCTACGACAATAACAAACAGGCCGTCATCGCAGATGTATATGCCGGAACTTTCAGGCAACTGGTGGAGGCAGCCGAAAGCTGTCAGGTGGCGATCATCCATCCGGGAAAACCGGTAAATCCCGATGAATCAAATCTTGATGACCTTCTGGTTCGAGCGGAGTTGTTTAACTAGATACCAAAAATAATCAGTTAATTTGCCGGAACATGATCGATGTAAGTGCTGATTTGCGTAAGCAAGTTTATAGCGCCTGCCTAGTCTCTAGCCCTGATCGAAGAATTTTTCCCTCCGTCTCGCACCATCACGAATTCTCAAAAAGTAAAGAGGTACATAGATTGTAAAGATAATGCGCGACTTCCCAAGTTTTCCGGGCTGCCAGCAATTCTATTCGAGACTTCCGGTTAGGGCCCTACTCGGACAATTTTGCCTCAACGCTTGCGACTTTGTCCTCTAGGCTTTGGTCCTTATCGGTGCGCGTCGCCATCTTGATTATCGAGCTGACCCTGGGAGCGCCCAGTTCGTGCATCTCCTCGTGGCAGGCTTTGACCGCAGCCATTACATCCTCCCATTCGCCCTCGATATTTGTGCCGTAAGCATGCAAGGTATTCTTGATACCGCGAGCGTCCAGGATTTTTTGGCAGGCCGCCACGTATGGTGACAGCGATCCCTCCACTTGGGGCACAACACTCAAATCCATCAAAATTTTCATCGCCTGTTCTCTCTCAATGACTGCTCTTCAAATCCATGCCCCGCAACCAGCAGCCTGTTCCCGCTCGAGGATGGGAGCATGCCCGATATTCTGGCGGATTCTTTCCGCTTAGTCATCAGCCGCGGGGTTGTCTCTATTGACCAAAAGAAACTCCCTCACCTCAAGGCTGCGGGGTTTGGTGTATGGTAGCGGATGAGGGACTCGCCCCCCGACACGAGGATTATGATGCAGATACTTTTCCTGTAATTTCAAACAGTTGTTTTGGAAAACATCTCAGTTCTTTCCCAAGCTTTCCATTGTTTAGGGTAAGAATGGAAAACCTGATTTACATACCTTGAAATTCACTTAATTCGATTTTGGATGTTAACCAGACAAAGAAAACGAGGTTGGTTTTAATCCGTTTCCAACCCGCAGTTGTTAATTCAAACTCATCTTCCCTCGGAGAATTTATTCGATACAGGTTACTTTAGCCTTGTAGAGACTTTTCGTTGATAAATGCCAATGGCGAAAGTTATCAATATGGAGAATAAATCATTCGAAATAATTTTCCGTAGCGCGGGCAAACGCCTCAAGAATATCGGGAACGTGGATGTTTCGCCTTTCCATCGCAGATTTCCTCAAGGCGACAAGGTATTGGTTTGAGGCCCTGAAAGGTATTTCCTTTGGCGATATATCGTCACGAAGTATTTTCATGGCGAACTCAGCCGCTGTTTCTCCCTGCTCGTAAGGTGACGAGCCAACCGAAAGCATTATCCCGTCGCTTGCATTGAAGTCATTGATGCCAATTACCGGAACGGGTGAATTCGCTTCCGTCCAAGTGGCGACTTCGGTCGATTCAACAAATTTTTCGCCCTTTGCCTTGTGATCTTTATTTCGGTACATCTTGCGATAGGCGCCAACAAGCAAGAAATCCGCTGTTTCCGCTTCATCTATGACAAATTCTTTCCAGGAATCGAAAGTTTCAAAGCCAACATGTTGAAGGAGATCTATTGATTTCCATTGTCTTTTTGACAGGTATTCCGCGTCTCTGGATGCCGAAACGGATACATCACTAATGAAACGCCCTTTGATGAGAGCCCCTGTAACTTCCTTTGGGAGGATCATTTCAATGACATCTTCGACTGCGCCAAGTGGCTTGCATTCAAGAATTCCGGTTACGTTGGATGCTTCTTTATAGCCATATGATTCGCCACACCCGTTAACGCCGGCGAAGACGATCTTGATTTCTTGATCATCGATATAGTGAATGGCCGCCAGCTTCTGGGCATTGTCATCGATGGCGATCAAAACGTCCGGACGGAAGTTCTCGACTGCCTTACGCGCGGCAATGCCAGCCCGGCGAAGAAAATCTTTTCCCGATTTCTTTTTGGTCTCCATATAGTGATATCGGGTGTCTATCAGACTCTCTTTTTCCAGAATCCTTTCCAATCCTACATCGATTTCACGGGTCCAAACATAACTGGGGGAATAGCTATGAAGTATAAGGAGTTTCGGTCTGGCGGATTTGATCCAAAAAACCGCCAAAAGGAAGGAAACGAAAAAGGCTCCCATAAACAGATATCTTAAAGACCTTTTGCTCATAGAATCCCCAGATACCGCCAAAATGGGATCGAGGCGTAAATCGCTATCAACTTAAATCCGAAGGTCAGCAAATGCAGAAGAGCAAGCCTGGAATCATCGGCTCGGGAGTTCGGGCCGGTCAATGAAATGAACATTGAATAGTACGAGGCTTGATAAGGCCAAATGAAACCTTCCGCCATCAACAGGATGACGAAGCCGACCACCCAAGGGTTAACTCCGATATTAATAGCCGTCGGGATTAACAGGGTTGCGAAGATTACTACGCTCGCATTGATAGGCAAAGCCAGACGGACGACAAATATGGAGATCGCTAGCAATAGGATAAAGAAATTAAACTGACTTTCCATGTAGATGCCGAGCCAGCCCATTTGCTGCGTGAGCCACCCATCCAAACCAACGTGGCGCATTGCACCAACCAGTCCGATCAACGCGCCCAGAAAGACCAGAAAACTCCAGTCAATCCTTTCTCGGAAATCCTTCTTGCCGAGGAAACCAAAAATCAAAAGTGAAATTATGATGGCTAGCGCCACCCAGGGAATATCGATCCCATGAAGTGCGGAGGTGAAAAAACTAACGAACAGAATACCAAGCCCAAGAATGCCCGCCCATTCCGCAGCCGTAACTTTACCAAGAATTCGCCTTTGCTGTTTAATCAGTGACTGGGGAATAGACGGCTGGTTCGAACTGCGAAACAATATCCAGCTGCCGAGAAAAAAAAGCGCCATCAAAACAAGGCCGGTCACCGATGCTGCAAAAAGCCAATACATCCATTGAAAGCGAAGCTGCTCTTGAAACGGCAACATTCCAAAGATCACAAAGTTAACCGATTTGCTACTAAGGAAAACGGCCGATAACAGGCTGACCCCACCGACAACGCTTCCCGTAAGACGGGCCGCCTCTGCCTTGGCGTCATCAGGATGGAAAGAACTGAGCAAGTCAGTGAGAAACGGCGCGACAATAGCGATGCGACCGTTGGTTGTCGGCACCACCGGCGTTAACGCGGTGCCGGTAATGAATAGACTGAAGTTGTACCAGGCTTTGTGGGCGGGCCCTATACGGAGTAGCCCCAAAAGAATTCGAAAACTAAGGCCGGAAACGGTTATTACGGCGCTTAGTCCCAGAATACTCAACGCCATGAAAAAACTATCCGAAGAAAATCCACTTAACGCGACTTCCGGCGGAGCTAGGCCAATGAGGATGGTGCACAGGACGGCAAAAAGGGCCGGAACGAAGTCCGGCAGCACGCGAAACACCCACATCATAATGGTGGCGCTAAGGATACAAAGCAGATAGAGCGACTGCACATTTGGCAAGGTCGCCAAATCGCGAAACTGCCAATAAATAAACAAGGGAGCAATAACGCTGAATACCCACCCCAATATTAAGCGAGAAGATTCGGCCGGTCTCAATTCAAAAAGCCGCTTACCATAAGGAACTTCACCGGCATCAGGTGTAAGCCTTCCACTGAAGGACGCGATCAGTCGTTTCCTGATGGGGTTTAACTCGGCCAGCTTCTCGATGGCATGGGATGGCATGGCAAGGACTCTTGAGGTTTTTATAGCCTTCGCCGTGGCCGCATAGGAGTCAAGGCCAATGGCGGCTTCCTCGCCCAAAAAACCGTCGTCAATTGTTACTACTTCGTCACCCTTCCCGGAAACCTCAAAGGCCCCTTCGACGATCAAAAATGTCTCCGCAGCTGGTTCGCCCAGCCCTTTCAGCACATCGCCCGCCTTTAAGACTTTTTCGCTGACATAGGGTAAGAATCGCGCCAATACGGGTGCAGGGCACCAGTGAAATGCCGGTTCCATCAGCAAGACATCTGTAATGGCACGCGTGTCCATGGCAGGATTTTGCATACCCTCAGTTGCCGAAAGCTGCATCCCAAAGGCCCTTTATCTTCCTCAAGAAAGCCGGTTCGGTTCGTTCTACATAGTAGGCGTTCCTCAGTACGTTTGCGGCCTTCATTGTCATTGTTTCCAGGTGTGACTGATCTTTTTTCGTGAAGTTTCCAGCCGTTTCGTCGCTGTTTCTCTCGCTGTCGTCACCTTTTCAATGGCGGCCTTTAGAGCCGCCTGACATCGATGATTTCAAATTGTTCAACGACACCTACGGCCATCCCGCCGGCGATTGCTGTCTGCGAGCTGTTGCCAATGTTCTGAAAGAAAACCTGGTACGTAACACCGACTTGATGGCCCGTTATGGTGGCGAGGAATTCGCCTGCCTACTCCCTGCCACCGATCAAAAGGGCGCCTTGGAAATCGCGGAACGACTGCGCAAGGCGGTGGAACAACTTGCAATCCCGAATAAAGAAGCCAAGCCAGAGGGATATATTACGTCGAGCTTTGGTGTTGCTGCGTTGGTTCCGGAGAGAAACGCGCGATTAGAACACCTCATTGAATTGGCAGATGAAGCTCTTTACAGAGCGAAGAGCTCGGGAAGGAACCGAGTCGTCAGTTCGGATTCAAATATCCGCAAAGCTTCGTAAATCTTCATACTGAGTCCCCTTCTGGCTAAAAGCGGACGTCAAGGAGGCGCCAGAAAGATGTCCGCTTTCGGGGGAATAGCGGACTGATTGGAAAACACCCGTTTTCACAAAAATAAAGACCTCAGAAAACGTTATATTTCCAAGGCCTTAATTGGTAGCGGAGGAGGGACTCGAACCCCCGACACGCGGATTATGATGCGGATGTTATTGACTAAATTTCAAAGACTTATTTTGGAAAACAACTCTGATTAATCTACTACTTTCCATGGTTTAGGGAAAAAATGGAAAACACGGCCTATAAACCCTAAAGCTCATATTGTCTTCTTTTGGTAGATAATCGGACATAATTTAAGAGGTTGATTTACGTCCTCTTGTGACCCAAAGCGGACATCTTGAACGTCTAAATAGGTCCCATTTTTACTTTTTCTGCTTATTCGCCTCTATCCATTTATCGCGACCTCTATCAATTTCTCAATATCCTCACTTTCCATGGCTTGCCGGCATTCCTCATTAAATTGTTGAGACCTCTCGCAGGTCCCCTGATACTCCCTTAGCTTAGATTTAAAGTCCGCCAAGGCATCCTCGGATAGTTCAAGCTGGTCTCCAACGTATTGCAATTAGCATCAAAGTCGGAAACGTCCTAGTGCACCCGTTCCGCCTGCCGGCTGGCGCAATCAGGAGAGTAATGGTTTCCTGGATCGGGATCACAAACATTTCGATGGCGTCCTCATGATGGCATTTATGCACCTTCTAATGGTTACCGGCGGCATTCCCCTTACGGAAATTATTAACCTTGTAAGTGAGATAACAAATAGGTACCTATTCATTGAATATGTCTGACCGGAAGATATCATGTTCAATGTTCTTTGCAGAGGACGGGAAGAGCTTCACGAATGGCTCAACGTAGATAGTTTTGAAAATGAGCTCAATAAGCATTTCCAAATATTAGAACGTAAGAAATATATAGATTCACAAAGGGTTCTTTATGCTCTTGAATTGAAAGACGCGAAATAATCGAGCCTCATGGGCTGGCAACGCATGTAATGATATTTTATGAACACAAATAATTTTCAAAAGGACAAGCCAAAAACCGGAAAAGATGCCCAATCCTTGGTGGCTACCGTTATTTCGTCTTTTTTTATCCCATCGATCATTTTTGTATCCGTTCCGCTTCAAGTTATAGAAACGAATAAGGCGGAAATTGGATCTCCCGAAAATTTATATGTCTGGATTTACGGGATATTCATTTTCTCGGGTCTGATCCTTCTTCCCCTGTTCCTTTTACCCCGAAAAGGCCTATTGACAGCAGCGCCTATCTGGCTAGTTGCCTTGGGGATCAATATTATTATTTGGCATCAATTTCACTTTTACTTCATAAATACCGCATGGAAGGTGGCCTTGTCGTCCATACTGGAAGCGGCAATCCTTGCCACATCATTCTGGCTGTTGACAAAAATTCCTCGGCGCTCGCTTTATGTGGGCGCGGCCTTCTTAACCGTGTTTTATACGTTTTTTGCCACCTATAGCCACATTGAAATTGTAGGCAAGCTGGGGATCATAAAATTTCTCAGAGGAAATCCTGTCCATGTCCTGGATCAGCATTCCGGTCTTAGACCAAACGCTGTCGAACAAACCCAATCTTCGCTTGTCTACAGTGTGACGATAGGCTCAGAAAATGTCGTCATGGAAGAGGGTGATGTTATCAAGCTTACCAGTGAGACGAAGCGTAAATCGCTGATTGCCAAAATCAAATATTCGCAGGATAGAAAATTGGTCTCGAACGCCTTCATTAGGCTCAATCTAAGGGTGTTAGGGGGAGTTGTTGGAATCGACTTTGCGAATGAAAATAGGAAGAATTTGTTGCCGCTTAATCCTTGGAGCGGCCCCAAAGACATATACATTTATGTACCACCCTCAAAAATGAACGAAGAAATAGCGCTTTATAATTTTTTGGGCAATAACCAAAGAACAACCGTTGAGCTTCATGGCATCGATATATTCATGAGCAAGACAATGGATGTGAACGGAACGGGAAAACCGGGAAATGTTTATTATTTTATCCTGGATGCATATCAAAAGCAGTTTTACGAAAACGCGATCTTAGGCTCTTCTGCTTTGAAGTTCGACGGCTATACATTCTATGAAAATTTTGCCACAACCTCTGGAAGGTCGAATTGGTCAATTGGCAGCACGATACTCGGCAAGGACTTTCTTGCAGGAGATGCTGTAAATGGCGGGGCGCTTGAGCATATAACCAGTCTGGCCGTTGAAAACGGGATGCTAACAGATCTATGGAAAAGTGATGTAAAAATTCATCTTTATCCATTCATGGAAGGATACTGCTTCAAACTCGCCGACGACTGCCAAAGCACCCAGAAATTATACGATAACCACCTTCATGGTGGCCGGAAAAGAATCATTCTAGATATTTCGTTCCTGAACAGTATCCCCAACGGCCTGAGAGCCGTTCTAATGGGTTCTATCGGCATGAAGGAATATGATGGGATGACTTGGAATTACGGTTTTTCCTTAAGTGCTTGGCTTGACAGAATATTCGGCTCTCGGCTTTACAGTTCACAGGAGCAGAAAACAGATCTTCTTGGGGCCAATGTCAATACTTTCACATATAAAACTTTTGAAAAATTTCTGGATGACGAACGTAACCGCCCGGCTCGTGGTCAATTTGTTTTCGTACATTTAATGTTACCACACGGGCCAGCCACTCGCAGCAAGGATTGCAACTATGTGCCTCCTGGTTCCCCAATGCCTGCAGGACATGAATCGCAACATTCGTGCGCAACAAAAGTCATTGAAAAACTCAACAATACACTGAAATTACTAGGTAAATATGACGATTCCATGATTGTTGTGCACTCTGACCATGGACTTGGCCCAGACTTCGCATCTAAATTTGATGCTAGCATCGAGAAACTGCCTCACAAGGATTTCAACAGGTCAAAAGATGACACGATAGTGTGGTCCCCGAGATTCATTGAAGCTATATCCGATGGTCTTCTTCTTGTTAAATTACCGCAGGCCTCCGGGTTTAAAACATCGACACTACCTGTTCAATCTTTTGATATTGCGCCGACAGTTTATCAGCATTTCGGAATAACAAAGTCAGATCATACGGGGATTCCTATCCAGAATCTCAGCCCCGATTTCAACAGAGCGCAGACATTCTATGCTAGCAACTTACCGGTGAAGTCCTTCTCTCGTTACAAAAAGAGAAAGGGTGGTGTATGGACGTTCGAGAAAAAAATCAACATTACGGATTAATTTATTTCAGAGGCATAATTTTTCTGCAGAAAAATAATAGGCAATCGAGGGCAGAAGATTGATGTGTTTATTCCATCTGCCGGTATCACTATTTTCCGCTCTTGGCTAAAAGCGGACGTCAAGGAGGCGCCAGAAAGATGTCCGCTTTCGGGGGAATAGCGGACTGATTGGAAAACACCCGTTTTCACAAAAATAAAGACCTCAGAAAACGTTATATTTCCAAGGCCTTAATTGGTAGCGGAGGAGGGACTCGAACCCCCGACACGCGGATTATGATTTAGTCACATAACTTTTTTTTCGGTTTATTTTCAGTATGTTATTTTTATAACCACCATTTTTCATAAGCATTTCATACGGATAAAGCAGCGAAATATGTGAGATGTCCTTACGATAGGATTGCTATTGCCACCGTATAGAATACGATCCATTGCGCGAGCAACCATGTCAATAATCCAATAGAAGGACTTGCTGATGCGTGATTATAAAAAATGGCTTGATAACCTATTGGCCGAAGCCAACAGGACTCTTGAGCCATACGAAAAACAAGCCGCCTTATGGGCCGTAACCAACATCGGCACAAATCAAGAAATAGGACGAGAAATCACACCTGATGGCGACGGCACACCTTATTCGGTAACAGCGGGATATCAAAAAATGTCGCATGGCTGGAGCCATCCATACGAGATACATGCCTGGGGCTTCGAGGCGAGCACATTCGGCAATCTGCCTGACGAGGATGATAACTGGGAGACATTCATATTTTTCATGTCCGCTACATACGATGCTCACATGAACCTTCTGGGCCTAACCTTCGAGTTTTCTGGCTACGGCATAGCAACAGACCCAAAAGACGACTTGTCGGACTTTGCCGCTTTGCTAAATGACAATATGTTTGAAACTTGAAAACCCCGGTTAGATGCCACTTGGATCAAGACGTATTGATCCCGATAACAAAAGCCAAAACTCCCAACAACCAGAACCGCCAGTCCCGAAGGATCGCATAGAGTAGCGCGACAAGGCCTATTTCAGCGCCTCCAGCGCCGATAAGCGCACCACCTAACAGATAGGGAGCCAAAATCTTCATCACGCGGCGTCAGCCATTTTCAGAGCGTTGTAGTAGGTCGACTTGCTGATGCCCAACGCGCGGCAAGCATCCTGCATCGTCGTCTGGTCATCTTCGTGGGACATCTTCACTTGTCGGATGATAGTAGGCGTCAACTTGTTGGGCCTGCCGAACTTCACGCCATTCTTTCGAGCGATGGCCTGGCCAGCGCGACTACGTTCGATAATCAGGTTTCGTTCGAACTCCGACAACGTGGCCAGAATCCCGAAGATCATCTTACCGGTTGCCGTCGTTGTATCGATGTTGTCCATGATGGATACCAGTTCGGCACCCTTCGTTTCGACTTCCTTGGCGATTTCAAGCAGATGAATCTGTGATCGGGCCAATCTGTCTAAACGCCATACATATAAAAAATCGCCATTTTTCAATAGATCAAGCACCCGACGAAGTTCCTTGCGATCCGTCTTCGCGCCTGATTGCTTTTCGCGGTAGATATCACGGTCATCAATACCGGCCTTGACCAGTGCATCGACCTGTAAGGCCCAATCCTGATCATCGGTGCTAACGCGGCTGTATCCATATTTTCTGGTCATCACGATATTCCAAAATGTCTGTCCAATAAGTGTCTATTTTTGCTCAGACTTTATGGACAGTCAAGTCCGCAGAAAACCTACCCCTGCCAGGGCGTCCAGAAAGTGAAGATATTTTGGAAAGCGAGGGAGTGACAAAAGTCCCTTCATTCCTATACTACTGCGTGTGTGGCATTCCCAACCACGCCAAACGGCAAATAAACATAACGGGGATGGGGGCAGATGGATGGAATCCATCAACTTTGGGCTTTTACAGAAGGACAGACCGGAACTGGCTTCACTGGGCGGGTTCGCCGAGGGATATGCCTATGCCGACCCAGCCAGTGCTCTTGTCAAACTGCGAACCTTCGCCGAGCAGATAACAAAATCGATTTATTGGGAACTGCGCCTTGAAAAACCAGCATCTACGGAGTTCGCCCGACTGTTAACGGCTCCCCACTTCAAGAATGCTGTTCCCCCGGCCATCGCCGATAAACTTCATGCGATCAGGAAGGAAGGCAACAAAGCGGCCCACGGCAAAAGCCCTGAAACCAAAACGGCGCTTTGGCTTATTGAGGAAGCCTTCGTGGTAGGAGCGTGGTTCTGTGTCCGCTGCCTTGATAAACCGCTGGATGCCATCCCGAAGTTCCAAAGTGTCCCTGACACGACAGATGAACAGGCCGACAAAGCCGAAATGGAAGCGGCCCTTGCCAAGATAGCGGAACAAGAGGCTGAACTTGGGACGCTTATCGATGAACTGAACAAGACCAAGGCCGATTACGAAACGCTGGAACGAAAGGCGGAAGATTTATCAACCCTGACGCAACAAGGGCAACAGGTCGTTGACGATCTTCACATCAGCGAAGCAACCACACGCCAGCGCCTGATCGATGTGGCTTTGACTGACGCCGGGTGGAAAGTTGGCCTGAATGGCGCGAACACTTCCGAGGTAACGCAGGAAGAAGAAGTCGGCGACCAACCGACCAAGACCGGCAAGGGATTCATCGACTATGTGCTTTGGGATGATAACGGCAAGCCCTTGGCGGTGATCGAAGCCAAGCGCACATCGGTATCAGCCGAAAAAGGAAAAAAGCAAGCAACCCTGTATGCCGATGGTCTGGAAAAACAATATGGCCAGCGCCCGGTAATCATCTACACCAATGGCTACGACATCACGATCTGGGATGATGCGCAGAAGTATCCGCCGCGATCCCTGTTCGGATTCTACTCCAAGGACAGCCTGCAATATTTGGTCAACTTCCAACGCCATACCAGCAAGCCCCTGAATACCATCACCCCCCGTGACGATATCGCCGGTCGTCTGTATCAGATCGAAGCCATCAAACGCGTCGGCGAACGCTTTACGTCAAAGCACCGTAATGCGTTGATTGTTCAGGCCACCGGAACCGGAAAAACCCGTGTCGCCATTTCCCTGACCGACGTGCTGATCCGCGCCAACTGGGTAAAGCGCGTGTTATTCCTGTGCGACCGCCGCGAACTGCGAAAGCAGGCCAAGAACGCTTTTGGTGATTTCCTTGATGAGCCTATCGTCACGGTATCACGTGGCACGGCCAAGGATCGCGACAAGCGCATCTACATGGCCACTTATCCGTCGATGATGGATCGCTTCCAAACCTTCGATGTTGGCTTCTTCGATCTAGTTATCGCCGATGAATCCCATCGCAGCGTCTATAACATCTATGGCGACCTGTTCCGTTATTTCGATTGCCTTCAGGTCGGGCTAACGGCAACGCCGGTAGAGTTCATCGCCCGGAACACATACAGCCTGTTTGATTGCCCCAACCAAGACCCGACTGTTTATTACCCGCTGGAACGGGCCGTCGAAGAAAAGTTCCTTGTCCCTTATGAGGTCTTTACCCATACCACCCAGTTCCTACGCGAAGGGATCAAATACGATCAGTTGAGCGATGAACAGAAGAGTCAGATCGAAGAGGATGGCATCGATCCAGAAGAACTGGAACACGAAGCCAAGACCATCGACCAGCAGGTCTTCAACAAGGACACTAATCGCGCCATTCTTCGCAACCTGATGGAAAACGGTATCAAGGACGCCAATGGCCAGAACCCAGGCAAGACCATTATCTTTGCGCGAGGCCACGATCACGCAGTCCTAATGCAGAAGATGTTTGACGAGATGTATCCGCAATATGGCGGAACCTTCTGTCAGGTCATCGACAACTACGACCCCCGCGCCGAACAGTTGATCGATGACTTCAAGGGCGTCGGCCATAACGATGATCTGACCATCGCCATATCCGTGGATATGCTGGATACCGGCATCGACGTTCCTGAAATCGTCAATCTGGTATTCGCCAAGCCAATCAAATCAAAGGTCAAGTTTTGGCAGATGATCGGGCGCGGCACCCGCCTTTGCCCCGGTTTATTCGGGCCGGGTGAAGACAAGGCAATCTTTCGCATCTTCGACCACTGGGCCAACTTCGAATATTTTGAGCAGAACCGTCCCGAAGCCGAACCAAGCCAGTCCAAATCACTTATGCAGCGCGTATTCGATGCGCGAATCGCCTTGGCTGAAACGGCATTGGCCAAAGCCGAAACCGCCGACTTTGCCATTGCCACCAATCTACTGGCAGGGGATGTAGCGTCATTACCCAACGATACCATTTCGGTGAAAGAAAAATGGCGCGAAACCCAGACTGTTTCCCAGAACGGCGTGATTGAGCAGTTCGCGCCTGGCACCGTGCAGACCCTGCGATCCGATATTTCTCCGCTGATGCAGTGGGTCAACGTGCGCGGTCATTCGGATGCTTATCACCTTGATCTTCTGATGGCTGATATGCAGACGGCCCTGTTGCTAAAATCAAACCAGTTCGATGACCACAAGGGCGATCTGCTGAACCGCGTCAACAGTCTGCTAATGCACCTGAACCCAGTGAAGGAAAAAGCCGAAACCATCAAGAAGGTTCGCCGGGCCGACTTTTGGGATGGCGTTACCGTCGCTGATCTTGAAGCAATCCGCATCGACCTGCGTTCCATTATGCAGCACAAGGAAGGCACTGGCATTGAACCGCCGAAACCCAAGATTTACGACATTGCCGAAGATGAAACGGAAATCCAGAGTGGCAAGCGGTCATCAACAATCAGGTCCATCGATCTTGCCGCATACCGCAAGCGCGTCGAAGAAGCCTTGAGCGAACTGTTCGACAGCAATCCCACATTGAAGAAAATCCGATCTGGCGAATCCGTTACCGAAGCCGACCTTCAGGGGCTTGTATCACTGGTCTTGACCCAGCACGCAGACTTGGACTTGGGTATCCTGACGGAGTTCTATCCCGAAACTGCCGGGCAACTGGATGCCGCCATCCGGTCAATCATCGGCATGGAACCAGACGCCGTTAAAAATCGCTTCACCTTGTTCGTCCAGAAGCACCCGTCTCTAACCGCCAAGCAGACGCGCTTTATCGGCCTGCTGCAAAACCACATCGCTAAAAATGGTAACGTGGAAATCGACCGCCTGTATGAAGCCCCCTTCACATCCATCGACAACGATGGTCTTGATGGCGTATTTACCGATGAAGGGCAGATCATCGAACTGCTTGATATCATCCATAGTTTCGACCCAACCGATCCCGAAGAGGCCCAACAATAATGATAACCGGCGAACTGCGTTCAAGAATCGACAAACTATGGGAAGAGTTCTGGACGGGCGGCATCGCCAACCCGCTGACCGTCATCGAACAAATCACCTTCCTGATGTTCGCCCGGCTTCTGGATATGACCGAGGCCCGGAACGAACGCAAATCGGCCCGAACCAAGAAGGACTTCCCCCACCTGTTCAGTGATACAAATCAGGATATCCGCTGGTCACATTTCAAGAACATGGGCGCTGCGGAAATGCTGCCGCTGGTTCGCGACCGTGTATTCCCGCATTTCAAGACCGTCGCCGTCGATGGTGCGAAGTTCGGGGAATACATGGCGGATGCCCAGATGCTGATCCAGAAACCAAGTCTTCTGGTTTCCGCTGTCAACATGATCGACGACCTGCCGCTGGCCAACGACGATACCAAGGGCGATCTGTATGAATACCTGCTGGGCAAGTTGACCACCGCTGGCATCAACGGCCAGTTCCGCACACCACGCCATATCATCCGCCTGATGGTCGATATGGTCGAACCGAAGCCGGATGAGGTGATTGGCGACCCAGCCTGTGGCACCGGTGGCTTCCTTGTCAGTGTCGCACAACACCTGATGGAGACCTATACCTCGCCGGAAGGCATCATCGAAGATGCCGATACCGGCGAAAAAACCTACACCGGCGATCTGCTGGAACCTCACCGGGAGCACATACAGAGTCGCATGTTCCACGGCTTCGACTTCGACGCGACCATGCTGCGGATCGCCGCCATGAATATGCTGCTGCATGGGATTGAAGCCCCGGATATTCATTATCAGGATGCCCTGTCCACCACCTTTCCCGACCGTTACCCCGGCCATGCCCATAACGGATTTGACCTGATACTGGCCAATCCACCGTTCAAGGGCAGTCTGGATTTCGAGGACGTTCATTCCAGCCTGCTATCCAAGGTCAAAACCAAGAAGACTGAACTGTTGTTCGTTACCCTGATCTTGCGGATGCTGAAAAATGGCGGCAGGTCAGCGACCATCGTTCCTGATGGTGTTCTGTTCGGTTCCAGCAAGGCCCATCAGGGCCTGCGCACGATGCTGGTGGATGAGAACCAACTGGAAGCCGTAATCTCGCTTCCGTCGGGCGTATTCAAGCCCTACGCGGGGGTATCAACAGCCATCGTGATCTTCACCAAGGGTGGACGCACCGACAACGTGTTTTTCTACGACCTTCAGGCCGATGGCTATTCGCTGGATGATAAGCGCGACAAGATTGAGGCCGACGATCTGCCGGACGCCTTGACCCGCTGGCGCGAACGTGAACCGGCCAAGGACACAGATAAAACCGCCAAGGCGTTCTTCATCCCGGCGGACGATATCAGAGCCAACAAATATGACTTGTCAATCAGCCGCTATAAGGAAGTGATCTACGAGGAGGAAGAATACGATCCACCCGAGGAAATCCTGACGCGGATGAAATCCCTTCACGCCGACATCGCCAAGGACATGGATGAACTTGAGGGGATGCTTTCGTGATTGTTCGTAACTTCGGATGGCCAGTTCACTCCCTTGATGAACTTTGCGAAGTGAACATTGGCAAGACACCTGCACGAAAAGAACCACGATACTGGACAGGTGGTCGGCCTTGGTTATCGATTTCAGATATGAATGGAAGTCGATACGTCAGGCGGACACGGGAACAGATTTCGGATGTAGCAGTATCTGAATGTGGATGTAAGGAAGTTCCAGCAGATACCATATTGATGAGTTTCAAACTTTCCCTTGGGAAAGTGGCGATCACACAGGAACCACTTTTCACCAATGAGGCCATCGCCGCATTTCCGATCAAGAACCCCAACCTTCTTGATCGAGATTACCTTTATTGGGCGCTTCAAGTCATTGACCTTGAGGAAGGGTCAGACCGCGCGGCAAAGGGAAAAACCTTGAACAAAGCCAAACTAAAAGACCTTGGCATACCTTTGCCGCCAGTCGAGGAGCAGCGCCGTATCGCCACCATTCTGGACAAGGCGAACGCCATCCGCCGCAAGCGCGAACAGGCCCTGACCCTGGCCGATGACTTCCTTCGCTCCGCCTTTCTGGAAATGTTCGGCGATCCCGTTACCAACCCGAAGCGTTGGGACGTAACGCCTTTTGGAAATATAGCGAAGGTGAAAATCGGCCCATTTGGAAGCCTGCTGCATAAGGAAGATTACGCTTCCGGAGGCATCCCCATTGTAAATCCTTCCCATATTATTGGGGGCAATATTGTTCCCGACAGCAAAGCCAGAATCGATGAGAAAAAGGCCAAAGAGTTATCTTCCTATATTTTAGCAAAGGGCGATCTTGTCATTGGTCGCAGAGGTGATATAGGCCGCTGTGGCGTAGTCGAGGATGATCAATCCGGTTTCATCTGCGGAACCGGCAGTCTTTTTGCAAAACTGCAAAACAATGCCAGTCCTTATTTTTATCAAATGCAAATCGCGAAGACCCGTATACGTGACATCCTCGAAGACCGTGCTGTCGGCGTTACCATGAAAAATCTAAACGTAAAAATCATGGAGCAGTTACCCGTAATAACCCCTCCGGTAAGAGATCAACAAAGATATGACGAAGTTCGCATAGGTTTTTTAGAGGCCCAAAGCAAGCAATCAGAAACCCTTGAACGCGCCAATGATTTGTTCGCATCCATAACCCAACGCGCTTTCAAGGGTGATCTGTAAGGGGAAGAAATGGCAAAAGGTCGTAAGCCCCAACTATCCGATACGGAAGTCGCCTTGATCAAGGCGATGCTTGCGACCGACAAATACAAGCGCCAGGATATCCTGACCTATTTCAGCCGCACGGATCGGCCCGTCAATCTGGGGCGTATTAGCGAAATCGCCACCGGAAAGAAACGAACGGATATAGCAGCCGCCAGCCAGGGCGATCTTGATTCCTTTTTGCAGCAATCCGGTAACGCGACATTAGTCCAAGATAGTGACCCCATCGGCGACGCCGTTATCGACGATCTTCTTACTCTAAAATCCAAGCGTCCCAGAATCCTGAAAGTTGAGGAAAGCGAAACAGTTGAGTTCAAGGAATCCTTCAACTGGTCAGGCCGGGCGAAATATGCGCGAACCATTGCCGGTATGGCCAATCACAACGGCGGCTATATCCTGTTCGGTGTGAAGGATGACGGAACCATCATCGGGATGAGAAACGACACCTTTTCGACGCTGGATCAAAGCAAGATTACCCAGTTCCTGAATGCCTGTTTCCAGCCGCAAATCTATTGGAAGCGAACCTTCCGAAAGTTTGGGGCCAAAACTGTCGGAGTCCTTTGGGTTCAATCGAGCAAACGAAAACCGGTTATTTGTTCCAAGACAGTGGCCCCGTTGAGAGAAGGTGAAATCTGTTTCCGCTACATTGGCGAGACCCGGGCCATCGGATATTCCGAACTGATAACGCTGCTGGACAACCGAGACCGACAGACGGAACAACTGCTTGCGACCAAGGTTAGCCGCATCGCCGAAATAGGTTCCGACCGCGCCGGGGTATTGGACATCAATACGGGCATGGTCGAGGGCCGTGGTGGCAGTTTCATCATTGATGAGTCCCTATTAGACAAGGTTCGTTTCATAACCGAAGGCCGGTTCGATGATACCGGAGGCGACCCGGCACTTCGGATTGTCGGCAATGTCAAATCCATCAGCCAAGGCATCACGGAAGTCGTTAAAACTGAAAAAACCCTTGTGACAAATCACGACATCCTGAGCGACTTTATTCACCAAAGGCAGGTTTATGACCCAAGTGGCTACATACGCCACATCGTTCACGACCAGACCCTTATCGTTCCTATTTTTTACTACATCCATCAGGCTGGGTTATCGATCGCCGACGCCATTACACTGCTAATGGACGAGACAACGACACACGAGGCGCAAAGAACGAAGGTGATCGCGCGAATAACCGGAAGAACAGGATATCCTGCTCCCCCCGGCCCAAGCACAGAGCCATATAGAGAGAAGATACTTTCTGGCAAACGTATCAACTTCGCTAAAGCGAAAAACCGATCTTATGCCGTGAGGGCGTTGCGCACTATCCCAACGAGCGACATCAACAGCACGCTCTGTATGACAATATTGATTGCGGCATTGCGCGATTATGAGAGGGATCAGAGCAGTAAGTTCTTAAACGAAATCCGATATTCCGCCACCCATATTGATGCCGTTGTTTTTACCAAGGACATACCAGACTGAACCGATTCTTTCCTGAATAAATACTGCATGGGAGGAACTGCTATGAGAGCCTACGAGTTCATTCGGGAAGAAATCATACCATCAAAGCCTGTGACCTTGAGGTCGCTGCACAAAATCAAACATGCCGAACGTCGCCAAGCACAGGTCGATGCAGAGCGCCGAATATTGATGCCGATTATGTATGGCATTGACGATCCCGGCGACGACGAACTGGCCCAACGATCCCTTGAACTGGATCGGCGCGAAATCGACCTGCTTAAACGCGAAGCCGAGTTGGACATCCTTGACCAGCACCTGCGCCAATCGGAAAAATACCACGACGTCGTTCGGAAAATGGCCCGGCACTGGATCGACAAAAACGACGCCTGAACAACCACATTTTTACATGCCCGATTTATTAGCCCCTTATCACAGACCAAAAACAATGCTGTAACCGGCAGAAACCATGGGGTTGGGCATTCTTCTTCAATCCACGTAAGAAATGACCCGAGAGGCATAGTTTAGTGGACAATGACATCAATATTTTCCGATGTTGATTTGCGTATTCTTGGTTCCCAACATCTTGTGACCAACAATCATTGCAGCAAGGATTTCATCTTCATATCGATCCGGTGACACTTTTCCCTTCAACCGCTTTGGAAGATCATAGTGGAAGAAGGTTTTGAACGGATACTTGGCGATACCCACCATTGAATCGTCAATCGTCATGGTATCGCGAAGTGGGTTGATAACCACGCCACGCGGAACCTTGTTCACTTTCCGCTTATTGCCTAACCGTTCCCGACAATGGGCATCGAACGCTGGAACATCTGTTCCCTTCAAGTCGAACAGGACATGGGCGTGTAGTATCAGCACGTGCTCTTGCCACATCGTCATACCCGGTGGCACGCTTATTCGATTGGTTCCAACCGCTGTGTCCCTAATCGCCCCTTCCAGCAAGAGAGCGTCAATGGCCTTGCTGTTATAACGCCGCTGCCGGGCATCCTTATCCATAGGTTCAAGTTCAAAGGCCCCAACCATTATCAGATTGGGGAACTTCCGCTTCATTTTCTGGAGTTCCGTTCGCGCATATTTGATACCGGCCAGCGTCCGTTCAAATGGGAAGATCGGATAGGGCTTGGCCCATAGATCGAACCCATAGGCATCGAATAACAGGGTTACACTGCGAAGGTGCTTGCGCTGGGCTTCTTCAGTGGGGTGACGCTGGAATACCTTGTTGACGCGCTTCTGCTGGCGTTCTACGGCCCTGTTATAGCAAGGAATACAGTAGATTGTTCCGCACCTGTCCCGGTCATGCCGTTCATCTGCCGGTTTCCGGCATTCATCCATTTTATCCCAGAGAGGGGCGTGACCGAACGTCGTCAACGCCCTTTCTTTCAGAGCATCACGCTGATCGATTTTGGAATGTCGCTTTTCCCGCGCATCGTCTTCGCTTTTCTTATTCAAGGCATTCCGTGTAGACGCCATCTTATTATTCGTTGCCGCCATATCTGCCCCCTTCGCCATTCAAGCGTTTCAGGTCGTCATATTGGGCCAGCATAGCCAAGTGCGCCAAGGTTGCGCGTTGGTCGGCCCGGAGCCATTTCAAGATGAATGATTTGTCGGGATGCAATAGGTCTAATGTGATTTTGATGTTCATTGTTTCTTCCCCTTTTTGAACGATATCGCACTTATTTAGTCGCGACGAGGAAACAACTGTCGGAACCCGGCCAGAGATAAATACGTAAAGCCAGGGCAACTTCCCCCGATGGGCCTATGGAACGCAGAAATCCGCCCTTTTCATGAGGGCGGATTTTTTCCGGGGCCTTTGGGAAAAAACCCTGATACCTACGAACTACGGGTCCAATGGGTGCTTTGTCAGGGGTGTGACGACCTCTTTGGTAGAACCTACACCCCGTATGATGTCATCAATATCGACCATCTGGTCAGCCCCGGCGAATATGCTAGTATCACCGTAGTATTTTTCGATCATTGAAATGCTGGTCCCCATTTGATCCCGCAGCCAATAGACCGATGGCGCGACGCCATAGTTCAGATAGTTCCGGGCGAATGTATGCCGACATGAATAGATCGAATATTTCCGACCATGGTCGTCGTGCGACATCTCAGCGAAGTCCAGAAATCTATCGAACGCGCCTCTGAAATATTCATTGGTAATATGGGTGCCATCAGGCAGGCAAAATACCGGTTCATCCAAGGGCACAATGGGGGGTTTGATCCAGCCTTTTATCTCCTTGGTTTTCCGAATATAGGATTCGCGGCGGCCCTTGATTCTGCTGAGAGCGCGAGAGGCCGTTCGAGTCCCCATGGCGGCACGAGGGCCAGTCTTTCCGTTGACATGGTTTTCCTGACGAAAATCCCCGCCCCTTGTTTTCCGATTCTTGATATTTTTCCATGTCATGCCATCCGTTTCCGTGCCCGGCCTGATACCAGTGTGAATCAGAAACACGATATAATCCCAAGTCAGGGCATAGCGGTCTTCGCTGTCCTTACGCTTGCCAGACTTGATCCATTCTTCTGCCTTCTGCCGCAGTTTACCCCATTCAGTCACACTGAAACCGGCCTTGAACTGCTTTCCTTCTTTTCTGGTGCGCCGGTTTTTATTTCTTCCTTTGATAGGCGGGACAGAGCCACTGGGTATGATGCTTTCACGAACTGCCGTATCGAACACGCCACGGAGCGCGACATTTTCTTTGTTCAGTGTTGTCGAACTTGGGGCCGTATTGCTTGCAGGTCGCCGAATCGTTCGGCCCTTGCGTTCGTATTCTATGAACGGGTCTTCGGAACCCGGGCCGTCAATCCAGTATCGCTTGCGCCAGTTCAGATATTCTTCAATGTCGGGGGCCGTGATCGTATCTATTTCCTTCGATCTGAAATATGGAACGAAATAGCGATTGATGATGGGTATGTAGTCTTTCAGGTCACGGTCAGGCCGATCCCCGACAACGACATCATCCTTCATCTGTTCGATATGCTTTTCTGCGACTTCCTTGAAGGTCACTGGCTTGGAACTGAGTCCGGCCCGGTGGCGAAGTTTTGCGTTGGCATAAAGGTTTTCAGCAAAGTTTAGCGCATCGCGCCTGTCAGTAGTGCGGGTCGATTTGTATTCCCACTTGCCAGTATCAGGTTTTTTGAAACGGCAATGGATTTTAGGACTGTCAGGCCGATAGAACGTGACAACGTTCCCGTCATAACTTGTATCGATAATCTGTTCGGCCATTTGACGACTCCCGATTAGGGTTTCATGCGCCTAATATGCCGCCAGCGAACAACCGAAATGTCTACGGATTTCATATATCGCCCTATTTGGGGCGCTTATTCCGGTTTTGTTCACGCCTGGGAACATCAAAGGCGGAACTTCATAAGGCTTCATAAGATAAAGCAAAGCCCCCGGATTAGCAATCACGGGGGCTAAGTTATTGATTTTATTGGTAGCGGAGGAGGGACTCGAACCCCCGACACGCGGATTATGATTCCGCTGCTCTAACCAGCTGAGCTACTCCGCCATATAGGCCGCCGCATCGTCTCCAATGCGGCGAAGAGACAGGGATATAGGGCGAAAGGCTTAAACGTGTCAAGCGGGGTATCGAGGCCTTTTGAAGGTTTTTTCCAAACCGTCCCTAGAGCGTGCCTGATTGAACCGGTATTACCGGATAAGCGGCGGGAGCCGGCTGAAGCTGAATGGTGGCCGAGGCAACAGGTTCCGCTACCGTTTCAATCGCTTTCGGGGCAGAAGCATTGGCCGCTTTAACCGGCTGGTTGGACAATTGCGGCTTGCCGCTGAGGAAACGCATCAGCTTGTCCATGAAGGAAACCTCTTTGTCTTCCGGCTCCGGTTCTGGGCGTAGATCGATCCGGGCTTTGGTTTCTTCGTGTGCCGGCGCCTGTTTTTGGGCATGGTCTTTATCCGGAGCAGCCTGGGGAACGGGCTCCGGGTCCTTGACCCAGGTTTCGATCATTTCCGGCGGAAGGGTTTTCGATTTTTCCGGTTCTTCCGGTTCGTCGTAGGTGCCGGGCGCGGGCCCGTAGAAATTGACCAGGCGGCGGGAATCGCTGTGCTTGGGCTCCTTATAGCACTGCACCGCGCCGATGGATTTGTAGCAATAGACCGGTTCCCAATCCTGCACCTGCCTTTCGTAGGCGGTCATGTTGGAGCACGCAGCCAGGGCCGCGGCGGCGGACAAGGGAACAAAAAGGCCCAGAATACGTTTCAGCATCGTTTTTCTCCTTTCCTTGGAGATCAATAGGGGTGAGGCAGGCAAAAACCGCCTCTTCACCCATAAACAATGCAAATCGGGGGCCAGAATCCAATAAAAAGCCCCTGCCCCCATAATCAGGGGACAAGGGCCTTTTGAATCAATCGTTTAAGGTTTAAGCGTTAACGTCCACGACCGTACGCCCGCGTACCTGACCGCGGAGGATTTTGCCGCCCAGATCGATGGTGTCGGCAAGTCCGACCCGGTTAATCATGCCGTCCAGCTTGTCCTTGGGCAGCTCGTTCACCAGCCTGTTCCAGGCCGCGATCCGCCGCTCCGTCGGGCAGGTATTGGAATCGATGCCTAAAAGGTTAATGCCGCGCAGCAAAAACGGAATGACGGTGGTCGAAAACTTGATGCCGCCGGCGTTGCCGACAGAGGCGCAACTACCCCAATAAGCCAGTGAAGCAAGGACATGGCCCAGTTGCTCGCCACCCACGTTATCGATGATGCCCGACCAGCGTTCGGACGCCATCGGCCCGCGCGGGGCTTCGGCCAACTCAGAGCGATCAACGATCGTGGTCGCGCCCAGATCCTTCAGGTAGGCGTGGGTGTCTTCGCGGCCCGTCGACGCCGCCACCCGGTAGCCGAGTCCGGCCAGGATGCTGACGGCGATGGAACCGACGCCCCCTGCAGCCCCGGTAACCAGAACCTCGCCTTCATTTTCAGGTTTCAGACCGTGATCCTCCAGCGCCATCACAGCCAGCATGGCGGTCAGTCCGGCGGTGCCGATGGCCATGGAATGTTCCAGCGTCATGCCTTCTGGCAGCGGCACCAGCCACTCGCCCTTGACCCTGGTTTTGGAGCATAATCCCCCCCAATGAATTTCACCGTTGCGCCAGCCCGTGGCGATAACCTGGTCGCCGGGTTTGTATTCAGAGTTATCGGATTCAATGACTTCGCCGGAAAAGTCGATCCCCGGGATGTGCGGGTAATCGCGCACCAGCTTACCGAGGCCGTTGATGATCATGCCGTCCTTGTAATTCAGGGTCGAATACTTGACGGCCACGGTCACATCGCCTTCGGGCAGTTCGTCGGCCGGCAGGTTTTTGATGCTGGCGTTTACGTCATCGCCGTCCTGTTCCAGCCAAATGGCGGAGTACTGATTGTCATCGGTCATGGTCAAAAATCCTAAAATCTTTATGTGTGGCAATCCTTTTATGGCTTAACACAATTTAGGTCAATTACTTGACAGAACGCCCGCCCAAGGCTTTGACTGTCTTCACACTCGTCAAAGCAAGGATAATTCCATTGGACAGCCCAACCCCCGCCGCCATCGACGTCGAAGACATACACAAAAGCTTCGGCAATGTCGAAGTTCTCAAAGGCGTGTCTCTGACCGCTCACAAGGGGGACGTTATCTCCATGTTGGGATCGTCGGGTTCCGGTAAAAGCACTTTCCTGCGCTGCCTGAATCTGCTGGAAATTCCTAACGCGGGCAAGGTCGCCGTCAACGGCGAGATCATCGCCATGTCCACGGCGAAAAACGGCCTTCCGCAACCGGCCGACATGAAACAAGTCGCCCGTATCCGCACCAAGCTGGGCATGGTCTTCCAGAGTTTCAATCTGTGGTCCCATATGACGATCATGGAAAACGTCATCGAAGCGCCGGTGCATGTCCTAAATATTCCCAAGGCGGAGGCCATCGAGCGGGCAGAGGAGATCTTACACAAGGTCGGCATGTACGAGCGCCGAGACTACTACCCTTCGCATACGTCCGGCGGGCAGCAACAGCGAGCCGCTATCGCGAGGGCGCTGGCCATGGAACCGGACGTGATGCTGTTTGATGAGCCTACGTCGTCGCTGGATCCGGAATTGGTCGGCGAGGTTTTAAAGGTGATCCGCGACCTGGCAGACGATGGCGCGACAATGATTGTGGTTACCCATGAGGTCGGCTTCGCCCGCGAAGTGTCATCGTATACTGTCTTCCTGCACGAAGGGCGTATCGAGGAACAGGGCAACCCAAAAGAAATTTTCGCCGACCCATCGACGGAAAGATTCCGCCAGTTTCTTTCCTCAAACCTTTGAAACACACTCTTAAAAGCGTGACTCGACCAATCCGAGTGACTTAAACTTCAACCCAACCATAACAAAAGACGACCAACGAGAATCAACAGGGAGAATAAATCAATGAAGAAGCTGATTTCAGCCGCCATTGGCGTCGCCATGCTGTCTATGGCAGCCAGTACAGCAGACGCGGGCATGAAGGTCCGGATGGGAACCGAGGGCGCCTACCCTCCGTTCAACTACACCGACGAACAGGGCAAGCTGCAGGGCTTTGACGTTGACATCGGCAACGCCATCTGCGCCGCCGCCAAATTGGAATGCACCTGGGTCGTGCAGGATTGGGACGGCATCATTCCCGGCCTGATCGCCAAAAAATTCGACACCATCATCGCCTCCATGTCGATCACCGAGGAACGCAAAAAGAAAATCGATTTCTCGATCAAGTACTACAACACCCCCGGTAAATTCTTCGCCAAGAAGGGCGCGGGCTATGAAATCAGCAAGGCCGGGCTGAAGGGAAAGACCGTCGGCGTTCAACGCGCAACCATTCACGAAAACTTCCTGCGCGATAACTACGGCGACGTCATCACCATCAAGGCCTATGCAACCCAGGATGAAATTTACCTGGATTTGATTTCGGGTCGTATCGATATGGGTATGTCGGATTCAGTGGCGGCAGCTGAAGGCTTCCTGAACACCAAGGACGGCGCCGGTTTCGAGCATTTCGGTCCTGGATTTAGCGATCCTAAATGGTTCGGTGATGGAGCCGGCATCGGCGTGCGCAAAGGCGAAGATAAATTGCGCGAGGCCCTTAACGCCGGAATTAATCAGATCCGTGCGGACGGCACCTACAAGAAAATCAACGACAAGTACTTCGACTTCGACGTCTACGGAGACTAAGTCGCCGTAAGCGTAAGCTGACGACCCCGCGCCCGTGGCCCTAGGCTCGCGGGCGCGGTTTGGTTTCAAAGGTAAGGAATTTCAGAGGTGCTCGACCTTCAGGGATATGGCTGGATGTTGCGTGAAGGGTTGCAATTAACCCTGATCGTCGGCCTATGTTCTCTGGTGGTTGCGTTGGCGATGGGCTTGCTCGGCTCCTGGGGAAAACTTTCTTCCTCGGCCGTGGCGCGAGGCGCGGCCAACACATACACTACCGTCATTCGTGGGGTTCCCGAACTGCTGCTGATCCTGCTCGTCTATTACGGAACCCCAACACTTATCCAGAGTATTTTTCAGTCCTTCGGCCACGAGATCATCATCGACGTCAACCCGTTTATCGCCGGGGTTCTGACCATTGGTTTTATTTATGGTGCATTCGCAACAGAGATTTTCCGCGGCGCGGTTTTGGCCGTACCCAAAGGACAACTTGAAGCCGCCCACGCAATTGGCATGACCCGGGCCCAGGTCGTGCGCCGCGTCCTGCTACCTCAAGTCTGGCGCTTTGCCCTGCCCGGCCTTGGAAATATTTGGATTCTTTTGATCAAGGCAACGGCGTTGATATCCGTCATCCAATTGCCTGAGCTGATGCGCAATACGGATATCGCGGCGCGGTCGACACGCCTGCCTTTCACATTTTTCTTTGCTGCCGCGCTTATTTATTTAGCCATAACGGTCATTTCCATGCTTGTTCAGCAAAAGATTGAAGCCTGGGCTAATCGTGGTGTGAGGCGGGCCTGATGGAATTTCTAAGGCAAATCTTCCAGAGCATCTGGGAAACCTTGGCCTTTATCGGCGAGAAGGTGCCGAACTTGCTGGAAGGCCTCGTTCTGACCGTCGAGTTGACCGCCTTAAGCCTGGTCATCGGTTTCTGCATGGCCATACCCTTGGGCCTGATGCGGGTCTCAAAGAACCCGGTTTTGTGGATGCCGGCATACGGCTATATCTTATTTTTCCGAGGAACACCACTTCTGGTTCAATTGTTCCTGATCTACTACGGCAGTGGCCAGTTTCGACCGCAACTGGAAGCTATTGGCCTGTGGGTTTTCTTCCGCGAGGCTTATTTCTGCGCCGTATTTTCTCTGGCCCTTAACACCGCCGGATACACAGCGGAAATTCTGCGCGGCGCTATTCAGGCCGTTCCACTTGGCGAGATCGAGGCCGCCCAGGCCTGCGGTATGCGGGGTATCGTCCTTTATCGGCGGATCATCCTGCCAAAGGCCTTCAGGTTAGCCATTCAGGCCTATTCCAATGAGGTGGTGTTCCTGTTCCAGGCGACATCCCTGGTTTCGATCATCAGCCTGATGGATTTGACCGGAGTCGCCCGTGTCATTGTCGCGCGTACTTTCGCTATTTACGAGATCTACATCATGGCGGGGATTCTTTACCTGATCGTGACCTACGGAATTTTGTATGTGTTCAAAAAAGTCGAGCACCGCTGGAGTGCTCACCAGCGTCAACGCGATACCGATGAAATCGAAGAGGCCACCATGACGGCGACCATGCACTGATTTTCACCGTCCGTGAATAAGGTCGCCCACGTAATCCCCTTAGAAAAGGTGTCTAGCCTGGTCCAGAATTCGACCCCTAAGCCATTTATGTCCGGCGTCTTTCGATTTCCTTAAATGCCAAACCTGCACGACCTTGTGATTGGGTGCGCGAAAGGGAAGCTCAAAAATTCTGATTCGATGCTGGGCGGCCAGCCTGTTAGCGATCCGCCGAGGTAAGGTGCTGACATACTTTGTATTTTCCAGGATTGCCGGGATAGCGAAGAAATGAGGCACCGAATGAGCGACCATGCGAACATGGCCTAGCTCCTCAAGATGATCGTCGACCCAGCTTCGGTCGCCCGGTCCGGGAGCCATAATCACATGTCGCGCACCGAGATATTCTTCGAGCGTAGGGTGATCGCTCAATTGCTCATTGCTGCTTGCCGCCACGCCAACTGCGTTTTCCAAAAACAATTGCTTTTCGGTACACCATTCCGGATGTTTTCCAGCGACAGTGATCGACAGTTCCGATCGGCCACTAAGCAAATCATTATATTGGGCGCCATGGGCGTAGTAACGCGTTTGAATCTTTACGTCGGGCGCTACTGACTGAAGGTAGGAGATCAGCGATGGAAGAAGAACGGTCATGCCATAGTCGCTCATGGCAATCGTGAAAGAGCGCTTCGAAGTGGCAGGATCGAAAGCCGGCTCGCCAAGGGGGAGGACGTGAAGAAGGAGCCCGGCAGGAAATGGCGGGCTCCTTTTCATGTCGATGGCGGGCAACAATGCGCTATATCATGCGAATAACCAATCGTGAGGACAACTAAATGAACCGGCGTGCTTTTTTGCTTTCCCTTGGGGCCAGTTACATTCTGGCAATCATCGGGGCAAAGGCTCATTCGCTGGATCTTGAGGCGTCGGTGGTTGGGATGGTTGAAAAAGCTGCTAAGTCTGTCGAAAATCTTGGATTAGGAGAGGCGGTAAAAAGTACGCCCACCGAAACCTGGATACGCAAAGAATCCGGACTGTATATTTTTGTTATAGACGGCGACGGCTTTTTGTTGCTGCATCCCGACAAACGAATGATCGGCATCAATATCCGTGGCAGCCGGGATGTGCAGGGCGTTTCCTTTATCAGGCGCATATTAAAGGCGTTGAAAAAACCTGGAGCATCTTTCTGGAGCGAATATATGTGGTTCGATCCGATTGATGGAAGAACCCGAAGGAAGCGGGTTTATTCAAAGAAGGTCGGTGATCTGATCGTCAATTGCGGCTATTACCTGGATCAGGCTTAAACACATTTGCCAAATAAAAAGGGATGAAGCAAAAGCCTCATCCCTTTTCAATTTTCCAAAACTTGCGGATTAATGCGTTAGGTTACGCGTCCTGCAAGTTTACGGCCTTGGGACCGCGGGCTTCAGGCTGAACCTCGAACTGGATTTTCTGGCCTTCGTTCAAAGTGCTCATGCCGGACTGCTCGACGGCGGAGATGTGAACGAAAACGTCCTTCGAGCCATCTTCCGGCGTAATGAAGCCAAAACCTTTGGTTTGATTGAAAAATTTTACGGTACCGATAGTCATTATTTTTGTAGTCCATACTAGAATGTTTCCCCCGGGACACTGTGTCCCGGTGGCGTGATCGAAGCTCAGATAATAGGGAAAATCAGGTAGGGAACGTCTTTTGTCGGTTCCGCCGAAATTCTCGACCGGCGTCGGTATTCACGCCGCTGGTTTAGGGCCAGTTGTCGAGGAAAGCAAGCTTTTTCACGGCGTTATGGAGATAAATAGGTGAATGGGAGGTTTGCGCATAGAAAAAACGAAAATCTCTACTCCTCAAGCAGGTTGCCAGTTTGGCGATGTTCCAGAGGTTCTTTACCCGCTACCTTGCATATTTCTGCGCCCTGGCGGACCAGTTTTTCATTCATGCGAGCAAAAAATAAACCCGTGGCCTTGCTGGCAATGGGGGTGCGGGCCTGCTTCGGATCTTCAGCCATCAAATCAATCAAATCCGCCACTGTTTCGCCGGCTTCAACCCAGTCACCCAAATCTTTGTGGTAGGCAAGGACGCCTGCAGCGGGCGCACGCATGACATCTGTTCCCTCCAAAGGCGTCGGTTCGCCCAAGGCTTGCGGAAGCGGCCCCGGATCACCGTCAATCACGCCACGGCGTTGCAGAAACCTAAATAGACCGACGGCATCAGCCGCCGCCAATTCATCGAAGACATCATTGCGGCCGCGAAATTCGACCGTGGTAGCGAAACAGGCCGCAGGGATGGGGGTATCCTCACCCGCCTTTTCTTTCAGTTTCCACCATACGCCGGAATTGGCTTCATCAAACGGCGATCCGCCTGGGTCCATTTCGAGCAGCATAACCGGCGCGCCAATGTCAGCAGCCAATTCGACAGCCAAATCACGATGGCGCGCCGATGAATACAAATGCATAAGCGCATCATTATCGCAGTGCATGTCAAACACCATGTCGGCGGTTATAGATAGGCCAATCAGGGTTTTGCGCAATCCATCCAGCTCGGTCTGGACCTCGATGGCGGCCGTTTCTTCGGCCAGGGCCTGGCGAATAATAGATACGTTCTTGTTTTCGTTTGCGCCTAATTTGCCTTTTACCCGCGCAAATACCTGATCGCTTAAGTCGGGCCAGGAGCGGTTGAAATTTCCACCACTTGAAAATTCGTTTCGCCCGACATGCTGACCCAATAGTTGTTGGCCCAACCCAACCGGATTGGCGACTGGCACCACAACGATTTCACCTTTGATCGAATCGTTCGCCTCGGCCTCATCCAGTAAGCCAATCAGGTGATTGGCGACCAGTAAACCCGGATATTCATCGGAATGAAGGGCCGCCTGAAAATAGGCCTTTGGTCTGGCGCCGGGATTTCCATAACGGTGCACTTTCAAAAACCGGTTGGTACCCGGGCTGGGTGTAACCAGTTCAATGGTTTCTACAGTCTTGCCCATGTCAGCCTTTCGATATTTTCCAGATCAATTTCTCACCGGCCAGGAAAGGCTGTATCTCGACGCCGCCTTCGACCGGAATATTTTTAGGTATTGTCCACTCCTCGCGTACAAGGGTGATCGTTTCCTCGTTAGGAGGCATTCCGTAAAAAACCGGTCCATTAACGGAGGCGAAGGCTTCAAGGTTTTCCAGGGCTCCGGCCTGATCGAAGGCCTGGGCGTAAAGTTCGATCGCCGTTGCGGCCGTAAAAATTCCCGCACATCCACAAGCCGATTCCTTGGCGGAGGTCGCGTGGGGAGCGCTATCGGTGCCCAAAAAGAAGTTTGCTTCACCGGAAGTCGCCGCTTCCAGCAAAGCCAAGCGATGGCCTTGGCGCTTGGCCACCGGAAGGCAATAGTAATGCGGGCGGATGCCCCCTTTGAACATGTCATTGCGATTGATTAACAGGTGATGGGCGGTAATCGTCGCCCCCAATCGTGATCCTTGGGAGCGAACATATGCGACGGCCTGGGATGTGGTGATATGCTCGAAAACTACCTTCAAAGCAGGAAAATCGGCCAGCATCGGCGCCAGTACTCGATCGATAAAAACCGCCTCGCGATCAAAAATATCTATTTCAGGGTCCGTAACTTCGCCATGAACCAATAGCGGCATGCCAACATCCTGCATGGCTTCAAACACGCTGGAAACCTTCGTCATATCCGTAACGCCCGAAGCCGAATTGGTCGTCGCCCCTGCAGGATACAGTTTGACGGCGCTGAAAACACCCTCTTCAAACCCGCGACGAACTTCATCCGGATCCGCTTGGTCGGTCAGGTAACAGGTCATCAACGGTGTAAAGGCCGCATCCTCGGCAAGGACGGAATGGATTTCATTCCGATATTCATTCGCGGCAGTCAAGGTCGTCACCGGCGGCTCGAGATTAGGCATGACGATGGCGCGGCCGAATTGCCTGGCTGTGTGACTCGCAACGGTTTTGAGCATGGCTCCGTCGCGTAAATGCACATGCCAGTCATCGGGGCGACGAATGGTGATTGTTTCCAAAGTGTTCATGCCCTTGGTTATAAGGGAACTTTCGCCGCCCAAGAAGCGTCAAGTGACAAGGTTGAAAGGATTAGCCGCCATCTTCGGAAAGTTTTGCGTGAATGCTTTCAACTTCTTGCCGGGCTTTTTTGTTGCCCGCCTGCTTGGATTTCAAGACGGTCATCACCGTGAAAAGGAAAATCGACAAGGCAGCAAGGCCACCGATCAGAGAGAACAGGTAGGTACTTGTCATAGTGGTTACTCGGCACTCAGGCTTGAGGGAATGAACGATTTTTCTTTAGCGACTTTTTGATGGCCATCTTGTGTCGCCTCGAACGCCTTTTTATTCATTTCCTGGACGTTTTTTACTTGCACCTTAGTTTTTTCAAAGGATTGTTTCTTTGATTTCAGGACGTTAACCAGTACATATAAAAGCACGGATAGGGCGATTAAACTGCCCACAATGAGATATAAAACACTCATCCCAATGAATCTCCCCTCAGGCTCCGCTAGTTTCCTTTAGCTCGAACGGCAGAGTCTTAATTGATCATTTGTTTTGTTTTCACATATTAGCCTAACCCCTAATTGATATCTAAAAAAAATTACAGATTCTAAATCACCCATTGTGGATAACATGAATAATAGTTTGATTTTATTCGATAAAAATCATGACTTAGAATAAGAATAAATATCGTGAAGCTATTGTTCTGCGAGGACATCAAATACGCCACCATCGGTGGATTGCCCTAAAACGTTGCTGTGATGCCATAAGCCATAGAACAAAAGCGTCCATTGGGCTTTAGCGTGACGCTTACCCGTTGCTGAAAATAATTCCTCTACGGCACCGGGTTTACAGATTTCACAAATGCCCGGTTGAGTGGCAAGCATGGCGCCAAGGGTTCCGGCATGCCGTGCAATCCACTCCCCAACAGGAACCGTAAATCCGCGTTTGGATTCAAACGGTTGAGCCGATGGCCTATTATTTTCAAGCCAGCGTCGTAACAACCACTTTCCAAGCCGCTTTCTCACCTTAAGTTCGTCAGACAACAGGTATCCGGCCTCAGCCATCACCGGGTCAAGAAATGGAACACGCCCCTCCACGCCATGGGCCATCAGGCAACGATCAAGCTTCGTTAACAGGTCAGCGGGCAACCAATCGGCGACATCGACGGCCTGCGCTACCTGCAGGGCGGACCGCCCCAAAATGGAAGTTGATTTTTCTACCCCTGCAACACCTTTGCGCCAGTCGTCAGAATCTTCGCGCAAAACGCCCAGACCATGCAAAATACCCCGGCGGCGCATTGGTTTAGTCAATGGCCAGGGACGGGCGGCGTGGCGGTAACGACCGTAGCCGCCAAACAGTTCATCGCCTCCTTCACCTGAAAGCACCACTTTTAAACCCTCTTTACGGGCCCTTTCGGCCAACTTGAACGTCGGTAAAATCGCATAGTCTGCGGTAGGGTCGTCCATGGCTGCGGCGATGGAAGGCAGGGAGGAAAAAAAATCGTCTTCGGAGAAATCCACCTCAATATGATCGGCGCCGACCTCCCGGGCCAAGGCGCGCGCCCTTTCGCGTTCATCATGAACCCCAGTGCCGGAAAATCCCGCCGTAAGCGCCCTGACTGGGCGTTCATTCAATCGAGCCATCATCTCTAGCAATATCGAAGAATCGATGCCTCCGGAAAAAAACATGCCGTATGGAACATCAGAACGCTGGTGAACATTCACGCTGTCGATTAAAGCGCTATCAAGGGTTTTCATCTCCTGTGCTTCATCATTGGACCGGCGTTGGCCATTGGGCAAGGCTTGGCGTCTGTAGCGGGAGACGATTCTTCCTTCCTGGACGACAATCGTTTCTCCCGGCAACAACCTGGAGATACTCCGAAAAATCGTTTGTGAACCCGTGGTAAACTGAAGTTCCAGCAATTCGTCGCGGTGTTCGTCTTCAATGGCAACCTGAACAAGTCCGGCCTGCAACAAAGCCTGGGGCTCGGATGCGAAAACGAACCCGATCGACGTTTCCGCATAGTACAGGGGCTTGATGCCGAAAGGGTCTCGCGCCAGAACCAGACGGTCTGCTTCCTTATCGTGAATGGCGATGGCGAACATACCGCGCAAATGCTCGACAAATTCAGGTCCATGGCGCAAATAAAGATACAGGGGCGGCTCACAATCGGAACCGGTAGAAAAGGTCGTCGCCGCCATATCCTTCTTTAATTCGATATAGTTGTAGATCTCGCCATTGGCGACAAGAGCGGCTTTTGCATTCTCACCTTCGCCAGGTGCATAGAGTGGTTGATCACCGGTCTCTAGATCGATAATAGCCAGACGCGTTTGCACCATGCCGACATTGCCCGAAATATGCCGTCCACGCCCATCAGGTCCTCGATGTGCAAGAGCATCGGACAAACTATCGAGCGCTCTTCCCTCAGGCGGGGCTCCATTGATTGTCATAATGCCGGCAATTCCGCACATAGTGCCCTCTATTCTTTTGCGATGAGACTCTCGAAGAAATCGAGATATTGGGCGACGACTTTTTCCTCAGTAAAATGTTCTTCGTATGTCGCCCGCCCATGCAGGGCGATTCTGGAACGCAGATTTTCCTCACTAAGCACCTGCTGGATGGCGTAAGCCAGAGATGTGCTGTCGTCAACTGGAACCAGAACGCCATTTTCTTCCTGATCGATCAATACGCCGGGGCCAAGGCTATCGGCAGCGACGACAGGCTTGGATTGGGCCCAGGCTTCAACGACCACGTTGCCCAGGGGTTCGTGGCGGGACGGACACACAAAAACATCGCACGAAGCCAACAGGGCCGAAATATCGTCGCGCCAACCCAAAAACCGTACTCTCGGCTTAATCCCAAGTTTTTCAGCTTGGGCCTCCAACTCTCCCCTTTTCGGACCTTCGCCGGCAAGCCACAAATAAGCGTCGGGGATACGTGCCAACGCATCAAGCAGAACATCGAAAGCCTTGTTTTCATGCAATCGCCCAAGACCCAACAATAGCGGCGCATCTCTCGGGGTGTAGTAGTCTTCCCGGCGCAAAGGGTCGGCAGCCCGGGCGCTGACGAAATTTGGCAAATAATGAGCCTGCTCCGCCGGCCATCCTTGTCCGGTTAGATACTCGACTATATCTTCCGTATTGCCAATAAGGTGGTTGCATTTCTGATAATACTTAAGATCGTAATACCCCCCCAGGCGCGCGACGTGAACAAAATCTCCACCCGGACACATTGCAGTCGCCCGGTTCATCCAGGTCATGACGATGTGCGGAAAAAAGGATTCGATTTCGCGTTTCAAACCCAAGCGTGTCATAACGTCAAGGGGGCCACCAAACCGAAACTCCACGGGCTCTATTCCACCATCGCGCAGGATTGATGCGCGGTGAGCATTTTTGCGGATAACAACACGTTGATGAAGGCCTGCGCGCCTGAGCGCAACTACCAGTCGGGTGAAAAATGCTTCGGCACCGCCGTATTCGGCCCCGGCCATGACTTGCAACACGCGCATATTATTAATCGACTTTCACTATTGGGTCCAAACTTAGGAAATTAGTTTCTCGAATTCGTGGGCAGCTTCCGGCCAACCCCAACGGCGTTGGCTATCCAACGCAGCCTTATGTTGGGATTGCCACAAGCCGTCATCGTTTAAAATATTGCAGGCCAATGATGAAAAATCCTTATCATTGTCGACAACGTACCCGGTTTCGCCATTGACGACCCTTTCGACTACCGAGCCAATATTTTCCACGACTCCCGGCACGCCCATTGCCTGCGCCTCGCCGACGGCCAGGCAAAAAGTCTCGTTCAGATCGCCCCGGTAAAGCAAGACCCGCGCCTCACGGAATTCCTCGACCAGTTGCGCCTTGGGCACCGGTCCACGCAATACAACGCCTTTATCAGCAAGTGAGCGGGCCTGATCAAGCACCTTTTCCATGGCCAGGGATTTGGCGTCACCTACAGACCCGTAAGTCGCCGCACCAGAAAAAACGTGCAATTCAGCGCCTTTTACATTGGGCTGAATATGATCACGCCATTGCTCCAGCAACCAGTCCAGCGAACGTAACGGATTGGATGTAAAGACGGCGCGGGGGCCGGGAATTTCACCCGTCGGATCGGCCGCCCGGAACATGTCGGGAATGCCGTAAGGGATAACTTTCCGTTCGCCTCCCGGCGCCCATTTGGGATATGTCGTTGCGTGATAATCGCCGATAAAGACAATCACCGGGCGTACTCTCCATAATTTCTTCAGGTAACGCCATTTCATCAGAAACCTGGCCGGATTGTGTATCCAGAAGACGGTGCGTTTTGCTTTCGGCATCAGGTCAATCAACTTGTCGCCCCGGTTGGCGATGTACAAGTCGGCTTCGTCAGGCATATTGCCGTAAGGAGTTTCATTGTGGATCGGTGCCCAGTCCACACCCATATAGTTTATCGGGGCGGCGCACATATTGCGGACAATAACCTCATGGCCACGCCTGGCCAGTTCC